>NZ_CP139348.1:3610414-4813886 GCF_038561965.1 Stutzerimonas stutzeri | reverse complement strand
CGACATATCCAGGGGAAAAATCGCACACCGCTGGAACCCTGTTGATAACTAGCCATAAGGGCAGTGTTCAAGCCTGTTGAAAACCCCTGAGAGAAAAGCGCTGTGGATATCTATTCATTTAATCCACAGGTTACGCAGAAGCTCTGCACGCGATGGGCACCGCTTACCCACCTGGTTTAGTTTCTCTGAAAGCCCCACCAATGTTGCGCTGCAGCGTCCTATCCACAGAAAATGGCCTCTACATACATAATCACTACATCTTAAGAGCTTATATTTCTTTTCCTTTTTATTTTTTCAAGCAGATGGGACTGGTTGGAAATTGACCTGGCCTGACAGCTTCTCTACAATCGCCGGTCTCTTAAAAGGGGGCCATTCCGGCCCGCGATGGATCACCAGGTAAACGCACCATGAAACGCACTTTCCAACCCAGCACCATCAAGCGCGCTCGTACCCATGGCTTCCGTGCCCGTATGGCCACCAAGAACGGCCGTCTAGTTCTGGCGCGTCGTCGCGCTAAAGGCCGTAAGCGTCTGACCGTCTGACATCGGAACAGGTAGTGAGTCGGGGCTTCGGCCGGGAAAAGCGACTGCTGACTCCCCGCCAATTCAAGGCAGTCTTCGACTCCCCTTCCGGTAAGGTGCCTGGCAGGAACGTCCTGCTGTTGGCACGAGAAAACGATCTGCAGCACCCCCGCCTCGGGCTCGTGATCGGCAAGAAAAGCGTCAAGCTTTCGGTGGAGCGTAACCGCATAAAGCGGCAGCTACGTGAGACCTTTCGCCATCATCAGCCGGAACTGGCGGGCTGGGACATCGTGATCGTCGCTCGCAAGGGATTGGCAGATCTGGACAATCCCGAACTGGCGAAGCAATTCGCCAAGCTCTGGAAGCGACTGTCACGCAGCCCATCCAAGACCGCCGTCGAACCTGGAGCCGCCAACAGCACCCATGCGTAAATTGGCCATCGCTTCGATCAAGGTCTATCAGTACGCCATCAGTCCAATGATGGCCAGTCACTGCCGTTTCTATCCAAGCTGCTCCTGCTATGCACTCGAGGCCATCGAAAATCATGGTCTGTTGCGTGGCGGCTGGCTGAGTCTGCGCAGGTTGGGACGCTGCCACCCGTGGAATCCCGGTGGCTACGATCCCGTGCCTTCCCATAACACTTCCAATTCATCTCCGATGGCCGAGTAACCATGGATATCAAACGCTCGATACTGCTCGTAGCACTAGCAGTCGTTGCCTACCTGATGGTTCTTCAATGGAATCAGGACTACGGTCAGGCAGCGTTGCCGACCGAAACCGCGCAAAGCCAGCCAGGCGTTCCGGCTCTCCCGGAGAGTCCCAGCGCTTCCAGCGAAGGCACTGTTGGCGACGTGCCAACAGTGGCCGGCCAACAACAGGCCAGCGCGTTGCCGACCACCGAACCGAGCAACCAGCTGATCCGCGTGCGGACCGATGTTCTGGATGTGGCCATCGATCCGCGTGGGGGGGACATCGTCGAGCTGCGTCTGCCGCAGTTTCCTCGTCGTCAGGATCGTCCTGATGTACCGTTTCAGCTGTTCGAACGCAGCGGCGAGCGCACCTACGAGGCACAAAGCGGCCTGATTGGTGATGGTCCGGACCAGGCCAGCGGCCGTCCTCAGTACAGTAGCGAGAAGACCGAATATCAGCTGGCCGAAGGCGAGAATCAGCTGGTCGTCGATCTCAACTACAGCGCTGACGGCGTCAACTACATCAAGCGTTTCACCCTTGAGCGCGGCAATTACGCGCTGAAAATGAACTACCTGATCGACAACCAGAGCGAGCAGCCCTGGACCGGTTATCTGTTCGGCCAGCTCAAGCGCGACAAGAGCGGCGATCCCTCCTCGAGCACCGCGACCGGAACCGCTACCTACCTCGGTGCCGCGCTTTGGACCAAGGATGAACCGTATCGCAAGGTTTCCATGGGCAACATGGACGACAAGAACCTGCGTGAAACCGTTCAGGGCGGCTGGATCGCCTGGCTGCAGCACTATTTCGTCACCGCCTGGATCCCTCAGGCTGATGACACCAACCAGGTGCAGACGCGCAAGGACAGCCAGGGCAACTACATCATTGGCTTCACCGGCCCGGCCGTGACCGTAGCGGCAGGCGCTCAGGGTGAAACCGGTGCCACGCTGTATGCCGGTCCGAAGAGCCAGGACAAACTGGAAGAACTGTCGCCCGGTCTGCGTCTGACCGTCGACTACGGCATCCTCTGGTTCATCGCACAGCCGATTTTCTGGCTGCTGGGTAACATCCACGCACTGCTGGGGAATTGGGGCTGGTCGATCATCGTGTTGACCATCGTCATCAAGCTTGCCTTCTTCCCGCTCTCTGCCGCCAGCTACCGCTCGATGGCCCGCATGCGTGCCGTATCGCCGAAGATGCAGGCACTCAAAGAGCAGTTCGGTGATGATCGCCAGAAGATGTCCCAGGCGATGATGGAGCTGTACAAGAAGGAGAAGATCAATCCGCTGGGCGGCTGTCTGCCGATTCTGGTGCAGATGCCGGTATTCCTGGCGCTGTACTGGGTATTGCTGGAAAGCGTGGAGATGCGCCAGGCACCCTGGATGTTCTGGATCACCGATCTGTCGATCAAGGATCCGTTCTTCATCCTGCCGATCATCATGGGCGTGACCATGTTCATTCAGCAGCAGCTGAACCCGACGCCACCGGATCCGATGCAGGCACGGGTGATGAAGCTGTTGCCGGTCATCTTCACCTTCTTCTTCCTCTGGTTCCCGGCTGGTCTGGTGCTGTACTGGGTCGTCAACAACGTCCTGTCCATCGCTCAGCAGTGGTACATTACTCGGAAGATCGAGGCGGCGGCGAAGCTAGCCTGACGCCTGCACCGACAATACAGAACGCCCCTTGATTGGGGCGTTTTGCTATCTGCCATCCACAAAGGAGGCCGCATGAATCCAGTTCGCGACACCATCGCCGCTGTCGCCACAGCCCCGGGACGCGGAGGGGTTGGCATCGTCCGCGTGTCGGGTCCGCGTGCCAAGGCCATCGCGATTACCCTGACCGGCCGTGAGCCAACGCCGAGACACGCACACTACGGCGCGTTTCATGCCGACGACGGCGAAGTGATCGATGAAGGCCTGCTGTTGTTCTTTCCGGGACCGCATTCATTTACCGGCGAAGACGTGCTCGAACTGCAGGGGCATGGCGGCCCGGTTGTGTTGGATATGCTGCTGCAGCGCTGCGTCGAACTTGGCGTTCGACTCGCGCGCCCCGGTGAGTTCAGCGAGCGCGCATTTCTTAACGACAAGCTCGATCTCGCGCAGGCCGAAGCCATTGCCGACCTTATCGAAGCGAGCTCGGCGCAGGCGGCACGCAATGCAGTGCGTTCGCTGCAAGGCGACTTTTCCCGACGGGTGCATCAACTCACCGAGAAGCTAATTCAGCTGCGTATCTACGTCGAAGCGGCGATCGACTTCCCGGAAGAGGAGATTGATTTCCTTGCCGATGGCCATGTGCTCGGACAGCTGAATGGCGTACGCGATGAGTTATCCACAGTGTTGCGCGAGGCCGGGCAAGGGGCCTTGCTAAGGGACGGCATGACCGTGGTGATCGCCGGGCGGCCCAATGCCGGGAAGTCCAGTCTGCTCAATGCCCTGGCCGGCCGTGAGGCCGCCATCGTCACGGACATCGCCGGAACTACCCGCGACGTGTTGCGCGAACACATCCTCATCGATGGCATGCCGCTGCATGTGGTCGATACCGCGGGCTTGCGTGCCACCGAGGATCAGGTCGAGCGCATCGGCGTGCAACGTGCCCTCAGCGCAATCGGCGAGGCAGACCGCATCCTGCTGATGGTCGATGCCAGTGCACCTGAGGCGGCAGACCCGCTCGCACTATGGCCCGAGTTCCTCGATTGCAGCCCCGAGCCGAGCCGAGTGACGCTGATCCGTAACAAGGCCGATCTCAGCGGGGAGGCGATCGCACTTAGCGTCAACGCCAACGGCCAGGTGACGCTGAGCCTGTGCGCGCGTTCCGGCGAAGGCATCGAGCTGCTACGCGAACATCTGAAGCACTGCATGGGTTACGAGCAAACCGCCGAGAGCAGTTTCAGCGCGCGGCGCCGCCATCTCGATGCGCTGCGTCTGGCCGAGCAGTATCTTCAGCACGGCCACGCTCAGCTGACGCTGGCCGGGGCGGGCGAGCTGCTGGCCGAAGACCTTCGTCTGGCGCAACAGGCGCTGGGCGAGATCACCGGCGCGTTCAGCTCCGATGACTTGCTCGGACGCATCTTCTCGAGCTTCTGCATAGGCAAGTAACAATTGCAGAACCGTCCGGGCAACCTCGTCCGGACGGCGCTTCGACCCTTTCTTCGCAGCGTGACGCCCCTGCCTAACCTCGCTACAGGCGGCAGTCGCGCTGGCCTTGCGCCGTTTCTGGTTTCGCCACTCGTCATCTCCTGACCCTTATCGCGGCCAACTTGCCGTTGCGGCTGACATAGCTGGTAACAGCCGTCGGCGCATCCTTTGAACTACCTTTGTTATCAAAACACGCAGCCGTTTCCAGCAATCCACGACAAGAGGATGACGCCGTGCTTGCTGCATTGCTCATTTCATTCCTGGGGGCAATTCTCGCCAGGTTCATCGTCAGCCGTACCTTTCCCTATGGGGGATGGGTCGCCGCGCTGTTGCCAGCCGGGCTGTTTCTGTTCTTTCTGGCGAAGGGCGCCAGTCTTCCCGAAGTCGGTGTCATCACCGAGACCCTCGACTGGGTGCCAGCGCTGGGCATCTCACTGACCCTGAGACTGGATGGCTTCGCACTGCTGTTCGTTCTGCTGATCACCGGCATCGGCACGCTGGTGACGATCTACGCGGGTGCCTACTTCTCGCATTCGCCAAAAGATGAAGCCGCGCGCTTCCTGACCCTGATTTTGCTGTTCATGACAGCCATGCTGGGGACTGTGCTGTCCGACAACCTCATCGTCATGTTCGTGTTCTGGGAAGCGACCAGCCTGTTGTCATTCATGCTGATCGGTTTCAACTCGCACCGCGCGCAAGCACGCAAGGCCGCGCTGCAATCGCTGATCGTGACCGGTGGCGGCGGCCTGGCGCTGTTCGGTGGCATCCTCTTGATCGGTATCGCTCTGGGCACCTTTTCGCTATCCGAAGTCGCGCAGCGTGCGCCTGAGCTGCTGGCCAGCCCACTGGCCGTGCCAGCGATGATCCTGATCATGCTTGGCGCGTTCACCAAGTCCGCGCAGCTGCCGTTTCATTTCTGGCTGCCTCAGGCCATGGAAGCACCGGCACCGGCCTCGGCCTTTCTGCACTCGGCGACCATGGTCAAGCTGGGCGTGTACCTGCTGGCCCGTTTCGATCTCATATTCGAGGGTATTCCGGCATTCGGCGCGACTCTGGTGATCGTCGGCAGCCTGACCATGTTGGTCGCCGCGGTACGAGCGCTGTCCACTGACGGCTTCAAGGAAGTCCTGGCGCATTCCACGGTGGGCTCGCTGGGCGTGCTGGTGATGCTGATCGGGCTGGATGGCGACTATTCGGTGACTGCGCTGATTGCCTTCATCATCGCCCACGCGCTGTACAAGGCGGCACTGTTCTTCTGCGCCGGAACGACCATCCATGCAGTAGGCGATGGGCGGCTGAGCAAGATCGGCGGGCTGGCCCGACGCCTGCCGATGACCACCCTGGCGGCCGGCATGGCAGCGATCTCGATGGCCGGACTGCCGCCGACGCTGGGCTTCATCACCAAGGAGTACCTATTCGAAAGTCAGCTGAATGCCTCGACCGGCTGGGTAGTAGTCGCCGTGGCGGTACTGGTGAACGCGGTATTCGCGGCCATTGCCGGGGTTGCGGCAATTCGTCCCTACTACCTCGGCAAGGCGCGTAGCGAGGTGAAGCATCCGGAAACGCTGGGCCTGTACCTCGGACCGCTGGTACTGGGAGGGCTGGGTTTCCTGTTCGGTCTGGCGCCGGACTTCCTCGTGCGCGGGCTGATACAACCGGCCAACGACGTACTGGTCGGGCATACCGTGGATTTGTCCTTCTCGCTCTGGCACGGCTTCACCCCGATGCTGGCCTTGAGTGCCACCGTGGTCGCCTTCGCCGGCGGGCTGATCGCCTACTGGCATCGCATCCACTACGCGCTGTCGCTGAAAAAGGCGCTCGCGCGGGTGCTCGGCGATTTCGGCTTCAACGCAGCATTCGCCGGCACGCTGCGCCTGGCTGAGCGCTGCACGAGGTTGCTGCAGAACGGTGACCAGCATCGTTACACGTCCACGGTGGTGGCCGCGGTGCTGCTGATTATCGCCTACGGCGTGTGGGCCAGCGGAACTCGCCCAGTCATCTCCATGACGGGCGGACGCTTCGATGTGCCCTCGATCATCGTGCTGCTGCTGATGTGCCTGGGGGCCTTTGCCGCCACACGTACGCCATCGCTGCTACGCGCAATGATCGCGGTTGGCGTTGTCGGGTTCGGATCGGCACTTATCTTCTTGCTCAATGGCGCGCCAGACGTTGCGCTCACCCAGTTCTCGGTCGAGGTACTGATGGTGCTGATCCTGGTGGCATTGCTGCTGCGGGTGCCGGAGCGCGCCGCCTCGACCCGCAGACCACGGGAGAAACGTCTCGATATCCTGCTCTCGGCCGGTTTTGCGCTGGTGGTGTTCGTCGCGCTGGCTGCCACGGTGGCGCTGCCGCTGGATGGACGGATTTCCGATTTCTATGCCGCAACCAGTTACCTCGAAGCCCATGGCCGCAACGTGGTGAACGTGGTGCTGGTGGACTACCGCGCCATCGACACCCTGGGCGAGGTGGTGGTGGTGGCCTTCGCCGCGATGAGTGTGTGGGGGCTTCTACGGGCGCTGCCGCGCAGGAGGACCACGCCATGAATTCGCTGATCTTCGCCGCCTTCTCGCGGATCCTCTTCTGCCTGATGCTGATCGTCTCGGTGTACGTGCTCTACCGCGGTCACAACGAGCCGGGTGGCGGTTTCGTTGGTGGCCTGATCGCCGCAGCCGGGTTCGCCACACTCGCGCTTGCCCGCGGCGTGGACGTGGCCCGCGCCACGCTGCGCTTCGAGCCGATGACGGTGATCGGCTTCGGCATCCTCGCCGCGCTGCTTGGCGGGCTGCCTGGCCTCTGGCTGGACGACTCGTTCCTCGCTCACCAGTGGGCGATTCTCGGCAGCGTTCATATCGGTACCACCTTGCTGTTCGATATTGGCGTCTACCTGGTCGTGCTGGGCGGCATCCTTTCTCTGATCCTGCGTTTTTACGAGGGCCTCTGACATGCATCTGCTCTTTGCATTCGCTATCGCCATCGTTGCTGGCTGCAGCCTGTACCTCATCCTGTCCCGCCATATCGTGCGGATCCTGCTGGGCGTGACCATGCTCTCGGCGGCGATCAATCTGGTCATATTCCTGTCCGGACGGATCGTTTCGAACGCACCGGCAGTGATCCGTGCAGGCGAGACTAGCTTGGCAGCCGATGCCGCCAACCCGCTGCCTCAGGCACTGGTGCTCACCGCAATCGTCATTGGCTTTTCGCTGACCGCCTTCTTTGCCGCCCTGGCATTGCAGACCTACCGCAGCGTGGGCAGCGTCGATACGCGCGATATCGATGCAGCCGAGCGCCTGGGTTCGCCATTCCCGGCAACTAAGGATCGCCTGTGACCGAATTTCTGATCCTGCATGCGCCGCTCTGGCCGGTACTGCTGCCGATTCTCGGCGCGGGTCTGGCGACTTGTCTGTGGAAACATCGCCGCGCTCAACGCGTGGTTACCGGGCTGTGCATAACTTTTCTTTTAGCGGCCTCGCTCTGGTTGCTCGCGGCGGTGTACCAACAGGGCGTGCTGGCGATCCGCTTTGGCGACTGGGACGCGCCCTTCGGTGTGGTTTTCGTTGCCGATGCCCTGTCTGCTGCCATGGTTTCGATCACGGGAATTCTCGCCGCTGCGGTGATGACCTTCGGCCTCGCCGACATACGCCGCCGCGAGGAACAGGCAGGCTTCTATCCGCTGATGCTGGGCATGCTGGCGGGGGTGAATGGCGCCTTTCTCACTGGCGACATCTTCAACCTGTACGTCTGGTTCGAAGTGATGCTGATCACCGCGATGGGCTTGCTGTCGATCGGCCGCAACCGCGCACGGCTCGATGCGACGGTGCGTTACGCGGTGCTCAACCTGTTCTCCACCCTGCTGTTTCTGACCGGCGTAGCGCTGCTCTACGGAGCGACCGGTACGCTGAACATGGCGGATCTGGCGCGGGTGCTGCCCGAGACAGAACCATCGATCAACCTGACGCTGTCGGCGCTGCTGCTGCTCTGTGGCTTCGGCATAAAGGCCGGCTATTTCCCGCTGTTCTTCTGGCTACCGGCGTCGTATCACACGGCTTCGATCACGGTTTCGGCGATCTTCGCCGGGCTGCTGACCAAGGTCGGCGTGTACGCCTGTTTCCGCGTCTTCACCCTGATCTTCAGCGTCGAGGATAGCGGCATCCGCGAGATCGTCGCGGTGCTGGCCGCCGGCACCATGCTGTTCGGGGTGTTTGGCGCGGCGGTGCAGTGGGACGTGCGGCGGATCCTCTCGTTCCACATCGTCAGCCAGATCGGCTACATGCTGCTGGGCTTGGCCATATCCACCCAGGCGGCACTCGCCGGGGCGATCTTCTACATCATTCATCACATCATCGTGAAGGCGAATCTGTTCCTACTTGCCGGCGCCATCCACCGGGCATCCGGCACCTTCGATCTGCGCAAGAGCGGTGGTCTGATGTACCGCAACCCACTGTTGGCCGCGCTGTTTCTAGTACCGGCCTTGTCGCTGGCCGGCTTGCCTCCGCTGTCCGGTTTCTGGGCGAAGTTTCTGGTAATCGACGCGAGCTTCCGTGCCGGCGAACACTGGCTGGCCGGGTTGGCGTTGTTTGTCGGCCTGTTGACGCTCTATTCGATGAGCAAGATCTGGATGGAGGCCTTCTGGAAGAAGCCTGTGCTGCCACGGGCCGAGGCCCGCCGGGTGCCGTTACCGATGCTGCTGGCTATCGCCTCGCTCGGAGCGCTGACGCTGGTGATCGGCTTCATGCCGCAACCGCTGATCCTCTTCTCGCAAACTGCCGCCGCGGCACTGCTGGAGCCCAGCGCATACCTCTCGGCGGTGCTGCCGCCCAACCCGATCCAGGAGGCTCGCCCATGACCGGCCTGCTGCGCCGAGTGCTCGACGTGGTCGAACTGCTCGGCATTTACCTGTACGAGCTGATCGTCTCTTCCGTCGCGGTGGCCGCCGCAGCTTTCTCGCGTGCGCCGAACATGCAGAGTTCGATCATCGCAGTACCGATCGAGCTGCGCACCGATCTGGGCGTCGCCGTGCTCGCCAGTCTGGTTTCGCTGACGCCCGGCAACTGCGCGCTGCACGTCAGCGAGGATCGTCGCGTGCTTTATGTGCACGCCCTGGATGGCCGGGCACCAGACCAGATCATCGCGTCGATCCGGCAGGTCTTTGAACGCCGCATCGCGCGCATCGAGAGGTGGTGAACATGATCGTCACGCTGCTGATCCTGGTCATGCTGCCGTTGGCTGTGACCCTCTGGCGGATGATCGTCGCCCGGACGCTGGTCGACCGCGTGGTGGCCCTGGATATGCTGACCGGCGTCGGTGTGGCCATCGCCGCGCTGGTCGCTGCAATGACCGGGCGGCGGGAATTTCTCGATGTGGGGTTCGGCCTGGGACTGATCGGATTTGTCGGTACCTGCGCCTTCGCCGTCTTCATCATGCGCAAGGGGAAAAGCGAACAATGATCGAAATCCTGGCTGTTGTTTTCATGCTGGTCGGCGTGGTCTTCCTGTACGCAGCCATATTCGGCCTGCTGCGCTTTGCCGATCCCCTGCAGCGAATCCATGCAACAACCAAGTCCGGCACGGTCGGTGCGGGTCTGATTCTGGTTGGGGTGATGATCCACATGGGCGATGGGCAGGTCACGTTCATTGGCTCCGCCACGGTGATCTTCCTGATGCTGACCATCCCGATCGCCGGTCACCTGCTCGGGCGTGCCGCCTATGTTTCCGGCGCTCGACTCGACGGCCTGCATGGCGAGGATGCGCTGGACGGCGTGCTTGAGCGCAGTCCGCTGACACTCGATGAGTGCCTGGAACAGACCGAACAGCAACATCCTCCTCGCGACCATTCCTGAACTCGACGTAAGCCAACCGCTGTCTCGATCGTGCTTCAAGCCCTCCGACAAGACCTGTTGATAAGTACCACTCAGCTAAGTAGATAACCTAGGCCTGAACCCTCTGCATAACCAGCCTGTGCATAACTCGATTCTTTATCAACAGGTATCTCACGTGATCTACACCGGAACAGCCCAGGCGCAGCACAACCTTTTGAAACTCTGAAGCGCTTGCTGCATAAGGCCTGTAGAAGCTTATCCACAGAAACCCGCTTCACCATTAATAAACATATCTACAAGCTCTTTATATATTTCTTCTCTATTTCTATTTATGCATAACCCAGCGGCTCGCCCAAGCAGTTGGTCATTTTTTGTTCAAAGCCCTTCTTTAGAGCAGCCTTAGTCCCTATACTTCGCGGTTTCCCGAAATCCAAATCTGAACAGGCACGAGGTGCGTGGTGGACTTCCCTTCCCGTTTTGACGTGATCGTTATCGGTGGCGGCCATGCCGGTACCGAAGCTGCGCTGGCAGCTGCACGCATGGGCGTGAAGACCCTGCTGCTCAGCCACAATGTGGAAACCCTCGGCCAGATGAGTTGCAACCCGGCTATTGGCGGTATCGGCAAGAGCCACCTGGTCAAGGAAATCGATGCCTTGGGCGGGGCCATGGCCAGCGCCACCGACAAGGGCGGCATCCAGTTCCGCGTACTCAACAGCCGTAAGGGACCCGCCGTGCGCGCGACCCGTGCACAGGCTGACCGCGTGCTTTACAAGGCCGCCATTCGCGAGATGCTGGAAAACCAGCCCAACCTGTGGATATTCCAACAGGCTGCCGACGACCTTATCGTCGAGCAGGACCAGGTCCGTGGCGTCGTTACCCAGATGGGCCTGCGTTTCCTCGCTACATCCGTGGTGCTGACTACCGGAACCTTCCTCGGCGGACTTATCCACATAGGCCTGCAAAATTATTCCGGTGGGCGCGCAGGGGATCCGCCTTCGATCGCGCTGGCCAAGCGTCTGCGTGAGCTGCCGCTGCGTGTAGGTCGCCTAAAGACCGGTACCCCACCAAGAATCGATGGGCGTACCGTCGACTTCTCGCAGATGACCGAACAGCCAGGCGATACGCCGTTGCCGGTGATGTCGTTCATGGGCAACCGCGAGCAGCATCCGCCGCAGGTCAGTTGCTGGATCACCCATACCAACGCGCGGACCCACGAGATCATCGCGGCCAACCTTGATCGTTCGCCGATGTACTCCGGCGTGATCGAAGGCGTGGGCCCGCGCTATTGCCCGTCCATCGAAGACAAGATCCATCGTTTCGCCGACAAGGACAGCCATCAGGTCTTCCTCGAGCCGGAAGGCCTGACTACCCACGAGCTGTACCCCAACGGCATCTCCACTTCGCTGCCGTTCGATGTGCAACTGCAGATCGTGCAAAGCATTCGTGGCATGGAGAACGCCCACATCGTGCGGCCTGGCTATGCCATCGAGTACGACTACTTCGATCCGCGCGATCTCAAGTACAGCCTGGAAACCAAGGTGATCGGCGGGCTGTTCTTTGCCGGCCAGATCAACGGTACGACCGGCTACGAAGAAGCCGGCGCCCAGGGCCTGCTCGCCGGCGCCAATGCGGCGCTGCGTGCTCAGGGCAAGGACGGCTGGTGTCCGCGCCGCGATGAGGCTTACCTCGGCGTGCTGGTCGATGACCTGATCACTCTTGGCACGCAGGAGCCCTATCGCATGTTCACCTCGCGCGCCGAGTACCGGCTGATCCTGCGCGAGGACAATGCCGATCTGCGCCTCACCGAGAAGGGCCGCGAGCTGGGGCTGGTGGACGATGCCCGTTGGGCAGCGTTCTGTGCCAAGCGCGAGGGCATCGAACTCGAGGAGCAACGGCTGAAGAACAGCTGGGTGCGTCCGGGCACGCCTGAAGGCGACGCCATTTCCGAGCGTTTCGGCAGCCCCTTGGCGCGCGAGTACAACCTGCTCAATCTGCTGGCGCGTCCGGAAATCGATTACCAGAGCCTTATCGAACTGACCGGTAACGGCGCGCAGGATCCACAGGTTGCCGAACAGGTTGAAATCAAGACCAAGTACGCCGGTTACATCGAGCGTCAGCAGGACGAGATCGAGCGCCTGCGTGCCAGCGAAAACGTCGCGCTGCCGGCGGATCTCGACTACACGACCATCCCCGGGTTGTCGAAGGAGATTCAGCACAAGCTCGGCCTGGCCCGTCCTGGGACGCTCGGGCAAGCATCGCGTATCCCAGGCGTGACCCCAGCAGCGGTGTCGCTGCTGATGATTCATCTGAAGAAACGTAACGCCGGCCAGCAGTTGGAGCAGAGCGCTTGATGAGTCTCGTCAGTGAGTCGCACGCCGCCGAGCTCGTCCGTGGTGCCCGTGAGCTGGGTATCGAACTGAGCGAGGGGCAACAGCAGCAACTGCTTGCCTATCTGGCTCTGCTGATCAAATGGAACAAGGCTTACAACCTCACTGCTGTGCGTGACCCCGATGAAATGGTCTCGCGGCACTTGCTCGACAGTCTCAGCGTGGTGCCCTTCGTCGCCGAAGCTGGCCGAACCTGGTTGGACGTCGGCAGCGGTGGCGGCATGCCTGGCGTGCCGTTGGCGATCATGTTTCCCGATCGTGCCTTTACGCTGCTCGATTCGAACGGCAAGAAGACGCGCTTCCTGACGCAGGTGAAGCTGGAACTGAAACTGGCCAACCTCGACGTAGTGCACAATCGCGTCGAACAGTTCCAGCCGGCTGCGCCCTTCGAAGGCATCACCTCAAGAGCCTTCAGCTCGCTTGAGGACTTCGCCAGTTGGACGCGCCATCTGGGCGCTACCGACACCCGCTGGCTGGCGATGAAAGGCGTGCAGCCCGACGACGAGCTGCAACGGCTACCCGATGACTTCCGTCTCGATGCCTGCCACGTACTCAAGGTTCCCGGTTGCCAAGGCCAGCGCCATCTGCTGATACTGCGCCGCACTTCATGACCCCGGACAGACACTGACCATGGCTAAAGTTTTCGCCATTGCCAACCAGAAGGGCGGTGTCGCCAAGACCACCACCTGCATCAACCTCGCGGCTTCGCTGGTTGCCACACGCCGGCGGGTGCTGTTGATCGACCTCGATCCCCAGGGCAATGCCACCACCGGTAGCGGTGTGGATAAGCTCGGCCTGGAGTACTCGATCTACGACGTACTGATCGGCGAATGCAGCCTGGTGGATGCCATGCAGTTTTCCGAGCATGGCGGCTATCAGCTGTTGCCGGCCAACCGTGATCTGACCGCTGCCGAAGTGGCGTTGCTGAATCTGCCGGCCAAGGAGAAACGACTGCGCGAGGCGCTGGCGCCGGTTCGTGAGAACTACGATTACATCCTCATCGACTGCCCGCCGTCGCTGTCGATGCTGACCGTCAACGCACTGTCTGCCGCTGATGGCGTGATCATTCCCATGCAGTGCGAGTATTACGCGCTTGAAGGGCTTACCGATCTGGTCAGCTCCATCCAGCGCATCGGCCAGGCACTGAATCCGAGCCTGAAGATCGAAGGTCTGCTGCGCACCATGTACGACCCACGCAGCAGCCTGACCAATGACGTATCCGAACAGCTCAAGGCGCATTTCGGCGACAAGCTCTACGACACCGTAATTCCGCGCAACGTCCGGCTCGCCGAGGCACCCAGCCATGGCATGCCGGCGCTGGTCTACGACAAGCAATCCAAGGGCGCTCTGGCCTATCTGGCCCTGGCCGGCGAACTGTCGCGACGCCAGCGACAGGCGGCTCGTGGTGCCCCCGCATAAGGACTATTCATGGCGACCAAGAAAAGAGGTCTAGGACGGGGGCTCGATGCCCTGCTAGGCGGCGCCAGCGCCACGGCGATGCAGGAAGAGGCCGCCAAGGTCGACACCCGTGAACTCCAGCATCTGCCGCTGGATCTGGTTCAACGCGGCAAATACCAGCCACGCCGCGACATGGACCCGCAAGCGCTCGAGGAACTGGCGCAGTCGATCAAGAACCACGGTGTGATGCAGCCGATCGTCGTGCGCCCGGTCAGCGGTGGGCGTTTCGAGATCATCGCCGGTGAGCGCCGCTGGCGTGCCAGTCAGCAGGCCGGACTGGAAAGCGTCCCGGCGTTGGTCCGCGAGGTTCCCGACGAAGCCGCCATCGCCATGGCGCTGATTGAAAATATCCAGCGCGAAGATCTCAATCCGATCGAAGAGGCCGTTGCGCTGCAACGGTTGCAGCAGGAATTCCAGCTGACCCAGCAGCAAGTCGCCGATGCGGTCGGCAAGTCGCGCGTATCGGTGAGCAATCTTTTGCGTCTGATCGCCTTGCCGGAAGAGATCAAGACGCTGCTGTCCCACGGCGACCTGGAGATGGGCCATGCGCGCGCGCTGCTCGGCTTGCCGGCCGAACAGCAGGTTGAAGGCGCGCGGCATGTTGTCGCACGGGGGCTGACCGTCCGCCAGACCGAAGCCCTTGTCCGCCAATGGTTAACCAGCAAGGAAGCACCGAAGGCCGAGACCAAGGTTGATCCCGACATCAGCCGCCTGGAACAGCGCCTGGCTGAGCGCCTGGGCTCGCCGGTGCAGATCAAGCACGGGCAGAGGGGTAAGGGGCAGCTGGTTATCCGCTACAGTTCGTTGGACGAATTGCAGGGCGTATTGGCGCACATTCGTTGATACAAATTGTTTGTAGTGCCGGTCGGAAAATACTACCGGAGTGTTGAACCACGGCTGGCCTGCTCCTATACTCGCGGCGCTTTTTTGACTGCGGACAATTATTTACGCGGCCCGCTGCAGTGATGGAAATCCGGTGAACATACGCAACAGAACACCCTTCCATCGTCTTCCGGCTTTTCGCGTATTGCTGATGCAGGCGATGGTCGTAGTAGTGACCGCTGTCTCATGTGGCCTGATTTTTGGTATTGTCGCCGGCTACTCCGCGCTGTGCGGTGGTTTGATTGCGCTGTCGGCGAACGTGTATTTCGCATACAAGGCCTTTCGTTACTTTGGCGCACGTTCGACCCAGGCGATCATCCAGTCCTTCTGGTCTGGCGAGATGGGTAAACAGATTCTGGCAGCAGCGCTGTTTGCGTTGGTGTTCGTGGGAGTGAAACCGCTGGAACCGATCGCCTTGTTTGCCGGCTATCTGCTGGTTCTGGGAGTCGGAGCAAGCGCGCTCCTGCTGATGAAAAACAATCCGAAGCATTGAGCATTGAGGCGTTTATGGCGAGTACCCCTGCTGAATATATCCAGCACCACCTGCAAAACCTGACTTACGGCAAATTGCCGGTAGGTTACGAGCGTGCTGATGGCTCCGTTCTCGATCAGGCCACCTGGACCATCGCTCAGACTGGTCTGGAAGCGCGCGACATGGGCTTCATGGCAGTCCACCTCGATACGCTTGGTTGGTCGCTGTTCATGGGCCTGATCTTCATCCTGGTTTTCCGTATGGCCGCCAAAGGCGCTACCGCCGGTATTCCGGGTCGCCTGCAGAACTTCGTGGAAATGTGCGTCGAATTTGTTGAAGGCGTGGTGAAGGATACGTTCCATGGGCGCAACGCGCTGATCGCACCTCTGGCTCTGACCATCTTCGTCTGGGTGTTCTTGATGAACAGCCTGAAGTGGATTCCGGTCGACTACATCCCGGGTCTAGCAAGTCTGCTTGGCCTCCCTTACTTCAAGATCGTCCCAACCGCCGACCCGAACGGTACGTTCGGTCTGTCGCTCGGCGTGTTCATCCTGATTCTGTTCTACAGCGTCAAGGTCAAGGGCTTGGGTGGTTTCAGCAAGGAACTGGCATTCACCCCGTTCAATCACTGGTCCCTGGTGCCGTTCAACCTGTTCCTGGAAATCCTCGGTTTGCTGACCAAGCCGCTCAGCCTTGCGCTGCGTCTGTTCGGCAACATGTACGCCGGTGAGGTGGTGTTCATCCTCATCGCGCTGCTGCCGTTCTACGTGCAGTGGACCCTGAATGTGCCCTGGGCGATCTTCCACATCCTGGTGATCCCGCTTCAGGCGTTCATTTTCATGGTTCTGACCGTGGTGTACCTGAGTTCTGCCCATGAGGATCATGGACATGCCGAACTCACGCCGTAACAGCTGAACCGTTGCAACTGTTTCGCTTTACCAAGAAAACCTTAACCCCTTAGCTTCAGGAGCTTTACATGGAACTCGTCTACATCGCCGCCTCTATCATGATCGGTCTGGGTGCCCTGGGTACCGGCATCGGCTTCGCCCTGCTGGGTGGCAAACTGCTGGAATCCACTGCTCGTCAACCCGAGCTGGCTCCTCAGCTGCAGACCAAGACCTTCCTGATGGCTGGTCTGCTCGACGCCGTACCGATGATCGGTGTTGGTATCGCGATGTACCTCATCTTCGTTGTCGCTGCTTAAGACTTTTCCGGTTCCTGATGGGGTTCGCATGGCGAGCCCCGTTGCCGTGGAATTGACAACCGCGTCGAACGAGATAGCACGAGGTATATCGCTGTGAACATTAACTTGACGCTGTTCGGTCAAACGTTCGCCTTCGCTATTTTCGTCTGGTTTTGCATGAAGTACGTATGGCCGCCAATCACCAAGGCCATGCAAGAACGCCAGAAGAAAATCGCTGAAGGACTGGACGCCGCAGGCCGTGCGCAGCAAGACCTAAAGTTGGCTCAGGAAAAGGTTTCCAACACCCTCCGTGAGACCAAGGGGCAAGCTGCCCAGATTCTTGAGCAGGCCAACAAGCAGGCCAACGCCATCGTTGAGGATGCCAAGCAACAGGCGCGCGTCGAAGGCGAGCGACTGGTAGCCGGCGCCCGCGCCGAGATCGAGCAGGAAGTGAATCGTGCCAAGGAGCAACTGCGTAACCAGGTAGCCGTGTTGGCTGTCATGGGTGCGGAGAAGATTCTGGAGTCCCAGGTGGACGCCAAGGCACACAACGATCTGGTCGAAAAACTGGCCTCCCAACTCTAAGCGAGGCAAGCGATGATCAATACCCAGACGCTTGCTCGGCCATACGCAAAGGCCGCTTTCGAGTTCGCCAGCGCGGCTGGCCGGATTGATGCCTGGTCGGGCATGTTGAGCCTGGCTGCGGTCGCTGTTGAAGTTCCCCAAGTTGCCGAATTGCTGAAAAATCCGCGTCTGACCAGCGATAGCAAGGTCCAGTCGTTGGTTCAGCTCTTCGGTAGCGACATTGATGAAGCGTTCCGAAACTTCGTCTCCACGCTGGGCGATAACGATCGTCTGGACGTGTTGCCGACCATTCGGGAGCTATTCGAGGAACTCAAGGCTGAAGCTGAAAAGACACTCGACGTTGAAGTGCAGACAGCTTTCGAGCTGACCCCTGCACAACTCCAAACTTTGGCTGCCGCCTTGTCGAAGCGGCTAGATCGTACCGTCAACCCCCAGCAGGTCGTGAACCCTGCGCTGATCGGCGGCGTTGTTATCCGCGCCGGCGATGTGGTTGTCGATGGTTCGGTCCGCGGCAAACTGAGCCAGTTGGCCGAATCGTTGAAATCCTGATTTGAGGGTCGTGGCATGCAGCAACTGAATCCTTCCGAGATTAGTGAAATCATAAAGCAGCGCATTGGTAGTTCCGATGTGTCTGCTCAAGCGCGCAACGAAGGTACCGTCGTCAGCGTTTCTGACGGTATCGTGCGCATTTACGGCCTGGCCGACGTTATGTACGGGGAGATGATTGAATTCCCTGGCGGCGTTTTCGGCATGGCTTTGAACCTGGAGCAGGACTCCGTCGGCGCCGTGGTATTGGGTGCCTACCAGAGCCTGACCGAAGGCATGAGCGCCAAGTGCACTGGCCGCGTCCTTGAAGTCCCGGTAGGTCCGGAACTGCTCGGCCGCGTTGTCGACGCACTGGGCAACCCGGTTGACGGCAAGGGCCCGGTCAACGCGCAGGCTACTGACGCGGTTGAAAAGGTTGCCCCCGGCGTGATCTGGCGTAAGTCGGTCGACCAGCCTGTACAGACCGGCTACAAGTCGGTCGATGCGATGATCCCGGTTGGCCGCGGCCAGCGCGAGCTGATCATTGGCGACCGTCAGATCGGTAAAACCGCACTGGCCATCGACGCGATCATCAACCAGCGCAACAGCGGCATCAAGTGCGTTTACGTGGCGATCGGTCAGAAGCAGTCGACCATCGCCAACGTGGTGCGCAAGCTCGAGCAGCACGGCGCCCTGGCTAACACCATCATCGTTGCTGCATCGGCATCCGAATCCGCTGCGCTGCAGTTCCTGGCTCCTTACGCCGGCTGCACCATGGGCGAGTACTTCCGTGACCGCGGTGAAGATGCGCTGATCGTTTATGACGATCTGTCCAAGCAGGCTGTCGCCTATCGCCAGATCTCCCTGCTGCTGCGTCGTCCGCCAGGACGTGAAGCCTACCCGGGCGACGTGTTCTATCTCCACAGCCGTCTGCTTGAGCGCGCATCGCGTGTCTCCGAAGAGTACGTCGAGAAGTTCACCAATGGCGCCGTGACAGGCAAGACCGGTTCCCTGACCGCTCTGCCGATCATCGAAACCCAGGCTGGTGACGTTTCCGCGTTCGTTCCGACCAACGTGATCTCGATCACCGACGGTCAGATCTTCCTCGAGTCGTCGATGTTCAACGCAGGCATCCGTCCGGCTGTTAACGCCGGTATTTCGGTATCCCGCGTCGGTGGCGCCGCGCAGACCAAGATCATCAAGAAGCTTTCTGGTGGCATTCGTACCGCACTGGCTCAGTACCGTGAACTGGCGGCATTCGCCCAGTTTGCGTCCGACCTGGACGAAGCAACCCGCAAGCAGCTCGAGCATGGTCAGCGTGTTACCGAGCTGATGAAGCAGAAGCAGTACGCGCCGATGTCCATAGCCGACATGGCGGTGTCTTTGTATGCAGCTGAGCGTGGCTACCTGCAGGACATCGAAGTGGCCAAGGTTGGCGCCTTCGAACAGGCGTTGATTGCCTATTTCCACCATGAGCACGTTGCTCTGCTGGACAAGATCAACGTGAAGGGCGACTTCAACGACGAAATCGACGCCGGCATCAAGGCTGGAATCGAGTCGTTCAAGGCCACCCAATCCTGGTAAGCCGCAGCGGGAGCCGCGAGGCTCCTGCTTGCTAACCCGATAGGTGTCAAATGGCAGGCGCAAAAGAGATTCGCAGCAAGATTGCGAGCATCAAAAGCACGCAGAAGATCACCAGCGCCATGGAAAAGGTGGCGGTCAGCAAGATGCGCAAGGCACAGATGCGCATGGCTGCCAGCCGCCCCTATGCGGAGCGGATTCAGCAGGTAATCGGCCATTTGGCCAATACCAACCCGGAATACCGTCATCCGTTCATGGTGGAGCGTCCGGTCAAGCGCGTCGGTTACATCGTCGTCTCTTCCGATCGTGGCCTGTGCGGTGGCTTGAACACAAACATGTTCAAGGCGCTGATCAAGAACATGAAGGAGTGGCACGACAGCAAGGTGGAAGCCGACCTGTGCGTGATCGGTACTAAGGGCGCGAGCTTCTTCCGCAGCTTTGGCGGCAATGTGGTCGCAGCAGTCAGCGGGCTTGGCGAAGAGCCATCGATCAATGATCTGATCGGCAGCGTCAAGGTCATGCTGGATGCCTTCGATCAGGGCCGTCTGGACCGTCTCTACCTGGTGTCGAACAAGTTCATCAACACCATGACGCAAAAGCCGACCGTAGCGCAGCTGCTGCCGTTGGCGGCGGGTGACGATCAGACTGCGCCGAAAGGCAAATGGGATTACTTGTACGAACCCGACGCCCGCCTGTTGCTGGATGCGTTGCTGGTTCGCTATATCGAGTCCCAGGTCTACCAGGCCGTGGTCGAGAACGGTGCCGCCGAACAGGCCGCCCGAATGATCGCCATGAAGAACGCAACCGATAACGCCGGTGATCTGATCAGCGATCTGCAACTGGTCTATAACAAGGCCCGTCAGGCTGCGATCACGCAGGAAATTTCGGAAATCGTCGGCGGCGCTGCCGCGGTTTAAGAACGGTTCAAATATTCAGAGGAACCAAACATGAGTAGCGGACGTATCGTTCAAATCATCGGCGCCGTTATCGACGTGGAATTCCCGCGCGATGTGGTACCGAGTATCTATGACGCGCTGAAAGTGACTGGCGCTGAAACCACCCTGGAAGTTCAGCAGCAGCTGGGTGACGGCATTGTCCGTACCATTGCCATGGGTTCGACCGAAGGCCTCAAGCGTGGTCTGGACGTCACCAACACGGGCGCTGCCATCTCCGTACCGGTAGGCACTGCCACGCTGGGTCGGATCATGGACGTACTGGGCAACCCCATCGATGAAGCCGGTCCGATCGGTGAAGAAGAGCGCTGGGGTATCCATCGCGCGGCGCCGAGCTATGCCGAACAGGCGGGCGGCAACGAGCTGCTGGAAACCGGCATCAAGGTTATCGACCTGGTTTGCCCGTTCGCCAAGGGCGGTAAGGTCGGCCTGTTCGGTGGTGCCGGTGTTGGCAAGACCGTAAACATGATGGAACTGATCCGTAACATCGCGATGGAGCACAGCGGTTACTCCGTGTTCGCCGGTGTGGGTGAGCGTACTCGTGAAGGTAACGACTTCTATCACGAGATGAAGGATTCCAACGTTCTGGACAAGGTTGCGCTGGTCTACGGCCAGATGAACGAGCCGCCAGGAAACCGTCTGCGCGTAGCACTGACCGGCTTGACTATGGCCGAGAAGTTCCGCGATGAAGGCAAGGACGTTCTGCTGTTCGTCGACAACATCTATCGCTACACCCTGGCCGGTACCGAAGTGTCCGCGCTGTTGGGCCGTATGCCGTCCGCGGTGGGCTATCAGCCGACTCTGGCCGAGGAAATGGGCGTTCTGCAAGAGCGCATCACCTCCACCAAGAGCGGTTCGATCACCTCCGTTCAGGCCGTCTACGTACCTGCGGACGACCTTACCGACCCGTCTCCGGCGACCACCTTCGCCCACTTGGACGCCACCGTGGTTCTGTCGCGTGACATCGCCTCCCTGGGTATCTACCCGGCGGTCGATCCCCTCGACTCCACATCGCGCCAGCTGGACGCCAACGTGATTGGCCAGGAGCACTACGATACCGCTCGCGGCGTTCAGTACGTGCTGCAGCGCTACAAAGAGCTTAAGGACATCATCGCAATCCTCGGTATGGATGAGCTCTCCGAAGCCGACAAGCAGCTGGTATCTCGTGCTCGTAAGATCCAGCGCTTCCTGTCCCAGCCATTCTTCGTGGCCGAAGTCTTCACCGGTTCGCCTGGCAAGTACGTTTCACTGAAAGAAACCATCCGTGGCTTCGCCGGCATTCTCAACGGTGATTACGATCACCTGCCGGAGCAGGCGTTCTACATGGTTGGCGGTATCGACGAAGCCATCGAGAAAGCCAAGAAACTGTAACTGGCGCGCCCGCTTGCGGGCGCCAATAAGCTCAGCTGGCGGCAGCCGCTTCCAGCTGCGCTCATTACCGAGGCATAAGTATGGCTATGACAGTCCACTGCGACATCGTCAGTGCGGAAGAAGAGCTGTTCTCGGGGCTGGTAGAGATGGTCATCGCCCATGGTCATTTGGGTGACCTGGGCATTCTGCCTGGCCACGCTCCTTTGCTGACTGATCTCAAGCCGGGTCCGGTGCGAGTGATCAAGCAGGGTGGCAACGAGGAGATCTTCTACATCTCCGGCGGCTTCATTGAAGTTCAGCCGAACATGGTGAAGGTTCTCGCCGATACCGCTACCCGCGCCAAGGACATCGACGAGGCTGCTGCTCAGGCCGCCGTCAAAGCTGCCGAGAAGGCGCTGCACGAGAAGGGCGCGGATTTCGACTACGGCTCCGCGGCCGCTCGTCTGGCCGAGGCCGCAGCTCAGCTGCGTACCATCGAGCAGATGCGCAAGAAGTACGGCCGACACTGATCGGCAAGCGGCTTC
Organism: Stutzerimonas stutzeri; assembly: GCF_038561965.1. NCBI lineage: Bacteria > Pseudomonadati > Pseudomonadota > Gammaproteobacteria > Pseudomonadales > Pseudomonadaceae > Stutzerimonas > Stutzerimonas stutzeri. The sequence continues at coordinate 4,791,808 of NZ_CP139348.1, read as the reverse complement.
ATCGCGCACGAGTAAAAGGGTAGCCTTGGCTACCCTTTTTCTTTTTCTGCCATTTGACGGCACCGATGCCAGTCGCACCCGGGACACACGCGCGGGTGAACTGCCGGGCCGATACCGTTCAGGAATCGCTGCATGTCTCTCGATATCGTCATTCTCGCCGCCGGCCAGGGCACACGTATGCGTTCGGCGCTGCCTAAGGTGCTGCACCCGGTAGCCGGCAAATCCATGCTTGGGCATGTCGTCGACACCGCGCGTGCGCTGCAGCCAAAGAGCATTCAGGTGGTCATTGGTCACGGTGCCGAACAGGTGCGCCAACGGCTGGGCGGCGATGACCTCAATTACGTGGTTCAAGCTGAGCAACTGGGCACCGGGCATGCCGTGGCGCAGGCACTGCCACACCTGTCAGCCGAGCGTGTGTTGATCCTCTATGGCGACGTACCGCTTATCGAAGTCGAGACATTGCAGCGCCTGCTGCAGAAGGTTTCGCCCGAGCAGCTGGCGCTGCTGACGGTAGCGCTGGATGACCCAACCGGCTATGGCCGGATCGTTCGCGACGAGCGCGGCGAGGTGCAGGCCATCGTCGAGCACAAGGATGCCAGCGATGCGCAGAAGGCGATTCGTGAAGGCAACACGGGCATTCTCGCTGTGCCAGGCAGCCGCATCGGCGAATGGTTGGGCCGCCTGTCCAACAGCAATGTCCAGGGCGAGTATTACCTGACCGACGTGATCGCCATGGCCGTGGCCGATGGCTTGCGCGTGGCCACCGAGCAGCCGCGCGATGCCATGGAAGTGCAGGGCGCCAACGACCGAATTCAGCTTGCCGAGCTCGAGCGGCACTACCAGCATCGCGCCGCACGCCGTTTGATGGCCCAGGGTGTAACGCTGCGCGATCCGGCGCGCTTCGATCTACGTGGTGAGGTCAGTGTAGGACGGGATGTGCTGATCGACGTGAACGTGGTGCTCGAAGGCACGGTGGTCATTGAAGACAATGTGCAGATCGGGCCGAACTGCGTGATCAAGGACAGTACCTTGCGCCGCGGCGCGATCATCAAGGCCAACTCCCATCTTGAGGGCGCGGTAGTCGGTGAGGGCGCGGATTGCGGTCCGTTCGCACGGCTGCGTCCCGGCAGCATCCTAGGTGCCAAAGCGCATGTGGGCAACTTCGTCGAGCTGAAGAACGCGACGCTGGGCGAGGGCGCCAAGGCCGGTCACCTCAGTTACCTGGGCGATGCCGAAATTGGTGCACGGACCAACATTGGCGCTGGCACCATCACCTGCAACTACGATGGCGCGAACAAGTTCAAGACGGTGATGGGCGAGGACGTTTTCATCGGTTCCAACAGCTCTCTGGTGGCGCCATTGACGCTAGGCGATGGCGCGACAACCGGCGCTGGTTCGACCATCACCGAGGACGTACCGGCGAACACTCTTGGGCTGGGCCGCGGGCGCCAGCGCAATATCGAAGGTTGGCAGCGCCCGGTGAAAAAAACGTAATTTGTCGTTGAGGCGGAACCGTTCTAAGCGGGTTCAGAGTGGGCTCGGCCCACCGACCCGCCGGATGAACCGGTTGGCCTGTACGCTTGCTCGCCGTACCGCAAGCTTGCGAGTTATCCATCCTTATGTTTTGATTCGCGGCATTAACTTTCGAATCGAAACATTCAAATGTCGAAACGCAACACTCCGCAACGCCGTCACGCCATTCTTTCGCTGCTTACCGAGCGTGGCGAAGTCAGTGTGGACGAGCTGTCGCGGCGTTTCGAGACCTCGGAAGTCACGATCCGCAAGGACCTTGCTGCGCTGGAGAAGAATGGCCTGTTGCTGCGTCGCTACGGCGGTGCTGTGTCGCTGCCCCAAGAGCTGATCGGCGACAGCGTGCATCCCGTCTCGCCGTACAAGCAAGCCATTGCCGGCGCCGCGGTTGGCTGCATCCGAGAGCACGCACGAATCATCATCGACAGCGGCACTACCACTGCGGCGATGATTCCGCAGCTAGGCCACAAGCACGGCCTGGTGGTGATGACCAATTCGCTGAACGTGGTCAACGCCCTGCGCGAACTTGAGCATGAGCCCGTACTGCTGATGACGGGGGGCACCTGGGATCCGCATTCAGAGTCGTTCCAGGGCCAGGTGGCCGAGCAAGTGCTGCGTTCCTACGACTTCGACCAGCTGTTCATCGGCGCCGATGGCATCGACCTGGAGCGCGGCACTACCACTTTCAACGAACTGCTAGGGTTGTCCCGAGTGATGGCCGATGTGGCACGCGAAGTCATCGTGCTCGCCGAGGCCGACAAGATCGGTCGACGCATCCCCAATCTCGAGCTGCCCTGGGGCAGCGTACACACCCTGATCACCGATGAGCGCCTCAGCGACGAGGCGCGCACCAGCATCCAGGCCCGTGGCGTCAAATTGATCTGCGTGGCCGTCGAAACCAATCTGGAGACCTGAGTATGTGTGGCATCGTTGGCGCCGTCGCCGAACGCAACATCACCGCGATCCTTCTCGAAGGCCTGAAGCGCCTGGAATACCGTGGCTACGACAGCGCCGGCGTTGCCGTGCTGAATGACAGCGGGACGCTGGAGCGCCTGCGCCGCAACGGCAAGGTCGCCGAACTGGAATTGGCTCAGCAGCAGACGCCGCTGGTGGGGCGCCTGGGTATCGCGCACACCCGCTGGGCGACGCACGGTGCGCCCTGCGAGCGCAATGCCCATCCGCACTTCTCCGGCGACGATCTGGCCGTGGTGCACAACGGTATCATCGAGAATCACGAGGCGCTGCGCGCCCAGCTCAAGGGCATGGGCTACGTGTTCCTGTCCGATACCGATACCGAAGTCATCGTGCATCTGCTGCACCATAAGCTCGAAACGCTCGGCGACCTGACCGCTGCGCTCAAGGCTGCGGTCAAGGAGCTTCACGGCGCCTATGGCCTGGCGGTGATCAATGCCAGGCAGCCGGACCGCCTGCTTGCCGCGCGCAGTGGCAGCCCGCTGGTGATCGGCCTCGGGCTGGGTGAGAACTTTCTCGCCTCGGATCAGTTGGCGCTGCGTCAGGTTACCGACCGCTTCATGTATCTGGAGGAAGGCGACATCGCCGAGATCCACCGCGATGAAGTGCGGATCTGGGACGTCGACGGCCAGCCGGTCCAGCGCGAGGCCGTGCAGTACCACGAAGGTGCCGAAGCGGCGGACAAGGGCGAGTATCGCCACTTCATGCTCAAGGAAATCCACGAGCAACCCAAGGTGGTGCAGCGCACCCTGGAAGGCCGGCTCGGGGACCATCAGGTGCTGGTGCAGGCGTTCGGACCGCAGGCCGCCGAGCTGTTCGCCAAGGTGCGCAATGTGCAGATCGTCGCCTGTGGCACCAGCTATCACGCCGGCATGGTGGCCCGGTATTGGCTCGAAGAGCTGGCTGGTATTCCGTGCCAGGTCGAGGTTGCCAGTGAGTTTCGCTACCGTAAGGTCGTGGTGCAGCCCGACACCCTGTTCGTCACCATCTCCCAGTCTGGGGAAACCGCAGATTCACTCGCAGCGCTGCGCAATGCCAAGGCGCGCACCGAGCAGGAGGGCCGTTATCTGGCCAGCCTGGCGATCTGCAATGTCGGTATCAGCTCCCTGGTGCGTGAATCGGATCTGACGTTGCTGACGCAGGCCGGCCCGGAAATCGGTGTGGCATCGACCAAGGCATTTACCACCCAGCTTGTCGGTCTGTTGTTGCTGACGCTGTCGCTAGGGCAGGTCCGTGGCACCTTGTCCCCGGTGCTGGAAGCGGAGCTGGTGGATGAACTGCGCCGCCTGCCGACCCGTCTGGGCGAGGCGCTGGCGATGGATACAACGGTGGAGAAGATCGCCGAACACTTCGCTGAAAAGCACCACACCCTGTTCCTTGGCCGCGGTGCACAGTACCCGGTGGCGATGGAAGGTGCGCTCAAACTCAAGGAAATCTCCTACATCCATGCCGAGGCTTATCCGGCTGGTGAGCTTAAGCACGGGCCGCTCGCGCTGGTGGATGCGGACATGCCGGTGGTCACGGTGGCGCCGAACAACGAGCTGCTGGAAAAGCTCAAGTCCAACCTGCAGGAAGTGCGCGCCCGTGGCGGCGAGTTGATCGTCTTTGCCGATCGTGAGGCAGGCATCGAAGATGGCGAGGGCACGTTCATCGTCAGCATGCCGCATATCCACGATGTACTGGCCCCGATCCTCTACACGCTGCCACTGCAGCTGCTGTCGTATTACGTGGCCGTCCTGCGCGGTACCGACGTCGACCAGCCACGCAACCTGGCCAAGTCCGTAACGGTGGAGTGATCGCAGGTTCTAGCCAGCAGAGAGCGCGCGCGAAAAATTAAAAGGCCCTTCGGGGCCTTTTACATTTAGCCGTATTCGCAGCCTCGCTCCACTACCGCGGCGTCGGCGAATAGCTCGAAGGTCGCTTGGGCAGCAGCCAGCATCGGCTCCCAGGCACAGCCGGGCGCCGCCTGTTCCAGCCGTGTGAGAAAGTTCGGCCAGAGCTTCGAGACGTCGCCATGCTCGAGGTAACGAACCGGTGCGCTCGGATCGGCCTGCCGTATCCGGCGGGCGAGTACGCGTCCGCCCAGCCGCGATCCTTCCAGCACATAGGCGACGCCCCAGCAGCTGGCGATGCCGCTTATCTGCGGCGCCTGCAGCGGCGGAGGGGAAGGGCAGTCCAGTTCAGCCAGATCGGCCAACAACGCATGACGACGTGCACGTGTCGGCCAGTCGTCGAGCAATTCGGCGATACCGGCCCGCTCCAAGGAGAGTTCCGTGGCGTTCAGCACGCGGGCGTGAGCACGTAGAAAGCGGCGATAGTCGTCCGGCTGATCCAGCGCGAAGCCGGAGAAGGCGGAATCGACCTGCTCGTGCAGCGTTGCCGTCGCCTGTCTGAGGCGCGCCCGTAGCTCAGCCATCGGCCAGGCTGCCTTCTCGTAATGCGAGGTGAATCTTGCTTGCCAACTGCTCTTCACGAAATGGTTTCTGGATGATCGAGTATCCGACCAGGCCCAGTTCGCACAGCTCGGCATAGCCCGTCACGAATATCACCGGCAGCTCGGGATAACGTACCCGCACCGCCCGTGCCAGCTCGCCGCCATTCATTCCAGGCATGGCGAAGTCGGCCAGCAACAGATCCACCTCGACGCCTGTGCCGAGTAGCTGCAAGGCATGCTCACCGCTTTCCGCTTCGGTGACTGCGAAGCCAAGGTTCTGCAGCATCTGCGCCGTCACCTCGCGCACGCTGTGATCGTCATCCACCAACAGAATACGGTGCTGACCATTATCCTGATGGGTGTCGGCGCTTATCGCGGCGCTCGGCTCCAGTGTTTCTGGCGGCTCGGTGCGGGGTAGGAACACCTTGACCGTGGTACCGGCGCCGGGACGGCTTTCGATGCGTGCACCACCGCCGGACTGCTTGGCAAAACCGAACACCTGGGCCAGCCCCAGCCCCGAGCCCTTGCCGACTTCCTTTGTAGTGAAGAACGGTTCGAAGGCCTTGCTTAGAACCTCTTCGCTCATGCCGGTGCCGGTATCGGTCACTGACAGCACGACATAGTCCCCTGGGCTCGGGTCCTCGGCGCGCAGCGCCGGTTCGGTAACCGCGACATTGCGCGTACCCAGGGTCAGTCGACCGCTGTCGCCCATCGCGTCGCGGGCATTGATCGCCAGGTTGAGAATGATCATCTCGATCTGCGTCGGGTCGACCAGTGCGTGCCAGATATTGGCCTGGGTGTCGGTTTCGATGCTGACGCTGCCACCGAGGGTGCTCTTCAGCAGGCTGAGCAGGCTGAGCAGGGTGTCGTTGAGGTCGATCGCAGTGGGTGTCAACTGCTGACGGCGGGCAAAGGCGAGCAGCTGGCTGGTCAGTGTGGCGCCGCGCTCGCCGGATTCGCGGATGTACTGCAGGCGTCGCAAGCTGCGTTCCAAGGGGGCGCCTTGTTGCAGGTCGTTCTGCAGAAAGCTCGCGCTGGTCAGGATGACGGTGAGCAGGTTGTTGAAGTCATGAGCGACGCCTGCAGTCAGCTGACCGACCGCTTCGAGGCGCTGCAACTGCTGCAATGTAGCTTCGACACGCTCGCGCTCCTGAATCTGCGCGCGCAGCTCACGGTTGGCTTCAGCCAACTTGTCGACCGCGGCGATCTCGCTGGTGATGTCGCGCGCCGCCGAATAGATACGGCCAGCGTCTGCTACCGCGGTCCAGGACAACCAGCGATAGCTGCCGTCGCGATGGCGCAGGCGATTGACGAAGCGATTGGTGACCTTGCCGCGCGCTACGCGAGCGTTTTCATCCAGGGTCGCTTGCAGATCGTCCGGGTGCACCAGCCAGGTCAGTGAATGCTGCATCATACGTTCGAGCGGAAAGTCGAACGCGAGCTCCCACATCGGGTTGAGCGCCACCGGCATCATGTCCAGGTGAGTCACTGCCAGCAGATCGCGTGACAACTCCCACGTGCGGTCGCGCTCGCGAGTTCGTTCCTGTACGCGCTCGCCGAGGGTTTCGTTCAGTTGCTTGAGTGTCTGGGTCGCCAGCTGTTGCTCAGTGATATCCATCACCACGCCAACGAAGCGCGTGCATTGCCCGCCTTCGAAAAATGCCTGGCCGCGGGTTTCCATCCAGCGCAGGCTGCCGTCATCGAACAGCACGCGGTAGGTGGTGCAGAACTCGCCTGCGTCTTCACCTGAAATGGCGCGGTCGATCTGTTCGCGTACCTGTCCGCGATCCTCCGGGTGGCAGAGCCGCTCGAACAAGGGCATGTCCACCGCTGTGTGAGTATCCAGGCCGAGCATCGCTCGACAGCGTGCGTCCCAGATCAGCGTTTCGCTCTGCGGCTCGTAGTCCCACATGCCCAGCCGCGCCGCGTCGATGGCCAGGCGCGCACGTACTTCCACTTCCCGCAGCGCCTGCTCGGCCTGCAGCCGGCGGCGACGTTCGTTGACTTCGGCGAGCGCCCGTTCCACCGCTTTGGGCAGGAAACCGAGGTTCTGCTTGAGCACGTAGTCGACGGCGCCAGAGCGCATCATATTGACCGCATGCTCCTCGCCGAATACCCCGGAGAGGAAGATGAAGGGCGTCTGCGGCGCTAGCCGCTGCGCTTCCTGCAACGCCTCGCTACCGGAGAAACCGGGGAGGATGAAGTCCGCCAGAATCAGATCGAACGATCGTCGCTGCAGTGCTTCCACGACACCGGCGTGGCTGTAGACCAGTTCGGTATGCAACGTGTAGCCACTGCGCTCCAGAGCCAGCTGGGCCAGTTCCGCGTCGTGCGGGCTGTCCTCGATGAACAGGACGCTGATGTTCTTTGACGCTGGCATATCTATCCAGTCGAGGATGCAGGAGTCGTAACGGCCCGCCAGACGGTGACGGGCAGAGGCTCGTTCAGTGCTTTTCTTCTTTGCTGCGTACGCGCTTGAGTCGCAGGGAACCAGGTGGCGGCTCGTTGAGCACCGCCCAGAAAATCCCGAGGTCGGAAATTGCAGCGACAAAATCCTTGAATTCGACCGGTTTGACCACGTAAGCGTTCACCCCGAGTTCGTAGGCTTTCATCAAGTCGGGTTCTTCCCGCGATGAGGTCAGCATGACCACCGGAATGCTGCGCAGCTCGGCGGTGTCGCGTACCGTTTTGAGCACTTCCAGCCCGTCGACCTTGGGCAGTTTGAGGTCGAGCAACAATACCGCTGGATTGCCATCGGCCCGCTCGGCATAGGTGCCGGTGCGCAACAGATAATCCAGCGCTTCGGCGCCGTCACGCATGATCACCACTTCATTGGCCAGCTGGCTGCGCTCCAGCGCGATCAGCGTGAGTTCCAGGTCGTGGGGATTGTCTTCAACCAGCAGTATCGGTTTCAGCATTCAAATGTCTCGGTCCGGAAGGGACGACGTATAGGTCAGTTTAGGTAGCGAGAAATAGAAGGTGGAGCCCTTGTCCAGCTGGCCTTCAGCCCAGACCTGGCCATCGTGACGCTCGATGATTCGGCGCACGCTTGCCAGGCCGATACCGGTGCCTTCGAACTCTTCCATGCGATGCAGCCGCTGGAATACGCCGAACAGCTTGCCGGCGTACTGCATGTCGAAGCCGACGCCGTTGTCGCGCACGTAGACCACGACCTCGCCGGAGCGTTGCTCGGCGCCCACCTCGATCACGGCCACATCGCGGGTGCGGCTGTACTTGACCGCGTTGTCGATGAGATTGCGCAACACCATGTGTATGAAGGCTGCATCGGCCACGACGATCGGCATCGGCAACAGGTGCCATTCGATCTGACGGCCCTCACAGTCAGGCGCCAGCTCCTCACGAATCGAGGCGACCAGGGCAGCGAGATCGACATCCGACAGACGCAAAGCCGAACGGCCCATCTGCGAAAAACTCAGCAGGTTGTCCACCAGGGTGCCGGCGAAGCGTGCCGCGTCGGCGATGTTGTCGAGAAAACGCACGCCGCGCTCGCTCAGCTGGCCTCCTTCGGTTTCGCTGAGCAGTTCGGTATAGCCAGCGATATGCCGCAGCGGCGCGCGCAGGTCGTGGGAAACGCTGTAGGAGAACGCCTCCAGTTCCTTGTTGCTGGCGCGCAGCTCGCCGGCCAGCTGGGCCATTTCCTCGGCCTTGCGCAGGACGATGCCGAGCACGGCGTTACGCAGTTCCAGCGCGCCTTCGATCACCACCTGATCCCAGGGTTGCGCATAGCCACGCAAGGTTTCCTGCCACTGCTCGAAGCTGTGCCGCGGGCTGAGCGCGCCGCTTTCGCGGTCGATGCGCTTCTCCGGCTGGCCGGCCCAGTTGACGGTCTTGATTTGCTCGCGGCGGAACCAGATCAGGTAATGCGCGTGCAGACGGGAGATGGAGATGGCCATGATCCCGGCGCTCTGCTCGGCCAAGGCCGGCATGTCTGGGATGTCACGACTGATGCAGTCGCTATGGAAAATCAATTGGTCGCGCCGTTCGCCCAACCAGCGCGTCAGCTGCAGGATCTGCTCGTTGTCGGGTGTCGTGCCGACGGTTTCGCATTTGTCCGCAGAAATGATCGCAGCGCCGTCAGCAGCAGCGAAGCCCAGCACGACTTCGGGCAGGTGGCGAAAGCCCGCGACCACGCTGTCACGGTCGGCCATGGCCGAAAGCAGATGCACGATCTGCTGGCGCAATCCCAGCTTGCGCTGTGACAGGGCTTCCGTTTCCCGTGCCTCGATCTGCAGCGAGAGGATGCGCCCGAGCAGCTCGCAGGCGGTACGGGTTTGGTAGCTGACCGCGCGAGGTTCGGCGTCATGGCAGGAGATCAGCCCCCACAGCCGGTCGCGGATGACGATGGAGATCGACATCGACGCCAGCGTGCCCATGTTGCGCATGTACTGCAGATGAACCGGCGATACGCTGCGCAGCGCGGCGAAGCTCAGGTCCAGCGGCGCACGCGAATTCGGATCGAGTGCCGGCACCAGAGGCGAGGGCGTGTAGTTGGCATCCTGAATCACGCGGATCAGGTTTTCCCGATACAGGCGGCGCGCCTGTTGCGGAATGTCTGCTGCAGGAAAGCACAGCCCCAGGTAGCTCGGGTAACCGGGATCGGCGACCTCCGCCAGCACCAGCCCGTTGTCCTCGGCGTCGAAACGGTACGCCTTGACGCGGCCGAAGCCAGTGATGCGCTTGACCTCTCGGACTGCCAGGTGGCACAGCGCTTCGAGTTCGCGCGTCTCCTGCAGTTGAACGACAAAGGTGCGCATCAACGGATACAGCTCATCGTAGGCCTGATGTGCGTTGTCGGCGCGCTCAAACTCGAGGATCAGGCGGCCGCCGTGGCGATGCCCGAGCAAGGCGAAGGTCTGATCGGCCGAACCCTCGAGGCGGAAGTTCACATCGCTCAGGTGGAACGGGTTGTGGTCATCGTCCGTCAGCACTTTCAGGCCGGCCTCGATACGCGGCGTCGGTAGCAGGGTGGAAAGCGGCTGGCCGAGCAGTGACTGGGCGTCGATCCCGAGCCAATGCCGGATGTTCTCACTGGCCTGCTGCACGCGCAGTTCGGGCTCGCTGACCACCAGCAGAAAACCGTGGGGCTGGATGCTGCCGGGAATATGGATGGGTTCGTCAGCGCATCGGTCGATGGCCTGGCGCAGGTCCGAGGCTTCGGTAGTGGTCATTGCGTGTCCTTGTTCAGGCCGGTACGGACCGGATATGACGGGCAGGCACCAATGCAAGTTGCTACCTAACGTCTGCGATTGTGCAGATTGATCGTGCGGGTTGCAGGGAAAGTCTTAACCGAGTGTTTTGCTTGGCTATGCACTTTAACGCGACAGAACTGGCTCGCCAATCCAGCGGACTGTATAAACGGGGCCTTGCCTGGGGGCATACGACAGGAGGTGGGTGTGGAAGAAGTTATCGAACAGCTGCGCGAACTCAACGAGCCGGTACCGGTGCCGCTAGAGCTGCCAACCGACGATCTGCTGGTGGAGATCGAAGAGCAGCTGTTGATCAATCTGCCGTTCGGCTTGCGTGAGTTCTTGCTTGAGGTCAGCGATGTGATTTACGGGCGCCTGGAGCCGGTCACCGCCACCGACCCGCAGTCGCATACCTACCTGCCGGAAGTTGCCGCCAACGCTTGGGACGCCGGTGTGCCGCGCGATCTCATCCCGATCTGCCAGGACGGCCGTGACTACTACGTGGTCGATCTGGACGGCGAGGTCACGCTGTGGAGCGGCGACGAGACCGAGCTGACCGAGGAAACCTGGGAGTCGGTCTGGCATTGGGCTCGCGACGTCTGGCTGGAAAGCTGAGGCGGATGAACGTCAGCATCGGCACGGCAGCTCGGCGACCGCCTGCTAAGCTGTGCGCCCGCCGGTCACTTTCCGAAATCCCATGCTGACTCTGAGCAATCTTTTCCTGTTCATGCTGCTGGCAGCGGCCGGCGCCTGGCTGTGGCACTCCCATGGCATACGCGAGCGTGCCCTGCTGGCGGTACGTCGGCACTGCAAGAAGGTCGATGTCGAGCTGCTCGACGGCAATGTCGCCTTTCGCAAACTGACATTGCTGGCCGATGCGCGTGGCCAGCGCCGGCTCGCGCGCATCTACGGTTTCGAGTTCACCGTCACCGGTGAGCAGCGCCATCCGGGCACCATTGTCATGTTCGGTGCGCAGGTCGGTCGTATCGAACTGGCCGCTCATCCATTCCAGCCCAAGGAGGAGCCGGGACGGGTGATCCAGCTGGACGACTGGCGCCGCCCAGGCGACTGAGCGCTCAATCGCGGATACGACAGCCTTCCATGGCGCGTTCCAGCTCGGCCTGTGGCTGAGGCTCGCTGAAGATCAGCTCAAACCTCGAATCTCTGCGCCACTCGCTGCTTTTGAACGTCAGGGCCTGGCCGTCCAGCGCATTGGCCGACTGCCAGCCGCTGCGGCCATGGACGACCAGCTTGGCGCGAAGCCAGGGCCAGCGCGACAGCCATTGCGCAAGCTGGTCGAGATCGAAACGCTGGCTCGGGTGCCAGCGCCAGCCGATGCTCCAGTTATCCGGTGTCGCCTGCACCTGGCAGATCGGCTGGGTGGGGTCGAGCCAGATATGCGGCAGCGTTGCCGGGCCCGTCGGCAGCGTGGCTACCTGCGATTGCTCGCTGGCTCGCGCGTCGATTCCCGGCAGCTTGTCGATGGGCAGCCGGCCTTGGCTGGTCCAGAACAGCGGGCGTTGCGGCAGTTTTTCAGTCAGTTCTTTGCGCGTTGTTTCGTCGAGCGATTCGCTCTTGTTCATCAGCAACAGACCGGCGTCAGCCAATGCATGTTGTTGGCTATCGGGTAGCGCCTGGCCGCGGCGCAGGGCATCGGCATCCAGCACCAGCACGGTCGGCTGAACGGCCAGCACCGTGAGCCACGGTGCCTGCCCGAGCTGGCGCAGCAGCTCGGCCGGATGCCCCAGGCCGGAGGGTTCGATCAGTAATCGATCCGGTTTTGCCTGCCGCAGCAGCCGGGCAAGCCCAACCTGGAATGGCACACCGTTGACGCAGCACAGGCAGCCGCCGGGGATTTCGGCCAGGGTAACGCCGTCTTCGCCGGTACTCAGCAGCGCGGCGTCCAGGCCGATCTGACCGAATTCGTTGATCAGCACCGCCCAGCGCTCGTCAGCCGGCTTCTGGCTGAGCAGCTCACGGATCAGGCTGGTTTTGCCGGCGCCCAGCGGGCCGGCGATGAGATGGGTCGGGATATGTTCGAGCATGGCGGCTATGGTGCGCATTTTGCGTTGCGGCTGGAAGGAAAAAAGCCTGCCCGTGATAAAGTCGCCGCGATTGGAAGAGGGATGAAATCGTGCGGTTACCGTTCTTGCTGACAGCCGTTTGCGGCGCGCTCGTTACTGGCGACGTCATGGCCGAGGCCTGCGTCATTCACAGCCACGACGACAGGGTAGAAGTGACGCTGTGTCAGGCGAATATCAATATTCCCGCCGAGCTGTTTCGCAGCGGCTTCTGTCAGCCGCAGCTGAAGGATCACGAGGTCAAGGTGGAGTTCGTCGAGCAGTGCCCGGATGGCGCGTTCGGCATCTGCCGCAATGCCCAGGTTTCAAACATGCCCTATCGCCAGGACATCCATTACTACGGCGTCGCTAGCGACGCGCGTTTTCTCCAGCCAGCATGCGAGCAGAACAGCCAGGGCGCATGGGCGGACCAATAGCTCAACCCCAGTATCCATGGGGGTTTCACGTGGAACCTAGGCCCATCGGCGCTCAGCGTGCCGGCTTCAGCGTGCCGCAGTCCTCGGCGACCCACCGCGCATGGGATTCGATCCGTGAGCTTCCGGTCTCGGTGCCCTGACGGTATTCACTGCTCACGGTACTGACGAATTCCTTGTTGCTGACAAAGCGCGTCTCACCCTGGCCGCGAGCGTCGGGGCATTCGAAGCGGAACTTCCACATCTTGTCGCTGCGCTCGGTGATTTCCTGGGTACAGGCCGGGTCGTCCTGGAAGGGCAGTTCGTCCGCCTCGACCTGTGCCTTGCTCAGGCAGATCTGCACGCCCTTGCTGCCCAGCTGTACGCCCTGTGCCGCCAGCATCTCTTCCATCATCCGGCGCTGATCGGCAGGCAGGTTCTGCATCTGCGCCAGCATCGCGTCCATGCCCGGCATCTGCTGTCCATCCACCTGAATGTCGCCGCTGCTGAATTCCCAGAGGCCGGGCAGGATCTTCTGTGCGTGGGCGGGCAGCAGGGTCAGTGACAGGGCCGCAAGAACGGCCAGGCGGGGCAGGTATGTCATGGTGCTTTCTCCGGCAATCGTTGGTTTCTTCAAGCCTAGCCGAGCTTCGGCAACGCGGCGCCAGGATCGCGGCCGATCATCTGGTCGATCAGCTGCAGCGATTGTTCGTGGATTTATGTTGTTGAGAAGCGTTAGCATTAAAGCCTGCAGCGCTCACGGGAGGCGGCATGGCCACTGAAGGTATGGTTCGGCAGCAGATGCTGCATCGGCTCTACAGCGATCATCACGGCTGGCTGAACGGCTGGCTGCGGCGCCAGCTGGGCTGCAATCAGCGGGCCGCCGACCTTGCACAGGATACTTTCGTGCGGGTAATGACCAAGGACGCGGACATGAGCGCCATCCGCGAGCCCCGAGCGTATCTGCATACCATCGCCAAAGGCTTGTTGATCAACCACTGGCGGCGTCGGCAGATCGAGCAGGCCTATCTCGACGCGCTGGCGCTGCAGCCCGAGCCGGTGGCGCCGTCGCCGGAGTCGCAGGCGCTGATCGTCGAAACCCTGCTGCAGATCGACGCCATGCTGGCCCAGCTGCCGGCCAAGGTCCGCAGCGCTTTTCTCATGTCCCAGCTGCAGGGCATGACCTATGCCGCAATTGCCGTCGAACTCGGCGTGTCCGAACGCATGGTTAAGAAGTACATGGCGCAAGCGATGTTGCATTGCTTGATGCTGGTAGCGGAGGACTGATGGGCATCGACTACCGCGTGCTGCAGGAAGCAGCGAAATGGTTTGCTGTGCTGCAGTCCGGTTCGGCCAGCGCTGGTGAGCGGGATGCCTGGGCTGCGTGGCTGCAGCGGCCGGAGCATGCCCAGGCCTGGGCCAGAGTCGAGCGCATCAGTGGCCAGTTCCAGCCGTTGGCAAGCGATGCCGTCGGGCGAACTGCTGGGGTCATGCTGCACGGCCACCAGCCGAGCCGGCGGCAGGCACTGAAAGTGCTATCCGTGCTTTGTGGCGGCGCTGCGCTCAGTCTGGCTGGCGGCTCGCTGCCGTGGCGACAGTGGTCCGCGGATGAACGCACCGCGGTCGGCGAAGTGCGCGATCTACGTCTGGCTGATGGCTCGCACCTTTGGCTCAATACCGATACGGCGGTTGATATTGCCTTTGACGCGAACGCGCGGTCGTTGGCGCTTTACCGCGGCGAGCTGCTGATTGATGCCCCCGCCAGCCAGCGTGCGCGACCGCTGCTGCTTAATAGCCGCGAAGGGCGTGTGCGCAGCGAGCAGGCAGCGCGCTTCTCGCTGCGCCAGGAGGACGGCAGGACCCGCCTGAGCGTGTTCACTGGCGTGGTGGATATCCAGCTCGATGGCTTTGCTACCACCCGCGTGAGTGCCGGCCAGCAGACCGACTTCGGCAGCCGTCATGTCGCCCCGCTGACGGCAGCCCGGGCCGAGCATCAAGCCTGGGCCAGCGGCGTATTGCTGGCCGACAACCAGCGCCTGGAAGACTTTCTCGCTGAGCTGTCGCGTTATCGCCACGGCTACCTCGGTTGTGACCCGCGGATCGCCGATCTGCGCGTAGTCGGAGCCTTTCCCCTGGGCGACACCGAACGTGTCCTGGAGGCCCTGGCGGCGACCTTGCCGGTGCGCATCGAGCGGCGCATGGCCTGGTGGGTCAGCCTCGAACCTGCCGCGAAGCGAGTCGATGCATGACGCAATACGGACGCGAATAAAAAATATTCGCATCCGCAGTTCCCTTTCTTGAATCTGGTCGGGCATAGGGCTAAATCCGTCACTCGAACAGGAACACCCATGCGCTCGACCGCCTTGCCGTTCATTCCCAATCGCTCCCGCGCCCTGGCGCTCGGCATTCGTGCCGCGCTGCTGTGTTTGCCGCTGGCTAGCGTCGTGCCTGGCGTTGCTCTGGCTCAGTCTGCGACCCAGCAGACGGTACGCAGCTACGACATCCCCGCCGGCCCGCTATCCAGCGCGCTTAGCCGCTTCGCCGGCGAGGCGGGGGTGTTGCTCTCGGTGGACGGCAGCCTGCTGCAAGGCCTGCAATCGAACGGGTTGCAGGGGCAGTACGGCGTTGACGATGGTTTCGCCGCGCTGCTGCAGGGCAGCGGCCTGCAGACCGTACGCGACGGCCAAGGCAACTACTCGCTGGCGCGCCGCACGGCGCAGACCGGCGCCGTCGAGTTGCAACCGATGACCGTAGAAGGCTTCGCCCTGGGCAACGCGCTGGGCTCGATGGAGGGCTATAACGCCACGCATAGCAGCGTGGCGACCAAGACCAGTATGCCGTTGGTGCGCACCTCGCAAAGCGTTTCCGTGGTAACGCGCGAGCAGATCGACAAGCAGGGTTCGATGACCGTTGCTGAAGCTGTGCGTTACACCCCGGGCGTACTCAGCAACCCCTATGGCAACACGCGACGCTACGACTACTTGGCGATGCGCGGGATTAATGATGGTTCGGTCGACAACATCATCATCGACGGCTTGAAGTCCATGGGTGATCCTGGCTCATACAGCAGCTTGCAGATTGATCCTTATTTCATCGAGCGTATCGACGTGCTCAAGGGGCCGTCTTCGGTTCTGTATGGCCGCAGCAATCCCGGTGGGTTGGCGTCGCTGACGACCAAGCGGCCGCAGTTCACCGATGCCGCTCGCATCGATCTGACTTACGGCAGCAACGACTATAAGAGCCTCGGCTTCGATGTCACCGGACCACTGAATGAAAATATTGCCTATCGCGTAGTCGGTGTGGCGAAAGACGCTGATAGCCAAGTCGACTATGTCGAAGAAACCCGCTACACGCTTATGCCTAGTCTGACGCTGAACCTCAGTGAAGACACCAGTCTCAATCTCTATGCCTATCTTCAGCGCGACCCCAACGGTGGGTATCACGGAAGTCTGCCGGCTTCCGGAACGTTGGATAAACGTAACGGCCGTCGCTTATCCGGTAGTTTCTTCGAAGGCGATCCGGATATTGAAGAGTTCAAGCGTACGCAGACCATGGTTGGCTACGAGTTCCAGCACCGATTCAACGATGTATGGAGTGCGCGGCAGAATGTCCGTTATCTGGATGCGGAAGTTGAAAACAGTCAGGTCTGGCAGAGTGGTTATTACGGCGCCACGAGCGACCTGCTATATCGCGGTTTCAGTGGTGGCGAGGAAAGTTTGCATGCATGGATAGTAGATAACATGCTGCAATCGGAGTTTGCCACTGGCTCAGCACTTCATACTGTCGTGTTCGGTCTGGATTATCAGTACACCAAGAACAAAACACTTGATGAATTTGATTTCACTTCGGTAAGCCCACTGGACATCGCTAACCCAATTTACCCAGATAACGCGTTGTCCGACCTCGCTGTCAGTAGTAATGCATTACGTCGACAGAAGCAGGCCGGACTATATGTACAAGACCTGATTGAACTGGGCAGTTGGAATCTTTCGTTAGGCCTACGCCAAGACTGGTATGACGTCTCGATCGATGATGCGGTTCGCGGCAAGGATGCAAATCAGGGCGAGAAGCTTAGCGGCCATGTCGGAGTGCTCTATGCGTTTGAAAACGGCATTTCCCCCTACCTGAGTTATTCGACTTCTTTCAATCCGACGTCCAACTATTCCAGTGGCGCTCAAATACTGGAGCCGACTACTGGCAAGCAGTGGGAGACCGGCGTGAAGTACCAGCCGGTCGGCAGTGACGACCTGTATACCCTGTCATTCTTCACGATCGACATGGAGAATCTATTCGCCAAGGAGAACAGTCTAGTCACTGATAACTTCTATAAAGGCGTCGGCGGTGTGAAGTCGCGAGGAGTTGAGCTTGAGGCTCGGGTAAGCGTAACGCAAAATCTGCGTTTGCTCGGCAGCGTCACGCTTAACGATGTGGAGTACAGCAAGAGTTATTACGCCTATAACTCGGCGGGTGGGGTTGTTGACGCAAAAGGCAACACCCCATATCAAACACCGGAGCGCATGGCGAGCCTGTGGGCTGACTACAATTTCGCCGATGAGCTGTTGGCGGGTTTGAACATTGGTGCTGGCGCGCGTTATGTCGGTTACAGCTGGGGCAACGATGCGCATGATTTCAAAGTGCCGTCCTACACACTGTTCGACGCCTCCATCGGCTATGACCTCGGTCGAGTCGGGCTGAAAGGCACATCCGTACGCCTCAACGCCAACAACCTGACCGATGAGTACTATGTGGCGTCCTGCTACAACGCGTCCTCGTGCTACCTAGGTGCGGAGCGCAATGTCGTGGCGACCATCACGCATCAGTTCTGATCAATAAACCAGCCGCCGGCCCTGACAGGCCGGCGGCTTTGTGCTTTCTGAAAGACGGACAACCGACGATGCGATCAATTCTCGTGCTTGTGCACCGCTACATCGGCCTGGCCACCGCGGTATTCCTGTTTCTTGCCGGCATAACCGGCAGCATCTTGGCCTTCCACCACGAGCTGGACGAGTGGCTCAATCCGGAGTTCTACCACACCACCAGCGAGGGGCCAGTGCTGGCGCCAGGGACGTTGGTCGAGCGGGTCGAGCAGGCCAACCCGCGCATGCAGGTCTGGTACATGGAGTTTCCCAGCGAGCCGGGTCACGCCGCGTTGATGGCGCTGGTGCCGCGCAATGATCCGGCTACCGGCAAACCCTTCGCTGAGCGCGCCGTAGTGCATTATCTCGACGTGGTAAGCGGCGAGCCCGTGGGCACGCGTTACTGGGGCGAATGCTGTTTCTCGCGCAAGAACTTCGTGCCGTTCATCCTCGAGTTCCACTACAACCTGTCGCTGCCGGGCAACTGGGGGCTGTGGCTGATGGGTATCGTGGCGATCGCCTGGGTGATCGACTGCTTCGTCTCGCTCGTGCTGACCTTTCCCCGTGGGCGGCCGTTTTTCAGCAAGTGGTGGACGGCCTGGAAGATCAAGCGTCAGCGGATGAATCATGACGTGCATCGTGCCGGTGGCCTGTGGCTATGGCTGCTGCTGGTGCCGGTGGCCGTTAGCAGCGTGGCGATGAACCTGCCGGAGCAGGTGTTCAAGCCCGTGGTTTCGCTGTTCTCCCCGGTGGAGCCGAGCGTCTACGAAGCCCGCGGGCGGATGCAGGCGGAGCAGCTGGGCACAACCGCCTACGACTTCCATCAAGCCTACGACTACGCCATGCAGCACGCCGCCGAGCTCGGCCTGACCGAGGCGATCACCGAGCTGTACTACAGCTTCGAATACAACTTCTACGGCGCCGGTTTCGGCGAGCACGACAGCAACCAGGGCAACGCCTGGCTGTTCTTCCATGGTACCGATGGGCGTCTGCTCGGCCAGGAGATTCCCGGTCAGGGCACGCTGGGTCAGCAGTTCCACCTGCTGCAACCGGCGATCCACGGCGGACGCATCCTCGGCCTGCCGGGGCGCATCCTGATTGCGTTGCTGGGCGTGGCGATTGCGGTGCTGTCGGTGACCGGCGTGGTGATCTGGTGGCGCAAGCGCCGGGCGCGCATCAGCGCGGCGCTGCGTGAACCGCGCAGAGGAAGTGCGGCCTCGGGTGATCCGGTCGGCGAGCCATGATGGTATGAGGCGAATCGAGGATCATCCCCTCACCTCAGCCCGCTCCCCAAAGGGGCGAGGGGGCGGGCGGTTAAGCCCAGTGCCAGGTGTCGTCTATACATGCAGATGAAGCGAGCCATGCCGGCGAGCTCGCGGCCTCACTGCGCCCGGTTGACCAGCTCAGGTAGTTGCTCAGCCAGCTTCTGCACCCGCAATGGCGAGCGGACAAAGCCCTGCTGGCGACCGTCCGGGCCGATGAGGACCAGATTGCCGCTGTGGTCGACGGTGTAGTTCTCCTTGCTGGTGTCGCCGGGGATGAAGGGGATGCCGACACCGTTGGCCAGCGTCTGGATATCGTCCAGCGGGCCGGTCAGACCCTGAAACCCGGCGTTGAAGTAGCCGAGATATTCCTTGAGCTGGGCCGGCGTGTCGCGGTTCGGGTCGACGCTGACCAGGATGATGTGCAGTTGCTCGCGCACCGCCTCCGGCAGCATGCCATTGAGTTGGCGCAGCTCGGCCAGCGTCGTCGGGCAGATGTCCGGGCAGAAGGTGTAGCCGAAGAACAGCAGCGTCCATTGCCCCCCAAGTTCGTCCAGCTTCACCGCTTCGCCGTCCTGATTGGTCAGGCTCAGCGCCGGCACCGTGCGGCTCTGTGGTAGCAGAACGATGCCGGCGTCGAGCAGCTGGGTGGGGTCGAGCTGACGCTGGCTGTTGAGCACCTTGTAAACCGTCAACCCGACGACCAGCGCGATCAGCGCAACGAGGATGAAGACGGTTTTCTGGATGCGGGTCATGAACGTCCTTAGGGCAGCTATCTAGAAATCGAGCAGCAGATAATGATCAACCAGCAGCGCGATGAACAGCGCGAACAGGTACCAGATACTGAATTTGAACGTCTTGATCGCCGCATGCGGCCGGCTGTCGCGGTATAGCGCAATGGCCCAGTAGAGGAAGCGCGCACCCAGAACCGCTGCCGCGGCGAGGTACAGCGGGCCGCTCATGTGGATGGCGAACGGCATGAAGCTGACTGCCAGCAGCACGACGGTGTAGAGCAGGATGTGCACCTTGGTGTAGTGCACGCCGTGGGTCACCGGCAGCATCGGCACGTTCACCTTGGCGTATTCGTCCTTGCGGTGAATCGCCAGCGCCCAAAAGTGCGGCGGCGTCCAGGCGAAGATGATCAGCACCAGCAGCAGCGGTTCGGCGGTCACCTGGCCGGTTACCGCGACCCATCCGAGCAGCGGCGGAGCAGCGCCGGCGAGGCCGCCGATGACAATATTTTGCGGCGTGGCGCGTTTGAGAAAGCCGGTGTAGATCACCGCGTAACCGATCAGCGAGGCCAGCGTCAGCCAGGCGGCGAGGGCATTGGTGAAGGCCAGCAGCAGGGCCAGCCCGCTGACGCCCAGGATGAAGGCGAAGGTCAGCGCTGCCGTGGGTGACACGCGGCCTTCAGCCAGCGGGCGCTTGTGCGTGCGTGCCATCACCGAATCGATCTGCCGGTCGACCACGTGGTTAACCGCGGCGGCACCACCGGCACACAGCGCGATGCCCAGGTTGCCGAACAGCAGCACCGTCCAGGGCACGCCGGCGCGGGTGGCGAGGAACATGCCCACCAGCGAGGTGATGAGCATCAGCAGCACCACCTTCGGCTTGGTCAGCTCCAGGTAATCGCGCCAGGTGGCCTGGGCGCTGCGTTCGCTGAGTAGAGTCGCCATGGGGGATCTCCTTGTGGTCATGCGCCGGGCAGGTCGAGCCGGCCCGTCTCGTTCGAAATGGATGCCGAATGCGTGGCGTGCTGAGCGGCGTGCGCGGGTTGGCGCAACCGGTAATTGGCCAGCACCAGCACCAGCAGCAATGCGGCGCCGCCGCCGTTGTGCGCCACCGCGACCGCTAGCGGCAGATTGAGCAGTACGTTGCTGATGCCGAGGCCGACCTGCAGCGCCAGCGCGGCGAGGAGCAGGGCGGCCAGCCGGCCGAGGCCGCGACGCCAGAGCATGGCGGCCAGCAGCAGCAACACCAGCGTCACGCACAGCGCGCCGATCCGGTGGGTGAGATGAATGGCGGTCCGCGCCTCGCCATAGAGCAGGCCGCCGAGGTAATTGGGACCGATGTCGTGATGGGTCAGGTTGAAGGCGTTGGCGAAGTCCATCCGCGGCCACCATTCGCCGTGGCAGGTGGGGAAGTCCGTGCAGGCCACGGCCGCATAGTTGCTGCTGACCCAGCCGCCGAGGGCAATCTGGATGATTACCGCCAGCATGGCGAAACCAGCAAAGGTACGCAGCCGGGTATCGACAACCGGCAGCGGAGCAAAGGCGCCGGATAACCGCAGGCAGAGCAGGAACAGCAGGCTCAGGGTCGTGAAGCCGCCGAGCAGGTGCGCGGTGACCACCTGCGGCCAGAGCTGCAGGGTTACCGTCCACATGCCGAATATGGCCTGGGCGATTACCACGGCGAGCAGCAGCAGTGGCAGTTTAAGCGGCTGGCCGGGCTCGCTGCGGCGGCGCAAGGCCTGCGCTGCCATGGCCAGGATCACCAGCCCCAGCGCGCCGGCGAAGTAGCGATGGATCATCTCGTTCCAGCCCTTGGCCACCTCCAACGGCGCCTCGGGAAAGCGCAGCGCGGCGATGTTCTGCTTGTGCTCGCTCATTGGCACCGCGAGGAAACCGTAGCAACCGGGCCAATCCGGGCAGCCGAGGCCGGCGTGGGTCAACCGCGTATAGGCGCCGAGCAGCACGACGACCACGGCCAACGCAGTGGCAATCAGGGCGAGGCGGTATCCGGGTTTGGCCATCGGTTTCTCCTTGGGCGGCCAGTTTGGGACCGCAGCGAAACGGCAGAGTGCGTCAGCCGATCTGCGAGATCTTCAGCAGGTATTTCAGGTCATCGAGAATCGCCTTGCCGTCGGCTTCGGCGTCATAGCGCAGCACCAGATTGCCGTGCGGGTCGACGATCCATAGCTGCGGCGTTGCCGGTGCGTCGGGGTTACGGGCATAGACGCTGGGGTCGAGAGCGTGGCGCTGCAATTGCGGGTATTCGCGGCGCAGGCGCTGTTCGTAGGCCTCGTCCAGGTTCGTCGCGCTGGCCAGGGCGTGGCTGGCGCGGGCGGCTTCACGGGCCAGGCCGATATTGATCTGGCGGGCCAGATAGACCAGCTCCTGGCATTGCGCCTCGCAGCTTTGCGGGGCAGTGACCAATAGCTCCCAGCGCCGTTCGGAGTCGGCTGCGGTCACCCCGATAGCCGCGCGGTCCTGGCCGTTGGCGATCAGTACACCGTCATAGCTGCGGGTTTGCGGTACCCAGAAACCGAAGCGGTACATCGCCGAGGCCAACAGCATCGGCCCCAATACCACGCCGATGATCAGCAGCAGTTGCAGCCGGCCGCGGCCACGTTTCGGCTCACGGCCGGCAAGGGTCGGATTCATCGTTTCCACTGTGTTTCTCCCGTGCCTGGTGCACGCCGAAGTAGATGAACAGCGCCAGCAGGGCGGCCGCCAGCGCGAACCACTGCGCGGCATAGCCCAGATGTTGCGACGGGCTCATGCTGGTGACCACCCAATCGGCGCGGTACGCGCTCGGGCCGGGTTCCAGGCGTAGCTCGTGGATCTCGCCTTCGCGGTCGGCCTGCTGCCACATCGCTTCGATGTCGACATGATTGATCAGGCGCGGCCAGCCCTCGGCTGTGCGATGACTGAAAACGAACGGCTTGCCCGGCGGTACGTAGACCCAGGCGGCGAGCTTCAGTGGCTGCGTCGGCGTGTCGAAAGCCGGCGGCACGCGGCGGTCCGGCCAGGGTATCCAGCCACGGTTGAGCATTACCCAGCGGTCGCTGAGCTCGTCATGAAAGGGTTGCAGCAGCTCGACGCCAACCTGTCCGTCACGGGTGCGGCTGTCGAGCAGGAAGCTGTGTTCGGCGTCGAAGCGCCCCTGCAGATGGACGCGGGCGAAGGCCGGCTCGTTAAGCCGCTCGATTTCATTGGGTGCCAGTGGTGCCGCCTGCTGGCGTGCTTCCTGCCGTTCCAGCAGGTCGCGTTTCAGCTCACCGCGCTCCAGTTGCCAGAAGCCCAGCCACACCAGCACCGGCAGCATGGTGAAAACCAGCAGGGTAGGCAGCCACCCGGGCCTGAAGCCGCTCATGGCCGTTGCCCTGATATGTCGATACGGCTGGCTATACTCCACCCCCAATACCCCTGTCGTGGAATCGCTCATGCTCAAGGCGGCGATCGTTCTGTTGTTAGTGGCCACGCTGGTCAGTCTGTTCAGTGGGATGTTCTTTCTGGTCAAAGACGAGGGCCGTACCTCCCGTGTCGTCACGGCCCTGTTCATCCGGGTCAGCCTCAGCGCACTGACCGTTGCGCTGATCGGCTGGGGTTTTTATACCGGCCAGCTACGCCCGGCTTTCAGCTTCTAGCAGGCTGTTGAAATGACCTGCGCTGCCATCGCTGCGTTGAGACATGCCGGGAAGCGGCGCGTTTTCGACTGTTGTGCACGTGCCACCTTGCTTGCGCTGCTGCCTCACGAACGTTTCAACAACCTGCTAACTCCTCGCTAGATCACGTAGACGAAGACGAACAGCGCGATCCAGACCACATCGACGAAATGCCAATACCAGGCTGCCGCCTCGAAACCGAAGTGCTGCTCGGGGCTGAAGTGCCCGCGCAGGATGCGCACCAGCATCACCGTCAAAATGATCGCGCCCATCGTCACGTGGGCACCGTGAAAGCCCGTGAGCATGAAGAAAGTCGCGCCGTAGATGCCCGAGCCCAGGGTCAATCCGAGTTCGGTATAGGCATGAATGTATTCTTCGATCTGCAGGATCAGGAACGCCACGCCGAGCAGTACGGTCAGCGCCAGGCCGATCTTCAAGTGCTGGCGGTTGTTCTTGCGCAGCGCATGGTGCGCCCAGGTCAGGGTGAAGCTGGAGGTCACCAGCAGAATGGTGTTGATCAGCGGCAACCCCCAGGCGCTGATGGTGCCTTCCGGCGCCGGGTAGAGCTTGGGGTCGGGGTTATTCAGCAGCGGCCAGCTGTACTCGAAGCCGGGCCAGAGCATGTTGCTGACGCCCTTGTCGCCTTCGCCGGCCAGCCAGGGCCCTGCCCAGTAGCGGATGTAGAACAGCGTGCCGAAGAAGGCGAGAAAGAACATCACTTCCGAGAAGATGAACCAGCTCATGCCCCAGCGGAACGAGCGGTCCATTTGCGGGCTGTACAGCCCCGCGCGGCTTTCCTTCACCACCGCACCGAACCAGCCGAACATCATGTAGGCGATCAGCAACGCCCCGACGAAGAAGATCATCGGCCCGCTGGATTCGTCGCGCCCGGCCTTGAGGTCGTTGAACCAGCTGCCCAGGCCGTAGAAGGTCACCAATAGGGCTACGGTGGCGATGATCGGCCATTTGCTTTGATCAGGAACGTAATACTGCTCGTGGGTGGTCTGTTGGCTCATTGCAGACTCTCCTTGGCCGCGGTCGCCGGCAGGGCGGCGACGGGGGGCTGGCGGGACGTGATGTCGAACAGCGTGTAGGCAAGGGTCAGGTTGTGCACGTCGGCGGGCAGGTCGCGATCGACGATGAAGCGCACCGGCATTTCGATGCGTTCGCCCGGCTGCAACACCTGCTGGGTGAAGCAGAAGCATTCGGTCTTGTGAAAGTAGGCGGCTGCCCGCGACGGCGAAACGCTCGGTATCGCCTGGGCTGTCATCGGCTTGTCCGTCGGGTTGTAGGCGACGAAGCGGATTTCCTGGCTGGCGCCCGGATGCACGCTGATCTGATCGGCTTGCGGGCCGAACTCCCAGCGCATCCCGGCAGCGTTGGTGGCGAGAAACTGCACCCTTACCGCACGCGCTTCATCGGCGCTCTGCACGCCGGTGTAGGCGCCAGCCGTCTTGCCGTTGATACCGAAGGCCTGGCACATGACGTCGTAGATTGGCACCAGCAGAAAGCCGAAACCGAACATGGCGAATACCACCAGCGTCAGCCGCAGTACCAGCCGGCGGAGGGGAAGCTCAGTGCTCATAGCAGGCTCCTCGGCAGGCGAACGGGGTGCCTGTCGTTTGGTACCCAATTACCGCGACTTGGTCGGCTGAGGCGGAACGCCGCGCGGCCCACCCTATAAGCAGGCGCAAACCCCCGTAGGGTGGACTTCAGCCCACCGCCACCAACGTTCAGACATGCTGATCGGCTCAAGCTAAATCCTGCCTGGCCCAGGCTGCCAGCTGACACCGGTGCGAGCCTCAGGAGTGGCACTTGCCGGATAGGCCAGATGCTCACGGCGTCAGCTCCCCGCCGGTGCCCTTGCGGTGTTCGTGCACATCGCTCATGTCCGGCGGCGTCTGGAAGGTGTGGTACGGCGCCGGCGACGGCACGCTCCATTCCAGGCCTTCGGCGCCATCCCAGGGCTTGGCCGGGGCCGGTGCGCCACCGCGAATGCACTTGATGACGATGAACAGGAACAAGAGCTGGGTGGCGCCAAACATGAAGGCGCCGACGCTGGAGACCATGTTGAAGTTGGCGAACATCATGTTGTAGTCGGGGATGCGCCGCGGCATGCCGGCCAGACCAACGAAGTGCATCGGGAAGAACGCCAGGTTCATGCCGACGAAGCTCATCCAGAAATGCAGCTTGGCCAGCGTCTCGTCATACATGTGCCCGGTCCACTTCGGCAGCCAGTAATAGGCCGAGGCGAAGATGCCGAAGATCGCCCCCGGCACCAGCACATAGTGGAAGTGGGCCACCACGAAGTAGGTGTCGTGGTACTGGAAGTCCGCCGGTGCGATGGCCAGCATCAGCCCGGAGAAGCCACCGATGGTGAACAGGATGACGAAGGCCACGGCGAACAGCATCGGCGCTTCGAACGTCAGCGAGCCGCGCCACATGGTCGACACCCAGTTGAACACCTTCACCCCGGTCGGCACCGCGATCAGCATGGTCGCGTACATGAAGAACAGCTCGCCGGTCAGCGGGATGCCGACGGTGAACATGTGGTGTGCCCAGACGATGAACGAGAGAAAGGCGATGGCGCCGGTCGCGTAGACCATCGAGGTGTAGCCGAACAGCGGCTTGCGGCTGAACGCCGGGATGATCGAACTGACCGCGCCGAACGCCGGCAAGATCATGATGTACACCTCGGGGTGGCCGAAGAACCAGAACACGTGCTGGAACAGCACCGGGTCGCCGCCGCCGGCCGCGCTGAAGAAGCTGGTGCCGAAGTGGATGTCCATCAGCATCATGGTCACCACGCCGGCCAGCACCGGCATCACCGCGATCAGCAGGAACGCGGTGATCAGCCAGGTCCAGACGAACAGCGGCATCTTCATCAACGTCATGCCTGGCGCGCGCAGGTTGAGAATGGTGGCGATCACATTGATCGCGCCCATGATCGAGCTGATGCCCATCAGGTGGATGGCAAAAATGAAGAAGGTCACCGATTCCGGCGCATAGGTCGTCGATAGCGGCGCGTAGAAGGTCCAGCCGAAGTTCGGCCCGCCGCCCTCCATGAACAGCGTGCTGACCAGCAGACCGAAGGCCGCCGGTAGCAGCCAGAAGCTGAAGTTGTTCATCCGTGGCAGGGCCATGTCCGGCGCGCCGATCATCAGCGGGATCATCCAGTTGGCCAGGCCGACGAAGGCCGGCATCACCGCGCCGAACACCATGATCAGGCCATGCATGGTGGTCATCTGGTTGAAGAATTCCGGCTGCACGATCTGCAGTCCCGGCTGGAACAGCTCGGCGCGGATCACCATCGCCATCGAGCCGCCGAGCAGGAAGGCGCAGAAGCTGAACCACAGGTACATCGAGCCGATGTCCTTGTGGTTGGTGGTCAGCAGCCAGCGCGACAGCCCCTTGGCCGGGCCGTGGTGGTGGTCATGCCCGACATGACCATGGTCGTCGATCACTGCACTCATCACCGAATCCTCTTACTGGGTGGCTTCTTCGGCCTGTTTGAAAACGAGCACGTCTTTCGGCGTGACCATGTCGTCGGTCTTGTTGCCCCAGGCGTTGCGCTCGTAGGTGATGACCGCGGCCAGATCGACTTCCGACAGCTGCTTGCCGAAGGCCGCCATCGCGGTCCCCGGCTTGCCGTTGACCACGATGTTGATGTGCGCTTCGATGTCGCCGGTAGCGATGGCCGAGCCCTTGAGTGCCGGGAACATCGGCGGAATGCCTTCACCGCCAGCCTGGTGGCAGGAGGCGCAGGCGGTCTGGTAGACCTTCTGACCGCGCTCGTTGAGCTCTTCCAGGGTCCATTCCTTACTGGTCAACTCGGCCAGCTTGGCCGCTTCGGCCTTCTTCTCGCCGAGCCAGGTGGCGTAGTCCTCGGCGGACTTGACCTCCACCACCACTGGCATGAAGCCGTGGTCCTTCCCACACAGCTCGGTGCACTGGCCGCGGTAGATGCCGGGCTGCTCGACGCGGGTCCAGGATTCGTTGATGAAGCCGGGGATGGCATCCTTCTTCACTGCCAGATCCGGCACCCACCAGGAGTGGATGACGTCGGCCGCGGTGATCAGAAAGCGCACCTTGGCGCCGACGGGGATCACCAGCGGCTCGTCCACCTCCAGCAGGTAGTGCTCGCCCTTGGGCGCCTGGTTGTTGATCTGGTCGCGCGGGGTGGTGAGGTTGCTGAAGAACTCCACATCCTCGCCCAGATACTTGTAGTGCCACTTCCACTGATAGCCAGTGATCTGCACGTCGACGTCGGATTCGCTGGAGTCGTAGATGTGGATCAGCGTGCGCGTCGCCGGAATCGCCATGCCCACCAGAATCAACAGCGGGATGACCGTCCAGAGCACCTCGACGCGGGTGTTCTCGTGGAAGTGAGCGGAGTGCTGACGCTTGGAGCGACGGTGCGCGATCATCGAATAGATCATCACGCCGAACACCAGCACGCCGATGACCACGCAGATCCAGAAAATCGCCATGTGCAGATCGAACACCGACCGACTGACGTCGGTGGCGCCGGAGCGCATGTTTACGTCCCAGGCCGCCTGGGCCTGGCCGAATATTGCCGAAAGCCCAAGCCCCATCCAGATGCATGGATGTCGAGACATTGCGGGTTCCCCTTATGATTCTTGTTATCCCGCCGACCGCCATCGCACCGCCGAAAATCGGCTGGCCGGGGATACCATTCCCGTCATGCCAGCTACGTTTTCGATCAGTCCGATTCTGCCCAGCGCTTCCACGAAACCTTCGTGGATGAGCTGGACGCTTGCACGCGCAGTCGGAACTCAATCAGGTACGCCTACGATTCGGAGTATAGACAGCGATCTCACTCTCGCAATTTAAGCGCGGGGCGTGTCTGGCTCGGGCTGTGTGGGGGCATCGTTCTTCTTCACCCCGCGCAGGTTCATCAGCGCCAGGCAGACCTGCAGCGTAATCAACGCCCAGGCCTCGGCGTGCCAGCCCCAGATCACCCAGAGCAGGTTGCTCAGCAGGAAACAGCAGAAGCCGACGAAACGCCGGCCGGGTTGCAGCGAGCCGATCAGCCAGGCGGCGATCACAGTGACCACCATGGCCGGCCATTGCAGCAGATTGATATAGACGTCCAATTCGATCCTCCAGAAACGCTGCCAGCGCGCCGCTTTGCGAGGTGCGCTGGCAGCAACGTGCACGCTATGCGCAGTCATGCCTGGAAGATGAGGGGGTTGAGCGCCTTGATTAGTTCCCGTTGTTCGCAGCGGCAAGATGCGCGGCCTGTCGACGACGACCTTCCACCCGCCGCGTTAGCGCGTGTGGCTCGATGATCAGCCGGGCGCCACTGGCCTGGTTGGCTCGCTGCCATTCCTCCAGCAACTCCATGCAGGCATGGTCGATGTATCGCAGATGCGCCATCGGCACATGCAGGCAAGCATCCTGCGGCACGGCCTCCATCGCGCGGGCCAGCTGTGGCACCTTCAGAAAGGTCGCCGCGCCCTGCATGCGCAGTTCGACCCGGCGGCCGTCCTGCACCACCGTGACCTTCAGCCGCGATGCCTGCCAGGCCAGTTGCGCCAGGGTCAGGGCAAATCCCACCAGCACGCCGGTCAGCAGGTCAGTGGCGACGATGGTCAGTGCTGTCGCGACATGGATCAGCATCGCCATGCGCCCATAGCGGCCAAGCTGGCGCAGCGCGTCGAGGTCGATCAGCTTGAGCCCGGTATAGACCAGCACACCCGCAAGGCTGGCCACCGGAATCTGCTCCAGCAGGGTAGCGAGCAAAACCACCGCCGCCAGCAGCCAGAGCGCATGCAGCATGGCCGACAGTCGTGTACGGGCACCCGCCTGCACGTTGGCCGAACTGCGTACGATCACGCCGGTCATCGGCAGTGCGCCGAGCACGCCGCAGAGCATGTTGCCGATGCCTTGCGCGGTGAGTTCGCGGTCGAAATCGGCGCGGGGCCCCTGGTGCATGCGATCAACCGCCGCAGCGGATAACAGGGTTTCGGCACTGGCAATAAACGCCACGGCCAGTGCTGCGACCAGCAGGCTGGGGTCGGCGAACGCCAGCAGATCGGCTGGGCGCAGCCAGCTGATGGCATCGGCAAGGTTATCCGGCACTTCGACACGTCGCACATCGAGGCCAAGCCACAGCCCCGTCAGCGTTGCCGCCGCGACACCGAGCAGCGCGCCTGGCAGCAGGCGCAGCCGTTGCGGCTTCAGCCGATCCCATGCCCACATGCAGGCAATGGTCAGCAGCCCGAGGGAGGCGGCGGCCAATCCGTTACCGCTACCGGAAAACGGCAGCGCGCCCCACAGCGCGGCGGGAAAGGCGCCAAGATTGTCCAATCCGGAGGCTTCCGGTTGCCCATCCATCATCACGTGCAGCTGCGACAGCACGATCAGAATGCCGATGCCGGCCAGCATGCCGTAGACGACCGCCGGCGCGGTCACCCGGAACCAGCAGCCCAGTTTCAGCCGTCCGGCCAGCAGTTGCAGGGCGCCGGCCAGCAGCAGGATAGGCCCGAGCATGGCCACGCCGTGTTGCTGCACCAGTTCGAACACCAACACCGTGAGACCGGCGGCCGGGCCGCTGACTTGCAATGGCGCACCGGCCAGCCAGCCGACCACCAGCCCTCCGACAATACCGGTGATCACGCCCTTTGCGGGCGGTAGCCCCGACGCGATAGCAATGCCCATGCACAACGGCAGGGCCACCAGAAATACCACCACCGACGCCATCAGGTCGCGCGGCAGCGTTGCTTTGATCGTTTCTGCATTCATTCGAAATCCTCACGCGGGGACGCTCCTGGGGCGCCCGCTGTAGCGGTAGCCAATGCCTGACGGCTGGCGGTTCAGGCCTGCAGATAGCGCGGCGCCGGTGTCGCCACCGGAAGCGGGCCGTCACCATCCAGCGGCGCGAAGCGGCCCGTCGTTGCGTCATAGGCGAGGATTTCGCTGGTCTCGATGCAATACACCCAGCCGTGAATCGACAGCTGGCCGCCGGCGAGGCGTGCGGCGACCGAGGGATGAGTGCGCAGATGGTCGAGCTGGGCCACCACGTTCTCCTCGGTAAGCACACCCAGCGCTTCGCCCGCGGCGCAGCTGCAATTCTGCTCGACCAGGCTGCGCGCCACTTCGCAATGCCGAAGCCAAGCCTTCACCGTAGGCATCCGTTGCAGCCCACCGGGGTCGAGCACCGCTTTCATCGCGCCGCAATCGGAATGGCCGCAGACGATGATGTGCTGCACGTTGAGCGCCATCACCGCGTACTCAATGGCGCTCGATACGCCGCCGTTCATCTGGCCGTAGGGCGGCACTACATTGCCGACATTGCGGGTGACGAACAGGTCGCCGGGCGAGCTTTGGGTGATCAGTTCGGGAACGATGCGCGAGTCAGCGCAGGTAATGAACATCGCACGCGGCTGCTGGGCCTTGGCCAGACTGGCGAACAGGGCTTGCTGCTCGGGATAGACCTCGGTACGGAAGCGGCGAAAGCCATCGACCAGATGGGCGAAGGATTCGTCGGCGCTTTCACCGCGTGCGGATGGGTCGTTGGCTTGGATGCGGGGAGTGAAGATTTCACGCATGGGCGGTCTCCTGAGGCAGGGCAAGGGCATGCCAGCACTCACACAGGCAGGTCACAGTCTGCGTGACTGGCTGGTCACATTTGCCTCGAGGCTAGCCATCAAGACTTAACTGAAACTGAACGAACCGCTCTAGTACGGCTATTTCTGACGAGACGCCGGTTACCAAAATGATGGCGCAGCCGTCTCTCGAGCGACGTCAGAGCAGTGACATCTGCGAGCCCGGCACAACGAAAAGACTGCAATCCAGGCCGTAATTCTGATCCCGGCGGTTGTAGCCCAAACGCTTGCAAGCCAGCTGGAAGCGCTGGGCCAGCAGCTGCGCAAACTGGCCCTCGCCACGCATGCGACTGCCGAAGCGGCTGTCGTAATCCTTGCCACCGCGCGACTGCCGCACCAGGCTCATGACATGCGCGGCACGCTGTGGGAAATGCTCCTGCAGCCACTCATCGAACAGCGTCGCGACTTCATGTGGCAGGCGCAGCAGCACATAGCCAGCCGAGCGTGCACCGGCCTCGCGCGCGGCTTCGAGCATGCGCTCCAGCTCCATGTCGTTGATCATCGGAATCATCGGCGCGCACATCACGCTGACCGGCACGCCCGCGTCATGCAGCGTGCGCAACACCCGCAGACGCGCCGTCGGCGAGGCCGCGCGGGGCTCCATGATGCGTTTCAGCTCGTCGTCCAGCGTAGTCAGGCTGACCGACACGCTGACCAGCCGTTGCTCGGCCAGCGGCACCAGCAGATCGAGGTCGCGCAATACCAGCGAGCCCTTGGTGATGATGTGCACCGGATGCTTGAAGCGCAGCAGGATTTCCAGCGCCTGGCGCGTCAGCCGTTGTTCGCGCTCCAACGGCTGATAGGCATCAGTGTTCACACCCAGGGCGATGGGCTGCGGAACATACCCCGGCTTGCTCAGTTCGGCTTCCAGCCGCTCGGCGAGGTTGGTCTTGGCGATCAGCTTCGTTTCGAAATCGATGCCTGGCGACAGGTCCCAGTAGGCGTGCGTCGGTCGCGCGAAACAGTAGATACAACCATGTTCGCAACCGCGGTAAGGATTCACCGAGCGATCGAAACCGACATCCGGCGACTGATTGCGCGTCAGTACCGACTTGGCGATTTCCCGGCGTACCTCGGTGGCACGGGTCGGCGGCACGTCCTGCTCCCAACCGTCGTCATAGGCCTCGCTGCGCGTGGGGGCGAAGCGATTGTCCGGATTGATTGCGGTGCCGCGGCCGCGTGGTGTGGCAAGGCGGAAGGTCATGTCGGATCATCAATTGAGTACTGTCTGGATATACAGTAATCGCTGCTTTGACTCCGCGCCAGCGCAGCTGATCGGTGGCGCTCGCTACCGCTCGTCGGTTCGCTGGGGAACATTTGCGCTTTGCTTCGGACAAAAGGGGGCGTTTGGGTATCGCTGGGCAGACCAGCGGCGCCCGAAGATAGAGCCGGCCGGCAGATAACAAGGACGATCGGGTGCCTAGACGCCCGATCCGGCAGTACCGGCATGCACGCTTCCCGTGCTCTCCCGCGTTTCAGCCACTGCCGTCAGCCAGGAGCAAACCATGCATCCCACCGGTTCCTTCCACGCCCGGGAAAACAATTTCGATTTCCTGCGCTTCTTTGCCGCCGCTCTGGTGCTATTCGCCCACAGCTATCCATTGGTCGGCCGCCGCGCAGACGAGCCGCTAACCCTGCTGACGGGGTACGAAAAGGGCGGCTCGATTGCCGTCGGTATCTTCTTCGTCATGAGCGGCTACCTGATCGCCTCGTCCTGGCTGGCCAGCAGCAGCCCGAAAAGCTTCCTGCTAAAGCGCGCGCTGCGCATCTTTCCAGCGCTGATCGTCGCCGTTCTGCTGACGGTTTTCTTCATTGGCCCGATGGTGACTCAGCTCAGCCTCACCCGCTATCTGGAGGCCGACGGCACCTGGACCTACCTGCAGAACATCTTGCTGGTGACGCGCTACGAGTTGCCTGGCGTGTTCACCAGCAACACCTACCCCGACGTGGTCAACGGCTCGCTGTGGACGCTGCCGCTGGAAGTGTTGATGTACATCGGCGTGATGATTCTCGGGCTGACCGGCTTCCTCAAGCGCCGGTTGATCTTCCTGCCGATCGCCGTGCTTGCCGTCGGACATTTCTGGCTGCTCGGCAAGCTCGGCATCGAGTCCTATTTCATCAAGAACATCTTCAAGCTGGGCCTGCTCTACTACAGTGGCTCGGCGCTGTTCCTCTATCGCGACGACATCCCGTGGCGCGGCTGGATCGCGGCGCTGTTGTTCGTTGCGCTGGTCGCGACCTTCCGCACCGCTATCGGCCCGCTGGTGTATTTCGTTGCGCTGCCGTATCTGGTGCTCTATCTGGCTTACGCACCGCTGCCCTTGGTCTCGCGCTTCGGCAAATACGGCGATTTCTCCTACGGCCTGTATATCTACGCGTTCCCCTTCCAGCAGCTGACGATCTACCTGTTCGGTCCGCAGGTTGGCGTGCTCGGCCTGACGTTGATTGCGTTCGTACCGACCGTGATATTCGCGGCACTGTCCTGGCACCTGATCGAAGCGCCGGCGATGAAGCTCAAGCGCCTGTTCGCCTCGCCGCCGCAACCGGGGCGGGCAACGCCCAAGGTCGAAAGCTGACCCGGCTTGTTGCAGAAAAGAACCCGCCGAGTGCGGGTTCTTTTTTATCAGCCGTGCGGCAATGGCTGCCCTTCATAGAAGTTGCCGGGCGCCAAGTGTTAACCGCGAGCGGGCGGCTCGGTGTTGAGGCTTGCGCGGTCAGGACCGCTGCCACAGAAGCCCCGCGCTATCGGCTGGCGTATATGCAGAAGTAGCACTGGAGGCTATTCGTAGAAGGGGACGGAGACCGAGTCTTGGCTGCGATACAGGCGACTCGCTGTGGTGTGTTTTTGCCTTCAGGACTTGGCTTACTGGCCATTCCCACCTGGCGCTAGTGCTGATCGACGCACCTGCAGGTCGCGGTAACCGGCTACGGGGTCGCCCTGTAATTCCAGCTGCCCAGCAAGGGCCAACTCGCGGGCGCGCCAGTAGAGGAAGAAGTCGGTGGCGAAGAAACCATCGCAATGCCCCATGACTTCAGCCATCGCACGTGCCAGCGGCGCGTACTCGTTCTTGCTGGCTGCTTCGAGCGCCACATCGATTGTCCGATAGCCTTCGCCCTGGAAGATCCCCTCGTGCCAGCGGCGAATAACATGCGGGTCGGCGCATTGCTGATGCCAGGCCGCAGCAAGCTCGGCTTGGCGCGATGCTGAAACGGCCTGCGGCCTGTACAGCGCGGCCAACGCTTCGGGCGAATGCATGGACACCGCCTTGCGTTGGCTGACGCTGCTGTCGCCCGTGCCGCAAGCCACTTCGTGCAGTGTGCAGGCAGAACCCTGCAGCGCCGCGGCGACCCGTGCCAGCAGCAGCTGCTCGGATGCACTGTCGCCGTGCCAGACGGTCACGGCCACGGCGTGGCCGGGCAGTTCGGCCAGCCAGACGGCGTCGGCGGCCAGATCACTGGCGAACGCCGGGCGCGGTGACACCTCGTCCGGCCAGACTCGCTCCCAGAACGCTGCACGAGCGGCGCAGGGCGCGCGGTCCACGTCGCTCAGCGGCCCTACAGCCAGGTCATCACGCAGCACTCGCACCTGGAATCCGGATTCGCACTTGGCCAGCAGCGCTTGCACGCTATCGCCAGCCAGGTCACCGCAGGTCAGGTGCAGCACGATGGTTACTCCGGCTTTTTCAGCTTCGGATTGGGGAAGAACTGCACCGACTGCACCTGTGGATTGGCCGGTTTGGGCTGGACCTTGTTGACCCTCGTGCCCAACTCCATCGGCACAGACTGGCCTTGAGCATTGAGGGTGTCGGCGTAGCCGCAGTCGATGCACTCGCGATGCGGCACGCCGTCGACGTCCCACATCTTGATGCAGTCGGTGCCGCTGCACGCCGGGCACACGGCCCCGGCGATGAAGCGCTTGGTGGTAACCCGGGTTACTTCGTCGTTCATGCCGCGGCCTCCGCTACCAGCCCGAGGTGGCGGAGCAGGGCGTCGATGGACGGCTCGCGGCCTCGGAAATCGACAAACAGTACCATCGGCTCCTGCGAGCCTCCACGGGCCAGGATGGCGTTACGGAAGGCACGGCCGGTCTCGGAATTGAACACGCCTTCTTCCTCGAAACGCGAGAAGGCATCGGACGACAGCACCTCGGCCCACTTGTAGCTGTAGTAACCGGCCGCGTAGCCGCCGGCGAAGATGTGCGCGAAGCTGTTGGGGAAACGGTTGTACGCCGGTGGTCGCATCACCGAGACCTCGTCGCGGATGTGTTCGAGCACTTCCAGCACGCTGCGGCCATCGCCGTGGGTGGCGTGCAGTTCGAAGTCGAACAGCGAGAACTCCAGCTGGCGCGCCATCACCATGCCGGACTGGAAGTTCTTCGCCGCCAGCATCATGTCCAGTTTGTCCTGCGGCAGACGCTCACCGGTCTGGTAGTGGCCGGAGATGTGCGCCAGGCCTTCGGGGTCCCAGCACCAGTTCTCCATGAACTGGCTCGGCAGCTCCACGGCATCCCACGCCACGCCGTTGATGCCCGAAGCGCCGGCATGCTCGACCTGGGTCAGCAGGTGGTGCAGGCCGTGGCCGAATTCGTGGAACAGGGTGGTGACCTCGTCGTGAGTCAGCAGCGCCGGGCGCTCGCCGACTGGCGGGGTGAAGTTGCAGACCAGATTGGCCACTGGCGTCTGCAGGGTGCCGAGGGCGGTGCGGCGCTTGTCGCGGGCGCCGTCCATCCAGGCGCCGCCGCGCTTGTTCGGCCGCGCGTACAGATCGAAGAAGAAACGCCCGACGTGCTGACCGTTCTCGGTGATCTCGAACAGACGCACTTCGGGATGCCAGCCGTCGAAGCCTTCCAGCTCGTGAATCTCGATGCCGTACAGGCGCTGGACGATGCTGAACAAGCCGGACAGCACCTTGTCGATCGGGAAGTAGGCGCGCAGTTCTTCCTGGTTCAGGCTGTAGCGCTGCTGGCGCAGCTTCTCGGCGTAGTAACCGAGGTCCCAGCTCTGCAGATCGTTCAGGCCCTGCTCCGCAGCGAAGGCGCGTAGCTCGGCCAGGTCGCGCTCGGCGAACGGCTTGCTGCGCACCGCCAGATCACGCAGGAAGCTCAGCACCTGCTCGGTGGACTCGGCCATCTTGGTTGCCAGCGACAGCTCGGCGAAGTTGCTGTAGCCAAGCAATTGCGCCAGTTCATGGCGCAGCTCGAGGATTTCCGCCATCACCGGGCCGTTGTCGAACTGCCCGGCATTCGGGCCCTGGTCCGAGGCGCGGGTGCAATAGGCGGCGTAGACCTCCTCGCGCAGGCTGCGGTTGTCGGCGTAGGTCATCACCGCGTAGTAGCTGGGGAATTCCAAGCTGATCAGCCAGCCGTCGAGGCCTTTGGCCTTGGCCGCCTCAGCCATCTGGGCCTTGGCTGAATCGGTGATGCCGGCCAATACCGCTTCGTCGGTGACGTGGCGGGTCCAGCCCTGGGTCGCGTCCAGCAACTGGTTGGAGAACTTGCTGCCGAGTTCGGCGAGCTTCATCTGGATGGCGCCGAAGCGTTGCTGCTCGACCGGCGGTAGGTCGATGCCGGACAAGCGGAAGTCACGCAGCGAATGATCGAGGATGGTCTTCTGCGCCACCTCGAAGGCGCCAGCCTGCGGGTTATTGGCCAGCGCCTGATAGGCCTCGAACAGCGCGCGGTTCTGCCCCAGCTCGGTGAAGTAAGCCGACAGCTTGGGCAGGCAGGCCTCATAGGCCGTACGCAGTTCCGGGCTGTTGCACACCGAGTTCAGATGGCCGACCGGCCCCCAGGCGCGGCCCAGACGATCGTTCAGCTCATCCAGGCCGACCACCAGGGTTTGCCAGTCGAGGCTCTCGGCCGGACGGCTGAGCAGCTCCTGGATCGCCACGCGGTTGTCGCCGAGGATGGTATCGATGGCCGGCTCGACGTGCTCCGGACGGATCTCGGAATAGGGCGGCAGGTCGAAGTCTTGCAGCAGGGGATTGTTCGCGCTCACGGGGGACACCTTGTGACGAAGAGGGTTGCAGGCCGCTCACTCGAGCGAGGCTGGACAGGCCAGCGCGCAGGCAGACGTCCTAGATGGACGCGCTGCAGCGGTTTTTCAACGCCGGGCGGCAAATCGTGCCGCCGACAAGCAGCCGGTTGTTACTCTGACCACGGCAGGCGGCATGCTGCTCAGCATTGGTCCGCAGCGGCAATGTCGGCCATCTTAATTACAATCGACCCTTCCCGCAGCCAAAGAGGTTTCTATCGTGGCGATACGCAGCTACCAAAACAGCATTCCGCAACTGGGCGAGCGCGTGTTCGTCGACGAGTCCGCCGTGGTCATCGGCGATGTCGAGATCGGCGCCGACAGCTCGGTCTGGCCGCTCACCGTGATCCGTGGCGACATGCACCGTATCCGCGTCGGCGCACGCAGCAGCATTCAGGACGGCAGCGTGCTGCATATAACGCACGCCGGGCCGTACAACCCGGACGGCTTCCCGCTGACCATCGGCGATGAAGTGACCGTCGGCCACAAGGTCACCCTGCACGGCTGCACCCTGGGCAGCCGCATTCTGGTGGGCATGGGCTCAATCGTGATGGACGGCGCGGTGGTCGAGGATGAAGTGATTATCGGCGCCGGCAGCCTGGTGCCGCCGGGCAAGACGCTGGAAAGCGGCTATCTCTACGTTGGCAGCCCGGTAAAGCAGGCCCGCTCGCTGACCGACAAGGAGCGCAGCTTCTTCAGCTACACCGCCGGCAACTACGTCAAGCTCAAGGACCAGCACCTCGCCGAGCGCGGCTGATCCCGCTCACTTGGCGAACAGCTGACCCATGTCCTTGAACGCCTTGAACTCCAGTGCATTGCCGCAGGGGTCGAGCAGAAACATAGTCGCCTGCTCGCCGACCTGCCCCTGGAAACGCACGTAGGGTTCGATGACGAAACGCGTGCCGCGCGACTGCAGCCGCTCGGCTAGCGCTTCCCAGGTTTCCCAGCCGAGCACCACGCCGAAATGCGGCACCGGTACGTCATGGCCGTCCACCGGGTTGCTGTGCGCCGCGTCCTGATGGGCCATCTTCGGCGCCTCGTGGATCACCAGTTAATGGCCAAAGAAATCGAAATCCACCCAGTGCTCACTGCTACGGCCTTCAGGGCAACCGAACAGCTCGCCGTAGAAGGCACGAGCGGCGGCGAGGTCGTATACGGGTATTGCGAGGTGAAAAGGCGATAGCGTCATGACTTGTACTCCGGGATGACAGGACGCATCGAGTGTAGAGCGTTTTCCAAAGGCCCGGCCTGGTAGCGTCATCGGTGGGCTTCAGCCCACCCTACAGCGCTGCACCGACCTCGTAGGGTGGGCTTCAGCCCACCAATAATGCGGACGCGGATTGGCTTGCCTTCAGCCCGCCAGCACCGAATCCACCAGCGCTTTGGCTTCGGCCTGGATACGCGCCAGGTGCGCGTCGCCTTCGAAGCTCTCCGCGTAGATCTTGTAGACGTCCTCGGTGCCGGATGGCCGTGCGGCGAACCAGCCGTTTTCGGTCTCCACCTTCAGCCCGCCGATGGCGGCGCCATTGCCCGGTGCTTCGGTGAGGATGCGCGTGATCGGCTGGCCGGCCAGCTCCTTGGCGCTGACTTGCGAAGCCGAGAGCTTGCCGAGGCGCGCCTTCTGCTCGCGGTTGGCCGCGGCGTCGATGCGCTGGTACACCGGCGCGCCGAAGCGGTCGGTCAGCGCCTTGTAACGCTCGCTCGGGTCCTTGCCGGTCACCGCAGTGATCTCCGCGGCGAGCAGGCCAAGGATCAGCCCGTCCTTGTCGGTGGACCAGGCGCCGCCTTTCTTGTCGAGGAACGAAGCACCGGCTGATTCCTCGCCGCCGAAGCCCAGGCTGCCATCCATCAAACCGTCGACGAACCACTTGAAGCCCACCGGTACTTCCACCAGGCGGCGGTCGATGCCGGCGGCGACGCGGTCGATCATCGAGGAGGACACCAGTGTCTTGCCGATGCCCGCCTCGGCGCTCCAGCCCGGGCGATGGGTGAACAGGTATTCGATGGCCACCGCCAGGTAATGGTTGGGGTTCATCAGCCCGCCGGAGCGGGTGACGATGCCATGGCGGTCGTGGTCGGTGTCGCAGGCAAAGGCCACGTCGAAGCGGTCCTTGTTCTCGATCAGCCCGGCCATGGCGTGCGGCGAGCTGCAGTCCATACGGATCTTGCCGTCCCAGTCCAGGCGCATGAAGCGGAAGGTCGGGTCGACCACGGTGGACAGCACCTCCAGCGGCAAACCGAAGCGCTCGGCGATGCGCGGCCAGTAGTGCACACCGGCGCCGCCCAGCGGGTCGACGGCGAACGTCAGACCCGAGCCGCGAATGGCGTCGAGGTCGATCACCTGTTCCAGCCCGCCGACATAGGCCTCGATGAAATCGAAGCGCTGGGTAGTTGCCGCCTTCAGTGCCTGGCGGTAATCCATGCGCTTGACGCCGTCGAGACCTGCGACCAGCAGTGCGTTGGCGCGTTCCTGAATCCACTTGGTCACGCCGGTATCGGCCGGGCCGCCATTGGTGGCGTTGTACTTGAAGCCGCCATCGCCCGGTGGGTTGTGCGACGGCGTGATGACGATGCCATCGGCCAGCCCGCTGCTGCGGCCGCG
Organism: Stutzerimonas stutzeri; assembly: GCF_038561965.1. Classification (NCBI taxonomy): domain Bacteria; kingdom Pseudomonadati; phylum Pseudomonadota; class Gammaproteobacteria; order Pseudomonadales; family Pseudomonadaceae; genus Stutzerimonas; species Stutzerimonas stutzeri. The sequence continues at coordinate 4,752,422 of NZ_CP139348.1, read as the reverse complement.
GTTGTAGTTGAGGATCGCGTTGGAAATCGCCGGGGTCGGTGTGTAGCCCGGCTCGCCGTTGGTTTCGCTGCAGCCGGCGTCGATGCGCGTCTCGATGCCATTGGCCGCCAGCACTTCCAGCGCCGAGATGAACGCCGGTTCGGACAGCGCATGGGTATCCATGCCCATGAACAACGGGCCGTCGATGCCTTCCTGGCGGCGGTAATCGCAGATCGCCTGGGTGGTGGCGAGGATGTGCCATTCGTTGAAGCTGCCCTTGAGCGACGTGCCGCGGTGCCCCGAAGTGCCGAACGCCACCTGCTGCGCCGGATCGGATGGGTCCGGTCGGTCGCTGTAGTAACGCGCCACCAGGCGCGGCAGGTGGGTCAGGGTGTGCGGGTCGGGCAGGCGTCCTGCGTTGGCGGCGATACTCATCGGTCAGTCCTGTGCGAGAAGGCGGTACGCCGGCCCAGACGGGCGCAGCGCGAAGCGAATGAAACGCCAGTCGGCGCCATTTATCCAGAGCTTCGACCGCGCGAGCGGCGGCGGTTCCGTGATCGGTGTTTTCCAGCCTGCGACGTTTTGGCCGATGGCGCTCGTCGCCCCGCTGGAACCTCCGCCAGGCCGCCCTTTCTTCTGCTTAGCGGCCCGCGTTCGCGAGCCCCTTTGACCTGGAGGTTCCCATGAACGAAGAACAGATTCGCCAGCGCGCCTACGAGATCTGGCAAGCCGAAGGCCAGCCGGAGGGAATGGAAACCGAACACTGGCAGCGCGCCCGAGACGAAATGGAGCCCTTCTACAAGGAAGGCGATGCGGAGGCTGGCAGTATCGAAAGCAGCGTGGCCATTCCAATGCCGAAATCGGGCACCGCAAGTTAGGGCTATCACCGTTCCGTCGTGAGCTGCGTTGCCCCGCCAGGTAAGGCGCAGGGCGCAGGTAAGCCGGTGCATTGCAGGCCTCGCAATGGCACCGGCACATCCCGGTGCGCGTAAGCGAAATGGCAGCGACAACAGGGCAGGGCGGCGAGGGCGCGGCAGCGTCGTCCCGCCCGAATCTGTTGCGACGTTCTCAGCTTTCCCATCCCGCAGCCTGGCGCGCTGGAGCCTGCCGAGGCGCGCTGTTAGAGTGCCGCCGCTTGCCAACCACCGGCTGACAGGACGTCTGCCCAGCCGCCGCACAGGATGCTTCCATGAAAAAGCTCGCGCTCGCCGTAGCCGTACCCCTGGCCCTCTTCGGGGCCGCCACCGTCTACACCAGTTTCCAAGTCGAATCGACCGCCCGTGATGCCGTCGACCAGGCCAACACCAAGTTGCGCGAAATGGGCGTCGGCCCCGGAGCCGATGTCAGCATCGCCCTGCTCAGCTTCGAGCGCGGCCTGCTGTCCAGCGCCGCGCGCTACCAGATCGACGTCAACATCCCGGATGACGAAGGCAACGACCGTCAGTACAGCCTGCTGCTGAACGATCGCCTCGAACATGGCCCCTTTCCCGTCTCGCGCCTGGCCCGCGGCCAGCTGATGCCGGTCGCTGCGCAGAGCCACTTCGAACTCGAGCGCACCCCGCTGACGCAGAACCTGTTCGATGCCGCCGCCGGCGCAGTCCCGCTGGTGGGTGATGTCACCATCGGCTACGACGGGCGCCAGTACGGCGACCTGCGCTCGGCCGCCTTCGACCTCAAGAGCGAAGACGGCACCGTTCGCGTTACGCCCGCCACCATCAGCTTCGAGGCGAGTGAGGACGGCAGCGACGTGCGCATGGATGGCCAGCTGGCCGAGGTCGATATCGACCTGCAACGCAGCGACAGTGGCAAGCCGGTGCGCATCAGCCTGCGCGGCATCGGCCTGACTGCCGACAAACGGGACTATGCCAATGGCATCGGCTTTGGCCCTTCGGCCTTCAATCTCGAACGCATGGAAATCCAGCTCGGCGACGAACCCGCCGTGGTTCTGCAGAACGCCTCGGTCGACGAAAAGCTGAGCCGTGGCAGCCGCGGCCTCGACCAGAGCATCGCCTACCGGGTCGGTGAAGTGACCGCCAAAGGCCAGAGCTTGCGCAACCTCGCCCTGGCCTTCAGCCTGCGCAACCTCGAAGAAAACAGCCTCCTGGCACTGGTCACCAGCTACCGGGAAATCCTCGACAGTGGCGCCACCCCGCAGGATGCGCTCGCCAGCATGACCATGGTCCAGCAGCAGGAACTGCAAACGCGGGCCCTGCAACTGCTCGAACACAAGCCCACCCTGGCGCTCGACGAGTTCGGCTTCGAAACCGCTCACGGCGCCGCCCGCCTGTCCATCGTGCTCGACCTGCAATCGCCGAGCGCAGAAGCCTTCACGCCCGACGCGATGATCACCAGCATGCTCGCCTCGCTCAAAGCCGAAGCCGGCATCGACAAGAACCTGGTGCGTGACATTGCCGGTCTGATCGCGCAGAACAACCAGCGCGGCGGCCAGCTCGACCCGGTGGCCTTGCAGCAGGAAACGGACGCCGCCACCGACCTCTTCAGCGGCATGGCACTCAACGCCGGCTGGTCCCGTCTGGAAGGCGAGCGCCTGGTCAGTTCGCTGCACTACGCCAATGACAAAGTGACCTTCAACGGCCGCGAAATGAGCGTGCCGGAGTTCATGGGCTTCGCCTTTGGCTCGGCGCAAAACGCAGGTTTGCTCGGGCAGTAAACGACGCTCCTCGCGAAACAGAAGCATGCGGCCCTGCTCATCGGAGAACCGATGGGCAGGGCCGTTTTGCTTCTCGCCGGCACGACAGCCGTGGTTGCCCAGACATCAATCGCCGCACTCAGTCGCGCGACGCGCCCATCCCAAGGCGCTCACTCAGATAATCCAGAAAGCAGGCGATGCGCGAGGCCAGCGCCGTATTGCGGTAGTACACCGCATTGATCGGTTGCCGCACATCGACACGCTGCCCCGCCAACACCTCTACCAGATCGCCGCGCTCGCGGTCCTTGTCGGTCATGAAATCGGACAGGCATACCAGCCCCTCGCCGGCCAGTGCCAGTTCGCGCACCGTATCGCCACTGGATGCGCGCAGCGCCGGGACGATCCGCCAGCTTTCGCCCAACGCATGGCGCAGCGGCCAGTCGTTGAGCCGGTCCGGCTCGGTAAAGCCGATCAGGCTGTGCCCGGCCAGCGCTTCGACGCTCTGCGGCATGCCATGCCGTTGCAGATAAGCCGGGCTCGCCAGTACCCGGCGCATGGTGTGGCACAGCGGTCGCGCATGCAGGCTGGAATCCGGCAGCGGGCCGATACGGATGGCCAGATCGGTACGCCGCTCCAGCAGATCGATGATGCGATCGTCGCTGTACAGCTCCAGCTCGATCTGCGGGTAGCGCGCGCGGAAGTCGCCGATCAGCGGCGCGATCACATGCAGCATGAACGGCGAGGCGGTGTTGATCCGCAACCGCCCGGCCGGTGTCTGCCGGCGCAGCGCCATCTGCTCCTCGGCCTCCTCCACGCTGGCCAGAATGCGCCGCGCCTGCGCCAGGAACACCTCGCCCTCCTCGGTCAGCTCAAGGCGTCGTGTGGTACGGCGCAACAGCGTCACCGCCAGCTTCTCCTCCAGGCGACTCAATGCCCGGCTGACGCCGGAGGCCGTCTGATCCAGCTGCACGGCCGCAGCGCTGATCGAGCCACTGTCGACCACGCTGACAAAGACGAGCATTTCGTCGAGGTTGGTTTTCATTATTGAATCGCATCAAAGATGGGCGCGCGCCCACGTAAGCAGCAGGTGCACGCCGGACCCGTGGGAGGCGCACCCTCGCGGCGATTGCAGGCCGCAGGCCTGTCCGAAATCAGCCGCGCTGGCTCTTCGGCGGATACGGTGGCGTGCGCATGAGTCTGGCGGGGAAGCCGCAAATCATCAACCGGACGCGCACAGCCGCGCTGCCAACCGGCGCCGCTGCGCGGCAAGCTCAGACACCGCTTTCGCCTGCCTCCGGCACATTCACCCCGTCCAGCGTGGAACGGCTGTCGCCTGCGCCATCGGTGATCACACTGAAACTGCCATCGGTTTCCAGCACCACCGCCTCGATGCCATCCAGCGCCGCCAGCCCCTGGCTGCGCGCCGCGGCACGTATCTCATCCTCGGTCACCCGTGCCGCGCGCAAGGCATCGCCGAGAAACCGCCCACGATAGAACAGCAGCGCCGGTTCACCCGTCACCGTACGCCGCACCCACGCCACCCGCACACTGGACCAGGTGACCGCGTACTGCAGCCCGATCAACAGCGCGAACGCCAGCACCCCCTCGGCCAGCGACACATCCCGGTTGAGCAGAATCGTCGCGAAGGTCGAACCCAGCGCCACCGTCACCACCAGATCGAACGCATTCATCTTCGACAACGTCCGCCGCCCCGACAGACGCAACAACAACACCAGGCTGATATAGGCCAGCACGCCCACAACAAGCGTGCGCATGAGCGTTGTTCCGCTACTGAAAAACATGCCTTCCACGATTACCTCCGCAAATTAGCCATGCAGGGTGGACAGGGTAGGTGGCGGGAAAGTGCAAACGGCGGAAATGGCGGTGCGTCAGGCGAAAGCGTGAAAAGTGAGGATTAATCCATCGGATGCTTTACCCATACGTAAGCAGTGACTAATGTGCCATCACGCGCAGCAATTGCACATTAGATCAAGATTCCGCTGTGACGCTACGAGCTACCGCTGCCCATTGCGCTCGCGGCTACATCATAAGGACCTGCACCGAGCGAAAGCTGGTGCATAAAAAGCAATACGGGCGCTGATATCGCTGTATTGCCCAAGCTAGAGCAGATCTGTGTGAAACGAAGAGAATGTTATACACCACGCCCGTTCGGCGTGTTATGCACCAATTGGTGTCTAATTATAGTTAGGGACTAATCATGGGTGCGATGTACTCTTCCTTTCCGCTAGATGAGGAAATAAAGTCTTGGCTGGAGGAACAATCAATTGAGTATCCTTCAAACCCTGAAGGAAGAAACCCAACGCTCGTAGAAATTAAGTCTGCAATCGCCAATCTCGAAGAATATACGATTAAGGAAACAGAGGTTGAAGTAGGTAAGCCGTGGCAAGCATTTATAGAAAACAAACATGATTCAGAAGGTAGTGACTGGGCAACCCTCAATATCATTTCCCTCACAGATGATCGAAACGAGATCTACTTTGAGAAAGGTTGCCCTAAATTGATTGTTAAATTCATGGTGTTTCTAGCAAAGCATACTGGCCCATTAGTTCTAATATGCGATGCCGGTGACCCTCCACTTGTTGTTACTGCGGAGGCTGATCCAAAAGCATTATTTGAGTCATGGGGAAATTAGCCCCTAACAACTGGTTCAAATCGCTCGCTTCGCTCACTGGGACGGGCTAAAGCCCGCCCCTTAACCAAACGTTATGCCCTTACCTAAGACCGAGACTCAGTAACCATGAAAAACAAGTTTCACATCGCATCCTTATTTCTTTTCGTGGCACTGACTGGATGCTCAGAGGATGCACCTGCCGACCCGGCAATGGGTGGTGTTATCAGCAAAGCTGTGGACGGTAAATACAATGTGGTGGTTCGTTACCGCGATGGCGAGATCGTAAGAGCAGAAGCTTCACTTAAAAACGCAACCAAAGGAACTAAAGCAACCCCATCAATTAAAGCTTCTTATACCTTTAACATTACGGGGTGTGGTGATCTCGACTTTCTTCAACCGTCAAGTCTGCAGCCCGCAGTTCTGATGGCTGACGACGCGTATACCGCCCAGCAAGAGCCTGACTGTCCAATATATTTTGGGAGCATGGAAAACTCTTGGAAAATTAACTAGCGCATAACAAGTCGCTCAAATCGCTCACTTCGTTCGCTGGGACGGCGTTCCGCCGCCCCTTAGCTTAATCGTTAGAGGCAATATGTCAGACACACAGCCAGACATAAATCAGATGAAAGAAGTTGAGTTTTACGCGGCAAATCTCAACGCTTGGTTCAACACCAGATTTGAGCACGATAAAAGTCTGCTGGCACTTAGTGCAGGCGCTGTTGGCTTACTTATAACATTAATATCAACGGTGGGCGTTAAGTCAGTAGAAACGTTGATTCTATATATCCTCTCATTAGCATGCTTCGTTGTTTGCCTTGGGGCGCTACTGTGGATATTTAGAAGAAATGCAAAGCACTTGGAAGACGTCGTAAGAGAAACAGCAATAGACGATCAGCTACTAAACACTCTAGATAGAGTGGCAGTTTCATCCTTTATGTTTGGCGTAGTACTTTCTTCGATAATCGGTATTTCAACCGCAATTAATTCATACATAGATGAGGCATCTGAAATGACTGACAAAACAAAAAATCAAGGCACTGTGTTTGTAAAAGACTCCGTAAGTGGCATAACCTCCATGCGGCCAAACAACGAGCCCGCCACATCTAGCGTGAGCGGCATAACAAATATGAAACCAGCCGCACCACAACCGAGTGCAGCACCTGCCAAGGGCGTTGACGATAAGAAGTAATCCTATTTGCGAGCGCGTTAATGCCTCTAACAAATGGTATATGGACTCTCCCCACAAGCAGTGAGGAATAGCTTTTTTCGATCCTGTCGTCAGCGCGGTTGCATTCGTATATCCGGCCTGTACTGGGCATTGCCCTGGCCATTCTGTAGTTCGCGCAGCGGGGGCCAAGCGTTCAAGCGATCACGAAGATCATGATTGTTATCTGGAAAAGGGGACAGATTTAATTTCCGCACATCAATTATCTATGAGTTAGTAAGCCCTACCGAAAGGCTGAAGACTATACACTCTTTGACGGACCGATATTCTGTAAAAAATCAGTCTTTTGAAGACTCTCTTGAGTATAGAGATGGTTCAGTGGTTGATGATTTATGGAAGAAAACAGCTAGATAGTTAGAATGCGAAAGGGCACGATTGCTTGAGTTTTTTGAGTTTGGGGGTTATTTAATGTTTTATGTTTATGAGGCTCGTTATTCTAGCGGAATTCCTTTTTATATTGGAAAGGGCTCGGGAAATCGCATTGAAGTGAGTTCTCTGAGATCCCATAATCCTGCGGTTGCATTCCAGATTGACGACATCAAAGCAAGGGGGCAATCTCCAAAGCTTGAGATCGTTTTTCAGACAGATAATGAGATCGAGGCCTTTAAGAAAGAGGCTGAGCTTATATCTCATTACGGTCGACTAGATCTAGGCATGGGTCCGCTGTTGAACAAAAACGCCGGAAGCGTTACTGAAGCTAGGGCTCAGAAAACGTTCAATCTTCGAATTGATGCGGAGGACCATTACAGAATCAAGACGTTCTGTGCGAAGCACAAGATCAGTCATAAGGATTTAGTTCTTGCCTGTGTTTTTAAACATATTGACCAGATAGAGGCAGGGAAGTAGATAGTTAGTAGTTAAAAGAGAAGATTTAATTATGACCAACATTCTTTTTTTGCTATAAATAAATTTTTCCTCGTTTGTTTGTAAGTCGTGCCACAAAAAATAAATTGACTTGACTACACGAAGAATGCATAAGAATCGTTCACACTACTCTCAGGCCCGGGCTAAAGCACGGCCCTGAGTATATCGTTAGACTTTAACCAACCCAAAAAGCATGAGATCAAAATGGACGAAAAAATCTTTTTCAATCAAGGGAATGTAAGCGTAAGCAACAGCCGATTTATTGTCGACGGTCAGACTTATGCAATGAGTAACGTAACCTCAGTAAAATCTGGTGTCACACCTCCAGATAGAGGCGCTGCCGTAGTCATTGCCGTCATAGGCTTGACTTGTTTATTTGGGAGCGGATGGGTCTTCGTAGCCGCTATAGTAGCGATAGCAATAGCTGTTCTGGCTTGGATAGGTAGCAAAGCAAAATACTCTGTAATTTTAAACACCTCGTCAGGTGAAAATCAGGCACTGGTAAGCGAAGACGAAGCATACATAGCCAATGTCATTGCCTCATTAAACGAGGCAATAGTAAGCCGCGGCTGATGCATCAAAGCGAATCTAACAATAGTTACGTAGGGTGGGCTTTAGATTACCGAAGCGGTCGAAGATTACTGGTGGGCTGAAGCCCACCCTACGGAAAAGCAGGAAAAGGGGACAGATTTATTTATCCGCAGGTTGCTAGGCTCGTAACACGCTGCCACTTTCTCCGGTGTAGCCCTCCACAAGATTGGAACCCATGCAGCTAACGACACTCCTCATCCCCACCTATACGCAGATGCTCAAAACCCTCTCCGGCTGGCTAAAGAAGGCGCAGGCACAGCTGCCGGAAGTCGAGGCGCAGGCGTTGTTATCCGCGCGGCTGGCGCCGGATATGTTTCCGCTGTCGACCCAGGTTCGCTTTGCCTGCGTGCAAGCGCGTGAGGCCGTTTGCCGGCTGAGAGGCGAGGCGTTTCCGGCTGCGATCAACGAGCTGCTGGACGAGGGGCGACAGGCGGGTGAGCGGCCGGGCACGCTGGCTGATGCCTATGCCCGGATCGATGAGACGGTGGCGTTGCTCGACGGCCTCGCAGCCGATGCGCTGGATATGGACGCGGACAAGCCAATCGCCCATGAGCTGGCAAACGGGATGATTTTCGACCTGACTGCGGACGAGTACGCCCGCGACTGGACGCTGGCGCAGTTCTATTTCCATGTGATGACCGCTTATTCGATCCTACGTAAGGAAGGGATCGAGCTGGGCAAGGCGGATTACGTGGCGCATATGCTGCCGTATCTGCGGCCGGAATCGATTCCGAAGGGGTAGCGGCTGGGCTTCCGTCCGTCACCGCGAAGGCAATGTTTCGGTATAGCCGCGCAGCCCGCCGAAAATTCGGATCACGTCTTCGGCCAGTCCAGGCTTGGGATGCGCCTCCGGGCCCGTCGAACAGTGAGGTGGCCTGAACCTGACGCGTGGAAAAGGCTTCGCCGTTTTCCACCCTACGCATGCCCATGCCTCGGCGGAGCAGGCAGGGGTGGTGGCGTAGGGTGGACAACGCTTCGCTTGTCCACGTGAGATCCGTCAGTCGCCCACCACTCATCGCTGAAGGCGCTGTGAGTGCTTGGCGATAACAGCTCGCTACGCGTGCTCTGGATGTTCCAGCCTTAGAAACGCTGTGAGCTCGGCCCTCTTCGCCATGGCGTCCTGGTAACCCAGTTCGATCAGCTCGCTGCAGTAGCCGGGTTCGAATAACAGGTAGCTCAACAGCCCACCGCCGCCTTCGCGCGTGCCGCCAGGGCCGCGCAGGAACAGCCGCAGGGCTGCGGGCAGCTCTTTCCGATGGCGGGCGGCGATCTTGTCCAGCGGTTGGCTGGGGGAAATCACCAGCACTTCGACGGGTGTCAGGCCGTAGGCGCGCTTGCGCTGTTCGACCGGCACCAGTTGCCCCAGCAGGTTGAGGCGCTCCAGCAGCTCGATATCAGTCTCGACGTTGTCGATGAAGGTGCTGTTGAGCATGTGCCCGGAGATTTGCGCCAGGCTCGGGATGGAGCCTGTCGGCCTCGGTGTTGGAGCGGTCTTGCTCTGGTCATCCACCGGGTTGCCACTGACCCCGACCACCAGCACACGCGTGGCGCCCAGGTGCAGGGCAGGGCTGATCGGTGCGGTCTGGCGTACCGCGCCATCACCAAAATATTCGCGGTTGATCTTTACCGGCTCGAAGATCAGCGGAATGGCAGTGCTGGCCAGCAAATGCGGTACTGCCAGGCGGGTTGGCACACCCACCCGACGATGGCGCAGCCATGGGTCGATGGCCGCATGTCCCTGATAGAAGGTCACCGCCTCGGCCGACTCGTAGCCGAATGCCGTCACCGCTATCGCGCGCAGTTGCCGATGGCGCATTGCCGCGGCGATGCCGGAAAAATCCAGTTCGCGTTCGAGCAGCCTGGCCAGTGGCGAACTGTCGAGCAGCGCAACAGGCACCTGCTTGCCGATACCGAGCACGCTGTGGCCGAGGAAACGGCTGGCCTGGCGCAACACGCCCGGCCAGTCACTGCGGTATACCTGATCGGTATGAAAGCTGCGCCAAATGGTGCTCAGCCGCCGCACCGCCTCGCGAAAATGCAGAGCGCCGCATGCGAGGCTGACGGCATTGATCGCGCCCGCCGAGGTGCCGACGATTACCGGGAACGGATTCCCCGACGAATCGGGCAGCAGATCGGCAATGGCCGACAGCACACCAACCTGATAGGCCCCACGCGCGCCCCCTCCCGAGAGGATCAGCCCTGTAATACCTGGGTTTTTTACAGCGTCCTCGGTCATCTTCGATTCCAATTCGAGGTTTTCGGTAGTGCGTGGGCTCGCCACAAGAACAAATGAACAGGCTCAGTCGCTTCGCTGGCGAAGGCGGCAGAGATCATCGATAAGGCAATAGGCTACCAATCTAAACACGCCCGTGTGTCCCGCCGCTGGGTTTCATGGGTGCGCTGTGTTTCGAGCTTTTACCCTGGGCATCGAAGACGGCAGCCTTTGCAGGTACAGCTTTCGGCGAGGTTGCTAAGGGCGCCAAGCGCGTCTTATCTTGCTAACCTCATTCTGTAACCCGCGTGCCAGAGCATGTGGGCTCGCCCTCGAACACAGCACCTGCCCCTCCGGTGCTATTCCATCGGCCGGCTTCGCCTGTCGGCCGCTACACGTCAAACGCCCGCCCACTCGCCAGAGCAGACCGTTGCCCATGTTGTTCAGTCGTTTCGAAAACCTGATCGATGTCTTCAAACCCAGCCCAGACGTTGCGCCGCCTGCCGGGATGCTGCGCTTCTATGCCCATTACCTGAAGCAGGTGTGGCCGTTGATGACCGCCGTGTTGGTGGTCGGCTTTTTCGCGTCGCTGATTGAGGTGGCGCTGTTCAGCTTTCTTGGGCAGTTGATCGATATGGCCCAGGAGACCGATGACGCGCGGACGTTCTTCGCCGAGCACCGTAACGAGTTGCTATGGATGGCGGCGGTGGCGCTGATCATCCGGCCCCTGGTCTGGGGCCTGCAAAACCTGCTGACGCATCAGGCGATCAACCCGGGGCTGACCAATCTGATCCGCTGGCAGAACCACCGCTACGTGCTCAAGCAGAGCCTGAACTTCTTCCAGAACGATTTTGCCGGGCGCATCGCCCAGCGCGTGATGCAGACCGGGCCGTCGCTGCGCGATTCGGCGATGCAGGTGATCGATGCGCTGTGGCATGTGGTGGTCTATGCCGGCAGCGCGCTGTACTTGTTCGCCGCGGCTGATGTGCGCCTGATCGTGCCGCTGGTGCTGTGGATCGTCGGCTACAGCGCCGCGCTCTGGTATTTCGTGCCGCGCATCCGCGCGCGCTCGGCGGCGGCGTCCGCGGCACGCTCGAAGGTCATGGGGCGGGTGGTGGATGGCTACAGCAACATCGCCACGCTGAAGCTGTTCGCCCATTCGCGGGAGGAGGAAAGCTATGCCCGCGAGGCCATGCAGGAGCTGCTCGGCAAGTTCCGACTGCAGTCGCGTGTGATCACCAGCCTGGATTTCCTGATCACCTGCATGAACGGCCTGCTGATCGTCGGCACCGGCGCGTTGGCGTTGTGGTTGTGGAGCGAGGCGCTGATCACGACCGGCGCCATCGCCCTGGCGCTGGGCCTGGTGATCCGCATCAACAACATGGCCGAGTGGATCATGTGGGTGGTCAACGGCATCTTCGAGAACGTCGGCACCGTGCAGGACGGCATGAAGAGCATCGTCCGGCCGCGCGATGTGCTCGACCCCGAGGACGCCAAGCCGCTGCAGGTGGAGCAGGGCGGTGTGCGCTTCGACGACGTGCATTTCCACTACGGCAAAACGGGCGGCGTGATCAGCGGCCTGAGTATCGATATTCGCCCGGGCGAGAAGATCGGCCTGGTCGGGCCGTCAGGTGCGGGCAAGTCGACGCTGGTCAACCTGCTGCTGCGCCTCTATGACCTGGAAAGCGGGCACATCCTCATCGACGGGCAGGACGTCGCCGAGGTCAGCCAGGAAAGCCTGCGCGCCAACATCGGCGTGGTTACGCAGGACACCTCGCTGCTGCACCGCTCGATCCGCGACAACCTGCGCTACGGCAAGCCCGACGCCAGTGACGAACAACTGTGGGCCGCGGCGCGCAAAGCGCGCGCCGATGAGTTCATCGCCACGCTGGACGACAGCCAGGGCGGCCTGGCCTTCGAGGCCATGGTCGGCGAGCGGGGCGTGAAGCTCTCCGGCGGGCAACGCCAACGCATCGCCATTGCCCGGGTGCTGCTCAAGGACGCGCCGATTCTGGTCCTCGACGAAGCCACCTCGGCGCTGGATTCGGAAGTCGAAGCGGCGATTCAGGAGAGCCTGGACACCCTGATGGAAGGCAAGACGGTGATTGCCATCGCGCACCGGCTATCGACTATCGCGCGCATGGACCGGCTGGTGGTGATCGACAAGGGCCAGGTGATCGAAACCGGCACCCACGCCGAACTGATCGCGCGTGGCGGGCTTTATGCGCGGCTGTGGCAGCACCAGACGGGTGGTTTTGTGGGTGTGGATTGATAAGGGCGGGCGCTGCGGGGCTGCTTAGCGGGTCCAATCCCTCGGCCCCCGCCAGCTCAGCTCAGCGTATGGGCAGAAGGGAGAACAGACGCTCTCGGCGTGAACAACTGACGGAGAAGTCGCGATGAATATTTTCCTTACCTCCTCCTTTGCTGAAGTCGTGGACTTGTTTGTCACGTTCACCAAGGGCGAGTGCAGCGGTAAGACGGTTACGTTGATTCCTACGGCAAGTCTTGCTGAGGAAGTTAATTCATACCTTATTGCGGCCAAGGACGCGCTTGTCAAAGCCGGTATGGTGATTGATGAACTCGAAGTTTCAACCGCAACTCAGGATGAGATCGTCAGCAAGCTTGAACGTGGCGATTACATCTATGTGTCAGGCGGAAACACGTTCTTTCTGCTGCAAGAACTGAAGCGATCAGGCGCCGACACACTGATCGCTGAACACGTCAGGGCAGGCAAGTGCTATGTAGGCGAGTCCGCTGGCTCCGCGGTGCTTGCCCCCAGCATTGAATATCTACAGAGGCTGGATGACCCCAGCGCCGCGCCGAATCTCGACTTGTATGCGTCGCTCGCATTGGTGGATTTCTACCCGCTGCCTCATTACGGGAACGCGCCGTTCGAAGAGGCGGTCGAGCAAGTATTAATCGAGTACTGCAATACCCTGGATCTTCGCCCTTTCAGCAATAACCAGGCGATTGCCATAGCGGGCGATCACATTGAAATTCAAACGAGCGATGGTTGAGCCCAGACCAATTTCAAGCGCTGCCTGCGGCGAAGGTCTGCTCTGTTGAACCCCATTAAGCCGCGAAACGGCCATGCATCCGATGCCAGTTCGTCGTCGAGCCATCTGAACCCTCCTGCGCCGCGTTCACTCGTACCTTTACCTGCACAGTCATCCATTTGGTAGGGGGACTCCGCCATGACCGATAGACAAGCCACCGTCCGCCACGATGCCGAGCAGCAACGCTATGAGTTGCTGGTAGATAACCAGCCGCTTGGCGTTGCCGCATACAGCGAGCAGGGCGAGCAGATGGTCTTCACCCATACCGAGGTCGACCCCAGCCTGTCCGGGCAGGGGCTCGGCAGTGTGCTGGCCAAAGGCGCGCTGGAGGATGCGCGGCGCCGAGGCAAGCGTGTGGTGCCGCAATGCGAGTTCATCGCCAAGTACATCGAGCGCCATGAGCAATGGCAGGATCTGGTCGACCCGGCCTGACCAGCACGTCTTCCTAGCGGGATTTATTTGCCGCGGGCGACGCTCTTACCTGAGTGATCGCTGCCGGCCCGATGCGCGCCTGCGCGGCATCGCTCCAGCAACCGGGTTTCGGCAGAGGGAAAGCGCGTGGATGGTCGAGAGTTTGTCTGGGCGCATTTCAAGCTCAATGCCGAGCAGCGTCTGCGTGGCTTCAACTTCTTCGTGGTGCTGGCGATCTTCGCCGATGGCGGTGTGCTGGCGGCGCTGGAGCGTGGGTTCTCGCCGGGGCTGCTGCTTCTGCTCGGTGCCTTTACCGTCCTGCTGGCGCTGGTGTTCTGGTTGGTGGATGCACGCAGCCGTCAGCTGCTGGAACTGACGATCGCGGGGCTCAAGGAGATGGAAGCCGAGTTCCCCGAGAGCTACCGGCTGTTTGCTGCCGATGCGCTGGGGCAAAGCCGGGTTATCAGCTACACCTTCGCCATTCGGGCGCTGCTGCTGGCACAGATGGGCTTCGGCCTGGGCGTGGTCGGCTACGGGCTCTACCAGTGGTGATGGCGCTGCGTGGCCATTCGACGCGGCACGCTGAGCCGCAGGCTGGGCCGGCCGTTTTGTACATCAGCCTGCGTGCCTCGCGCAGGTTGCTGGTGGGCTGAAGCCCGCCCTACGAGCCCGCCGGGCGGTGGAGCCGCTATTTGCTGGTCCCGTCCGCCTCGTTTGATCCGTCTTCGATTCGCCCTTTGCTGCGCGCGTGTCACCCGTCGATGTCTGCTCTGCCATGCCGAACGCTTGCGGCGCGAGCCCGGTCGGTATTAGCAACCACAGGGGGATTTGACGATGACGACTTCGAGCAATCTGGTTTGGGCCGCGCTGGCGATCGGGGCGGTGACGGGGATGCGCAGCATGTTGGCGCCGACACTGGTGAGCCGGGCGCTTAGCGAGCGGGATGATCTCGACGGTGCGGGCGAGGCGGCGCAGCTGTTGACCTCGGATACAGTGCAGACGTTTCTGCCCGTGCTCGCGGCCAGCGAGATGATCGGCGACAAGATGCCCTTTGCGCCGGATCGAACCATCGTGCCGTCGATGATGTTCCGTGCATTGTCTGGCGGCATGAGTGCGGCAGCGCTGGCGGGTGTGCGGCGCGAGCCGATGCTGGTGCCGGCGTTGCTCGGCGCGACGGCCGCGCTGGTCGCTGCCAAGGTTGGGCTGCGCTTGCGCAAGCCGTATCAACCTAGGCCGCTGGTCAATGCGGCGCTCGGCGCGGCCGAGGAGTGTCTGGCTCTGACCGTTGGCAGAGCCGGGTTGCGGCGGGCGTTGGCTTCGGATCGAGGCGGCCGCTAAGGGGGTTGTCAGTCCCCCTGGCTTCTACAAAGCGCGCAGCCACCCGCTACAGTCGAGTCAGAACCGCGCATTCAGGGCCACGTTCAGGTTGCGCGGTTCGCCGTACCAGAGCTGGCTGTAGAAGCCGATCTGCTCCAGGTACTTCTTGTCGAAGACGTTATTCAGATTGGCGGTGGCCGAGAGGTTTTCGCTGATCTGGTAGCGGGCCATCACGTCGATCAGGGTGTAGCTGCCTTCCTGCACGTCGACCGGGCCGTTGGGGCTTGGCGTGTTGTTGCGTGAGATGCCGCTGCGCCAGGTGGCGCCGCCGCCGAGGGTCAGGTCATTCAGCACACCGCTGAGGCGGTAGGTGGTGAACAGCTTGAACTGGCTGCGCGGGTGGGTTGTGTTGATCGCCTGTCCCTCGGCGTTACGGGCGATGAAGTGGGTGTAGCTGGTCGAGAGGTTCCAGACGTCGCTCAGCGCGCCGCTCAGCTCCAGGTCGAAGCCATCCACCACCGCGCCCTTGCCAGCCTTGTACGCCTGCTGGTCAGGTGCGCCTTCGATGGAAGCACCAGGTATCGCTTCGGCCAGGCCATCCTGCTTGGTGCGGTACACCGCCAGCGCGGCGTTGAGTTGGCCGTCCAGGTAGCTGGCCTTGATGCCCGCCTCGTAGCTGTCACCCGTCACCGGGTCGAGAAAGCTGCCGTCTGGCGCCCTCTGCGTCTGGTTGTTGAAGATGCTGGTGTAGCTCGTATACAGGCTGTAGATGTCGTCGAGGTCGTAGACCAGCCCGGCATAGGGGGTGATCTCGTCGCTGTAGCGATAGTCGCGCTGGGTGCCGTAGTAGTTCTGTTGCATCTCCCAGGTGCTGATGCGTGCGCCGAGGATCAGGTGCAGCGGGTCGGCCAGCGACAGGCGTGTTACCGCATAGCCGCCGGTCTGGCGAATATCGGCGGCGTCACCCGTGGCACGGGTGCTCGACCAGCGTGGCTCGGCGATGCCGGCGTTTGTCCAGTCGAGCCTGGATTCGGCAGTCGGGGCTGTGCCGGCAATCGGCAGGTACTGATTGACGCTGAATTCATCTTCGACACTCATGCCGCCGAACGCGAGTTCGTGGGTGCGCCCCAGCAACTGGAACGGGCCGCTGGCGGTCAGGTGCCAGGCGTCACGCGTGCGCTCGCCTTCGTATTTGAAAAAGCCGGCGCTCATGCCGGCATTGTTACGATCCGGATAGCCGCCGCGGTACAGGTAGCGCATGGCGTAGTCGGCTTCGGTGCGGCTGTAGGCGGCGCGCAACTTCCAGTCGTTATCCAGGCGGTGTTCGAGATCGACGAAGGCGGTATTCGACTCTGTACCGAAGTACGCCCACTTGGTGTTGTTGGACGTGGAGCGGCCGAAGTCCGTGCGCGAGCCATCGGCGTAGAACATGGGAATGCCGGAGCCCATGCCATCGGTGTTGTTCTTCTGGTGCTCCAGGCTCACGGTCATTTGTGTCCTGGGGGTCAATTCGGCACTGATCACGCCGTACAGGGTTTCGCTGTCGCGGCTCAGGTTGTCCATGAAGCTGTCGCGTTCGGAGTAGGCCGCCACCACGCGGGCGGCAACGCGGCCATCGGCGCTCAGGGGCGTGGAAATGTCGATGTCGCCGCGGTGTTTGTTCCAGCGCCCAGCACCTATCGAGCCACCGATGGCGAATTCCGGCAGGGGGCGTTTGCGCACGAAGTTGACCGCTGCCGATGGGTTGCCCGCGCCGGTCAGCAAGCCGGTGGAACCGCGAACCACTTCGACGCGGTCGTAGATCGCCGAGTCGAAATCGGTGGCACCGAAGTTCCAGAAGGTGCTGATCGGCGACAGCAAGCCATCGAACTGAAAGCTGTCGATAGTGAAGCCGCGTGCGGAGAAGGACAGGCGGTTGGTGTCGTTGCGGGTCATGGATACGCCTGGCGCGGTATTGAGAATGGCGGCGGTGTCGCTCAGGCCACGGTCCTCGATCTGCTGGCGGGTGATCACGCTGACCGACTGCGGCGTCTCGCGGATCGACAATGGCAGGCCGATGGCGGTGGACATCGCGCCGGTGGTGTAGCTGCCCGTGCCCTCGGTGGTCGAGTGCGGCGCGCGTTGCCCAACCACGTCCATGCCCGGCAGCGTCAGGCTGGTTTCGGATGTTTCGCCTGAGGCCGCTACCGGCTCGGAATCAGCGTTGGCCGAGAGGGCGGTCAACGCGCTGCCCATCAGCGCTGCGCGCATCATCCAGGCCAGGGGTTTGAGGGATGCTGATGGTGCAAGCGGCATGGGGTGTTGCTCCAGAGAATAATTATCAGTCGAGAATTATTCCTGTTTACGGCTGGCCGAACCTTTGCCGAATGCCGGGAAATCTATGCGCGGTGTCGAGCCGGTTGCGGTTCTGGCGATAGCTGCTCAGGCATCGCCACGCGGTGAGACGCCGAAGTGCTGCCGGTACGCCGTGGCGAAATTGCTCGCATGGCGATAGCCGACGTAGTGGGCGGCGTCCTGCACGCGCCAGCCCTGCTCCAGGCAGTGTTTGGCCACCGCCATGCGCCGCTCGCGCAGAAAGCCCATGACGCTGACACCGTAGGTTTGCTGGAACTTGTGGCGCAGTGCGCTGGGACTCATGCAGGCCAGCTGCGCCAGTTGCTGCAGGCTGTGATCGGCGCCAGGCTGCTGATACAGGTGATCGCGCACGCGGGTCAGCAATGCGCGGTCGCGTGGGGACAGCGTGTCGGCATTACGCGCCGGTGTATCCAGCGCACCGAGGCCGTAGGCCAGCAACTGCAGGGTCAGTCCTTCACTCAACAACCGCTGCAGGCTCCCTTGCCACTGGCCGGACGTCATCGCCTCCAGGCCTTGCAGCAGATGCTCCGGCACCGCCCAGCGCTGCGTTCTCGAACCCTGGGTGCTTAGTGTCTGGCGGAGCTGCTCGGCCAGGTGCTCGTCGGCCAGGCAGTCGGGGTCGCTGATCGAGAGGTTCAAACCACGCAGGTGGGGCTGTGCCTGATGCAGCGCTGATTGGCCGCGCCCGTTCTGGCAAAGCATGACGGCGCCGTCGCCGCTGCTCAGGTTTATCGGGCGGTTGCCGTTCAGCTGTGCCTGACCTTGCAGCAGCACCACGATGGACAGACAGGGCGGGTTCAGTGATTGCGCCTGGTAGCCGAGGAAGGTTTGTAACCTGGAACTCACCAGGGTTATTCCACGACCGACCTCGTGTTCGTCGATGCGACCCTGCACCAGGCAGGGATTATCGTCCTGCTGCGCCGCCGCCAGGCTATAGCGCACGGCATAGCGCTCACCGAGTTGGTGAAAGTCTTCCAGCGAATAGCGGGATCGGGCGGGGTGGTGAACAGGCAAGAGAGAATCGGCCGGCGAGCGAAACGGCGATATTAGCAATAATTCTCATTCGTTGGCCGTTGACCTGAGGCTGATCGGGCCCACGAGGCGACCATCTGGTTGCTGACCGCAAGTGAAGCGTGTTTCAGCTGCCCCCCGTTAGGACAGCGGACGAGCACTTTGCCGCCGCGCATGCTGTATCGATCAGCGGTATGGGTAGGCCAGCCCTGCCGGCGACCCAGCATGCAGAGGTCGCGTTAGACTCTGCCTCACTGCCCCTTCGATTCGGTGTCCCTTCGATTCGGGGCCAACCGAGATACAGGACGGCACGATGCTCCTCAGCAAACGCGATCAAACCCGCATGGAACGGCAGCTTTCCAGCTACCTGTGCGAGGCTTGCGAGGTGGCCAAAGCGGAGATCGTCGGATTCAGCTGGCTCACGCATGAGGTGAACTACGAGCGCTTCCCCGAGAGCCTGCAGGTCATCTGGATATTCGGTACGGGCGCGCAGAAGGCTGAAGCCCTCGACGCAGGTCAGGGCACACGCATGCAGCTGCTCACGCGAACGGCGCTCGAACAAGCGGGTATCGACTTCGACGCCATGAGCGCGCCGGTGCGCTTCGACAGCGAAGAAGCCTGTACACGCAGCGATGGCGGTAACTGGCAACGCCGCCTTGCGCGCAACGCGCCGACACGGCACTGACCGTGGGAAAGGACGTCGAGAATCCGTGCATATCCGTCTGCAAGCTCAGCGATGAGTTGTGTGTCAGCTGTGGTCGTACCAGGGACGAGATCCGCAAATGGAAGCGCATGAAGCGGCCAGACAAGAAGGCCGTCGTGGAGCGCGCGGCGCAGCGATTGAAAGCCCTGAAGAAAAAGAAGAAATGACCAGCCCCTCGGGAGCGCCGGACACCCATTGCAGGCGTTGAACGATGAGCGTCATGCCGCCGCGAGGCAGCGGCGACCCAATTGCAATCAATCCACCACGAACAACTTTGCGCCCACCTCGGTAAACGAACGATGCGCCTCGGAGCCATCGGCTACCTGGTAGCTCATTCCCGGCGTGAGGATGAAGCGGCGGCCGTCAGGCAGTTCGGTATGCAGTTCACCTTCCAGGCACAGCAGGATATGGCCCTTGCTGCACCAATGGTCCGCCAGATAACCCGGGGTGTATTCGACCATGCGCACGCGGATGGGGCCGAACTGGCGGGTGCGCCAGTAAGCGCTGCCGGTTTCGCCGGCATGTAGGGTGGGCTCGATGGTCGCCCAATCGGTGGTGCCGAAGGGGAGGTCGTTGATGTCCATGCTCGATGCCTGTGGTCAAGGGTGGGTGTGTTTCTTGTGGAGAAGTAGTGTGATCGGTGCTGGGCACTTGGTGGGCTGAAACCCACCCTATGAAAATCGAGCCTGAGCATGAAGCAGCGAGCGGTGCGGTGCATGCGAATCCTGATCGCGGCTTCCTGTCTGAACGGGCTGAGCGTGCACACCGCTTTGCATGGGCCAGGTGGGAGATACCGACGCTTCGCTGCCTGGGCCGAGCTTAAACCCTATGGGGTTGCGTGGTGTTCGTTGCCGTTGGATTCGTGCGGATTGCTCTGCAGCAATTGCGCATGGGCGTCCGGGTAGCGGTAGGCGAAGGTGGCATGTTGCGCGGCCAGTTCGGCCTGCATGGCGTCGCGCTCATGGGCTGGCAGCTTGGCCAGGTACTTGCGGGTGATGGCGTATTTGGCGGCCATCAGCTCGTCATGGGCTTCGCGCAACTCCGCTTCGTACGCTTTGGCGCGACGTTCGCGCAGGGCCGCCTGGTCGGTGTGCATGTTGCCGCCTTCGTGCAGCACGAAAGCGCTTTTCGAATCGCCTTCCGTTTGCTCCATAGCGGGTTGTGCGGCCCATGCGCTTGCGGTGAGCAGACAGAGCATCAGGCAGGACGAGACGGTTATCAGCGTTCCCATGGCATGGCCCTCGGCAAGACATGGCAGCGCTCAGGCCGCCCGGAAAGCCAGCATACGCCAGGCGCATCGAGCGCTCAGCACCACCTTTGTGCGCCAATCGTCGCAGGCTCTCGCCACGCTGCGTAAGCCGGGACGGTGCGCCTCTGTAGGGCGGGCTTCAGCCCGCGCTACAGTTTGTTCACTCAACCGAATAAGGCGACTGCGGTGCCGGGCTATGGCGGAATGACTACGGGCCGCATGAGCGGCCCGTGGGTTATGAGGCTCAGCCTCAGCTCGGTCGTTGGATCACGCAGATGCGGTCGCGGCAGAGCCCGGCGTCACGGGTGCCGACCCCCGGGGCGATTTCTGGCGCTTCGGTGCTGGTGCCGTGGCCGGTCGTGCCCGCGCCGGTCGGGGCGGTGGTAGCCGTGGTATCAGGGTAATCAGTCCCTGCCCGTTTGGCTGCGCCGCCGATGTCATAACGGCCGGTGTCGGCAGAGCTTCGGTTGCTGTAGTCGGTTGGCGCCGACGTGTGGCCGCCAACTTCTGCCGCAGTGCTCACCCCAGCGCCTTCACCGAAACGCTCGGTGGCTGACTGCTGCCCGGCTGTCGCCGCTCCGGTTCCGGTTCCGGTGCTAGCGCTGGTGCCGGGCGTAGTGAAGTGCTTATCCAAATGGCTGTCGCCACCGGTGGCGCCCGCATAGGGGCTGGTGGGGCCTGGGTAGCCATCGGCCGTGCCGGTGCCGCCACGTTCGTTGATGTCGATGGCGCCGTTGTACTCCAGTGCGTCGCGCGCCTTGGCCATTTCATCTTCATCGTGAACATCCACGGCAATCACCAGCGCGCCTCGGCGCACGGCGTCCGGATAGGCGTTGGCGTAGGCGCGATGCTCCTCGTGTGGCTCCTGGCCAAACAGCGATTTGAAGAAGTGCGTGACTTTGGATTCGTGGTGCGTGCGGTCCACCGTGGTTTCGGTGGTGGTGTAGGGCTCGTCGTAGGCATGGATGTCGGCACTGTCGGCGCCCACGGCGTGAATCTGTTCGCGCGCAATGCCACGGGACATCAGGTCGCCGCGGGTGCGGTTGGCGTCGGTCAGCGTTGCGAACGCTGCTACCAGTGTGTGTCTCATGATCCACCTCACGTTGTGTTGAACAACTGGGTTGTGAGCGCTTTGTGTCGCGATGGCGACGGCCTGGGTACTGATGATGGCTGCGTCTTCCGCGGATAAGGCGGCGCTCATGAAGTATTGGGTCGGAGCGCACCGGCATAGTTCAGCGTGGAGGATCAGCGGTCAGCGAGGTTGGCTGTCACAGCGGGTGAGGGTGGCTTTGCAGCTGAACCGAGAAAGGTGGGCGAAGCGGAGCGTTGTGTGGGAGCCGATGCGAGGCGAACGGATGCACCGTACTGAACTGCGGCTTTGGTGGTACACGGCAGCTTGTGAGTATCGGGACGCGCACCGGCACGGTTTGCAGGCGCAGCGGAAAGCGGCAAGGCCGCGAGGCGAGCGGTGGGTAATGCAGAAGGGGGACGCGTTGGCAGCGGGTGGAAAAGGCTGCGCCGTTTTCCACCCTGCCGGCTGGCTCAGTCGAGATCGGCCGCGCTGTGGCGCTCGGGTGCCTGCTCGGACTCGTCGCCCCAGGTGCGATTGACCTTGCGCCCGCGAATCACGCCCGGGCGCTCAGCCACTTCTGCAGCCCAGCGCTGCACATGCTTGTAGTCCTGCACGGAGAGGAATTCGCCAGCACCGTACAGCTCGCCAAGGGCCAGTACGCCGTACCAGGGCCAGATAGCCATGTCGGCGATGGTGTAGTCGTCGCCAGCGACGAAACGGCTGTCGGCCAACTGGCGGTCGAGCACGTCGAGTTGGCGCTTGACCTCCATGGCGTAGCGGTGGATCGGGTATTCGTATTTTTCCGGCGCGTAGGCATAGAAATGGCCAAAACCGCCGCCGAGGAAGGGCGCCGATCCCATTTGCCAGAACAGCCAATTCAGCGTTTCGGTGCGGGCGCGGATTGCCGTGGGTAGAAAGGCGCCGAACTTCTCCGCGAGGTAGACCAGAATCGAGCCGGATTCGAACACCCGCAGCGGTTCGCCTTCGACGCTGTGATCGGCCAGCGCAGGGATCTTCGAGTTCGGATTGATCTCCACGAAGCCGCTGCCGAACTGGTCGCCCTCACCGATGTCGATCAGCCAGGCGTCGTATTCGGCGCCCGTGTGGCCGGCAGCGAGCAGCTCCTCAAGCATGATCGAGACCTTCACGCCATTGGGCGTGGCCAGCGAATAGAGTTGCAGCGGATGCTTGCCGACCGGCAACGCCTTGACCTCCCGCGCCCCGGCAGTGGGGGCGTTGATGCTGGCGAACTTGCCGCCCGACGGCGCGTCGTGGGTCCAGACCTTCGGCGGTACGTAAGGGGTATCAGGCATGAGCAATCTCCTCGAGTGGCTACTGGGCACGTGCAGGGCATGCTACGCCCTCGGCCGGCGCTGTCGAAATCGAGCGGGTCGATATTGGTCATCGATGGAGGAGGGTTGGTTCGGGCGCGCACGGTTTGTGGAGTGCTTGGTCGCTCGGGCCTCCCCCCAGGGCGCTGCCATGCACGTGGCTAAGCCTTCTTTGGACTCGCTAGGCGTGCGGCGGATTATTGATCATCGCCAGCGATATCCGCATTCCGAACACTTTGAACACCGATTCCAGGGTCTTGAGCGTGGGGTTACCGTCGCCATATTCCAGGTGGTTCAGGGCACGCATGGAGATTTTGCACATCTTGGCGAAGCGGGCTTGGTTCAGGCCGGTGACTTCGACACGCAGCCGCCTGATGGCCTCATGCATAGACAGGGTACCGTCGCCGACCTGCTGACAGATCGATCGAATCAACAGGTCGCGTTCTTCGATATTCATCGTCTTCACAGCAACCCCCAGCGTTTCAGGTTGGATTCCAGCTGTAGCACCGGCAGGCGACCGGTCGCCTGTTTGATGGCAGGAGGAATCTCGGTCAAAAGATCGGGCAGGGCGAGCAACTCCCGTGCGGCTTGGCGCAACCGTTCATAAATGTCTTCGGGCTCGGCGAAGGATTTCAGCTGTTCACAGACGTCTCGCCACTGCGGTTCACCCAGCCGCTCCTCGCGCCATTTTGTGACGCGGCTGATACCTTCCGGGTCGAGCACCATGGGCGCCAGATCATAGATGGGCGCCAGTGCGAGCCGGCCGCCGCTACGGGTGATGGAGGTGTTTCTGCCGTGGTTGTCGGAATTGCCGAGGATGCGGTTGAGCAGGTCACGACGGACATACTCGAATATCAGGTCAGGGATCTCCGTCTGCTGGTCGGCCTCTGTCCACAGCTGCGCGAGCCTGGCGATAACGTCCTCATGTTGCATATGCGAACCGGGCCGGGCGTTGTTGCACAGTGAGTAGACGGATTCCATTGCGACGCGCTCGACCTTGCCGCCGCTGGCCCGCCGATCAAAGCGTGGCATCCACAGGCTCGGCTTGTCGGCTTCCTCGAGCATCAGCCCGTCCGCCGGAATGGTGTCCAGTCCCAGCTGGCGGATGGCCTGGTAGTAGTGATACTCGGTGCGCAGGATATCGCGGTCTCGCTCGCCGGCCTGGTTGCGTGCGAACTTCACCAGCCAGTGACGGTGTGCCTGCTCGTCGACCAAGGTGGCATCGGCATACAGGTGGCCCTGGGTGTCTTCGGTCATCAGCAGCTTGGGTGCTTCGCCGCCCGCACCGGTTGCGCCACCGATGGCTGCACCCTGCTCGTAGGCGTATTCGATAAACGCGCTAGTGCGCTCCACCACATCGGCGCGGTTGAAAGCGATGCTGCTTCCGGCATCGATGTGGCTGGTGGATTCCTTGACGCGTAGATGGCCGATGGGCGCCGGCGCACAACGTTCGAGCAGGAACAGGTTGAGATCCATGCCAGCCGGTCGCTCATGACCGAAGCGACGCTCCAGTGTTTTCCGCGCGGCCCCGGAGGGGATGATGTCGTAGACGAACGCGGGAAAGCCGTTGGTGTGGACGCTGTTCCAGCCCAGCCGGTGGCAGACGCTGACCGAAGCCTCGAACGGCGAATCGATCATATCCAGGTGGTCGAGCAGGTAATCCTGTACATAGCCGCTCACGCAGCGATGCCCATCTACCTGTCCCGAGTTGGCGAACTGTAAGACCAGCGCATCGTGCCAACTGTCTTCAAGGTAGGCCTGGATGATTAGCGAGTGGGGCATGGCGGCTTAGGACTTTGCAGAAGATTGCAAAGAACCATAGGTTGCTCGGGACTATTTTGCAATAGAAAGCAAACTCAAGGAGGGCGAGAGTATTGTTTTTGCACCAAAATGCAAAACCCGGAATTTAGATCGCCCGGACCCCGCTAGGCGCTGG
The DNA here is from genome assembly GCF_038561965.1 of Stutzerimonas stutzeri. Taxonomy (NCBI): domain Bacteria; kingdom Pseudomonadati; phylum Pseudomonadota; class Gammaproteobacteria; order Pseudomonadales; family Pseudomonadaceae; genus Stutzerimonas; species Stutzerimonas stutzeri. The sequence goes on along the minus strand of NZ_CP139348.1, from coordinate 4,727,828 downwards.
CGTTTGATCCCGACAGGCGCATATGGATGAGCGCTGCCCGGTTGCCTTGCTGGTCGAGGCGCTCCTCGACGGCAAACGGCTCTTGAGTCATGGTCTGGCGCAATCGGGGCTGCGATACAAAAAAGCCGCTGCTCTGAAAAACGAGGCAGCGGCTTCGGTCTGGCGGTTGAGCGTCAGCCGCGGGCGCCGCGCACTCCGGCGCTGATCTCGCGACACAAGCCGAGCACACCTTCCACGGCTTGCTCGCTGCTCTTGGCATTGGCGATCTGGTCGATCAATGCCGAGCCCACCACCACGCCTTCGGTCAGCCGTGCAATCGCAGCGGCCTGCTCGGGCGTGCGGATGCCGAAGCCGACACAGACCGGTATGTCGGTGTGGCGCTTGAGCCGGGCTACGGCTTCTTCGACATGTTCCAGCGTGGCCGAGCCGGCACCGGTCACGCCGGCCACCGAGACGTAATAGACGAAGCCCGAGCTGCCGTTGAGTACGGTGGGCAGGCGCTTGTCGTCGGTGGTCGGGGTAGTCAGGCGGATGAAGTCGATGCCTGCGGCCTGGGCCGGGTCGCAAAGGTCTTCGTTATGTTCCGGCGGCAGATCGACCACGATCAGGCCGTCGACACCGGCTTCCACGGCTTCACCGAGAAAGTGTTCGACGCCCATCTTGTGGATCGGGTTGAAGTAGCCCATCAGCACGATCGGAGTGGTCTGGTTGCCCTGGCGGAATTCGCGAACCATCTGCAGCGTCTTGGCCAGATCCTGCTTGGCCGCCAGCGCACGGATGTTGGCGAGCTGGATCGCCGGGCCGTCGGCCATCGGATCGGTAAAGGGCATACCCAGCTCGATGATGTCGGCGCCGGCATCCGGCAGGCCCTTGAGGATGGCCAGCGAGGTGGCGTAGTCCGGGTCGCCGCCAGTGACGAAGGTCACCAGGGCCGCACGGTTTTCCTGTTTCAGCTGGTCGAAGCGCGTCTGCAGGCGGCTCATATATGTTCTTCCTGTTCGTCGTAGTGGTGCATGACGGTCTGCATGTCCTTGTCGCCGCGGCCGGAGAGGTTGATCACCATCAGGTGGTCCTTCGGCAGGGTCGGTGCGCGCTTGAAGACTTCGGCCAGCGCGTGGGCGCTTTCCAGGGCCGGGATGATGCCTTCCAGACGGCAGCACTTGTGAAACGCGGCGAGGGCTTCGTCGTCGGTCACCGAGGTGTATTCGACGCGGCCGATGTCGTGCAACCAGGCGTGTTCCGGGCCGATGCCTGGGTAGTCGAGGCCGGCGGAAATCGAGTGGGCGTCGATGATCTGGCCGTCGGCGTCCTGGAGGAGGAAGGTGCGGTTGCCGTGCAACACGCCAGGTACGCCGCCGTTGAGGCTGGCGGCGTGCTTGCCGGATTCGATGCCGTGGCCGGCTGCTTCGACGCCGATGATCTTCACGCTTTCATCGTCGAGGAAGGGGTGAAACAGACCCATGGCATTCGAGCCGCCGCCGATGCAGGCGACCAGCGAGTCGGGCAGGCGACCTTCCTGGGCCATCATCTGGTCGCGGGTTTCCTTGCCGATCACGGCCTGGAAGTCACGAACCATTGCCGGGTAGGGGTGTGGGCCGGCGACGGTGCCGATCAGGTAGAAGGTGTCGTGGACGTTGGTCACCCAGTCGCGCAGGGCTTCGTTCATCGCGTCCTTCAGCGTGCCGGTACCGGCGGTGACTGGAATCACCGTGGCACCGAGCAGCTTCATGCGGAAGACGTTGGCCTGCTGGCGCTCGATGTCGGTGGTGCCCATGTAGATCACGCACTGCATGCCGAAGCGCGCGGCGACGGTGGCGGTGGCCACGCCATGCATGCCGGCGCCGGTCTCAGCGATGATGCGCTGCTTGCCCATGCGCCGGGCCAGGAGGATCTGGCCGATGCAGTTGTTGATCTTGTGCGCGCCGGTGTGATTGAGCTCTTCGCGCTTGAGATAGATCTTCGCGCCGCCGCAGAACTCGGTCAGGCGTTCGGCGTAATACAGCGGGGAAGGGCGGCCGACGTAGTCGCGCTGGAAGTAGGCGAGCTCCTTGGCGAACTCGGGGTCCTGCTTGGCTTTTTCGTATTCGGCGGCCAGCTCGTGGATGAGCGGCATCAGGGTTTCGGCGACGTACTGACCGCCGAAGTGGCCGAACAGGCCCTTGGCATCAGGGCCGCTGCGGAATGAGGTCATGGTCATCTCCTGCGGGAAGGGGTGGCGGCACGCCAGGCATGAGCCCGACTTTGCGCGATGGGCAGGAAACTAACCGAGTCTGGCCCAGATAAAAAGCGATAAGATCGCCGCAACCTGTCAGGAAAACTCACTGATGAGCAAAGACCTTCCTCCCCTCAACGCATTGCGCGCCTTCGAAGCGGCTGCACGCCTGCAGAGCGTAAGCCAAGCGGCAGCTGAACTCAGCGTGACCCACGGCGCCGTCAGCCGGCAGATCCGCCTGCTTGAGGATGACCTCGGCGTTACGCTGTTTAGCAAGGAAGGACGCGGCATAAAACTCACCGATGCCGGGCTGCGGCTACGCGATGCGGCAGGCGAGGCATTCGAGCGTTTGCGCAGCACCTGTGGCGAGTTGCGCCAGCAAACAGTGGATGCGCCATTCGTGCTCGGTTGCCCCGGCAGCCTGCTGGCGCGCTGGTTCATTCCTCGGCTGGATCGGCTCTATCGCGACCTGCCAGAGTTGCGCTTGCAGTTGTCGGCCAGCGAAGGCGAGCTCGACCCACGCAAGCCCGGCCTGGACGCCACCCTGCTGTATGCTGAGCTGCCTTGGCCGGCTGACATGCAGGTGTTCGAGTTGGCCGCCGAGCGTATAGGCCCGGTGCTCAGCCCCTACCATCCGCGCTGCGCCGAACTGCGCAGCGCCTCGCCCGCGGCATTGCTTGATGAAGCGCTGCTGTATACCGCGTCCAGGCCGCAGGCATGGCCAGCCTGGGCGAAGGGCAACGGCCTCGATGCGAACGCATTGCGCATGGGGCAGGGCTTCGAACATCTCTATTTTCTGCTGGAGGCTGCGCTCGCAGGGTTGGGCGTCGCTATCGCGCCGCAGCAGCTGGTCGCCGACGATCTGAAATCAGGACGCCTACTGGCGCCGTGGGGCTTCGCCGAGACCAGTGCCAGGCTGGCCCTCTGGGTGCCGGCGCGGCGGCTGGATCGACGTGCCGAGCGCTTGGCCGACTGGCTGCGAGCTGAGCTGCATGGCGCAGACGGTGCCGTAGAGGGTTGAACTGTGGCTGGGCTCGTTCACGCCGCTCCTGCAAGGCAAAACCGCGCGGCGTGCCGAGGCGTTCGCAGGCGCTGCATGCCAGCTTGAACTCGGCCGATGCCATCGAGTCCTACGCCGCACGGCAGCGGAGCGATCAACGGATCGCAGCGGGTTCCAATGCCTTCTTCCGCCTCGAAAGGACTTTGCGAATGAATGCTTGCGCTTCTGTTGCGATGCTCGTGGCCAGCCTGCTGCTGGCTGGTGCTGCTCATGCTCAACCGATCGAACTGGACGGCATCGAGCTCTCGCGGGATGTGCCCTGTCTCGGCAAGGATGTGAACATCTCTGGTCACGCCAACAAGATCAGCCTCACCGGGAATTGCGGTGCAGTGGAGGTCTACGGAACGGACCATGAAGTCAGCCTGGAAACCGCATCTGCGCTGGAAGTTTCCGGTATCAACAATACGGTTACCGCGACCTCTGTTGGCCGGTTGGAGGTGGACACCAGTCAGAACCGCGTCCGCACGGCAATACTCGGGCATGGCCAGACGGCAATCGTCGAGGTGTCGGGTGCCGAGCACGAACTGGAGCTGGTGTTTGACGGCCCGGCGCAACTCTCTCTGGATGGTATCGACAACCGCTTGAAGTGGGGCGGCGACGAGCCGGCGTTGTCGTCGTCCGGCATCGGTCACAAGATCGACCGCCAATAACGCGGGTGCGTCTTTCCGGCTCAATGACAGGAGAAGGTGATGGGCAAGCGAGCGTTGGTTCTGGTGGATATCCAAAACGATTATTTCCCAGGCGGCAAATGGACCCTGCACGGCGTTGAGGCGGCTGCGGACAACGCGGCGCGTATCCTCGCTGTTGCACGGGCAGCGGGCGACCTGGTGGTGCATGTCCGCCACGAATTTGCCTCGGCAGATGCGCCATTTTTCACGCCGGGTTCGGACGGCGCGCGGATTCATCCCAAGGTGGAAAATCACGACGGCGAGCCGGTGATCCTCAAGCACAACGTCAACTCGTTCCGCGACACCGAACTCGAGGCGTTGCTAAGGGCGCGTGGGATCAGCGAGCTGACCATTGTCGGCAACATGAGCCATCTGTGCATCGATGCAATCACTCGCGCCAGCGCCGATCTTGGCTTCAGCGGCACGGTGATTCACGACGCCTGCGCATCGCGTGATGTGGAGTTCAATGGCACTAAGGTGCCGGCGGCTCAGGTGCATGCGGCGATCATGGCGTCGCTGGCATTCGGCTATGCCAATGTGCAATCCACCGAGGCGTACCTGACCGAGCGCCAGTAAAGCCTCAGGTAGACGCAGGCGCATCACCGCTGTACAGCCGCTGTGATGCGCTCGCGTTCGGTCGAGCAGGCATGCATGGTCGCGCGGCCAAAGCCAGCCGGCGACCAGGGCTCAGCTGGCCAATGCGGTCTCGGTGGCGTCCGCAGCCGCGACTTTGTCCGCTGCATAGCCGCGCGGGTTGCGGCTCTGCCAGCGCCAGGCATCGGCGAGCATGGTGGTCAGGTCCTTCTCGGCGCGCCAGCCAAGTTCGTTTTCCGCCTTGGTCGGGTCTGACCAGCATTGGGCAATGTCGCCAGCGCGGCGCGGTTTGATCACATGGGGCAGGGCGCGGCCCGTGACCTCCTCGAACGCGGTGATCATTTCGCGTACCGAATGCCCCTTGCCGGTGCCGAGGTTCCACGTGGAAACACCATGAATCAGCTGCAGGCGCTCCAGCGCTTTCAGGTGTCCCTTGGCCAGATCGACCACGTGAATGTAATCGCGGACGCCGGTGCCATCCGGTGTCGGATAGTCGTTACCGTAGACGCTCAGTTGCTTTCGACGGCCCACCGCCACCTGCAACATGTACGGCAGCAGGTTGTTCGGTACGCCGTTGGGGTCTTCGCCGATCAGCCCCGAGTCATGCGCGCCGATCGGGTTGAAGTAGCGCAGCAAACCGATGGACCAGCGCGGGTCAGAGTCGGCCAGGCCCTTGAGCACGTTCTCGGCCATCAGCTTGGACTGGCCGTAGGGATTGGTCGGCACGCCGGTGGGGCGGTCCTCGGTGATGGGCATTACCGGCGACTCGCCGTAAACCGTGGCCGATGAGCTAAACACCAGCTTGAAGATGCCGGCTTCGGCCATCGCCTGGCACAGCGCGATGCTGCCGCCGACGTTGGTTTCGTAATAGCGCAGTGGTTCGCGCACGCTTTCGCCAACCGCCTTGAGGCCGGCGAAGTGCATCACCGCGCTGATCGGATAGGCAGCGAACAGCGCCTTGAGCAGGGCGCGATTGCGCACGTCGCCCTTGACGAAGTGCAGCGGCCGACCGGCCAAGTGCTCGACTCGGTCCAGGGCCAGCTTCGAGCTGTTGCACAGGTTGTCGAGCACCAGCACTTCGTGCCCGGCCTGTAGCAATTCGAGCACTGCGTGCGAGCCTATGTATCCAGCCCCTCCTGTTACCAGAATCATGTTCTCTACCTCCGAAATCGCAGTCTTTTCGACACGCTCGGGACACTGCGGCTGGCCGTGGCTGGCGCTGCATGAGTCTCCGTAATTGGGTTCGGCGAAACGGAACGGGACGGCTACAACAAGCTGCGCGCGAGGGGTTCCGATGCCGGCTCTTAAATCAGGCGTCCTGCTGATAGGGACGAGACGAGGTTCGAGCGAGTTCCATTGACCCGCCAGCCGGTCGACGCCCGCGCTATCGGATGATTGGCGGGAACCCGTTACGGTGGATGCCGTCCATTACGAGCAGGCGGCGCAGGTTCGTAGGACGTTTCAAAAGCGTTTCGAAACCCGTGCCGCACGTTGAAACGCCTTACGCAGGGCAGCGCTGGCATCGGAGTGGCAGGTGACGGGCAGGAGTGCCTGGGCACGGTTACCGACATGAGGTGCTAGATGAGCTGGGCCGGCCCTTTCCAATACGACATCGGCAAATCCCGTAACGCGCAGCAGGCGCCAGCCGAAGTGGTCTTCGACGACCAGGTACCGACCTTGCTGTGCCTGTCGCATCTGCGCTGGAGCTTCGTCTACCAGCGCCCACAGCACCTGATGTCGCGCTTCGCTCGCGACTACAACGTGCTCTTCCACGAAGAACCGATTCCCACCGAGGATGCCCAGCCCTGGCTGGAAGTGCGTCCCGAGGAGAACGGTGTACAGGTGCTGATTCCACGTCTGCCGGCGGGCTGCGAGGGTGAGGATGCGAACCGCGTGCAGCGCCAGTTGCTCGATGGCTACCTGGAGAAGCTCGGCGTCAACCAGCTGATGCTCTGGTACTACACGCCGATGAGCCTGGCCTTTTCCGACCACCTGGCACCGAGCCTGATCGTCTACGACTGCATGGATGAACTCTCGGCATTCCGTGGCGCGCCACCACAGCTGGTCGAGCGCGAAGTGGAGTTGATGTGCCGCGCCAACCTGGTCTTCACCGGGGGCTACAGCCTCTACGAGGCCAAGCGCCAGCGCCACGAAAATGCCCACCCGTTTCCCAGCAGCGTCGATGTCGAACACTTCGCCGCGGCGCGCCGACCGCAGCACGACCCGGACGACCAGGCCGAGATCGCGCATCCGCGTCTGGGCTTCTATGGCGTGATCGATGAGCGCCTGGACCTCGAACTGATCGAGCAGGTCGCGCGAATGAAGCCGGACTGGCAGATCGTGCTGATCGGCCCGGTGGTCAAAATCGACCCGGCCGAACTGCCGCAACGCGACAACATCCATTACCTCGGCGGCAAGACCTACGACGAGCTGCCGCATTACCTGTCGGGCTGGGACGTGGCGATCATGCCGTTCGCGCTGAACGAGTCGACCCGTTTCATCAGCCCGACCAAAACCCCCGAATACCTCGCCGGCGGTTGCCCGGTGGTGTCCACGCCGATCACCGATGTGGTGCGAACCTACGGCGACACCGGCATCGTGCGCATCGCCGACAGCGCCGAGGCGTTCGTCGCTGCCACCGAAGCGGCCCTAGCCGACGCCCAGGACCGTGATGCGCTGTTGGCCAAGGCCGACGAAATACTCGGCGACATGTCCTGGGACCACACCTGGAGCTTGATGAAGGAGAAGATGCAATGCGCGATATGAGCCCGCAAGACAGTAATCCGGAGCGTCTAGGCGGCGGTGCCGGCGAAGAGCCGCAGGCGCAAAGGCGTGGCTTCGACTACCTCATCGTCGGCGCCGGTTTCGCCGGCAGCGTGCTCGCCGAGCGCCTGGCTGCCGGGCTGAACAAGCGCGTGCTGGTGGTCGACCGCCGTCCGCATATCGGCGGTAATGCCTATGACCATTACGACGAAGCCGGCGTGCTGATCCACCGCTACGGGCCGCACATCTTCCATACCAATGCGCAGCGCATCGTCGATTACCTCTCGCAGTTCACCGAGTGGCGCCCTTACGAGCACCGCGTACTGGCCCAGGTGGATGGCCAGGAAGTGCCGATCCCGATCAACATGACCACGCTGAACAAGCTCTACGGCCTGAACATGACCACCGAAGAGGAAGCGGCGGAGTTTCTCGCCAGCCGCGCCGAACCGGTGGAGAACATCCAGACCAGCGAAGACGTGGTGATCAACGGCATCGGCCGCGAGCTGTACCAGAAGTTCTTCCGCGGCTACACCCGCAAGCAGTGGGGCCTGGACCCGTCGCAGCTGGACAAGTCGGTCACCTCGCGCATCCCGACGCGCACCAATACCGATGATCGCTACTTCACCGACACCTTCCAGCAGATGCCCAAGTACGGCTACACCAAGATGTTCGAGAAGATGCTCGCGCATCCGAACATCAAGGTGATGATCAACACCGACTACCGCGAGATCCGCGACGAGGTGCAGTACGACCACCTGATCTTCTGCGGCCCCATCGATGAATACTTCGATTACCGCTTCGGCAAGCTGCCGTACCGCTCGCTGAAGTTCGAGCACAAGCAGCTCGAGCAGGAGCAGTTCCAGCCGGTCGGTACGGTCAACTACCCGAGCGAGGACGTGCCCTACACGCGCATCAGCGAGTACAAGCACCTCACCGGGCAGGTGCATCCACGGACCAGCATCACGTATGAATATCCGTCGGCCGAAGGTGATCCCTACTATCCGATCCCGCGGCCGGAAAACGCCGAACTGTACAAACGCTACCAGCAGCTTGGCGACCAGACACCGGGTGTGACCTTTGTTGGTCGGCTCGGCACCTACAAGTACTACAACATGGATCAGGTGGTCGGTCAGGCGCTGGCGCTGTACAAGCGCATCGAGGAAGCCGAGCTGGCAACGCAGCCGCAAGCGGTGCCCGAGCAACTCGGCTGAAGCGAAACGGTCGCTATGCATGAGACTTGCCGCCACGCGGTGGCCAATGCCGTGTGGGCTGCTATCGAGTCATCCATGAGGTAAACGATGCATCATCCCAGCCTGTTCAAGAGTTTTTTCCTCGGCGGTTTCGAGTGCTCGAACCACCGGCGCAGCGACGGCCGGCGTCTCGACCTGATCGCCGCGACGGGGCATGACCGCTGGGCCGCGCAAGACTATGCCGAGCTGCATCGGCACGGCCTGCACAGCGTGCGCGACGGGTTGCGCTGGCACCTGATCGAGCGCACGCCGGGGCAGTATGACTGGTCGAGCTTCCTGCCGATGCTGCAGGCGGCGCAGCGCCAGGGCACCCAGGTGATCTGGGATCTTTGCCATTACGGCTGGCCGGACGACATCGACATCTGGCGCCCGCAGTTCGTCGAGCGCTTCGCTCGCTACGCCGCGGCGGCCGCCCAGGTGATCAAGGACGAAACCGATGCAGTGCCGTTCTATGCGCCGCTCAATGAAATCTCCTTCTGGGCGTGGGCCGGCGGCGACGAGGCCTATTTCAATCCGATGGCGCGTGGCCGTGGCTTCGAGCTCAAGCACCAGTTGATCCGCGCGTCCATTGCTGCGATCGAAGCCATCCGTGACGTCGATCCGCGAGCGCGCTTCGTTCAGGTCGATCCGGCCATCCACGTAACCTCGCGCAATGATCGGCCCGGCCCGCGTCGTGCCGCGGAAGATTTCCGGCTGTCCCAGTTCCAGGTTTGGGACATGCTGGTCGGCGAGCTCTGGCCCGGCCTCGGCGGCGCGCCGCAATACCTCGATATCATCGGTGTGAACTATTACTCCGATAACCAGTGGTATCACGAAGATGGCTGCACGATCGACCGCGATAATCCTGATTATCGACCGTTCAGGGGCATTCTGCGGGAGATCTGGCAGCGTTATCAGCGGCCATTGCTGATCGCCGAAACGGGTGCGGAAGGTGATGTGCGCGGCGACTGGCTGCGCTACGTCAGCGAGCAGGCCGGGCTGGCCATGCAGGGCGGTGTACCGGTAGAGGGCATCTGTCTGTACCCGGTGCTGGATTATCCCGGCTGGACCGATGAGCGACATTGTCCGGTCGGGCTGTTCGGCTTCCCCGACGAGTACGGCAATCGCTGCGTGCACCAGGGGCTGGCCGATGAGTTGCGCCTGCAGCAAACGCGATTCACCCACGCCAGTCCCGCGCCGCAACCAGTTGCAGTCATGCCATGAACCAGGCGGCCGCTGTGCCAAACACCAAGCCGAGCGAGGTGCCGCTGCCCAGCCGGCCGGTCGCCTTTCTCTGGCACTACGTCTGTGCCCGGCCTTGGCATTTCAGCGGCTTGCTAGCGCTGATCATCGGCGCCGCCAGCTGCGCGGTGGCGGTGCAGTACGGCATGAAGCTGCTGGTCGATGCGATGGCGCAGGGCACTGCGGATCGCGGTTCGGCCAACGTCTGGTTGCCGCTGGGGCTGTTCATCGGGCTGATCGTCACCGAGAACGTGTTCTGGCGCCTGGGTGGCTGGCTCGGCTGCCGCACCGTGGTGGCCAGCGTGGTGGATATTCGCGTCGACCTGTTCAAGCACCTGACCGGCCATCCGATGCGCTATTTCACCGAGCATTTCGCCGGCTCGCTGGGCAATCGCATCTCCGCGCTGGGGGCCGCTGCCGGTTCGATCTACGGTGGGTTGGTGTGGAAGATCGTACCGCCGATCGTCGATTTTCTCGGCGCCGTGGTGGTGCTGTTCACCGTCGACTGGCGGATGGCGGTGGCGTTGATCGTCTTCGTCGCCATCGTCGCGGTGCTGATCACCGGCTTCGGCATCCGTGGCCGCTACAAGCACCAACGTTTTGCTGCGCAATCGGCACGGGTCGGCGGCGAACTGGTGGATGCGGTTTCCAACGTCTGGACCATCAAGGCCTTCTCCGCCCGCGACCGCGAGGCCGAACGCCTGGCCCATGAGATTAGTTACGAGGCCCGCGCCCAACGACGCAGCTGGATGTACCTGGAAAAAGCCCGGGTGATGCATGACATCTGCCTGTCGGTGATGGCCGGCGGCATGCTGATCTGGGCGATCCAGCTGTGGATCGGCGGCTCGGTGACGGCTGGCGATGTGGTGCTGGTCAGCGCGCTGACCTTCCGCATCCTGCATGGCTCGCGGGACCTGGCGCTGGCGCTGGTGGATGCCACGCAGCAGCTCGGCGCCATCGACGACACCCTGCGTATCATCGTGCAGCCCCATGGCCTGGACGACACCGATAACCAGCTGATGCTGGCCGAAGGCGACATCACCTTCGAACGCGTTCGCTTTGCCTACCCCGATCGCGGGGCCGTGTTCGAAGGGCTGGACCTGCACATACCGGCCGGGCAGAAGGTCGGCGTGGTGGGTTCGTCCGGCGCCGGCAAGTCGACCCTGATCAACCTCATCCAGCGCCTCGACGACGTGCAGGATGGACGCATACTCATCGATGGCCAGGACATTCGTGGCGTCAGCCAGGACAGCCTGCGCGAGAAGATCGCCGTGGTGCCGCAGGAAACCGCGCTGTTCAACCGCAGCATCCGCGAAAACATCCGCTACGGCCGTCCTGATGCCAGCGACGAGGAAGTCACCGAGGCGGCGCGCCGGGCCTTCTGCGACGGCTTTATCCGCGAGCTGCCGCAGGGTTACGACACCCTGGTGGGCGAGCGCGGCGTGATGCTTTCCGGCGGTCAGCGTCAGCGTTTGGGGATCGCCCGCGCGTTCCTCAAGGACGCACCGATCCTGATCCTCGACGAGGCCACTTCGGCGCTGGATACCCAGTCCGAAGGCGAGATCCAGGCGGCGCTGAACAACCTGGTGCACAACCGCACCGTGGTCGCGGTGGCGCATCGGCTGTCCACGCTGTCGAGCTTCGACCGCATCATCGTGCTGCGCGATGGAGGCATCGTCGAGGACGGCCCACCGCAGGAACTGCGCCGCCGCGGTGGCGAATTCGATGCGCTGTGGCGCATGCAGGCCGAGGGCTTCGCCCAGGAAGCCGACCCGAGCGCATGAAGCGCGCCGCCGTCAACTCGCGCAGCCTGCGCTCGCTTGGCTACGACCCCGAGCGGCAGGTGCTGGAAGTGGAATTCAGCAGCGGCGCGCTGTACCACTACGAACAGGTGCCACCCGAAGCGGTGCAAGCCCTGCTCGACGCCGACTCGCTGGGTCGGCATTTCAACCAGGTATTCAAGCCGCAGCACTACGCGTATCGACGCATCGAGTGATCGGTAGGGTGGGCTTCAGCCCACCAATGAGCAGTTACCGGTGGGCTGAAGCCCACCCTACGAGTGCGTGCGGAGCGCTGACCTGTTCGCAGCCTACGAGCTCCGAGCAGAATGCCGCGCAGTTGACCTTGATGGTTGGTGAGCTGCACCAGCGCTATCGATGCATCGAGTGCGAGTGCAAGCGGTAGGGTGGGCTTTAGCCCACCAATGGGGCCATGGTTGCCGGTGGGCTGAAGGCTATTCTGCGAGTCCATGCAAAGTGCCGCCCAGCCCATCCTACGTGTCCGCGCGCAGCGCCCCGCGCCGTGACTGATCGTCTCCACGCAGCCGTGGCCGGCGCTACGCATCGATGGGACGCTGGAGGGTCCTCGTTGGCTCCTTGGGAGGTGCCAGCGCAGGAGCGGGGCGCCTTTGATGAATCCAGTCTCATTCGCTCGCGTGCCGTTCACCCGCTCCGCTGAACTTCCGAGCCGCAACGCGGGCCTCAATCAACAGGATGCGTCATTACCGAGCGGAGGCTCTCCAGACCAGAAGGGGATTGTTCAATGTCGGATCATCACACGTACAAGAAGGTTGAAATCGTCGGTTCCTCGCGTAACAGCGTCGATGAGGCAATTCAGAACGGCATCGCCGAGGCCAGCAGTTCGCTGCAGAACGTCGAATGGTTCGAGGTCGGCGAGATTCGTGGTCACGTCGAGAACGGCAAGGTCGGGCACTTCCAGGTCACCATGAAGGTCGGCTTCCGCCTCGCCAACAGCTGATCTGCCGCTCAGGCGACCCGGCAGCGGCTGCACGGTCGCCTGCCCGGGATGCCGGCCTTATCCGTGGCTGGTGGGCGCTTGGCCGCGGCTGCGTTCGTAGCGCCGCAACAGCGGCTGTGTGCTCAGGCCGTGTACCACGATGCTCAGCACCACCACCGATATCACCAGGGAAATGATGGCGTCCGTTTCGGACGGCAACAGGCCGTGGGTCACCGCGTAGCTCAGGTAGTAGAGACTGCCGATGCCGCGAATGCCGAACCAGCCTGCCGTCAGGCATTGCGTGCGATCCAGATAGCGGCGCGGCATCAGCAGCCATACGCTAAGCGGTCGGATCACCACGAACAGCGCCAGTGCCAGCGGCACGGCGCGCCAATCCCAGTGCACCGAGACCAGTACGCCGAGCATGGTCACCAGCAGCACTTCCAGGCTGCGCTCCAGTTGGCCGCCAAAGGTCAGGATGTCGCCCATCATCACGCCGGCGGCGACTTTGGGCTCGGCTATCTTCTGCCCCTCCAGTGGCAACTCCCGTGGCGTCAGCCCACCTTCGGCAAGGTGCGGCACGGCGTGGGCAATCAGCTCTTCGGACGGCGTTTCCGATTCGTGCGCGGCATCCTTTTCGGCATGACGCAGGCCCAGCCCGGCAGCGAACACCGCGAGAAAGCCCCAGGCACCAATCAGCTCGGCGCCAACGTAGGCCAGCGCGATCAAGGCTAGCGCCAGCGAATCGTTGGGCGACATCGAGGTGTCGGCATGCCGCGCGCGCAGGAAGATCGCCAGCTTGCCGATCAAGCGGCCCAGCAGATAACCAAGTGTTAGCCCGGCGGGTACGGCCCAGATCAGCCGGTGCAGCGCCCAGTCGCCAACCCAGCCCGAAGAGACGCTGCCTTGTTCGATCAACAGCAGGCCGAAGACGACGAAGGGGAACGCGGTGCCGTCGTTGAAGCCGGCCTCGCCGGACAGCCCGTAGCGCACGTGGTCGCTGTCGCGTGAGTTGTTCACCTGCACCAGGCTGGCCAGCACCGGGTCGGTGGGTGCCAGAATCGCGCCGATCAGCACGGCAATGCCCCAGTGCAGCCCGAGGACGTAATGACAAAAGGCGGCGACACCGGCGATGCATGCCAGCATTACTGGGCCGGCCAATACGTACGCGCTCTTCCAGGCCGGGTGGCTCAACGGCATGCGCAGTTTCAGCCCGCTGACGAACAGTGACACCAGCACGGCGATCTCGGTGAGGTGTTCCATCCAGCCGGCGATGTGCAGGAACTCCATTTCCCACAGGCCCACGCCGAGCTGGCCAATGAGCAGGCCGAAACCGAGATAGATCAGCGAGGTCGTCACCGGTAGCCAGCGCAGGTACGCCGAGGCCAGGGCAAGGATGAGCAGCAGGACGCCAAGAATGGCCATCCATTCGAGAAAATTCATCAGGTTGTCCGATGGCGAGGCGCGAGGTGCGCCCGGAGGGTTGTGCCATTGGAGCGGAGGCTGGCGGCAGGGTTCGTCGCCGGAGTCGAGGAAGGTCGCCGTCGGTCAGGACGGCGGCACGCTACCCGAGTCGATTGCCGTTTGGCTCGCGACCCGACGGAAGCGCGGCAACTGGCGCCATGCGGCGTGCGGGTTTGGCAAAGGCGCGACCGTTAGCGGCCTCCGACACCTGGCGCAACGCCCCGGCGGGGCGGCCATTTGGCGTGGCATCGCAGCCCAGGGGGAACGGCAACAGACCCTAGCGCAACCCGGCGACGATCTCGAAGGCGCGGTGGCGGTCGGCGGTTTCGTAGAGGTCGCAGGTGAAGATCAGCTCGTCGGCCTGGGTCTGCTCGAGCAGCACGTCGAGCCGCGCGCGAACCTTTTCCGGACCGCCGATCAGCGCCAGGCCGAGGAAATCGCCCACTGCCTGTTGTTCGTGGGGCAACCACAGGCCCTGCATGCTCTGCACCGGCGGGCGCAGCACCAGGCTCTGGCCGCGGATCAGCGAGAGGATGCGCAGGTAGACGCTGGTCACCAGGTATTCGGCCTGCTCGTCACTGTCGGCGGCGATCAGCGGTACGCCGAGCATCACATAGGGTTTGTCGAGCACCGCCGATGGCTTGAAGTTGTCGCGGTAGAGTTTGATTGCCTGGTGCATGTAGCGCGGCGCGAAATGCGAAGCGAAGGCGTAGGGCAGGCCCTTGGCCGCGGCTAGCTGCGCGCTGAACAGGCTCGAGCCGAGCAGCCAGATCGGCAGGTTGCTGTCGACGCCGGGCATGGCAATGACGCGCTGATTGGGTTGGCGTGGGCCGAGCAGCAGTTCCAGCTCCTCGACGTCCTGCGGGAAATCGTCGGCGCTGCCCATGCGGTCGCGGCGCAGGGCATGGGCGGTGAACTGATCGGCGCCTGGCGCGCGGCCGAGCCCCAGATCGATGCGACCCGGGTAGAGCGCTTCCAGCGTGCCGAACTGCTCGGCGATCACCAACGGTGCGTGATTGGGCAGCATGACGCCGCCGGCACCAAGGCGGATGCGCGAGGTGTTGCCAGCCAGGTAGCCAATCAGCACGGCCGTTGCAGCGCTGGCGATGCCGTCCATGTTGTGGTGCTCGGCGACCCAGAAGCGCTCGAAGCCGAGCTGTTCGACGTGGCGCGCCAGGGCCAGAGCGTTATGCAACGCCTGGGCTGGCGTGCCGTCGTCACGGATGGGGGCCAGGTCGAGTGCGGAAAAACGGGTCTGGGCAATACGGGACATCGGTTACCTCATGCAATGAATGCGCTCGGTGCGCAGGCGGCTCAGCGGCAGTGCTCGGCCTTGGCCTCGGCCACCACGTTGCGCTGTTCGTCGCGCAACCAGCCCTGCGGGGTGAAGCCCAGCGAGCGGGCCTGGAATAGGTAGCGCTGGCCGGGCTGGAAGTCGTCGTAGCGGATCACCATGGTGCAGCGCATGGTGTGGGTTTCGCCAAACAGGCCGAAGGCGCCGCCTGTCACTTCGAATTCATAGCGTGCCTCGAGTTCATGCGCGCCCGGCGGGACCTGAAAATAGCGACCGTCGGGGGTGCGTTTGCCGTCCAGTTGGTCGGACATGAAGATGTCGCTGGTCTGCGCGGTCATGTCGACCCAGGCCATGTTCGGGTCGGGTTGCGGCAACGGCCCCGCACAGCCGGCTAGCAGCAGGGCAAACAAGGCGAGGGTGAGTGACTGACGCATGGCGGAATCCTCGGCGAATGGCTGGGCAAGGCGCGCTGGCGCCTAGCCGATGCCGCCGAGGGTGCGCCAGATGACGGCGCATTTCAACGCGGGTTCAGCGGCCGGCGAGGTCGCCGCAACCCTTTTCCTCGGCGCGTGCCAGCACATACTGGTGCTGATCGTAGAGCTTCGCCCAGGGGCGGAAGCCATAGCCGCCGGCGACCAGGCGATAGCGGGCGCCAGCAGTGAACCTGTCGTACTCCAGGGCCAGCTTGCAGTCCCGCGCCAGCGCGCTGCTGCCCGGCCCGATGTTGGCACCGTCGACGTCGAAGCGGTAGCGCATCTCCAGCTTGCGGCTGCCGGGCGGTACCTGGAAATAGCGTGGATCATCCAGCGTCCGGCCATCGACGGCCACGGCCTGCAGCTGGGTCTCGCCGTTCGGATTGAGGTCGACCCAGGCTTGTTCGGGGTCGGGTTTGGGCATCATGGCAGCGCAGCCGGTCAGGCTGGCGACGAACAGGACAAGGAAGAAACCGCGCATGTGCAATGCTCCAGCCGAAACCATCCGGCCCGGCGAGAAATCGAATGAGGAAGCCTGATAGCCGCGGGTTGCATTTGGCGGCATGGCCTTTGTAGGGTGCGCTACGCGCGCTGGCGCGAACCCGACCACTGACCGGTTCATCTGATGTCCAAGCCCAACGCCGCCTTGATCGACATCCGCAACCTGCGCTGGGTTCCCCTTTTGCTTGCCGTCTGTCTGAATGGTTGTAGCTATTACGGCCAGCTTGCGGTTGGCCAGTTCGAGCTGCTGCGCCAGCGAGAGCCCATCGAGGCGCTGATTGCCGACGAGGCGCGCGATCCCGCGCTGCGGCAACGGCTGACCGAGGTGCTGCTGGCACGCACATTCGCCACCCAGGCGTTGGCGCTGCCGGACAACCGCAGCTATCGCCTCTACGCCGAACTTGGCCGGCCATATGTGGTGTGGAATCTGTTCGCTACCGAGGAGTTCTCGGTAGCGCCTGTGGAGCATTGTTTCCCCATCGCCGGCTGCGTGGCCTATCGCGGCTATTTCCGCCAGGGCGCTGCCCGCGCTGAGGCGGCACGGCTGCGGATGGCCGGGCTGGATACCCATGTGGCGGGCGTTGAGGCCTATTCCACCCTCGGCTGGTTCGCCGACCCGCTGCTTAGCTCCATGCTGCGGCGCAACGACGAGCAACTGGCGGCACTGATCTTCCACGAGCTGGCCCATCAGCAGCTCTACCTGCCCGGCGACACGGCCTTCAACGAGTCCTACGCCACCTTTGTCGAGCGCGAGGGGCTGCGCCAGTGGCGTGCCAGCCGCGGCTTGCCGGCGCAGGACGAGCAAAGCCGGGCGCGCTATCGGCAACTGGTGCAGCTGTTGCTCGACAGCCGCGAACGGCTGGCCGGCATTTATGCATCAGGCCAGCCACCAGCACGGTTGCGCGCGCTCAAACAGCGCGAGTTCACCGAGCTGCGCCAGCGCTACCGGACGCTGCGAGACGAGCAGTGGGGTGGCGATGCGCGCTTCGATCGCTGGTTCGCCCAACCGCTGAACAACGCCACGCTGCTGCCGTTCGGCCTGTATGACCGCTGGGTGCCGGCGTTTGCCGCGCTGTTCGAGCAGCACGGACGTGACTGGTCGCGCTTTCATACGGCGGTCGCGGCACTGGCCGAAGTATCTGCCGACGAACGGGAAACCAGACTCGCGCAGCTGGCTGACTGAACAAGCGAAACGGTGCGCTCTGTTGCCGTGGGCGTTACGCGCCGTTATGGCTCTTGCGCCGAAAATCCCCGATATACCGTTCATCGGCAGCGATACGCCTGTCCGCTGAACGGTGCGAATCGTTTTTTGAGCTCTCCGGTCATTTTTACTAGGTCGCCGATTTAACCGGCGGCGATCCCTCATGCCTGATACCCACGCATAACAACGGAGGCTCCATGGAGACCATTTCCGGAATTCTCGACAACAAAGGCACGCCACTGGAGAAGCAGAAGTTCACATGGAAGGAAATGGCCGGCAAGCCGATCAGCAAGCTTGATGACGATGCGTTTACCCGTGTACGCATCATCCTCATGAACGGCGTCGAAACCGACGCGCTGCGCCTCAAGCATGGCATCGCCCGCTTCAACAAGGAGCTGCGTCTGCCGCTGGCGGAGATCCGCCGCACCGAGCAGCACCAGGCCACCATGATCAACTGGCTGATCGGCGCCGACCATTCGCCGCTGGAAACTACCGTGGCCTACGAGCAGGTCGCCATCGAGGTGACCGCCGCCGTGGCGCAGAACGAGCCCGACCCCTACCAAGCGCAAACCTATCGTTTCGGCCTGTTGGAAGACTTCGACCACCTGTACCGCTACTCGGCGATGCTTGATCGCCTCGAGGGCAAGGATGCCAACAACATCCTGCAGGGCTACACCGACATCGTTCCCGGGCGGAAAACCTCCGAGCACCACCGCCATCCGGAAAACGACATCCGCGACAACTACGAAAAGACCACCGCGGCGCTGATCACCAAGATCCATGCGGCGCTGATCACCGGTGCCGAGTACCAGACCCACGATTACTACCAGAACATCGGCCCGCTGTTCGCCGACCCGCTGGCGCGCCAGCTGTACGCCGAGATCGCCTCGGTGGAAGAGCAGCATGTAACCCAGTACGGCTCGCTGTCCGACCCCAGCGAGAGCCATATCGAGAAGTGGCTGGTGCACGAGGCGATGGAGGTCTACATGTACGCCAGCTGCGCCGAGCAGGAAAGCAATCCACGCATCAAGGCCATCTGGGAGCGCTTCCTCGACTACGAGCTGGGCCATCTGAATGTTGCCTGCGAATGGTTCAAGAAGATCGAAGGCCGCGACCCGGCAGAGATCCTCGGTGGCCCGCTGCCGAAGATGGTCGAGTTCAAGAGCCAGCGCGATTTTGTCCGCCAGGTGCTGGCCGCCGAGGTCAATCTGCGTA
This sequence comes from Stutzerimonas stutzeri, assembly GCF_038561965.1. Classification (NCBI taxonomy): domain Bacteria; kingdom Pseudomonadati; phylum Pseudomonadota; class Gammaproteobacteria; order Pseudomonadales; family Pseudomonadaceae; genus Stutzerimonas; species Stutzerimonas stutzeri. The sequence continues at coordinate 4,709,176 of NZ_CP139348.1, read as the reverse complement.
CGGCCGGGCCGGTCTATGTGGACAAGGCCAAGGAACCGCAATCTTCCCTTGATTACCGCAACCACCTCGCCTCGGAAGGGCTCGCCTCGGACATCGTTTCGGCGGGTTACCAGTGGGCGCCGGGTGGCGAACTGATGCGCAAGGCTTCCTGAGGAGACGAACATGGCTACTGCAGCGAAAGTGGGTACCAATTTCACCGGCATACAGATGTCCCCAAAGGACACCAAGCGCTTGCTCGATGCCGTTAACGAGATTCATCCGGACGTACCGGGCGATGAGCGCGGCATGCTGGCCGAACGTGCCGAGCGTGCCGCCGAGGCCGACCGTATCGGCTCCGTGCCGGTGCCGGGATCGGCCAAGGGCATGCTCAAGACCGGCTTCGACATGATGCGTGGCAAGAGCCCCGAGGTATTCCTCGACAAGCTGGGCGAGCGCCTGGCCTACGAGCGTAATGGGGTGCGCCTATACGAGGCGATGATCGCCAAGGTCAAAGGGCTCGATACGCCGGATTCGGCGCTGATCGACACGCTGGTGCATATCCGCGACGAAGAACACGAGCACATGATGCTGGTGCATCAGTCGATCGAAACCCTGGGTGCCGACCCGACGGCGCAGACTCCCTGCGCCGATGTGGTTGGGGCCATGGCGCTGGGCATCGTCAACGTACTGACCGACCCGCGGACCAACGTCGATCAGTGCCTCAACGCACTGCTGACGGTGGAGCTGGCGGACAACGCTGCATGGGAACTGCTGATCGAACTGGCACAGGCGGCGGGGCATCCGAACATCGCCGACAGCTTCGTGAAGGCCAAGACCCAGGAAGACGACCATCTGGTGAAGATCAAGACGCTGATGCGTCGGGATCTGATCATGCAAACCAAGTAACAGCGTGCGAGCGGGACGCTTTGGCGCACACCACCGAAAGGGGTGTGCGTCTTTTTTATGGGCGGGGGAAATGAGCGTTGCGCCGACTTGAGGCAGTGATGGTTCCCATGCTCCTGCGTGGGAACCTGCTTTCTGCGTTCCTGCGCCACTGACGCGGAGTATCCCCAACCGCGTTCCCGCGCCGGAGCGTGGGCACAATCAGCAACGTCTTCAGCTCTTGCCGATTGGCGAGGTGCTTGGGAGCTTGGTTTCGCCCTGCTGGGCGAGTCACTTTTTCCAGGCGCGGGAAAAAGTAACCAAAAACGCTTTGCCCCTGCATCCGGCCCTGCGCTTCGCTACGGGTTCGTTCACTACGCCGCCGTTCCGAGGGTCGCCGTACAAGGGCCATCCATGGCCCTATACGGCTCTCGCCGCATCCCTGCGGCTCGCCCCTCTCCACGACGGCTTCGTTCACCCTCCTGAAGGGGCGTTTGGAGCCGCCTGATGGGCCGTGCGATCAGAACAAATGGACCGATTTCCCTCGGCATTTAGATGTTCGCTGATAGCTCCAAGCTCCTACGCGTGGGCCCAGCCTCGAATTTTGCGTTGGGAGCGCGAAAAAATTTCTACGGCCTGCCCATGCAGGAGAGTGGCCTCCATCGTCCGGTTGCTTGGCTATTTGTGCACGAGTCATCAGGCGACACCATTCGCCCCTTTCAGGAGGCCGAGTGCAATCGTCGTGTAGGGGTGCGAGCGGCATGGATGTCGCGAGAGGCGTAAAGGGCCATGGATGTCCCTTGTACGCCGGTCCCCGGAGCGGCGATGGAACGAGGGAAGTCGAGCGCAGCGAGGCCCGAATGGAGGGGCAAGCGTTTTTGCTTACTTTTTTCGCGACTGAAAAAAGTGAGTCGCCCAGCAGGGCGAAACCAAGCCCTCAAGCAGCTCAAAAAATAGTTATGCGCTCAGAACCGCATCCATCCAAGCCGCCATCACTGTCTCCTCGAACCAATCGAAGAAACAAAGAAAAAGGAGTGCCGCCTGCGCGAACACCCCTCTTCAACGATCACCGGCGAGCCGGTCAATCGTTCCCGACACTCGCCGTTTGCACGGTACAGCCCCAGACTTCCAGCGCCGGCTGGTCCGCTTTTGGCGGGCCGAGCCATTCGCTCATCGCGTGGCAACGCTGGTCAAAACACAGTTGGTAATCCCCTGCTTCGGGGGTTCGCCCCAGGCGCAGGAGTGGTAACGGTGGCATCTGGCGCTGGTAGTGCCAGGCCCCGTCACGCAGTTCGGCGTCATCCGGAATTTCCATCCCGGCACCAGAACCCTTGACCCGCGCTTCGCCGAGCAGCAAGCCGCCCGGCGTCACGCGGTAATCCTCTTCCCAGCGAATCTTCTCGATGGTGTGGTTCCACGCCAGGGTGAAGGCGGGTGTGGGCACTTCGGCCCACACCACACCGGCCAGCCCCAGGCACAGGCCGATCACGCAGTCGCCGGCTCGGCGCGGCGAGCGCGCCAGATGTGCTGGACGAGGAACAGCGCGCCGAGGGCGAAGCCGATCTCATCGCTGATCGGCATCGCCAGCACCATCGAGGCGGCTGCGGCGAAGGCCAGCAGCTTCTCCCACAGCGCCATGGGCCGTTGCAGATAACCGGTGAACACGGCGCCCCACAGGCCGACGGCGAAGGCCGCCTTGAACAGCATGTACAGCGTCGCGCCCCAGTCGCCGCCCTGCATCATCAGCGCCGGGTTGTACACCGCCATGAACGGCACGATGAAACCGGCAATGGCAATGCGGATGGCCCACATGCTGATCTTCAGGCCCCTTTCCTTGGCGATCGGCGCAGCGGCGAAGCAGGCCAGCGCCACCGGCGGAGTGAGGTCGGCCATGATGCCGAAGTAGAAGACGAACATGTGCGAGACGATCAGCGGCACGCCCAGGTCCAGCAGCGCGGGTGCGGCGATCGAGCTGGTGATGATGTAGTTGGGGATGGTCGGGATGCCCATGCCCAGCACCAGGCAGGTCAGCATGGTCAGCAACAGCGAGAGGAACAGGTTGTTCTCGCCGACCGCCAGGATGTAACCGGCAAAGGTCGAGGCCACGCCGGTCAGCGAAACCACGCCGATGATCACGCCGACCAGGGCGCAGGCAATACCCACCGGCACCGCGTGGCGTGCGCCTTCGACCAGCGCATGCAGGCAGATTACGAGCGTGTCGCGCCCGCCCTTGATGAACCAGCACACCGCCACCAGCGCCGCAATAACCGCGAAGATCACCCCGATACCGAGCTGGAAGAAGCCGGCGCAGAGCAGGCCGAGTGCGATCCAGAAGGCGATGCGCAGACCGAACGACGACACCTTGAGGATGATCGCCGAGCCGAGGATGACGATTGCCGTCAGCGCTAGGCCAATGGTGCCGGCAAACATCGGTGTGCGTCCGGAGAACAGCAGCCAGACCAGCACAACCAGCGGAATCAGCAGATACCAGCGCTCCTTCACCGCGGCCATGGCGCTCGGGCATTCATCCTTCGGCAGCCCCTTGAGACCCGCGCGCTTGGCTTCCAGATGGACCATCCAGAACACCGAGCCGAAGTAGAGCAGCGCCGGAATCAGCGCGGCCTTGGCGATTTCGACGAAAGGCACGTTGATGGTTTCGGCCATGATGAACGCCACCGCGCCCATCACCGGCGGCATGATCTGGCTGCCCATCGACGAGGTGGCTTCGACGCCACCGGCGAACGCCGGGCGATAACCGAAGCGTTTCATCAGCGGAATGGTGAACTGGCCGGTGGTGACCACGTTGGCCACGCCCGAACCGGTGATGGTGCCCATCAGTGCGGAGGACACCACCGACACCTTGGCCGGGCCGCCCAGCTTGTGGCCGAACAGGCCCATGGCGAAGTCGGTGAACAGCTTGATCATGCCGGCCTGCTCGAGGAACGAGCCGAACAGGATGAACAGGAAGATGTAGGTCGCTGAAACGTAGGTCGGTGTGCCGTACAGGCCTTCGGTACCGAACGACAGCTGGTTGACGATCTGGTCCAGGTAATAGCCGCGGTGCGCCAGCTCGCCCGGCAGGTACTCGCCGAACAGGCCGTAGGCCAGGAACAGCCCGCAGATGATCGGCAGGGCGATGCCCATGACCCGGCGCGCGGCCTCGAATACCAGCACGATCAGCGTCAGGCCGACCACCATGTCGGCAGTGGTCATATCGCCGGAGCGCTGGATCAGGTCGGCTTCGAAATACCACTGATAGAAGAAGGTGGCGAAGCCGGCCAGGCCCAGCAGCCAGGCCAGCGGCTGGAACGGCTTGCCGTCGCCGCGGGCCGGGTAGCAGAGGAATACCAGCAGTAACAGGAAGCCTACGTGACCGGCGCGCAGCACCTGGCTGGTCACCGGGTGAAAGGCGGCAGTAACGATCTGGTAGATGGAGAACAGCAGGGCGACGTAGAACAGCGCCCTCGGCCATTCGCTGGGGCTGGCATGCAGCCCTTGGCTTTCGCTCATGGGAATCACTCTCTCACTGCAAGGGGATGCCTGTAGAAGCAGGCTTGCCAACGAGGCAAAGCGGGCAAGCCTGCGTGTACAGGGAGCGGGCTGGACCGGCGGTCAGGCCTGATCCAGCTCGTCGGTCAGCGCTGGGTTACTTGAGTACCCCGGCTTCCTTGTAGAAGCGCTCGGCACCCGGGTGCAGCGGAATCGGCAGGTTCTGGGTGGCGTTTTCCAGCTTGATGTCCTTGGCGGCCGAATGGGCGTTGCCCAGCGCGGTCAGGTTGTCGAACATCAGCTTGGTCATCTGATAGGCCACTTCGTCGGAGACCTTCTCGTGGGTCACCAGGATGTTGGTGATGGCCACGGTGGGTACGTCGTCGTCCTGACCGTCATAAGTGCCGGCCGGGATCACGCCTGCCAGATAGGCATCGCTGGCGATCTTCTCGACCACTTCGGCCGGGATTTCAACGAAGGTCACCGGCATGGTGCTGGCCAGGTCGCGGATGGCGGCCATGCCCAGGCCCGAGGACTGCAGGGTGGCATCCAGCTGACGGTTCTTGATCAGCTCGACGGACTCGGCGTAAGGCAGGAATTCGACGCGGCCCATGTCCTTGTAGTCCAGACCGGCAGCCTTGAAGATCGCGCGGGCATTGAGCTCAGTGCCAGATTTCGGCGCGCCGACGGAGATGCGCTTGCCTTTCAGGTCGTCCAGCGTCTTGATGCCGGATTCGGCGCTGGCGACGATCTGGATGTAGTTGTTGTAGGTGCCGGCAATGGCGCGCAGGCGCTTGAGCGGAGCCTTGAAGCCGGCGTCCTCGACACCGTTCCAGGCGTCTTCGACCGAGTCACCCAGAGAGAAGGCCAGCTCACCACGACCGGCTTGCAGCAGGTTGAGGTTTTCCACCGAAGCCTTGGTGGCCTGTACCGAGGTCTTGGCGCCGTCGATCTTGTTGTACTGCTGCGACAGGGCCACGCCGATCGGGTAGTACACGCCGCTGGTGCCGCCCGTGAGGATGTTGATAAAGGTCGGTGCGGCGACCGCCGCGGTGCTGGCAGTGAAAGCCGCAGCGGCAGCGAGCAGGCCCAAGCGTTTGGTCAGTCTCATGGTGGATCTCCGTTCGTTTTTATTGGTTGACGCAGCATGTTGACGATAGACGATGCCGCGTTCGTCGAATGCGCCGGACGATCAAGCAGAGATGGCGATGGCGCCGAGGCAATCTCGGCAGGTGGATATCGCTGGAGCTCTTCTTGTCGTTGGATTCGTATCGAGCACATTGCCATTAGCAGAAGCCGTGCCAGCCGACGCGCAGGCCCTGGGACGTGGGTTGTTGCTGACTGATTCGGGGTTTGTCGGCGGAAAACCGCTTATTGAGGTGGGCGCCTCGGCAAGAAACCGCTTATCGGCGCTGACTGAAGGCAGAAACTTGCCCGCCGCAGCGCATTCGAATGCAGACACTCTGCGACGGAGGGCTCGGCATGAGCGCGGAAATCAGTGCGAAAGACCTGGGTATCGACATGAGCGAGGGTGAGGGTGCGTTGTTCAAGTGGTTCCTCGCCAGCTTTCTGTTCGGCAAGCGCATCCAGCAGGACATCGCCGCCGAGGCCTACCGCGTCCTTGTCGACAAGCACAAGCGCGATACCCCGCGCAAACTGGGTAACTGCAGCTGGCAAGAGCTGGTGGATATGCTCGGCGAAGGGCATTACGTGCGCTACGACGAATCCACCGCCGAGCGCCTGCTCAAGCTCTGTGAAAAGCTCAATCAGGAATATGGCGGCAAGTTCGGACGCATCCATGAGCTCAGCGAGAGCCGCAAGGACTTGGAAAAGCGTCTGGCCGACTTCGAAGGGGTCGGCCCCAAGACCGTGGAAATCTTCATGCGCGAGGCGGCCAAGGTCTGGTATTGACCGGGCGCTGGATGGCGCTTGCCAGCGGCCGCCGAAGGTTTACAGTGGCGCCATCGCACCGCCGAAGCTCGCCATGCGCATTTTTCTGCTAGCCCTCAGCCTGTTCCTGCCCATCGCTGCCAGCGCCGCGCCGGCGCCCTATTACCAATGGCAGAGCAAGCTCGACGGTACCGTCATCTGTCGCCAGACCTCGCCGGGCGAGGGCTGGGAGCAGCTCGACGGACGGCCCTTCCGCGACCTCAACTGCAGCATGCCGGCCGCACGGGTCGAGCGGCCCAGCAGCGTACCGGGCTTCCGTCCGCAGCCGGGGCGGTGAGCTGACCGACATTCGGGGGCTGCATAGCGAATGCTGATGCTTCTCCATGGGGAGGCGTTTCGGCGATTGCTTTCTAAGCACTGTAAATCGGTGGGCTGAAGTCCACCCTACAACGCACCCACCATCGTCTCCCAGGCTGGCCGGGCGCTGCTGCGCGCCTCCGCCGCAGGGTGGGCTTCAGCCCACCAACGCGCCAGCTCAGCGCGATGGCAGGTGTTCATCGATCAATGCCAGCAGGCGCTCAACGCTCTCGGCGATCGGTGTGGAGTTATCCAGGCGGATGTAGTCGTCCAGCTCGCCGGCGAACAGTGCGTTGCGCGCCAGTCGCGATTCGATCTGTTCGTCCGTTTCCCGCCCGCGTGCTTCCAGGCGTCGGCGCAGCACGTCCTGCTCGACGCTGAGCAGGACGGCGAGCAGATCCGGGTAACGCTGCCGTGCCTGCGGGAGATAACCACGCGAGCCATTGACCAGCACGTGCTCACCCGCGGCCAGCCATTCGTCGATTTCGGTGGGAATGCCATAGGCCAGGCCATTCGCGCGCCAGCTCAGAGCAAATGCCTGCTGGGCCTCGAGTCGCTCGAACTCCGCCTGGGTCACCGGCCGCGCCGCCTCGCCGGTGGCTTCGGCTGAGCGAGTGATCACCCGCCGCGCAACACGCACGTGGCGTTCGGCCAACGCTGGACGGGCGGCGTCGAGCAGGCTGTCTTTGCCGGCGCCGGATGGCCCGATCAGGTAGATCAAGCGACCTTGCATGAGGGGCTCCGAAATGTCGTGGGCGAGCGAGGGGCTGCCAGTATAGGGCGAGCCCTCGCTGGCAGGCGTGCCGTATGACAGACCATTCAGGATCGATCCATGCACGCGGCACTTTGCCTCGACGGCTCGGCCCCCCTAAGCTGAACGCGGTCACCGCGCCACGTGCTGCCGCGTCGCCTATACGACGGTCAGGCATTTAGAGAAAGAGGAAGAGCATGAAACAGAAGATCGTATTCATCACCGGCGCCACTTCCGGCTTCGGCCGTGCAACTGCCCGCCGCTTCGCCGAGGCTGGCTGGGCGCTGGTGCTGACCGGCCGGCGCAGCGAGCGCCTGGAAGAGCTGCAGAGCGAGCTGTCGAGCAAGGTGCCGGTGCACATCGCCACTCTCGACGTGCGCCATGCCGGCGCGGTGAAGGAGGTGGTCGAACAGTTGCCCGCCGAACTCCGCCAGATCGATTGCCTGGTCAACAACGCCGGCCTCGCCCTGGCGCCGCAGCCCGCGCAAAAGGTCGATCTGGCCGATTGGCACACCATGATCGACACCAACATCACCGGCCTGGTCAACGTCACCCATGCGCTGCTGCCGACGCTGATCGAAACGGGCAAAGGCGCCAGCATCGTCAACATCGGTTCGGTGGCCGGCCATTGGCCTTATCCGGGTGGCCATGTTTATGGCGCGACCAAGGCCTTCGTTGAGCAGTTCGGCTACAACCTGCGCTGCGATCTGCTCGGCACCGGCGTGCGCGTCACCGACATCGCTCCGGGCATGGCCGAAACCGAGTTCACCCTGGTTCGCACCAAGGGCGATCAGGACGCCAGCGACCGCCTCTACCGCGGCACCACACCGCTGACCGCCGAGGACATCGCCGAGCAGATTTTCTACGTCGCCACTCTGCCGGATCACATCAACATCAACCGCCTGGAAGTGATGCCGACGCGTCAGGCCTGGTCGCCGTTCAATATTGATCGCGACAAGTGAGGCTGGCGATTTGCCGTATCGCTAAAAGGTGAAGTGTGTTTCCAGCGCGTAACCATCGAGCGCGGGCACCACGTTGAACTGGTAGCTCTGCGGGTCGCCACGCTCGAGCAGAAGGTTGAAGGCAAAGGACGAGACGAAGTTGCCCAGCGCGATACCCGCCAGCACGTCGGTGGGGTAGTGCTGGTCGGCTTCGATCCGGGCCAGCCCGGTCAGGCCGTCGAGCGTATGCAGGCCGATCTTCGCGGCGTCTCGGAGCGTGGCATCCATCTCGATGTAATCCAGGTTGCGCCGCGTCAGCGTGTTCTGCGCGGCGCTCGTTGCGCTGTGGCGTGACGGAAAGGCATCGTCCGGCACTCCATCGGGCCGCTCGCGCCCGGATGCAAGCTTGAGCCGACCGGCCAACTCGTCGACGCTGGCCTTGCTGGCCACGAACGCCCCGAGGTTGGCCGCCTTCCAATCCAGCGCGTCGGTGAAGGGTGTTTCCGCAGGCGCGGCAAACACAAGACTGGTCGCGTACAGCAATGTGCCGGCCTGCAACAGGCGATTGCTCGCGTCTTCGCCCTCTTCGCCAAACAAATAATGATGCTTGGCCAGCGAGCGCTGCCACTGACGATCCCAACCGCCCGCAGCGATAACCGCCGCCCCTGCCAGCGGCATCCAGGTCGCGTTGTCGCGTGCGGCACGTCCAGCGGAGTCGGTCCAGTGGTCCCAGGACATGAGGTTTTCGCCCAGGGTTTCAGCCGAGCAGGCACCGCTGAGCAGCGCTATGGCTGCGGCCAGCACCAGGCGATACGGGTTGCATCGCCATTGGGCGCGACGGCGGGTGGAACCTGGCAGCGAACGGAATTCGGGCATTACCGGCATCACATCAAGAGGGCGTGTCGGCAGGCTAGCGCTCGGTGGATCAAGGAACCGTCAAGGCGATGTGAAAGATTCGTTAACAGCGTTTGGGCCACAGAGCATCGCGGGGCACAGAAAATATCAGGTGTATTCCATGCGCCAGCCGCTCTGGGACGCGAACCGTTACGTCTAGCGTAACGGTCTGGCATTCAGCTTGATTGATGACCCTTCGGTCATCTTCCTACTGTGCACTCCACAAAGCGGAAAACTGTGGAGTCAGCATGACAACAACAATATCCCCACCGCCGCAGTGGTCGCGTCGTCGCGCTGAAAAAGCCCGGCGTCTCGACCAGGTGCGCAACCTCGCCGATGGCGTGGTGTTGCCGAGCGACAAGATCGTCGCCGCGCTCGAAGCGCTGATCGCCCCCGGTGATCGGGTGGTGCTCGAGGGCAACAACCAGAAGCAGGCGGATTTCCTCTCCCGCTCCCTGGCCCAGGTCGACCCCGGCAAGCTGCACGACCTGCACATGATCATGCCCAGTGTCAGCCGCGCCGAGCACCTGGATCTGTTCGAACGGCAGATCGCCCGCAAGCTCGACTTCTCCTTTGCCGGTCCGCAGAGCCTGCGCATCAGCCAGCTGCTCGAAGACGGCTTGCTGGAAGTCGGCGCCATCCACACCTACATCGAACTCTATTCGCGTCTGCTGGTGGACCTGATCCCCAACGTCGCGCTGGTGGCCGGCTTCCAGGCCGACCGCCACGGCAACATCTACACCGGGCCCAGCACCGAAGACACGCCAGCCCTGGTCGAGCCGACCGCATTCAGTGATGGCATCGTCATCTTCCAGGTCAACGAGATCGTCGACGAGCTGCCGCGCGTGGACATCCCGGCGAGCTGGGTCGATTTCGTCGTGGTGGCGGACAAGCCGTTCTATATCGAGCCGCTGTTCACCCGCGACCCGCGCCACATCAAGCCGGTGCACGTGCTGATGGCGATGATGGCGATCCGCGGCATCTACGAAAAACACAACGTGCAGTCGCTCAATCACGGCATCGGTTTCAACACCGCCGCCATCGAGCTGATCCTGCCGACCTACGGCGAATCCCTCGGCCTGAAAGGCAAGATCTGCCGCAATTGGACGCTCAACCCGCACCCGACCCTGATCCCGGCCATCGAGACCGGCTGGGTCGAAAGCGTGCACTGCTTCGGCACGGAGCTAGGCATGGAGAATTACATCGCCCAGCGCCCGGACGTGTTCTTCACCGGCCGCGACGGCTCGATGCGTTCCAACCGCATGATGTGCCAGCTGGCCGGGCAGTACGCCGTGGACCTGTTTATCGGTGCAACGCTGCAAGTCGATGGCGACGGGCATTCCTCCACCGTTACCCGTGGTCGCCTGGCCGGCTTCGGCGGCGCGCCGAACATGGGCCACGACCCGCGCGGTCGTCGCCATCCGACCCCGGCCTGGCTCGATATGGCCATGCCCGGCGGCGAAGCCCCGGTGACCATGCTCGAGCGCGGCAAGAAGCTCGTGGTGCAGATGGTCGAGACGTTCCAGGAAGGCGGCAAACCCACTTTCGTCGAGCAGCTCGACGCGGTCGAGGTGGCGAAGAAGAGCGGCATGCCGCTGGCGCCGATCATGATCTACGGCGACGACGTCACCCACCTGCTCACCGAGGAAGGCATCGCCTACCTGTACAAGGCGCGCTCGCTGGAAGAGCGCCAGGCGATGATCGCCGCGGTGGCCGGCGTCACCAGCATCGGCCTGCGGCACAACCCGAAGGACACCGCGCGCATGCGCCGCGAAGGGCTGATCGCCCTGCCGGAAGACCTCGGCATCCGCCGCAACGACGCCACCCGCGAGCTGCTGGCGGCCAAGAGCATCGCCGAACTGGTCGACTGGTCCGGCGGCCTCTACAACCCGCCTGCCAAGTTCAGGAGCTGGTGATGAGCGCACTCATTGCAAGACAGGCGCAGCCGACACTGGCTGAGCGCCTGGCAGACCTCGCGGTGCAGGCGCTGATCGACGAGGCCGACCTGTCGCCCAAGCCGGGTCTGGTCGACCGGCGCGGCAACGGCGCGCATGACGATCTGCACCTGGGACTGATGCACGCCTCGGCCCATGCGCTGTGGCCGGCGTTCAAGGCGATGGCCGAAGCGGCGCAGGCGATTGGCGAAGTTGGCCAACCGTTGCGCGAAACCCTCGGCCAGCTGGGCCGGGACGGCGAAGCCGACATGCTCCGTGTCACCCATGGCGTGAATACTCATCGCGGGGCGATCTGGGCGCTGGGGCTGCTCAGCGCGGCGGCGGCGCTGGAAGCCGATGCACCCGACGCGCGGGGCATTGCGGCAACTGCCGCGGCACTGGCCCGGCTGAGCGATCCTGCTGCGCCGGTTACTTCCGACAGCCACGGCGCGCGGGTCTGCCGCACCTATGGTGTGCTCGGTGCGCGGGAACAGGCGCAGCACGGCTTTCCCGCCGTCATCGGACAGGGCCTTCCGCAACTGTTGGTGAGCCGCCGCAGCGGGGCCGGTGAGCAGAACGCTCGGCTCGATGCGCTGCTGGCGATCATGACCGAGCTCAGCGACACCTGCGTGCTGCACCGCGCCGGCCTGGACGGCCTGAACCGCATGCAGGCCGGCGCCCGCGCCGTGCTCGATGCCGGTGGCGCCGCAAGCCTCGCCGGCCGCCGACAACTGCGTGCATTGGAAGGCGAGATGTTGTCGCTGCGTGCCTCGCCCGGTGGTGCCGCCGACCTGCTCGCCGCCACCTTATTCCTCGACCGTCTGACGCCTCATGCGTCGGCGCCGACTGGGAGCAATTGAACATGGAAACCCTGTCTTTCGAATTCGCCGCCGGGCAACCCGCCCGCGGCAAGGCCCTGGTCGGCGTGGTCGGCTCGGGCGATCTGGAAGTGCTGCTCGAACCCGGCCAGGCCGGCAAGCTGGCGATCCAGGTGGTCACCTCGGTCAACGGCGCCGAGCAGCGCTGGCAGCAACTGTTCGAGCGGATGTTCCGCGAGCAGAACCTGCCGGCACTGAACATCGATATTCACGATTTTGGGGCCACGCCCGGCGTAGTGCGTCTGCGTCTGGAGCAGGGACTGGAGGAGGTCGGCCATGACTGATGTGTCCGCTAACACCGTGGCCCGTTTACTCGAGTCGCGCAGCTTCGTCGAACTCGGCGCCCGCCAGCGTGCCCGCGCTCTGCTGGACGAAGGCAGCTTCCGCGAACTGCTCGATCCGTTCGATCGCGTCACCTCGCCCTGGCTGCCGAAGCAGGGCATCGTCACCCAGGCCGACGACGGCGTGGTGGTCGCCAAGGGCACCATCGACGGCCAGCCGGCGGTGATTGCCGCCATCGAGGGCGCCTTCCAGGGCGGCAGCATGGGCGAGGTCGGCGGCGCGAAGATCGCCGGCGCGCTGGAGCTAGCGGTCGAAGACAACCGCAAGGGCATCCCGACCCGCGCCGTGTTGTTGCTGGAAACCGGCGGTGTGCGCCTGCAGGAAGCCAATCTGGGCCTGGCAGCCATCGCCGAGATCCAGGCGGCCATCGTCGAGCTGCGCGACTACCAGCCGGTGATTGGCGTGGTCGCCGGTTCCGTCGGCTGCTTCGGCGGCATGTCCATCGCCGCCGGGCTGTGCAGCTACCTGGTCGTTACCCGTGAAGCCCGCGTCGGCCTCAATGGCCCGCAGGTGATCGAGCAGGAAGCCGGGCTCGACGAGTACGACTCGCGCGACCGCCCCTTCATCTGGAGCCTGACCGGAGGCGAGCAGCGCTACGCCTCGGGTCTGGTGGACGCCTACGTCGCCGACGACACCGACGCCATCCGCGCGCAACTGCATGAACTGTTCGCCCTCGGCAAGCCGCTGCAGCCGCGCAGCCGTCGCCATGCCTGGTTCCTCCAGCGCCTGGCCGATGTCGATACCCGCACGCAACTCGATGCCGCCGCCGTGCGTGCCCTCTATGAAGGAGATGCCCAATGAGCCGTGGACTGAACTGGTTGCAAGCCCTTGCCGGCGGTCAGGCCCTGGCGGGCTATCCGGCCTCGGTGAAGGTGGTCGATGGCAGCCTCGGTAATCGCGCCGCCCGCTATATCGCCGTGGTACCGGATGCCGAGAATCCCTTCCCGCGCGCGCGCAACGGCGAGGTCGGCCTGCTCGAAGGCTGGGCGCTTGGGCAGGCGCTGGACGAGGTGATCGAAGCCGATCGCGACAAGGCCGACAAGCGTGTGGTGGTCGCCGTGGTCGATGTGCCGAGCCAGGCCTACGGCCGCCGTGAAGAAGCGCTGGGCATTCATCAGGCGCTGGCTGGTGCGGTGGACGGCTATGCCCGTGCCCGCCTGGCCGGGCATCCGGTGGTTTCGCTGCTGGTGGGCAAGGCCATGTCCGGCGCCTTTCTCGCCCATGGCTATCAGGCCCAGCGGATCATCGCCCTGCGCGACCCCGGCGTGATGGTGCACGCCATGGGCAAGGCCGCAGCCGCCCGCATCACGCTGCGCAGCGTCGAGGAACTCGAAGCCCTGGCCGAATCCGTGCCGCCGATGGCCTACGACATCGACAACTACGCGACCCTCGGCCTGCTCTGGGAAACCCTCTCGGTGGACAGCATCGAGCAACCCTCGGCGGCCGATCTGGCGCGTGTGCGTGACTGCCTGAACAAGGCCGTCGCGGACATCGGTAGCAGCAGCGACTTGCGTGGCCGCCTTGGCGCGCCGAACCGCGAAGCGTCGTCGCGGGTGCGCGAGCTGTTGCGCGCGCAGTGGTAGCGAACACCTGAAGCGGCGGTATCCGCCGAACCGATCAGCGACTCGACAACAACAATCACGAGGAGGCTGTAGATGCACGACATTCCACGCCCCCACGACCTGCTCTGGGGCATGCGCCCCGAGCAGCTGCCGGTCGATGCACCGGCCTGGGCGATCGCCGTGCTCAGCGCCGGCCAGCCAGTGGTGGTGCGGCGTGCCGTCGTGGCACCGGGATTGGTGGCGATTGGCTTGCGTGGTGCGACGCGTGATCAACGTCTGGCCGCGCTGATGCCGGTCGAGGCGATCAGCCGCCGCGTTGCGCCGGAAGATCTGCTCGGCCGTCAGGCCAGCGAGGATCTACCGGTGTTTCGCGTGCTGGCCGAGCTGCGTCCCCGGCTCGATGCGCTGGGCCATTGCTGGGGCGTCACCGGCTCGGCGGGCTTTCAGCTCGCCACCGGACTCCCGACGGCGCATCCGGACAGCGATCTCGATCTGCTGCTCAGAACCGATCATCCGCTGCCACGCAGCGAAGCGCGCCCGTTGCTGCAGCTGCTGGAGCGCCGCGCCTGCCGCGTCGATTTGCAACTGGAAACCCCGCTGGGCGGCGTGGCGCTCAGCGAATGGGCGAGTGGCGCGGCGCGGGTGATGGTCAAGACTGCGGACGGCCCCCGGCTTGTCGGCGATCCCTGGCATGCGGAGCGTGCGGCATGAGCAGCCTGTTCGCTTTTCCCGGCCAGGGTGCGCAGAAACCCGGCATGCTGCATCGCCTGCCCGATGCGCCGGAAGTGGCCGAGACGCTGGCCGAGGCCTGCGCTGTGCTTGGCGAGGATGCGCTGGCGCTGGATTCGGCCGAGGCGTTGCAATCGACCCGTGCCGTGCAGCTCTGCCTGCTGATCGCCGGTGTGGCCGGAGCGCGACTGTTGATGCGCGATGGCCAGCGACCGGATTACGTCGCCGGGTTGTCCATCGGTGCCTACGCCGCCGCCGTGGTCGCCGAGTCGCTGGATTACGCCGACGCACTGCGCCTGGTCGCGCTGCGCGGCGAGCTGATGCAGCAAGCCTATCCCGAGGGTTTCGGCATGACCGCGATCCTCGGTCTGTCACTCAGTGCGGTTGAAGGCCTGCTGACGGAAGCCGGTGGCCCGGTGCACCTGGGCAACATCAATGCCGACAACCAGATCGTTATTGCTGGCAGCGACGCCGCCATGGCTGCGGTCGCGGCCCGGGCCAAAGCGCTCGGCGCATCCTGCGCGCGGCGCCTGGCGATGAGCGTGCCGTCGCACTGCGCGCTGCTACAAGCGCCGGCAACGCAGCTCGCTGAGGCCTTCGCCAAGGTCAGCCTGCGTGCGCCGCGCATTCGTTATCTCAGTGGCTCGTCCGCACGGCCGGTGTTCGACGCCGAACGCCTGCGCGACGACCTGGCCTTCAACATGTGCCGCGTCGTCGACTGGCACGGCACCCTGCGCACTGCCTACGAGCGCGGCGTGCGTTTGCATATCGAACTGCCCCCCGGCTCGGTACTGACCGGGCTGGCGCGGCGGGTTTTTGAACAGGGTACGCTGATCGCATTCGACGGCGCCCGGCTCGACACACTGGACGCCTTGCTGCGTCAGGAGGGCAGCCAGAGCCGATAGACCGCGTGCACATTCAGCGCGAGCCAGCCTTAACTCGCCGACTGATCGATGGATAAAAACAACTACCTCGACAACACGCGCCCAGCCCTCTGCAGGCGGCGCAACCAAAAAGGACAAGAACAATGATCATCTTTGGTGTGGCCTTTCTGGCCTTGTGTACCCTCACCGGCATCTTCGTCGGCGAGTTGCTCGGCAAGGCGATCGGCGTGCCGGCCAACGTCGGCGGCGTTGGTATCGCCATGGTGCTGCTCATTCTGATCGGCAGCTATCTGAAGAAGCGAGGCCTGTTCAATCCGGAGTCGGAGCAGGGCATCAAGTTCTGGAGCGCCGTGTACATCCCGATCGTGGTCGCCATGGCCGCGCAACAGAACGTCTACGGCGCGCTTGCCGGCGGACCAATGGCGATTCTTGCCGGCGTCGCTGCGGTCGCGCTGGCCTTCATGCTGGTCCCGGTGCTCGATCGGATCGGTCGAAAAAAGCTTGAGGCCGACCCGACACTGCCGGCTGATCCAGCCAAGCCGCTCACCAGCAGTGGACGGGGGTAACGGCCATGTACGAATCTCTCATGAAAGTAATCACTGGCTACGGCCTGATCAGCGGCTTCGCCATCATCGGCGCCACCATGTGGATCTCCTACTGGCTATCGGACAAGCTCACCAAGGGCCGCCTGCATGGCTCGGCGGTGGCCATCCTCATCGGTCTGCTGCTGTCGTACATCGGTGGCGTCGTTACCGGTGGACAGAAGGGTTTGGTGGATATCGCGCTGTTCTCCGGCATCGGCCTGCTCGGTGGAGCCATGCTGCGTGACTTCGCCATCGTCGCCACCGGTTTTGGCGTCAGCGTCGACGAGCTCAAGCGGGCTGGCATGGTCGGCGTGCTGGCGCTGTTCATCGGTGTGCTGGCCTCCTTTGTCGCTGGCGTGGCAGTTGCCTTCGCGTTCGGCTACACCGATGCGGTAAGCCTGACCACCATCGGCACGGGCGCTGTGACCTACATCGTCGGCCCCGTCACCGGCGCGGCGATCGGCGCCAGCTCCGAAGTGATGGCGCTGTCCATCGCTGCTGGCCTGGTCAAGGCGATCGTGGTGATGGTCGCGACGCCCTTTGTCGCGCCCTACATCGGGCTGAACAACCCGCGCTCGGCGGTGATCTTCGGCGGCCTGATCGGTACCTCCAGCGGCGTCGCCGGTGGCCTGGCTGCAACCGACCCGAAGTTGGTGCCCTACGGCTGCCTGACGGCCGCGTTCTATACCGCACTGGGCTGCCTGCTTGGCCCGTCGCTGCTGTTCTTCGTCATGCGCGGGTTGCTTGGCTAGCGCGCCGATACTCACCCCCATCGTCATCCGCAACGCGCTCTTCGGAGCGCGCTTGCATTCACAAGGAAGGTAGAAAAATGAGCACTCTTAAGGTCAGTCATAAGCTGATTCTTGGCTTTGCTGCCGTACTGGCGCTAACCCTGACCGTTGCTCTGATCGGCATCTACGGCATGGATGCATTGGTGTCGCGCAGCGAAAAAGCACAGAGCGCAGGCCGATTGCTGGATGAGGCCAATCGGATTCGCTATGCACAGGTCAGCTTCGAAACACGCGGCGATCCCCTGCATGTGGAAGCAGTCGAGCAGTCGGTAGCTCGCATCACCGAACTCGTCCAGCAGCAGAGGGCCGAGTTTAGCGATCCGCAGGACCTGCAGCGCCTGGAAACGATCGCCAGTGATGCACAGCATTACCGCGAACGATTTCTTGAGCTGGCTGCGCTCTGGGAGCGAAAGGTGAAGACGCGTAGCAGTTGGGTGGACGCCGGCAATACCTCCGACGCCCTGATCGCCGAGCTTGAGTCGCGCTGGGCCGGTACCCCGGATAATCCGGTCATGCACGAGAGTCCGCGCACCGCAGCCATCGGCCTGCAAGCCGGTGAAGTGTCCAAGCACAACCGAATGGTGCGCTTCATGGTGCGTGGGTATCTGATGACCGAGACCGAGCAGTCCCTGCTACAGCTACAGCAACAGTTCAAGACGCTGCAGGCTGCGGTGGATCGGCTGGATATGCAACTGGCCGGAGCACCGGGGACGGACCTGCAACCATTACGGGAGTCGGTGGCAACTTACATTCGCCAGTTTGGCCAGCTGCCACCCATCGTCGCGGCACAGGTGCAGGCGCGCGGGGAGATGCAAAGCATCTTCGACAGCATCTACCGCAATACCAGCCAAATCGTGCAGGCACAAACCGACAAACGCAGCGCCGAAGCCGGCGAGAAGAAGGCGCTGCTGCTAGGCATTACCTTGCTGGCGATCGTCTTGGGGCTGGTCATCAGCTGGCTGATCGTACGTCAGCTCACGCAGCCGCTGGCCCAGGCCGTGCGCATCGCCGAGCGCATCGGTGCGGGCGATATGACCGACCAACCGCGGCAGCGGCGTAGCGATGAGTTTGGCCAACTGCTCGATGCGCTGGACCGCACCCGTGGCAATCTGCGTGACCTGATCGGGCGCATGAGCGGCATCACCGGCCAGTTGGCCAGTGCCGCGGAGGAGCTCTCGGCGGTGACCGAGCAGACCAGTGCCGGCATCCAGAGCCAGCGCCTGGAGACCGATCAGGTCGCCACCGCCATGCACGAGATGGCCGCGACCGTGCAGGAGGTGGCGCGCAATGCCGACGAGGCGTCCAGCGCTGCTCAGCATGCGGACCGCCAGGCAGCCCAGGGCGATGTTGTGGTGCAGCGGGCACTGGCGCAGATCGACCGCTTGTCCTCCCAGGTCGGCTTGTCGGCCGAGGCGATGGCACAACTGAACCAGGAAACCGCGGGCATCAGCACGGTGCTTACGGTGATCAACGGCATTGCCGAACAGACCAACTTGCTCGCCCTCAATGCCGCCATCGAAGCGGCCCGCGCCGGTGATGCCGGACGCGGTTTCGCCGTGGTCGCCGACGAGGTGCGCGGCCTGGCGCAGCGTACCCAGCAGTCCACGGCGCAGATCGAGGAGCTGATCGGCAATCTGCAGAAGGGCGCGCTGCATGCCTCGTCGCTGATGGACAGCAGCCGCGGCCTGGCCGGCGAGACGGTAAGGCTGGCGCGTGATGTCGGCGACGAGCTGCAGGCTATTACCCGCACGATCTCGACCATCCAGGCGATGAATATGCAGATCGCCACGGCCTCCGAAGAGCAAAGTTCGGTAGCCGAAGACATCAACCGCAGCGTGCTCAGCGTGCGCGATGTGGCCGATCAGTCCGCGGCTGCCGCACAGCAGACCGCGGCCTCGACGGTGCAGCTGGCACGCCTGGGCAGCGAGCTGCAGGAGCTGACTGCGCGCTTCCAGGTCTGAAGCGATTCCGGCAGTGCGTGCATGGCGTGACCTGATGCTCTCGCCACTGGGCCTCTCGTCCGTTGGCGCAAGGTCGGGGGTTACAGCGGCGTTATTTTCTGGCAGGGTGTTTCTGCGATTGCGTGACGATTTGCCACAGCTGGCGATCGACGCGAATCAATGTGATTGCGGGAGAGACTGCCACATGGCAGCGCCGAAGGAGCAACCGCCCCGGAAACTCTCAGGCAAAAGGACCGCTATCACTGCTGACACTCTGAAGAGCCGCCCGGTTTTCGTCGTCGGGCGCACCGAAGGAGCAAGCGAGCCGTCACGCGCTCGTGAATCTCTCAGGTCCAGAACAGAGGGGGCGCCCGCCGCGCGTTGGGCGCACGGGCTATGACCCCCTTGACGTTCTGGAGCGACAACAATGAAAACAATCGCAGTCATCGGTGGCGGTATCACCGGCGTCACCACCGCCTATGCCCTGGCCAAGCGCGGCTTCTCCGTCACCCTGCTGGAAAAGCACCGCTACGCGGCGATGGAAACCTCGTTCGCCAACGGCGGCCAGCTGTCCGCCTCCAATGCTGAGGTCTGGAACCACTGGTCGACCATCGTCAAAGGCATCAAATGGATGCTTAAGAGCGATGCGCCGCTGCTGGTCAATCCCAAGCCCAGCTGGCACAAGCTCTCCTGGTTCGCCGAGTTCATCGGCTCGATTCCCAACTACCGACAGAACACCGTTGAGACCGCACGCCTGGCCATCGCCGCGCGCGAGCACCTGTTCGCCTGGGCCGAAGCCGAAGGCATCGACTTCGACCTGAAGAAGAAGGGCATTCTGCACATCTACCGCGACAAGGCCGGCTTCGAACATGCCGGGTTGGTTTCGCGCCTGCTTGCCGAAGGCGGCCTGCCGCGGCGCAGCGTGACGCCGGAGGAGATGCGCGCGATCGAACCGACCCTGGCCGGCACCTATTACGGCGGCTACTTCACCGAATGCGACTCCACCGGCGACATCCACAAGTTCACCCATGGTCTGGCCATGGCGATCGAGCGGCTCGGTGTGCGTTGCCTGTATGGCGAGGACGTGCAGGCGGTGGCCACTGACGGCAAGCGCGCGACCGTGACGCTGGGTGGGTTTGCCGGTGGTGAGCGCCTGGAGTTCGATGGCCTGGTGATCTGCGCCGGCACCGCCAGCCGCGCCCTGGCAGCGCAGCTGGGCGACCGGGTGAACATCTATCCGGTCAAGGGCTACTCGATCACCGTCAACCTGAGCGACGAGATCAGCCGCGCCTCGGCACCCATCGTCAGCCTGCTCGACGACGAGACCAAACTGGTCAGCAGCCGTCTCGGCGATGATCGTTTCCGCATCGCCGGCACCGCCGAGTTCAACGGCTACAACCGCGACATCCGCGCCGATCGCATCCGTCCGCTGGTGGACTGGGTCAATCAGTGCTTCCCCGGCGTGAATACCCGCAGCGTGGTGCCCTGGGCCGGCCTGCGGCCGATGATGCCGAACATGATGCCCAAGGTCGGCCGCGGCAGCTCGCCATGCGTGTTCTACAACACCGGCCACGGCCACCTGGGCTGGACACTGAGCGCGGTCACTGCGGACATGGTTGGCGATGTGGTGGCGCAGAGCCTGGGCCGGGCGGCTCCGGTCGCGTCCGAGCAGACAGCCGTCGCTTAACGCAATCGGCCGTAGGGTGGAAGACGGCGAAGCCTCTTCCACCGCTGCGCGCCAGATCGGCGCTGTGCCATGGCCGGCTTCACGCGAGGCGCAGGCATCTGTGTTCCGGCGTGCCGTTGAGTGTCCTCGTGAGGCTCCGGCGTATCGCGATTCTGCGGTGTGGAAAAAGACTGTGTGGATAAGCTTCGCGTTATCCACCCTACGTTTCGCCGTACACAGCGGAGGTAGGGTGGAAGACGGCGAAGCCTCTTCCACCACGGCGGCGACGAGCATCCCGCACTGACTGGCTATATGCCGATACATGGAAAACCGCTTCCCGGGTTTTGCGCCCTGAGCTGCTTCAGCTCGGGTGTTTCAGGCTATACATCCTGCATTCGGCCAGGAGCGCTAGCAGGTTGGGATCACGCTCCTTCGCCTTGAGGAACACCACGCCGATATGCTGCTGCAGGCGATAGCGCGCCTCTAGTGGGATCAGCCGCACCCGCGATTCGTAAACCATCCCCACACGCCCTGGCAGCAGCGCGTAACCGACGCCGGAATTGACCATGCTGAGCAGGGTGAAGATATCGTTCACCTGCATCGCCACCTTCGGCTCGAAGCCTGCTTGCTGAAACACTCGATTGCCATCCTGATGGGTGGCGAAGCCTTGCGACAGCGTGATGAAGGTGGCATCACGCAGCTCCTTCAGATCCACCTCTGGCTGATTTGCGAAGGGAGAGTCGGCTGGTGCGGCGAGGAAGATGTCGTCGGAAAACAGCTGCACCTGGGCACAGTCTGCGTCGGCGACGCTCTCGTTGAGCGACACCAGGATCGCGTCCAGCTCCATGTTTTTCAGCTTGTAGAGCAGGTCGACGTTGGAGCCGAGGATCAGGTCGATGTTGAGTTCGCTTCGGCGCAGTTTCAGACCCATGATCAGCTGTGGCACGGTTTTCACCGTCAGCGAATACAGCGCGCCGAGCTTGAAGCGCTCGGCCGAGAAGCCGGCGGCCTCGCGGGTCTGGCGCACTGTTTCGAGCACATCCTTGACCAGCTGCTGGGCGCGCTCTTCCAGCACGTAGGCGCTTTCCAGCGGGATCAGGTTGCGCCCCTCGTGCTTGAACAGCGGGCAGCGCAGGGCGCTTTCCAGCGAATGGATGGCGCGATGCACACTGACGTTGCTGGTGTTCAGCTCCACCGCGGCCTTGCCCAGATTGCCGCTGCGCATGAAGGCCAGAAACACTTCCAGCTTCTTCAGGGTCAGTTCTTCGTCGATCTGCATGGCGCAAGCTCCGCGGGCGGGTCGACGATTATGCCGGACGAGGGCGCACTGCGGCGCCTTACCAGCGCAGCAGGCGCGGGCCGAGCAGGGCGCCGAGCACGCCGGGCAGCAACATGCCGAGCAGGTACCAGAGCGCCCAGAACGGCACCGCCATCTCCGGGCAGTGCAGGCTGTAGGCGAGCGCGGCGATGCTGCCAGCGAGCAGGCCGGCAGCACCGCCAGCCAGACGCGGGCGCGTCGGCGCCAGCCCGCGCAACGCCCAGAACGCGGCGACGAGGGCGGGGATCGACAGTAGCGCGATATTCGCCAGGCACTCGCGCCAGGTGTTGCCGAGCAGCAGCGGCACGCGCGCCTCCGCAGGGGCCGTGAGCAGGATCACCAGCGCGGCGATCCAGACGATCACCACCGGCGCGGCCAATAGCGCCCAGCTGCGGCCCACCCGCGTGCCGGGGCGCGCCATGCGTGTGGTCAGCTGCAGGGCACCGAGCAGCAAGGCTGCCGGCAGTGCCAATTTGGCCCAGAACAGCGGCGTCGTGGCGATCAGCGTCAGGTCGGAACGGACGCCGTAAATGATCACGATCAGCAGCAGCGCGCCTATCAGTCCGCACAGCAGCGCCGCGGCAAAGCGCTTGGCAACGACGTGCCGATCCACCGGTGCAACGTCGCTGGCGAGCAGGCTAATCAGGTCATCGGTTCTCATGCGCCACCTCGAATCTTCGCCGCCAGGGCCTTGAGCCCGCGATGGATGCCGACCTTGATCGCCGAGCTGGAAAGCCCGGTCAGACGCGCGGTTTCTTCCACCGAACGGCCCTCCAGTTTGACGTGAACGATGGGTAACCGCTGGCGTGCCGGCAGCTGCTCGAGCAGCTTGCCCAGGTCGCGGCGGGCCTCGGCCTGCTCGTTGTCATGTATGGCAAGCAGCTCGTCGGCTTCTTCCGGCCAGCCCGTCTGCGCGGGTTGGCGGCCACGGGCGCGGAAGTGGTCGGCCAGTTTGTAACGGCAGATCGCCTGCACCCACACCGTCAGTGGCTGCTCCGCACGATAGGTCTGCCGCGCATTGTGTACGGCCAGCAAAACCTCCTGCAGCACATCTTCCAGCTCGTCCGGCTGCTGCAGGCGACGGCGCAGGAAACCGCGCAAATGCCCGCCGAGCTGGTCGAGGAATGCCCGATAAGCCCTCGCATCGCCATCCAGTCCGTGCAGCAGCAGCGCCCGCAGCTCGTTTTCGCGGGCCTGGAGTGTCTCCTGAGAGGTAGTTCGTTCCATCGGCTGCCTTGGTTACAGGTGGAACCACAAAATTGCCTGCCGCCCGTCGGGCAGGGTCACGGTAGAGGCGCCGCGGGAAATCTCAAAATAATTTTTGCCTCGCTGTAACCGCTGGGAACTACGCAGCGAATTACCTGACGAGCCATCTGCAGATTCGCCGATGGCCGCTCAATGATTGCGGAGAACAACATCATGAAGACTCTCAACCTTGCTGCCGCCGCCCTCGCCCTGGCTTCGATCGCCGCGGGCGCCCAGGCTGGCGAAAGCGACAAAGGCGACATGGAAAAATGCTACGGCGTCGCGCTGGCCGGTCAGAACGATTGCAAGGCTGGGGCCGGCACCAGTTGTGCTGGCAGTTCCAAGCGCGATTACCAGGGCAACGCCTGGAAACTGGTGCCCGCCGGTACCTGTGCCTCGATCGAGACGCCCAAGGGGGTGGGCTCGCTGACCCCGGTCGAGCGCTGAGCGTAGCGTGCCGGCCATGAAGATTCTTGGAGCAGGGCTTGGGCTCAAACCCGACCATTACATGGACGCCTGTGCCTGCGTGGCGGACGGGCTGTGGTTCGAGGTCCATCCGGAAAACTACATGGTCGGCGGTGGCCCGCGGCTCGACTGGCTGGAGGCGGTGGGTGCGCGGCACCCGCTGTCGCTGCATGGTGTGTCGCTATCGCTGGCCGCCGACTGTGCGCCGGACGAGACGCATCTGCAGCAGCTCAAGGCGCTGGCCGAGCGTGTACGGCCGGCGCTGATCTCCGAACACCTGGCCTGGTCGAGCTGGCGCGGGAATTATCATCCCGACCTGTTGCCATTTCCCCGAACGACGGCGGCGCTGAAGCGAATCGCGGCGAACATCGAGCGGACCCAGGACGTGCTTGGTCAGCGCATCGCCATCGAGAATCCCAGCCACTATTTGCACTTCGAGCAGCACGAGTGGGACGAGATCGACTTTCTCGCCGAACTCAGCCAACGCACCGGCTGCGGGCTGCTGCTGGACGTCAACAACGTGCAGGTCAGCGCGCACAACCTCGGTTTCGATGCGGCCGCCTACCTGCAGTGCTTTCCGGCCGCGCCGATCATGGAGATCCACCTGGCCGGGCACAGCCAGGATGGCGCGTCTTCGCTGCTGATCGACTCCCACGATGCACCGGTGGCCGCGGCGGTTTGGGCACTCTATCGGCAACTGATCGCGCGTGTCGGCCCGCGCCCGACGCTGATCGAGCGTGACGACAAGCTACCGGCATACGAGACGCTGCTGTCCGAGCGAGGCCGCGCCCAGCAGCTGCTCGATGAAGTGGAGACTTGTAAATGAGCAGCACGCTGGCGGCATTTCAGGACGCCTTCGTTGCGGCGCTGGCCGGCGCGCCCGATAGTGCGGCGGGCGAGGTCGCTGCGCTGGCCGCGCAGCCAGGTTTCGCGGTGTACCGCAATACGCTGATCAAGGGCTGCGTTGATGCGCTGCGCGCCAATTTCCCTTCTGTCGAACGGCTGGTGGGGGAGGAGTGGTTTGCTGCCGCCGCGACTCTGCATGCCTGGCAGACGCTGCCGCGTAGCGGCCCGTTGCTCGAATACGGTGAGGATTATCCTGCCTTTCTGCAGCACTTCGAACCGGCGCGGGAGCTGCCCTACCTGTCAGGTGTCGCGCAGCTGGACCGGCTATGGCTCGAGGTATTCAGCGCCGTGGAACAACCGGTCCTGACGCTCGCTGCCTTGGCGACACAAACCCCGGAGCAGCTGGCCCGGCAGACGCTGGTGCCGCGTGCTGCGCTGCGCTGGCGGTGGTTCGCCGAGCTGCCGGTGTACACCATCTGGAGCTGCACTCGAGAGCAGCGCGAAGTGTCGGCGGCGATGCTCTGGTGGGGTGAAGGGGCTCTGCTGAGTCGAAGCGCCGGCCGGATCGGCTGGCAGCCACTCGAGCGCGCTGGTTGTGTATTTCTCGACGCCTGCGCCGCTGGCGTGTCGCTGGAGCAGGCCTCGGAACTGGCACTGGCGATCCAGCCAGAACTCGACTTCAACGACCTGCTCGGCCGGCTGCTGACCGCGGGAGCGTTCGCCGCCCTGGTGGCGACGGCTCAACCCGACTGAGGACAATCACCATGGTCACTTCCCAGCGTCGACAAAGCAGCGCGATCCAATCTTCCAGCCTGCTGCGGCGTCTGCTGCAACAATGGAATCGCCTTGCACAGACGCTGCAGCAGCTGCTCAGCGATTCGCTACTGAGCGTGGCGGCACGGTTGGCCGTAGCGGCGATTTTCCTCCTCTCCGGGCGCACCAAGGTGAGTGGCGTGCTGGACATCACCCCGGGCACTTTCGAACTGTTTCGCAGCGAATACGCCTTGCCGTTGCTGCCGCCGCATATCGCGGCGCACCTGGCGACCTATGCGGAGCACCTGTTCCCGCTATTACTGGTGCTCGGCCTGTTTACCCGGCTGTCGGCGCTGGCGCTGTTGTTGATGACGCTGGTGATCCAGCTCTTCGTCTACCCCGACGCCTGGTCGACCCACCTGAGCTGGGCCGCCCTACTGTTGCTGCTGATCGGACGAGGAGCCGGCCGGTTCTCGCTGGATCACCTGTGGGGGATTCGCTAGCGCCGGCTCGGAGCTGCGGCGTCAGGCCGGAACGACATCCTCGTCCTCGGGAACCTCATCGGTAACGAACACGGTGGCGTGATCGCTAAGCGCGTCGTCGATGCGCAGACCGAAATAGAGGGCGTCGTTGGCGTCCCAGAACGCCTCGACCTGCTCAAGCGAGGCCTGCTCCAGCAGGACCTGGCCGGTGTGTTCGAGGATGATGGAATAGCGTCGATTGGCGGACATGTAAGTGACTCTGATTCATCGGAATGCTGCGGGCGCAGCTGTGATGTCATTTTGTCACTTTGCGCGGATTAATCCCTATCCGTTCATCGCCCGCCGGCGTTTGGCCGCCGAACGGTTGTCCTGGCTCATAGGCTGGTTCTAAAACCGCATGGATATTAACTTACTGAAAAATACGCATGGGGAGAAACGGCCAAATTGGCCTATCAATGGAAGCAAATTTGCATTTCCATTGGAACGCCCTGTGAGGACGATAATATCCAAGATGGGTCTGGCTTTGGTTAAGCATGAACGTGTCGTTAAATATTGAGCCGAAGCAATTCAGTTCAATATGCTTATTCCAAATTGATGGCCAAGAAAGCCAATAAACATGCTAGTCCAATAAATTATAAGGCTGATGCAAGTAAAGTAAAGCCATACGGCTAAGCTGTTGCCAATATCGGGTCGTTTCAAGCCCAAAGTATATTGAAAGCTATATCGATGCATTCGGCAAAAACTATCAAAGGGACTATACGACTCCCATCCTACATTGGGCTTGATAGAAAAATACGGGTCGAGTCGGCGAATTCCATGAAAGCAGATGTAGATTCCGTTGAAGCCCCCAGTGACGGCAAGCAGGATCCAAGAAAAAACTATGACTCGTTCAAGTGTCGAGGCGTCACTCATCTTGATCTGTTGCCAAAAACTCGTGTATGAACGCGCTAAGAGCGGTCACTCAAGATATTTATGCCGAATTGATGGCCAAGAAAGCCAATAAACATACTGATCCAATAAATAATAAGACTGATGCAGGTAAAATAAAGCCATGCGGCTATGCTGTTGCTAATATCTGGCCGTTTTACGCCAAAAGTATATTGAAAGCAATATTGATGCATTCGACAGAAACTATCGAAGGGGTTATGTGACTCCCATTCAATATTTGCTAATTGAGAAAAGTATGGGTCAAGTCGACGAATTCCATGGAAGCAGATGTATATTCCGTTGAATCCGCCGGCTACGAATAGCACTAGCCACCCGAGAAAGAAAATTCGTTCTAATATCGAAACGTCGCTCACCTGTTCACTCTTTGATAAATATCGCCGACATATTCGCCAAAGCCTCCGCCGCCCGACCCGCCGTTATAGGCCCCGGCAGCGGGTCAGGCGACCCAGGGGACTAGGCAATGGCACCGGCGCTTCGTGGCGTGCTGGCCGCCAGCCGTTCTGCATTCTGGTTGTCCTCGATGGCACGCCATTGTGCCACCAGCTCTGGCAGGTCCTGCCGCTCCGCGTGTTCCCCAAAGACACTGCGTAGTGTCACCACCCGCTCCGTCTGGGCTAGCAAGCGCTGTTGTGTACGAGTCAATGCGGGGCTTTGTTCGGCTCGAACGCGCTCGCCTTGCTCCACCGCATCGGCGTAGATGGCGCGCAGTTCGATATCCGTCTTGCCGTAGAAGCGCATTATCCCCCTGCGCCTGATTTCCCAGCGGAATTCATTGAAGGAGCGCGCTTGCCAGTTTTCCAGTAGCTGCGCGGTACTCAGGACTTGGGCGTAAATGTCGCGAACCTCAGCGTCCGTGAACAGCCTGCCGTTGCGCTGCTCTACGCTGACAGTCCAGCGCAGCAGGTTGGCCAGCGCCGCTCGCGCATAGCCGCTGTCGCTCGAATGTTGGGAACCTGCGAGCGCAACGCGCTTCGGCATATCTCCATCCAGGCCGATTTCGCCGATGGTACGAGCGCAGGTCTGCTCGGCAATCATCGCGCAGCCCGGCTGCCACAGAATCGCCGTCTCGCTGCCCGCGCCAGGCTTGCGCGGCATGAAATGCCATTGCTCCCCGTGATGCTCGTATGGATCACCTTGAAGGTTGACTATCCCCGCTAGCAGCAGCGCAATGCCGATAGCCGGTGAGCTATACACCAGAGCTGCACCGGGGAGTGCCAGCTTCCATTCGGCATCCATCCACGGCAGTGGAAGCGCAGGTATGGGGTCGTTGTGATTGACGATACGGTGGTGCGTAAGAGAGTAGGCGGCCTTGACGAGGGCTGCGTTGCCGGCGCGTGGTGCGCCGAAGGTGTAGAGGATTAACTTCGGTTTGGTGGGCTTGCGCCGTAGCCATTCGGCCAGCAGGAGTGCAATGGCCCCGCCTAAGCTGTGGCCACATATGATCAGCGTTTGTTCGCCGGTATAAAAGGCATTTAGGTAGCGCTCTACGAATGGCTTTGCAGCCTGAAAACCTTTGTAGAAGCCGCGGTGTGCTTGGCCTTCACCTTCTTCGTATGGCACCTGGCGGGCATCTGCGTCTCGACTGGCGTCGGCCAGAAACTCCTGCGTGCCGCGGACGGAAATCAATACGATCTTGTCGTTATGGGTGATGAACGCTTGGGTGTTGGTATCTGTTTCGTTATCCGTGTCGTGCAAGAAGTGCACATCTTCGGGATTTCGCCAGCCCTCCTGGGCTTCCTTTTCATAGCGCGCCGGATCGTAAGGCATGATTTCGAGGCGCTTCGAATAAGGCACTTCTTCACAGAGCAGGTGATAGGGGGACGCGATGTTGAATTGCGTTGGCCGAATCCGGCTCCCTAGCTGGTTCTGAAGTACGTATCCGATGCTGCCAAGCGCTGAATAGGGTGGCGGTGCTGAAGAGTAAGGATTGGTAGAGGTACTGAATGGGGCGTAGGCGAAGGCGCTCATGACCGCAAGGTGATAGGCATTCAGCGCGCAGAAATCAGCGCCGCGGGAAAGCAACGGACTGTAGGCACGTAGCGCCTTTATCTCGATGAGATGATGTCTGTTACAACCAAGAGCAACGCCTGGCTGGTCTGCTGCTGAGCCTGCGTTCTGTTTTAGTTCCGATGGTGTCGTCCAATTTTCGTCTGGTGTCGGAAGATGACTTTTACTCGCGACGAAATCGCTGACTTCGGCTCGTATGAAATAAGCGTCTTCTTTTGCTGCGCGTTCTCGCGCTAGATAGGTTTGTCCATCAGTGCGTCGAGGCCCTGCGGGTGATTGCTCCGCTGCGATTTGTATAGCTGTCAGCGGTACCTTGAAAACCTCTCTAATAGAAAGCTCTTCGTACCAAGGATCAATGAAGGTCGTTGCGGGTTGCGATAGTTCGAGCACTATAATGCCAAGATGTACATCCGTAATCTGAGCGAACCCATCGCTGTCTAAAAGCCCCTCGTTAACTTGGCCTTGATTATCAACTAGCCTGTAAGGCAATCCAGCGTAAGGTGAGCCCTCTCCATGCTCATCCACAAGACGGAAGCTGACCCAAGCGTTTTTCATAGGGCAGCTTAGTTGCTCTGTTGTTCCGGTCATCCTTGATTATTCCGTGCAATTTGGATAAATGGTGCACTCTATGTTGTTGTTTCTGTATGTCTTAAACACTGGCGGGTCTTGGCACTGCTGCCAGCCCTCCTTAGGTAGACACGGCCTCCACCCTTCGGGAAATTCTATCCAGGTATTATCCCGATAAGGTTCTTCTCTAGGATTTACCGTAAAAGTCAATATGACGGTCTGCTGGGGTAGCTGTTTTCTGTTTAGTCGAGCTCCTGCTCCCTTGCAGCTCAGTAGTTTTGATATCTCCAGGTTTAATTTGCTCTCTTGGAATAACCATGAGCACTCAGAATATATAGGTGAGGGGAGGGCAGATACATTGTTGTTGTCCTCGCTAGCCGCTTTCGAAACTACCATCAATTCGCCGTTATCGTAAGTTTGTTGCCAATCCTTTTCTCCGTAACGGCCGTAGATAAACAGCCCGACCCTAACCAGCTGCAGATCACAAAGACCGTCGCGATAACTAACCGGAATTTCGAACCGATACCCATGCGGCGCCTTTTCATAGTCCTCCTTGAAGCTCTCCACATGACCGCGGCTACTACAACTCTCGGACCCGCCGTAATGCGCCTGAGCCTTCAGTGCGAAATCGGCCGGTAGCTCGCCTTCCAATGTGAAGGTGTCGGCGCCGACCGAACCGAGCGCGCTGCAACCGCTGAGCAGGAAGCCAAACAGTGCAGGCCATGCGTGAGCAAGCAGGAAGCGGCTTCGGGAAAAGGTGTGAGAACTCATCTGATCAGTCTCGTGCAGAATGGCTTGGAGTCAGTACTGATCTGACTCGCGAATAGTGGGCTTCCGGTGTTTCCTGGTCGGCTGGCAGCCAGGCAGGATGCTCGGCAAGTGCAGGGTCGAGCTGGTAGCGGAGCAGAAAGTGCAGTTGCGGCTCGCTGTGCCAGTGCCATTCCTTCGCTTTGTCGAGTTGATGGTCGAGCCAGTCACTTACCACTCGGGTTTCGGCGAGCCGCGTGCTCGCCTCCGTGTGGTTCTGCCATAGCCACAACTCGAGGTTGTGGTGTGCCACGGCACGTTGTACCTGCTCTGGCTCTGGGATGGACAACCAAGGTTTTTCGAAGGGCTCGCGGTACTCCCCTGGCAGGTCGTTATCGAACCATTGCCAGTCCTGACCATCCCAGCAGAGCACGCTGGCCAGTGGGCCAAGCAGCAGAGGACGTTGTGACGCGTCCAGTTCGCCGAGGTGACGCGCGATGATGCGGTTGTCTTGGAATCGATAAAGCGAACGCTGCCCTTGTTCGTCGGCAAAGATGCGAGCTTGCCAGTGCTGAGTGAGCGCAGCCATGTCGGCGTGGTCGACGCTGGCGAGCCAGCCCCAGTTCTGCTCCGGTGCATCGGTCAGCGAACGTAGCTGCGTGAAATTCAGCTCGTTCAGCAATATCAGCCAAGGAGCGGCGCCGGCCATCTCGTCGACCTCGGTACCCTTATAAAGATTGGCGTAGCTGTGCACCAGATCCGTTGAGAACAGGCTAGGCAGCGGAGTCGGTTCTGCAAGGCTGTCGATAACGAGTAGCAGCGGTCGGCTTTGGGCTTGTTGCTCGCTGAGCCAGTGTTCGACCCTGTCGTTCATCGGCCGCCTCCAACTTCACACATCCCCGCCCGGCACGCTTCGCAGATCGGGCAACGGCTCGCGGCAATTTGCCGTGCCTTGCGCGCCAGCTGCAGTTGGGTATTGGCCAGCGCGAGCTTGGGCTTGGCGCCGGCCTTGTCTTGATCGGCTCTCCAGGGAATCTGTGGAGCGACGACGTTCACGCCTGAACCGGTGCCAGCCGAGCCGCCAGAGTTCATCTTGATGGTCGCCCCGCTTAGGGTCACCCCGCTGGGGTCGAGTTTGAGGAAGCTGCCACCGCCGTTGGCGGTGAGTTCCATGCCGGCGTCGATCACCACTTTGTTGCCGGCGTAGTAGTGGATTTCGTTGCCGGTTTCGACGAACTGGCCGGTGCCGAGTTTGACGTGTTGGGTGCGGGCGACGGTGAGGTGGTCGTTGGCGCGGATTTCGGTCCTGCGGTCGGCGTGGGTGGTGCGGTGTTCTTCGGCTTTGATTTCGCTGTAGCTGTTGGCTTCCACCGTGTCGTGGCGTTCGTTGCCGACGCGAATCTTCTGGTCGTGCTCGATGTTCTCGTCCCAGTCGCGCTGGGCGTGGACATAGATCTGCTCGGCGCCCTTGCGGTCTTCGATGCGCAGTTCGTTGTAACCGCCACCGCCTGGGGAGCTCAGGGTCTTGAACACCGTGCGAGTCTTGTTCGCCGGCAGGTCGTAGGGGACCTGGTGTTCCTTATGGTAGAGGCAGCCGGTGACCAAGGGCTGATCGGGGTCGCCTTCGAGGAAGGTCACCAGCACTTCCATGCCGACCCGCGGAATGGCGATGCCTCCGTAGCGGTCGCCGGCCCAGCTGGAGCTAACGCGCAGCCAGCAGCTGGTCTTGTCGTCGGCCTGGCCGTGGCGGTCCCAGTGGAACTGGACTTTGACGCGACCGTACTCATCGCAGTGGATTTCTTCGCCGGGAGGACCGGTGACCACGGCGGTCTGGCTGCCGAGAACCTTCGGCTTCGGATGCTTCAGAGCCGGGCGGAAGGGGATGTCCCAGGGGGTGGCGGTGAAGTGGTTGCGGTAGCCTTGTTGGAGGTCGGAGCTGGCAAGAGCCCCCTCACCCCAGCCCTCTCCCCATAGGGGAGAGGGGGTCAGTCCGTGGTGAGCTGGGACATTGGTAATTGATTCCTCCAACACCTGTGGCTGCTTGCCTTCATGCAGCACTTCGGTGAGCAGCCAGAGCTGGTTCCAGTCGGCGCGGGGGTGCTCGCTGAGAAGGAGAAAATTTCCGCTCACCAGTCGCGGCTGGTCGCTTTCGCCTTCGGCCAGTTCGTAATCATGGCGATGGCGTTCCAGGGCACGCTGCGACAGGTGCTTGCCACGGGTGCGCTCGGTGAAACGGCCGGGATAGTCGTAGTCCTCGAGATCCGGCTGGAAGTCGCTGTGAAAGGACGCCTCCATGGTCAGGCGCGGCTTCTCGAAATCGTAATCGCGGCGCGTGACGCGGCTGGTGCGGGTCTCCAGGCGCAGGCCGAAGCGTTTGATCACCGGCTGGTCGGCGACCAGGCCGCTGTCCTGCTGATAGGCGGTGGCGGCGAGCTTGGGAAAGACCGTCTGGTCGTCGCCAAAGACCAGCACATGGCCGGCCGCGCTGTGCTCGAAGTGGTAATGGATACCTTCTTCCTCGCACAAACGCTGGATGAAATGCAGGTCCGATTCGTCGTACTGAACGCAGTATTCACGCGCGGGGTAGATCACCGGGCCGAGCTGGAAGCGGTAGGCGTCGGCCTGGACGCCGTGCTCCTCAAGCACCTGGGCGACGATCTGCGGCACGCTGAGGTACTGGAAGATGCGCTGGTTGGTGCGATGGGCGAGATACGCCAGCTGCGGCACGAGCGTGAGGCGGTAGCGGGTCAGGCGCTTGCCGGATTCACCCTGGGCGGCCTGATGCACCAGCCCATGAATACCGCTGCCATCCGGCGCGAAGGCGAGGAAAGCCGGGCGATGCAGCAGGCTTTCCAGATCCAGATCGGGGCGCTCGCTGACCAGTTCCAGGTCGAAGCGGTAGGGCTGGCTGATGGCCTCGCGACCCTGGAATTCGAGCACCTTGAAGTCGTGATCGACGCCATCGAGGGTCAGGCTGAAGTGGGTTTCGTTGGCCGCGTTGAACATGGGGCTTTCCTTGTCCTGATGTCATCCGTGGGAGTGCCCGAACCAGCGCCGCAGCCGGCTCGGTGCGGGGCGGCTGAAGGCCTGCAGCAAGCCTGCGGCGTTAATCGAGCGCTGCGCGTCGTCGAACGCCAGTGCTGTACGCAGCGCCGGCCAGCAATGCGCGGGAAGCTGCGGCGGGCGCTGCAGCGTGCTATCCAGCTCCATCGCCTTGGCCTGGCGGGCGCTGAGCCGGCGAAACGGATGGCTGCCGCTGGCCAGTTCGTAGAGCACGCAGGCCAGCGCGTAGATATCGGCGCTGGCGGTCAGCTCGCCGCCGTCGAGCAGCTCCAGCGCCGCATAGCGCGGCGTCCAGGCCGCAAAGCGCGTGCGGCACAGGCGCGGCAGGCCGGGCAGCAGGCCTTCCAGCGGTTGGCCGAGGCCGTAGTCGAACAGACGCAGGCCGTCATCGGCGAGCATGACGTTGCTTGGTTTCAGGTCGCCATGCAGCACGCCCAGGCTGTGGGAATAGCTCAGTGCCTCCAGCAGTGGCAAAGCGATGCCCTGCAGTTCGCTCCAGGGCATGCCCTGTGGGCGTTCGCATAGCAGCTGATCGAGGGTCGGCCCCTTGAGCAGTTCCAGAGTGATGAAGGCGCGCTGGCTGGCCGGATCAATATCGAAGCTGTACAGACGCACCACGTGCCGATGGCTGAGGCGCGTGGTCAGTGCGTATTCGCTGTAGAGCAGGACGCTGGCGTCGGGGTATTCGGCGAAGTCCTCGCTGAGGGTCTTCAGTGCCACGTAGGGTTCCGGGTCGCCAAACTGTTCGCGCAGCAGATCGCGGGCGCGATAGACCGCGCCCATGCCACCAACGCCGAGCAGGCGCTCGATCCGGTAGCGGCCGCTGAGCACTTCCGGCAGCTCGCCAGAGGCTGCTTTCGGTTCGACCGCTGTTGGCGTGGCCGCGGTGGCCGCCAGTGCAAAGTAGGTGAGGTCGCTGGCCTGCAGCTGCTGTGCGTTCATCGGCGGATCACCACGGCGCTGATGTTGTCCCGTGCCGGCCCCTTCAATGCCTGGCGAAACAGCCGTTCCAGTGCCAGGTGGGTGGATGGCAGGCTGAGTGCCGCACCGAGGGCATCGGCGGACATGCTTTGGTAGAGCCCATCGCTGCACAGCAGCAGCGTGTCGCCCGGGAACACGGCGAATTCGAGGATATCCAGCTCCAGCTGTTCACTGGCGCCGATGGCGCGGGTCAGGGCATGAGCCGCTGGGTGTTTGGCGGCAAGCTCGGGGCTCAGCTGCTGTTGGTCGATCAGCTGTTGCAACAACGAATGATCGCGTGACAGCTGATAGAGCCGTCCGCTGCGCCACAGGTAGCAGCGACTGTCGCCGGCCCAGATGCAGGCCGCGCGGTCGCCTTCCATGAGCAGAGCGACCACCGTGCTGCCGATTACCGGATCGGGGCGTTCGGCGGTAACTGTCAGTTCCTGGCTGAGCCGGCGGTTTAGTTCATGCAGGCAGCGACGCACCTTCTGCAGCCGTCCCGGCAGATCGCCGCTGTCGGAAAGATCAGCCAGCTGCTCCACGATCAGCCGGCTGGCCAGGGCGCCGTTCTGGTGTCCGCCCATGCCGTCGGCCACGGCCCAGAGGCCGGCCTGCGGCAGGTCGAGGAAGGCATCTTCGTTGCGCGCCCGCACCTTACCGGTGTCGGTGCGTGCCGCGCTGCGCCAATTACACGCCGCTGTGTTCATCACAGCGCTGCCGGCAGCTTGAAGCCGCGCAGCAGCGCGAGGTCGAAGGGGTTCGGTGAGCGCTGGGCGTGCAGCAGGTAGTTGGCCCGCAGCCCGCCAAGGTCGGCCTTGAGCATCAGCACGTCGCGGCCGCTGTGGTAGTCGACCTGCATCAGGTCGATCAGGCGGAACAGCGACCAGGGCCCGGTGTTCTTCTCGATGCCGACGCGCCGGCCGCCAAGTTCTTCCACCACCAGGCTGGTGCGCCCGTCGTCGGCTTCGGCCGGCCAGCGGAAGGCGGTCTGCACGATCGGCCCGTGGCGGTACTCCATCTGCTGGTTGCCGAAGCGGAAGTCGGCCCGACCGAGGCTGGAGTCCAGCGAATAGGGCTCAAGCTTGAACAGGATCTGCGGCTCGTTGGGGTTCTCGGCAAAGAAGCTGCGGCGAATGGTCTGCGCGCGGCTCATCTGCGCGAGGAATTGCTCGGACAACGGCAGGCCGCGGCCGTCGACGCGGCGCAGCTGGTACTGGCCGGCACTGCCGCTGACGAAGGGCTTGAGGTAGCGCTCGAAGAAGCTGTCCGCCAGACCCTGTGCCTTGAAGAACTCGCGGAAGTCGGCAAGGGCGACGTCGCTGGCACTGTGGGCGCTGAACGGATAGCGCTCGCGCAGCGAACCGCGGTAGCTGGCGTAGAGTTCGTTGCGATAGCGCTGGTTTAGGTAGTGGTAGGCATCGGTGAGCACCAATGACCAGCTGTCCTCGGCCAGCAGCCCCAACCACTTGCCCAGCGGCTGCGGCAGCCGTGCAGCACTGCTGCGTAGTTGGTTGATGGCGTCACGCTGACCGCCCATGCGTGCCTTGGCCATTTCGAATGCGGCCTGTTCCGGTGCGCTGGCATGGGCCAGGGAGGCCAGCTGCAGCTGCAGCGCGTCGAGCGCCTGCAGGCTGGCGGCCAGTTCGGGGCCGGCCGCGCCGTTTTCGTCAAGCAACTGGTGCAGCGGTGCGAAACGGCGCTCCAGCGCCTTACGCGCGGTATCCGGCATGTTCTTCAGCAGCGCGGCTTGCGCCTGTTCCGCCGCGGCGGCGGCCAGTTTGGCCGCCTTGCCGAGTTTGCCACCTGCGCCTTGAGCCGCTTCGGCGAGCTCACTGGCCTCTGCGGTCGCTTCGGCGAGGCCGGCGAACCGGGTGTTCTCGCGCACTTCCAGCAGCAGTTGCAGCAGCGGTGAGTTCGCCGCAGTAAGCCCTGCGAGCTGCACGGCACCCTGCGCCGCACTACCGGCGGGGAGAATGTTCAACTGGGCGATCGCTTCGCTCCAGTGCGCGGCATAATCGCGGAAGTACAGCTGCTCCATTTCCACCAGCAGACGGCCAAGGTCCTTGGCGCTGAGGCTGTCGCCTTCGCCCAGCACCCAGTTGTCGCGCAGTATCTCGCTGACCAGATCGGCACCCTGGGCGACGAACAGCTTCTGATAGCCGCGCTGGGTGTAGAAGCCGGGAATCGCATAGTCGCCGCCGACGAACAGCGTCGCCTGCGGGCCAAGCTGCGTGTTCAGCCGGTAGTCGGGAAGGTTGCGCGCCTGATCGCGCAGCATGCGGTACACCACTGCGGCCAGCGATTCGCTGCGCAGCTGGGCACGGGCCTTGGCCACCAGATTGTCGTTCAGCTGATACGGCGCGAAGGATTCTTCCAGCAGGCTTGCGAAGTGGGTGTTAAGCCCCTGCTGTGCCACGGCGTTGCCCGGATGGCGCAGCGACCAGTCGGCGGCCAGCCAGTCCTTGAGGAAGGCCGCATCACGGCGTTCGGCCAGGTTCAGCATGAGATAGGCGCGCAGACTGCCGAGCAGCTGCTCACGGTCGTTCAGGTTGGCGCGTATCTGCGTTTCCAGCTGCCTGGCGACACGTGGCAGCAGCAGCTTTTCCAGATCGCGGCGGTAGGCCTCGTGCAGCGTCGGGTCGACCGCTTCGCCCTGGTACAACCCTCCCCGGCGCAGCCAGGACACCTCGTCCCGCGGTGGGAAAACCTGGGTCGCCGCGTAGCTCGCGTCCAGCGCCTTGAGGGTGCGCAGTGCCTCGTCTTCCGCCTCGATGGTCTTGCGTTCGCCACCAAGCGTCTGGGCGATGTCACGCAGTTGTTCGAGGCGCTCGTGATTGCCGGAGAAGTTCAGTGCCCAGGCGCCGCCGAACAGCACCAGGCAACCGAAGGCGCCCGCATAAAGCGCACGCTGGCCCCAGTCGATGCGGCGTACCTCGCGCTGGTCGAGACCCGCCAGTTCGGCTTCGGGGAATATCACCCGGCTGAGCAGTTGATTGATGAAACGTGCACGACCGCTGCGGAAGGTCGGTAGTGCGCTGCTGGCCAAGCCGAGTTGGCGGCCGATGCCGGCGGTGAGCGGGTCGAGGCCTTCGCGCAGCTGCGGTGCGCTGGTCAGATAGAAGCCACGCAGCTGGCTGGCACGCTGATAGCGATTGCCGGCAAACGCGAGTTCGATGAACAGGCTCAGGCGCTCGCCGATCTGTCCCAGCTGATGCGGGAAGTCGAGGATACGACCGCGGCGCTGGGTATCGCGCTCCTGATGCATACGCATGATCACCTGGCTGTTCAGCCGGCGCAGCAGTTCCTCGAACTCCTCGCGCACCACCTGCGCATCGCTGCCGTTCTGCTCCTTGCGGAAGCTGGTGCCGAGCACCTGATCGCTTTCCTCGCGCGACAGCTGCTCGAAGAACTCGTCGAAACCGAGAATCCGATCAGCCTTGCTCAGCACCAGGTAGACGGGTACGTCGACGCCCTGGCGCTGATGGATGTCATGCAGGCGCTGACGGGCCTGACGAGCGAGGTTTTCCAGCTCCAGTTCATGGCCGCCTTGCAGCTGGTCCACCGGCAGGTTGACCAGTACACCGTTGAGCGGCCGTGCGCGACGCTTGCGCAGCAGGCCGAGCAGGGTGTCCCAGGCACTACCGTCGACAGCGGCGTCGGGTTGGGTCAGGTAACGGCCGGCGGTATCGATCAGTACGGCATGGTCGGCGAAGTACCAATCGGCGTAGCGGGTGCCGGAAACGTCCTTGGTCAGGCGCTGCTGCTCGCTGCGATTGAGCGGAAAATCCAGCCCGGAAAAATCCAGCAGGCTGGTCTTGCCGCTGCCCTGCGGGCCGATCAGCAGGTACCAGGGCAGCTCGCTGCGCCATTTCTCACTACGGCCGCGATAGAGACTAGAGGATTTCAGGGTGCGCAGCGCCTGCTTGAAACGATGTCGCAGTTCCTGCTGTTCCTCGCCGATCATGCCGTCACGGCGTAGCTGCTCCTGGATGTCCTGGTCGTCGGCGTCGCGCTTCTTGCGTGCGCTGGCGCGCCAACTGGCGAAGACCATGGCCAGGCCCCAGCCGAGGAACAGCACGCTGATGCTCAGCAGGCGAGCGCTGGACGATTCCCAGAAGCGATGATCGTTGACCGCCAGCAGCGGCCCGACGATCCACACCAATACGGCCAGCAGCAAAACTAGCAACAAGCTCCAGACCCAGGTTCGGCGCAGCACCGCACCGAGTTTGCCGAAGAACGTTTTCATCTCATTTCATCCCTGAAAAGGTGGAATCGCCGGCATCCATGTCCAGCGAGCGATAGGGTTGCAGCACGGCCTCGCGTTGTTCGCCGAGCACCCAGGCGAAACCGCTGTAGATCACCCCGAGGCACATCAGGGTGAACAGCGCGACCATCCACCATGGCACGATACGCACCAGCCGCCGGCGGGTGTCCTTGAGGCCTTCCCAGTGCGGCGACAGCTCGCGCGGGATGTCGCCGCGCATTTGCCGGATCTGCCGGTAGAGGCTGTCGCGCACCGCCTCCAGTTCGAGCATGCCGCGCGGCAGCACGCGGTACTTGCCCTCGAAACCGAGGGATAGGCAGAGGTACATCAGTTCCAGCATCGGCAGGTGCTTGACCGGGTTGCGCGCCAGCCGCTCGAGCAGTTGGAAGAACTTCTCGCCGCCGAAGGTCTCATTGTGGAAGCCAGACAGCAGGCTCATCTGTGACCATTCGCTCTCGTTGCCCCAGGGTGTGGTCACCACGGCCTCGTCGAGAATGGTGCAGAGCACGTAGCGCGCCGCCATGACCTGGCTGCTTTCGGCGCCGTCATGCAGGGCGCGGTGCTCGAACAGCTTGAGTGCACTGCTCAGCTGGCTGTGCAGGGCCTGCAGATCTTCACTTTCCTGGCTGTGCTTGAGCCGCACCACCTCCGATAGCAATGGCGAAGCGGCGGCGACCAGCGGGTTGAGGCTGATATTGAAGGTTTCCGCCGGGCGTAGGCGGGCGGCATAGATCATCCGCTCCTCCAGCTGCTCGAAGCGCGGCGGGGTATCGAAGTCGGTTAGCGGGCTCTGTGCCGGTGCTTCCCCGGTGCGGTTGACGATGACGGTATGGTCGTCCTGTCCGTAATCCATTTCCTTGATCATGTCGCTCAGTCCCTGACCGCCCAGAATTTCAGTTCGAGCCCGGCGAAGTCGCCGGACACATGAAAGGCAAAGCCGCCGGAGCGCTCCAGCTGCGCCTGGTCCTCGGCGCTGAGCTCCAGGGCGAAATAGGTCTTGCCAGAATGGAAGGGGATTTGCCGCGGCGCCACTGGCAATGGCTTGAGGCGAATACCCGGTAGATGCAGGTTGACCAGCTGGCGGATGCGCTCCACTGGGCCGATCTTCAGGTGCGCCGGCAGTCGGGTACGTAGCGTTTCCGAATCGCACTGCGCACTGGCGGCGAGGACAAAGGAGGCCGTACCCAGCAGCTTGTGGTCATGCAGCGGCGATACCTGAATACCGTACTGGCGCTGCTGCAGCAGCAGTTCGATCGCGTGTTGCTCCAGTACCATCGACAGCACCTGGCGGATTGCGTCCATCAGCTTGCGGAAGCTCGCGCCCTGGTCGCTGTGCTGGTAACGGCCGTCCAAGCGCGGGCGCTTGCTCTCACTGGAGAAGGTCGCCAGCTCGCCGAGCAGACCGAGCAAATCACGGTAGATCTGCTCCGGATGCACCTGCTCCACGCCCAGGTAGTGGCGCAGCACCGGTTCGTGCCGGTTGATCAGCTGCAGCATCATGAAGTCGCCGACCTCGGCCCCGCCGACCTTGCCGGTGGCGCTGATGCGCTCGGCGAGGGTGTCGCCGCGGTGGGCGAGCATGCTGATCACTTCCTTCAGACAGGACAGCAGATAGCCTGAAGCCTGGAAGTTGACGTAGGTGGGAATGAATTCCGGATCGAGGCTTATCACCGCGTCTGGCGTGGTATCGAGTACCTCGCACAACTGCAATTTCACATAGGCCTGGTCGCTCTGCTGCTCACCCAGCAGCAGGCGGAAATCCGGCAGGCCGGTGCTTACCTGGCTGGTGCTGCTGTCGCCGGCATTGGAGTCGGCGACGTCCAGCTCATGGGCGGTATAGCGCGCCAGTACATCCTTCTGCTCGGGGCGGCGGGTTTCGATGTGGTTGCCGGTGACCAGCGGTAACGCGAGATAGACAGGCGTGCTGCCAGTATTCGGCGGGATATCCAGCGCCAGCGGTTCGCGCTCGCTGCCCAGCTCGAACAGTGTGCCGTCCGGCAGAATGCCGCTGGCCTGGCTGAGCACCAGCTTGCCCATGTTGAGGAACTGGCGATCGATCTCCAGGCTGAAGAAACCCCAGGCGTAGTTGCCCAGCTTCTGGGTGCGCGCCTTGAGTTGGTGGTCGTAATAGCGATCGCTTTGCTGGAAGTGCTGCGGGCGCAGCAGCATGCCTTCCTGCCAGACAACTTTTTGCAGGCTCATGCTTACTTTCCTTCTTCGGCAAGCGGATCGAACAGGGTAATGCCGCGTTCATCCAGGCTCAGGGCGACGTGGGTGCGCTCCAGCGGCGGCAGGGCGATGACGTAGCGCCAGCTGGCTTCCGGCAGGTCGCGGTAGGCGGCCAGCACACCGACGTAACGGCTGCCTTCCTGCACTGAAAGCTTCAGCTCACGGCTTTCGCCGGGGCGCAGTTCCAGCTCCTCGGAGGTCACCAGGTCCGGCGCCAGGGCTTCCTTGGGGCGTTGGTAGAGGGCGAAGAAGTCGCCGTTCTCGAACGCCACCGGATGCTTGAGCTCCAGCAGGCGTAGCACGATCGGCGAGGGCCGACCGTTGAGGTCGGGGTTGAGGCGGTCGCTGCCGTGCAGCTCGAGATCCAGCTTGGTCAGCTTGGAGTAGGGCGATAGCGCCGAGCAGCCGCCCAGCATGAACAGCGAGGCCAGCATGGCCAGGGTGATGCGACGAGGCATGGGATCATCCTTGATGGGTGGGATCGAGGGTGGCAATCAGGCGCACCTGCTCCTCATAGGTTTTGGCGAAATCGCGGGCGAACAGCCGTTCGCTCCAGTCGGCGTCCTGGCCGAGGCTGTGATGCAAACGGCGATAGGCGCGCCAGCGACTGCCGGCGGTAGCGATCAGCGGCTTGCGGCCTTCACGTTCGAAACGCAGCACCAGTTGTTCCGGTGCCAGCTGCTCGAACATTGCGTGGACGGCCGCGCGGCTGGCCGCCAGCAGCGCCACCTGGTGCGCCTGCAGATCACGAAAGGCGCGGCCGATGGCCTGTTCGGCCGGTAGCTGGCCGGGTTTGCCACCGCGCAGCAGGGCGCTCAGCGCTTCGCCGGCATTGGCGCTGTGCTTGAGCGGGTTGTTGCCGGCGCTCTGCACGGTGGTTAGCGCCAGGCGCAGCTCGTTTTTCAATTCGCTACGGGTGCGCAGGCTCTGCTGCAGCCCGCCGACGCTCTGCTTGAGCAGCCGGGCGGCGTTCAGCGCCAGGGCCTGGCGCTGTTCCTCGTCCAGGTCGTCGAGTCCGATGCCCAGCGCCTCACCGAAGCGTGCCCAGAACCCTGGTGGCAGGCATTCGGGTTCGGCTTCGCGTTTGGCCTCGGGCGCCGCTTGCGGCATGACCAGCTCTGGCAACGGCAGGCTTTCCATGTCGATGCGTGCATAGTCGCGCTGCTGGGCCTGGCGCTGTGGCGCAACGAGGGCCAGGTCGAGATCGTCAACCTCGGCGTAGACACGCTCCTGCTGATCCATGGCGATCAACGGGTCGAGATCGAGAAAAGCATCGTCGGGAATGATGCTGCCGGCCGGCTGCGG
This sequence comes from Stutzerimonas stutzeri, assembly GCF_038561965.1. Taxonomy (NCBI): domain Bacteria; kingdom Pseudomonadati; phylum Pseudomonadota; class Gammaproteobacteria; order Pseudomonadales; family Pseudomonadaceae; genus Stutzerimonas; species Stutzerimonas stutzeri. The sequence goes on along the minus strand of NZ_CP139348.1, from coordinate 4,667,481 downwards.
TCGGCCGATATCGCCCTCGAACAGCGCCGGGTCCTGGATCAGTCGTGCGCGAATCTCGAAGTCGCCGAGACAATAGACGCTGCCATGCTCGACGCGCTGCGGCTGGCCCTTGACCAGGCTGGCGCCACTGTCCTTGAGCTGAATGCCGTTGCTACTGGTATCGGTGAGGAAGAAGGCGCCGTCGCGATAGCTGATCACCGCGTGGCGCCCGGAGAGGACGCGCTTGCGATCCGGGATCACCCAGTCGCAGCCGTCGGACCGGCCGATCACGCCGCCGGCCTGCTTGAAGGTTTTGGTGGTCAGCAACCCAGGCACGAATTGCTGGGCGCCCACCATATCGAAGACCAGTTCCATGGTCGTATCGCTCCTTGCGGTTACTTGCCGCGATTCAAAGCCTGCGGGTCGCCCAGCGGGCGATAGTGGTCGTCGTCGAATTTGTAGTTGCCGGTGCAACCGGCGAGCAGCGCGGCGGCGATGAGCGAAGCGAGGGCGTAATAGCGCACAGGCACGCGATTTCCTCCATGAAGTCGTGTGTGGGGCAGGTGCGCATGGCGCGACCTGATCGGTGCATTGAAGTTCAGTTAGCCCGCAGGCTCGGTGACCGGGTTCACAGAACACCCGATGGATGCGTCTAAAACGAGCGTGAGGTCAGGTTGACGCCGTCCGGCGTCGCCGTATGGCAGGTATGCCTTGCATCAGCGTTACGACGCAGGCAGGTAACGAATAACTGCCTGGCTTGATATTCGTTATCGGGCGGCAGCAGGCCTGAAAGACGGCGTGCAGAAACGACAAAGCCCGCTGCGAGCGGGCTTTGTCTGAGCGTTTCGAGCGCTGCTCGAAACGACTATTTGGATGGCGCACCAGGCGGGATTCGAACCCACGACCCCTGCCTTCGGAGGGCAGTACTCTATCCAGCTGAGCTACTGGTGCGTTGCGGGGCGCAATCATACGCATGTCGTTGGCGGGCGTCCATGCTGGTGGGGCTGGGCGGATACCCTGGCCAGGTGCGGCTTTTTCGCTGCTGCTGGCAGCTGGTTCGGCTGATACCCTTGCGCGTCACGGCCGGGGGCCGTGGTTGTTCGGATGGCGAGGGAGTGGAGATGTCAGGCCATATCAAACTCTGGGATGCGCCGCTGCGGCTGTTTCACTGGTTGTTCGCCGGGGCGGTTATTGCGGCCATCGTCACCGGCTGGATTGGCGGCAACCTGATGCCTTGGCATGGCCGGCTCGGCCTGCTGGTGCTGGGCCTGCTGGTGTTCCGCCTGGTTTGGGGCTTCATCGGTTCGACGTATGCGCGCTGGTCACGGATCTTCGGGGCAACCGTCGGCGTGAAGGCCTATCTGCAAGGCAACTGGCGCGAAGCCGGACACAACCCGCTCGGCGCGTTCTCGGTGCTGGCCATGCTGCTGCTGGTGAGTTTTCAGGTCACCAGCGGTTTGATGGCAACCGATGACATCGCCTTCCAAGGACCGCTGTATGCGTTGATCAGCAGCGAGACCGGCAGCGCGCTGAGTGGCCTGCATCGGCAGGCGAAGTGGCTGTTATTGGTGCTGATTGGCATGCACATCGCGGCCATCATCTATTACACGATGGTTATGCGTCGTCCGCTGGTGCGGGCGATGATTAAGGGTAGGGCGCGGCGCGAACACCCGGCCCAGCAGGATGCCCGCGGCGGATCGCTGCTCGCGGCGGTGCTGGCGATTGCGCTGGCTGCGGCCTGCGTCTGGGGCGCGCAATCCGTTGGCGACTGGCTGAAGCCGGAGCCTGCGGCAGCAGCTCCCAGCCTGGACTGGTAAACCAGCCGGCCAGACAGACGTGACCGGCTGGCTGCGGCGGGTCAGTCGGCGCGGAACTTGTCGTGGCAGGACTTGCAGCTGCCACCGACATCGCCGAAGGCCTTCTTGATAGCGGCCTGATCGCCTTCCGCGGCGACCTTGGCGAGGTGGTTGGCGGCGGCGGTGAAGTTGCGGCCGATCTGCCCGGCTTCGTCGAGGTTCTGGAAGAACTCGGGCTTCAGGCGAGTCGCCTTGCCCAGCTGCTCGGTGGTGGTGTCCGGGCTGTACAGGCTGCCCATGCCGGAATTGGCAATGGCGGCGATGGCATTGGCGGCGGCAGCCACCTTGGCCTGGTCGTAGGGCTCCTTGCCGTCGATTACCTGGGCCTTGATCTTGCCCATGTTCCAGGACATGAACTGGTAGCCGGCCTGGCGCGTCTCGACCATCTCTTCCGGTTTCATCTGCGCCTGGACGGCAGTGCTGGCCAGCAGGACGGCGGCCATAGCGCCTGTCATCATTGCTTTCACGGTAACTCCTTATCGATCCTTGGTTGTCGGCGGCTGAGGCCGCTCGCGCGCAACTATACCCGGACCAGTAGTAGGGTTTGGGTAACAAGTCGTGACAGGCCGTGCGATGCATCAGGCTGGTCAATGGCGCGACAACGTCATGCGTCATGAGCTTGCCGGCCGGCCGGCTGCGGTCCTAGCATGGCCGTTCGCAGTGCAATGCGGCGGCAGGAACCGGGCGGCAAAGGACGGTTCAGATGATCGTCGCGTCAGCCAAATTTTCCGCAGCGGGCCTGCCGCTACGATGCCCGAGGAGACTGCCATGCAACTCAAAGACACCGCGCTGTTCCGTCAGCAGGCCTATATCAATGGTGCCTGGGTCGATGCCGACAGCGGCCAGACCATCAGTGTGAACAACCCGGCCACCGGCGAGACGCTTGGTACAGTGCCAAAGATGGGCGCCGCGGAGACCCGCCGTGCCATTGATGCCGCTGAGCGTGCACTTCCGGCTTGGCGTGAGCTTACCGCCAAGGAGCGTTCGCAGAAGCTGCGCCGCTGGTTCGAGCTGCTGATGGAAAATCAGGATGACCTTGGCCGCCTGATGACCTTGGAACAGGGCAAGCCGCTGGCCGAAGCCAAGGGCGAGATCGCCTATGCCGCCTCGTTCATCGAATGGTTCGCCGAGGAAGCCAAGCGCATCTACGGCGACACCATTCCCGGCCACCAGAAAGACAAGCGCATCATCGTCATCAAGCAGCCGATCGGTGTGACCGCGGCGATCACGCCGTGGAATTTCCCTGCAGCAATGATCACTCGCAAGGCCGGCCCGGCACTGGCAGCCGGCTGCACCATGGTGATCAAGCCTGCGTCGCAAACGCCGTTCTCGGCGCTGGCGATGGTCGAGCTGGCCGAGCGCGCGGGCATCCCCAAAGGCGTGCTCAGCGTGATCACGGGTTCGGCCGGCGACATCGGCAACGAGCTGACCGCCAACCCCAAGGTACGCAAGATCTCCTTCACCGGCTCCACCGAAGTCGGCGCCAAGCTGATGGAGCAGTGCGCGCCCGGCATCAAGAAGGTCTCGCTGGAGCTGGGCGGCAATGCCCCGTTCATCGTCTTCAACGACGCCGATCTGGACGAGGCGGTGAAGGGTGCCATGCAGTCCAAGTACCGCAACGCCGGCCAAACCTGTGTGTGCGTCAACCGCATCTATGTACAGGACGGGGTGTACGACGCCTTCGCCGAGAAATTCCAGGCGGCGGTTGCCAAGCTGAAAGTCGGTAATGGCCTCGAGGAGGGCACGGATATTGGCCCGCTGATCGACGACCGCGCCGCCGCCAAGGTGCGCGAGCACATCGAGGATGCAGTGGCACAGGGCGCACGGCTGGTCGCCGGCGGCCAGGCGCACCAGCTGGGTGGCAGCTATTTCGAACCGACGGTGTTGGTCGATGTGCCCGACAGCGCCAAGGTGGCTAAGGAAGAAACCTTTGGTCCACTGGCGCCGCTGTTCCGCTTCAAGGACGAGGCCGAGGCGGTCGCCAAGGCCAACGACACCGAGTTCGGCCTGGCCTCCTACTTCTATGCGCGCGATCTGGGCCGGGTGTTCCGCGTCGCCGAGGCGCTGGAGTACGGGATGGTTGGTATCAATACCGGCATGATCTCCACCGAGGTGGCGCCGTTTGGCGGGGTCAAATCGTCCGGGCTGGGTCGTGAGGGCTCGAAGTACGGCATTGAGGATTACCTGGAGATCAAGTACCTCTGCTTGGGCATTTAAGCCCTGCGACAGTCTGCCTCAGGGGCTGGCTGTCGGTCATTTCTCCGGGCAGAATCGCGACCCCTGTGGCGCGATTCATCCCTCGTGGAGCTGTCGTCGCTTACCCACACCGTTGCTAGGCTGTAGTGACATCTCCAGCGAGTAGTGCAGTGAGCATCTCGGCCCAAGTCTCATTCGTTCTGGTTGCCTACAACGAGCCATGGCGCGCGGACCAGCTCTGCCAGCTAGTCCGCCAGCTGCGCCCCGGTATGCGCGTGCAGCCAGCGGTGGACGGCCATGCCGCACTGGCGGTGTGCAAGCGCCAGGCGCCCAGCCTGCTGATCCTCGACGGTGAGCTGGACGGTCTCGATGGCAGGCAGCTGCTGCGTGAGCTGCGCCGACACGGGCCTACCCAGCGCCTGCCATGCGTGATGATCAGCGCGCGTACCGATACCGCCAGTGTGCGCACCGTGCTGCCGCTGACGCCTGCGGCCTATCTTGGCAAACCCTACGACCTGACCGACCTGCGCCAGCGGCTGGACAAGCTTTTGCCGCGTTCCGCTGGCCACGGCGGCGCCTCGGTCGTTGCTGCAACTGATGATCTCGATAGCTTTCTCGAACGCATGCGTCCGCACAACCGCGGCGCGCCGCTGCTGGATGCCGTGCTGACGGCACTGCAACGTCTGCAGGGTGGCGACCAGGATTTCGCAGAGCTCGAGGAATTACTGGCACGCGATCCGCAGGTCACCGCTCGGCTGATCAGCGTCGCCAGTAGCAATGCGGTGCAACCGACGACGCCGTGCCTGAGCCTGATCCAGGCGCAGCGGCAGCTCGGCGCCGCGCGCAGCCTGCAACTGGTAACGGAGCTGGCGTTGCAGCACAACGCCAGGCTGGTGGAGCCGCGGCTTGCCGAACTGGCGGCGCAGCTGAGCATTCAGGCGTTGCGAACGGCACGCCTGGCTCACTGGCTGGCGCGCCAGTTGAAGCTGGACAGCGAGCTCTGCTTCAGCGCCGGCATGCTGCAAAACATCGGCGAACTGGCGCTGCTGCGCAGCCTGCAGGAGTGGCTCGACAGCGGCGGTGCGCTGGATGAAGAGAGCCTGCAGCGCTGCCTGCGCGAGCGCGCGGCGGGCTTCGGTTCGGCCCTGCGTGCGCAATGGGCATTGCCGCTGGAGCTGCGTCAGGTGATCGCTTCCTACTACGCCCTAGGTGCCGGCGTGCTCCGCAGGGAAGCGCTGATACTCAACCTGACGCGACTGCTGGTGGAGCTGCCAGCCGATGCCGATCCTGCCAGCCTGGCCGGCGAACGCACGGTGCGCCTGCTGCGTATCGACCCCGACTTGCTCACTCGCGCCCCTCGTCATGCGGTTACCGGCTGAACCCGCCGCGCTGGCTTTGGCGCTGACATTCCTCTGATTGATAGTGCTGTCCGGCCTCAGCCGGGCGGCCTGCAATATCAAGCCTTGCGCCCGCTTTACGTCCTTTTATCTCGATAGAACGCGTGGCTCTTTCAGCTATCGACATGCGTAACGTGAGCCCTTTATTCTGCTGTGCGAAACATGATTCCGTGAAATAACAAATCCAATCAGCATTTCACTAAGCGGAGGCCTGCCATGCCGGACGTCGTACGGCTCGAACTTCAGGGCGAGATCGCTCTGATCACGGTCAACAACCCACCGGTCAATGCACTCGGCCACGCCGTGCGCCAGGGCCTGCTGCAGACCTTCCAGAGCGCGGAAGCGGATGCTCAGGTGCGTGCGGTGGTGCTGGTCTGCGAGGGCAGTACCTTTATTGCCGGCGCCGACATCAAGGAATTTGGCAAGCCGCCCCAGGCGCCGAGCCTGCCGGAAGTTATCGAAGCTATCGAAGGCAGCAGCAAGCCGAGCGTTGCGGTCATTCATGGCACCGCGCTTGGCGGCGGGCTGGAAGTCGCGCTGGGCTGCCATTACCGCATCGCCCGCAAGGACGCCAAGGTCGGTCTGCCGGAAGTGAAGCTGGGACTGCTGCCCGGCGCTGGCGGCACCCAGCGCTTGCCGCGGCTGGCCGGGGTTGCGAAGGCGCTGGACATGATTGTCAGCGGCACGCCGATCGGCGCAGCGGAGGCGGTCGAGCACCACATCGTCGATGAGCTGTTCGACGGTGATCTGGTCGAGGCCGGTCTGGCCTACGCTCGTCGCATGGTCGAGGAAGGCCGCGTGCCGCGGCGCAGTGGTGAGCAGACCAGCGGGCTCGAAAGCGCCGATAACGAGGCATTGATCCGCGCCAAGCACGCTGAAGTTGCCAAGCGCATGCCGGGGCTGTTTTCGCCGCTGCGCTGTATCGCTGCGGTCGAGGCGGCAACCAAGTTGCCACTGGCCGAGGGCCTCAAGCGCGAGCGTGAACTCTTCGCCGAATGCCTGAACTCGCCGCAGCGTGGCGCGCTGATCCATTCGTTCTTCGCCGAGCGCCAGGCGGGCAAGATCAATGACCTGCCGTCCGACGTGAAGCCGCGGCCGATCAAGACGGCAGCAGTCATCGGCGGCGGCACCATGGGTGTCGGGATCGCCTTGAGCTTCGCCAATGCCGGCGTGCCGGTGAAGCTGCTGGAAATCAATGAAGAAGCCCTACAACGCGGCCTGCAGCGCGCCCGTGACACATACGCGGCGAGCGTCAAACGCGGCAGCCTGACCGAAGAGGCGATGGAAAAACGCCTCAAACTGATCGAAGGCGTCACCGTTTACAGTGCGCTGGCTGATGCCGACGTGGTGGTCGAGGCGGTGTTCGAGGAAATGGGCGTCAAGCAGCAGGTTTTCGAGCAGCTGGATGCCGTGTGCAAGTCCGGCGCGATCCTCGCTTCGAATACTTCATCGCTGGACCTGAACGCCATCGCCGCCTTTACCAAGCGCCCGGAAGACGTGGTCGGCCTGCATTTCTTCAGCCCGGCCAACGTGATGCGCCTGCTTGAAGTGGTGCGCGGCGCGAAGACCAGCGACGAAGTGCTCGCCACCGCCATGGCCATCGGCAAGCAGCTGAAGAAGGTCTCGGTGGTGGTCGGCGTCTGCGACGGCTTCGTCGGCAACCGCATGGTCTTCCAGTACGGCCGCGAGGCGGAATTCCTGCTGGAGGAGGGCGCCACGCCGCAGCAGGTCGATGGCGCGCTGCGCAATTTCGGCATGGCCATGGGGCCGTTCGCCATGCGCGATCTGTCCGGGCTGGATATCGGCCAGGCGATCCGCAAGCGTCAGCGTGCAACGCTGCCGGCGCACCTGGATTTCCCTACCGTATCCGACAAGCTTTGCGCCGCCGGCATGCTCGGGCAGAAGACTGGCGCCGGCTACTACCGCTACGAGCCCGGCAACCGCACGCCGCTGGAGAACCCTGAACTGGCGCCTATGCTCGAAGCAGCGTCGCGGGAAAAAGGCATCGAGCGGAAGGACCTGGACGAGCAGTACATCATCGAGCGGACCATCTTCGCCCTGGTCAACGAGGGCGCAAAGATTCTTGAAGAAGGCATCGCCCAGCGCTCCAGTGACATCGACGTCATCTACCTGAACGGTTACGGCTTCCCGGCCTTCCGTGGCGGGCCGATGTTCTATGCCGACAGTGTCGGCCTGGACACCGTGCTGGCACGGGTCAAGGAACTGCACGCACGTTGCGGCGACTGGTGGAAGCCGGCGCCGCTGTTGGAAAAACTGGCCGCCGAAGGCCGCACCTTTACCGAATGGCAGGCCGGGCAATGAATGCGACCCGCCTGCAATCCGAACGCACCATGAGGACCTTCCCATGAACGTCAACTACACGGCCGAAGAGCTCGCCTTCCGCGATGAAGTGCGCGCCTTCCTGACAAACGAGCTGCCGGCGGACATCGCCGCCAAGGTCAAGCTCGGCAAGCACATGTCCAAACAGGACCACGAGCGCTGGCAGCAGATTCTGGTCAAACGCGGCTGGTACGCGCCGGGCTGGCCGGTGGAGCTGGGCGGCACCACCTGGGGCCCGGTGGAAAAGCACATCTTCGACGAAGAATGCGCCCAGTTTGGCGCGCCGCGTACCGTGCCGTTCGGCGTCAACATGGTTGCGCCGGTCATCATCAAGTTCGGTAGCCAGCAGCAGAAGGATCATTACCTGCCGCGCATTCTTTCCGGCGAAGACTGGTGGTGCCAGGGCTATTCCGAACCGGGCGCCGGCTCCGATCTGGCGAGCCTGAAGACCCGCGCCGTGCGTGACGGCGATCACTACGTGGTCAACGGCCAGAAGACCTGGACCACCCTCGGCCAGCACGCCAACATGATTTTCTGCCTGGTGCGCACCGATCCCGAGGCGCAGCAGCAGCGCGGCATCAGCTTTCTGTTGATCGACATGAGCACGCCGGGCATCAGCGTGCGGCCGATCATCACCCTGGACGGCGACCACGAGGTCAACGAAGTCTTCTTCGACAACGTCCGCGTGCCGGTAGGGAACCTCGTCGGCGAGGAAAACCAGGGCTGGACCTGCGCCAAGTACCTGCTGACTCACGAGCGCACCGGCCTGGCCGGTATCGGCGCCTCGAAGGCGGCGCTGGCGCACCTCAAGCGCATCGCCATGAAGGAAGTCTGCGACGGCAAGCCGATGCTCGAAGACCCGCTGTTCCGCGCCCAGGTCGCGGAGGTCGAAATGCAGCTGATGGCCATCGAGATGAGCACCCTGCGCATCCTCGCCGCGGCGAAGGAAGGTGGCGTGCCTGGTGCCGAGTCTTCGATCCTCAAGGTCAAGGGCACGGAGATTCGCCAGGCCATCACCAGCCTGCTGCGCAAGGTTATCGGGCCGTACGCGTTGCCGTTCCTTGAAGAGGAACTGCAGCTGGACTACGAAGGCGATCTCTTGCACGCCGACTACAGCGCGGCGCTGGCAGGCGATTACTTCAACATGCGCAAGCTGTCGATCTTCGGCGGCTCCAACGAAATCCAGAAGAACATCGTCTCGAAGATGATTCTCGAGCTGTAAGGGGGCACCGCAATGGACTTCAAACTGACTGAAGAGCAGCAAATGCTGCAAGACACCGCGGCGCGTCTGGTGCGCGACGCCTACCCGTTCGAGCAGCGCGAGAAATTCAGCGAGTCGGAACTGGGCTTTTCTGCCGAGTTCTGGGGGCAGCTGGGCGAGCTGGGCCTGACTGCCGTGCCGTTTGCCGAGGAGATAGGCGGCTTTGGCGGCGGCGGCGTGGAAACCATGCTGGTGATGACCGAGCTGGGCCGCGGCCTGACGCTGGAGCCCTACCTGCAATCGGTGATCTTCGGTGGCGGTTTGCTCAATCAGCTCGGCAGCGCCGCGCAGATAGAGAACCTGCTGCCGCAGGTGGCGGCAGGCTCGCTGCAGTTGGCGGTCGCCTTCGACGAACCGCAGAGTCACTACAACCTCAACGACGTGCAGACCAAGGCGGAAGCGGCTGAAGGCGGCTATCGGCTGTCCGGACGCAAGGCCGTGGTCATCGGCGGGCACAGCGCTGGGCAAATCATCGTGTCCGCGCGCACCGCCGGTGACAGCCGCGATGAAACGGGCATCAGCCTGTTCCTCGTCGATCCGAATGCACGGGGCGTTAGCCGCCGTGTCTTTCCAACCATCGATGGGCGCAAGGGCTGCGAGCTGTTCCTCGACAACGTGCAGGTCGGCGCTGATGCGCTACTCGGCGAAGTCGGCAACGCGCTTCCAGCGCTGCGCTACCAGCAGGGCCGCGCCATCGCCGCGCAGTGTGCTGATGCTCTGGGCAGCATGGACGAAGCCTGCAAGCTGACCCTCGACTACCTGAAGACGCGCAAGCAGTTCGGCGTGCCGATCGGCAAGTTTCAAGTCCTGCAGCACCGCATGGTCGACATGCAGACCGAGTTGGAGCAGGCCACCAGCATGGCGATCCTCGCCGCGACCTTTGCCGATGGCGAAGACAACGACGACCGCCGCCGGATCATCGCCGCCGCCAAATACATCTGCGCCCGCGCTGCACGCAAGGTGGCCGAAGAAGCGATCCAGCTGCACGGCGGCATCGGCATGACCTGGGAATACAACCTCGCCCACCACGCCAAGCGCCTAGTGATGATTGCCCACCAGTTCGGTGACGATGACCATCATCTGAAGGCGTACGCCAAGCTGATGCAGGTGGCGTAACGCGCCAATCGCAACACCACGACCGGGCCTTATGGCCCGGTTTTGCTTTGCAGAGATAGGTGCTTAGCCGACTGCGGGCAGGTGTGGCGGAGGCATCGTCTTCATTTTCGTTGTGCGGCGTTCCGCTTCAGCTCGCCGCTAGCACACAAACGGTGGGCTGAAGCCCACCCTACGGCGCTGCGCGCAACAACTCGGGTCGCGTCTAGGTGGATCGGTGGTTTATCCAGTATCCGGTGATCGCACCGGCTGTGAGTCATTTGATCCGGACATTAAAAAGCCGGGCAAATGCCCGGCCTTTCTTCACACGTTAGCGAACGATCAGATGCTGTCGAGTTGCGGATTCAGGCGGTCCAGCAGCCGCTTGCTGCGGCGGCCGTCCTGCAGGTCGCCCAGATCGGTCAGGCGCACGCGCTCTTTCGGCTTGACCGTCAGCTCAACGCCACTGACCTTGCCGAGCATCGCCTTGCCGAGCAATTCGCAACTGTCATTCATGCCCTTCGGGAGGTCCTTGAGCTCACGGCCGCAGTCCTTCTCAGCCTGTTCAACGACCTTCTCGTAATGAGCCTTACGCTGCTTCTCGGCGCTGCCCTCGGCAGGGTTCAGCGGCGTGTTATAGCGCTGATATAGAGCGATGCTGCGCGTAGCCATGCCGCGATCCTTGACGCTGAACGAGGCGCTTTGCAATTCGGCGCGCTCGACGCTCGATGCCAGCTCACCCATCTCGCTCATGAACGCTCGCTGTACTCCGGCGTCGCCACCGAAGCTTTCGCTCAGCCGCTGCAGCTTGCGATTCAAATCACGCAGGTTGCTCAGGCGGTAGCTGATGCGCGAATCGAACAGTTCTGGCAGGTCGACAGCCAGCTCAGTTTCCAGAGTGCCGGCATCGTCATCGATATCCACGTAGATTTCGACGTCGAAGGGCTTGAGTTCTGCCAGCCCGCTGATCAGCGCGGGTTCGAAGCCGCGAGCGGTAGCCATGCCTCGGCCGAAGCCACCGCCGGCCATCGCGCCGAGGCTGCTCAGCCCGCCAAGGGCGCGGTTGTCAGCCTCGACGCCATTGAAGCGCAGGCGCAAGCGGGTTCGCTCGTCGTTAATGGAGCGGTCACTGATGATCACCTCGGCCACCTGCAGGCTTGGCTCGCGTCCGCCGGCTTCCACTTGCAGCTCGGAGATGGTCACGCGGCCGCCGAAGGGGCTAGACGACACTGACTTCCAGCGCAGGGTGTCCTCAAGCTCGTGCTCGTAGACCCAGTCTTCGATCAGCTTCTCCGCCTGGCTGCTGCTGTAGGCGCTCAGGCCAAAGTAACCGGCCGCCAGTACGGCAACGGCAGCGCCGGCGATCAGGGGTAGGCGCTTGCTCATTCGTCATCTCCTTGGAGCTCGGCACGCTCGGGCCAGGCTTGTTGTATCAGCGATTTGGCCTCTTCCGGCGTCCAGTCCGGGTCACCGATTTCATGTCGTGCAAGTTTCAGCGGGTCGCGAAGATCGGCGCAGCCCTTTTCGCTGCAGGCTTGCAACGTGGTGGCGCTGATCAGCGTAAGCGGCAGGTTTTGCTCATCTTTGCGCGACGCGTCCAGCCGCGCCTCGCCCTTGACCAGGAACCAGCCCTTGTCGGCGCTTTGCTCGCTGTCTTTGGTATCCAATACAGCAGGGTACGGATAGTCGATCTCCCAGCCGCCATCGGTTTTGCCATCGATATGCACGATCTGGCTGTAGCGTTGCGCACGGCCTTGCATCATCGCGGCATAGCCGCCGCCACTGAACGGCGTGTAGCTGGCATCGCTGAGGATGCGTCCGTAGAGCTCTTCGGGTTTGCGGGTTTCACGGCGCAGCTGGCGATACAGTTGCAGCTGTTGCTCTGCCTGGCGGGCAAGTAGCTCGCGCTGACGCTGGGCTTCTCGCTCGCGCTCCAGCTCGGCTTGACGCTGCAGCTCCGCTTCCTTGCGCTCATACGTGAATAGGTAATTGTTGGCCCGGGCCGGGTCGTACTCCCACTTCTGGGTACGGTAGTGACGCGACAGCGAAATTTCGTAGAGCCAGAAGTCCCGGTCGCCTTGATGCAGGCCTTTTTCCAGGTCGCGCATACCGTAAAAGTGGATGCCCCTGATCTTGGGTGCGCTCTTGTCCAGGTGAGCTGTGGCGATGTCGACCGTCCGGCGGATGCTTTCCAGGTCGCGGAACAGCTCACGGTTTTCCGTCAGCGCGACCAGCGTCACGCTACCGGCATTCCAGTGGCCGTTATAGCTATGACCCATGCGCAGCAGGTAATGCACCTTGCTGGCGGGTTCGCTATGCAATAGCAGCAGCAGGTTTTTGCGTTGGTCGATCCCCACTACCGGTAACTGCGGTGCTTCGCCGTAGATCTCCAGACCATCGAGGAAGCTGCCCTTGAACTGATGTAGACGCACGCCGTCGCGGCGGTTGAGCGTCAGCGAGCCGGAGCCCTGAGCGTAACCATCCGGGCCGCATGTCACGCCGTTGGATGTTGCGGAGATGTTTTCGATGTCGTCCTCCGGCTTGAAACCCAAGCGGAAGCGGCAGCCGTTCTGATCGGCAATCTCGGTAATGAAGTCGGCCTTGGCAAAAACGTCCCTTGCCAGCGGCGGTTGCCAGCCGCCAACGCTGAACTCTTTGGCGACAACGGGGGCCGCGGCTTGCGCCACCGGGGCTGGCTTTTCGGCCGGCTCAGCGGGTTGAGCGGTTTTAGCGTCGGCCACCGGCGCTACCGGTGCCGGTGATTCGGCCGGAGGTTGCGGTGGCTCGGCTTGCGCTTGCGCCTGCTTGGCAGCTTCTGGCTGTGCAGCGGCCGGAGCGGTCTCGCTCGCGGTAGATGCAGCCTGTGCAGGAGCAGGTGCTTCGGCGATGGTGGGTGCAGGTGCAGCAGGTGCAGCAGGTGCAGCAGGTGCTTGGGCGACGGTTGGCGCAGGCACTTGATCGGCTGCGGGCTGCGGGGCGGTCTGGGCAGTATTTGCGGTTTGCGCCAGCCAGCCAGCGGCCTGGCTGGCATTGCCGCTGGCTTGAGTCTTGCCCGTGCTGTTTACACTGGTCCAGCTCAGCTGCGAGGCGCTCGAGCACTGGGTGGCAAACAGGCCACCCAGTTTTGGTAGCAAGCGATTGATGGCGTCCTGATCGGCCTCGCCGGCAAAGGCGAAGCGCAGTTGCAGGTTGTCGCTGCACCAAGGCTGGCCATCGGCATGGTCAACGAAGACCTCGACGTTCTCCGCCTTGGAGTAGGCCAGGCGGTGGCTGGCAGCCTGGGCCGATGCCGCTACGGCCAGGCCGAGCGCCAGCAGGGAAATGTTGCGTACATTCATCAGATCAGCTCCCAGGCACCGTCGGCCGCCTGACAAGCCTTGGCAGTCTGCTGCTCGTTGCTGCCTTGCGCGGTCACGTCATATTTGATCGTTCGGCAGGTGGTCTGGGCAGTCATGGCCTGCTCGACCGGGGCAGCATCCAGGTCGAAGGCGTCCAGGTCGATGCCCTTGGACGCTGCGCTGGCGATATCGAGGCTGTCGAGATCGGTAGCCGTATCGGCAGCAGCGGTCTGGGTCGATTGAGCCGGCTTTTTGACCTGAGCCACCAGCGGCGCATAGACGTAGCCGATGGTTACGCCGCGACGGCCGACCATGATCCAGTCGTTGTCGGTGCGGCCAATCGCGGTAAAGGTGGTGCCGGTTGGCAACCCTGCAACCTTTTCGGCTTTTAGGTCAGGCGCATTGCGTACGTTCGCCGATTTAACCGCCTGGTAGGGCTGGTTGATCAGCGTCATGTTCGCTACCGGCTGCACTTTGGGCGTGCGCTTGACTGCGACTTCACGCTGTACGGTTTCGGTCTTGATCGGGGTAATGGTGGCTTTGGCATCGCTATGGCTCGATGTCCACTGAGTGGCTTGGCCGTCCTGAGCGTGCTGCAGCGCTTGCTGAGTTTGCAGCGCCAGCGCCTCACGATCACGCACGTCAAGCTTCGCACCGATGGTCTTGCCCAGGTAGCCGCCGGCCAGTGCGCCCGCAATCATTGCCGCGGTGCGCCCGCTGCCGTTGCCGACCTGGCTACCAATCAGGATGCCTGCTGCGGTACCAACCAGCGTGCCGATGTTCTCTTTGTTGGCCCACTCGTTTTCCGACATGTTGGCGCAACCGGCGCTGAACACGATGGTGCTGCTGAGTAGCAGCACGCTGGTTTTTTTTGCGAAGCCCATGAGGTAGTCCTTGTCTGAATGGCCGGCAGGTAGCATTCGGGACTGACGCGACGGCCGTTGCCGTGCCGACGGGGCTGCCGTTTCAATCCGTGAAATGGCCGGCAATTACACACAAATATGCTCTGCATCACAAACCAAAAAGTGTCTAGGACGGCAATTTCAGGTCGAGCGGCTGAAACCGAACCGGATTGGCGGGCTGAGGTGGCAGGCTTTCGCTAAGCGCCCTGGCAATCACGGCGGTGTGAGTTGTGGTCGCGCAAGTCGATCGCGGGTGGTAGGCAGTCGTGAGGGGTCGGTGGCCAATGTGCGTATGGATGCACTGACCACCATGTGCCAATCCGTTACGCCAGGGTTGGCGTGGCAGCACCTTGCGGCTTCCACTCCTGCAAGCGATCCAGGCTGCCTCGGTAATGCTTGAGGCCCATCCCGAGCAGGATGATGGCGCCGACCAGCGCAACGCCGGTGACGATCAGCAGCGAGTAGCGCAGGGCGTTGTCATCGCCGAAGACGAAGTCGGTGCCCAGCGCCACCGCAGTCGGGCCGATGCCGAGGCCGACCATAGTGATGACGAACAGGTACACCGCCGAGGCCTGGCCGCGCATGGAGTTGGGCATGATCTCCTGAATCGCCGCCGGGCCAACGCCGAAGGGCATGGCGATGGTGAAGACGTGCAGGGCGATCAGCGCCAGTGCCAGTTCGCCAGTGCCGGCCAGGTAGGCGAGGTTGAGCGGCAAGGTCAGCGCGGCGGAGATGATGCCGACGCGCAACGGCGCATCGCGATAGCCGCGGCGGTGCAGCAGGTCGGAGAGCCGCCCGCCGGCGATAATGCCGATCGAGCCGGCCACTGCCACCACCGAGCCGTAAAGCACACCGACGTCGCTGGCCGACCAGCCGTAGGTGCGGATGAAGAAGGTCGGGATCCACGCCGAGCTGCCATAAGCAGCGAAGGCCAGGCAGGCGAAGCCGAAGTTGTGGCAGAGCACGGTGCGACGGTTCTGGCGGATATAGCCGGCTACCTCGCTCAGCGGCACCTCGACGCCGGCACCGACGCCCTTGCGTGACGGCTCGCGAATCAGCAGCAGCACGGCAGTGAACAGCACACCGGCAGCGCCGAGCACGAGGAAGATCAGCTGCCAGGGGCGCACCATGCCGAGCACCGGCAGTTCCACATCGCCCTGCGCCGAGGCGAATTTGACCACCAGCCCGCCGAGCAGAAAGGCCAGGCCGGAGCCGATGTAGATGCCCATCGAGTAGACGCTCATGGCGGTGCCGCGCAGCTTGGGCGGAAAGCTATCGGCGATCAGTGAATACGCCGAAGGCGACAGCGCCGCCTCGCCGACGCCGACGCCGATGCGGAACACGAGGAACTGCCAGAAGGTTCGCGCGGTGCCGCACAGGGCGGTCATCAGGCTCCACACCAACACGCCGATGGCGATGATGCCGCGGCGGCTCTTGCGGTCGGCCAGGCGCCCGATGGGCACGCCGCAGATGGTGTAGAACACCGCGAAGGAGAAGCCCATGAGCAGGCTCATGTGGGTGTCGGTGATATCCAGATCACGGCGGATCGGCTCGACCAGCAGGTTGAGGATCTGCCGATCGACGAAGGACAGCACATAGGCGAGCATGAGGATGGCGACCGTGACCCAGGCGCGGGTTTGCGAGGGGTAGCCGTTATTGTTGTTGTGCATGGCAAGGCTCCATTGGCGAGGAGGGCTGTAACCAGCCCATCCTCACTTTTGTCGGAGAACAGCCATCCGGCAAGGTGAATAACCCCTGCATATGTTTCGAAATATGCTAGCAGTGTTCCGCTCTGCGAAACTGCTTGCCTTCTGAGGCCCTACGCCACTGTGCGTTGTTGGCTTGGCATCAGCTCTGGCAACAGATGTGGCGTCCAGAGGTTGTCGGCGAAACTGCGACGGAAGAAGCCGAAGTGGCCGATCCGCGTGGCGCCGATTTCCGCGGGCGCGATGCGCTGCATGGTTTTCGGTGCCGAGCTGTAGAAGCCATGCAGGGATTCGGTGTTGCGCGCTGACATCATTTCGTCGTCGCTGAAGGACAGCGAGGTCAGCGGAGTGCGTACCGCCGCGAAGGCCTGACGCATGGGCTCGCCTTCGACACCGACCAGATAGTCCGGATGCAGGCACCAGCGCCGCCACTGGCGAATCACCCCGGCGGGCAGGTCGCCGACCGCCCCGATACGACCGCCCGGGAAGTAGCCGGCCACCGCGGTCAGCACTGGCGCCAGGCCATGCCAGAGCAGCCAGGCCTTGTTGCGGATCTGCGGGCTGTTCTCGCGCCAGTAGCCGCTGCCGGCGGCGATGGTGACGATGCGGGTCAGGCGCTCATGGCCTTTGACCAGCGGCAGAATCTGCGCGCCAACGCTGTGGCCGATCCAGTACAGCGGCTGTTCACCGGCCGCCTCGGCAGCTGCGGCAAGCACCGCGCTACAGTCATGGCGTGCCCAATCGAGGATGTCGACGTTCAACTGTCGAAGGGGCACCTGGCGCGAACGGCCCATGCCCAGGTAATCGAAGGTCGCCACTTGGTAGCCGCGCTCGGCGAGCCAGTTGGCGAAGTCGGTGTAGAAGCGCTGCGGCACGCCCATCGCCGGCGCGATCAGCACCACGCCGCATGGCGCGCTGCTCGGCTGATACCAGTAGCTGGACAAGGCATGGCCGTTGCCGTTGTCGATGGAGCGTTCTTCAACCTGTATCGTCGCCATCTTGTTGTTCTCCGCGCTTCTGCGATTGCTGCGATCGGTGCAGTATACGAAGGGTAGAAGATTATTCTAGAAAAATATTCTAGTTCAGACTGGAGGCCGGATGGCCCGTAGTAGCCGTAAGCAGGAAATCCTTCAGGCCGCACTTGGTTGCTTCACCGAGTTCGGCGTGGAGGCGACCACCATCGAGATGATTCGTGATCGCTCCGGCGCCAGCATCGGCAGCCTCTATCACCACTTTGGTAATCGTGAGCGGATCATCGCCGCGCTGTATCTGGAAGGCATCGGCGAGTACGCCGCGCTGCTGGAGGCCGGGCTGATCGAGACGCTGGATGCGGAAGCCTGCGTCCGGCTGTTTGTCACCAGCTATATCGACTGGGTGGTGGCGAACCCCGATTGGGCGCGCTTCGTTCTGCACAACCGCGGGCGGGTCGAGGCCGGGGAGATGGGCGAACAGCTGCGCGAGGTCAATCGCACCCACGGCGAGCGGGTCGGGGCGATTCTGCGGCGTCATCGTGAGAGCGGGGCCTTCCGGCGCATGCCCGGGGATTGCTTTCTCGCTGTGGTGATCGGGCCCTGCCACGACATGGCGCGCAACTGGCTGGCGGGACGTTCACGCACCGCGCTGGCCGAATGCCGCGAGTTGCTCGCGGACATCGCCTGGGCCAGCGTCAGGGCCTGAGGATCAGACGCCGAGGCTTTCGATATCGCGGGCGAGCATTTCCAGCTGATGGGCCAGCGAATTCCTTAGGGTGTCCTCGCTGAGCTGGAACGACGGCGCACCGCAGGTCAGCGCCATGATGCTGCCGTCGGCCAGGTGCAGCGGCACGCCAGCGGCCATCACATTACGGTCCCAATCGCCAAGCGACAGGCAGAAGCCTTGCTGCACGAACTCCTCGAACGATCCGTGCAGCGAAGCCTCGATCGCCGCCCAGCCATCGCCATACTTGCTGGCCAGCGCCGCCATC
The DNA here is from genome assembly GCF_038561965.1 of Stutzerimonas stutzeri. NCBI lineage: Bacteria > Pseudomonadati > Pseudomonadota > Gammaproteobacteria > Pseudomonadales > Pseudomonadaceae > Stutzerimonas > Stutzerimonas stutzeri. Next base: position 4,649,451 of record NZ_CP139348.1, on the reverse strand, counting down.
AGGTGTTCGCGCTCCTTCTCCGGCGTGGCGGCGAGAAAGGCGCGGCCGGCGGCTGTCGTCGCCAGCGGCAGGCGCACACCAGCGTCCATGCGCAGCGTAGTGACCTCGGCCGGGCGGCAGTTTTCCACGTAGATCATCGACAGCCGGTCACGGCAGGTCAGCCCCACGGTGGTATTGGTGCGGCGGGCGAATTCATCCATGTACGGCTTGGCCAGCTGGCGAACGCGCAGGTTCGAGACGTAGGCGTAGCCGAGCGCCAGCACGCCGGAGTCGAGTTGATACTTCTCCAGCTGCTGCGAATAGCTGAGGTAGCCAAGCTTGGTCAGGGTGTAGGTCATGCGCGACACCGTGGGCTTGGGCAGCCCGGTGATGCGTGCGATGTCCTGGTTGCCCATCACCACCGAGCCGTGGGTGAAGGCACGCAGCACGTCCAGCCCGCGGGCCAGCGCCCCGACGAACTTGCGATCCTTGGGTGTGCCGGTGTCTTCGATGTCGTCGCTCATGGTCTCTGTCTTTCTGGCTAGTGGGCAGCGGTGGCGAACGATAGCAGATCGCCCGGCGTCGGGCTGTGCGGCCAATGGCGATCATTGCTACGCAAAAATTGATGGTCTAGTATCGGATTCGACATCCAGTTTCGCACAGTAAAACAATAATTCATTTTGGAGAATGTCGATGTCCGCTTCCGCGCAAGGCTACGTGGCTGCCGAACTCGCCCGTGGCGGCTACCAGAACGTCCATGACCTGCTTGCCCAGGCCTGTGTGAAGCATCCGCGGCGCACGGCATTTTCCTGTGGCGACGACCACCTCACGTACGCCGAGCTGGGCAGTCGTGCCGACGCCTTCGCCCGCTACCTGCGGCATCACGCGGGTCTGCAACCGGGTGACCGGCTGGCGCTGCAGCTGCCCAATTCGTTGCAGTATCCCATCGCCGTCTTTGGCGCACTCAAGGCCGGGCTGGTGATCGTCAATACCAACCCACAGTACACCGCAGCGGAAGCCAGCCATCAGTTCCGCGATTCCGGTGCCAAGGCGATCCTTGTGCTCGACCGGCTGTTGCCACAGGTCCGTGCGGTCCAGGCGGACACCGCGCTGCGGCAGATCATCCTGACCAGCGTCGACGATCTGCAGCGGCCGATTCACGAAAGCAGCGAGGCGGGAACGCAGCGCTTTATGCAGGCCCTGCGCATGGGTGAACAAAGTCCCACACTGGAAGGCGAGGCAGGCCTCGACCGGCTGGCGCTGCTGCAGTACACCGGCGGCACGACCGGCGTATCCAAGGGCGCGATGCTCACGCATCGTAATCTGCTGGCCAACGTACTGCAGACCATCGAGCTGTTCGACCAGCCGGGCCTGCTGGAGCCGGAGAAGGACGTGCGCATCGCGCCGTTGCCGCTGTATCACATCATGGCCTTCGCCACGAACTGTCTGAGCTCGGTGGGCATGGGACTGCATACCGTATTCATCCGCGACGGGCGCAATCTGGACGAGACCATCGGCGCCATGCGGCGCTATCCCTTCAGCCTGCTCAGCGGCATCAACACGCTGTTCGTCGGGCTGATGAATCATCCCGAATTTCGCAGCATCGATTTCTCCCACCTGAAATGGGCGACCTCCGGCGGCGCACCGTTGAACAGTGAAGTCGGCCGTCGCTGGCGAGCGCTGACGGGGGCGCCGATTCGCGAAGGTTTCGGCCTGACCGAGGCCTCGCCGGTGGTGGCGACCGGCACCCAGCTGAGCCCTTACCGCGAAGGCTACATCGGCCAGGCGCTGATCGAGACGGAACTGCGCACCGTGGACGACGAGGGCAACGACGTGGCGCCGGAAACACCCGGCGAGTTGTGGCTGCGTGGCCCGCAGGTGATGCAGGGCTACTGGCAGCGGCCGGACGAGACGGCCAAGGTGCTCACTGCAGATGGCTGGCTGAAGACCGGCGACATCGCCTTGCTGGATGCCGAGGGCTTTGTGAAGATCGTCGACCGCAAGAAAGACATGATCCTGGTCTCCGGCTTCAATGTATTTCCCAACGAAATCGAGGATGTGCTGATGCAGCACCCATCCGTGCGTGAATGCGTGGCGGTGGGCGTGCCGGATGCGCGCAAGGGCGAGGCGGTGAAGGTCTTCGTCAGCCTCAAGGACGATGCGGTCGACGACCAGGCATTGCTCGAGCATTGCCGCCAGTACCTCACCGGCTACAAAATGCCGAGCCTTCTCGAGATACGCGATGAATTGCCCAAGACCGCGGTGGGCAAGTTGCTGCGTCGGCAGCTGCGTGACGAAGCGCGTGCGGCTGCCACCTGATCGCTACCTATATATAGTGGGCGAAGCGACGGGCGGATCTGCCGGGCCGCAACCCGCCAATTGCATAGGACGAGGCGGCGCAGGCCCACGGCAGTCGGGCGGAAAAATGATTCCGCGCTTGTTGCTCTGGGGGCTTTCTGATATAAAGCAGCGCTCTTTTCTAGGGGCCCGGTATCTTCGTTCGCAACGTGGCCGGTAAGACCCCCATGAAACGTGGCGCTGAGCGCCAAACTGACAAGTGAATTCAAGCGGCCAACCCATGCCGGGTTGGGCATGTGGTTTTAGAGGGCTGAGGCATGTCGAGAGTCTGTCAAGTTACCGGTAAGGGTCCGGTAACCGGGAACAACGTTTCCCACGCAAACAACAAAACCCGTCGTCGTTTCCTGCCGAACCTGCAGCATCACCGCTTCTGGGTCGAGTCGGAGAACCGCTTCGTCCGTCTGCGTCTGAGTGCCAAAGGCATGCGCATCATCGACAAGCGTGGTATTGACGTCGTTCTGTCCGAGCTGCGCGCCCGCGGCGAAAAGGTTTAAGGAGAGCAATCATGCGTGACCTGATCCGTTTGGTGTCCAGCGCCGGTACCGGCCATTTCTACACCACCGACAAGAACAAGCGCACCACCCCCGACAAGATCGAAATCAAGAAATTCGATCCGGTCGTACGCAAGCACGTGATGTACAAGGAAGCCAAGATCAAGTAATTGATCGGCCCTTGAAGAAAGAACCCGCCTCTCGGCGGGTTTTTTCGTTTCTGGCCAACGATATTGGCTACAACTTGTTCGTAGGCCAGTCGTCGTTCGCTCCGCCTAGTTTGACGTGCATCATGTACGGCGCCTGTCGAATTCGCCTATCGTGCTAGCTCTCTTTTTCCCACTTTCGGCACGAGGATGCGCAGCGCATGGCGAAGACGGACGGGCCCATCGCGGCAGACAGCAAGAGCACTTCCATCGCCCTGCAGGCGGCGTCCGAGGATATCTGGGCGCAGAAATATCGCCTGACCAGCAAGGACGGCACGCCGATCGATAAGAGTGTCGACGACACCTGGCAGCGCGTCGCGCGCGCCCTGGCCGACGTCGAGCCAGCGAAGCAGCGCGAGCACTGGCACGAGCGCTTCCTCTGGGCGCTGCGTAATGGCGCCATCCCGGCCGGGCGGATCATCTCCAACGCCGGCGCGCAGGATTACAAGCCGGCGACCTCGACCATCAACTGCACTGTCTCGGGTTCGATCACCGACTCGATGGACGACATTCTCGGCAAGGTCCACGAGGCGGGCCTGACGCTCAAGGCCGGCTGCGGCATCGGCTACGAGTTCAGCACCCTGCGCCCGCGTGGCTCCTTTGTCTCCGGGGCCGGCGCGCACACCAGCGGGCCGCTGTCGTTCATGGATATCTTCGACAAGATGTGCTTCACCGTGAGCTCCGCCGGCGGCCGTCGCGGCGCACAGATGGGCACCTTTGACGTCGGTCATCCGGACGTGCGCGAGTTCATCCGCGCCAAGCGCGAGGATGGCCGGCTGCGCCAGTTCAACCTGAGCCTGCTGATCACTGACGAGTTCATGCAGGCGGTCGAGGCTGACGGCGAGTGGCCGCTGATCTTCCCGGTGCATGCCAAGGAAGCCGGCGAGCTCGACCTGGCGGATGCCGAGCATGTGCTCTGGCGCGAGTGGCCGGTGCATGACGGCTACATCGTGCGCGACGATGGCCTGGTGGCCTGCAAGATCTACGGGCGGGTCAAGGCTCGGCATCTGTGGGACATGATCATGGTCTCCACCTATGACTACGCCGAGCCGGGCTTCATCCTCATCGACCGCGTCAACCAGCTGAACAACAACTGGTGGTGCGAAGCGATCCGTGCCACCAACCCGTGCGGTGAGCAGCCGCTGCCGCCGTACGGATCGTGCCTGTTGGGTTCGATCAACCTGACCCACTTCGTCATCGACCCGTTTGGTGCCGATGCACGCTTCGATTGGGACAAGTACCGCGAAGTGGTGCGCGTATTCACCCGCATGCTCGACAACGTGGTGGAGATCAACGGCCTGCCGCTGGAGCAGCAGCGCCACGAGATCGAAAGCAAGCGTCGCCACGGCATGGGTTTCCTTGGCCTCGGCTCGACGCTGACGCTGCTCAAGCTGCGCTACGGAAGCCCGGAAGCCTGCGTGTTCACCGAAGAAGTCGCTCGAGAAATGGCGCTGGTCGGTTGGGAGCAGGCGCTGGAGCTGTCCAAGGAGAAGGGCCCGGCCCCGCTGCTGAGCCAAACGTTCGAGGTCACTGCCGAGATGCTGCGCAAGCGTCCGGAGATGGTCAAGGATGGCTACAAGGTCGGCGATCAGATCGCCGGCCGCGTGCTGCATGCCAAGTACTCGCGCTACATGCAGAAGATCGCCGAGTACGCGCCCGAGCTGATCGAGGCACTGGCCGAGCAGGGCGCGCGCTTCACCCACCACAGCTCCATTGCGCCCACCGGGACCATCAGCCTGAGCCTGGCCAACAACGCTTCCAATGGCATCGAACCGAGCTTCGCCCACCACTACTCGCGCAACCTGATCCGTCCCGGCCGCAAGGCCAAGGAAAAGATCGAGGTGTTCAGCTACGAGCTGCTGGCCTATCGCACGCTGATCAACGAGCGCGCAAAGCCGGGCTCCGAGGAAGCGGGCGAGAAGCTGCCGGGCTATTTCATCACCGCCGATGACGTCAGCCCAACGCAACATGTGGATATCCAGGCTGCCGCGCAGCGCTGGGTCGACTCGTCGATCTCCAAGACTGCCAACGTGCCCACCGATTATCCGTTCGAGGCGTTCAAGGACATCTATCGCTACGCCTGGCGGCAGGGGCTCAAGGGCTGCACCACCTTCCGCTTCAATCCGGCGGCGTTCCAGGGCGTACTGGTCAAGGAATCCGATCTGGAGAAGACGCTGTACCGCTTCACCCTTGAGGACGGCAGCGTGGTCGAGCTCAAGGGCAACCAGGAAGTCGAGTACGACGGCGAGGTGAATACCGCCGCCAACCTGTTCGACGCCCTGAAAGAAGGCTATTACGGCAAGTACTGAACCGCCTGCTACCGATTGCACGCCGGGTTGCGGACGCACCCGGCAGGAGAGATTGCACCATGACCGTAAAGATCACCCAGCGCATCAAGGGCTTCAAGGTCGTCGACGAGGCCCTCGAGCGCCCCGCGGCGGCTGCGGCCAGCACCGAGAGCAAGACGAGCAAGGCCATCAACGTGGTCGAAATGGACGAGAGTTTGCAACGTCCGGAAACCCTGATCGGTATGACCTACAAGATCAAGTCGCCGCTGTTCGAGCACGCGCTGTACGTCACCGTGAATGACATCGTGCTCAACGCCGGCACCCCGCATGAGCAACGCCGGCCGTTCGAGATCTTCATCAATTCGAAGAACATGGACCACTTCCAGTGGATCGTTGCGCTTACCCGCATCATGTCCGCGGTGTTCCGCAAGGGTGGCGACTGCACGTTCCTCGTCGAGGAGCTGAAGGCGGTGTTCGACCCGCGCGGCGGCTATCTGAAGAAGGGCGGCGTCTACATGCCGTCGATCGTGGCCGAGATCGGCGCGGTGCTGGAGCGCCATCTGATCGCCATCGGCATGCTTGAAGGCCATGCGCTGGACGAAACCCAGCTCAAGTACCTGGCTGAAAAGCGCGCGGCCTACGAGGCCAGTCAGGGTGCGGTGGCGGTCGAGCCGGGCGAAGGCTTTCCGGCCGGCGCGCAGCTGTGCAACAAGTGCAACACCCAGGCGGTTGTGCAAATGGACGGTTGCGCGACCTGTCTGAACTGCGGCAATTCCAAGTGCGGATAAACACCGCGCGCTGATTTCCTCGTGTGACGCTCGTCAGGCCCGCTTTACCCGGCGGGCCTGGCTCTGCTAGTTTTCAGCTCTCGTCGTCAAGACAACCGTTTGGCCACTGATCCATGTCCTCCATTGCCCACAGCTCGTATTCCGTGAAGCCAGCCGATCTCGGCGCGGCGCGGCTGTGCGCAATCGCTCCACCTCCATCTGTCGTTGCCGACCTGGCAATCGCGCCGCCACCGCCACAGGCGGTTGCACTGGGCTGACCCGCCCACACTTCGCAGCTCCAGTTTTCGCTTTCCGATCCCACTGGGTCGGCGCGCGCACGTTCTCGACGTTCGGCTGGGGCCTGTTTCGCTTCGACAGGTAATGACTGATGACTTTCGACAAATCCATATGGACGTCCTATGGCGTCATGGCCGTTTTCGTCCTGCTCTGGGGCAGTGCGGCCATCTTCACCCGCTGGGGGCTGGACCACGCCACCCCGTTCGCCCTGCTGATCGTGCGCTTTGCTCTGGCGCTGGCCGCGGTTCTGCTGATCGGCCTGTACCGTAGGCGCTGGCGGCCGGCGCCGGGCACTGCTTGGCAGACTGCGGCCACAGGGCTGCTGATGATCGGCTGCTATTCGATCTGCTATTTCCAGGCCATGGCCCATGGCGTGACGCCGGGTGTGATCGCGACGCTGCTCGGTGTGCAGCCGATCCTTACCCTGTTGCTCCTCGAACGACGCTTTTCACCGCTGCGCCTGCTCGGATTGCTGGTGGCGCTGGCCGGGTTGGCCGCGGTGGTTTTCCAGAGTCTGGTGCTGGCACGTTTCTCTCTCGTCGGGATGCTCTTCGCCCTCGGCGCCCTGCTGTGCATGACGCTCGGGGCGATTCTGCAGCAGCGCATTCGACAGAGTCCGGTGGAGGTGTTGCCGACCCAGTACGGGGTAAGCCTGCTGCTGTGCCTGGCGTTCGTGCCGTTCCAGCCAATTCAGCTTGAAGCCGTAACTGGCTTCATCGTTCCGGTGCTCTGGCTGGGCTTGGTGATTTCGGTGGCGGCGCAGCTGTTGCTGTACCGCATGATCCAGACCGGCAATCTGGTCAACGTCACCAGCCTGTTCTACCTGGTGCCGGTGGTAACCGTGGGGATGGATTACCTGTTTCTCGGCAACCAGCTGTCGCGCCTCGGGTTGCTGGGCATGGGGGCGATTCTGCTGGGCCTGGCGTTGGTGTTCAGGTCGGCGCCGCAGCGCAGATAGTCCGTCCTGGCCCCGGGCGCAGTGTATGTCCTGAGCAACGCGGTGGGCTGAAGCCCACCCTACCCAGGAGCCGGCCGATGAAGAGGAGGGGGCAAGGCCGGTGCCGCGCTTCGGTTGGCTGGGTGGGCGTGCAAACCCACCGAGCGCCGCTGTGCATGTTGCGCGTAGTCAGCTGACCACGCGATAGCACGGTGTATACGGCACGCCGCCGGGCAGCTTCATGCGGTGCTGTTCGACGAAAGCCTGCAGCAGCTTGTCCAGCGGCTGCATGATCGCCGCGTCGCCGTGGATCTCGTAACGGCCGTACTGCTCGATGCGGCGGATGCCCTTGTCCTTGACGTTGCCGGCGACGATGCCGGAGAAGGCACGACGTAGGTTGGCGGCCAGTTCGTGCGGTGGCAGATCGCGGCGCAGCGGCAGGCTCGCCATGGCTTCGTGCGTAGGATCGAAGGGCCGCTGGAAGCCTTCTTCGATCTTCAGCAGCCAGTTGAAATGGAACGCATCGTTGCGCTCGCGGCGGAACCGTCGTACTTCGCGCAGGCCTTCGGCCATCTGACGGGCCACTTCGGTGGGGTCGTTGAAGACGATCTGGTAACGCTCCTGGGCCTCTTCGCCAAGGGTCGCGCCGACGAAATCGTGCAGCTGCTGCAGGTAATCCGCCGCATCGCTAGGCCCAGTGAGGATGACCGGGAACGGGACGTCACGATTGGCCGGGTGCAGCAGGATGCCGAGCAGGTAGAGAAATTCCTCGGCGGTGCCGACGCCACCGGGGAAGATGATGATGCCGTGGCCGACACGGACGAAAGCCTCCAGGCGCTTCTCGATGTCCGGCAGGATCACCAGTTCGTTGACGATCGGGTTCGGTGCCTCCGCGGCGATGATGCCGGGCTCTGTCAGCCCCAGATAACGGCTACCGTTGCGGCGCTGCTTGGCATGGGCAATGGTGGCGCCCTTCATGGGCCCCTTCATCACGCCAGGGCCACAGCCGGTGCAGACATCCAGGCTGCGCAGGCCCAGTTCGTGACCGACGCGCTTGCTGTACTTGTATTCTTCGGTGCTGATCGAGTGACCGCCCCAGCACACCACCAGGTTCGGCTCGATGCCTGGACGCAGGGTGCGGGCGTTGCGCAGCAGGTGGAAGACGTAGTCGGTGATCCCCTGGGATGTACTCAGGTCGATGCGCGCGCTGCTCAGCTCGCTTTCGGTATAGACGATGTCGCGCAATGCGCTGAAGAGCATTTCGCGAGTGCTGGCGATCATCTCGCCATCGACGAATGCGTCAGCCGGTGCATTGAACAGCTCGAGGCGCACGCCGCGATCCTGCTGCAGGATGCGCACCTCGAAGTCCTCGTAGGCTTCGAGGATGGTCTTGGCATTGTCGATGCGCGTGCCGGTGTTGAGGATTGCCAGGGCGCACTGGCGGAACAGCTTGTGCGTGCTGCCGGAGCCGACTTCACTCAGTTGCTGTACTTCGCGTTGCGAGAGGGTTTCCAGGCTGCCCTTGGGGCTAACCGAGGCGTTGATTACGTTGCGTTGAGTCATCAATGATTCCTGAATTCGATGGCGAACCCATCGAGGAGCGGGTGCACCTACTACTGCGGCTGCAAGATCACCGCCTGCAGTTATCGTCTGCCCACCGCGCTGGCGACAGCATGCTTGCCGACATCTTAACGCGGTAGTGTTGCAGTGGTGGGCGCTCCGTTTTGGCGAACGAAATGCTGCGGCGCCTGTTAGGCGCCGCATTTACAGTTTCGACCCTCGCGGCAATCGCCGGTTCGCCTTGCGGTTCTGGGCGTTCTGGCTGGTCAGGTCCAGCCGTAGCGCACCAGATGGAAGAAGATCGGTGCGGCGAAACAGACCGAATCCAGCCGATCGAGCATGCCGCCATGGCCTTCGATCATGTGGCCCCAGTCCTTGACGCCGCGGTCGCGCTTGATCGCCGACATCACCAGCCCGCCAAAGAAGCCCAACAGGTTCAGCAACAGCGCCATGAGCGCCGCCTGCCACCAGCTGAACGGGGTGATCCAGCACAGCGCTGCGCCGATCAGGGTCGCCAGCAGGATGCCACCAACGAAGCCTTCGACGGTTTTCGACGGCGACAGCCGCGGGGCGATCTTGTGCTTGCCGGCCAGTTTGCCGCAGACGTACTGCAGCACGTCGGAGAGCTGCACGACGATGATCAGCCAGGCGATCAGCAGCAGGTTGCGGCCTTCGTAGCCGGCAATCTCAAGGGTGAGCAGGGCAGGAACGTGGGAGACGCAGAATACTGCGATCATCAGGCCCCACTGCACCTTGGACGCACGTTCGAGAAAACGTGTGGTATCGCCACCCAGCGACGCCAGGATGGGCAGCAGCAGGAAGACGTAGACCGGAATGAAGATGGCGAACAGGCCATACCAGCCAACGCCCACCAGCAGATATTGCAGGGGTAGAACGAGGTAGAACGCCGCGACCAGTGCCGGGTAATCGCTGCTGCGTGTAGGGGTCAGTGTCATGAATTCGCGCAGCGCGAAGAAGGACACCAGATAGAACAGGATGACCACCGCGGTGTGGCCGAGCCAGAAGGCGATGCCGATCACTGCGACCATCACCCACCAGGCGTTGATGCGCGCGTTGAGGTTGTCGATCACCGGGCTGGTTTCGGCGCCGCTGCGGTGTTTGAGCACGAAGCCTATCAGCGAGGCGACGGCGAGCAGGGCGCCGATACCGGCGAACAGCAGCAGAGTATTGCGATCCATGTCAGTCTTCCTTGGGGGCCAGTTCAAGCAAAGCCAGGCGAGCGCGCTGCAGAAACGCGTCCTTGTCCTCGTCCTTCTCGATGCTCATCGGTGCGCCGAAACTCACGCTGCACAGCAGAGGCAGCGGCAGGCTGCGACCCTTGGGCATCACCCGATTGAGGTTGGCGATCCACACCGGTACCAGTTCCACGTCCGGGCAGGCCAGGCCCAGGCGATACAAGCCACTCTTGAACGGCAGCAGGCCGTCTTCCAGGTTGCGCGTACCTTCGGGAAAGAGAATCAACGAGTCGCCGCCAGCCATGGCGTCGAGCATCGGCTGCAGCGGATTGGACTCCGGACCGCTGCGCTCGCGATCCACCAGCACGCCATTGAACAGACGATGAATGACGAAGCGGCGCAGCGCGCTGCTTTGCCAGTAATCGGCACCGGCCACGGGCCGGGTTCTGCGCCGCAGGTCGGGCGGTAGCGATGCCCAGAGCAGCACGAAATCTCCATGGCTGCTGTGGTTGGCGAAATAGATACGCTGCTTGTTGAGCGGCGCGCAGCCGATCCAAAGGCTACGTGTACCGGTCAGCAGGCGGGCAACGGAAGTGACCGCGAAGGCGAGCAGGAAGCCGAGCATGAGTGGTGTTCCTCGGTTTTCTAGCGAAAGGCGGGGGTGCTGGACGGGTATTTCAGTTGGCTTTGGCTGGTGCGGATGCGGTTTCCGCAAGGCCTTGCCTGATCCGGTTGATCAACGTGACGATCGACAGTACGGCGATCAGCAGCAAAAGGCCGTTGACCCAGGCAGAGGGCAACAGGCCCAGGGCGATTCCAGCCGCCAAGACGCCGAAGGCAAACGCCCGGTCGCTCTTGCCCATGGGGCCGTCGTAGCGGCGTGAGGCGCCAACCATCGGGCCGAGTACGCCGGCGTATTCGGCCAGTGCCGCGAGCACTACCACCAGCACCACGGCAGCAGGCCAGACACCCGGCACCAGGGCCAGCGGAAGATAGAGCGCTGCATCGGCGGCCACGTCGCAGAGTTCGTTGAGGTAGGCACCGAGCTTCGATTGCTGCCCGAACTCGCGGGCCAGCATGCCGTCGATGGCGTTCAGCGCCATGCGCAGCAGCATCCACAGTGGGATCAGCAGAAAAATCCAGAGGTGCTCGACCAGCAGCGCGACCGCCGCGGCAACCGCCAGCGAAACGACCAGTGCTGCCAGCGTGACCTGATTGGCGGTGATGCCGCGCTCATAGAGATGCTGAACCAGGGGGCGCAGTAGCGCCTGGAAGCGGGGTTTGAGCTGATAGATGGAGGGCATGCATCGATTCCTTTCGATGATGAGGGGCGTTGCGCGCTCCGGCTGCTGCCAGCGTGCGTCCTGTGCGGCCGGCACTTTGGGGTAAAGCCCCGGCGGTCGCAAGTTGCGCTGGAGAATTTGCGAGGCGTTGAACGCTTTCGCGCGGGGTTTGTGTCTGGGATTCGATTTAGAAAGCGAAAGGCAGCGCGCTGGAGGGATGCTGGCGCGCCTTCAGCAGGCGGTGAAACTCATCAGGATCTTTCACCTGCACGTCCGTCTTGCCTTCGTGACGCTGCGCCGCAATCAGCCGCGACAGCCAGAAACGCACACAGCCCACGCGCAGCATCGGCTGCCAGAGTTCGGCTTCGGCCGGGGTGAAACGACGCAGCGCGGAGTAGGCCGCCAGCAAGGGTTCGCTGCGCTCGCCGTCGATTTCGCCGTTGGGGTGCGAGCACCAGTCGTTCACGGCGATGGCCACGTCGTAGAGCATCGGGCCCGAGCAGGCGTTGTAGAAATCGATCACGCCGGTCAGATGGCCGCCTTCGAACAGCACGTTGTCGCGGAACAGATCGGCATGCAGGTTGGCCCGCGGCAGGGCGAGCAGCTTCGGTCGCAACTCGGCGATCTCCGCCAGGCCATCGCGCAAGAGTGGCAGCTGATCGTCGGGCAGGTTCAGCGCCAGGCTTGGCCCCTGTGCCTGCATCCAGTCCAGGCCGCGGTCGCTGGCGCGTTCGAGGATGTGCTCGCGAGTGGCCAGATGAAGACGCGCCAGCAGCCGTCCGACCTCGGCGCAGTGGTGTGGATTCGGATCCATCACATGCTTGCCGGCCAGACGTGGTTGCAGCAGCGCAGGCTTTTCCGCCAGCTCGCGCAGCGCCTCGCCCTGCTCGCTGCGCAGCGCATAGGGCACCGGCAGGCCGGCACGGTGCAGCACGTCGAGCAGTTCGATGAAGAACGGCAAATCCTGGCTCGGGCCACGCTCGATCAGCGTCAGTACATATTCACCCTGATCGAGGCTGACGAAGAAATTGCTGTTCTCGCTGCCTGCGACGATGCCCTGAAAGTCGCGCAGCCGGCCGAGCCGGTACGGCGCCAGAAAGGCCTCCAGTTCATCGCGTTGCAGGGGCGTGAATACCGACATGCTGTGCTCCTAGCGACTCATGGATTACCAGCTGAAGATCTTCCAGGAAGGAATCAGCATGTCTGGTTGGTCGGCGCGAACGAAGTTGCCGTCGTTGCCATCGGCGCGCACCAGAAAGTAAGGCTTGCCGTGCTTGGGGGTGACCTTCACTGCATAGAGGAAGCCGTTGACGCGGTATTCCTCGACGGTACGGTCGCCCTCCTGACGGATGGTTACGTCCGGCTCGCCATCGACCGACTCCTGGGCGAAACCGGCCAGGGGAGCGCACGCCAGCAGGCTGGCCAGCATCAGGTGTTTGAGAGCGCGCATGGTAACCTTGTCCCTTTGTCGATAAGTGGTCCTTCGCATTCTAGCTCCGGGCCCGCCGAAAAGGTTGATTCCGCTCATGAGCCAAGCCCCCCTCGTCCTGGTGGACGGTTCGTCCTACCTCTATCGCGCCTTTCATGCCCTGCCTCCGCTGACCACCTCGACCGGCAAGCCGACCGGGGCGGTCAAGGGCGTGCTGAACATGCTGCTCAGCCTGCGCCGGCAGTACCCGGACAGCCCGTTTGCGGTGGTCTTCGACGCCAAGGGACCGACCTTTCGTGACACCTTGTTCGCCGAGTACAAGTCCCATCGTCCGCCGATGCCGGATGACCTGCGCTCCCAGGTCGAACCGCTGCACGCCAGCGTGCGTGCCCTTGGCATGCCGCTGCTCTGCGTGGAAGGGGTCGAGGCCGACGATGTAATCGGCACCCTGGCCCGGCAGTGCGCGGCGCTGGGTCGTGATGTGGTGATCTCTACTGGCGACAAGGACATGGCCCAGCTTGTCTGTCCCCACGTCACTCTGGTCAATACCATGACCGGCAGCGTCTACGACATCGAAGGGGTGAAGAACAAGTTCGGCGTTGGCCCTGAGCTGATCATCGATTTTCTCGCGCTGATGGGCGACAAGGTCGACAACATTCCCGGTGTGCCTGGCGTCGGTGAAAAGACCGCTTGCGGCCTGCTCAATGGTATTCCCGGCGGGCTCAAGGGTTTGTACGAGAGCCTCGATCAGGTCGCCGGCCTGCCGATCCGGGGAGCCAAGACGCTGGGCGCAAAACTCGCCGAGCATCGTGACGCGGCTTTCATGTCCTACGAGCTGGCGACCATCAAGCTCGATGTGGCGCTGGATGTCGAAGTTGCCGATCTGATGCCCGGCGAGCCGCGTCGCGAGGCGTTGATCGCGCTGTACCGCGAGCTGGAATTCAAGAACTGGCTGGACGACCTGCTGCGCGAGGCCAAGGCGGCCGGCGAGAACTGCGAGGTGCAGCCCGAAGGCTGCTCCATTCAAGCCGAAGCCGAGTACACCACGATCCTCGAGCAGGCCGAGTTCGATGCCTGGCTCGATCGCCTGAAGAACGCCGAGTGTTTCGCCTTCGACACAGAAACCACCAGCATCGACGCGCAGAAGGCACAACTGGTCGGGGTGTCCTTTGCCATCGAGGTCGGCAAAGCCGCCTACGTGCCGCTCGGTCACAGCTATATGGGCGTACCGCAACAGCTCGATCTCGATGCCGTGCTCGCCGCACTCAAGCCGCTGCTGGAAGATCCGGCGAAAACCAAGGTCTGCCAGCACGGTAAGTACGACATGAACGTACTGATGCGCTACGGCATCGAGATGCGCGGCATGACCTTCGACACCATGCTCGAATCCTACGTGCTCGACGCCACCGCCACGCGCCACGACATGGATAGCCTAGCGCTCAAGTACCTCGGGCGGGGCACCATCCGCTTCGAGGACATCGCCGGCAAGGGCGCCAAGCAGCTGACGTTCGACCAGATCGCCATCGAGCAGGCCGGTCCCTACGCCGCCGAGGACGCCGATGTCACCTTGCGCTTGCACCGGACGCTGCTTGGCAAGTTAGAACAGACGCCCTCGTTGCTCAGGGTATTGACCGAGATCGAAATGCCGCTGGTGCCGGTGCTTGCGCGCATCGAGCGCAACGGCGCGCTGGTCGATGCCAACCTGCTGGGCCTGCAGAGCGTCGAGATCGGCAACAAGCTCGTCGAGCTTGAGCGCGAAGCTTTTGAGATGGCGGGTGAGGAATTCAACCTCGGCTCGCCCAAGCAGCTCGGCGCGATCCTCTATGAAAAGTTGGGTTGCCCAGTGCTTTCCAAAACCGCCGGCGGTCAGCCGTCCACGGCCGAAAGCGTGCTGGCCGACCTGGCCGAGCAGAACTATCCGCTGCCCAAGGTGATCATGCAGCACCGCTCCCTGAGTAAGCTCAAGGGCACCTACACCGATAAGCTGCCGCAGCAGATCAATCCACGCACCGGGCGTATTCATACCAGCTACCACCAGGCAGTGACGGCTACTGGCCGGCTTTCTTCCTCGGATCCAAACCTGCAGAACATCCCGATCCGCACTGCCGAGGGTCGACGCATTCGTCAGGCCTTTGTCGCCGCGCCGGGCTACAAACTGCTGGCGGCGGATTATTCGCAGATCGAGCTGCGCATCATGGCGCACCTGGCGCAGGATGCGGGTCTGCTGTACGCCTTCCAGAACGATCTGGACGTCCACCGCGCCACCGCCGCCGAAGTCTTCGGCGTACCGCTGGAGCAAGTCAGCAATGACCAGCGCCGCAGCGCCAAGGCGATCAACTTCGGCCTGATCTACGGCATGAGCGCGTTCGGCCTGGCCAAGCAGATTGATGTCGGCCGCAAAGAAGCGCAGGAATACATCGACCGCTATTTCGCCCGCTACCCCGGCGTGCTCGCCTACATGGAGCGTACCCGCACCCAGGCGGCGGAGCAGGGCTACGTGGAGACGCTGTTCGGCCGCCGGCTATACCTGCCGGAGATCAACTCGAAGAACGGCGCCATGCGCAAGGGCGCCGAACGCACCGCGATCAATGCGCCCATGCAGGGCACCGCGGCAGACATCATCAAGCGCGCGATGATTGCCGTGGACGATTGGCTGCAGCAGAGCGGGCTGGATGCTCGGGTGATCCTGCAGGTGCATGATGAGTTGGTGCTGGAGGTGCGTGAGGACTTGGTCGAGCAGGTGCGCGAGGCGATTTGCCCACTGATGAGCCAAGCCGCGACGCTGGATGTGCCGCTGCTGGTGGAAGCGGGCGTTGGCAACAACTGGGACGAGGCCCATTGACCGAGTGTTGCCAGAAAACGTCGCTAGTCGACAATTTTTTTCGTGGCGGCTGAAACTTTCGCTGCAACTCCTCGGTCAGAGCATGCGAAGGGTGTGAAAGCCCTTCGATGCTCCTTGTTGTGTTAAGTGTTGGCAGATCTCTGGACCCCGCCCTAGCGGTCCGGATTTGGACCTCGAACTTCCCCCTCCCCCAATGAAGTTCGAGGTTTTTTTTGCCTGCAAAAAGGCTGCAGGGCGACAGCAGCCTGTTCCATGTGTCGCGAGCAGCATCTGTGGTCCAACTGCGCAGCTTCTTGCCACATTCTCTGTGGATAACATTGTGGATAGTTCGCCTTCAGGCTTATGGCCTAAGGGTTCTAGGACCACTGCGCAGCTTTTTCCCTGGGCTGCGCTAATAGTTGCGCAGCTTTCTGTGATCAGTCACCCAACAGGCTAAGGTCACTTACATTGCCTGGTGATTAACTTGTTGAAAAATATAGTTTTTTAATAGATGGCATGAGCCGTGTAACGGGAAAGCTGCCATTAGGCATTTCGATTCCCAGCAAGGAGAGCTCTCATGCCAACACCCGCATACCTGTCCCTCGAAGGCACTAAGCAAGGCCTGATTACCGCCGGTACCTTCACCGAGGACTCGGTGGGTAACATTTTCCAGGAAGGTCATGAAGACCAGATTCTGGTGCAGGCTTTCCAGCATCAGGTCATCATCCCGCGCGACCCACAGTCCGGTCAGCCCACCGGCCAGCGCGTGCACAAGCCACTGATGATCACCAAGGTGTTCGACAAGTCGTCGCCGCTGATCTTCAACGCCCTGACTTCTGGCGAGCGCCTGAACAAGTGCCGTCTGGAGTGGTACCGAACTTCCTCGACTGGCACTCAGGAGCACTACTACACCATCGAGCTGGAAGATGCGGTGATCGTCGACGTGCAGTCGCGCATGCCCAACTGCCAGGACCCGAACATGTCCCATTTCACCCATCTGGAAGACGTGTACTTCACCTACCGCAAGATCGTCTGGACCCATGAAGTCTCCGGCACCTCCGGCTCCGACGACTGGCGCACCCCGATCGCTGGCTGATCAGCCGCGGTCCCGCTTCGGCCAGGCGAGCCTGGCCGAAGTCTTTTACGAAGCATTGTGCAAAACCCCGGACTGCCGTTGCGGAATGCCGAAACCGAGCATTCCAGAGCGGCTGGCCTGTGTTACATCGAGGCTCCGCAAGCGCCCATGCGCTGATACATGGACTGAACAGGAGGAACATGGATGTTCGCCCCAGCCAACCAGGCCCACTTCACGCTTTCCCTCGAAGGCGTCGAGCACGACTTCAAGGTGCTCGAATTCCAGGGTCGCGAGGCCATCAGCCAGCCCTATCGCTTCGACCTGGAACTGGTCAGCGAGCGCCCCGATCTGGATCTGGAAAGCCTGCTGCATCGCCCGGCTTTCCTCGCCTTCGCGCCGGATGGCAGCGGTATTCATGGGCTGGTGCATCAGGCCGCCCAGGGTGAATCCGGCAAGCGCCTGACCCGCTACCGCCTCACGCTCGTGCCGCAGCTGGCGTATCTCGCCCATCGCACCAACCAGCGCATCTTCCAGTACCTCAGCGTGCCGCAGATCGTCGCCCAGGTGCTTGAGGAGCACGGCGTCCAGGCCGACGCCTACCGCTTCCAGCTCGGCCCGGTGATCTACCCCGCGCGTGAATACTGCGTTCAGTACGACGAATCGGACCTGCATTTCATCCAGCGTTTGTGCGAGGAAGAAGGTATCCATTACCACTTCGAGCACAGCGCGGCCGGCCATGTGCTGGTCTTTGGCGACGACCAGACGGTCTTTCCCAAGCTCGCCGCCACCGCCTATCAGCAGGACAGCGGCCTGGTCGCCGACCAGCCGGTGATCAAACGCTTCGGCCTGCGCCTGGAGACCCGCACCAGCCGCGTCACGCGCCGCGATTACGATTTCGAGAAGCCGCGCCTGACCATGGAGGCCGCCTTCCATAGGGACTTCCAGCCCGACCTCGAAGACTACGATTACCCCGGCCGCTTTACTGAGCGCGCCCGCGGCAAGCACCTCTCGCAACGCGCTCTGGAACGCCACCGCCATGACTACGAGCTGGCCAAAGGCGAAAGCGACCAGCCACGACTGGCGAGCGGGCACTTCCTCCCGCTCGGCGAACACCCCCGCACCGACTGGAACCAGCTCTGGCTGCTCACCGAAGTGTTGCACGAAGGCAAGCAACCGCAGGTGTTGGAAGAATCAGTCACCAGCCATGTCGATAGCGGTGACGGCTTCGTTCAGGGCTACCGCAACCACTTCACCGCCACCCCCTGGGACATCCCCTTCCGCCCGGCTCTGAAGCATCCGAAGCCGAAGGTTCTCGGCAGCCAGACCGCCGTGGTCACCGGTCCTCCCGGCGAAGAAATCCACTGCGATGAGTACGGTCGCGTCAAAGTCCAGTTCCACTGGGACCGCCACGGCCAGGCCGACGACAAGACCAGCTGCTGGCTGCGCGTTAGCTCCAGCTGGGCCGGCGACCGCTACGGAGGCATCGCCATTCCGCGGGTCGGCATGGAAGTGCTGGTGACCTTCCTCGAAGGCGACCCCGATCAGCCCTTGGTCACCGGCTGCCTCTACCATAAGGAACACCAGGTCCCCTACGACCTGCCGGCGAACAAGACTCGCACGGTGTTCAAGACCCTGAGCTCCCCAGGCGGTGGCGGTTACAACGAACTGCGCATCGAAGACCGCAAGGGCGCCGAGCAGATCTATGTCCACGCCCAGCGCGACTGGGACGAGAACATCGAGCACGACCAGAAGATCCGCGTCGGTCACGAACGCCACGACACGGTGCAAGCCAACAGCTACAGCGAATTCAAAGCCGAAGAACACCGCACCACCCACGCTGACCGCAAAACCGAGATCCGCGCCAACGACCACCTCACTGTCGGCAGCAGGCAGCACCTGAAGATCGGCACCGGGCAGTTCATCGAGGCGGGCAATGAAATTCACCTCTCCAGCGGCCTCAAGGTGGTGCTCGAAGCGGGCAGCGAACTGACCTTCAAAGCTGGCGGCAGCTTTATCAAGCTCGATGCCAGCGGCATCACCATGGTCGGGCCTTTGATCAGGGTGAACTCGGGGGGAAATCCGGGGAAAGGTTCGGGTGCGGCGCCGATATTGTCGGGGAAGGTGAAGCCGGCGGATGCGGACAAGGCGGGCGAGCTGTTGGTACCTGCTCAGCGGCAGGCGCTGTTACGAGCGACGCCACGGTGCGAAATCTGCGAGCGAGCCAACCAGGAAGCCGAAGCATGAGCCGCGACTTTCTGCTCGTCGATGGAGTGCTTCGTCAGGACGCTCTGCAATGGCTTTATGGGGCAGGCGAGCCTATTGAGGTCATCCCTCTCTACAACGGCACCCGCTGGGATGACGTCAAAGAGCTCGGCCCAATTCTGGTTGGACTGGACAGCCATTCGTCCTTACTGGGTGAATGGCGAAGCAGCCCCTCTCTTCAGCGTCAGGCCAGCAGGCTACAAAGCTCGGCAGCACTGAACGATGTCGCCGATCACCTGAGCGAGTTCATCACCATCACAGACAATCTAGGCAGCTACAGCCTCTTCCGTTTCGCGGATCCGCTGGTGACCTCTTATTGGCTGAATAGCTACCCCCCATCCGCTTATCAAAGTCTTCTGGGCCCCATCAGCGAATGGCTCGTATCCCTACCCCCGCCCCGCTGGGCTCCCTCGCGTGCAGTCGAATGGCAGTCCTATCGCTCACAACCCAACAGCCCCAGGACGGAGGGCAAGCTCAACCATCTCGCCGATGATCAGGTTCAGGCGCTCGAACAGGCCTATCGGCGAAGCTTCAAGGAGCGGCTATACGGTTGGTTGATCGAAGACTACCCCCAAACCCTCTCCGGACTTGGCGAACAGGAGCGAGGCCAATGGCTGGAGCAACGCCTGCTTGATGCCGAAGGCTGGGGACTGGTCAACGAGCGGAGCATTGCGGTCTGGCTCGAGCGCTGCGCCTGCTGGGGCGATGACTTCGCTACACGCTCCGACAGCCCTTACCAGGCCTGGTTAGCCGAGACCGCAGACGCCCAGAAACTACCGCCAGAGCGGCGTATTCAAGCCCTGGATGAAGACTGCCTTGCCGGCTAAAGGAACGGATCTCCATGAGCACGACAACCTCCGACAAAACCTTGCAGCAAGCCAAACGCAATCAGGCCTTTGAAAACAAGCCGGCGAATGCGAGTGGCCAATGCCCATTAAAAGCGGGCGAAATTGCAATCCACCCCGTTCGCTATGCAATTGACGAGTCACCGGCCCGCGGCAGCGCCCAGGGCCAAAATCCGCTACCCAACGGCTGGAACACCGGTCATCTACCGAAGCTCAAGACGCGCAGCTATACCTTGCGTCAACTCCGTGATGGTTGGCTATACGTGTGGGATGAAACGGATCGCATGCTTCACGAGTATCAGGTCAAGGGCCACCAATTCATTCGCCATCAGTGGGGTGGTGCGCAATTGGGCAAAGATGAACGAAACAATCCCGGTGCCAGCAAACCCTATCTGCTGTACCCGAAACGAAGCCGCCTGCTGATCGCCTACTCCCCCGTGCAGTGGACCTGGCGCCTATGCGAAAAAATGCGCAGCAACCCCCAGGAGCAAAAGCGCTGGATGCGCGCACTGAACTTGCCGCAATACTGCACCCAGATGCAGGCGGCACATGCCGCGGCTATCCGCGAAATAGGCAGTGCGGTCGCCGATATCCTGGCAGGAGGGGAAGCCCCGACGTTCAAGAGCTGTCTGGTAGCGGCGAATAAAGACGATACGTCCCGCCCCTGCAAGCCGCCGATAGACCAGGCTCTCATACTCGGCAGCGTGCCCGATCAGGACAGCGCCCTCTTCATTGCTCTGGACGACCCCATGGCCATCGTCGACGATCTGGCCATGAATCTACAGGGCCGCTGGTTGGAACTGGTAGCAGCAGACAAACAGCACGCCAACAAGATCAATAGCGCTACGGTCATTCAGGGACTTTGCGGCGTCAAGCTAGACCCTTTCATCCCCAAATCGGTATCAGCCAACCCAAGCCGCAGGCAAGCTTTCATCAAGGATGCTCACAACCTGCTCGATAGCGAAGCGCAGCTTCTCAATCACAGCGGCAGTGATGCGACCCTGACACTTAAATCGCTGCAGGTGCAGCGGACTCAACAGCAGTTCCGCACAAATTGGGGCACCCCACCTTCGGGGCCAAAATGGCGCGCCCTGGTAGAAGAATGGCAGCAGAAAAAGATTTGGCGCGAGGACGTTCGCTTCGATGAGACCTGGAGTTATCTGCAAGAGCGCTCCGATGAAATAGAGCGCCTCAATGCCCACCTCCAACGCAGCGAAAGCGACCTGCTCACCTGGCTGAAAAGCCTCAGCCCGAAAGCGGAAGAGGTTTTCTATGACCCCTGCCACCCGCAGCAATCGACCGACCTGCTGGACACCATGGCCAACCTGTATGAACAGTTGGGGGCGAGCGATACGGGTAAGAAATGGCTGTGCGAGCAGTACGGCAAACCCACTACGCTGGCAGGCCTGGCACTATTCAATTTCAGCGCTGAGCTTTCCGCACTGATCGACAAGATCTCCGCCAACTTCACCACCTACGGCACCATCGACGACCAAGGGCGGCAGGGCGACGGCAGCGGGCAGGCCCACGGCGTGCTTTCCGATGCCACCAGCGAAGTCAGCCGGGCCAGCGAGGTGAAATCGGTACTCGATCTGCCGAGTGTGCAAGGCAGCAGCCTTTACAAGAGCCTTTCCGAACCCGGCAAGCGTGCCTTCGAGACCTTGCGTGCAGTGGTGGGACAAAAAGCCAAGGACAGCTGGAACCTGATGGCCTTTGTTCTGCTACCTGCGTTAAGCACGAAATTTGCGCCCAAGGTTCGAATCTTCGCCTTCAGCGTCACTCAGGTCCTGGTTTCTACGGAAATCTCCACGCAGACGCGTTTGATTCTGGATACTGACTTCGCGAAGAAGAACCGTAAATGGCAAATGCAGATTGCCCAGCTAGAACAGAGCATCAAGGGTCTGCAACGCACTCTCTCTCTACCAGGTAAAGGCCCTGACAAACGCTCAGCGCGCATACAGTTGCTCGGGCTGGAACAAAAGCGCGAGACGCTGAACCTGCGAAGGCCTAATGAGGTAATCGGCAGCGTCGTCACCGAAACAAAGATCACTAGCGTACAAACTCGCCAAGTGAACCTGTGGCTCACGACACTGGGCCAATCAGAGCTGCTAGATCAGTTGCAGCTCAAAGCAAAAAGTTCGGCAGGTTACGCTGCCCGCAGTCGTCAGTGGATGAACCAGGAACTCGGCGGCAGCCTGCCCGTACTGGTCGCAGGGCTGAACGTTTGGAACTTCATCAACAGCCTGGATAAGGCACACAATGACGGCATTTTCAGTGAGGATGAGCTGCGCACGGTCGGGGCTAACGCCGCCTATTCCGCCAATGCACTGATGGCGCTCTGGACAGTACCGGCGTGGAACAAGTGGGCCAGTATGCAAGGGGCACTCAGAACACGAACAACACAGCTGGCGAAAGCAGGCGTCAGCACTTGGCTGAAAGCTGGAAGCGCAGAATTTTCGGTCTTGGCTCGTAAACTGGTGTTACGCACCATGGGCATGGCGGCATTCGGCGCTATCGCTGCGGGAGTGGAGGCTTGGCAGGTTTCCAATGATATCGATAAGGCCACAAGCGCTGGAGAAGGCTACGCGCTGCGTACGAAGCAAATCACTCTAGGCCTTATGTCAACAGTCGCAGGTGTCCAGTTAGTCGGCAGCGCATTGGGCTTCTGGTTCGGTTTTGCCTGGGTCATGTCCAATCCGGTGACCATCATCATCGCGCTGCTCGGCGTGATCTACCTAATCTCCAGCATGGTCGCCAATCAGTACAAACGTGAGGGTCTGCGGCTCTGGCTGTACCGCAGCAGTTGGGGTAAATCCCCCACTTGGACGCATAGCGACGAGCATCACAAAGAAGAACTGCGTACCCTGAAGGAAATCTGCCTACGCCCCAGTCTGGCAGCTCGCGCCTCCACCTTGCCTTATTATGGCCGTGGCCCCCGCGTCTATACCGGCTTCTGGCTACAGCTCCTGCTGCCGTCCGAACTGGCGGGAACAGCCGTCAAGCTGAAACCGGCCATGGTCGACAGCGGCTGGTTTTCCGATAGCCTGATGCAAGGCATGGCAGACAGGTTCTACGACCAGTTCCTCGAAGGCCACTGGGCGCCCATCGACCAATTTGGCCAACCGCCCGCACAGCGTCCCAATGGGCCGCTGCCCGGCGACACCCTCTACCCCAAGGACACACAGCATCGCCTATGGCAAACCTGGATCGCCTACCAGCGCCCCCCCGTGCTGGAATTGGAAGTTCGCTACCCGGAGCAGATCCTGGAAAGCGCCAACGGTCGGGGCTACATGTTCCGCATGGATATAGGCGCCTCATCCTCCGAGGCGGATCTGAAGAGAGATGCTTTCAGCAAGGAACCCAATACCGATATGGTGCTCTCTTCACAAAGTACCCGCTGGCTCCCCTTGCAGGCGCCTCATGCGAGTAAATGATTGCTTATGAGCAGTATCTTGAACAGATGCCTACATACTCTTCCCTGGAATCAACCCATTGAGCTTCCAGAGCACCACCAGTGGAAGCACGTAAATCAACATGCGTTGCTAGAATGGAGAATTAAGGCAAGGCCTTATAATACAATCGTCGCAAATGGTATGTTTTGGTTCATGATGGCCGCCGCTCTAGGTGCCTGTTATTTGATGTTTTTCAAGAACGACAATTCTCCTTTAATCGAAAAGCTAGGTTGGAGTGCAATATTTCTTTCTGTTTTCTTTTTGGCTCTGCATGGCACAACCCACCAAAAAACGAAATTTGCTTATCGCCTGACCGAAACAGGGATTGAGGTCTGCGAATGGAAAGCCCCAGGTAAAGGCTGGATAGTTGCCTTGAAATGGTTAACAGTTATCGCAGCTATCGCCATCCTATTCGTTGTTGCGCTTGATCCATCCGCATTTTGGATAGCGCTCGCTGGGCCTGGCGGTATGGGATTGCTTTATTTAACAATGGCTAACTCAGAGAAATTTCAAGAACTACATACGAGCCACCACACGTATGAATACCAATGGAGCGAGTTCAAAAAAATAACTTTGGATCGGTCTAAGAGCATAATTTGCCTTGAGTCACCTTGGCTCAGCCCGCACTCAAATGAATATGTGGATTGGCCGTTCTATATTTTCTCGGACAAACGCAACTTCGAAAAACACGCCACTTTCATCCGGGGGAGGTTAAAAGAACTCCCCCTAAAAGAAGAGAGAGTCTCAGTGCTGCAATTCTAGCTTCGGGATACAACACTGCTTTTGCTTTCTTCAGGAAGCACTCAACCAGTCCCTGGGTGCGTGAACTACCCCTCGTACCCGACGCAAGAGATAGTTGTCCGAATACTGCAATTGAGTTGTTTGGCTAATCGGATTACTACCGAAACGTAACTTGTCACGGCAACTCCAACCCACCCCCAGCCTTGTGCAACCCGCGCAGATGCTTGCCGATCTGAGCCAGATTGACCTCCGTCGCCTCCAGCTCCTCCCGCCGCTCGTCCCCCAGTAGCAAACGCACTTCCTGGTCCAGCTCCTCGCTCAGTTGATTCAGGCGCAGTTGGCGTTGTTCGCTTTCGCGTTCCAGGCGGGTCCATTCGCTGGGCTGTGGCAAGCCGTAGCCTTGGCCGTCGAGCAGTTCGGCCGGGCGGCTGAGGTAGCCGCTGTTGGCGAGGATTTCCTGCAAGGCGCCGTCGGCTTTGTTCAACGTGGCGTCCCGGCCGCGGCCGCCGAGGTAGCGGTTCTTCAGTTCGTCCTGGGCAAGGAGTAGCTGGCGGCGCAGGGCGGCCTGTTCGACCAGTAGCAGGGCGGCGGCGGCGCGCAGGTCGGCGCGGTCGATCCAGGGTTGGCGCTCGGCGGCGCTGAGTTCCAGCCATTGTTCAACGCTCTGTTGCGGGAGGCCGAGGCGTTCCTTGAGGACGGCGAACATGGCTTGGTAGCGGTCGCGGTAGGAGTCGAAGCGATAGCCCAGACGCAGCGCTTCACGCGGATCGTCGAGCACACTGGCGTCGGCCAGGCCTCGGTGGATCAGCACTTCCAGCAGCCCGTTGGGCATGATGCTATCCAGCGTGATCAGTTCGTCGCGCGCCGTGCCGCTGCGCAGCAGCTTGAGGGTTTCTACCGCGCAGTTGTTGGACAGGAAATAGTAGTCGCCGTCGTAGCTCCAGTGCAGTTCGGCGCTGCGCTCGACCAGTGCGCGGATCTCCTTGCGCTGCAGCTTCAGCGGCACCGAAGCCAGCCCGCGCAGCTCCACCTTGGTGTATTCGTCGATCACCTGGCCCAGCGGCAGGATGAACAGCCGTGATGGATAGACGCCGGTCAGGCCGTCCCAGCTGGAAAGCTGCACGTCATCGACGAAGGCGCGAAATGACAGCACCAGATGATGCTCCAGATCCAGTCGGCAATCAGGACCGGGCTCGCGACCCGGTGCACAGATCACCAGGCGCAGCATGCTGTGGCCCCAGCGGCTGACCCAGGCGTCGTTGGCTTCGGCGAACAGGTAATCGACTTCATAGACGCGCGCGGGGTCGAGGCTCAGCAGTGGCGTGCGGCCGAACTCGCGGCCGGCATTCAGAAACGGATATTCATCTGTGCAATCGGCAGCATGTTCCGGCGCCCAGCCGAAGTGCTCGCGCAAGTAGCGATGCAGGGATGGGCGGCGACAGGCGTAACTGGGATCGAGCAGGAAGTACTCAAGGTTTACCGCCACGAATTCCAGCGGGCTGGTCAGCTCGTAAGGGTCAGGGCTGCGTGCTAGCTGAGCATTGTCCAGCTCACGCAGGCCGCGCTTGCCGACGCGCTGCGGCCAGCCAGCCAGGTCGAGCAAGCGTGGATCGTCGCTCAGGGTGAAGCGGCGGTCGATCTGCCCTCGGCAGTGATCCGGCAGGCCAATCTGCCCGAGATTGCTGGCGCGCTGACGGCACTGGCCCTGCAGCAGGTGCTGACTGGGCGACCACAGGCGAGCACGGTCATAGAGATGCGCCACTTCGTGAACGACGGTGGCGAGCAGCTCGCGGCGTACCGTGCCGTGGGGACGATTGGTCTTATCGCTGGCGGCGCTGCCGTCGGTCAGTGCCGACAGCAGGCGGCGATTGAGTTCCAGGCGATTGCCACCGGCGCGTCCATAGGCTTGCTCTGGCAGGTCGTTGCGCCACTGCACGCGAACCTCGCGGTCGAGGCTCTGCAGCAGCCGTGGCGGCAAGGCGGCGATGGCTTCGTCCAGCAGCGCCTGGCTGGCGGCGCGTTGCTCGGGTTGCAGGTCGCGCGTATCGAGCACCAGGCGCAGGTCGGCATGAGCGATGACCGAGCCCAGACCCAGGCAGCTCGCCAACAGCCAGGCGCATGGGCGGATCACAGGGCGAGGATGGCTTCGGCCAGTTGCAGGTCGCTGGCGTTGCGCGCTGCGGGGAATTCGTTGCGTAGCGTGCCGATCGCGGCTTCCAGATGAGCGCCGCGGATTTCGCCGGCACTGGCGACGAAGCTGGCGGCGTCTTCACGTGCTTCGACGACGACTTTCATGTCGCTGATGCGGCTGGTCACATCGGAGGTGAAGTTGATGCTTCGGTCCAGGGCGCGCACAACGATGTTGCTGGTGGCGATGAGGGTCTGCGCCTGAGCGGTTCCCGCAACGACGACCAGCGCCAGCGGGGCAGCGAGCAATAGCTTGTGCATGGATGAGTCTCTCAAAGTCGGGGCACCGGCAGGCCGGTGCGGTTATTGGACGAGGATCGCTTCGGCCAGTTCCAGATCGCTGGCAGCAAGCTCCGGGTATGCCTGGCGCAGGCGCAACATGGCCGCCTGCAGGCGTGCCGCAACGTGCTGCCCGTCGCTGGCGACGAAGTCCGCGGCATCATCGCGAGCGTCGCTGATCAGCTTGTTGTCGAAGGGCGCGCTGGTCAGCTGGCTGCTGACGTAGCTGGCCTGCACGACGCCTGCGGTGGTGACATCGAGGGCCTGGACCGAGCTGGCGAAGAAAGCGAGAAGCAGAATGGCGATGGAAAACGAACGCATGTGAACCCTGTTGCCGAGTAAAACGGCGCCAAGGCTAGCGAAACGCCCGCTGCAGGGCCAGTGCCCGGTTGCATCCGCAGGTTTCGGCAGCGCTCATACGCTGCCGCATGCGTCAGAGGGCGAGAATCGCCTGGGCCAGTTGTAGATCGCTGGCCGCCAGTTGCGGGCGTTCGCTGCGGATATGCTGCAGCGCCGCTTCGAGATGCGCACCGCGCAGATCGCCTTCGCTGGCGACGAAGCGTGCCGCGTCATCGCGCGCATCGAGCACCAGCTTGTCATCGCGCAGGGAGGAGGTGAGGTCCGAGGTAGCGTCCACGGTGTTGATCAGGCCGCCGACCACCATGTCGGTGGTGGCGGTGAAGCTGGCAGCCGAAACGCCGCCGCTAAGCAGCAGGCTGGCAGCGAAAAAGGGGAGCAGGATTCGGGACATGGCAAATCTCCAGTAGTGAGGCTCTAGACCGCGCCATGGGCATGGCGTTCCCGCTGCTGCGGCCCTGTAGCACGCAGCATAGGCCGAATCGTTATGCGAGGTAGGACGAGGTTGGCTCAGCGCCAGAACGGTTTCTCCAACTCCGTCGCGCGCATGCTGTGGCTGATGCCGACGTCAGCCAGCTGACGCTCGTCGAGCTGCGCCAACTGCTGGCGGGTACGGCTGTTGCGATGCCAGCGGAGCAGCGTTTGCAGTATCTGCTGCCAATTGCGCCTGGCGCGGTCGACTACATAGAGACGGGGCAGTGTGCGGTCCATGGCGCGTTCCTTCCCGGCGTGGCCGGGTGCGGGTGATGGGTACACAGGATCGCGCGCGCCGCCAGAGCTCAACAGCCACAGGGGTTCTCGATTGTGCCGGTGCAGTTTTGCGCTGCGTGCAACTGTGTCGGTCGCAGGTGCGCCAACTGTTTCGGCCCTGCGTCTACTGGCGCGGTAGGCGCGAAAGAGCACCCGGGGTGGACCCGAACTGCTGGCTGAAGGCGGCGATAAATGCCGAGGTGGATTCGTAGCCACAGGCCAGCGCGACATCGGTGACCGGCTGGCCCTGTTCCAGCAGGGGAAGAGCGCTGAGCAGGCGCAAACGCTGGCGCCAGGCGCGGAAGCTGAGACCGGTGTCGCGCTGGAACTGGCGCGTCAGTGTTTTCTCCGACACCTGCAGGCGTTCGCTCCATTGCTTCAGGCTGAGCGACAGGTCGGGTTGCTCGTAGAGCGCTTCACAGACTTTGCGCAGCCGATCATCGCTGGGCCAGGGCAAGGAATAGCCGATTGCCGGCGCCGCACGCAGCTGGTCCAGCAGCACCGCAGCCAGACGGCCGTCGGCACCTTGCTCGTCGTACTCTGCCGGCAGGACGCCAAAGGCGCGGATCAGCTCTCGCAGCAATGGGCTGACCGCGAGCACCTGGCAATGCGCGGACGCCCAGGCCACGACGCGGTAATCGACGTATAGGCTGCGCATCTCGGTGTGCGGCGAGCTTATGACTTCGTGCAGCAGACCCGGCGGAATCAGGATGGCGCGCTGCGGTGGCGCAAGGAAACGGCCGCGGTCGGTGTGCACCCGCAGCACGCCGCTGATGGCGTACGACAGCTGCGCCCAGGGATGGCTGTGCCGCGGCGTGGTGGTGCGCTCGGCCAGAGACTCGCTGCGTGCAAACAGCGGCCGCGGCAGCGCGTCCATGGTTGGAATGCTGCGCTGCAGGAGGTTGCCTTGTCCTTTTCTCGACATTTGTCTTGCCAGTGGCGTTAGTCGGATATTCCAGGCGACAGTAGACTCGCTGGCAACTCGCTGCAAGCCACGCAATCAGGAGCGCACATGGCCAGACCTCGCCTGTTACCGGACAACTTCACCCTCGCTCTGCTTGGTGCAGTGGCCATTGCCACGCTGCTGCCAGCACGTGGGCAAGGCGTGGTGGTGTTCGAGTGGATCACCAACCTGGCCATCGCCCTGCTGTTCTTCATGCACGGTGCCAAGCTTTCTGGCAGCGCGATCCTCGCCGGGATGGGCCACTGGCGCCTGCACCTGTTGGTGTTCAGCTGCACCTTCGTGTTGTTCCCGCTGCTCGGCCTGGCCTTGCGCCCGGTATTGACGCCGATGATAGGACCCGAGCTGTACCTCGGCATGCTCTACCTCTGCGCCTTGCCGGCCACCGTACAGTCAGCCATCGCCTTCACCTCGCTGGCGCGCGGCAATATCCCGGCGGCGGTCTGCAGCGCGGCGGCGTCCAGCCTGATCGGCATCTTCCTCACGCCACTGCTGGTGCTGCTGCTGATGGGCGCGCAGGGCGAAGGCGGCTCGACGTTGGATGCCATCGGCAAGATCGTCGTGCAGCTGCTGCTGCCGTTCATTGCCGGGCAGATCGCGCGACGCTGGATCGGTGACTGGGTAGCGCGCAACAAAGGCTGGCTGAAGAACGTCGATCAGAGCTCGATCCTGCTGGTGGTCTACACCGCATTCAGCCACGCGGTGGTCGAGGGCATCTGGCATGAGGTGCCACTGCCGCAATTGCTCGGCCTGGTGCTGGCCTGCTGCCTGCTGCTGGCACTGGCATTAATCATCACCTGGTTGATCGCGCGCTGGCTGGGCTTCGATCTGGAGGATCGAATCACTATTCTCTTCGCCGGCTCGAAGAAGAGCCTGGCCACCGGCATTCCCATGGCGCAGGTGCTGTTCGCCGGTGGGGCGCTGGGCACGCTGATCCTGCCGCTGATGTTGTTTCACCAGATCCAGTTGATGGTCTGCGCGGTGCTGGCGCAGCGTTATGCGTCGAGGCCGGAATCGGCACCGGCGGTGAAAGCGGGCTGATAGAACGCCAGTTGGCGACGGATTCGTGACCGCAGCGCAAAGATGATTTGCCCGCCCCGGCCTGGGTACTTCGCCCGGTCGTGGGTAAGCTGCGCGCCATTCTGTCTCTGAGGCATTCCATGAAGAAGATTCTGCTACTCAACGGCGGCAAGGCGTTCGCGCATTCGGCCGGCCAGTACAACGCCACGCTGCATCAGGCGGCAATTGAAACCCTCGCCGCAGCGGGCTTTGAGATCAAGACCACCGAGATCGATGCTGGCTACGATGCGCAGGAAGAAGTCGAGAAAATCCTCTGGGCTGACGCACTGATCTACCAGATGCCCGGCTGGTGGATGGGCGCGCCCTGGACCGTGAAGAAATACCTCGACGAAGTGTTCACCGTTGGCCACGGCAGCCTCTACGCCAACGACGGACGTACCCGTTCCGATGCATCGCAGAAGTACGGCAGCGGCGGCCTGCTGCACGGCAAACGCTACATGATTTCCGCCACCTGGAATGCCCCGCAGCAGGCCTTCGACGACCCCGGCGACTTCTTCGGCGGCAAGGGCGTGGACGCCGTGTATCTGCCATTTCACAAGGCCCACGAGTTTCTCGGCATGCAGGGTCTGCCTACCTTTCTCAGCGTCGACGTGATGAAGCGCCCGCAAGTCGAAGCGGATGTCGCGCGTTACCGACGGCACCTGGGCGAGGTGTTTGGTTTCAGCGCTTGAGCCAGCCGAACTGGCGTGAGCCGGTGTTGATTGGTTTGGGTCAGCGTTGGTGAGCTGAAGCCCTCGGCAGGATGACCGACGGCGCCGGCGAGCAAAGAAAAACCCCTCGCGGCGAAGGCCGGGAGGGGTTTTTCGGTTCAACGGTTGCGGCTTAGTCGACAGCCTTGACCATGTCCTCGACCACCTTCTTGGCGTCGCCGAAGACCATCATGGTCTTGTCCATGTAGAACAGCTCATTATCCAGGCCCGCATAACCGCTGGCCATGGAGCGCTTGTTGACGATGACCGTCTTGGCCTTGTAGGCCTCAAGGATCGGCATGCCGGCGATCGCCGATTTCGGATCGGTCTTCGCCGCTGGGTTGACCACGTCATTGGCACCGAGCACCAGCACCACGTCGGCCTGGCCGAACTCGGAGTTGATGTCATCCATCTCGAACACCTGCTCGTAAGGCACTTCGGCCTCGGCCAGCAGCACGTTCATGTGACCGGGCATACGCCCGGCGACCGGGTGGATCGCGTACTTCACGGTCACGCCCATGTGCGTCAGCTTCTCGGCCAGCTCCATCAGCGCGTGCTGGGCGCGGGCCACCGCCAAGCCGTAGCCCGGGACGATAATCACGGTGTCGGCGTTGCTCAGCAGGAAGGCGGCATCGTCGGCCGAGCCGGACTTCACGTTGCGCTCCAGCTGGGCGCCCGCCGGGCCACCCGCATCGACGTCGGCACCGAAGCCGCCGAGGATCACGTTGAAGAACGAACGGTTCATCGCCTTGCACATGATGTACGAGAGGATCGCGCCGGAAGAGCCGACCAGGGAACCGGCGATGATCAGCATCGAGTTGTTCAGCGAGAAACCGATACCGGCCGCCGCCCAGCCCGAGTAGCTGTTGAGCATCGACACCACCACCGGCATGTCGGCGCCGCCGATGGGGATGATGATCAGCACGCCGATGACGAAGGCCAGCGCCACCAGAAGGGCGAAGGCGGTCAGGTTGCCGGTGAAGGTATAGACCAGGCCGAGCGCGAGGATCGCCAGGCCCACGGCCAGGTTGACCATGTGCTGGCCCTTGAACACCACCGGCGCGCCCTGGAACAGGCGGAACTTGTACTTGCCCGATAGCTTGCCGAAGGCGATCACCGAACCGGAGAAGGTGATGGCACCGATGGCTGCACCGAGGAACAGCTCCAGACGGTTGCCCACCGGAATCGCGTAACCGATCTGCTCGACGATGCCCAGCGACTGCGGCTCGACCACTGCGGCGATGGCGATGAACACCGCGGCCAGGCCGATCATGCTGTGCATGAAGGCGACCAGTTCGGGCATCTTGGTCATCTCGACGCGCTTGGCCATGATGGTGCCGACACTGCCACCGATCAGCAGGCCGACGATCACGTAGCCGATGCCGGCCGTAGCCAGCTCGCTGCCGAGTTTGAAGATCAGGCCGACCGTGGTGAGCATGGCCAGACCCATGCCGAGCATGCCGAACAGGTTGCCGCGGCGCGACGTGGTGGGGTGGGAAAGGCCCTTCAGTGCCTGGATGAAGCACACCGAGGCGACCAGATAGAGCAGGGTGATCAGGTTCATGCTCATGGCTTACTTGCCCTCTGCCTTGGCCGCGCTGCGGTCCTTCTTCTTGAACATTTCCAGCATGCGCCGGGTGACCAGGAAGCCACCGAACACATTGACCGCCGCCAGCGCCACGGCCAGGGTGCCCATGGCCTTGCCCAGCGGGGTGACGGTGAGCGCGGCGGCCAACATGGCGCCGACGATGACGATTGCCGAAATCGCGTTGGTAACCGCCATCAGTGGGGTATGCAGAGCCGGGGTGACGTTCCAGACCACGTGGTAGCCGACGTAGATCGCCAGCACGAAGATGATCAGGTTGTAGATGCCGTCTGAAATCAGATCCATGTTCGCGTCTCCCTTAACCGTTGGTCCGCACGACCTGGCCGTCGCGGCACATCAGGCACGCGGCGACGATGTCGTCTTCGAGGTTGAGCTGGAACTGGCTGTCCTTGTCGATGACCAGCTTGAGGAAATCCAGCAGGTTGCGGGCGTACAGCGCCGAGGCGTCCGCCGCGACCAGCGTGGCCAGGTTGGCGTGGCCGACGATGGTCACGCCGTGGCGCACGACCACTTGGTCGATCTCGGTGAGCGGGCAGTTGCCGCCGTGGCCGGCCGCCAGATCGACGATCACCGAGCCGGGCTTCATCTGCTCGACAGTGGCTTCCTGCAGCAGCGTTGGCGCGTTGCGGCCAGGGATCAGCGCGGTGGTGATGACGATGTCCGACTGCAGCGCACGCTCGTGCACCGCCTGGGCCTGGCGTGCCATCCACGAAGCGGGCATCGGCCGCGCATAGCCTCCGACGCCTTCGGCGCATTCGCGCTCTTCGTCGGTCTCCAGCGGCACATCGACGAACTTCGCGCCGAGCGACTCGATCTGTTCCTTCACCGCTGGACGCACGTCCGACGCCTCGACCACCGCGCCGAGGCGCTTGGCTGTGGCGATGGCCTGCAGACCGGCAACACCGGCACCGAGGATCAGCACGCGGGCGGCCTTCACCGTGCCGGCGGCAGTCATCAGCATCGGCATGAAGCGCGGGTAGTGGTGGGCGCCGACCAGCACCGCCTTGTAGCCGGCGATGTTGGCTTGCGACGACAGCACGTCCAGGCTCTGCGCACGGGAAGTACGCGGTGCGGCCTCCAGCGCGAACGCAGTGATGCCGCGGGCGGCCATGCGCGCGATACAGGCATTGTCGAACGGGTTGAGCATGCCCAGCAGCACGCTGCCGGACTGCATCTGCGCCAGTTCGGCATCGTCCGGCGCATTGACCTTCAGCACCAGCTCGGCGGCGAACGCCGCGGCCGCGTCGCCGATGGCTGCGCCGGCCGCTTCATAGGCGCTGTCCGGCACGCTGGAAAGCAACCCGGCGCCGCTTTGCAGCGTCACCCGGTGCCCTTGGCCGATCAGTTTCTTGACGGTTTCCGGGGTGGCGGCGACGCGCGTCTCCCCGGAGTGGGTTTCGAGAGGAACACCGATGTGCATTGTTGTTGTTCTCCTGCGTGATCATGACCAGTGCTGCGGCAAGCCGCGCACCGACGTGCTTTTCACCCGCCCGCTGCTCTGGCGGACGGGGTTTGGAACAGGTGAAACCTACCGGGCGACGCGTAAAAACGGATCGCCCGGCGGGGCATTCTGCAAGCCCTGAAAAAATCAAACAACTGTTTCAATCAAACGATTGTATTTGACGCATCGGTCGCAGGATGACTGCCTGTTTTCCGCGCTTCGCTGCAGATTGCGTCCTGTTTGGCTCCGCGTACGACCAAATCGTCCGCGCCAGGCACACGACGCGGCCGCATCATGAATGACGCGCCATTGATGGGATATTCGTCAGCGGTGCCAAGCGTCTCCGACCTTGGTGCCGGGTTAAGTCGGGCGTGCAGGAAAAACGCGTGCACGTTGAAATGTCATCCAATCCTTGTAGTCCAACTAGATTGGTTAGACCCGTCTGGAGTGTTTCGAACGTGGTGACGTCGGGTCGCTGCGTATCGCTGGTGGAGCTGCACGATGCCCGAACTCGATGTAAACGAAGTCACCGCGCTGCTCGAGCAGCCGGCCCAACGCCGTCTGCCATTCGCCTTTGCGCGGCGGCATGGGGTGATCCTGCTGGAGCGTGGCGGCGAGTTGCGCCTGGGCCTGCGCGAGGGCGCCGCGCTGACCGCGGTGCAGGAGGCGCAGCGGGTGGTCGGCATGCGTTTGCCGATGCAGTGGTTGCCGCAGGCCGATTTCGATCAGGCGCTCGGCGTGGCCTATCAGCACGATTCTTCCGCGGCGATGCTGATGGTCGAGGGGCTGGGCAATGATCTCGATCTGGCCAGCTTGGCCGATCAGATTCAGGAAACCGAAGATCTGCTGGAGCAGGAGGACGACGCGCCGATCATCCGCCTGATCAACGCCATTCTCGGCGAAGCGATCAACGAGAATGCCTCGGATATCCATATCGAAACCTTCGAGAAGCGCCTGGTGATCCGCTTTCGCGTCGACGGCATCCTGCGCGAGGTGGTGCAGCCCAAGCGTGAGCTGGCGGCCCTGCTGGTATCGCGGATCAAGGTCATGGCCAAGCTGGACATCGCCGAGAAGCGCATCCCTCAGGACGGGCGCATCTCACTGCGGGTCGGTGGGCGCGAGGTCGATATTCGTGTTTCCACGCTGCCCTCGGCCAACGGCGAGCGGGTGGTGCTGCGTCTGCTCGACAAGCAGGCAGGGCGGCTGACTCTGAAGCATCTGGGCATGAACGAGCATGACCGCGAGCAGCTGGAGCAGGCGGTAAGGAAGCCCCACGGCATCATCCTGGTCACCGGCCCCACCGGCTCGGGCAAGACCACCACGCTCTACGCCGCCCTGACCACGCTCAATGACCGCACGCGCAACATCCTCACCGTCGAGGACCCCATCGAATACCACCTCGAGGGCATCGGCCAGACGCAGGTCAACACCAAGGTCGACATGACCTTCGCTCGCGGCTTGCGCGCGATCCTGCGCCAGGACCCGGACGTGGTGATGGTTGGCGAGATCCGCGACCAGGAGACCGCGGACATGGCGGTACAGGCCTCGCTGACCGGCCACCTGGTGCTTTCGACGTTGCACACCAACAGCGCTATCGGTGCGGTCACGCGCCTGGTGGACATGGGCGTCGAGCCGTTCCTGATTTCTTCTTCGCTACTCGGCGTACTGGCCCAGCGCCTCGTGCGGGTGTTGTGCAATGACTGCAAGCGCGCCTATGTCGCCGATACCGCCGAGTGTGCGCTGCTGGGTGTGAGTCCCGACGATGCGCCGACGCTGTATCACGCCGAAGGCTGCGAGCAGTGCCGCGGGCTGGGGTACCGCGGGCGTACCGGCATCTACGAACTGGTGCTGTTCGACGATGCCCTGCGCACCATGGTGCACACCCGCGCCAGTGAACAGGACATGCTGCGCCACGCGCGGGTATTGGGCCCGAGCATCCGTGACGACGGCCTGCGCAAGGTGCGCGAGGGCGTGACCACCATCGAGGAAGTGCTGCGGGTGACGCGTGAGGAATAAGGGGATGAGCGGCTTGCAGCGATCAGTCGGGAAGTTACTGGTTAGCAGTTCGATATATGGGTTTGACCGTTTCGCGGGTTTGTTCGCGGTCAAGACCACTCCCATCGCCGTGCGCTGCCTTTGCAGGAGCGGTATTGACCGCGAAGCGTCAGCGCTGGAGCTAGCCTGATGGCCGCTTTCGAATACCTTGCCCTCGACCCGCGCGGCCGCGAGCAGAAAGGGCTGATAGAAGCCGACAGCCCGCGCCAGGCGCGCCAGCTGCTGCGCGAGAAGCAGTGGGCGCCACTGGAAGTAAAGCAGGCCAAGTCCAAGGAAGATGTCAGTCGCGGCGGCCTGAGTTTCGGTCGTGGCCTGTCGGCACGCGATCTGGCGCTGGTCACGCGGCAACTGGCGACGCTGGTGCAGGCCGCGCTGCCCATCGAGGAAGCCCTGCGCGCCGCGGCGGCGCAATCAACCTCGGCGAAGATCAAGTCGATGCTGCTGGCGGTGCGCGCGCGGGTGATGGAAGGCCACAGCCTGGCTGCTGCGCTGCGCGAATATCCGTCGGCCTTTCCCGAGCTGTACCGCGCCACGGTGGCGGCGGGGGAGCATGCCGGGCATCTCGGCCTGGTGCTCGACCAGCTCGCCGACTACACCGACCAGCGCCAGCAGTCGCGGCAGAAAATCCAGCTGGCGCTGCTCTACCCGGTGATCCTGATGGTCGCCTCGCTGGCCATCGTCGTGCTGCTGCTCGGCTACGTGGTGCCGGACGTGGTGAAGGTGTTCGTCAACACCGGGCAGGAGTTGCCGGCGCTGACTCGCGGGCTGATCGCTACCAGCGACGTGGTGAAGAACTGGGGCTGGCTGATCGTGCTCGGCATCATCGGCGCCTTGCTGGCCATGCGTGCGGCATTGCGCGATCCGGCTGTGCGCCTGCGTTGGCACGCGTTCATCCTGCGAGTGCCGCTGATCGGACGCCTGAGCCGGGCGACCAACACCGCGCGCTTCGCCTCGACCCTGGCGATTCTCACCAAGAGCGGCGTGCCGCTGGTGGAGGCGCTGTCCATTGCCGCCGCGGTGATCGCCAACCTGCGCATTCGCGAACGGGTGGTCGAGGCGGCGCAGAAGGTGCGCGAAGGCAGCAGCCTGACCCGCGCGCTGGATGCCACCGGCGAATTTCCGCCGATGATGCTGCACATGATCGCCAGCGGCGAGAAATCCGGTGAACTGGATCAGATGCTGGCGCGAACCGCGCGCAATCAGGAGAACGACCTCGCTGCCCAGGTGTCTTTGCTGGTCGGTCTGTTCGAACCGTTCATGCTGGTGTTCATGGGGGCTGTGGTGCTGGTCATCGTGCTGGCGATCCTGATGCCGATCCTCTCTCTCAACCAACTGGTGGGGTAACAACAATGAAGTTGCAACGACGCACGCAAGGGGGCTTCACCCTCATCGAAATCATGGTGGTGGTGGTCATCCTCGGCATCCTTGCCGCGCTGGTGGTGCCGCAGGTGATGAGTCGCCCGGATCAGGCCAAGGTCACCGTGGCCAAAGGCGACATCAAAGCCATTGGCGCTGCGCTGGATATGTACAAGCTGGACAACTTCACCTACCCCAGCACCCAGCAGGGCCTGGATGCGCTGGTGAAAAAGCCTTCCGGCAATCCGCAACCGAAGAACTGGAACCGCGACGGCTACCTCAAGCGCCTGCCCAAGGACCCATGGGGCAACGACTACCAGTACCTGTCGCCGGGTACCCAGGGCCAGTTCGACCTGTACTCCTTCGGCGCCGACGGCAAGCCCGGCGGCAGCGACCTCAATGCCGACATCGGCAACTGGGACCTGTAAACGATGCGGCGCCATGCCCGCGCCTTCACGCTGATCGAGCTGCTGGTGGTCATCGTCCTGCTGGGCATTCTGGTCAGCGTGGCGGTACTCAGTGTCGGTGGCTCCAGCACCTCGCGCGAGTTGCGTGACGAGGCGCGGCGCCTGGCTGCGCTGATTGGCGTGCTCAGCGATGAGGCGGTGCTCGACAGTCGCGAATACGGCCTGCTGGTAACCAGCGAAGGCTACCGGGTGCTGCGCTACGACGAGGCGGCGACGCGCTGGCTGGAGGTCGAGCGGCGCAAGGTGCACAAGGTGCCGGAGTGGATGCGCCTGGACCTGGAGCTGGACGGCACGCCGCTGGAGCTGCTGGCACCGCAGAAGCGTGAGGACGACCGCGCCGGGCTGTCCCGCGACGACGAGCGCACGGCGCGGGGGGCACCGCGGCTGGAACCGCAGCTGCTGATCCTTTCCAGCGGCGAGCTATCGCCGTTCAGCCTGCGCCTGTCCGAACGCAAACCGCGCGGCGGTGCCTGGCTGGTCGCCAGCGACGGCTTTCGTCTGCCAGAGGCGCAAGTCATCGAGGACAGGCGATGAGCAGACGCTTGGCCAGGGTCGGCCGTGGCTTCACCCTGCTCGAAGTGCTGGTGGCACTGGCCATCTTCGCCAGCGTGTCGGCGGTGGTGCTCACCGCGGCCGGACGCAGCCTGACCAACGCCGGGCGCCTGGAAGAACTGACCCTGGCTGGCTGGATCGCCGACAACCGCATCAGCGAACTGCAACTGCAGCAGATTTCCCCGGCGATCGGCCGCGAAACCCAGGAGCTGGATTACGGCGGCCGCCAGTGGCAGGCCCTCAGCGAGATCGAGGCCAGCGCCGACCCCGGCCTGCTGCGCGTCACGGTCTGGGTCGCGCTGAAAACGCCACGCGCAACCAGCGGCACACTGCCTGAGCGTGCGGTGACCAGTCTCACCGGCTTCATTGCGGTCGGTCGGGGAGCAGCGCGCTAATGGACGCACGCATGCGCGCCTGCGCTGGTTTCACCCTGCTCGAACTGCTTATCGCGATCGCCCTGTTCGCGCTGCTGGGGCTGGGCACCTATCGCATGCTCGAAGCGGTGCTGCAGAGCGACGAAGCCGTGCGTGCCCAGGAACTGCAACTGCGCGAGCTGAGCCGTGCCGTATGGGCCTTCGAACGCGACCTGCAGCAGGTGATCGGCCGACCTATCCGTGATGGCTTCGGCGACGAGCGCAACGCCTTTATCGGGCAGCTTGGTGGCGAGGATGGCGCGCCTGTGCTGGAGCTGACCCGCGCTGGCTGGCGCAACCCCACGGGGCTGCGCCGTTCGAACCTGCAACGGGTGCGCTGGCGGCTGGCCGGACAGAACCTCGAGCGCGTCTACTGGGTGGTGTTGGACCGCGACCTCGACAGCGAGCCGCGCGTGCAGCGGGTGCTGGAAAAGGTGCAGGGGCTACAGTTGCGTTATCTGGACGAAGAGGCCGTGTGGCACGAGGAGTGGCCACCATTCGATTTCGGCCGCGGCAGCCCGGAAGACGCCGCCGAACGCTTGCCGGTCGGGCTGGAGCTGAGCATCGAGCACGCGCGCTACGGCCGGGTGACGCGCCTGTTGCGGCTACCGGATGCCGCCGAGCAGGCGATGCAGCAGGCCTTGCCCGGCGCTGAAGGCGTGCCCGAGCCATTCGAAGGGGAGCTGACCCAATGAGGCGCCAGCAAGGGGTGGCGCTGATCACCGTGCTGCTGGTGGTGGCCATCGTTACCGTCGTCAGCGCGGCGATGGTGGCGCGTCAGCAGCTCAGCATTCGCGCCAGCAGCAACCAGCTGCAGGCGCGCCAGGCCTGGCACTACGCGCTCGGCGGCGAGGCGTTGGCGCAGGCCATGCTCGCACGGGACCTGCAGGCTGGCGCCAATGGCGAGCCGGGTGCGAATGGCGAGGCAGCGGCCGCTGTCGATCATCTGCTCGAACCTTGGGCCCAACCGCTACCGGCCTTCGAGATCGATCAGGGCGAAATCGTGGTGCGTATCGAGGATCTGGCCGGGCGCTTCAACCTCAACGACCTGCTGCGTGATCAGCAGCCCAACACCGCCGCAGTCGGGCAGTTCCGCCGTCTGCTACTGCGCCTGCAGATCAGCGCGCCGTACGCCGAGCGCCTGCTGGACTGGCTCGATCCGGACCAGCAACCGAGCGGCGAATATGGCGCCGAAGACAACGCCTATCTCGGCCTTGATCCGCCGTATCGCAACGCCGGGCGCCGGTTGCATGACCTGTCCGAACTGCGTCTGCTGCTGGACATGCGCGAGGAAGACTTTCAACGTCTGGCGCCCTATGTCGCCGCGCTGCCGCCCAACGTGCCACTCAACGTCAACACGGCAAGCCCGCTGGTGCTCTCCAGCCTCAGCGACAACCTCAGCCTTGGCGCTGCCGAATCGCTGGTGGAATTGCGCCGCGTCGCACCGTTTCGCAACAGCGCGGCCTTCCTCGCGCAGCCGGCCATGGCCGGGACTACGCTGCAGGGCACTGCGCTGGCGGTTGGCAGTCAATTCTTCCAGGCCACCAGCGAAGTGCGCCTGGGCGATCGCCGTCTGGCGCTGGTCAGCCTGTTGCAACGCGAGCAGGACGGCAGTGTGCGCGTGCTCGCGCGAAATCTTGGTCAGCCTGCTCGGCTGGCACGCTCATCCGATGGAGAACGCTAGATCATGGATTGCCTGTTTCTGCCCGCCGACAGTCCTGCCAGGCTCGATGGCGATACGCACGTCTATTGGCTGCCCAAGGACGGCCCAGGGCGCTGGCAGCCATTGGCCGATTGCAGCGGTAGCGGCGGCGCGGTCAGCCTGATCCTGCCGGCCGAAGTCTGCAGCTTCTTCGCCGTCACTCTGCCGACGCGCAAGGCGCGCTGGATGCAGCAGGCGCTGGCGTACGCCGCCGAGGAGCTGCTCGCCGAGAATGTTGATGATTTGCACCTGGCACTTGGCGAGACGCTGCTCGATGGCCGTCAGCGCGTCGTGGCGATCCGCCGCCAGCTGCTGTCCGGTTGGCTCGGACAACTGCGCGAGAAGGGTCTGCTGATCGTGGCGATTCACGTCGATGCTGACCTGCTGCCCCGTGAGGAGACGCAGCTTTTGTTCATCGGCGAGCGGGGCCTGCTCGGTGGCGTCGGCGAAACGCGGTTGGCCTTCGCCAGCCAAGATTGGCCACAGTTATCTACCCTCTGTCCGGCACCCTGGCATGCGCAGGGTGATGTCGCCGACCCGCCGGTAGCGCTGGATGACTATCGGAAGGTCGACGATCCCTACGCCTTTCTCGTCGCTCAGCGTGCGGCGGCGATCAATCTCGCCCAAGGCGACTTCGCCGTGGAGGTCGGCAATACCGGCCTCGGCTACTGGAAGCCGCTGTTTGCGGTCGTCGGGCTGATTCTGCTGGTGCAGCTGGGCTTCAACCTGAGCCAGGCCTGGTATTTCCAGCGTCAGGGCGATGCCTATGCCGATGCCAGCCTGGCCCTGTATCGCGAGCTGTTCCCTGAGGACGTTCGCATCGTCAACATGCGTGCGCAGTTCGATGATCATCTGGCGCGCGGCAGCGGCGGGCAGGCAGGCTTCCTGCGCCTGCTCGACCATGCTGCCGCGGCGCTGGAGGACGGTATCCCGGTGACCATCGGCCAGCTCGATTACAACCAGGATCGTGGCGATCTGGCGCTGCAGGTGCAGGCGATGGATTTCGCCACCCTGGAAACCCTGCGCCGACGCCTGGGTGAGGCCGGTCAGAACGTGCAGCTGGGCTCGGCCAGTCGCGAAGGCGACGGCGTCAGCGCCCGCGTGGTCATCGGAGGCTGATGATGAATCTCAAACAACAACTGGCCGTGCGCCTCGCCGATTCACCACTGTGGCAACGCTGGCAACGTCTGGCCCCCCGCGAGCGCACCTCGCTGAGCCTGCTCGGCGCCTTTCTGCTTGCGGTGCTGTTCTACCTCTGGCTGTGGCTACCGGCGCAGCGCCAGGCTGCCGATGCGCGTGAGTACTACCAGGCGCAGCGTGAGCTGCACGCCTACATGGAGCAGAACACCGAACTGGCGCGGCAGATGGAACGCAGCAACCAGGTCGAGTTGGTGCCGGAGCAGCTGCAAGGGGTTATTACCGAAAGCGCGCAGCAGGGCAATTTGCTGATCGAGAGCTTCGACAACGGCAGCGACGGCAGCCTGCAGGTAAGCCTGCCCGGCGCCTCTTATGCGCTGCTGCTGCGCTGGTTCGACACGCTGCAGGGCCAGGGGGTGAGTGTTACGGAAGTCAGCCTGGAGCGCGCCGGCGAAGGGCTGGTGAATGCGCGAGTGAGCTTTCGCGCAAGCAGCTGATGGTTCCGGGGATCCTGATACGCCACCGGGCCTGCAGCTTTTGCCGCAGGCCCGATGGCATCTGCCATCAATGTGGCGGATTGAACTGCATTGCCAGCGCACGTAGCGCAGCCTCGGCGGCGAGCACCTTGCCCACGGCGTCGTTGGCTTTCTCGCGGGTAATGCCCAGACGATCGAAAAGATGCTGCGGCACCTCGGCGTCCGGCCCGCTGCCGATACCGCGATTACGCAGCATGCGCACCGCCAGGCAGACCAGATTCGGATAGGCCGCATCGTCGCCGTCGTAGCCCGGGTCGTTCTGGAAGCGCAGCGCAGCGGCCAGTTCTTCGGGCATGCCCCACAGACGCATCAACCAGGCACCGATCTGCTCGCGGGTGATGCCCAGTAGGTGTTGCTCGATGTGGCAGTGCGAAAGGTGCGGGTTGGCTTCCAGATGCCGGCAGATCAGCGAGAAATGCGGCGGGAAGACGTGCGCCAGTACCAGATAGCCGAAGCTGTGCAGCAGCCCGGCGAGGTAGCTCAGGCCGGGTTCCGGGCGCTGTTCGCGGGGAATTGCGCGGGTCAGGCCTTCGATCACCGCAGCGGTATAGATCGCCTGCTGCCAGTAGGGCGTGGCGTCCTGCGGCTTGTCGTTGGGCAGGCTGATGGTCTTGCCCAGCGCCAGACCAAGGGCGAGGTTGATGACCAGGTCGAAACCCAGCACGCGGACGATGGCGTCCTCGACCGAACGAATGCGTCCCGGCGCTGCGTAGTAGGGCGAGGCGGCCCAGCTGATCACCTGTGCGGCCAGGGCAGGGTCGGTTTCCACCACGCCGGTGATGTCGTCCACCGTGGCGTCGGGATTGACCCGCAGCTTGATGATCTTCTGCGCCGTATGCGGCAGCGGCGGGATCTCGATGGTTTCTTCCAGGCGTTTCTGGATACGTCGCGCAGTAAAGCTCTGCACTGCCTGAGTGATCTCCGCGCGGTCGTCGTCCGGGCGGTTCAGGTTGGGTCGAATACTGCTCAACGGCACGGCGAAGCTGCCGGCTGTAGCCTTGCTCAGCAGGCGCTTGAACTCGCCACTGGCCACCTCCACCAACAGGCCCGGCTGACCGGACTCCACCAGCAGGCGCGGTTGTTGAAGCAGTTGCTCCTCGTACAGACAGGGTGAACTGGTCAACGGCGGCAGGCCGGGTAGACGCGTCAGCTCATGTTTGGCGAGCATGCGCGCCAGCCGCTCCGGCTTAACCGCAGCCAGCTCGCGCCCGGTGAGTTCGGCCAAGCGCGCCAGGTCGAGCAGATGGTCCTGCGGGAAGAGCACCAGCATGGCGCCAATGCTGTCGTCCAGCAGCACGGCCTGAACCCGCTGGGTGGCGGGAAAATTGGGGCGGTCGCGCTGAATCTGGTAACTCACACCGAGGTCTTTCAACAGCTTGGTGATCAGCAGGGGCAGTTCGGAGCAGCTTTCGGTGTCGACAGCAGTATTCATGAGCGGACCCGTTGTGGTGACTGCCGGAGTATAGCGAAGCCGTCAGACACAGGCGCTGTGGCGACGGATGGTTGTCATACCTGGCCGTATTCCTGGCCATGACGCAGCCAGCGTTCGAGCAGCGGGCTGACATGCTGCGGCCAGCGTGCCAGTAATTCCTGCGCGGCGTCGCGCACCGCCGGCAGCAGTTCGGCGTCGCGCATCAGGTCGGCGACTTTGAACTGCAGCAGGCCGGTTTGGCGGGTGCCGAGCATCTCGCCGGGGCCGCGCAGTTCCAGATCCTTCTCGGCGATCAAAAAGCCGTCGCAGGTTTCGCGCATGATCGCCAGCCGCTCGCGGCCCAGTTGCGACAGCGGCGGGTGGTAAAGCAGTACGCAATGGCTCGCCGCACTGCCACGCCCGACCCGCCCGCGCAGCTGGTGCAGCTGCGCCAGGCCCAGGCGCTCCGGGTTCTCGATGATCATCAGGCTGGCGTTGGGCACGTCGACGCCCACTTCGATCACCGTGGTGGCGACCAGCAGTTGCAATTCTCCACGCTTGAA
This sequence comes from Stutzerimonas stutzeri, assembly GCF_038561965.1. Classification (NCBI taxonomy): domain Bacteria; kingdom Pseudomonadati; phylum Pseudomonadota; class Gammaproteobacteria; order Pseudomonadales; family Pseudomonadaceae; genus Stutzerimonas; species Stutzerimonas stutzeri. The sequence continues at coordinate 4,605,922 of NZ_CP139348.1, read as the reverse complement.
CTGATCCATCACCGCCGCCTTCTCCGTCGGCTTCATCCGTCCGTGGATCAGCCCGACGCGTAAGCCAACGAGCGCCGCCGAAAGATCCTCGAAGGTGGTTTCGGCAGCCTGGCAGGTGAGTTCCTCGGACTCCTCGATCAGCGTGCACACCCAGTAGGCCTGGCGGCCTTCGTTGCAGGCGATGCGCACCCGTTCGATCACTTCCAGACGACGACTGTCGGCGATTACCAGCGTGTTCACCGGGGTGCGACCCGGCGGCAGCTCGTCGAGGATCGAGGTGTCGAGATCGGCGTAGGCGCTCATCGCCAGGGTCCGCGGGATCGGTGTGGCGGTCATGATCAGCTGGTGCGGGCAGAGCCGCCCGTCGATGCCTTTCTGCCGCAGAGCCAGCCGCTGTTGCACGCCGAAGCGGTGTTGCTCGTCGATGATCACCAGCGCCAGGCGCTTGAATACCACTTCGTCCTGAAACAGTGCGTGGGTGCCGACCACCATCGGGCAGCCGGCGGCTATCTGTTCCAGCGCGCTGGCGCGGGTTTTGCCCTTGAGCTTGCCGGCCAGCCAGGCAACCTCGATGCCGAGCGGTTCGAGCCACCTGGTGAAGTTGATGAAGTGCTGCTCGGCGAGGATCTCGGTCGGCGCCATCAGCGCGACCTGATAGCCGGCCTCGAGCGCCTGCAGCGCGGCGAGCGCGGCGACCACGGTCTTGCCGGCACCGACGTCACCCTGCACCAGACGCAGCATGGGCTCGTCCTGGGCCAGGTCATAGGCGATCTCGGCGCCGACGCGCTGCTGAGCGCCGGTGGGGGCGAAGCCGAGGTTGGCCAGAAATCGCTTCGGCAAGCGCTGCGCCGGCGGCAGCGCTGGTGCCTGCTGGGCGCGAACCCGTTCGCGCAGGCGCTGCAACGACAGCTGGTGGGTCAGCAATTCCTCGAATGCCAGGCGATGTTGCGCCCAGTGCCGGCCTTCGGCGAGTTCTTCCAGATTGGCGTCGGTCGGTGGCCGGTGCAGGTAGCGCAACGCCTGATCCAGTGGGCCGAGGTGATAATCACGGGCCAGCTCCGCGGGCAACCAGTCCGGCAGACTGTGCGGGCCGAGACGGCTCAGTGCCTGCTCGCTGAGATTGCGCAGGCGCTGCTGGGTCAGGCCTTCGGTGGTCGGGTAGATCGGCGTCAGGGTCTGTTCGACTGGCGGCGGTTCGCCGGTCAGTGCGCGGTATTCGGGATGGTAGATCTCCAGTCCCGAAGCACCGGGGCGGGCTTCGCCGTAGCAGCGCAGCTGGGTGCCGCGCTTCATGGCTTCCTTCTGCGCCTGGCTGAAATGGTAGAAGCGCAGGCTGAGGGTGCCGCTGCCGTCCTGCAGGCGTACCAACAGGCTGCGACGGCGACCCATGACGATATCGGCGCCGGATACGATGCCTTCGATCACCGCGTCTTGCCCCGGTCGCAGTGCGCCGATCGGCACCACGCGAGTGCGGTCCTGGTAGCGCAGCGGCAGGTGGAAGAGCACGTCCTGCAGGGTTTCCAGGCCGACCCTGGCGAGCTTTTCGGCCAGAGCGGCGCCGACGCCCTTGAGTGCGGTGACCGGAACGGTCGCCAGTTCGCTCATGGCCTCAGGATTTCGCCGCCGTCGGTTTGCCTACGGAGCACAGGCGAATCGAGTCAGCGAGGATTTCGATGGCCTTGGGCCGTGGAAAGCTGGCGCGCCAGGCGATCGCCACGGTGCGGAACGGTACGGGCGGCGTCAGCGGGCGGATTTCCAGCACGCCGGGGGCGTAGTGGTGGCTCTCCACCGCCGACAGCGGCAGGATCGACACGCCCAGACCCGAGGCGACCATGTGGCGGATGGTTTCCAGCGAGCTGGATTCGACCGTGGTGTGGCTCGGCGCCTCGCCTTTGCGCGTGGTCGGGCAGGCTTCGAGCACCTGATCGCGGAAGCAGTGACCTTCGCCGAGCAGCAGCAGGCTCTTGTCGTTGAGCATCTCGGCGTTGATGGTTTCCTTGGCCGTCCACGGATGGTCGGCCGGCATCAGTACGTAGAAGGGCTCGTCGTAGAGCGGCTTGGTCAGCACGTCGGCTTCCTGGAACGGTAGCGCGACGATGATCGCGTCCAGCTCGCCGGTGCGCAGCTTGTCGCGCAGGATGTGAGTGAAGTTCTCTTCGATGTACAGCGGCATGTCTGGCGCCACGCGGTGCAGCTGCGGAATCAGATGCGGGAACATGTACGGGCCGACGGTGTAGATGGCACCGACCTTGAGCGGCGCGGCCAGCTGATTCTTGCCGACCTGGGCCAGTTCGCGAATGCTCTGCGCCTGCTCCAGCACCTTCTGCGCCTGGGTCACGATGCCTTCACCGACCGGGGTCAGGCGCACCGCGCTTTTGGTGCGCTCGAAGATCAGTACGCCCAGCTCGTCCTCGAGCTTCTTGACGCCGACCGAGAGGGTCGGCTGGCTGACGTGGCAGCGTTCGGCGGCACGGCCGAAATGCTGTTCCTGGGCAAGCGTGACGATATAGCGCAGTTCGGTCAGGGTCATAGTCAGTATCCATCAAAGTGCCTGCAAGCATAGCCTTTTGCGCAGCGCAGAACCAACCAGTCGGCCATGCCGTGAAAGTCGGTACACTCCATTGCATACGGCCCGTATAGCGGGTGCAACTAAGGGAGCAGAACATGGGCAAGCGCCTGAGCGTATTGATCGCAGGTTGCGGCGACCTTGGCAGTCGTCTCGGCCTGCAAATGAGCCGTGCCGGCTGGACCGTCTACGGCGTTCGGCGCAACGCCGCCGCGCTGCCGGTGCCGATCCTGCCGATCAAGGGCGACCTCGCCGAGACGGCCTGCCCACGCAGCTGGCCCAACGGCGGGCTGGATTATCTGGTCTACGCTGCCTCCGCCACCGAGCATGACGAGCCGGGCTACCGCCAGGCCTATGTCGAGGGGCTGCGCAATGTGCTCGGTTGGCTGCAGCAGCGCGGTCAGCAGCCACGGCGCGTGTTGTTCGTCTCCAGCACGGGCGTTTACGCCCAGCGCGACGGCGAATGGATCGATGAAGCCTCGCCGACGGAGCCTGGCGGGTTCACCGGGCAGGTGATGCTCGAGGCCGAACAGCTCGCTTTGGGTTGTGGCGTGCCGGCCACTTGCGTGCGCATGGGCGGCCTGTATGACCCGTCGCGGCCCTGGTTGCAGAATCAGGTACGCGCCGGCTTGCGCGTCGAGCGTGATCCGCCCCAGTTCAGCAATCGCATCCATCGTGACGATGCCGCCGGACTGCTGGCCTTTCTGCTGCAGGCCGACGCCAGCGGTGTTGCGCTCGAGTCGTGCTACCTCGGTGTCGATGACGACCCGGCGCCGCTGCATGAGGTGGTCGACTGGCTGCGCGAGCAGCTGGGTATCACCCATTGGGCCGAGCAGAGCATGACCCGCCGTGCCGGCAGCAAGCGCTGCAGCAATGCCCGCGCGCGTGCATTGGGCTGGAAAGCCAGATTTCCCAGCTATCGCGACGGCTACGCCTCGCTCGGACGCAATCGGCACTAGTGACCTGTTTGGTAAGTCCAGTTGGTCAATTTCGACGCCCATGGCCCCGATACTGTGTGCTGCTCCTTGCCATAGCCCCGCTATGACGCGTCGCAGCGCCTTGTCTCGGAGCCATGTTCATCCAAACTTGCCTCAACCCACTCACCGCACGGGCCACTAGGCATGCAGCCCGTCGGCAATCGGGCAACTCTCGCGCGGCGCTGCTTACTAAAACCCTGACAGCACGCCGCACCGGCCACAGAGGAGTTACAGCGAGGCAGCAGGAGAATCACCGAGACGGCGTTTCCAAACACCCGACCAGGAGATTGTCCATGAGAGCCCTCCGCTGGCACGGCAAGCACGACATCCGCTGCGACAACCACGTCCCCGATCCCTCTATCGAAGATCCGCGCGACGCCATCATCAAGGTGTCGTCCTGCGCCATCTGCGGCTCCGACCTGCACCTCTACGACGGCTTCATGCCCGGCATGCAGCACGGCGACATCATGGGCCACGAGTTCATGGGCGAAGTGATGGAGGTCGGCTCGGCGAACAAGAAGCTCAAGGTCGGCGACCGCGTGGTGGTGCCCTTCACCATCGTCTGCGGCGAGTGCGACCAGTGTCGGCGCGGCAATTTCTCGGTGTGTGAACGCACCAACCGCAACAAGGACATTGCCGACAAGGTGTTCGGCCACACCACTGCCGGGCTTTACGGCTATACCCATCTGACTGGCGGCTATGCCGGCGGCCAGGCTGAGTACGTTCGTGTGCCCTATGCCGATGTCGGCCCGGTGGTGATTCCCGAGGGGCTGACCGACGAGCAGGTGCTGTTTCTCGGCGACATCCTGCCCACCGGCTGGCAGGCCGCGGCGCAATGCGACATCCAGCCCACCGACACCGTCGCGGTGTGGGGTGCCGGGCCGGTCGGCCAGTTCGCCATCCGCAGTGCGGTGATGATGGGCGCCGAGCAGGTCATCTGTATCGACAATGTGCCCGAGCGCCTGTCCATGGCCCGCGCCGGTGGTGCCATCACCATCAACTTCGACGAAGAGAGCGTGCTCGAACGCCTCAAGGAGTTGACCCGCGGCAAAGGCCCGGAGAAGTGCATCGACTCGGTGGGCATGGAGGCGCATGCGGCGCGCTCGATCGACTCGATGTACGACCGCGCCAAGCAGGCAATGATGCTCGAGAGCGACCGGCCGCACGTGTTGCGCGAGATGATCTACGTCTGCCGTCCGGCTGGCATCATCTCCATTCCCGGCGTCTACGGCGGGCTGATCGACAAGATTCCGTTCGGCGCGGCGATGAACAAGGGCCTGACCTTTCGCATGGGCCAGACCCACGTCAATCGCTGGACCGATGACCTGCTCAAGCGCATCCAGGAAGGCCAGATCGACCCGAGCTTCGTCATCACCCACAGCGTCAGCCTCGAGCAGGGTCCGGAGATGTACAAGACCTTCCGCGACAAGCATGACGGTTGTATCAAGGTGGTCCTCAAGCCATGAGCCTGTCGCTGATCCCTGAAATAGGGCGCGGCCGAGCCAATACATCGAACGAGGAGTCTTCATGAGCATTCCACGTCAAGTTACCCGGCCCAACCATTCCGCGCGCTCGCTGGCGCGCGGGCTGGGCTGGTTCAGCATCGGTCTGGGCGTCGTCCAGCTGGTTGCGCCACGCCAGGTGGCACGCTTCATCGGCATGTCCGGCAGCGAAGGCGTGATCCGCGCCTGCGGCCTGCGCGAGATCGCTACCGGGGTCGGCATCCTGCTGACCGATGATCCGAAACCCTGGATCTATGGTCGTGTCGGCGGCGATGCGCTGGATCTGGCCGGTCTCGGCTGGAGCATCGAGCATGGCGACCGGCCGGCCAATGCAGCCATCGCCGCCGGTGCGGTGGCCGGCATCACTGCGCTGGACCTGCGCTGCGCCAAGGCTCTGGATGCCGAGCGCATGCCGGTCACCGAATGGGACTACAGCGACCGCAGCGGCTTTCCGGGCGGTACGCAGCAGATCCGAGGCAGCGTCGCAGCCGAGTTCGCCGCCGCGCGAGCCGAGCCCAACGGTTATTCGCCGTCGGTGCACTGAGCTGAAGTTCGGGGTCGACCGGGCGCCGCATGGTCGACTCTGAGCGCGACGATCCGTCGCATTTGCTATGGTGGCCGGCCGTTTCGGTCGCAGCCGAGTGCCGCGTCGCCAGTTTGCAGATGAGAGTTCATGTCCTCGGTCGTCAATGTCGTTCTGCCCGTCTTTGCGCTGATCCTGCTCGGTTACCTGTGCCGCCGCAGCGGGCGGATGGGGCCGACCGGCGCCTCCGAACTCAACCGTTTCGTCGTCTGGCTGGGCCTGCCGGCGCTGCTGTTCAGCGTCGTCGCCACCTCGACCTGGGAGCAGCTCTGGCAGCCTGGCTTTATCGCCGCGTTCGCCATCGGCTGCTTGGGCGTATTCGCCTTTACCCTTGCGTATCGCATGTTGCAGAAGCAGCCGCTGGTCGATGCCAGTCTGGATGCGCTGGGGGCGTCCTATGCCAATACCGGCTATGTCGGGATTCCGCTGTGCATGCTGGTGCTCGGCGATGAGGCGCTGCAGCCGGCGATGGTCGCCTCGATCGTGGTGGTCTGCGTGCTGTTCGCCATTGCCCTGGCCTGCGTTGAGACCGGCCTGCATGCCGGGCAGGGCGTCGTGCGTACGCTGGGCAAGGTCAGCCGTGCACTGGTACGCAACCCGCTGGTGATTGCTCCCGTGCTTGGCGCGCTGTGGGCAGCCAGCGGCCTGCAATTGCCGGTGCCGCTGGCGACACTGCTCAAGCTGCTGGGTGCGGCGGCGGCGCCCTGTGCGCTGGTTTCGCTGGGGCTGTTCCTTGCCCAGCCACAGCCGGGAGGTCAGGTGCAGGGGGTGTGGCCGCTGGTGGCGCTGAAGCTGGTGGTGCAGCCGCTGATCACTTGGTATCTGGCTTTTCAGGTGTTCGAGCTGCCGACGCTGTGGGCCTACTCCGCACTGCTGCTCAGCGCGCTGCCCACCGGCACCGGGCCGTACATGCTTGCCGAATTTTACGGCCGGGAAGGCTCGCGGGTGTCGCGGGTGGTGCTGCTCTCGACGCTGGGCTCGCTGATCACCCTGTCGCTCATTCTGGTGCTGTTGCCAGTCTGATGCGCGCTCACTTGCGCGTGGCTAAGCCTGCAGCGTTATCCACCCTACGCCTGGCCCGATCGTAGGGTGGAAGACCGCGAAGCGTTCCACGCGGGAACGATCAGCCCGTCGCCCGCGTTACTTGCAGCACTACGGCGGCGATGCGATCGCACTTGACGTAGGCGCCGCCCAGCAGCTCTTCGCCAAACACGTCTGGGTCGACTTCACGATAACTCCACTGCAGGTCGGTGCGTTCCAGGCGCTGGCGCACTTCCGCGAGGAAGGGGTCCTGGTTGCCGATCATGGCGACGCCGGTGTACAGCAGCAGCGTGCCACCAGGTGCCAGGCGACCGAGTGCTGCATCCAGAATCGCCAGCGACAGGCCGGCGCCGAGTGGTCCGCCGCCGTGGCGGTAGGCGCGCTGATCGGCATCGACCAGATAGGGTGGGTTGGCCAGGACCAGATCGAACTCGCCCTCGGCGGCGCTCAGCAGGTCGCTGTGTTCGGCACGCAGGTTGTCTGCGCCGGCCAGCGCCGCGTTGATGCGTGTCAGACGCAGCGCCTGCGGGTTGATATCCACTGCCAGCACTTCGGCTTGCGGTCGCGCCAGGGCGGTGAGAATCGCCCCGGCGCCCGAGCCGCAGCCGATGTCCACCACGCGGCGGATCTCGCCGGCATGCTGGTTCAAATGGCTGCAGATGGCGCTGGCGAAACGGTAAGTGTCCGGGCCGAAGAACACTGCATCGCTGGCTTCGGTGGGAAAGGCCGAATGCAGGAACAGCTGGCCGTCGAGGCTGGACAGGCGCACCTTGGCGCGCCAGCGCGAGCCGCAGGCTTCCAGCATCTGGGCCTGATCCATCAGGCTGAACAGCGGCGGCGGCAACAACTCGTGCTGGAACGGTCGGCTCCAGCCGAACACCCCCGGGAGGTCATCGGCGAGTGCGTTTTCCGGGCGCTGGTTGACCCGTTCATGGGTCAACGGCGTGGGGGTGATGAAGTGATAGCCGCGATCACGCAAAGCCTGGCCGAGATGCAGCAGCGCGCGGTCCTGCGCATTTTCCATGGTCATCGTCGCTTTCCTTGGTGGTGCCGTCAGTTGAAGAGTCCGTTGAACAGCCGCGTGGCCAGCAGGCCGGCGGCGCTGTGGTGCCGCTGCGGGGCGAGCAGGGGCAGCAGCAGGCGCATGCGGGCGGCGCGATCTGGCAGACGCGCCACCTGCTGCTCGAGCAGCTGCAGCTCTTCGTCGAAATCGTTGCTGGCGGCTTTCTCGGCAAGTTGTGGCATGGCCGGCCCCGGCGCTGCGCGACGGGCGTTGAACAACGCCTGACGCTGCAGCAACGCACCACGCGGGCTGCGCTTGCCATCGGCCTGCCAGTCGTCGGCAATCCAGTCGTGGATCATCTGCTGCTCGTAGGCGCTGAAAACCCCGAACATGGGTGCCTGGTCACCAACGATCAGCTGCCAGAAGCGGCTTTCCTGCGGATCGTGGCCCCGCTTGATCCAGCCGCGCTTGTCCAGCACGTCGAGGAACTGCTCGACGTCCTCGGCCAGCCACTGGTTGACCGTGCGGCCTTCGAAGCGGCAGTAGTCGGAATGCACGAACTGGCCGACCGCGGCCTTCTTCTCGAAGATGCGCTGTACCTCGCGGGACAGGTCGAAGTCGCCGATCACCGAGACGGTGCTGGCGCCGAGGTCGTTGAGCCTGTAGCCGTCGCGTACCCGTCGATAGAACTCCGCGCTGTCGCCGACCTGCGGCAGGGCGTCCAGCAGGCCCTGCACGGCCTTCTTCGCGTGGCCGTTGTCAGCGTTGTCGACAGTGACGTGCAGGGTGAAGTAGTAGGGGTCGATGCCCAGTTCGGTCAGCTCGTAGGAGGTGATCAGCAGGTGCAGCGGCAGCTGTTCGTAACCCAGATTGAAACCGATCACTTCCGGCAGGAACTGCTCGGCGTGCTCGGCCAGGGCCAGCTGGATGGCGCCCTGGACGAAGTGCTCATCGTCCAGCTCCTGCCAGTCATCGCAGCCCTGATTGGCCAGCAGCTTGCGGTAGAGCACCACATGATTCTTTTCCGGCAGGCCCTCGCCGAGTTCTTCCAGATAGGTCTGGATCAGCGCAGTGAAACGCGCATCGTCCCAGCGCTGCAGCAGGCCGTAGAGCCAGGCGCCATCGACCAGCTTGGTCGGCGCCACCCCGCGCAGAAAATGCAGCGCGTGCGCCTTGCTCGAGAAATAACGGCGTGCTCCACCGGCCCGGCGCTGATCGAGATAGGCCTGGTACTGGCGGCCAACGGTTTCGGTGCGTTGCATGACCCAGGCGTGCAGGTCCGCCGGGTCTTCCGGCAGGTCGCAAGGCAAGGCGGCAGCGGCGTCGAGCTGCAGGCGCAGGTAATCCACAGCACGGTCGCGCGCGTGCTCGTCAACCTCGCGCACGAGGGCGAAGTACAGCGCGCGGGACGACTGGTCTGGCTCCGGACTGATGGCAGGGGTGATCGGCAGGCTGCGAGAATTCAGTTGCATGATTCTGTTCTGTGGCAGTTCTAGTGAAGTTTTGGCTGCCCGGCCGCGGGTTTAGTTCAGCTGCTCCGCCGAGCGGCCATTGGTCCAGAAAGCCAGCCAGACCCTGCAACTTCCGCCGGCCCGACCCTTCCTAAGCGAGAGGCGCCGCGGATCGGCCGAGGCGCTGCGACGAACGAGGAGTGTGTGATGAGCGAGAACGAACAGGGCCGCGAAAGCATCGAGTCGATCGACCAGACGGGCGCCGCCCACGAGCAGAATCCGGAAACCACCTCGACCCAGGGCGAGGTCGCCGGCGGTGACGAGAGCGACGTGCCAGGCGGTGCCTACAACGTGCCGCCAGGATTGGCCGATGAGGTAAGCGAAGAGCCAGCCCAGGGCGAGTCGAAGCGCTAGGCGCAGTGGGCGACGGTGTGATGGATATCACGAGGATGATCGGGATGGCGGGTTGCGTTTAACTGCAGCGGCGATTGGGTCGCCTGCTGGCTCTATACATTGCCAGCGACCGCGGCAGCGGAGCCTTCCGTGCCGCGGTACCGATCCATCTGCCCGAGCAACGGACATGCGCCAGCACAGTCGCTTCAGCTTCCGCCACATCAGCGGCATCCAGGTCACCAACCGGCTGAACGGCGAGCCGATGGGCTACGTTGCTGATCTGTCGCTCGGCGGGCTGCGCCTGGTCGCCAAACAGCCGCTGGCGGTCGGCGGCTGTTACGAGATGGTGTTGCATGTGCCGGAACAGGGGGAGCGGGTGCGCCAGATCGAGGCTGTGGTGATTTGCCAGTGGTCGCGCAAGGATTCACGCAGAGACAGCTTTGAAATGGGCTTCGCCCTGGATCGGCCGTCGGCGGACTTCGCTGCCATGGTGGCCAATCAGCTGCCGCGCCGCCGCAGGATCTACTGACACTCCCTGCGGCGACGGCTGGGACTTAACCCAGCGTACCGAGGATGTTCACACCGACGCGGTCGGGAATCTCGTTCTGCGACAGCACGTGCAGGCCCGGGCTGAAGACCCGTGCGTAGCGCGACAGCAATGGGCGCAGCTGGGGCATCACGGTAAGGATCGGCGGATGGCCGTCCTTGCGCAGCTTTTCCTTCACCACCGGCATGCTGTTCTGCAGCTGGTTGAGCAGGCTCGGCTCCACCGGGATATTGTCCAGGCTGACCTGGCCGGCTTGCTGGGCGATGGCGAGCGCATTGAGCAGGGTGTTCTCCAGCGCGTTTTCCAGCACGAATACCGCCAGCTCGCGACGATCTCCGGCAATCATCGATACGATGCTTCGACGCAGCGCATAGCGCACGTCGGCGGCCAGTAGCACGGGGTCCTTGGTGGTCTCGCTGCATTCGAGCAAGGTGCTGGCAATGGTTTCGATGTCGCGCAGCGGCACCTCTTCCTGCAGCAGCTGACGGTACACGCGCATCTGCTGGGTGTAGCTCAGGGCGTTCTTCAGGCTTTCGGCGAGTTTCGGCGCCTGCACGGTCAGGCGCTGCATCAGGTGCTCGACGTCGTCGTGCTTGAACAGATCGGGCAAATGCTCGCGGATCACCTTGTTCAGGTGCGTAGCAATGACGCTGGCGCAATCGATCACCTGATAGCCGAGGTTCAGCGCGCGGGACTTGTCCGTAGGCTGAATCCACACCACCTGCATGCGATACGCCGGATCGGTACCAAGGATGCCGTCGATCTCGCCATAGAGTTCCGGTGAGGGAATCGCCATCAGCCGATCGGCGTGCAGCTCGGCGCCGTCGATTTTCTCGCCGTTGATGTAGATGTCGTACTGCGAGGCCTTGAGTCGCAGGCTGTCGCGGATCTGCACTTCCGGCAGCAGGAAGCCGAGGTGCTCGGAAAGGGTCTGGCGCACGCCGCGTACCCGCGCCGGCAAGGGCGCCCCGGACGCTTCGTTAACCAGGCCGACCAGCTTGTAGCCAAGCGATACCGACAGCCGCTCGACCAGCGGAATGTCTTCCCAGGCCAGGCTCTGCGCCTTTTCCTTGTCCATTGCCTGGCCGAGCTGCTGAATCTCCTTGAGATCGGCGCCGGCCGCTGGCGGCTCGTGCAGCGAGACGCGCCAGGCGATGAAGGCGATCAGCGCGGCGAAGCCGAGGAATGCCAGGTGCGGCATGCCCGGGACCATGCCGAGCACGAAGAGAATGCCCGCCACGGTGTACAGCGAGGCCGGGTTGGCCAGCAGCTGGCGCTGCACCTGGCTGGTGATATCGCTGGATTCATTGATGCGGGTGACGATGATCGCCGCCGCGGTAGACAACAGCAGCGCCGGAATCTGCGCCACCAGGCCGTCACCGATGGTGAGCAGGGCGTATTGCTTGAAGGCTTCGCCGGCGGCCAGGTCGTGGACGAACACGCCGATGGCGAAACCGCCGAAGAGGTTGATCAGCAGGATCAGGATGCCGGCGATGGCATCGCCGCGGACGAACTTCGAGGCTCCGTCCATGGCGCCATAGAAGTCGGCTTCCTTGGCCACTTCCTGGCGCCGCGCCTTGGCATCTTCCTGGGTCAGCAGGCCCGCGTTGAGGTCGGCGTCGATGGCCATCTGCTTGCCCGGCAGGGCGTCCAGGGTGAAACGTGCGGTGACTTCGGAGATGCGCTCGCCGCCCTTGGTGATGACGATGAAGTTGATGATCATCAGGATCACGAACACCACCAGGCCGACGATGAAGTTGCCGCCAATCACCACCTCGCCGAAGGCCTCGATCACCTTGCCCGCGGCGCCCGTGCCCGAGTGGCCTTCGAGCAGCACCACGCGGGTCGAGGCGACGTTGAGCGTCAGGCGCATCAGCGTGGTGACCAGGATCACCGTGGGGAACAGTGAGAAATCCAGCGGACTCTTGGACGACACGCTGACCAGCAGCACCAGCACCGCCATGGCGATGTTGAAGGTGAACAGGATGTCCAGCAGCTGCGGCGGCAGCGGCAGGATGATCATCGCCAGGATCGACAGGATGATCAGCGGAATGCCGATCCGGCCACTGCGGAAGGTGGGCGTCAGTTTCTGAATCAGGCTCATGAGCGCGCTCGGTTGAACAGTTCTTCGGGGATGTGGATGTTGCTGGCCAGCGCCGGTTTGCCCTGGCGCCGACCCTGCTTCCAGGCCTTGAGCTGGAGGATGTAGGTCAGTACATGGGCCACGGCGGTGTAGAGCGGTGCGGGGATCTGCTGATTGACCTGGGTGCTGTAGTAGATCGCGCGGGCCAGCGGCGGTAGTTCGATCACTTCCAGCGCGTTGGCCTGGGCCATCTTGCGGATGTACAGCGCCATCTCATCGACGCCACGGGCGATGACGAAGGGTGTTTCGGCCTTCTTCGGGTCGTACTTGAGTGCCACGGCATAGTGGGTCGGGTTGACGATCACCACGTCGGCCTCCTTGATCACCTTGGTGATCTGCCGCTGCGCCAGCTGGCGCTGCAGTTGCTTGATGCGTGCCTTCACCTCGGGTCGACCTTCCTGGTTCTTGTGCTCTTCCTTGCGCTCCTGCTTGGTCATGCGCATTTTCTTCAGGAAGAAGAAGCGCTGCAGCGGGATGTCGATGAAGGAGAACAGCACGAATACCAGCAGCAACGAAATCGCCAGGTCGAAGGTCAGCGAGAAGGCACCGCCGATGGCGTTGAAGATATCGGTGCGCTGCAATGCGATCAGCCGCGGCGCCGCGTAGTGAAGCTGCCAGGCAGCGATGCCGAGCAGCGCGGTGATCTTCAGCAGCGACTTGGCCAGTTCGCTCCAGTTCTGCGCGCCGACCATCCGTCCCAGTCCGGTAATGGGGTTGAGCTTGCTGAACTTCGGCGCGAAGTTCTTCGAGGCGAACACCCATCCGCCGGGCACCAGGGCAAAAACGATGACCAGGATCGGCGTCAGCAGCAGCGGCAGCAGCACGCTGATGAACACCAACAGGTTGTGCAGCAGGATCACCTGCACATCGTCGATGCCGATTTCGCTCTGATGGAAGTTGATATAGGAGTAGCTGAAGCTCTGCTGCATGCCGTCGAGAAACAGCCCGGCGCTGAGCTTGAGCAGCAACAGCGTGGCGAGCAGCGAAACGGTGGTAGCGACGTCCTTGGAGCGGGTGACCTGGCCGTCGTCGCGACTCTTCTTGAGTTTCTGCTCGGAGGCCTCTTCGGTCTTTTCCTGGCTGCTGTTCTGCTCAGACATGGCCGCTGCTCCTGAGCAGTACGCCGATCTTGTCCAGCAGGTCGCGGGTCAGATGCAGGTAGGCCTCGGCGAGGTTCGGCAGGGTCAGGTAGATCAGCGACAACCCGGCCAGGATCGCCATGGGAAAGCCCAGCGAGAACAGGTTCATCGCCGGCGAGATGCGATTGAGCAGGCCGAAGCAGAACTGCACCAGCGTCATGCAGAAGACGATCGGCAGAGCGATCAGCAGCGCCGCCGAAATCACCCAGGCCATCGACCAGGCAATGGTCTGCAAGCCGTCGTAGAACAGCCCGCTGCCGATCGGCCAGTAGACGAAGCTCTGGTAGATGATGCTCACCGTGACCAGATGGCCGTCGATGGCGAAGAACAGCAGCGCCAGCAGGATGAAATACAGCTGGTAGATGATCGAGGCCGAGGAGACGCCGTTCATGGGGTCGTTGAACACCGCCATGGACAGACCGAGCTGGGTCGAGACCACGTCACCGATCAGGGTGAACACGGTGAAGACCAGGAGCAGCGCCAGGCCCAGCAGCAAACCCATGGCGATCTGCTCGATGGCCGCCAGCATGCCAGCCAGCGACAGCGGGTCGAGATTGGGCGGCGTCGGCAACGCGGCGCCCAGCACCAGGGTCAGCGCCAGCGCCAGGAGGATGCGCACACGCACGCTGATCGCCTTGTGGCTGAACATCGGAGCCAGGCTGAACACGGCCATGATCCGGCAGAACGGCCACCAGTAGGCGAGCAGCGATTGCAGGTATTGGCCAGCGTGCATGAGGGGATCGTTGGGCATGATTCAGCCGACCAAGCGACCCGCCTGCTGGAAGGTTTCGATGAACAGGTCGCTCAGCGTGCGCAGGATCCAGTGCCCGGCGAACACCAGCATGCCGAGGGTGATCAACAGACGTGGGAGGAAGCTCAGCATCTGTTCGTTGATCTGCGTGGCGGCCTGGAAAATGCTGATCAAGAGGCCGCCGAGCAGACTCGGGACGATCAGCACGCAGACCACCAGGACGATCACGTGGATGGCGTTGGAGACGATATGGACGGCGGTGTCGGGGGTTAGCATTGGGGCACCTTTGAGGTGACGGTGAATGCACCGCTTGGCCAGGCGGCGAACTGCAGCTTTGGCTTTGCTTGTTGTGGGAGCGGGCTTGGCCACGAAGCGTTTCGGCTTGGGCTTCTGGGGTTAATGCCTATTGGCCGGGATGGCCGACGCATTGGTTTCGCCCTGCTGGGCGACTCACTTTTTTCAGTCGCGAAAAAAGTAAGCAAAAACGCTTGCCCCTCCATCCGGGTCTCGCTGCGCTCGACTTCCCTCATTCCATCGCTGCTCCGAGGGTCGCCGCGCAAGGGCCATCCATGGCCCTTCACGGCTCTCGCGGCATCCATGCCGCTCGCCCCTCTGCGCAGCGATTCCATTCGGCCTTCTGAAAGGGGCGTTTGGTGTCGCCTGTCAGGTCGTGCGATGCAAAAGCAGCTTTGGCCGCAGGCAGGCTCCGTAGGGTGGAAAACTGCGAAGCATTTTCCACCGCAATCGACGCGGCAATCGGTATCGAAATTTGCCTTTGAATATCGGTGGGTAAGCTTCGCGTTACCCACCCTACATTCTCTTGAACCCCGCACATCCACTTCGCTGCATGGCCTTTCAGGCGCGACCGAATCGCCCCTTTCAGAAGGCCGAGCGTAGGTGGCGTGGAAGGGGTTGAGCGGCATGGATGCCGCGAGAGCCGCGATGGGCCAGGGATGGCCCTTCGCGGCGGGCCCCTGGAACGTCACCGGAGCGAGGGAACCCCGGCGCAGCCGGGGCCGTATGGAGGGGCAAGCGTTTTTGCTTACTTTTTTCGCGTTTGAAAAAAGTGAGTCGCCCAGCAGGGCGAAACCGATGTATCGGCCAACGCCGCTAACAGGCCATGCCTCCAGAAACCCAAGCCCAAACGCTTCGCGAGCAAGCTCGCTCCTACAGGTAAGGCGCACGGCAAAGGCATCCATTCTCACCACCTAAAACGGCTGAATACTGGTGGTCAACGTCCCCATCAACAGCGCCCAGCCGTCGACCAGCACGAACACCATCAATTTGAACGGCAACGAAATCATCATCGGCGAGAGCATCATCATGCCCATCGCCATCAGCACGCTGGCCACCACCAGGTCGATCACCAGAAACGGCACAAAGATCATGAAGCCCAGCTGAAATGCAGTCTTCAGCTCGCTCAGCACGAACGCCGGCAGCAGTAGCGAGAAGTCCAGGTCGTCGAGGTTTTCCGGCAGTTCCTCACCGGCCAGCGCGACCATGGTTTCCAGGGAATTCTTGTTGGTCTGCGCCAGCATGAAGCCCGCCAGGCTGCCCTTGGCCGAGTCCAGCGCCTGTTCGAGCGTGATCTCGTCGTTCTGGAACGGCTCGTAGGCCTGGCTGTGGATGTCCTGCCAGACCGGACGCATCACCAGCAGGGTGACGATCAGGGCGATGCCGATCAGCACCTGGTTCGGCGGGCTCTGCTGCAGGCCGATGGCCTGGCGCAGGATGGCCAGCACGATGATGAAACGGGTGAAGCAGGTCATCATCATCAGCATCGCCGGCAGGAAGCCGAGCAGGGTCATGATGATGAGGATCTGCAACTTCACCGAGAACTCCTGGCCGTTCTCGGTATCGTTCAGGTTGAACAGGGTGATCTCACCACCGGCGGCCTGGGCTGCCAGTGGCATCAGGCCGAGCAGCAAGAGGCCGAGCAGGCTCAACCCGCGACGCAGGTTCATGGGGCGAAGGCGTCCAGGCTGGTGCCGGACAGCTCGACAATGCGCAGGCCGTAGCTGCCATTCATCACCACCACCTCGGCTTTGGCGAAGAGGGTGCCGTTGACCTTCACGTCCAGTGGTTCGCCGGCCAGCTTGTCGAGCACGATGACACTGCTGGTGTCGCACTCCATCAATTCCTTGAGGGAAATTTCCGCCGAGGCGACCTCGAGGGTGACGTTCACCGGAATCTTGCCGAAGAAGCTCAGGTCCTGGCGCGGTGCAGGTGCCGCGGCAGGGGCTTCGAGCGCTGGAGCCTCGGCGCTATCCAGGCTGAGGTCGCCTTCGTTGATGAGGTTTTCGAATTCGTTGTCGGAAAGATGACCGTTCATTGGGTGTTCACGCTTTCAAGTGAAGTAAGGAACAGGGCTCCGTCCTCTTCGAAGATGGTGCCGCGATAGAGCTTCTGCTGGTTGATGCGCACTTCGTAGCGGTCCAGCGGGCGCAGCATCAGGATGTCGTCGAGCTGCAGCGCGAGCACCTGCGCCAGCGGCATCTGCGCCGACGCGACCACGCAGTCGAGGCGCACCGGCAGATGCTTGATGTGATCGATGGGATTGCCCGGCAGGCGTGGCGGAGGTGGGCCGGCCAGGCGACTGGTCAGTTCATCGACCAGCTCGGTATCCAGATAGATGTAGATCGAGGAGCGGCTACCGGTGATATGGCTGATGTACTCGTACTCCGCCACATACTCCCAGCTGGTTTCCTCGTAGTCGTTGCGATAGCTGTCGAGCTTGCCGAACGTATCGCCGGACAATATCGAGCGAGCAAATATGTCGGTGATGTCCATGCCCAGACGATTGCGCATGCGCTGTTCTGAGGTACTGATCGGCGGCGTGTCCTGGCTGGCCACTACGGTGCCGCCGTAATAACACTCCAGCGCTTCGGTAAGCAGTGCGCGATCGATGGAGAAACCAACTTTCCCCATGGCCGAACGATAGATGCAGTCCGGCTCTTCACTGCGCTCTTCCTGAACATTGATCTTGTTCAGTTCGAGGTTGATCCGATAGTTGCGCAGGAAATAGTCGCCAATCAGGCGCGGGTTCTTGTTGGTGCTTTCCTTGATGTACTGCGGAATCTTGTGGTGATGCCGTCCCAGCTTCTGCGGTTTCAATACAGTCAGGCTTTGGGCGGGCACGCCATGGTGGACTTTTGAATTGCCAGTCATGTTGTGAACTGTATTTCCTGGGGTCGGTTAACACGGCGGCGTTGCCGCTGGCCGTGCATGCAGATGATTGGCTGGCAGGCACGGGTGTTTTCCCGGGCACGGCTCTAGCGTGCCGCCATCCTAGGCCTGGGCGCGTGAGGGAGTTAAATCAAGAGATATCAAATGAGCTTTTTTGAGCGCATCAGGCATCCGTTGATTTCAATTAAGCAGAACTGATTGGGGAATTGATCCGACGTCCTGATAGCGTGCGCGCACTTGTCCGGGAAGTGCCGTTGGGGAAATCGCCCGGATGGCGAAGTTGCCATGCAGAAGGCGGCCAGTAGTTCCGGAAAATTAAATCGTTTTTTTCTTTCGCTTTTTTTGGCGTCGCGCCGTGCCTCGGCAAGGCAACTACCAGAAGGGCAAGGTGGTCACATTGAAAAGTGTCAGTCAGGCAATGAATTACTCATGCGACGAGCTATTCGATGAATTGCCGGCGAAGAAGGTCGCGATCATCGGAAGTGCGCATGAGGCCGCTTGCGATTTTCTCCAGGCGGGGTTGCGTCGGCAGGGCTGCAAAGTTAGCCGTTACGATGTTCTGGATGGTCTGGGTAGATCCGAGATCGACCAGTTTTCCCTGATGTTTGTTGTTGTCGGTAGTTTGCCGGCGCGCTCCTTATATGCGCAGGTAGAAACACTGACGCGACGGGCACGCAATCTCAGTGTCATTCCGGTGGTTGAATACGCCGATCAGGAAAAGGCGGCAGCGCTGCTCGAGATCGGTTGTGTCGATTACCTGCTGTCGCCGTTCAGTGAAGCTCAATTGGCTGCGCTGCTGCGCCGACAGGTCTGTGCCGAGGCCGCCCAGGAAAGCTTCGTCTCCTGCTCACAAGCTGGCCGCCGGCTGCTGGCCATGGCCCAGCGCGTTTCGCTGACCCGCGCGCCGATCCTGATCACCGGCGAGACCGGCACCGGCAAGGAGCTGATGGCGCGCTACATCCATCGCTTCTCCGCCAGCGCGGACGCGCCGTTCATCGCGGTCAACTGCGCGGCGATTCCCGAGCAGATGCTTGAATCCATTCTCTTCGGCCATGAAAAAGGCGCCTTCACCGGTGCGGTGAATGCCCAGCCCGGCAAGTTCGAGCTGGCCAACGGCGGCACCCTGCTGCTCGACGAGATCGGCGAGCTGCCATTGGGGCTGCAGGCCAAGCTGCTGCGCGTGTTGCAGGAACAGCGCGTGGAGCGTCTGGGTGGGCGGCGCGAGATCGAACTCAACGTGCGCATCATCGCGGCGACCAACCGCGACCTGCAGCAGGAAGTCGCCGAGGGCCGCTTCCGTGCCGACCTGATGTTCCGCCTCGACGTGCTGCCGCTGCACATCAGCCCGCTGCGCGAACGCAAGGAAGACGTGCTGCCGCTGGCTCGCCGCTTCATCAGCAAATACGCCCCGCAGGAAGCCCATGACGAGCTGCTCACCGAGGACGCCTGCCGCGCGCTGTTGCAGCACGACTGGCCCGGCAATGCCCGTGAGCTGGAAAACACCGTGCAGCGTGCGCTGGTGCTGCGCAACGGGCTGTTCATTCAGCCGCAGGATCTCGGCCTGGCGGCACCTGTCGCCGCCTCGGTCCGGGTCGAGAAGCCGCTGGCGCTCGCGGCCGAGAACGGCAAGGCAGCCCTGCGTGCCAGCGGCAAGTGGGCCGAGTACCAGCATGTCATCGACACCATCCGCCGCTTCGACGGCCACAAGACCAAGGCTGCGGCGAGCCTGGGCATGACCTCACGCGCCTTGCGCTACCGCCTCAATGCGATGCGCGAGCAGGGCATCGAGCTGAATTTCTGAATGATCGGGGGAGAGCAACCATGAGTTCCATTACTCAGGTGCAGCAGGATCTGCTGGGCCGCATGCAACAACTGGCCGGTGCCGCGGAAGGGCAACCGATCCGCCCGTCGAGCATGGCGGCCAATGCCATCAGCGGTTCGTTCGAGGCGGCGCTGCGTTCGGTGGATGCCGAGCAGCACAAGGCCGGTGCGGCGATGGCGGCCGTCGATAGCGGCAAGAGCGATGACCTGGTCGGCGCAATGATCGACAGCCAGAAGGCCAGCGTGTCGTTCTCCGCCCTGCTGCAGGTGCGCAACAAACTGACGACGGCGTTCGACGACGTCATGCGAATGCCGCTGTAACCGGCCCAGAGAGCTAAGACGTGCTGCAGAAACTCAAATCCAGGTTGCCCGCAGGTGGGCTGCAACTCGATCCGCGTGTGACGCTGGCCGGCATGGCGGTCATCGCCGCGGCGCTGGCTGTGGCCGTGGCCTTCTATCTGTGGCGCGACAACGGTTCGTTCCGCCCGCTGCATGGTGCCGGCGAATCGTTCCCCGCCGCCGAGGTGATGCAGGTGCTCGACGGCGAAGCGCTGCAGTACCGCATCCATCCGCAAAGCGGCCAGATCCTGGTCCGCGAGGATCAGTTGGCACAGGCACGGCTGCTGCTCAACGCCAAGGGCGTGAAGGTCGCGCAGCCGGCCGGCTACGAGCTGTTCGACAAGGAAGAGCCGCTGGGCACCAGCCAGTTCGTTCAGGACGTACGCCTCAAGCGCAGCCTGGAAGGCGAGCTGGCGCGCACGGTGATGGCGCTCAAGGGCGTGCAGCATGCGCGGGTGCATCTGGCGCAGGAGGAGAACAGTTCCTTCGTGGTCAGCAAGCGCGCCCCGAGCAAGGCGTCGGTGATGCTGCAGCTGGAACCGGGCTACAAGCTCACCCACGATCAGGTCGGCGCCATCATCAATCTGGTCGCCAACAGCGTGCCCAACCTCAAGCCGGAAGATGTCGGCGTGGTCGACCAGTACGGCGCGCTGCTCTCGCGTGGCTTGAGTGTCGGCGGCGGACCGGCGCAGAACTGGCAGGCGGTTGATGACTATCAGCAGAAGGCGGCCGCCAACATCGAACAGGTGCTGGCGCCGGTGCTGGGCCTGGGCAACTACCGCATCAGCGTCGCCGCCGATATCGACTTCAGCCAGAAGGAAGAAACCTTCCAGTCCTATGGCGAGACGCCGCGGCTGCGCAGTGAGGTACTGCGCAACGAGAGCGCGCTCGATCAGCTGGCCCTGGGCATTCCCGGTTCGCTGGCCAACCGCCCCGTGGCGCCGCCGAAAGAGGGCGAGGAGCCCGCGGCGGGCATAGGCGAAACCAAGGGCGCAACCTCGCTGCGCGAGGAGTCGACTCGCCAGATGGATTACGACCAGAGCGTGGTGCACGTCAAGCACGCCGGCTTCGCGCTGCGTCAGCAGAGCGTTGCGGTAGTGCTCAACTCCGCGGCGGCGCCCGAGGGCGGCTGGACCGACGAGGCACGTGCCGAGATGGAAGCGATGGTGCGCAACGCCGTCGGCTTCAAGCAGGACCGCGGCGATCTGCTGAGCCTCAGCGTGTTGCCCTTCGCCGCCGTGGAGTCGATCGAACAGGTCGTGCCCTGGTGGGAGAACAGCCAGATTCATGCGCTGGCCAAGATCGGCGTTGCCGGGCTGGTCGCCCTGTTGTTGCTGCTGATCGTGGTGCGCCCGGCGGTACGCAACCTGACCCAGCGCAGCGTCGCGGCATTGCCGCAGGCCGAAGGGCTGGAGGGCAGCCTGGTCGAGCCGGGCATACCGGCCGCGCTGGAAGGCGATAGCCGGCCGGCCCTGTCCAGTCCGCGTGAGGCCGGTGGCCCGCACATTTTCGGCGAACTTAACCCGCTCTCGGAAATCCGCCTGCCGGCGCCGGGGTCGGGGCTGGAACTGCAGATCG
This sequence comes from Stutzerimonas stutzeri, assembly GCF_038561965.1. NCBI lineage: Bacteria > Pseudomonadati > Pseudomonadota > Gammaproteobacteria > Pseudomonadales > Pseudomonadaceae > Stutzerimonas > Stutzerimonas stutzeri. The sequence continues at coordinate 4,584,902 of NZ_CP139348.1, read as the reverse complement.
AGCATTTGCAGATGCTCGCCAAGAACGATCCCGAGCGTGTCTCGGAAGTCATCAAGCATTGGATAGGGCGCAATGAAAGAGACCTCAACCCAGCCGGCTGAAGAAAGCCAGGCGTCGTCCCGCGAGATCAAACCGCGGCCGGTGCAGCTGCGCTCGGTCAGCTCGCTGGACCAGGCGGCAATCCTCATGCTGAGCATGGGTGACGAGATTTCCGCCGGGATCCTGCGCAATTTCTCCCGCGAGGAAATCATCAGCATCAGCCAGGCGATGGCGCGACTGTCCAACGTCAAGCAGCCGATGGTTTCCGATGTGATCAGCCGTTTCTTCGACGATTACAAGGAGCAGAGCAGCATCAAGGGCGCCTCACGTGCCTACCTGTCCGGGATGCTCGGCAAGGCGCTGGGCGGTGACATCACCCGCTCGCTGCTGGACTCGATCTACGGCGAGGAAATCCGCGCCAAGATGGCCAAGATGGAATGGCTCGACCCCAAGCAGTTCGCTGCGCTGATCGCCAAGGAGCACGCGCAGATGCAGGCGGTGTTCCTCGCCTTCCTGCCGCCGGGCATGGCCACCGAGGTACTCGAATGCATGCCGGCCGAGCGTCAGGACGAGCTGCTGTATCGCATCGCCAACCTCTCGGAGGTCAACAGCGACGTGATCGCCGAGCTGGAGCAGCTGATCGACCGCAGCCTCAAGGTGCTCAGCACCCAGGGTTCGCAGGTACGTGGCGTCAAGCAGGCGGCGGACATCATGAACCGCTTCAAGGGCAATCGCGACCAGATGTTCGAGCTGCTACGCGCGCACAACGAAGAGCTGGTCGGCAAGATCGAGGATGAAATGTACGACTTCTTCATCCTCTCGCGGCAGAACCAGGACGTGCTGCAGACCCTGCTGGAAGTGATTCCGCTGGACGAGTGGGTGGTCGCGCTGAAAGGCGCCGAACCGGAGCTGGTCAAGGCCATTCAGGGCGCCATGCCCAAGCGCCAGGCGCAGCAGATGGAATCGATCAACCGGCGTCAGGGCCCGGTGCCGCTGAGCCGTGTCGAGCAGGTGCGCAAGGACATCATGGCCGTGGTGCGCGAGATGTCCGCCGATGGCGAGCTGCAGGTGCAGCTGTTCCGCGAACAGACGGTGGAATGACATGACGGTCAAGGTGATCAAGGGTGCCGACCGCAGCTGGCGGCCGTTCCGCTTTCCGCCAAGGGTGAAGACCCCGGCACAGGCCGCGGCTGGTTTCGCCGGCGACCCGGCAGCACTGCAGCGCGCGGTGGCCGATGGCTTTCAGGAAGGCATCGACAAGGGCTACCGCGAAGGCCTGGAGCAGGGCCGCGAAGCGGGGCATCGCGAAGGCTTCCAGCGTGGCGTCGAAGATGGCAAGGCGCTGGGCCTGGAAGAGGGCCGCCAGCAGGGCCGCCGCGCGTTCGACGAGGCCGGTCGCCCGCTGGACCGCCTGATCGAGGCATTCGAAGGCTTTCGTCAGGAATACGAGCAGGCGCGCCGCGAGGAGCTGCTGGAGCTGGTGCAGAAGGTCGCACGGCAGGTGATTCGCTGTGAGCTGACCCTGCATCCGACCCAGTTGCTGACCCTGGCCGAGGAGGCGCTCAACGCCATGCCGGGAGACCAAGAAGAGGTGCGTATCCACCTCAATCCGGAAGAGTGCGCGCGTATTCGCGAGCTGGCGCCCGAGCGGGCCGGCGCCTGGCGCCTGGTGCCGGACGACAAGCTGGCGCTCGGCGAGTGCCGCGTGCTGACGGCGCAGGCCGAAGCTGATATCGGCTGCCAGCAACGCCTGGACTCGTGCATGGAAACCCTCGCCGAACACATCACGGCGCAGGGCTGACCGATGGCCCTGCGCGACAGCTTCCGCCTCGACGAGGCCCTGCGCTCGCTGGACAACGTGCAGTTGGCCAAGGTCAGCGGGCGGTTGGTGCGTGTCTCCGGCATGCTGCTGGAAAGCCTCGGCTGCCAGCGCATGACCGGTCAACGCTGCTATGTCGAGCAGGGCGACGGCAGCATGCTGGAAGCGCAGGTGGTGGGCTTCAATCGCGATATCACCTACCTGATGCCGTTCAAGAAACCGGTCGGTCTGACGGCCGGTTCGCGGGTATTCCCGGCGCCGGATGACGCCAAGCTGCACATCGATGAGTCCTGGCTGGGGCGTGTGGTCAACGGCCTCGGCGAACCGCTGGACGAACTGGGCAAGCTCGGCGGGCGCGACCCGTTGCCGACCGAGCTGCCCTCGGTCAATCCGCTCAAGCGCAAGCCGGTCAGCGAAGCGCTGGATGTCGGCGTGCGCGCGATCAATGCCACCCTGACCCTGGGCAAGGGCCAGCGCGTCGGCCTGTTCGCCGGCTCCGGCGTCGGCAAGAGCGTGCTGCTGGGCATGATTACCCGGCAGACCAAGGCCGATGTGGTGGTGGTCGGGCTGATCGGCGAGCGTGGCCGCGAGGTGCAGGAATTCCTCCTGCATTCGCTCGGCGAGGAGGGCCTGAAGAAGGCCGTGGTGGTGGTCGCGCCGGCCAACGAATCGCCGCTGATGCGCCTGAAGGCCACCGAACTCTGTCACAGCATCGCCGCCTACTTCCGCGACCAGGGCCACGACGTGCTGCTGCTGGTCGATTCGCTGACCCGCTATGCCATGGCCCAGCGCGAAATCGCCCTGGCCCTCGGCGAGCCGCCGGCGACCAAGGGCTACCCGCCATCGGTGTTCGGCATGCTGCCGGAGCTGGTGGAGAGTGCCGGCAATGGTGCCAGCGACAACGGCAGTCTCAGCGCCATCTATACGGTACTGGCTGAAGGCGACGACCAGCAGGATCCCATCGTCGACTGCGCGCGGGCGATTCTCGACGGCCACATCGTGCTCTCGCGGCGCCTGGCCGAAGCCGGACATTACCCGGCCATCGACGTGTGCGCCTCGGTCAGCCGCTGCATGAGCCAGGTCGGACAGCCGGCGCACCTGGGCGCGGCGCGCCAGCTCAAGGAGTGCTACAGCACCTTCGAGAAGATCAAGGAGCTTATCCCGCTCGGTGGCTACACGCCGGGCGCCGACATCAAGACCGATCGCGCGGTGCAGCTGGCGCCGACCATCGAGCGCTTCCTGCGTCAGGACGTCGGCGAGGCCGCCGAGCTGGAAGCCAGCGTTGCCACCTTGCAGAACATCCTCGGGAAACCGCGATGAAACAGCAGATCGAGACCCTCGGCCGCCTGGCCAGCCTGCGCAGCCACCGTGTGCGGCAGATGCTCGGCCGCGTGCAGTACCAGCAGAACCTTTGCCAGCGCTACCGCAACAACATCACCGGCCTGAGCCGCCTGTGCGGCTTTTCCGTGCCGATGAGCACACCACTGCAGCGCGACAACCAGCAGCGTTACAAGGCCACCCTGTACAAGATGGTGGAGCTGCAGCGCCGTGAGTTGGCGGTTGCCGAGCAGGCGCTGGAGCGTATTCAGCGCGAGCTGCTGCAGGCCATGCGCAGCGAGAAAGTGGTCGAGCACATGATCGATGACAAGATGCAGCAATGGCAGCAGCTGCTTGCGCAGCAGGAGCAGAAGATCCAGGACGGCCTGGCCGCGCAGAGCTGGTGGCGTAATCGAATGGCCTGAGTTTTTGCGATGGGGCTGGGTAAGGGGCAGAATCGACCGGCGCAGCAACGTCGGACGCACCGTCCATCCGTGCCCTGCAGAATAGATTTAAGGTTTTCGCCCAAGCGGTCGCCTCTTTGGCTGTAACCACCGAGTTGGAACGCAATCATGGAAATCAGCCGGCATTTCAAGCCCGCCCTGACACCGGCCGCCGAGGCCAGCACCAATCGCCAGCCCGCTGCACGCCCTGCGGCTGAAGCGCTGGTGCGCCAACCTGCCAGCCTTCCGCTGGAGCAGATGCATGACGCCCTGCGCGCTATGCCGGAAATCGACCTCGACCGGGTTGCGGCGATCAAGCAGGCCCTGCAGCGCGGTGAGATCTCCAGCGATCCCGCCGAGCTGGCCGGCAGCATGCTCGCCTACCACCGCGGAAGCGATGCGTGAACCAGCGCGACAAGCTGCTTGCGGTCGTCGCCAGCGACCTTGTGCAGGATTGCGAGGATTACCTGGCCCTGCGCGATCTGATGCAGGCGCTCTACGCATTCCTGCTCGAGCGTGACAGTGTAGAGATTGATCGACTCAATCTGCAGATCACCACGCGCGTCGAAACCATCGGCATGCGGGCCCAGCGCCGGGCCAAGGTGCTGAGTGCCTTCCGTCTGCAGGCCGATGCCGAGGGCATGCAGCGTCTGCTCGGTTCCTACCCTGCCGAGCAGGCCATGCGCCTTACCCAGTCCTGGCAGCAACTCGGGGCACTGGCCTGTCAGTGCCAGCAGATCAACGAGCGCAACGGCAAGCTGCTGGCCATGCATCACGAGATCCTCGGCCAGCTGCTGGCGGGTAGTCATGATGCGCGGCTCTATCAGCCACAGATGTACTAAGCCCATAGGGCGTAATACGTGATTTGTTCCAACTCTCGTATCCATCACCCGGAGCTGCTGTAGCCCGCTTGCTCCTGAATGCTTGTGGGAGCCGTGCGCGGCCGCCGGTTGGCATGCTGTCCGGCACCTGCCGGCGCCACAGTTGCTGAACGCAACAGACTCCGGATGCTGTTCGCCGAGCGCCCGGGTTGGGCTCCGCACGAGCGCCCGAGGACCATCGGCGAGAGTCTCTCAACCTTCCCGCCGATATTTTGCAATGCGCCTTAAGCGCTCCCCCTCAAACCGTCGCCTTTACCCAGAGATGTTGCGCCGCATAGCCAGGCGGAAACGGCATTTCCCCGTTTCCCCATAAGGCTGCCAGGCGGAAGCGTTTCTTCTGCGTCATGTGGATTAAAACGCTTATAAATCAACCATTTGTGAATTGGCACTCAACTTGCTCTACAGAGCACAGGAAGGGGATCGGTAATGGCGATAGATTCGAATTACATAAAGCAGATGTCGACGCAGCTGGCGACCTACGAAGTTCAGTCTTCGCTGGACCGGCTCAATCGCAACGAAAGCAACTACAAGACTCAGCGTGATGCGCTGAGCAAGTTGCGCACCTCCCTGACGACCTTCAAGTCCGCCGTCTCCGGGTTGAAGACCGGCAAGGCGACCATGCTGGTCAACAGCGCCACCACCAGCCAGGAGGGCTACGTCAGTGCCACGGTCGGTGCCAAGGCGCAGGCCGGCAGCTATCAGTTCTATGTCGAGCAGCTGGCCAGCAAACAGCAGGTGGCGGTGCAGGGGCTAGTCGACGGCAGCCTGAGCGGCACGTTGACGCTCAAGGGGCAGGATTTCGATCTGAGCGGCTACGCCACTCTCGACGACGCGGCCAAGGCCATCAACGCCACTGCCTACCTCGGCGTGCAGGCCACGCTGGTGCGCAGCAATGGCCAGGTCAACCTGGTGCTGACCAGTGCCGAAAGCGGCGCCGCCAATGCGTTCGCTGTTTCATTGAGCCCCGATTCGAGCGGCACGACCACCGATCTGTCAGGCGCGGCCGATGCGCGCATTCGTATGGGTGGCAGCTTCAATGGTGCAGACGGGATCGAGCTGACCAGCTCGAGCAACACCTTCGACAACGTCATCGAGGGCGTCAGCCTGTCGGTCAGCAAGGTGCACAAGGACGGTGATGCGGCTCTGACACTCAACATCGACCAGGACAAGAGTGCCACCAAAGGCAAGGCGCAGAGCTTCGTCGATGCCTTCAACGCCCTGATGACCAGTTTCGATTCACTGACCGCCAGCGGCAGCGACAGCAGCGCCCGCGGTGTGTTGGCGGGCGACTCCAGCGTGCGCGCCATCGAAGGTCGCCTGAATACGCTGCTGCGTACCGATTTCGGCGGCAACAGCCTGATCAATTTTGGTATCAGCGCCGATCGCAACGGCAAGTTGACCATCGACACCGCTCGCTTCGAAGCCGCCGTAGCGAAGGATCCAGCCGGTTTCGAAGCGCTGTTCACCGGCAAGGACAACCTGCTCGACAGCATCGACAAGACCGTCGCCAGCTACACCTCCAGTACCAACGGCATGTTGAAGAACCGCATGGACACCCTGGACATGAACCTGCGGCGCGCCAACGAGCAGTTCGACAAGCTGCAGCAGCAGTACGACAGCCATTACTCCCGCTACCTCAAGCAGTTCACCTCCATGATGCAGACCATGCAGAACATGGAGCAGACCTTCGGAATGTTCTGATGACCTACCTCCCCAACGACAGTTACGACAGCTACCGCGCGGTGGATCTCGAGGCGCGTGCCGCTTCGGCGTCGCCCTATGAGCTGGTGCTGGTGCTGATGGATGGCCTGCTCGACGAGCTGGCCCGCGCGCGCGGCCACATCGAGCACAAGCGCTACCAGCAGAAGGGCGCCTCGCTTGAAAAGTGCATGAACATCCTCAACGGTCTCAATGGCGCGCTGGATGAGGAAGGCGGTGGCGAAGTCGTGCAGGGACTGGCGCGGCTCTACGAGTACTGCATCTACCGCCTGTCCGACGTCAGCGTGACGCTGTCGCTGGAAGGGCTGGACGAGGTGGTGAACCTGCTTGGCACCCTGCGTGAAGGTTGGGAGGGTGTCAGTGCCGCACGCAAGTGATGAGCAGCGCTTGCGGGCGTTGCACGGACGGCTGGCCGCGGCAGTGCAGGCCCAGGACTGGCGCGCTGTTGGCGAGGTCGACCAGGCGATCCGCCAATGCCTCGAACAGCTCCCGCGCGTGCCGCAGGATGAGTCTGTAAAGGCCGCCAGGCAGCAGCTCAAGCGCTTGCACGGGCAGGCGTTAAAGGCGTGTGGCGAGGAGTGCGAGCGCTTGCGCCTGCTGCTGGTGAATCACCTGGAGTACGCCGAAGGGCGTTCGGCCTATCAACGAATCGACATGTACCAGGCGGGAGACGGCAGGTGATGCAGTTGATCTCGGCTTCGGCCCCAGCCGCAGTGGCGGAAGCGTTGACGCAACCGCCGCGTCCGGCCTCGCTAAGCGGTCATGCGGCTGCGCGAGCGGCAGACGGCCAAACCGGCTTCGCCATAGATTTTCGTGCGCGCATGCTGGGTGCAGCCGCGGATCTGGACATGGATACGCTGCCACAGCTCCCGGCGGAGCAGGACCCGCTGTTGCCGTCCGCGCTTGTGGAAATGGTTGCCGAGGCGGGTATCGACGAAGCTGCCGAGCAAGGTCCGGCCGAGCAGTGGCTGCTGGGTATGCTCGATCAGCAGCAGGTGCAGGTTCAGGCACGTGAGGCGGCGGTTCAACTGGGCTGGCCAGTGGCGCCCCAACCATCAGACGCCGCGCCAGATGGCCAGGCCGCCGAGGTCATCGAAGCACAATCGCAGGGCCGGGTGACCCCGTTGCCCGCTGGCCTGCCGGGCCAGCAAGCGACCGAGCAGCTCGCCGACCGGCTGATGCCCGCTGCACCGGTCGTGCGTCCGGCCATCGAGCCCGGTGCAGCGTTGAGCCTGCTGGCCGTCGGTGCAGCAGGAAGCGATCTCGGCGCAGACCTGCCGGTCGAGCAACTGCGGGAACTCGCCAGCATTGATGATGGCAGCCAGTCAGTGCCGCTGTTGTCTGATCGCCCGGCTAGCAGCGTAGCTCAGGGCGCCGAACGCCTGCTCAAGCTGCAAGCACCGGAGGCCAAGTGGGGCGAGCAGATGCTCCACGCGCTGCGCGAACACGTCGAAATCCAACTGCAGCAACGTCAGCAGAGCGCGACCATTCGCCTCGACCCGCCCGAGCTGGGCAGCATGGAGATCCATCTCAGCCATGAGTCCGGTCGCCTCACCGTGCAGCTCAGTGCAGCCCATGCAGATGTGGCGCGCCTGCTGCAGCAGACCAGTGACCGTCTGCGCCAGGAGCTGGTGGCGCAGCACTTCGTACAGGTCAACGTGCAGGTTGGTGCCGACGGCCAGTCGGGCCGTCAGGGTCAGTCGCAGCCAGGGCATCAAGGCGATGCGGTACTCGCCGCAACCACACCGGCGAGCGCAGCCGTGCCAGGGGCTGGAACCGGGCGTTCGGCCGGTCGCGGCAACGATGTACTGGTCACGGTCTGACCGGCTCAACTTCAACTACAGGATTGTGAATTGGTTATGTCGACGCCCCGTCTGGTTCTTCTGATGCTGCTCCTCAATGTCATCACCGTTGCCGGTGGGGTGGGTGCCGCCTACTGGCTGCTCAAGCCCGGCATGGCTGGCGGCGAGGTAGTCGCCGAAACCATCGAGCCGGTGGAGTACCAGTTCTATCCGGTATCCAAGGTCATCGTCAGCCTGCGAGGGGATGGCCGCGAGCGTTATTTCGTGCTCGACCTGGCGTTGCAGGCGCAGGCATCGGACGAGCCGAAGAAGTTCGAGCAAGTCGAGCCGCTGGTGCGCAACTCGGTGGTCAGCTACCTCTCTGGGCTGAAGTTCGCCGACCTGCGCGCCATGCCGATTGGCGAACTGCAGACACGTCTGGAGGAAGCATTGTTCGCCGACTTTGCCAGCAAGAATGCCGTGGTGCCGTTCCGCCATGTCCTGGTCAACAAGATGATCGTTCAATAAAGGCCCGCGCCATGAACGCCACCTGTTCCGTCGACTACTACGCCGCCAGCCCGGCGAGCCCCGCTCTATTCGCTCCGGGCGCCGAACAGCGCTGGCTGATGCAGTATCTGCCACTGGTCAAGCGCATCGTGCGCCAGCTTTCGCTGCAGGCGAATCAGGTGCTCGACCGCGAGGACATGGAGCAGATCGGCATGATCGGGCTGCTTGAAGGCCTGCGCCGCTACGGCGAACCGGACGAGCAGTTCGGCCGCTTCGCCGCCTTGCGCATCCGCGGCGCCATTCTCGATGAGCTGCGCCGTCAGGACTGGCGGCCACGTCAGGTCAGACAGCAGGCGCACAAGGTGCGCGACGCAATTCGCGAGCTCACCCGTCAGCTCGGCCACAGCCCCAGCGACGAGGAGATCAAGGCATTCACCGGGCTGAATGAAAAGGATTACCAGGCCTTCCTCTGGGCCGACTCGTCCGAAGCCATCGAGAGCCTCGATGAGCTGTTGCAGAGCGGCCATGAACATTTCCCCGACACTGCCGAGCTGTTCGAGGAGCGTTTGATCAAGGAGCGCCTGCTTGCACAGGCGCTGGCGCGGCTGGACGAGCGCGAACGGCTGGTGCTCACGCTGTACTACCAGCACGAACTGAGCCTGAAAGAAATTGCCCTGGTGCTGGAAGTCAGCGATGCCCGGGTCTGTCAGTTGAGCAAACAGGCAATCGGCAAGGCCTGCCGATTCCTAACCGAGAGAAGTCAGTAACGTCATGCAGAAAGTAATAGGTGCGTTCATCATCATCGGTTGCGTGCTGGGCGGCTACGCCATGGCCAACGGCGACATGCGCATGCTCTGGCAGCCGGCCGAGGTCGTCATCATTGTCGGCGCGGCACTCGGTAGCCTGGTCGTGGGTAACCCGAAAGAAGTGCTGATCGAGATGCTGCATCAGATCAAGGGCGTTTTCGCCTACCAGCGCCGCGGCGAGGAATTCCAGCGCCAGTTGCTGATGCTGCTTTATGAACTGCTGGAGATGGTCGACGTGGGCGGCCTCAAGGTGCTCGATTCGCACATCGAGGAGCCTGACCAGAGCGACCTGTTCCTGCGCTATCCGCTGATCCTTCAGGAAAAGAACCTGATGGCCTTCATCGCCGACAACTTCCGCCTGATGGCCATGGGCAAGATCACGGCCCATGAGCTGGAAGGCTTCCTCGAGCAGGAACTCGAAGCCATGGAACACGCCCTGCTGCAGCCGGCGCGTTCGCTGCACAAGATCGGTGAAGCGATGCCGGGTTTCGGGATTCTCGCGGCGATCATGGGCATCATCATCACCATGGGCAGCATCGGCGGCAGCGTCGCGGAAATTGGCGCTCATGTGGCTGCGGCGCTGGTCGGCACCTTTCTCGGCATCTTCTTCTGCTACTGCCTGATGGAGCCTCTCTCCAATGCCATGAGCCAGCGCATCAAGACCGAGCTGTCGGCGCTCGAATGCGTACGCACCACGCTGGTCGCCCATGTTGCCGGCAAGCCCACGCTGCTGGCGGTGGACGCCGGCCGCAAGCTGATCGAGCAGGACGTCAAGCCCGCTTTCCGCCAGCTGGAAAAATGGGTCACCCAGTATGAGGAAGAAAGGGACGCCGCATGAGAAGCAGAGGCAAGGGCGGCGCAGGCGGCGAGCACGAGATCATCATCAAGCGTCGCGGCAAGAAGGGCCACGACGACGAACATGGCGGTGCCTGGAAGGTGGCCTTCGCCGACTTCACCCTGGCGATGATGGCGTTGTTCATGGTGCTGTGGATCATTCAGCCGCAGATGAACCTGACCAATCCGGCTTTCGGTGAGCAGGAGAGCAATCCGCTGGTCGATGGCGGTGCCGGGATCTTCGATGGCACCAGCACCTCGCCGCTGGAACTCGATGGCGTGCCGGTGCGACAGGCGCGGGATGAGGATGAGCCAGAGCGTCAGCGTGTCGAGACTGCGGGAAGGGAGGGCGAAACATCCGAGGTCGGCAGCCGCCGCTATGCTTCGACGGCCGAGCTGCAGGCGTTGGCGGCACTGATGCAGGAGGTTGCCGGGCAGGTTGATGCCTTGGCGAACCTGGAAGTCGACGTGGTGCCGCAGGGGCTGCGTATCCTGATCAAGGATGACCAGCAACGCTTCATGTTCCAGCGCGGCAGCGCCGTGCTCAATCCGCATTTCGCGCGGCTGCTCGGTGTGCTGGCTGGCGTGCTGGCCAAGGTCGAGAACAAGTTGATCATCAGCGGCCACACCGATGCCACGCCGTACCGGCTGCAATCAGGCTATGACAACTGGAATCTGTCCGGTGACCGCGCCTTGCGTGCGCGCAACGTGCTGGTGGGTGCCGGCTTGCCGAGTCGGTCGGTATTGCAGGTTACCGCGCAGGCGGACGTCATGCCCCTGCGCCCTGATACGCCGGAAGACGGTGCCAACAGACGGGTGGAAATCCTTTTGCTGACCGATTCGGCGGAGTCGCTATACAAGGAGCTGTTCGGCGACAGCTACGGCAAGGTGCGTTTCTCCGAGAAGGGCGCCAGCTACAGCGGCCCGGATGGCGCCGGGATTTGATCATCGCACGCGGCGCACGGCTGCCCGTGCGCTGCTTGGTGTCAGCGATGAGCAACCAGATGATCGGCGCAGTAGACCTGTTGTGTTTCGATGCCATAGAGGCAGGCGCCCACCTGCTCCAGGGTGATGCGTGCACCTTTGTGTTTGCCATAGAACAGATTGAAGATCAGCTCGTCATCCAGTTCGCTGGCAGCGCTTAAGCCGCTGATCTCGCCTTGCTCAACGATCAGTCGCGCACGACCGAGAAAATCGGTTTCGACCCGGCCGGACGCTTCGGCGATGGCTTCGCTGTTGCGTGTCATGGAATAGAAGCGACCGTCGGTGAACACCACGCTCTGGCTGACCGGAGACAGCTGACCATTGCTAAGCAGTACCTGGCCAGTCGAGGAATATCGTCCGTCGAGGTTGGCGCTGTAGTTGGTGGTCGTGCCCATCGCAACGAAGGCCCATAGCGCCAATGCAGTCGGCACCATCACGCGCAGCATGCGTTTGCTCGCCGTGCCGGTCTCGAAAGAGGAATTCATCGCAGACACCCTTGCAGTGTTTCGTTCGGAATCGCGTTCACTTGGCTACGGTGAACCTTCAGCCAGTTGATCCGGCCATCGTTTTGCAGGCAGCGCAGCTCGTAGAAGCCTGGGGACATGTTCACGATCAGGCGACCCGGACGCGAACTCATGCCGGCAACGCTGGCCACCAGCAGGCGGGTCTCCTGCATCATCTTGTCCAGCATCTGCTGGCTCTTTTCCACGTACAGCACTTCGAGCTGGCCGATGGAATGGGTGTAGGTCAGCGAACCCTTGGGCGCATGCATGAAGCGATACCCCAAAGCGACGATCCCCAGCAGTAGCGCTACAGCAGTCCCGAGCATCGTCGGCGCGAGCCAAGTAGAGCGCCGCGGTGCCTGATGTGGGAGCGGCAGTGCCGTCGTAGGCTGTTCGGCGTGTATCGGAGCAGGTTGCAGCGGGGCATTCTCGACGCTGACGAGGTAGTTCGGGTTGAACAGGTAGCCCCGGCGCGGCAGGGTCTGGATGATCTGGCTGTCAGCATCGCCCAGCACCTGGCGCAGGGTGTAGATCTGCTGGTTCAGGCTGCCCTGACCAACCACACGTTCCTGCCACGCGTAGCTCAGCAGTTCCTCGCGCGAAACGACCTCGCCGGGCACTTGCAGCAGGCGTTCCAGAACCCGACTACCGGAAAATCCAAGGTCTACTTTTTCTACCGCATCGCCGGTGGAAAGCGACAGCTGATAGAGGGAGCGATCGAAGCGAACCAGGCAGCCTTCGCGACCACTCTTCAGGAGCGGACAGACAGTGCCATCGGTGGCCTTCATGGTCAGAGATGAAGTCATGGTGCCCTGAGAAGCGGATGGTATTAGTGTGATAGCGAGCAATAGTAAAACGCGAACCAGTAGGCAGTATGTTGACGCCGTTTTTTTGAACTTACAAGAGAACTAATCAGGCTCATAGCTGTCGTCTATGATGGCCATGTGACATCTTTAGGTGCTTTTTCGACCTGGTAGTCACTATTGAAAGTCGCTGGAGGTCGCGTCGTGCGCGGCTTTGGAGGGGAGCGCTAGTGCGTTTTTTGGGGTTTTGATCGGTAATAGCCATTAGTCGGATGGCGGTGTTTCTAACGCACGAACAAAAACGCCCCGAACCAGTCGGGGCGTTTTTCATTGCAGCGAGTCAGGTCGGCCATGTGCTGGCCGACCCAGCGATCATCAGCCCAGGAGGCCCATGACCATGCCTGGCATCTGGCCGGCTTGCTTGAGCATGGAGATGCCCGACTGCATGAGCATGGAATTCTTGCTCATGTTGGCGCTTTCTACTGCGAAGTCAGCATCCATGATCCGGCCCTTGGCCATCTCGGTGTTGTCCTTCATGTTGGCCAGGTTGTTGTTGGTGTGGTTCAGGCGGTTGATGTTGGCACCGAGGGTGGCGCGCATGCTGCCGACCGCATCGAGAGCAGTTTCCAGCTCATCTATGGCGCTGCCGGCATTAGTGGCGTCGTCGAGGGCTTCTGCCTTGACGGTGGTGATGGCGGTGGTGACGGCTGTCAGGCTAGTGCTGGCGTTGAGCTCCATAGTTTCGGCACTGCTGGCACCGATCTGGAATGTGATGGCCGCGGTGAATTTGCCACCTGCGGCGAACAGGGCCTCGCCAGCGTACTTGGTGTTGTCGACAATGTTCGTTAGTTCTTTGCCCAGCTCGTCGAATTCGGCCTTCAGGGAGGTACGGTCGTCGTCGCTGTTAGTGTCGTTCGCAGCCTGAGTGGCCAGATCCTTCATGCGCTGCATGATGTCAGTCATCTCGCTGAACGCGCCTTCGGCAGTCTGCAGCATGGAGATGGCGTCGCCAGTGTTGCGCATGGCAACACCCATGCCACGGCTCTGTGCGTTCAGGCGAGTGGCAATCTGCAGGCCGGCAGCGTCGTCGGCGGCGCTGTTGATGCGCAGACCAGTGCCCAGGCGCTGCTGGTTGGTGGCCAGTGCGTTGTTGGACTTGTTCAGTGCGGTGTTGGTGGTCAGGGCGGAGTAGTTAGTGTGAATGGACAGAGCCATGGTGATCATCCTTCGTGCGATTGGGCTGTTAGGAGCTGGCTTGACTGCCTGCTGAAAGGGTAAGGCGACAGCACCTGGCGAAGGATTAAATCCTGACGTCAAAATTTTTCGATGTGGCGTTTGCATTTGGAATGCGTAGGGCCGGGCCTGCTCACGTCGGGCCTGTGCGATCAGGAAGAGTTCGCCGATGGGGCGCATACAGCGTCACGGCTAGAACGTACTGGTCACCACGCCATCTTCCACCACCTGCGCATCGATCACCTTGCCGCTGCGTACGTTGCGTACCCGGATCACCTCACCCGGCTGGCCATCGCTCAGTGCCTCGCCACTGGTGGATGCCTCGATGCCGTCCTGGCTGGCGACGATCTTTACCGGCTGGCCGCGCTTGACGGCCAGTGGCTGCGCCAGCAGCGATGGGGTAAGTGTCTGGCCGGCGCGGATGCGTCGTTTCGCGGCCATGCCCTGCACCTCTTCCAGGCGATTGAAATAACCGCGCTGGGCCTTGCCGATATTGATCGGCTCGAGCTTGAGGTCGTCCCGCCCGATCGTCTGCCCGCGTTCGATGATGCCCTGGGCATGCACCGCCGGCAGCCACACGCTGGTTTGACTGGTGACTTCCAGCGTCCAGCCATTCGCTTGCGCACAACGGATGGTCAGGCGCTGACGATCGAGCAGCGACTGGCTGCCGCCTGTTTCGCGAATCTGGAGCGGCTCGCCGCATTCGGGCAGTCGCGCGGCGCTGGCCGGCAGGCTGGTGTCGTGGGTCAGGCGGGCGCCCTGCCAGTCCTGCCGCTTCGCTTCGCGCTGCAGCGCAGCGTGCAGGTGCTGGTCCACGGCCTGACGGATCTGTAGATCGGCACCGCCTTGTGCGCAGGCCAGCCCTGGCAACAACAGCAGGATCGCCCAGGCGGAAGTGCGTTTTCCGCTTCCGTCGTCACGCTGCGCTCGATGCGGAAGCAGGGTGTTGAGGATGCGCCGTTGCATTGCGTTTTTATTGATTGAAAACAACGAGTTACCTATGCGTTAGCGGGCCGGCACGAATGCTGCAAAAGCGATGGTCGGTTATCACACCGCTCATGCTTCAAGGGTATCGGCGAATGAGTATACGGATTGACGACGCCATCGGCGTTCACGAGCGCGCGCTGGGTTTGCGCATGCAGCGCAGCGAGATCCTCGCGGCGAACCTGGCCAACGAGGACACCCCGGGCTTTCAGGCCCGCGACATCGACTTTGGCGTCGAAATGCAGCGCCTGGACGATGGCGCCTCGTCGCGCCTGAGCATCGCTGGCAGCGACCCGCGCATGCTCTATCGCGTACCGACCCAGGCCTCGCAGGACGGCAACACCGTCGAGCTGTCGGTCGAGCAGGCGCAGTTTTCGCGCAATTCCATGGATTTCCAGACCAGCCTGACCTTCCTGACCATGAAATTTCGTGGCCTTAAGCAAGCCATCGAGGGCCGCTGATGTCATTCGATTCCATTTACCGCATCGCCGGTTCGTCGATGAACGCGCAGACCGTGCGGCTGAATACCGTGGCAAGCAACCTGGCCAATACGGACTCAGCGGCCAACAACCCTGCCGACGTCTACCAGGCGCGCAAGCCGATGTTCGCCGCGGTGTACGAGAACAACTCGCTGACCCGCGGCGTCGGCCTGGGCGGCGCCCATGTGCAGGTGCTCGACGTGGTTACCTCGGGCGCCGAACCCAAGCGTCGCTATGAGCCGGGCAATCCGCTGGCCGACGGCGAAGGCTACGTCTATTACCCCGATATCAACGAAATCGAGGAGATGACCGACATGATGTCGGCCACTCGCAGCTTCGAAACCGGTGTCGAGGTGCTCAACCGTGTGAAGAGCATGCAGCAGAGCCTGCTGCGCCTGGGAGAAGTCTGATGAGTAGCGTCAACTCCGCGCTGGACGCCAGCCTGGCCGGCAACACGATCGATCAGGTCAAGCGCGCCGTGAACGTCAGCGACGCCACCACGATGGAGAACAACTTCATCAGCCTGATGGTCGCCCAGATTAAGTATCAGGACCCGACAAAGCCGGTCGACAGCACCGAGTTCCTCAACCAGTTCTCGGCGATGTCCCAGGTCAAGAGCATGGAGAACATGACCAGCCTGGCGCAGAACAATCTGGTGCTGATGGACAACCTGCAGACCCTGACCGCTGCCGGCCTGGTCGGTCAGCAGGTGCGGGTGGCGGTGGATAGCCTGCAGCTGGCCGGCCAGCCAGTGCAGGGGCAATTCACCCTGGCGCATGCCTCCAACCGTACAGCGGTGGTGCTGACCGATTCCAACGGCCTGAAGACCACCATCGAACTGGGCGCCCGCTCTCCCGGACAGGTGCCGTTCGATATCGATCCGCAGCGCCTCGGCCTGCCGGCCGGCCAGTACAGCGTGGTGATCGAGTCGGACAACGGCGAGTTCCCGCAGGTGGAAGTCGCCGGCACGGTCGGCAACGTGCGTGTCAGCGCCGAGGGTCCTGTGCTGCAGATCCAAGGGGTCGGCTCGGTGCCGTTCTACAACATTCTCGAGTTCGGTACCGGCAGCGCCTGAGCGCGGCGGCCAGCCACCGAACCTCCATCCAGCAGAGTCGAGACGCAACCATGAGCTTCAATATCGCCCTGACCGGCCTGTCCGCCGTCAACGAGCAACTCAACACCATCGGCAACAACATCGCCAACTCCGGCACCGTGGGCTTCAAGTCCTCGCGCACCAACTTCGGCAGCCTGTATGCCGAAACCCAGGCCATGGGCGTGGAAGTGATCGGCACCACCCAGAGCATCAGCCAGGGCGGCGCCCTGACCTCGACCAACCGCACCCTCGATCTGGCCATTTCCGGTGGCGGCTTCTTCGTCACCCGCGCCAGCAACGGTGACGTCGGCTACACCCGTGCCGGCATCTTCGGCACCGACAAGGACAGCTACATCACCAACAGCCTCGGCCAGCGCCTGCAGGGCTATCCCGCCGACGCCACCGGCAACCTGCAGACCGGTACCGTCGGTGACCTGCAGCTGCGCTCCGGCGGCATCCCGGCCCGCGCCACCGATGCGCTGAGCTTCGTCGCCAACCTGGACGCGAACCAGCAGGTGCCGACCGTGGCCTTCGACCCGCTGGCGGCGGACAGCTACAACTCCACCTACACCACCAAGCTGTTCGACTCCCAGGGCAAGGAACACACCCTGACGCAGTACTTCGTCAAGACTGGCGACAACAGCTGGAATGCCCACTACTACGTCGACGGCGCAGCCCTGGCGGGCGCCCCGCAGGCGCTGACCTTCGACACCGCCGGCGTGCTGGCCACCCCGATCGGTACGGTGCCACTGGCTGCTCCGCTGACCGGTGGCGTGGCCCCGCTGGCCATCCAGCTCGACTACAGCGGCACCAGCCAGTACGGCTCGGAGTTCAGCGTCACCAACAACCGCGCCACCGGCTATGCGGCCGGCGAGCAGACCGGCATGACCGTGGAGAAGGACGGCAAGGTCTACGCCAGCTACTCCAATGGCGAGCGCATGCTGCAGGGCCAGGTGGTACTGGCCAGCTTCGTCAACGCCGAAGGCCTGAAGAACATCAGCGGCACCGCCTGGACCGAAACCGCTGCCTCCGGCGCGGCGATGCTCGGCGCCCCGGGTGTCGGTCAGTACGGCACTCTAGCGTCCGGTGCGCTGGAAAGCTCCAACGTCGATCTGACGCAGCAGCTGGTAGGCCTGATGGAAGGCCAGCGTAACTACCAGGCCAACACTCAGGTCATTTCCACCAACAAGGAACTGACCCAGGTCCTGTTCAACGCAATCTGAGGCTGACCCATGGATCGCTTGGGATACACCGCGATGACGGCCGCCAGCCGCACGATGATGTCGCTGCAGGTGCGCTCCAACAACCTGGCCAACGTCAATACGCCCGGCTTTCGCGCCGATCTGGAACGCGCTCAGGCCGTGGCGGTGGAAGGCTACGGCTATGACAGCCGGCACATGGCGCTGATCGAGAACAACGGCGTCAGTCTGGCCGCCGGCCCGCTGATGGCCACCGGTCGCGAGCTGGACTTCGCGGTCAAGGGCACCGGCCTGATCGTGCTGCAGGACGGCGAAGGCGAGGCCTACACCCGCCAGGGCAGCATGCAGGTGGATGCCGAAGGGCGCCTGACGCTTAACGGTCGCGCGGTACTCGGCGAGGGCGGCCCGATTGTGCTGCCGGAGTACGACCGCATGGAAATCGGCAATGACGGCACCGTTTCGGTGATGGCTCCCGGCGACTGGATGATGGCCGAGGTCGACCGCATCCGCCTGGTCGACGTGCCGGCAGCCAACCTGACGAAGAACCAGGCCGGCCTGCTGGTGACCCGCGACGGTGAGCCGGCGCAGCCGAGCGAGGACGTGCGGCTGGTCAGCGGCTTCCTCGAGTCGAGCAACGTCTCGGCGATCGACGAGCTGGCCTCGACCATGAGCCTGAACCGCCTGTTCGAAACCCAGGTGAAGATGATGAAAGCCGCCGAGGACCTTTCCGACGCTGGCAACCGAATGATCCGCGGCAGCTGATCGGGAGATAACGCATGAATTCCGCACTTTGGGTCAGCAAGACCGGCCTGGCCGCTCAGGACAAGGCCATGGCCACCGTCGCCAACAACCTGGCCAACGTCAACACCAACGGCTTCAAGAGTGATCGCGCAGTCTTCGAAGACCTGTTCTACGTCATCGAGAAGCAGCCGGGCGCCCAGGCCGACGAAATCAACACCGTGCCCTCCGGCATCCAGCTGGGCAGCGGCGTGCGCGTCGCCGGCACGCAGAAGGTGTTCACCGAAGGCAGCATCCAGACCACCGGGCAGCCGATGGATCTGGCCATCGTCGGGCGCGGCTTCTTTCAGGTCGAGTCGCCCAACGGCGACATCTTCTACACCGAGAACGGCCAGTTCCAGCTCAACGCCGAAGGCATGATGGTCAACGCCCAGGGCCTGCCGCTGAACCCGGCGATCGAAGTGCCCGAAGGCAGCACCGGCTTCACCGTCGGCAGCGATGGCATCGTTACTGCGGTGCTGGCCGGCGACAACCTGCCATCCGAGCTGGGGCAGATCACCCTGGTCAACTTCACCAACCCGGGTGGACTGGAAGCGCTGGGCGGCAACCTCTATCGCGAAACCGTCGCCAGTGGCGAGCCGGTGGAGGGCGTGCCGGGCGAGGAAGGCCTTGGCCAGCTCAAGCAAGGCGTGCTGGAAGGCTCCAACGTGCAGGTGGTGGAAGCAATGGTGGCGATGATCGCCATCCAGCGTGCCTACGAGGCCAATGCCAAGGTCCTCGACGCTGCCAGCGGCATGCAGCAGTTCCTCAACCAGACCGTGTGATGCCGATGAAGCCGATCGCCCTCCTGTTCGCCCTTCTGCTGCTCGGCGGCTGCGCCAGTTTCGACGAGCTGCTGCCCGACGAGGATTCCAGCGAATACGAGCCGCTGGAACTCGACTACAGCCTGCCACCGACCACCGGCGGCGGCCTGTTCCGCTCCGGCTACGGCGGCTCGCTGGTCAGCGACAGGCGTGCGGTGCGGGTCGGCGACATCCTCACCGTGGTGCTGGACGAGTCCACCCAGTCGAGCAAGAGCGCCGGTACCAGCTTCGGCAAGGAATCGAGCGTCGGCATCGGCGTGCCCACCGTTCTGGGCAAGACCTACCCGAACGTGGAAACCTCGGCCTCTGGCGAGCGCGACTTCAAGGGCTCGGCCAAGAGTTCACAGCAGAACACCCTGCGCGGCTCCATCGCCGTCAGCGTGCACCGCGTGCTGCCGAACGGGACGCTGCTGATCAAGGGCGAAAAGGCCCTGCGCCTGAATCAGGGCGACGAGTACATCCGCCTGACCGGCCTGGTGCGCATCGACGACATCAACCGCTACAACCAGGTGTCCTCGCAAAGCGTGGCCAATGCCAAGATTTCCTACGCGGGCCGCGGTGTGCTCAACGACAGCAACTCGGCTGGCTGGCTGACGCGATTCTTCGCGTCGCCGCTGTTCCCTCTTTAAGCGAGCTGACCCATGCAATCCGTGAAGCTGTTTTTCGCCGCCGTTGCGCTGTGCTGGCAATTGCCGGCACAGGCCGTACCGCTGATGGACCTGGTGGATATCGAGGGTATCCGCGGCAACCAGCTGATCGGCTACGGTCTGGTGGTCGGCCTTGATGGCACCGGTGACAAGAATCAGGTGAAGTTCACCAGCCACTCGGTGACCAACATGATCAAGCAGTTCGGCATCAACCTGCCGGCCAACGTCGACCCGAAGCTGAAGAACGTCGCCGCGGTGACCGTAACCGCAACGGTGCCGCCGTCCTACAGCCCGGGGCAGAGCGTCGATGTCACCGTGTCCTCGCTGGGCGACGCCAAGAGCCTGCGCGGCGGCCAGCTGCTGATGACCCCGCTGCAGGGTGTCGACGGCGAGGTCTATGCCGTGGCCCAGGGCGCGCTGGTGGTCGGCGGGGTGAATGCCGAGGGTGCCAGTGGTTCCAAGGTGGCGATCAATACCTCCAACAGCGGGCTGATCCCCAACGGCGCGACGGTGGAGCGGATGATTCCCACCGATTTCACCGAGCGCCCGGACGTGATGCTCAATGTGCGCCAGCCGAGCTTCCAGACCGTCACCCGCGTGGTCGATGCGGTCGATGCCTACTTCGGCAAGGGCACCGCCACCGCGCTCAATGCCACCAAGATCTCGATTCGTGCACCGGTCACCAGCACCCAGCGCATGAGTTTCATGGCCATGCTCGAACGCCTGGACGTTGAAGAAGGCCGCGTGCGGCCGAAGGTGGTGTTCAACAGCCGCACCGGCACCGTGGTGGTCGGCGAGGGCGTGCGAGTGAAGGCCGCCGCGGTCGCCCATGGTTCGCTCACCGTCACCATCAGCGAGCGGCCCCAGGTCAGCCAGCCGGGGCCCTTCTCCCAGGGTCAGACCGCGGTGGTGCCGCAATCGGACGTCGCCGTCGAGCAGGAGCGCAACGCCATGTTCAAGTGGCCCGAAGGCGCCAGCCTGGAAAGCATCATCAGCACCATCAACAGCCTGGGCGCGACCCCGGATGATGTGATGAGCATCCTCCAGTCGCTGGAACGCGCCGGCGCGCTGAACGCCGAACTGATCGTGATGTAAGGCCGACCATGAGCATCGTTTCCCTACCGCAACACCTCAATGCCATGCGCGCGCGCCACGACGGTCCGAGCGCCGCGCGCAGGCAGCAGCTGGAGATGGTTTCCGAGCAGTTCGAGGCCATGTTCCTGCAGCAGATCCTCAAGCAGATGCGCAAGGCCGGCGACGTGCTTTCAGCCGGCAACCCGATGCGCAGTCGCGAGCTGGACACCATGCGCGACTTCTACGACGAGGTGCTCGCCGAGACCCTGGCCGGCAAGCGTCAAACCGGGATTGCCGACATGCTGGTGCAGCAGCTCTCCGGTGGGCTGGGCGGCACCGCGCCGGCGCCTGCCGCGCTCGGTCTGGCCAGTGCCGGGCAGGGCGGCCAGCATGCGCTGCGTGGTACCTGGCAGCGCGGCGTCGATGCGCTGGACAACGCCTGGGCGGCGGGCAAGGCGGGCTTCCGCGCGCTGGTGGATAGCGTCATCAAGCACGAATCCAGCGGCAACGTCGCCGCCGTTTCGCCCAAGGGCGCGCGCGGGCTGATGCAGTTGATGCCTGGCACCGCCCGCGACATGGCTGCCGAACTCGGCCTGCCGTTCGACGAAGCGCGCCTGACCAGCGATGCCGAGTACAACAAGCGCCTCGGCAGCGCGTACCTGAACAAGATGCTCGATCGCTACGACGGCCACCAGGCACTGGCGCTGGCGGCCTACAACGCCGGCCCTGGCAAGGTCGACGAGTGGCTGAAGAGCCATGGCGATCCGCGCCGTGGCGAAATCGATGCGGCCAGCTGGATACAGAAGATTCCGTACCAGGAAACCCGCAACTACACGCGCAACATCCTCAAGGATCTGCAGGCTGCCAACAGCCAGGAGCGCGCGCCACAGGCCGCGCTGCCGTCACAACAGGCGCGCTGGCCGCAGGTCGTGCAGGTCAGTCTGGCGGCATCTGAGCGCCTGAATCAGGCGCAAACGCTGGCGATGACTCAGGGCACGAGCGTCAGCGCCGAGCAGCTGACATCCGCGTCGCTTAATAACACGCCCGCTGCAGTCGCCTTGGATAGGCAGCAGCCGGTTGTCGCCCGCCATCTATCGGTGGCGTTCGCGCAACCGATCCGGATCGAGTCGAAGGAAGTCCTGTCGTGAGCATCTTGAGTCAGATTGGCTACAGCGGTGTACGTGCCTCCCAGATCGCCCTTACCGCGACCGGGCAGAACATCGCCAACGTCAACACGCCCGGTTTCAGCCGCCTGGCGCCGGAGATGCACTCGGTCGGTGGCCAGACTGCCACCAGCATCGGCGGCGGCGTGCAGGTCAGCAGCATCCGCCGGCTGTCCAACGATTTCCAGAATCAGCAGCTCTGGCGCGCCAGCACCGACAAAAACTACTACGGCACCAGCCAGCAGTACCTGTCGGCGCTGGAAGGCCTGATCCATAGCGAAGGGTCCAGTGTCAGCGTTGGCCTGGACAACTTCTTCGCCGCGCTCAGCGAAGCCAGCTCGACGCCCGAATCCATCGCCCTGCGTCAGCAGATCATCGGCGAGGCCAAGCAACTGGCGCAGCGCTTCAACGGCCTGAACGGCAACATCGGCACGCAGCTCAATGCGCTGCAGGGCCAGCGCGTGGCAATGGTCAGCGAGATCAACGGGCTGTCTGGCAACATTGCCGAACTGAATGCCGAGATCCTCAAGATGGAGTCGGCCGGGCGGGATACCGCCACGCTGCGCGACTACCGCGAGAACCTGATCAAGGACCTCAGCCAGTACGCCGGAATCCGCGTGCAGGAAGTCGCCGATGGCACGCTGACGGTTTCCCTGGCCAACGGCCAGCCTCTGGTTGCGGGCTCCACGGCCGGTCAGCTGCGGGTGGAGCAAAACTTGGCCGGCGAGCAGGAACTGACCCTGGTATTCGCCAAGACCACCTTCCCGCTGGTGCAGCAGGGCCTTGGCGGCTCGCTCGGTGCGCTCTACGACATGGAGTACGGCGCGCTACGCCCGGCCCAGGCGGACCTGCACGATATGGCTGCTGCCCTGGCGCAGAGCGTCAACGACACCCTGGCCGGCGGCTTCGACCTGGCCGGCAACCCGGGCCAGCCGCTGTTCGTCTACACACCTGGCAGCACCAGCGGCATGCTCGCGGTGACCGCTCTGACCCCGGAACAGCTGGCGTTTTCCTCCGCTGGCCAGACTGGCACCGGCGAAGTCGGCAACAACGAGAATCTGCTGGCGCTGCTGGAGCTAAAGTCGGCCAAGGTTAACGTGGCCGGCAGCGATGTTCCGCTCAACGACGCCTATGCCGGGCTGGTCGGCCGCGTCGGCAGCGCCAGCCGGCAGAACAAGGCCGACCTGGCAGCCGCCGCGGTCGTCGCCGAGCAGGCGCAGGCCCAGCGCGACAGCGTCAGTGCGGTCAATCTGGATGAAGAGGCGGTCAACCTCATGGCCTATGAGCAGGCCTACCAGGCCAATATGAAAGTCATCAGTACTTCCAACGATTTGTTCAGGGCCGTGCTGGCCATGTTCTGAGCGGCACCCGCTCGACCCGACTGACGAGAAAGACACATGCGCATTTCCAATGCCCAGATCACCGCAATGATGCACGGCTCGCTGAACAACAGTTCGGAGAAGCTCGGCAAGCTGATGCAGCAGATGGCCAGCGGCGAGCGCATGCTGGTGCCGTCCGATGACCCGATCTCCGCGGTCCGTGTGCTGCGTATCCAGCGCGAGGAAGCCAGCCTGACGCAGTACCGCACCAACATCGCCAACGTTTCCGGCAACCTGTCCAAGCAGGAGGCGAACCTCAAGGCAGCCTCGGACAGCATGCTGAGCATCCGCGATCTGCTGCTGTGGGCGGCCAATGGCAGCAACACCGATGCAGACCTGTCGGCCATCGCCAATGAGCTGGAGTCGCTGGAAGGCACCGTGCTGAGCTTCGCCAACGTGCGTGACGAGGAAGGCCGCTACCTGTTCGCCGGCACCCGTTCCAATCAGCCGGCCGTCGCTCTGGTCGGCGGTGCCTACGTACTACAGGGCAACGACCAGCATCGCCAGGCGGCAGTGGCCAACGGCGTGCTGGTGGAGGAGAACGTCACCGCTGCGCAGATCTTCGGCGCTGACGTCGGCATGCTCAACGAGCTGCGCGCCCTGGTGCAGGTTCTCAAGGATCCGGCGCTGGATTCCACCGACCCGGCCGTGCGTGCGCAGATCACAGCGGCCATGGACAACCTGGACGCCACCCATGTCCGGCTGCTCGGTGCAGTGACTGACCTCGGCGGGCGGCAGAACACTCTGACGCTGCTCAGCAGCAGCAATGAGGACGTCTCGTTGGTGAATCAGAAGATCGACGGCGAGCTGTCGCGTCTGGACTATGCCGGCGCCAGTATCGACCTGAACAACTACCAGCTGTCCCTGCAGGCCACCCAGAAGACCTATCTGAAGATCAATGGCCTATCGCTGTTCGGCATGCTCTAAGCGAGGAACGCTTGAATGAAGATTGGCAAGCCGCTTCCCGCCGTTTCCGCCATCAACCCCCATGAGCGGCGGCAAGCTCTGCTTCCGGACGTACCCACGCCGCCGCGACGGCTGCCGGTGCAGGGTGATGCCGCGCATGCGGAAACCGCCAACAAGAAGAGCACCAGCTTCAGCCTGCAGCTCAATCAGCAGCTGTCTTCCATGCAGTCGGCGGAAAGCTACCTGAATGACCTGCACGGCAAGCTTTCCCAGCTCAAGCTCAGCCTCAGTCGTGAAATCAGCTCGCCGACCTCGAATACCGGGCCGGATGCGATTCGGCATGCCATGCAGGAAGTGGAGCAGCTGTTGCGTGAGCGCAGCAAGCGTTCGGCCAACTCGCTGGATGCGACGCTGAAGCTGCGCCTGAGCGAGCCGGTGCGCAGCCGCTTCAGCCTGCAGGGCCTGGAATCGCTCGAGGCCATCCGCCAGTCCGGGCGCGAGACGTTGCTGTTCAGCGGCGGCCGCCAGCTGGCCGAGCCGGTGGCGGTGGTGTTCGACGATGACATGAACGATGAACAGATCCTGCGCCGCTTCAATGGCAGCCTCGGACAGTCCGGTATCCGCGCCGAACTTGATGACAGTGGCCGGCTCAGGTTCTCGGCGCGGGAAAGCGATTGGCAGCAGCTAAAGGGCCAGCTGGCGGTGCAGGGCGAGGACAAACTCTTCGCCAAGGGCCGCTTCCAGCGTGTACAGAGCAATGAAGAGCAGTTGCTGAAGCTCCCCGAAGAACCGGCGCTGGATTCGCTGCGTGAACTGCGGCGCATGCTCGATACCGTGGTGGCCGGGCTGGAGAAGGTCGGCGCGCTGCGTGAGCAGCTTGGTCAGCGTCAGCGCGAGATCCGCGAATTCCTGGCGCAACAGGCCGATGTCGATGAGCAGCAATGGGCGAAGGATTTTTCACACTCAGTCTTCAACCTGATGCAACGCAGCCCGTCCAGCTACGCCGCGGTCACCCAGACGGTAGTCGCTCAGGCCAACATCAGCCGTTTCGCGGTGGTCAGCCTATTGTCCTGACTTGCTCCGCTCAGTTCGGGGCAGAAACTTGATATCCGAGGGTCGCCCCACCGGCAGCGTCTGCAGGGTCTTGCCGAGTTTTCCGCTGTCCGGGTCACGGCGGAGCACCACCAGGCTATCGCTCAGCTGATTGGCGATCAGCATGAAGCGCCCGTCCGGGGGTGATGGCGAACTCCCGAGGCTCGCGGCCTTCGCTCGGGCGGCGCTGGATTTCTCGCAGCGCGCCATCGTTGTCGATGGTGAAGACGATGATGTGGTTGTAGTCGCCGCGGTCGCTGACATAGAGGAAACGACCGTCGGCAGAGGTATGGATCGCACCTGGCGAATGGCGCACATCGCTGCCGGTTTCTTTCAGGTCCAGCAGTTGCCGGCGGGTCAGCTTGCCATCGGTGTAGTCGAAGCTGGCAACCTGCGCGCTCAGTTCGAGGGCGAGGTAGGCGTGCTTGCCGCTCGGGTGGAATACCAGGTGGCGTGGGCCGCTGCCGGCTGGCAGCTCGACACTGGCGGGCTCGTCGGGCTGCAGCGGGCGTTCGGCATTGCTCGGGTCGTAGCGGTAGATGAACACCCGGTCGGCGCCCAGGTCACTGACCAGCAGGCGCTGGCCGTCCGGGCTCGGCACGGCGGAATGCACATGGGCCGACTGCTGGCGTTCGGGATGCACGCCGCTCGATGGATGTGCAGCGATCTGTGTGACCGGCAAGGGGCGGCCATCCTCGGCCAGTGGCATCACGGCCAGGCTGCCGCCCGGGTTTGGTCGCGAGCCGTAGTTGCTGATGAACAGGTAGCGACCGTCATGGCTCAGGCTGGCATGGGTCGGCTCGTCGCCTAGACTGATGCTCTGCCCGATTGGCTTATGTTCGCTGGCAGCATCGAGTTGCCAGGCGCTGACGCGGCCGACCGGGTCATCGTGGGCCGGGCCGTTCTCGTTGGTGGCATAGAGGCGCCCACGTTCTTTATCCAGCACCAGCCAGGACGGGTTGTCACTGGCGAGTGTCTGTAGAGGTGTTGGGTCGATCTGCCCGGTCGCGGCATCGAAGCGCAGGCGCAGCACGCCCGGGCTGTCACTGTCGTGCGTGTAGCTGCCGATGAGGATGTGCATATTGTCTGTCTCGGCTCGCGCACCAGCCGTCAGCATCGCACCGACCAGCAGGGCGAAACCGAGGCGAAGCAGTGTGGGCCGATTGCCCCTGGTCATTGAAGTCATGCGAGTATGACCACCGTTATTGCACAACGCTCCCGCGAGATGCAGGTCAGAACAATACCTGACCTCTACGGTCTGATATCCACCCTGGCGGATGCCGGCCTCCCTTGATTCGAGGAAGTTTCATGGACCATTTGCTTCCCGTTCAGCTCGTAGAATTGCAGCGCGTCGCCACCGATCTGGCCGAAACCGTCATCGCGCCGCTGGCTGCCGAGGTTGACGCTGAATGCCGCTGGCCCGCCCATTCGATGCGAGCCTTCGCCGACGCCGGTCTGCTTGGTCTGCAGGTGCCGAGCGAATTGGGTGGCTTTGGACAGGGGCTGCTGGGCTTGTGCGTACTCACCGAGACGATCGCTCGCGCCTGCCCATCGTCGGCGTTGTGCTACGGCATGCATTGCGTGGCCACCGCGGTGATCGCCGCCAAGGCCACCGATCATCAGCGCGAACACTACCTGCGGGAGATCGCTCAGGGTCGTCATATCACCACCCTGGCATTGTCCGAGCAGGGCACCGGCGCGCATTTCTACCTGCCGGAAACTCGTCTGGATGCCGATGGTGAAGATTTCGTGGTCGACGGCACCAAGCAGTTCGTCACCAATGGCGGGTACGCCGACTCCTACGTTGTTTCTACCGTGGCCGCGGGCGCCGAAGCCGGGGATTTCAGCTGCCTGATCGTCGACAAGGGCAGCGACGGCATGCAATGGCTCGATGCCTGGGCCGGCTTCGGCATGCGCGGCAACTCCTCGCGACCGCTACGCCTGGATCAGGTCCGGGTGCCTGCGCGCAACCTGCTCGGCGAGCCGGGTGATCAGGTCTGGTATGTATTCGAGGTGGTCGCGCCGTTCTTCCTCATGGCCATGGCCGGCACTTACCTTGGGGTCGCTCAGGCGGCGCTGGACGAAGCCAGCCTGCAGCTGCGCTCGCGGCGCTACAGCCATTCCGGCGAGGCCTTGCGGGATGTGGAAAGCCTGCAGATTCGCTACGGCGAACTCTGGACCGATCTGGTCAAGACCCGCGCGCTGGTGCGTGAAGCCGCACGCCGCGGCGATGCCGCGCATCCCGAGGCGTTGCCCTTCATTCTGGCCTGCAAGGCGGATGCGGCAGAAACCGCGGTGCGCTTGGCAAACGAGGCGATGACCCTTTGCGGCGGCGCGGCGTATCGCGAGAACAGCCGCGCGGCGCGGTTGCTGCGCGACGCCCGTGCCAGCCATGTGATGACCCCTACTACCGGCCTGCTCAAACTCTGGACAGGTCGCAGCCTGCTGGGGTTGCCGCTGCTATGAGTGAACTGCTGCTCGATCGCATCGCCCTGCTGGAGGCGGGCGACGACACCTCTTTGCGCGAGCGAATAAGCAGTTGGGCTGTGGCGCAAGGGCTGCACTTGCGCTGCCTCGATATGAGCGCGTTGCCGCCCGAAGACGACCAACCCGCGCTGGCACTATTGGCGCCGGGGCTGCCGCGTCCGGTGGCGCTGGCGCGGCAGTTGCGCAGCCGTTGGAAGGCCACGCAGCTGCTGTTTCTCTGCCAAGAGGCGGATGTCGACGCGCTGCATCGTGAACTGGGCCCGGCACCTTTGCTGGGGCCTTACTGGTCCATCGTCACCCTCGGTGCCAAGCCGCTGCAGCAACTCGACGAGGCGCTGGCGAGCGTACGCCGGCGGATGCGCCTGCGCACGACCCTGGCGCGGGCCAACGTTACGGTCGATGGCACGCACACGAGCAGACGGCCACTGCCGGCGGCCGAACTCTATCTGCATCACTTCATCGACGCGGCTCGCGACGCCATTGTCGGCCTCGACCACGCGGGCGCGGTGCTCTACTGGAGTGCCGGCGCCGCCGAACTGTTCGGCCTGCCGCGCGGCGAGGTACTGGGGCGTCCCGCGAGTGCTCTGCCGTTCTGGAGTGCCGAACTGGCCCAGGCCTTGGCACGCGTGCAGGACTGCGATGAGACGCTGACCCTGCAGCACGACGACGCAGCCGGTGCGCGAACGCTGGAGATCGTCGTGGCGGCCGTCTGCGCGGCGGATCGCGCGGTGGTGGGAGCGGCGCTGACGGTGCGTGATGTGTCGGCCCTGGTTGCCGAGCGCCGCGCCAGCGAGTTGCAGGGGCATCAGCTCAGCGAGGAGCGCGCGCACCTGCAGCGGCTGTTCGACCAGGCGCCCGGCTTCATCGCCATCACCGAAGGCCCGCAACATCAGCTGAAGATCGCCAACCGCGCATTCCACCAGCTGGTCGGTGCCCGCGAATTGCTCGGCCGGCCGGCCTTCAAGGCGTTCCCGCAGTTGGAGAGCCGTGCCCTTTCCGAACTGCTGCAACAGGTCTACGTCACCGGTCGGCCCTATATCGGCCGCGACATCGCGGTACGCGTCAGGCCCCAGGCTGGTGGCAAGGCCGAGCGCCGCTATGTGAACTTCATCTTCCAGCCGGTCTTCAGCGAGGACGAACAGATCAGCGGCATCTTCTGCCAGGGTCATGACGTCACCGCCCAGGTGTTGGCGCAGCAGGCACTGCAACGCTCCAGCGAGCGCCTGCAGGAGCTGGTCGAGGAGCGCACCCAGGAACTGGAACTGAGCCGTCAGGCGCTGTATCAGTCGCAGAAGCTCGAAGCCATCGGCAAGCTCACCGGTGGCGTGGCCCACGACTTCAACAACGTACTGCAGGTGATTGCCGGCAACCTGCAATTGCTGCAGCCGCTGGTGGAAGACAACCGCACCGCGGCCAAACGGGTCGATGCTGCCGGTTCGGCCGTCGAACGCGGCGCCAAGTTGGCGCGCCAGCTGCTGGCCTTCGCGCGGCGGCAACCGCTGCGCCCGCAGCCAACCAATCTAGGGCGACTGCTGCGTGATCTCGACGAGTTGCTGCGGCAGGCCTTGGGCGAGCGTATCGAGATCGAAACCGTGGTGGCGGGCGGGTTATGGACGACGATGGTCGATCCAAACCAGCTCGAACAGGTGGTATTGAACCTGGCCATCAATGCCCGCGATGCCATGCCTGGAGGCGGCAAGCTGACCCTGGAACTCGGCAACTCCATGCTCGACGAGCATTACGCCGAGACCCAGGCCGACGTCGCGCCCGGTCAATACGTGCTGCTGGCCGTGTCCGACACCGGCGTCGGCATGCCTGCCGAGATCGTCGAGCAGGCCTTCGAGCCGTTCTTCACCACCAAGCCCGAGGGTCACGGTACCGGGCTGGGGCTGAGCATGGCCTATGGCTTCGCCAAGCAAAGCAGCGGGCATATACGCCTGTACAGCGAGTTGGGCGCCGGCACCACGGTGAAGCTCTATCTGCCACGCACCGAGCAGCCCGAGGTACAGGCCCAGCCATCCACTGTCGGGCCGGTGGTCGGCGGCAGCGAAACCATTCTGGTAGTGGAAGACGACCTGCCGGTGCAGGCCACGGTGATCGAACTGCTGACCGGTCTCGGCTATTCGGTGCTGCGCGCCAATGATGCGCAAAGTGCCTTGAGCATTCTGCACAGTGGCCTATCCATCGACCTGCTGTTCACCGACGTGGTCATGCCCGGGTCGTTGAGCAGCACCGAACTGGCGCGCCAGGCGCGCCTGTTGCTGCCGAACATCGCGGTACTGTTCACCTCGGGCTACACGCGCAACGCCGTCGTCCATGGCGGGCGCCTCGATCCGGGCGTGGAATTACTGAGCAAGCCCTATCGCCAGGAAGACCTGGCGCGCAAGGTTCGTCAGCTACTGGGCGCGCAGCACAGTGAGGAGCCGGTGGCGGCGCAACCATGGGTGATGGTGGTGGAGGATCAGCCCCAGCTGCTTGCCCTGACCTGCGAAATGGTCGAGGAGCTGGGCTACCGCGCCTGCGGCTATCCGAATGCGGAACTGGCCGCGCAGGCGCTGCATGAGCAGCGTTTCGATCAGCTGCTGCTCGACGTCAACCTGCCAGGCCGCTCGGGCCCCGATTTCGCCGCTGAAGCCCTGACAATACAGCCGTGGCTGCGGCTGGTATTCGTCTCTGGTGAAGGCCGTATCGACAGCAATCTGCCGGCATGCTCGCTACCCAAGCCGTTCAGCTTCGACCAGCTCGCCGAGATACTGCAGTCCTGAGTTCACCACGCGCCTGAGGACGGGCGCCGCTGCGTGACAAGCCGTGCAGGCCAATGGCGACGGGCGCCGCCAGGGCCAGCCAGCTCAACCAGTCGCCGGCGCCTTCGGAGACAAGCCCGGCAATCAGGCCGAAAGTGGATACCACGCCAATCAGTATCGGCCACAACCAGATGCGCATCATGAGCGCACCTCTGTCGCGCCGCGCTTGAGCCACAGGTACAGGCCGCTGCCCAGCACGACGATGGTGAGGATATCCAGCAGCCCCCAGAGGATCTTCAGCGGCAGTCCACCGTAGTCGCCGAAGTGCAGCGGTTCGGACAGCTGCAGTGCGGTCACGTACCAGGGGCGGGCGCCGGCTTCGAGTACTTCGCCATCGGCCGGGTCGACCAGCAGTGCCTGGGTCAGGCGTGAGGTCAGCGGCGTGTCGCCGCGCAGGATTACTGCGACATGCTCCGGCGTGGCGCGTAGCGTCCCTGGGTAGGCGATCATCGCCACTGCCATGCCCGGTACAGCGGCGAGCACGCGGTCGACGGCGACCTGCAGCGAGCCGTCTGCGGCGGGTGCATTGCTGGCATCAGCGGCTAACAGTACCCGCGTTTCGCCGGCCTGCAGCGCGCTGACCTGTTCAGCCTGCCAGGCCTGAAAGATCAGATCTGCCCAGGTATTGATCACGCCGGTGAAGCCGACCGCCAAAGCCCATACCAGCGTGACGATGCCGAGCAGGTTGTGCAGATCCAGCCAACGCGTGCGCGGCGTGCGTTCCTGGCGCACTTCGCCAAAGCGCAGCTTGCGCATGAAGGGTGCATAGAGCACCACGCCGGAGATGATCGCGACCATCAGCAGCAGCCCCATGAAACCGAGAAACAGCTTGCCCGCCAGCCCCGCATAGAGGTCGACGTGCAAGCGGTACATCACACTCATGAAGCCTTCGTCGAACTTTGGCGCGCCGAGTACCTCCGCCGTGCGCGCATCGGAGAGGATCAAGGTGGACTGGCTTTCATCGGTGTCGACGCGGGTGTCGAGCTTGACGTACCAGACATCCGGATCGTCCTCCTCGGCGAAGAAGTACAGCGGCACCAGGCCCGGGTAGGCCTTCACCGCCTGTGCTGCAACCCGGTCGACCGGAGCGCGCGGCGTGCCGTCGGGCATCGCCGGGGCTTCGATTTCGCTACCGGTGAGGTGCTCGATCTCGTGAGAAAAAACCAGCGGCAAGCCGGTCAGGCAAAGCATCAAGATGAACAGCGTGCAGATGAGGCTGGACCACTTGTGGACCCAGCCCCACCGACGTAGAGCGACTGCCTGCATCAGAAGTCGACCGTGGCGCTGACCGAGAGCGTGCGTGGGGCGCCGAGGACCATGTAATTGGCGTTCGGATAGCCACCCACTGAGGCCCAGTAATCACGGCCGGTGGCGTTGTCCAGGCGAGCACGCAGGGTTACGTCGCGTTCGTCGATGACCATGCGGTAGCGCGCGCCGAGGTCCAGACGGGTCCAGGATGGCGCCTCCATATCGTTGGCCGTATCGGCGTACTGGCCGCTGGTGTAGACGACACGGCTGGTCAGGGTCAGACCATTGGTGCCGGGTACGTCCCACTCGCCGCCAATATTTGCCTGGGTGCGTGGCACGCCGATGGCACGGTTGCCTTCGTTGAGACCGTCCTGGGTGCTTGTCAGCTCCGCATCGAGCAGGGTCACACCGCCCAATAGGCGCACGCCATAGGTCGGCTCGCCGAACACGGACAGTTCGATGCCGCGATTGCGCTGCTCGCCGCCGTCAGTGAACACGCCGTTCTCTACTGTGCTGAATGGCCGCTCAGTGGTGAACAGCGCCAGGCTGCCACCCAGATTGCCGCCGTCGTACTTGATACCTACCTCGGTCTGCTCCGAAACGTAAGGCTCGAGCGCTTCGCCGGCATTGATGATGCTGACGCTCCCGCTAGTTGCCGGTGCGATATCGCCCTTGACCAGTCCTTCGATGTAGTTGGCGTAGACAGAAATCTCGTCGGTCAGCTGATAAACCACGCCGGCAACCGGGCTGGTTTTGTACCGATTGTAGGAGGACAGGCGATTACCGCTGTCGTAGTCGTAGCTCTTGGCCTCGATGCCCTGACGACGCGCGCCGAGGGTGACGAGGAGACGGTCATCCATAAATCCCAAGGTATCGGCGATGGCCAGACTCTGGGTGTGGGTACGCTCGGTGACGTTCGGGTCTGACATCGAGCCGCCAACCCAGACGGTGTCCGGCATGGTGGCCGCGAACGGCTGATATATATCCGCCGCGTAGCTGCCCGACATGCCGTAGGCGTTGCGGGCCTCCAGATCGAACATTGCCGCTGAAACCACCCACTCGTGTGAAACGTCGCCAGTCCGACCGCGGGCGCGCAGGCCCACTTCGCTGGTGAATACCTCTTCCTCACGAATGTTGTCGAAGCGGTAAAAAGTCCCAGCGCCCGAACTGCCTGCGGTCATGCTGGCCAACCGGTTCTTCTCCTCGCCCTCACGCACGCCGGCGGCGAGCCAGCCGGTCACCGCGTCTGAGAAGTCGTATTCGGCGCGGAAGGTGCCGAAGGTCTGCTTTTCCTTGGAATACGTCCACGGCTGGGCAAAGTTGTCGTCGGCGTCCGGCGCGCTGGGAATGCCGCCGCTCGGGGTGACGCTCGGACGCGGATTGTCGATGAAGTGGTACTGGTGGCCGATGTCCCCGGAGAGGCGGAAATTGTCGCCCTGGTAGTCGAGCCCTAAGGCGAACATGTCTAGAGTACGATCCTCATCCTCGACCGTGGTCTCGCCAGCGCGCTTGGCGGCGTTCAGACGCACGCCGAAGCGCTCCTCTTCGCCGAAGCGGCGGGCGATATCCGCATGGGTCATTGCCTGACCACCATTTTCGGCACCGAGCGTCAGGCGGGTCAGCGGCTCGTTCGGCGCGCGCTTGGGCAGAATATTGATAGCCCCACCGATGCCACTGCCGCCCGGCGCTGCGCCGTTGAGGAACGTGTTGGCACCGCGGAATACTTCCACACGCTCGATGAATTCAGCGGCCACATACTGGCGCGGCAGCAGGCCGTAGAGGCCGTTGTAGGAAATATCGTCGGAGTACACCGGGAAGCCGCGTACCACGTACAGCTCCTGGAAGTTGCCGAAGCCGCGCGCCACCCGCACCGATGGGTCATTCTGCAGTACGTCGGACACGCTGCGCGCTTGCTGGTCGTGAATCAGCTGCGAGGTGTAGGAGGTCGAGGTGAACGGCGTTTCCATGTAGTCGCGATTGCCCAGAATCCCTACACGCCCACCGCGTGCGACCTGCTCACCGGCATAGGGCTGGGTCAGGCCTTCGGCGGAGGCGTCGGCGCTGGCCGTGATTTCCACCGATTGCAACTCGACCGGCTCGGCTGCCCCCCCTTGAGATTGGCTTTCGAGTTGTTCCTGGGCCATGAGCGGCGAGCCAGCGAAGCTGGCGGCAAGGCAAACGGGCAGCAATGCGGATTTACGCGGGAAGCGAAGAGTGGACATGGTGACCTGACCGGACGTTGAGCTGTGAGGGCGGCGGATGACGGCGAGGCGGGCTATATGAGAGCCAGTGCCATCTGAGAGCCACTATCGTATCTAAAAGATAACAGTTCGCAACCGTATTTCGTCTGGCGGTACCGCGGCGCAGTGGCGCGCCTACCGTTCAGGCTGTCTGGCCCGCGGCCCGTCGCGTTCCGATCATCTGCAAAAAAACCTTCTGATTTGTCGATTCAGGGATGTGCCAGACGACTAGCTGGTGAACCCCGTTCAATCAGATGACAGGAGACGGACATGAATACCGAAACCCGCGAGAACGAAATCACCATTCGGCAACTACACGAAACCTTCGAGCAGGCCACCGTGGCCAAGGATCTCGACCGGATCATGGCGCAGTACGCGCAGGACGTGGTCGCGTTCGATGCAGTCGGCGTGCTGCAATTCAAAGGCGTAAGCGCCTACCGCGAGCATTGGCAGCGCTGCTTCGAATTTTGCCAGGGCGAAGGTTTTTTCGAGACCCACGAGCTGCACGTGGATGTCAGCGGTGACATGGCCTGCAGCCGCATGCTTACCCATTGCGGCGGGCCCAACGCCGAAGGCGAGATGCAGACCGCCTGGATGCGGGGCACACGTGTCTGGGCTCGACGTGACGGCGAGTGGAAGGTCATCCATGAGCATTTCTCGATGCCGTTCGACATGCAGACCGGCCAGGTGTGCATGGATCAGGCACCGTCGCCTGCGCACCAGCAGGCGGGCTGAGACTGGCCTGCGAACTTCGTCGCTCGATCAGGCGCGCTTCGCCACCGGGTGCTAGCTTTGCTGCGTTGCCGGCAGACGAAGCCCCGCCATGAACTACCTGTGCCTGATCTATTACGACGAGCAGCGTGTGGATGCGATGACCGATGAGCAGTGGCATGCGCTGGTCGCGCGTTGTTTGAGTTGCGCCGAGGAGCTGCGCGCCAGCGGCCATATGCTTGCTGGCGAACCGTTGCAGTCGGTGCGTACCGCGCGCACGGTGCGCGTGCGGGACGGCGTCACCTCGGTGGTCGACGGCCCCTTCGCCGAAACCCGCGAGCAGCTGGCGGGCTTCTACCTGATCGAGGCGGCTGACCAAGCAGAGGCCGAAGCCATCGCGGCGAAGATTCCGCCGGCCAGCCTCGGCTGCGTCGAGGTCCGGCCGTTGCGCCAGCTGCCGCAGCGCTGAACATGCCGCTGACCGGGGCATTAATGGTGGCGCGGGTCGAGGCGGTCTACCGCAGCGAATCGCGGCGCGTGCTGGCCACGCTGATCCGTCTGCTGGGCGACTTCGATCGCGCCGAAGAAGCCTTGCACGATGCCTTCGCCGCGGCCTTGCAGCAGTGGCCGCGCGATGGTGTTCCGGACAACCCGCGCGCCTGGCTGGTTTCCGCTGGCCGCTTCAAGGCTATCGACGCCCTGCGCCGCGGTGCGCGCTTCGATGCCTCGTTGCGGCTGCTGGCTGAACAGCTGGAAGACGCGGCGCAGACGGTGGAGGTCGACGAGATGGAAGATGATCGTCTGCGGCTGATCTTCACCTGCTGCCACCCGGCATTGCCGGCCGATGCCCGTGTTGCGCTGACGCTGCGCGAGGTCTGTGACCTGACCACCGAGGAAATCGCCCGCGCATTTCTTGCTCCGCCAGCCACCATCGCCCAGCGCATCGTGCGCGCCAAGGCGAAGATCCGTGATGCCCAGCTGCCCTATCGGGTGCCGGAACGCGATGAGCTGCCGGCGCGTCTGGAGAGCGTGCTGCGGGTGGTTTACCTGGTGTTCAACGAGGGCTACACCGCGTCGGCTGGCGCCGAGCTGACCCGCGCCGACTTATGCGCCGAGGCGATCCGGCTGGGTCGATTGTTGCTCGAGCTGCTGCCCAACGCCGAAGCGATGGGTCTGCTGGCGCTGATGCTGTTGCACGACTCCCGCCGCGCCGCGCGTACCGATGATGCCGGTGAACTGGTTCGACTCGACGAACAGGATCGCAGCCGCTGGAACCGGCAGCAGATCGCCGAAGGGGTGCAGTTGGTGCAGCTGGCGCTGACCCGCCGTGCATTTGGGCCCTACGCGCTGCAGGCGGCCATCGTCGCTGTGCATGCCGAGGCGCCGAGTGCTGAGGCGACCGACTGGGCGCAGATCGTCCGGCTTTACGATGTGCTGCTGCAGTTGAGCCCGTCGCCGGTGGTGGAGCTGAACCGCGCGGTGGCCGTGGCCATGCGTGATGGTCCCGAGGCGGGTCTGTTGCTGGTGGATAAACTGCTGGAGCGTGGTGATCTGCGGGACTATCACCTCAGCCATGCCACCCGAGCCGATCTGCTGAGCCGGCTGGCACGTAAAGATGAAGCGCGGGAGGCTTATGACAGAGCGCTGCATCTGGTTCGGCTGGAGCCGGAACGGCGTTTTCTACAGCGCCAGCTGGATGAGCTGGACAGTTGATTCAACAGTTCCACGCTCCCGCCGCAGTGCTCCCACGTGTCAGCACGTAGGGTGGGCTTCAGCCCACCAATTGCGCTTCGGCAGCGTGCTTGTTGGCGCTTCGTCGTGCCGCGTCACCGGGTGTTGGTGGGCTAAAGCCCACCCTACAAGATGGCGGCGAGCTACGGTGGGGGCTGGCAGTGAAGCGGTGCGAGCGACGCTGTGATCAGGTGTCGCCACTACCGGCCGGCAAATAATCACTGCGGCTCAGCCCGTGGCGCTGCATTTTCTCGTTGAGGGTGCGGCGGGGCAGCTGCAGCTGGGTCATGACCTCGGTGATGTTGCCTTTGCACTGCTGCAGCGCGCTGTGCAGGCATTGTGCTTCGAAGGCTTCCATTTGGTCAGCCAGGGAGCTGCCGGCTGTGTTGGATGGATTGTTGGCAGTGGGTGGCGTCAGGCCAAGTGCATGGCGTTCGGCGGCGTTGATCAGTTCGCGCACGTTGCCCGGCCAGTCGTGGGCGAGCAGTTGCGTCAGCTCGCCCGGCGTCATCGGTGGCGCGGCGCGTCCGTGGCGCTGGGCGGCCTGGCTGGAAAAGTGTTCGAACAGTAGCGGAATGTCTTCGCGGCGTTCGCGTAGCGGCGGGATGTGCAGCTCGGCGACGTTCAGCCGGTACAGCAAGTCCTCGCGGAAGCGTCCGCCACGCACTTCTTCCAGCAGGTCCGGCTTGGCCGCGCTGATTACCCGCAGGTCGACTTCGATACTGCGGTTCGAGCCCAGCCGTTCCAGGGTCTTTTCCTGCAACACGCGCAGCAGCTTGACCTGCTGGGCCAGCGGCATGCTCTCGATCTCATCGAGGAACAGCGTGCCGCCGGCGGCGTGTTCGATGCGCCCGATGCGCTTGCCCTGGGCGCCGGTGAAGGCGCCGCTCTCATGGCCAAACAGCTCGCTCTCGAAGATGGTTTCCGGGATCGCCGCGCAGTTCAGCGCCACGAAGGGCCCGGCGGAACGCGGGCTAAAGTCGTGCAGGCAACGCGCGACCTGCTCTTTGCCGCTGCCGGTCTCGCCGCGGATCAGCACGTTGACGTCGGTGCCGGCCAGTTCCAGCACCTGCCGGCGTAGATTGTCCATGGCGCGGGAGACGCCGAGCAGCTGCGACTCGATGCGTCCTTTGCGGGCGAACTGCTCGCGCAGCTGACGGTTCTCGCAGACCAGCCGGCGCTTGTCCATGGCGCGGCGCACACTGTCGAGCAGGCGCTCGGGGGTGAAGGGTTTTTCGATGAAGTCGTAGGCGCCCTGGCGCAGCGCCTGCACCGCCATGGGCACGTCGCCATGGCCGGTGACCATGATCACCGGCAGGTCGGCGTCCAGCTCCACCAGCTGTTCGAGCAGGCCGAGGCCGTCGAGGTCGGGCATGCGCACATCGCTGATCAGCACGCCGGGAAAGTCGCGATCCAGTGCCGTCAGCGCTTCGCGAGCGCGGGAAAAGGTGCGCACCTTAAAGCCGGACAGCTCCAGCCACTGTTGCACGGCCTGGCGGATCGCCGCCTCGTCATCGATGAAGATTACCTGCCCGCTCATTACCTGTTTCCTCGCGGTCGCGTCGCCGCAGTTTACTCGGCGGTTGGCGCTTCGGGGCGCCTGTAAAAATCAGTCAGCCGATATCAGCGGCAGCCCGGAAGCAACGGGTGGAAAACGCTCGGAGTTGCGCTCGACTCTACGAGCGGTAAATGAGTATTTTCTTGGAGGTGCCTAGCCAGTACCGCTAGCCGGGAGCGCCGAGTTGAGCGCCCCAAGTTGGGACTTGCACCTAAGCCTGTTTCTAACTCGGCAATAACCACGCGAATAGTTTTTAAAGATGCCCTTCGGCAGCCGGCAGCGTAAGGGTGAACACCGCGCCCTGCTCGTCGTTGCACACGTCTAGAACTCCACCCATGTCACGCACGATGCCGTAGGACACCGCCAACCCGAGGCCCAGCCCCTGCCCGACCGGCTTGGTGGTAAAGAAGGGCTCGAACACCTGGTCCAGATGCTCGCTGGCGATACCGCCGCCGTTATCGCCGACACTGAGTTGCCAGCTGTCACCTGTAAGTTGGCAGAGGATGCGCAGGCGTCGCTGCGGGCGTTCGGCCATGGCATCCAGCGCGTTGTGCAGCAGGTTGATCAGCACCTGCTCAAGGCGAATGGCATCGCCACTGACCATGGCCTCGGTCGGCACCTGGCGGAACACCTCGACCTGCTCGCTGCGAATGCGCGGCGAGAGCAATTGCAGTGCCTGTTCCAGCACCTCGGCCAGGCTCAGGCGCTGGCGCAGCCCGGCCGGGCTCTTGCGGGCAAAGGTCTTCAGATGCCCGGTCAGCGCCGCCATGCGTTCGAGCAGGCCTTCGACATGGCCGAGGCCTTCGCGCACCTCGCCATCACGGCCACTGTCGAGCAACAGGCGCAGGCTGGCCAGCTGCATGCGTAATGCGGTCAGCGGTTGGTTGATCTCGTGGGCGAGGGCAGCGGACATCTGCCCCAGAGCGGCCATGCGCGCGGCATGCACCAGTTCGTCCTGGGCGGTGTGCAGTTCGCGGGTGCGCTCGTGTACCAGTCGCTCCAGCTCGCTGCGGCTGCGCATCTCCACGCGCCGCGTCTTGCGTCGCTGCGCCAGGTAAAGCAGCAGAAAGGCCAGCGTCATCCATACACCCGCTGCGGCGAGGCGATAGCTGCGCACACTGGCGACCACCATCTGCGGGTCGTGCAGCAGGTGCAAGGTCCAGTCGTCTTCCGGCAGCGCCAGCCGCTGCCAGAGGTACTCGCGGCGACCATCCGGGCCGTCTACCAGGCGCCGCTCGCTGCCCTCGGCGAGTTGCTGCACACGGCTGCTCTGCAGCGGCTGCAGGGTTTGTTCGGCGTAGCGTCGGGCGTCGACCAGGCGGCTGCGCACCTCATCGCTGAGCGGACGCAGGTAGCGGAAGCGCCAGGCCGGGCGGTTGGTGAGGATGACGATATCCAGCGAATCGGCGATCAGCAGGATGCCCGGCTGGCCAACCCAGTCGCGCTGCATGTCTTCCAGCTCCAGCTTGACCACCAGCACGCCGAGCACTTCGCCGGCCGCATTCTTCACCGAGCTGGAGAGGAAGTAACCGGGAATGCCGGTGGTGACGCCGACTGCGAAATAGCGACCGCTGTCGTGGCTCACCGCATCACGAAAGTAGGGGCGGAAGGCATAGTTGTTGCCGACGAAGCTGCTCCAGTCGCGCCAGTTGCTGGCGGCGATGGTTTCGCCGTTGCGGTCGAGCAGGTACAGCACCGACGACCCCGCGGCGTGATTCTGCTGTTCCAGGCGCTGGTTGAGCTCCCGGCGCAGGCCGCGGTTGGTCGGCTCGGCGAGTAAAGCCTGGATGTCGCTGTCCAGTGCCAGCAGCGCCGGCACCGAGCGGAAGCGCTCGACCTGGGTATGGATCGCCTGGGCATAGAGCTCCAGCTGACCCTGGGATTCCTGACTGCGCTCGGCCCAGGCGCGCTGTTCGGCCAGCCGTCCGGCCCAGTACATGCTCAGGAGCAGGCCGGCGAGAATCAGCGCGACGATCAGGGTTACACGCAAACGATTGGACAGTGCAGACATGACAGCGCTCGCGACGGGACGCGACGATGGTAAGCGAAAGCGCACCGGGCCGGCAGGATCGCCATGCGTACGGTTACAAAGTGCTATATGACGCCGCGCTGGCCAAAGGGCATCATGGGTGTGCTACGAAAGTTCGTATCAGCTCTAGCAGGGATCGCTTGCACGGAACGGCCAGCTCGCTCCATCAGTCGAGGTCCGCTTTGCTTAGAAAAATCCTTGTCAGCCAACTCCGCTTCGGGATGTACGTCCATGCGCTGGATGGCAGCTGGTTCGATCACTCATTCTGGCGCAGCAAGTTCCTGCTGACCGACCCGGCCGATCTGCAGGCGTTGCGCGGCAGCGGCATTACCGCGGTATGGATCGACGTAGGCAAAGGCGTCGACGTCGAAACGGCGACACCACCAACTGCCGAGGCCCCGCCGTTGCTCGCCGAAGCACTTGCCGCGGTGGTTCGTCCGGTTGCGCCACCCCAGGCGCAGCAGCAGTGCAGTGTGCAGGACGAGCTGCAGCGCGCCACGCAGCTGCTCAAGCGCTCCAAGCAACAGGTGACTTCGCTGTTCAATGAGGCGCGTCTGGGCAAAGCCGTCGACCCGCAGCAGTGCCTGCCGCTGGTGGAGCAGATCTCCGCGTCGCTGGCGCGCAACAGCTCGGCACTGCTGAGCCTGGCGCGGCTGAAGACCAAAGACGAATACACCTATATGCATTCCGTGGCCGTTTGCGCGCTGATGGTCGCGCTGGGCCGCCAGCTGGGGTTGAGTGAGCACGCGGTGCAGGAAGCGGGCATGGCCGGGCTGCTGCACGACATCGGCAAGATGGCGATGCCGCTGGATGTGCTGAACAAACCGGGCAAGCTCAGCGACGGCGAATTCGCGGTCATGCGCAGCCATCCCGAACGTGGCCACGCCATGCTGCTCGGTGCCAGCACGGCGTTTTCCGACGCAGTGCTGGATGTTTGCCTGCATCACCACGAAAAGATGGACGGGACCGGTTATCCCTATGGCCTGGCGGGCGAGCAGATCAGCCAGCTGGCACGCATGGGAGCGATCTGCGACGTTTATGACGCCATCACCTCGGATCGCCCGTACAAGACGGCCTGGGATGCCTCGGGGTCGCTGGCGCGCATGGCGCAATGGAATGGGCACTTCGATACCCAGATACTGCACGCCTTCGTGCGCACGGTGGGCATTTACCCGCTGGGCTCGCTGGTGCGCCTGCAATCGGGGCGGCTCGGCGTCGTCATCGAGCACAACGCACAACAGCTGACGGCGCCACGCTTGAAGTTGTTCTACTCCACCCGCTCGCGCGCAACGATCCCACCGCAGGACCTGGACCTGTCCAATCCACAGTGCAACGACCGTATCGTCGGCCGCGAAGACCCCGCCGCCTGGGGCTTCAGCAATCTCGATGATCTCTGGACCTAGATTGGCGGTCGTAAAACGGGGGGCATGCAACTAGAATGTCGCCCCCCGAATGCGACTCGCCCGGCGAGTCCCTCAGAAAAGAGCTCGTAATGCCCATGACCTGGCTGCCTAGTCCGCCATAGCGCTCCGCCCCCTCGCTTCACTTTGCGACTGCCTGTCATGGGGCGGTCGTACGCTGCTGCCCGTGCGTTCGCCCACCGACAGCTGAATCACTCAAACTAAAAAACTAGCCTTGTATCCCTGCCGGCCGCTCGTGGTCTGCATGGTGGTGCTTTTGCTCTGGATAGCCCGATGCTGCAATCGATCAAACAAAACTGGTTCTCCAACGTCCGTGGCGACGTACTGTCCGGCCTCGTTGTCGCCCTGGCGCTGATTCCCGAAGCCATCGCCTTTTCCATCATCGCCGGGGTTGATCCGCGGGTCGGCTTGTATGCCTCGTTCTGTATCGCCGTGGTGATCGCCTTCACCGGCGGCCGGCCGGGGATGATCTCCGCCGCTACCGGCGCCATGGCGCTGCTGATGGTGACGCTGGTGCGCGAGCACGGACTGCAATACCTGCTGGCGGCGACGCTGCTCTGTGGTGTGCTGCAGATCGGCGCCGGCTACCTGCGCCTCGGCTCGCTGATGCGCTTCGTCTCGCGCTCGGTGGTCACCGGCTTCGTCAATGCGCTGGCCATCCTCATCTTCATGGCCCAGCTGCCGGAGCTGACGGACGTCACTTGGCACGTCTACGCGATGACCGCTGCGGGCCTCGGCATCATCTACCTGTTCCCCTACGTGCCGAAGATCGGCAAGGTCATACCCTCGCCGCTGGTGTGCATCCTGGTGCTGACCGGCATTGCAATGTACCTCGGTCTGGATATCCGCACCGTGGCCGACATGGGCGACCTGCCCGACACCCTGCCGGTCTTCCTCTGGCCGGAAGTGCCGCTGACCTTCGA
Organism: Stutzerimonas stutzeri; assembly: GCF_038561965.1. NCBI lineage: Bacteria > Pseudomonadati > Pseudomonadota > Gammaproteobacteria > Pseudomonadales > Pseudomonadaceae > Stutzerimonas > Stutzerimonas stutzeri. Next base: position 4,542,464 of record NZ_CP139348.1, on the reverse strand, counting down.
AACCCTGGCAATCATCCTCCCGTATTCCGCCGCGCTGGCCGTGGTCGGCCTGCTGGAGTCGCTGATGACCGCGACCATCGTCGACGACCTGACCGATACCGGCAGCGACAAGAACCGCGAGTGCAAGGGGCAGGGCATTTCCAACATCGTCTCCGGCCTGTTTGGTGGCATGGCCGGTTGCGCGATGATCGGCCAGTCGGTGATCAACGTGAAATCCGGCGGCCGCACCCGCCTGTCGACCCTGATCGCCGGCGTCGTGCTGTTGCTGATGGTGGTGTTCCTCAGCGATTGGGTCGGGCAGATCCCCATGGCCGCGTTGGTCGCGGTAATGATCATGGTGTCCATCGGCACCTTCAGCTGGGATTCGGTGCGCAACCTCAAACGCTATCCGCTTTCCACCAACATCGTCATGGTCGTCACCGTGGTGGTGGTGGTCTTCACCCACAACCTGGCCTACGGTGTTCTGGCAGGCGTGTTGTTGGCGGCGATGTTCTTCGCCAACAAGATTGGCCACTACCTGCACATCGGTTCGGAGCTGGATGCCGCCGGCAATCAGCGCACCTACAAGGTGGTCGGGCAGGTATTCTTCAGCTCATCGGACAAATTCACCGGTGCGTTCGACTTCAAGGAAGCCCTCGGCAAGGTCACCATCGACCTGTCCCGTGCACATTTCTGGGACATCACCGCCGTGGCGGCGCTGGACAAGGTGGTCATCAAGTTCCGCCGCGAAGGCACCGAGGTCGAAGTGCTGGGTCTGAACGAAGCCAGCGCCACCATCGTCGACCGCTTCGGTGTGCATGACAAACCCGAGGCCATCGACAAGCTCATGAGCCACTGATCAGGAGAACAACAATGACCCACGTAATGGCTTGTATCGACGGATCACCGCAGGCCGCGGCGGTTTGCGACTATTCGGCCTGGGCCAGCAAGCGCCTGGACGCGCCCCTGACGCTGCTGCATGTGCTGGACCGTCAGCAGTACCCGGCGTCGGGTGATCTGAGCGGCATCATCGGCCTGGGCAGTCGCGAGTTTCTCCTGCAGGAACTCGCCACGCTGGATGAGAAGCGCGCCAAGCTGGCGCTCGAAGAGGGCCGCATGATGCTCGATGCCGCGCGTCAACGCGCCACTTCCGCCGGTGTCGCTCAGCTCGAGTGCCGCCAGCGCCACGGTGATCTGGTGGAGTCGCTGCGTGATCTGCAGGATGAGACGCGCCTGCTGGTCATCGGTCGGCAAGGCGAGGACAGCGGCGATGCCATTCAGCACATCGGCAGCCAGCTGGAGAACGTCATCCGCACCATGCAGCGGCCGATTCTGGTTGCCCCAGGCGACTTCAGCGCGCCGCAAAGCGTGATGCTGGCTTTCGACGGCAGCGCCACCAGCCGCAAGGGCTTGGAAATGCTGGCCGGCAGCCCGCTGTTTAAAGGCATGCCGATCCATCTGGTGATGGTCACAGCCGACACCGCTGACAACCATGCCCAGCTGGAAAGCGCCCGTGATGTGCTGATAGCTGCTGGTTTCGCCGTGGAAATCGCCATCCGCGCCGGTGAGGTCGAGCCGACTCTGCATGCCTATCAGACCGAGCACGGTATCGATCTGCTGGTGATGGGGGCCTACGGCCACTCGCGCATTCGCCAGTTCTTCGTCGGTAGCACCACCACCAACATGATCCGCACCACCCGCACACCACTGCTGTTGCTGCGCTGAGCCATCGGCGTCGTGCCGGACGTCGGGCGCTACACGGATGGGCCGCGGGGGGGCAGAGCGTCGACTCGATCAGAGCAGCGTCGGCCGCCTGTCGCGCATGGATGCGCTGCAGCAGCAGGCCGCGCCGGACGCAACGTGATCTGGTGCGGGTACGGCTGGTGCTCAAGCGAATCGAGGAAGGTGACTACGGTTACTGCGCCGAGTGCGGTGAAGCGATCGCCACAGGGCGGCTGGATTTCGACCCGGCCAATCCGCTGTGCATCGGCTGCGCCAACCAGGCATCAACCTAGCGAAACACCCGGCCTGCGCTGGCCGGGTTCGCGTCCTTACTGATAGATATCGGCCCGGGTCCAGGGCAACTCGTGAGAGCCATCCGGCAGTGGTTTGCTGGCCAGGATCTGATGCAGATCGATCCAGTCGCGGCGAAAGCCATAGGCGCAACCGGCCAGATATACCCGCCAGATCCGCAACGCACGCTCCGGCACCAGCTGCTCGGCTTCGCGCATGTGTGTTTCCAGGCGTTCGCTCCACAGCTGCAGCGTACGTGCGTAGTGCAGGCGCAGGCTTTCCACGTCGACAATTTCCAATCCCGTCTCACTGATGCAACTGCTGATGTTCACCAGATGCGGCAGCTCACCGTGGGGGAACACGTAGCGGTCGATGAATGCCCCCGCGCCATGGCTCACCGGCCGGCCATCGAGGTGGCGCGAGGTAATGCCGTGATTGAGCACCAGCCCGCCCGGGCGAACCGCGCCGAACAGCTGCCGGCAATACAGCGGCAGATTGGCGTGGCCGACATGCTCGAACATGCCGACGCTCACCACCTTATCGAAGCTGCCATCGGCCGGCAGGTCGCGGTAATCCAGCAGCTCAAGCCGCACCTGGTCCTGCAAGCCCTCGGCGGCGACGCGCTCGCGGGCCAGTGCCAGCTGCTCTCGGCTCAGGGTGATGCCCAACACCTGCGCGCCGAATTCCCGCGCCGCAAAACGCGCCAGCCCACCCCAGCCGCAGCCCACATCCAGCAACCGCTCGCCTGGCTTGAGCCGCAGCTTGCGGCAAATCAGCCGTAGCTTGGCCTGCTGCGCCTGGTCGATATCCTCCTCGCCGGTCTCGAAATAGGCGCAGGAATAGACCATCTCCCGGTCCAGCCACAGCCGGTAAAAGTCGTTGGAGAGGTCATAGTGATAGGAAATCGCCTCGGCATCGGTAGCCTTGTCGTGTGCCTCGCGCTCGGGTGCTGCGAAATGGTCCTTGCCCAACGCCCGGCTGAGCACATCGCCTATGCGAATGACTTCGTCCAGCGGACCGAGCAGGTCGATCTGCCCTTCGACGTAGGCGGCGCCGAGCATATCCAGACTCGGGCGCGCTAGCCGAGTGACCAGGTTCGGGTCTTTGATGACCAGCGTGACGCTGGGCGCGGGGCCGATGTCGATCTCGTTGCCGTCCCATAGTTGAAGCTTCAGCGGCAGCGCGAGTTCTTTAAGGGCCGGTAGCAATGTTGCCAACATGCTCCATCTCCTCTCAGTGCATCCGTGAAAATCCTAGACCAAGGTTTTCAAACTGTAGGCTATGGTGATGATAGTTTCATGCTATGGGCCGAACAGCGGCGAACGTGCGGTTGGCGGCTTAAACCCACATAGCGGCATCCGCGAGGATTTATGGAACAAGACGGTTCACAACGCGTACTGATTCTGGTCGCCAGCGGCCCCAGCACCCCGGCGCGCTGCGCCGCGCCGTTCCATATCGCCACATTGCTCGCCTGCATGGATGCAGAGGTCACCCTTTACCTGACAGGCGAGGGCGCACAGCTGGCGCGCCGTGAAACAGCCGAAACACTGCGCGCGGTAGATGGCGGTGAGCCGTTGCTGCATTTCATCCGCAACGCCAAACAGGCCGGCGCGCGGCTGCTGATGTGTCGCCAGCCGGGGGTACCGGTAGACCCGGCGATGCTGATCGCCGAGCTGGACGAGATATCCAGCGGCGGCGAACTCGCACAAATGATCCTTGAATACGACCGGGTGCTGAGCCTATGAACGTACACGGCCTGGAATTCCCCGACTCGCTGCGCTACGCGCCAGAGCACAGCCTGTGGCTGCGTGAAGAACCGGACGGCAGCATCACCATTGGCCTGACCGCCTACGGCTGCGCGCTGTACGGCCAGATATTCGCCTTCACGCCCAAACGCGTCGGCGCGCGCATCGAGCGCGAACGCAGTTTCGGTGTAGTGGAGTTCGCCAAGGCTGCCTCGTCAGCGCGCAGCCCGGTCGCCGGTGAGCTATTGGCTGTGAACGAAGCACTGCTGAAGCGCCCAGCGCTGATCAATCAGGATTGTTACGGAGAGGGTTGGATGGTCCGCCTGCAGCCCACAGACTGGGCCGCCGTGCGCGACCAATTCCCGCTGGGCGAAGCCGCAGCGGCAGCCATCGCCGAACGTATGCGGCTCGACAACTTCGACCCCGCCAACGCGCATGTGCAGGCGTTGCAGTGGAAATAGGCGCGGCGCCTACGTAGGGCGGGCTTCAGCCCACCAAGCCGACACCAATCGATTGCCTGGGGATTGCCCCGCGCCGCGCGCTCAAGACTTATCCGGCGTCGAACCCTCGAGAGCCTTGTCGCAACTCGCCCTGATCGCATGCGATGCAACGTAGGGTGGGCTTCAGCCCACCACCTGCCAACATCAATCGATCAAATCCTGACGATTGCGCCGCACCCCGCACCCCGCACCCCGCACTTAGGACTTGTCGGGCGTCGAGCTGCCCCGCACCGTGACGCAACTCGCCCTGATCGCATGGTCCAGCTGCCGAATGCAGATATCGATGGCCAGGTCGCGCGTGCGCTTGTTCGTCCACTCCAGCTCGGCCAGTGTCTCGATCAGGTCCTGATGGCCGTTCTCGTTGACCAGCATCCCGTGCCGCACCGTCAGCGTCCGCCCCTCCAGACTCAGCTGCACCGGATCACGCCCGATCAGCGAGGCACCCGCGGCCAGCAGACAATCAATATGGTCCCGCAGTGCATGAAACGCTCGACGCTCGTCGGCCCGATCACTCACGTAGCCTCTCCTATCCCTGGAAAGAAAAGCGCCGATTGTGACGTGCTTCGCCCTATAGCGCGATGGCTTTTTGATATTACGAAGTGGGGCAGGCTGTCGCAGGGTGGTGCGAGGACGGAGGACGGAGGCGTGGAGCAGATGGCGGAAGGCAGTGAGAGTCGAACTCGTTTTTTTGGCTTGCAGTGGTCGGCTGTCTTCGGCTTTGCTGGGCCTGCGGCATGTAGGGGCTAGCTTTGTTCCGCTCTGGACCGCATTGATTTCGACACTTTATCGACACGGCAAGTCTGCAAAGGGTGCTCAAGGTCGCGCGCGGTGCAATCTATGGATTGGGATCAATTTCAGGCTTCTTGCAGCTGGTGTATAAACATCCTGCCTCCCTGAGAAGGCCGGATCTAGGGCCTCGGAAGAGAGTCGGACGGAATTTTATACGCCAAGCCCGTTCGGCGTTTTATACGCCAATTGGTGTCTAATTATAGTTAACGCAAATATAGTATGAGGAAATAAATTGACTTTGTGCTTACTGTCGGGGCCAGGGACGATCGTCCCTCCTAGAAGTATCGGTCTATTAGATTTGGCCCCCTCAAAAGATGATGATCTCTATGTTCACCAAGTTAATGAAGATCATAGGTTGTTCTTTTACGGTAATTTTACTGGATTTCATACATACTTAATTGTCACGCATACAAAATTTAAAGTTATACCAGAGAGCGTAAGGCAAACAGGGTATGACAAGTTCGAGGCTAAAATAGCCTACGAGGCTGAAGATGGAAAGAAGCAGGCTCAACTCATTAAGTTCAATTCTCCCTTGCTTCCGATTCGCTCTGTGAAGCCATGTAAATATGGAAGAGATTACGATAGCTTCGAATTAGAGCCATTAAATGGCTATGCGAGCCAGAAATTCAATTGCAATCTATCATTTATCACAGCCTACGGTACGAACCTTGACGCTCCTGTGCCTCTAAAGATCGAATATATTGGGATGGCAGCAAAGAATGGTCGAACAGCTCAAGAGAGGCTGGGAGAAGGGCATGACAAATTACAGCTTGTCCTCGGTGAGCTAAACGATAGAGATTTGTTTAGAAGCGTCTCCCTGGTTCTTTATAAGCCGGGCGAATTGGAATGTGATGGAATTACATTCCCACAAGTTGTGGAAACATTTGAAGCAAGTTTGATTCAATATTTTAAGCCAAAGCCTCTCAATACAGAACACTTAAATTTCCCGAATAACAAGACGAAGCTGACGAGTGTTCTGGCTAGCATTGGTGCCAGCCATATCCTGACAAAGTTGGATAGCCCGCGCAACACGTGCCTATACTCAATACATAAACCTCAGCCACGAAGCGAGCATATGTTTGATGTTCGTTTGCGGTAAATCGTTAACAAGCGCGTCAACGGGACCGCTTTGTTCCGCTGCCGCTCCACAAACTGGCCCGTTACGCCAGCGTTATAGCCATAAGGAGTACGCCAATGAGCTCAACAAAAAGCTATAAAAAGGCAAAAAAGCCACCGAAAGAGCTTGTGCTTATGGCAATGAAAAATAACAAGTGGGATTATCGAACAGTTCATGGCCTTGCAGTTGAAACAAAACTCCCTGAAGCGGTCATTATGGGCGTTCTTAATGAGTCAAAGTCCGAAATAAGATCATCAATCATCAGAACCAAATCAGGAAAAAATCTCTACGCTCTAAGAAAGCGTAAATCCGCAATAGCGGATGCTTGGTGGGCGATAAGAAAAATGAGCAAAGACAAATATGAGGCTTCAGATGACGATATTTGAAACCTTCATGTTTGGTGTGGCGGGAGGAGTCCTTCCAGAGGTATATGCACTGTACAATCTTCGTCATAGCTGGCTTAGCGAACAGCCATCGTGGGTAAAATCAAAGTTCTACTGGATTATGACCTTGGCAATGATTGCTTTAGGCGGCGGTACAGCCGCTCTATATGCGTACATAGGTATAAAACTTAATGCACTAATGGCAATTCACCTTGGCCTAGCAACTCCAGTTTTGATTCAGACCGCGCTAAAAGAAAAACCGAAGGTGAACTAGCTATAACAATTAGTCAAATCGCTCGCTTCGCTCACTGGGACCGGCTAAAGCCGGCCCCTTAACCAGACGTTAGCACGTCACTTCCGCTTAGCTCCCTGCGCTCGGGCATACCATCGCCTAGCTACTTTCCGTGTGATTGCTATCCCGCGCTGGGTTGGCTCAAGTTTCGGTTGGCCTCGTCGTAGGCCGGACTGGTCTGTCCGACCTCTGGGAAAAGGGGACAGATTTATTTTCCTAGCGCCGAGCCATCCGTTCGGGATATTGGCGGAAGGCAGTGAGAGTCGAACTCACCCGGGCACGGCTGCCGTCCCCAACCGGGTTTGAAGCCCGGCCGCACCACCGGGTGCGATTGCCTTCCTTATCTGGTCGTGATTGGAGAAAGGAAGCGGCGTCCAGCCTACCCCAGGCCTGACTGGATCGCCAAGGCGCTGTCTTGGCGGACTTTGCGTTCGTTGCCGAAGCGGCGGGTGAGGCCGATGCGGTCGAAGTGTTCGAGCAGTTGGATGCTGCGTTTGCGGCCGAGCTGGATGCGGTCGCGGAAGGCGGCGGCGCGGATTACGCCGCTTTGTGCTTCCAGTTGCAGTACATGCCCCGCGAGTTGGCGAATGGTGAACTCGGGGTAGAACAAATCTTTCACCACCTGTTGCAGCAGGCCGAGGCGGGCGAGCTTGCGGAGCAGGTTGCGCATCTGCATTTCGTCGACGCCGAGGTCGCGGGCCAGGTCGCGGACCCAGGGCGGGTCGAACTGGCCGGCTTCCAGCAACGGCCACAGGCGTTCCTTCAAACCTTCTTCCGTATCGCTCAGGCGCACCCGGTGATCGGGGCGGTGCAGCCAGGGACCGCTCGTTTCGATGCTGCCGGCGGCCAGTGCCTGTTCCAGCAGGGCGATGAATACTGGTCGTTCCAGCTGCGGTAGGGCATAGCGGCGCAGGCGGTCGCGGTCGGGGCCGAGTTCGTCGGGTTGTTCTTCGTGAAAACGCTGCAGGGCGGCGAGCAGGGTGGCTTCGAGTTCATGCCAGCGGGCCTGATCAAAAAGCCGTGGCCCTAGTCGGGTGCCAATCTCCAGTATCCCTTGCGGCAGCTGCCAGCCTTCGCGCGGGCGGTTGAATTGGCGTTCCAGGCTTTGCGGATCGATGCCGTTGGTGGCGCTGGCGAGCAGCGGCGGCAATGCCTGCTCCAGACTCGGCTGGTCGAGGGCACGAAGCTGTTCCAGCCGTGCGGCGCGGCGGCGATTGCGCGGTGGTGCGTACGGGTCGAGCACTCGGCCGCCACCAAGGGTGCGCTGGGCGGACTGATCGCGCAGGACGATACGGTCGCCATGCACGGCGTGGCTCGGTGCGTTCAGCAGCAGTTGGGCGAAGGCGCGTTCGCCCGGGGCCAGGCTCGCATCTTCGAGCAGGGCGATACGCGCGGTGACGTCCTGGGCGCCGAGGTGCACGTGCACCGGCGTCCAGTGCTTGAGTTCGTGGGCTTCGCCGGGCAGCAGTTGGAAGTCGATATCGATGCGTTGGGTGGGTGCATGCAGCAAGGGGTGCAGTAGCCAGTCGCCGCGATGGATCTGCTCGACGGCCAAACGCTCGCCGGCAAGATTCAGCGCCACCCGCTGGCCGGCATGGGCTTCGCCGGCTTCACGGTTCTGCGCATGCAGACCTCGGACGCGAACGCGTTTTCCGGTGGGGCCGAGGAGCAGTTCGTCGCCGATTCGCACGCGCCCGGCAAAGGCGGTGCCGGTGACCACCACGCCAGCGCCGGTCACGCTGAAGGCGCGGTCGATGGCCAGGCGGAAATGACCGCTGTCGCTGCGTGCGGCGGTGCGGGCGGCTTCGTCGATCAGCGCGGTGCGCAGGGCGTCGATGCCATCGCCGCGGATGCTGGAAGCCGGAAAGATCGGCGAACCGGCAAGCGGCCCGGCGGCCAGCAGGTTGGCGATCTGCTGCTCAGCTTCGGCGATGCGCGCCCGCTCGACGCGGTCGATCTTGGTCAGCGCTACCAGTGCGCGGCGGATGCCGAGCAGCTCGACGATGGCCAGGTGCTCGCGGGTCTGCGGCATGACGCCGTCATCGGCCGCAACGACCAGCAGCACGCAATCGATGCCGCTGGCGCCGGCCAGCATGTTGTGCACGAAACGCTCATGGCCCGGCACGTCGATAAAGCCGGTGAGCGCGCCTTCACCGAGGTCGGCATAGACGCAGCCAAGGTCGATGGTGATGCCGCGCTCGCGCTCTTCGCGGCGGCGGTCACCCTGTTGCCCGGTGAGCGCTTGCAGCAGTGCGGTCTTGCCATGGTCGATATGGCCGGCGGTACCGACGATCAACGGGCGAGCTCCTCTTGCAGTTGCGGTAATTGCTGAAGGAATGCCGGCTCGTCGTCGAGCTGGCGCAGGTCGAGCCAGAGGGCGTCGTCATCGATGCGCCCGAGCACGGGAATCGGCAGGCAGCGCAGGGCTTCTTCCAGCTGGCGCAAGCTGCGGCCGCGCAGGCGCTTGGGCTGTTGCGGGCGGATGCACAATGCGGCGCTGGGCAGGCGTGCCACCGGTTGTGCACCGCTGCCGATCATGCCGAGGGCGTCGGCCACGGCGAGGTTCCAGGTTTCACCCAGCACGGCGGCAAACGCCGGGGCGATGCGTTCAGCCTGGATGCGGATCTCGGCCTGCGGACGGCTGAGCAGACGCAGGCTGGTGAGGCGCTCGGCCAGGCGGTCGGGGTCGCGATAAAGGTTGAGCACCGCTCCCAGCGCGGCAAGGGTCAGCTTGTCGACGCGCAGGGCGCGCTTGAGCGGGTTCGTCTTGATCTTCTGGATCAGTGCCTTGCTGCCGACGATCAACCCGGCCTGCGGGCCGCCGAGCAGCTTGTCGCCGCTGAAGGTGACGATGTCGGCGCCGTCGCGCAGGGCTTCCTGCACGGTGGGCTCCTTCGGCAGGCCCCAGCGCGAAAGGTCGAGCAGGCTGCCGCTGCCGAGGTCTTCCAGCAGCGGCAGGTCGTGGGCATGGGCGATGCGCGCCAGTTCGGCGGTAGCGACGCTGGCGGTGAAGCCCTGCACGCTGTAGTTGCTGGTGTGCACGCGCATCAACAGGCCCGAGCGCGGGTTGATCGCCGCTTCGTAATCCTTGGCGTGGGTGCGGTTGGTGGTGCCGACTTCATGCAGCTTCACGCCGGCGCGGGCCATGATGTCGGGGATGCGAAAGGCACCGCCGATCTCGATCAGCTCGCCGCGGGAAATGATGCCTTCCTTGCGTGCGCCGAGGCTGTTCAGCGCCAGCAGCACGGCGGCGGCGTTGTTGTTGACCACGGTGACGGCCTCGGCGCCGGTCAGCTCGCGGATCAGCCCTTCGATGAGATCGTCGCGATCGCCGCGCTTGCCGGTGGCCAGGTCGAATTCCAGGTTGAGCGGATAACGCGCGGCCAGGGTGATCGCCTCGATGGCTTCCTCCGGCAGCAGCGCGCGGCCAAGGTTGGTGTGCAGCACCGTGCCGGTGAGGTTGAACACGCGGCGCACGCGGCTGCGGTGCTGGTTGGCCAGGCGTTCGCCGGCGCGCCCGGCGAGCACCGCATCGGACAGTTCCAGTGCAGCCAGCTGGCCATGGCGCGCGGGCTCACGGAGTTCATCGAGCAGGTCGCGCAAAGTGCTCAGCAATGCCTGGCGACCGTAGCGCTGTTGCAGCGGTTGGCAGGCCGGGTCGCGCAGCAGCTTGTCGACCGAGGGCAGGTGGCTGCTGCTCATGCATCGCCCCCCGGTGCCAGCAGCAGGTTGGGCGCCTGGCGCTGGAAGCCTTGCTCGGCCAGCAGCAGGTCCAGCTCCAGGGTGGCGAGGTCGGCGGACAGGCTTTCGCCATCCGGCGCCAGTTCCAGGTAGAGCTGCTTGAGGTAGCCGTTGCACTCGGGGCAGACCTCCGCCTTGACGCCCTGAGGCGCGCCCTCCAGATGCAGGTAGTCGAGTTTCTTGGTGCTGCGGCAGAGGCTGCATTTGACGCGCACGTAATGCCACTCGCAGGCACACAGCGAGCAGACCAGGTAGCGCAGGCCGTTGAGCTGGCCGCGATGGCGGATGATGCCGGCCATGGGCGGCGCACCGCAGCAAGGGCATAGGGTCTGGTCTTCGCGCTCGCGCAGGTCGGAGAGGTCGAGCTGCAGCAGCCAGTGGCTCCAGGCGACCTGCAGCGCAGCGCCGAGAAAGGGCACCAGCGCCGGCGGCACGATGTCGTACTGGCCGCTGACGAGCCCCACGGCCCAGGCTTTGCGCTGGCCGCTGTCAGCCTCGCGCAGTTGCTCGATCGCGCCGACTACTGCGGGGTTGTCGGGCACCACGAAGGCATCCAGCCAGGCATCCAGCAGCGCTAGCCAGCCGTCTTCACGCACCAAGGTATCGGCGGCCAGCGGCGGCAGGTCGTGCTTGAAGCATTCGCGGGTGCGGTGGGCATCCACCGGCAACTCGGCGAGGTGAATGTCCAGCACCTGCTGTTGCGCCTGGCAGACGGCTGCCAGCAGGCGCAGGTAGTCGGCGAATGGATGGCCGTCGGCGAGCTTTGCCAGGCGCTCGCTGCGCAGGGCGAAGAGGTCGCGTGGCGGCAGGTTGAGGAAGGGTGGTTTGCTGGCAGCGGCTTCGATCTGCCCGGGCTCGAGAATGGTGCCTGCCACGCAGGACTCCTTTTCTTGTGGTTATGCCGAACAGCATAGTCCGTCCGCGGTTGTCGCTCGGCTTTCGATGGTGCGCGGCGCCGAAGATTCCCGCGCGGGTGCGCGGAAATCCCGGTGCCACCGCGGGAACGCCTACTTGCGCTCGTTGAGCTCCCGGTACCAGGCCGGATGGTGCTTGCGCGCCCAGGCACGACTGACCGTGCCGTAGACCATCGAACCCATCGAGCCCTTGATCCAGATGGCGGCATAGATGTGCACGATGATGCTGATGATCATCACGAAGGCTGCAATCGCGTGCAGCAGGCTAGCCCAGCGCAGCGAGACGATGCCGAAGAAGCTGCTGAAGTACTCGCGCCAGATGACGATGCCGCTGAGCAGCAACACCAGCATGCTGAGGATCAGCACCCAGAACAGCACCTTTTGCCCGGCGTTGTAGCGACCGACTTCCGGCAGTTTGTCTTCGCGGTTGTGCACCACGTCGTTGATCTGCCTGAGCCACTGGCGATCGCGCGCTTCGATGCGGTTGTGTCCGGCGAAGCGGATCGCCAGCCAGAGGAAGAAGACGAACATCGCGACCCCGATGAAGGGATGCAGGATGCGCGTCCAGGTGCCGCCGCCGAACAGCCCGGAAAGGCCGAACAATGCCGGATGGAACAGCGCCAGGCCGGACAGCGCGGCGAGGACGAAGAGGATGGCAACGATCCAGTGATTGGTCCGCTGCGAGGGGTTGTAGCGTTCGATGTCATTGTTGTTCATCGTTGGCTCCTTGAGCGATCGACTCCGAGGATGGCCCCGCGAACGGGGCCGCCGGATTCAGGGTCGCGGCTCCTTGGGGTCGACCACATGCACCGAAGGATCGACCTGGTGCACCACGGGCTCGCTGAGTTCGGCCTTGTCGTCCTCTTCCTCGACACGAATCGGACCGACTCGCGTGTAGTGGAAGAAGCCGGCCAGCACCGCCGCGCCCATGCCCAGCAGGGCCAGGGGCTTGGTCACGCCTTTCCACAGGCCGACCAGCGGGCTGATGGTTGGCTCGTTCGGCAGGTCGTTGTACAGCGAGGGCTGGTCGGCATGGTGCAGCACGTACATCACGTGCGTACCGCCAACGCCATCGGGGTCATACAGGCCGGCCTGGTCGAAACCGCGTTCCTTCAGATCGGCAATGCGCCCGGCGGCATGCTCCTTCATGTCGTCCTTGCTGCCGAAGACGATGGCCCCGGTGGGGCAGGTCTTCACGCAGGCCGGCTCCAGGCCGACCGATACGCGGTCGGAACAGAGCGTGCACTTGTAGGCCTTCTTGTCCTTCTCGGAGATGCGCGGGACGTCGAACGGGCAACCGGTGATGCAGTAGCCGCAGCCGATGCAGTGGTCCTGGTTGAAGTCGACGATGCCGTTGGCGTACTTCACGATCGCCCCCGGCGCCGGGCAGGCCTTGAGGCAGCCCGGGTCGGCGCAGTGCATGCAGCCGTCCTTGCGAATCAGCCACTCCAGGTTGCCGCTGCCGGGGTTCTCGTACTCGGCGAACTTCATCACCGTCCAGGATTCGGCGGTGAGGTCGATCGGGTTGTCGTAGGTCCCGTTGCTGGTGCCGACTTCGTCACGCAGGTCGTTCCATTCCGAACACGCCACCTGGCAGGCCTTGCAGCCGATGCACTTGGAGACATCGATGAGTTTCGCCACTTCGCCGATCTCGCGGATCGACGGCCGCTCGGTGGTCGTGGCGGAGCGGGCAATCACGTCTTGAGTAGCCATCATGCCTTCTCCACGTTGACCAGGAACGACTTGAACTCCGGCGTCTGGGTGTTGGCGTCACCCACGAACGGCGTCAGCGTGTTGGTCAGGTAGCCGTTGCGGGCCACCCCGGCGAAGCCCCAGTGCAGCGGAATGCCGATCTGGTGCACGGTCTGCCCGTCCACCGTCAGCGGCTTGATGCGCTTGGTCACCACCGCCACCGCCTTGATGTAGCCGCGGTTGGACGACACCTTGACCCGCTCGCCGGCGGTGATGCCCAGCTCGTTGGCCAGTACCTCGCCGATCTCGACGAACTGCTCTGGCTGGGTGATCGCGTTGAGCCGGCAATGCTTGGTCCAGAAGTGGAAGTGCTCCGTCAGCCGGTAGGTGGTGGCCGCGTAGGGGAAGTCCTCCGCGGTGCCGAACAGCTCCATGTCGTTCTTGAATACCCGCGCGGCCGGGTTGCTGATGGCCTGGGGGTTGCCCGGATGCAACGGGTTGCGCCCGATGGGCGTCTCGAACGGTTCGTAGTGCTCGGGGAATGGGCCGTCGTTCATCTTGTCCACGGCGAACAACCGCGCCACCCCTTCGGGGTTCATGATGAACGGGTTCATGCCGTCCTCGGGTCGCGAGTCGACCTTGAAGTCGGGCACGTCGGTGCCGCCCCACTTGCCGCCGTCCCACCAGACCAGGCGTTTCTTCTGCGCGTCCCACGGGTTGCCCGCAGGGTCGGCCGAGGCGCGGTTGTAGAGGATGCGGCGGTTGGCCGGCCAGGCCCAGGCCCAGCCCAGCGTCTGGCCCATGCCGTAGGGGTCGGCATTGTCGCGCCGGGCCATCTGGTTGCCGGCCTGGGTCCAGGAACCGCAGAAGATCCAGCAGCCGCTCGAGGTACTGCCATCGGCACGCAGCAGGCCGAAGCCCGGCAGCAGCTCGCCAGCCTTGGCCACCTGCGCTCCGGTCTGCAGGTCGAACACATCGCTCAGGGCCTTGCCGTTGTACTCCTGGGCGATCTCCTCGGCGCTCGGTTCCTCCGGCTGGCGATAGGCCCAGTCGATGTTGAGCAGCGGTTCGGCGTAGGCGCCGCCTTCCTTGCGATACAGCTCGCGCAGACGATGGAACAGTCCGCCCATGATCACCACGTCGGTCTGCGCCTGCCCGGGCGGCTCGGCGGCCTTCCAGTGCCATTGCAGCCAGCGCCCGCTGTTGACCAGCGAGCCATCCTCCTCGGCGAAGCAGGTGGTCGGCAGGCGGAACACCGTGGTCTGGATGCTGGCCGTGTCGACGTCGTTGTACTCGCCGGCATTGCGCCAGAACTCCGAGGTCTCGGTGGCCAGCGGGTCCATGATCACCAGGTACTTGAGCTTGGCCAGCGCAGCGCTGACCTTGGCCTTGTTGGGGAACGAGGCGATGGGGTTGAAGCCCTGGCAGAAATAACCGTTCACCTGCCCCTGGTACATCATGTCGAAGACCTTGAGCACGTCGTAGCCGGGGATATCCAGCTTCGGCAGCCAGTCGTAGCCCCAGTTGTTCTCCGCCGTGGCGTTCTTGCCGTACCAGGCCTTCATCAGACTGACGTGGAATTTCTCGTAGTGCTGCCAGTACGACAACTGCCCGGGGCGCAGCGGCTTGGCAGTGCGCTTGGTGATATAGGCCGTGTAGTCCTGTTCGGCGTCCAGCGGCAGGGTCATGTAGCCGGGCAGCAGGTTGGAGAGCAGGCCCAGATCGGTCAGGCCCTGGATGTTGGAATGACCGCGCAGGGCATTCATGCCGCCGCCGGGCATGCCGATGTTGCCGAGCAGCAGTTGCACCATGGCACCGGTGCGGATCATCTGCGAGCCGACCGAATGCTGCGTCCAGCCTAGGGCATACATGATGGTCATGACCTTGCCCGGCGCCGAGGTTTCGGCGATGGTCTCCCAGACCTGGAGCATCTTGTCCTGCGGTGTACCGCAGATGTTGCTGACCACCTCCGGCGTGTAGCGACTGTAGTGTTGCTTGAGCAGGTTATAGACGCAGCGCGGGTGGGTGAGGCTCTTGTCGACGCGGGCGAAGCCGTCCTCATCCAGCTCATAACTCCAGCTGGACTTGTCCGGGTAGGCGCGTTTCTCGGCGTCGTAACCGTTGAACAGGCCGTTCTCGAAGCCAAAGCCCTCTTTGACGATGAACGAGACGTCGGTGTAGTTGACCACGTACTCATGCTGGATCTTGTCGTTTTCCAGCAGGTAGTTGATCAATCCGCCGAGGAAGGCGATGTCGGTGCCGGTGCGGATAGGCGCATACATGTCGGCCACGGAGGCCGAGCGGGTGAAGCGCGGATCGACCACCACCAGGCGCGCCTTGTTGCGCGCCTTGGCCTCGGTGACCCACTTGAAGCCGCACGGATGCGCTTCGGCGGCGTTGCCACCCATGATCAGGACCAAGTCAGCGTTCTGGATATCACTCCAGTGATTGGTCATGGCTCCACGGCCAAACGTCGGGGCAAGACTTGCCACCGTCGGGCCGTGTCAGACACGTGCTTGGTTATCGAACGCCAATATGCCGAGTGAACGAACCACTTTGTGGGTGATGTAGCCGGCCTCGTTGGAGGATGCCGAGGCGGCGAGGAAACCTGTGCTCAGCCAACGGTTGACCGTCTGCCCTTTGTCGTTGCGCTCGATGAAGTTGGCATCGCGGTCGTCCTTCATCAGCCGGGCGATGCGGTCGAGGGCGTCGCTCCACTCGATGCGCTTCCACTCGTTGCTGCCAGCTTCGCGGACTTCCGGATGGGGCAGGCGGTTGGGGCTGTGGACGAAGTCGAGCAGGCCCGCGCCTTTCGGGCAAAGGGTGCCGCGATTGACCGGGTGATCGGAGTCGCCTTCGATGTGGATGATGTTCTGCGCGACGTTCTTGCCGCCGCTGCCCTGGCTGTAGAGGATCAGCCCGCAACCGACGGAGCAGTAGGGGCAGGTGTTGCGGGTTTCGCGCGTGTTGGTCAGTTTGAAATGCCGGATCGACTCGGCATATGCCGTTGGTGGGGCCATGCCCAATGCCGCCATGCTCGACGCCCCAAGGCCTACACCGCAGACCTTGAAGAACTGTCGACGGTTCATATCCATCGGAGGTTCTCCTTTCTTATCAGGCTGGAACGCCGATGCTTTGCCGGCGTCTGCCAAGGAGCTTAGTCAAGGCTGCAAAAAGCGACGGGTTAATTCCGCGTTTCGCTTGTGGGTACCCTGTGCGGTTCGACGGAGCGGAAAGAGAAGCGCCTGCTGCGCTCAGGGATTGGCTGGCATGGACAGTTGGTTCTTCCATTCACGCGGCGACAGCCCGGAGTTCGCCTTGAAGGCTCTGGAGAACGCGGCTTCGCTGCCGTAACCCACTTCGATTGCGACCATCTTCAGCGGCCGTCCACGGCGCAGGGCCTTTTGTGCCAGCCGGACGCGCCAGCCCTGTAGATAGTGTCCCGGCGTGGTGCCGACCGTTTCGCGGAATGCCGTGGCGAATACGCTGCGCGACATCCCGGCGACGCCAGCAAGCTCTTCGAGCGTCCAGTCCTGCGCCGGCGCCTCGTGCATCGCCACCAGCGCATTGCGCAGGCGTGGATGTGCCAGGCCGGACAGCAGCCCGCCATTGACCGCGTCGCTTTCCATCAACTGACGCAACACCTGGATCATCACCACTTCGAGCAGGCGCTCGACCATTGCCACGCGCCCGCAGCGCTGCTCGAAGGCCTCCTCGAACAGCAGCGTGAGCACCGGCTCGGCGCCCCATACTTCGTCCAGCGGCATGCAGACGACATCGGCCAAGCCCGACGCGATGGGGTTGCTGGCGCCACCCTCGAACGACAGGTTCGCGCAGACCATATCGGCCTGCTGCCCAGGTGCGACGAAGAAGCGATGCGTCAGCGGCCGCGGGAACAGCAGCAGGCTGGGGCGTTCGACCTGCAGTGTTTCCTGGCCGTAGTGCACTTCAACGACACCGCTACGCACCAGATGCAGCTGCCCGTGCACGCCATCGCTTTGCAGCGTGTTGATGCCGCACAGCGGCCCGGTATTGAACACCTGTGCACTCATCGGGAATTGCGTCATCAGCGCGGCGAGCCTGTCGGCCATTTTCGTACTCCTGATCATGTTTTACGGATTCTACGTCACCAATAGTTTTCTCTGGTGAGCAGAATAGCGCTCACCGGGCAACAACGCCCTGGCCTACCAACAGAACAGGAACCGTAGCCATGACCATCGAAAAAATCCTCTACACCGCCACTGCAACCGCCACCGGCGGACGCGAAGGCCGCGCCAGCTCCTCCGACCAGGCGCTCGACGTGCAGCTGTCCACCCCGCGTGAACTGGGTGGCGCTGGCGGCTCCGGCACCAATCCTGAGCAGCTGTTCGCCGCCGGTTACTCGGCCTGCTTTCTCGGTGCACTGAAGTTCGTCGCCGGCAAGCAGAAGGTCGCATTGCCCGCCGACACCCGCATCACCGGCAAGGTCGGCATCGGCCAGATCCCTACCGGTTTCGGCATCGAGGCCGAGCTGACCATCGCTGCTCCCGGCATTGCCCGCGACGTGTTGCAAGGGTTGGTCGAGCAAGCCCACGTGGTCTGCCCGTACTCCAACGCCACCCGCGGCAATATCGACGTAACGCTGATCATCGCTGACTGATCCCGACCGCCCCCAAACTAAGAACAGGAGCCACACGCCATGAATGCAATCATCCGTACCTTCACCCTCCCGCTGCTGGCCATCGCGATGCAGCCGGTTTTCGCCGCACAGCCCGAGCAGGCCACGCAACCGACGTCCAGCATCACCAGTGCTCGCACTGCCAGCACCATCACTACCGCTGACGGCGTGCAGCTCTACTACAAGGACTGGGGCCCGAAGGACGGCCCGGTAGTTACCTTCAGCCACGGCTGGCCGCTGAACTCGGACAGCTGGGAATCGCAGATGCTGTTTCTTGCATCCGAGGGCTATCGTGTAATTGCCCACGACCGCCGCGGCCACGGCCGCTCCAGTCAACCGTGGGAAGGCAACGACATGGATCATTACGCCGACGACCTGGCCGCGGTGATCGAAGCGCTCGACCTGAAGGACGTCACCCTGGTGGGCTTCTCCACCGGTGGCGGTGAGGTGGCACGCTACATCGGTCGCCACGGCACCAAACGGGTGAAGAAGGCCGTGCTGGTCAGCGCCGTGCCGCCGATGATGCTGAAAACGGCGGATAACCCGGGCGGCCTGCCGCTGGAAGTCTTCGACGGCATTCGCAAGGCCTCGCTGGAGGATCGCTCGCAGCTGTACCTCGACCTCGCCTCCGGTCCGTTCTACGGCTACAACCGTCCGGGTGCCAAGGTGTCCCAGGGGCTGATCGACAACTGGCGTGCCCAGGGCCTGCAGGCGGGGCACAAGAACACCTACGACTCGATCGCCGCGTTCTCGGCCACGGACTTTCGCGGCGACCTGAAGAAGTTCGACGTGCCGACGCTGGTAATCCACGGCGACGATGATCAGATCGTGCCGCTGGACAGCTCTGGCAAGGCGTCCGCTGCACTGGTCAAGGGCGCGAAGCTGATCGTCTATCCCGGCGCGCCACACGGCCTGACCGACACTCACAAGGATCGCTTCAATAACGATCTGCTGGCCTTCCTCAAGGAGTGAAGGGCGCTTGGTTGATCCGACCGTGGGAGCCCCCGCGGTCGGCTCCTTGCATTGGGTGCTACGACCGTGATCACCGTCGCCAAACGACAAACCCCGCCAAGTGGCGGGGTTTGTCTGTGGTCTGCCCTGCGGCAGACCAGATTTCTTCACTGCATTGATCAGCTGTTCTGGCGGATACCGGCAACGACCCATGGCTGGTTCTCGCCCTGGGCACGCTCCATGCGCCAGCTTTCGCTGAACGGCTCGCCCTGGTCGAAGCGCGAAGTCTTCGATACACCGTTGAAGGTCAGGGTCGCGGTGGTTTTCTCGGCATCGTCGTCGACGCCATCGAGCTGGATCTGCAGATCGTCGATGTAGGTTGCCTGGTAGGCATCACCGATTTCGGCGCGCTCCTGCTTGAGGAAGCCCAGCAGTTGCGGGGTGACGAACTCGGCAATCTTGTCCATCTCGTTGGCATCCCAGTGCTGCTGCAGCGAGAGGAAATGCTCGCGGGCGGCAGCGACGAAGCTCTGCTCGTTGAACCAGGACGGGGCATTGATCACCGGAGCGGCAGCTACCGGGGCGGCGCTGCCACCGAAGATCGAAGTGGCCGGCTGCTGCGGCATTTCACGCTGCATCGGCGCGTGGCCGGCCATGGCCGGCTGCTGCTGGCGACGACGGGCGGCGAGGAAGCGGAACAGCAGGAACGCGATCCCGCCGAAGATCAGGATATCCATGAACTGGATGCCTTCGAAGCCGTCGCCCATGAACATGGAAGCGAGCAGGCCACCGGCGGCCAGACCGGCCAATGGGCCGAGCCAGCGGGAAGCACCGCTGGCGGCGGCGGGCGTCTGACGACCTGCCTGATTCGGCGCAGCCTGGGTCTGCTGGGGCGCCTGGCGGGTTTGGTGGCTCGGTGCCGAGCCGAAGCTCTTGCCGCCGCCGAAGCGCTTGGCGTGGGCGTCGAGCGCGAAGGTCAGGCTGATACACAGCGCCATGAAAATGCTAAGCACACGTTGCATTGAGTGTTCCCGCTATAAAGAAGTGGAGTACGCGCGCCATCCTGCCGAGCCGGGCAGGCGTTGGCCAGGGGCAGTATGTTACTGGCTTTTGCTTGCGACCGTTGGTCGCGGCGGGGTGGCGGTCATAGGTGCGCTAGGCGGATGCGAAAACGGAGCCTTGGCGGCTCCGTCTTGCTGGAGGCTGGCTCAGCGCCAGTTATACAGTTCCTTCTCGGAGATCTCGTGCATCGGCTTGACCTGCTCCTGGAAGGCCTTCATCGACGCCCAGATGCGACCGTTCAACTCGCTTTGTGCGGCCAGTTCGCCGAGTACCAGTTCCGATTGCTCCTGCATGGCGTCGAGCACTTCGTCGGGGAAGCGCTTGAGCTGCACGCCCTGCTGCTTGAGCTGGTCGAGTGCCAGGGCGTTGTTGTAGACGTAGTCGTCCATCATGTCGCGGCTGGCTGCGCGGGTCGCCTCGGTGAGGATCGCCTGCAGATCCTCAGGCAGGGTATCCATCGCCTTCTGGTTGACCAGCAGCTCCAGCACCGCCTGCGGTTCCTGCCAGCCCGGGTAGTAGTAGTACTTGGCTGCCTTGTGCAGGCCGAAAGCCAGGTCGTTGTACGGGCTGACCCAA
Source organism: Stutzerimonas stutzeri (assembly GCF_038561965.1). NCBI lineage: Bacteria > Pseudomonadati > Pseudomonadota > Gammaproteobacteria > Pseudomonadales > Pseudomonadaceae > Stutzerimonas > Stutzerimonas stutzeri. The sequence continues at coordinate 4,522,053 of NZ_CP139348.1, read as the reverse complement.
TCGGTGGCGTCGATGGCGCCGGTCTGCAGCGCGGTGAACACCTCACCGCCAGGCAGGTTGACGGTGGTGGCACCGAGACGCGCTAGCACTTCGCCGCCCAGACCCGGCATGCGGATCTTCAACCCGCGCAGGTCGCCCAGCGCATTGATTTCTTTGTTGTACCAGCCGCCCATCTGCATGCCGGTATTGCCGACCACCATGGGTTTCACGCCGAAAGGTGCATAGGCCTCTTCCCAGAACTTCTGGCCGTCGCCTCTGCTCAGCCAGGCATTCATTTCGATGGCGGACAGGCCGAACGGAACCGAGGTGAAGAACTGCGCGGTGGGCACCTTGCCTTTCCAGTAATAGGCAGCGCCGTGACCGAGTTCGGCGGTGCCGCGGGACACGGCGTCGAACACTTCCAGCGCCGGGACCAGCTCGCCAGCGGCATAGACCTTGATGGTCAGGCGGCCGTCGCTCATCACCTTGACGCGATCAGCCAGGCGTTCGGCGGCGGTGCCGAGGCCGGGATAGTTCTTCGGCCAGGCCGTGACCATCTTCCAGGTGTAGGTCTTGGCGGGTTCGCTGGCGGCTTGTTGGCTTGCGGTTTCGACTTTCTTGTCGTCATTGCAGCCGGCAAGGCCGAGGGTCGCAAGCAAGGCAGCGGCAGCACCGAACAGATGGCGGCGTTTCATGGGTCGGTTTCCTTGGTCTTTCTTGTTGGTATGAGGCCTTGACGTTAGCGTCAACCTCAAAGGGCTTCAAGTTTTGCGTAACTGAGCATCAGCCACTTGCTGCCCTCATCCTCGAAGTTAACCTGCACCCGCGCCTGCGCACCGGAGCCTTCGAAGTTGAGGATGGTGCCTTCGCCGAACAGCGAATGGCGCACGCGCTGGCCAAGGTTGAACGGCGTTTCCGGCACGCCGGCGCCATCGAACAGTGACGAGCCGCTCATGCTCTTGCCGCTGAACGAGCGCGTCACGGTATTGCTCAGGCGAACTTCCTGGATCAGCGCTGGCGGCACTTCACGGACGAAGCGCGAGATCTTGTTGTAGGTCTCGCTGCCGTAGAGCCGGCGGGTTTCGGCGTAGGTGATCACCAGCTGCTGCATGGCGCGGGTGATGCCGACGTAGGCCAGGCGGCGTTCCTCTTCCAGACGGCCGGATTCCTCCAGGCTCATCTTGTGCGGGAACAGGCCTTCTTCCATGCCGACCAGGAACACCAGCGGGAACTCCAGACCCTTGGCGCTGTGCAGGGTCATCAGCTGCACGCTGTCCTCGTGGTCGCCGGCCTGCTGTTCGCCGGCCTCCAGCGAGGCGTGGTCGAGGAAGGCGGCCAGCGGAGACTGGATGTCGTCATCCTCTTCGCTGTAGCTGTCGAAAGCACGTGCGGCGGAGACCAGTTCCTCGAGGTTTTCCACCCGCGCCTGGGCCTTCTCGCCTTTCTCGTCGCGGTGATAGGCCAGCAGCCCGGATTGCTCAATGACCAGCTGCGCCATGTTGTGCAGCTGCATGCCCTCGACCTTCAGCGCCAGGGTGTCGACCAGTTCGACGAAGCCGTTCAGCGCGCTGGCTGCGCGGCCCGAGACCGCCTTGGTACCGACCGCCTGATGCAGCGCCGCCCACATCGACAGGCCCAGCTCACGCGCCATTTGGCGCAGGGCTTCGACGGTCTTCTCACCGATGCCGCGCGCTGGCACGTTGATTACCCGTTCCAGCGCCGCGTCGTTGTCGCGGGTCTGGATCAGGCGCAGGTAGGCCATGGCATTCTTGATCTCGGCACGCTCGAAGAAGCGCTGGCCGCCATAGATGCGGTAGGGAATCTTCTCGCGCAACAGCGCCTCTTCCAGCACCCGCGACTGGGCGTTGGAGCGATAAAGGATGGCGATCTCGCTGCGGCTCATGCCGTCACGGATGGCCTTCTCGATGCTTTCGACCACGTAGCGCGCTTCGTCGTGCTCGTTGAAGGCGGCGTACAGGCTGATCGGCTCGCCCTCGCAACCGGAAGTCCAGAGTTCCTTGCCGAGACGGCCCTGGTTGTTGGCGATCAGCGCGTTGGCGGCCTTGAGGATGCAGGCGGTGGAGCGGTAGTTCTGTTCCAGGCGGATGGTTTCGGCGTCCGGGAAATCGGCGCTGAACTGGTGCAGGTTTTCGATGCGCGCGCCGCGCCAGCCATAGATCGACTGGTCGTCGTCGCCGACCACCATCAGGCTTTCGCCGCCCTTGGCCAAGTGCCGCAGCCAGGCGTACTGCACCGCGTTGGTGTCCTGGAACTCGTCGACCAGCACATGGCGGAAGCGCCGCTGATAGTGCTCGAGCAGGCCCGGATGATCGCGCCACAGATCCAGCGCACGCAGCAGCAGTTCGGAGAAGTCGATCACGCCGGCGCGAGCGCAGGCTTCTTCGTAGGCTTCGTAGATATTCAGCTGAGTGGCGAGGAACAGGTCGCCGCCGGCCTGGATGTTCTTGGGGCGCAGGCCTTCGTCCTTCTGCCCATTGATCCACCACTGCGCCTGGCGTGCCGGCCAGCGCTGCTCGTCGAGGCCGAGTTCGCGGATCACCCGCTTGACCAGGCGCTGCTGGTCGTCGGAATCGAGAATCTGGAAGTTCTGCGCCAGCTTGGCTTCCTGCCAGTGCGCCCGCAGCAGGCGGTGGGCCAGGCCGTGGAAGGTGCCGACCCACATGCCCTGCGGGTTGACGTGCAACAGCTGCTCAATGCGCTGACGCATTTCGGCGGCAGCCTTGTTGGTGAAGGTCACCGACAGGATCGAGTGCAGCGAGGCGCGTTCGACCTGATGCAGCCAGGCGATGCGGTGTACCAGTACGCGGGTCTTGCCCGAGCCGGCGCCAGCCAATACCAGTTGACGTCCCAGCGGCGCGGCCACGGCCTGGCGCTGAGCATCGTTGAGGGAATTCAGGAGGAGAGAGAGATCGTCATGCATCGCGGCATTCTATTGGAAATGCCTGCGCTGCGCTCGCCCGGTAGTCCAATCGGCGGCGCCGAACTTGGCAATCCCACGTAGCTGGCATGGGCCCGAAGTGCGCTTCGCGAACACTTCCACTGGTCGGTTGGCGTACCTGTCGCCGTTTTTCCGACGCACCATGGTATGACGCGGCGCTAGCAACGTGCCATTATCGACCGCGGTTTGGTTCCGTCGAGCCTCATTCGGGTGCAGCTATTACTAGAACAATATTCATGACCGATTCCATTCGAACTGCCTGCCCGGCATCAGTACAGCAAAGCCCAGATGGGGTCCCAGTGATCGACCAGGCTGCCGAACGCACCCGGTTGCTTTATCGGGGCGCGCGCATGCCCGCCCTGCTGTTATTGCTTGCCACGCTGGTCTGCGGCGTGGTGCTGTGGGACGAGCAGGGCGGCATCGGGCTTGGAATCTGGCTGGCGTGGATGGCCGCTCTTGGGCTGGTGCGTTTGCAACAGGTCTTCGCTTTCAACCGGGCCAGCCCCGAGGCGCAAGCGGCGCGGTGCTGGCGCTGGCGCTTTCTGCTCGGCAGTGGCGTGTCTGCGGTGAGCCTGGCCTATGCGATGGTGGTTCTGGTGCCCGCCGATGCCTTTGCCACTCAGGCGTTGCTGTACGGGCTGATCGGTTCGGTCGTCGTCGCAGCCAGCGTCGCCTATGGCGTCAGTCTTCCCGCATTTTTCAGTTTCGCTTTGCCCAGCCTGCTTCCAGCAGGGCTGTTACTGCTGACCAGTGGCCATCCGCTGCAACAGGGTTGGGGCTTGTTGGCGATGATCGTGCTGGCGACACTGAGCCTGGTCGCCTGGCAGATCAATCGCTTGGTCAGTGACGGGCTAGAGCAGCGCTCGCACCGGCAACAGCTGATCGAACGGCTGGAAGCAGCAGGCCGCGATGCCGATTCGCTCAATCGCCGCCTGGCTTCGGAAATCGAGCAGCGATGCCATGCCGAGCAGCAACTGCGCAGCGCCTACGATGGCCTCGAGCAACGGGTTGCCGAGCGTACCGCTGAGCTCGCGCATGTCGCCGATGAGCTCGGGCAAAGCGAGGCGCGGCTCAATCTGGCGCTGGATGCCAGCGGTCTCGGTCTGTGGGACTGGGATCTGAAGAACAACCATGTCCATCATTCCCGCCTGGAAGTCGTGTTTGGCGTCGGGCTGCAGCGTGGCAGTGATGAAAACGGCTCGCCGCTACCGGATGTGCACCCGAAGGATCTGGATGGTGTGCGCGCCACGCTGATCGCGCACTTGAAGGGTGAAACCGACCTCTTCACCGTTGAATACCGGGCACTGCGCGCCGACGGCAGCGAAATCTGCCTCGAAGATCGCGGCCGCGTGATCCAGCGCGACGCCGCTGGCCGTGCGCTGCGGATGATCGGCACCCGCCGTGACATCAGCGAGCTGCGCAGCCAGGCCGAGCAGCAGCGTCTGGCTGCGACGGTATTCGAGGCGGCCAGCGAAGGCATGGTGATCATGAACGACAGCTACCGTGTGCTGGCGGTCAATGACGCCTGCTGCACCCTGTCGGGCTATGGGCGCGAGGAGCTGCTGGGGCGCAGCATTGCGCGCATCGCCGGTTCGCCGGAAACCCAGCGACAGTATGAAACGATGCGCGAAGCGCTGGAGCGACAAGGTCATTGGCAGGGCGAGCTGATCGAGACGCGCAAGAGTGGCGAGGTCTATCCGCAGTGGGTGCAGCTGCGTGAGGTGCGTAACGCCAACAACAGCGTCACCCATGTGGTCGCCTTCATTTCCGATCTCAGCGTGCGCCGCAAGGTCGAGGAACGTCTGCGTTACCTGACCCACTACGACGACCTCACCGGGCTGGCCAACCGTGGCTTGCTCAAGGAGCGCCTGCATGACGCCTGCCAGCGCGTGCGCCGCAATGGGCGCAACATCGCCGTGCTGTACATCGATCTGGATCGCTTCAAGCTGCTTAACGAAAGCCTCGGGCACGAGGCCGCCGATGCCCTGCTGCGCGAGGTCTCGCGCCGACTGTCGCAGACCCTGGCCGAGGCCGACACCATTGCACGCCTGTCCGGCGACGAATTCGTCGTGCTGATAGACGCCTACGGCAGCCTCAGCGGCCTGGCGCACCTGGGCAGCCGGCTGCTGCAGCGAATCCGCAAGCCGATGGTCATCGACGAGCAGGAACTGGTGATCAGCGCCTCCATCGGTGTCAGCCTGATGCCGGACAACAGCCGTGACGCGGAGGTGTTGCTGCGCCAGGCCAGCACGGCCATGCAGCATGCCAAGCACCTGGGCGGCAACACGCTGCAGTTCTTCACCGATCGGCCGCAGGCTTCTGGCATGCAATACCTGCAGCTGGAAAATCAGCTGCGCAAGGCGATCGACGTCGGCCAGCTGGAGGTGTTCTACCAGCCGCGCCTGAGCCTTGCCGACGACGCCCTCGAAGCCGCAGAAGCGCTGGTGCGCTGGCGTCACCCGCAGCGGGGGCTGGTCGCGCCGGCCCACTTCATTCCGCTGGCCGAAGAGACCGGCCTGATCATTCCGCTCGGTGAGTTCGTCCTGCGCGAGGCCTGCCGCCAGGCGCGTCAGTGGCAGCTGGACGGGTTGGCCGAGATCCGCGTTTCGGTGAACCTCTCGGTCAAGCAGTTACGCCAGGGCAACTTCGTCAGCCTGGTACGCCAGGTGCTGGAGGAAACCGGCCTGCCGGCGACGATGCTGGAGCTGGAATTGACCGAAAGCCAGTTGCTCGATGATATCGACAACGCCATCAGCATCAGCGAACAGCTGCGTGCGCTGGGCGTGAAGTTGGCCATCGACGATTTCGGCACCGGTTTCTCGTCGCTGAGCTACCTCAAGCGCTTTCCGGTGGACTACGTGAAGATCGACCGTTCGTTTATCAGCGAGCTGGAGCATTCCAGTCAGGACGCGGCGATTACCCGGGCGATCATCGCCATGGTTCACAGCCTGGAGCGCAAGGTGGTGGCAGAGGGCGTGGAAACCCAGGCGCAGATGGATTTCCTCAAGGCCAACCTGTGTGACGAGATTCAGGGCTACCTGCTCAGCCCACCGGTGCCGGCCCTGCAGTTCGCCGAACTGCTGCGCTAGGCGCTGGCGTCGCAACGCGACGCCAGCCCTCACCTCAACCGCGAGTAGTCGTGCCTTCCAGTTCGCGCATCAGCAGCGCGTAGCGCAGGTCGACGTCGTCCGGCACCGGCAGGTAGACGGTATGGCCATCGCCCGGCGCCACTTCCATCGCTTCGCCGCGCTTGTTCTCCAGCTGCTCCAGCCGCAGGTTGAGGTTGCCTTGCGGCGTCATCAGCTCCAGCTTGTCGCCAACGGCGAAGCGGTTCTTCACCTTCACCTCGGCCAAACCGTTGCGGCGCTCGCCGGTCAGCTCGCCGACGAACTGCTGGCGCTCGGAGACCGAGAATCCGCGTTCGTAGTTCTGGTATTCGTCATGCACGTGACGACGCAGGAAGCCCTCGGTGTAGCCGCGGTGGGCCAGCGATTCCAGGGTGTCCATCAGCGATTTGTCGAACGGCCGGCCGGCGAGGGCATCGTCGATGGCCTTGCGATAGACCTGCGCGGTGCGCGCCACGTAGTAATGGCTCTTGGTGCGGCCCTCGATCTTCAGCGAGTGCACGCCCATCTGCACCAGGCGCTCTACATGCTGCACGGCACGCAAGTCCTTGGAGTTCATGATGTAGGTGCCGTGCTCGTCCTCGAACGCGGACATGAATTCGCCCGGGCGGCTGCTGTCCTCGAGCAGGAATACTTCATCGGTCGGTGCACCGGCGCCCAGCGTCGGCTCAGGGCTGGCAGGATCGGCTCGTTGCACGGCGATCGGCTCGTACTTGTGGACGATGTCGCCGATCTCGTTTTCCTTCGCCTCGTGGGTCTTGTACTCCCAGCGGCAGGCGTTGGTGCAGCTGCCCTGGTTGGGGTCGCGCTTGTTGATGTAGCCCGACAGCAGGCAGCGGCCGGAGTAAGCCATGCACAGGGCGCCGTGGACGAAGACTTCCAGCTCCATGCCCGGCACCTGCTTGCGGATCTCGTCGATCTCCTCCAGCGACAGCTCGCGGGAAAGAATCACCCGGCTCACGCCCTGGCTTTCCCAGAACTTGACCGTGGCCCAGTTCACCGCGTTGGCCTGCACCGAGAGGTGGATGGTTTGCTCGGGGAAATGCTGGCGCACCAGCATGATCAGGCCGGGATCGGACATGATCAGCGCGTCTGGCCCCATCGCCACCACCGGCTCAAGGTCCTTGATGAAGGTCTTCAGCTTGGCGTTGTGCGGGGCGATGTTGACCACCACGTAGAACTGCTTGCCCAGGGCATGCGCTTCGTCGATGCCGAGCTTGAGATTGGCGTGATCGAACTCATTGTTGCGCACACGCAGGCTGTAGCGCGGCTGCCCGGCGTATACCGCATCGGCACCGTAGGCGAAGGCGTAGCGCATGGATTTCAGCGTGCCGGCAGGCGACAGCAGCTCGGTGCGGTAGGGGGTGCTCATGGCGCGGGACTCGCAGGAGGGCATCGAAGAAGCGCGGCATTTTACTGCGCTTGCCGACCGATTGCGCGTCGTCTGCAATATTCCCGGATGAAGGAAGGGCGCCCCGCCTGAGCAGGGCGCCGAAGGATCACGCGGCGGATGCTTCCTTGAGCATCTGGTAGAGCCGGTCCTTGAGCTGCAGCTTCTCCTTTTTCAGGTTCTCCACTTCGCTGTCGGTGCCGGGCACGATGTGCGCTTCGATGTTTTTGACCCGTTGATCCAGCTCGTTGTGTTCGTCGAACAGGTGAGCAAAGGTCTTGTTTTCTGCCTTGAGGCGGGTGATCAGATCGCGGTACTCGGGAAACATGGCAACTCCTGCATGGTGGGTAAGCCGGCGAGCAGGTCAGGCATTAGCGGGTAAGGCGTGACGTGCTTCTTGTCTCCATAGTCATCCTGCGCGGTGCTGGCAGTATTGATCGGCGTCAGCGTCCAGACAGCAAAACGCCGGGCGAGCCCGGCGTTTTGAGTGATGCTGCGATCAGGCCGCGGCGATCACGTCGCCATGGTTTTCCGGCTCGATCAACGCGCGGTGCAGCGCTGCGATCGCGGCGTCGTAGTCCTCTTCGTTGACCACGCACTGCATTTCCACCTGGCGGATCGACTGGTGGATCGCCTGGATGCTGATGCCCGCTTCGGCCAGTGCCGCCACGGTCTTGGCGAGAATGCCTTTGACCTTGAGGTCCGAACCGATCGCCGAAACGATGGCCAGGTTGTGCACCGTGACCTCAGCGGCCGGGTACTTCTCCTCGATCAGCCGCGCGGCGCGGTTGATCAGCTTGCGCGAGCCGGAGGCGTAGTAGGTGATGCTGTTGGCGTCGGAGTCCTTGTTCACCACATAGAGCTTGAGCTGCTTGAGCAGCTTGCTGATTTCCATGTCGTGGCTAATGTCGCCGAGCATGTCCTGATCGAACACCTCGATGCCGAACACGTCCTTGCGCCCCGCGATGATCTCTACGCAAGGCCTCTCGCTCTTGTAGTCCTGGCTGATCAGGGTGCCGCCGTGATCCGGTTCGAAGGCATTCTTGATGCGCAGCTCGACACCGGCGCGGCGCAGGGTCTTGGCCGCACGCGGGTGGATTGCCTCCATGCCGAGGTTCGACAGCTGGTCGGCGACGTCGTAGTTGGTGCGGCCGATGGTGACCACCTTGTCGGCTCCGACCAGGTTCGGGTCGGCGCTGGAGAGGTGGAATTCCTTGTGGATGATCGCTTCATGCGCGCCGGTGGCGGCAGCGATCTGGGCAAAGGTGATCTCGCTGTAGCCGCGGTCGAAGGTGTTCATCAGGCCTTCGGCACAATGCGTATAGCCGGTGGCGACCACCAGTTCGCGGGCGAAGTCGAAACCGGCGAAGTGGCTGGCGATCATCTCCTCGAACGGCAGCGGTGCTTCCTGCTGCCAGCCGGTGAGGTCGGCCAGGCGCGCATTGACACCACGTTGCTTGAGCGCCAGCACCGAGTTGAAGGCGCTGTGCGCTTCGCCAAGGGAGGCGAGCATCTCGCGCACCTTCATCAGGTGTTCGGAGAGCTGGAAATGGCCGTAGGCGCAGAGCTTCTGCAGGCTGTGCATGCACTCGCTGGCATCGTCGATGCGCGAATTGATGAACTGGTTGGCGGCGTGCAGCTCGTACTCGGAACTGAACAGTTCGGCGTTCTTTTCCAGCATGCGCTGGCGCACATGTTCCAGTGCTTCGCGCCAGGCGCCTTCGCTCTGGGCGTCGGCGAAGCGCTGGTAAACACCCGGCTCGCCGGTCTTCTTGTGTTCCAGCAGCAGATTGGTCATGCCGCTGTAGGCCGAGACGACGAAGATGCGCTGGTACAGCGCGGGGCCTTCCCGGCGGCCGATGAAGATGTTGTCGAGGACTTCCTCGAAGCGGCTCATCGACGTGCCGCCGATCTTTTCTACGGTATGCATCTTTATATTGCGTCCGAATCTGGCAGGCCGTTGACGGGCCCGGCGCGGCTGGCGCACCTGTCGATCAACGAGCTGGAAGTGAGTTCATCCCTGGGCCAATAAGCGATCGGCCAAACCAAGGGATCGGGCCCGTCATCAGACGCGCCCGATCGCCTCAGAGATACTGTTGCGGCTGAATGTCCAGCGGCTTGAAATCTTCGCGCTCGGCAACGAAGGCCGGGCGGGGCTTCTGCTCGCAGAACGGCGGCTGCACGGCATTATCCACATGGTTGTAGACGTAGAACAGATTGCTCCGCGCGCTGGGTGTGATGTTGCCGTTGGAGCCGTGCATGGTGTTGCAGTCGAAGAACACCACGCTGCCAGCCGGGCCGGTGGCGCAGTCGATACCGGAGCGGCTCGCCAGCTCACTCAGGCTGTTCTGGTCGGGGATGCCGATCTCCTGCTTGCGCAGGGATTTCTCGTAGTGGTTTTCCGGCGTGGCACCGACGCAGCGCACGTAGTGCTTGTGCGAACCGGGCATCAGCATCAGCGGGCCGTTGTGCGGCTCGTTGTCGGTCAGCAGTATCGAGCAGGACAGGCAACGCATGCGCGGCATGCCGTCCTCGACGTGCCAGGTCTCGAAGTCCGAGTGCCAGTAGAACTCCTTGCCGGTGAAGCCTGGCTTGAAGTTCATCCGCGACTGATGCACGTACAGATCACCGCCGAGAATGAAGCGCGCGATGCCGGCGGTGCGCTCGTCTGCCGCCACTCGGGCGAACAGTTCGTTGTCACTGTGGATGTCGAACACCGAGCGGACCGCGCCGCTGTCAGGTTCCTTGATGGTCTTGCCGGAGCCGGCGACGGCCGGGTCCTGGCGCATGCGCTCGAGTTCGGCGCGAAACAGCGCGACTTCGTCGGCGCTGAACAAATTGGGGATGACCAGGTAGCCGTCGCGCTCGAAACGCTCGATCAGCTCCGCCGCTATCGGCGCATTCTCCAGGTCGCTGCGGTAGACGACCGGATCCAGGCGTTCTTGCCAGCTGGGCTGGTCTTCCTGGCGCGAGGGATACAGGTCGGCTTGCATAGGGTTCACGCATACCTCCTTTCTCTTGTGATGGCGGGGCGGCTCGGCGGCCGCCCCGGTAAACCGGTATCAGACGGTTTCGGCCTCCAGCGGGTAAACACCGCTTTCGTCGTGTACTTCCTTGCCGTTGAGCGGCGGATTGAAGACGCAAGCCATCTTCATGTCCTCGCTGCCGCCACGCAGCAGGTGCTCGTCGTGCTTGTCGAGGATGTACAGCGTGCCGGGTTCGATCTTGTAGATCTTGCCGTCGGCGATGGTCTCGATCTCGCCATTGCCGCTCATGCAGTACACCGACTCCAGGTGGTTCTGGTAGTGGATGTGCGTCTCGGTGCCAGCGTAGATGGTGGTGATGTGGAACGAGAAACCCATGTTGTCGTCTTTGAGCAACAGGCGGGTGCTGTCCCAGGTGCCGGTCTTGCTGTGGACCTTACGGTCGCTCTGCTCGCACTCGGCGAGGGTTCTAACGATCATTGCAAATACCTCAGGAAGCCTGGTTCGCGGCTTGCTCGCTCATCACGGCGGCAAAAGCCTTGTCGAGAATGGCGAGCGCCTTGTCGATCTGCTCGTCGCTGATGATCAGCGGGCAGAGGCACTTGACCACTTCACTGTGAGCGCCGCTGGTTTCAATCACCAGGCCGTTTTCGAAGGCGTGGCGGCAGATGGCGGAGGCGATGTCGCCATCCGGGCAGCTGATGCCGATCATCATTCCGCGGCCCTTGAGGAACAACGAATCCGGACCATGGCGGCGGATAATGCGCTGCATACCGTCGCCGATACGCTTGCCCTTGGCCTTCACGCTGTTGGCGAATTCGTCGTTCTGCCAGAAGTGTTCGACGGCGGCAGTGGCGGTGACGAAGGCGTGGTTGTTTCCGCGGAAGGTGCCGTTGTGCTCGCCCGGCTTCCACTGGTCCAGCTCCGGACGCAGCAGCACCATGGCGAACGGCAGGCCATAACCGGACAGCGACTTGGACAGGGTCACGATATCCGGATGGATGCCCATTTCCTCGAAGCTGAAGAAGGTACCGGTGCGGCCGCAACCGGCCTGGATATCGTCGACGATCAGCAGCATTTCGTGCTTGCGGCAAAGCTTGTCCAGCTTGCGCATCCACTCGCTGGACGCGATGTTCAGGCCGCCTTCACCTTGCACCACCTCGACGATCACCGCAGCCGGCTTGTCGATGCCGCTGGAAGGATCCGAGAGCAGCTTGTCCATCATGCCGATGGTGTTGGTCTTGTCGCCGAAGTAGTTGGCGTACGGCATGCGGCTGACATCGGTGAGGCTGATGCCTGAGCCGCCACGGTGATGCTGATTGCCGGTCGCGGCCAGCGCGCCGATGCTGCAGCCGTGGAAACCGTTGGTGAAGCTGATGATGTTGTTGCGTCCGGTGACCTTGCGCGCCAGCTTCATCGCCGCCTCGACCGCGTTGGTGCCGGTCGGGCCGGTGAACTGCATGCGGTAGTCACCCATGCCACGCGGTTCGAGGATCAGCCGGTTGAAGGTCTCGAGGAAACGCTCCTTGGCCGCGGTGTACATGTCCAGGCCATGGGTGATGCCGTCGTTCTGGATGTACTCGAGCAGCGCCTGCTTGAGTACCGGGTGGTTGTGCCCGTAGTTGAGCGTGCCGGCACCGGCGAGGAAGTCGATGTAGCGCTTGCCGTCCTGGGTAACCAGTTCGGCGCCCTGGGCCTGGTTGAAGACCACGGGGAAGGAACGGCAGTAGCTACGAACCTTGGATTCGTTCAGTTCAAAAGTTTTCATGCGTGCTCCTTGAGCTCTTCTTCTAGATGGGAAACGGTGAACGGGCCGGCGCGGTAGAGCACCTCGTCCTCGTGCTGGCCGCCGAAGTGCGCGGCGCGGGAGAACAGGGTGCGCGTGGTGCACTCGGCACCCAGCCGGTCGAATGCCCGCTTGAACAGCGCCTGGGACGCCGCGTTGTCCGGAGAGATGGTGGTTTCCATGAAGCGCACGCCGTGCTCGCCAGCCACACGGGCGGTGAGTGCCAGCAGCATGCGCAGGGCCAGCCCCTGACCGCGCATCGAACTGTCGACGGCGACCTGCCAGACGAACAGTGTGTCCGGGCGGGAAGGGGGGCGGTAACCCGAGATGAAACCAACCAGTTCGCCTTGAGCGTTCTCTGCGGCGATGGCGGTGTCGGCAAAATCAGAGCACTGCAGCAGGTTGCAGTAAACCGAATTGGTATCGAGGGGCTGGCAGCGCGCCACCAGCTGATGCAGGTTGTAACCGTCGCCGTCGGTTGGGCGACGGAGCACTACGGTAGGGAAACTCAAAACAATGCCTTTGGGGTTGTTGATTGAATTCCTTATTAGGGTAGGCATATCCGCCAGGGTTTCTCAACCCGAACTTCCAATTATGCGAAGTGCAGAGTCGTACATATATCGCTGGATCGCCCGCGATAGCTGCGATTGCGGGGAGGATGTTTCAGTCTGTTTCTTTTCGACGCAGGGAAGTTGTTCGGCTAGTTACTGCTTAAGATGTGAGCGAACCCAAGAAGTCTGACGCCGATTAGTTGTGCAAGTTCGACGATGATCGGTGAGTAGGCTCTGCAAGCCTCATGACCGCTGGCTCTCAGCCTGTTTCAGGTGCGCGGGAAGGCCGTCTCGTGCCGGCGGCTGACGGTGCGTTCTGATAGGGAAGTGTAGCGGGGCGTATCGGGCGAAGAGCCTGCGTGCAGCTGCTGCAAATATGCATGGCAGGCGGCCAGTTATATTTAGCTGAAATGACGCGCATATGACGGTGGATGACGGCCGAGGCAGAGCTAGTTATTCATGCTAGTTGCCAAGGCCGTATTCGGCTATATCAGGAAGTCTCTCGATCCGCTCTATCGCGCGTAATACGCGGCCTGCGGGGAAGTTCGAATTAGTTGCCGGTTAGGTATGTCATTGCCACCAGCGATGCCCCTGGCGCTCGATGAATTGATGGGCCTGCTCGGGTCCATCTTCGCCGGCGGGGTAGGGCCGCGGTTTGCGGTAGTAGCTGCCCCAGCCGCGCAGGATCGGATCGACCCAATTCCAGGCTGCTTCCACCTCGTCGCGGCGCATGAACAGCGTCGAGTCGCCCTCGATCACGTCCAGCAGCAGCCGCTCGTAGGCCTCCCAGCGTCGCGTGCTGCTGAAGGCATGCGCCAGATTGAGGTCCAGCTCCACCGGCTCGAGTTGCATGCCCTTGCCGGGCGCCTTGGCCATCAACTGCAGGCTGATGCTTTCTTCGGGCTGCAGGCTGATCACCAGGCGATTCACCTCGCCCTTGCTGAACAGCAAATGCGGCACCTGCTTGAAGGTGATGATGATTTCCGAGCGCTTGCGCGCCATGCGTTTGCCGGTGCGCAGGTAGAACGGCACGCCGGCCCAGCGCCAGTTGTCGATCTCGGCCTTCACCGCGACGAAGGTTTCGGTGTCGCTGTCGTTGTCGATGTTGGGCTCGAAGTAGTAGGCCTGCACGTCGTGGCCGCCGATGCGACCGGCGCCGTATTGGCCGCGCACGGTCTTGTCCAGCACGTTGTTGCCGGTGATCGGCTTGAGCGCCTCGAGCACTTTCACCTTTTCGCCGCGGATGTGCTTGGCGTCGAAACGCACCGGCGCTTCCATCGCCACCAGGCAGAGCAGCTGCAAGAGGTGGTTCTGCAGCATGTCGCGCATCGCGCCGGCATTGTCGTAGTAGCCGCCACGGTTCTCCACGCCGAGGGTCTCGGCTACCGTGATCTGCACATGGTCGATGTGCCCGGCGCGCCAGATCGGCTCGAACAGCGCATTGGCGAAGCGCAAGGCCATGAGGTTCTGCACCGTCTCCTTGCCCAGGTAATGGTCGATCCGATAGATGCGTGATTCGGGAAACACCGCACCGATCGCTTCGTTGATCTCCAGCGCCGAATCCAGCGAGTGGCCGATGGGCTTCTCCAGCACGATGCGCGCATCGTCGCCGGCTAGGCCGGCGCTCTGGAGATTGACGGCGATTGGCTCGAACAGGTCCGGCGCGGTCGCCAGGTAATACACCCGGACCCGGCCTTCGGCCTGGCCGAGATACTGGGCGAGGCGCACGTAGTCGCCGCGCTGTGAGGCGTCCATGGCGAAATAATCGAGGCGCTGGGCAAAGGCTTGCCAGGTGTCGGGACTGAAGTCGGCGCGAGCGATCTGGGCGCGGCAGTGGCGTTCGGCCAGGGCCAGGTAGCCGTCGCGATCGAGCTTCTTGCGCGCCAAGGCGAGAATCCGCACATCGGCATGCAGGCGCCCGTCGCGGTGCAGGTGATAGAGCGCCGGAAGCAGCTTGTGCAGCGTCAGGTCACCGGTTCCGCCGAACACGAGCATGTCACAGGATATCGACATCGAATCTCTCCCAGGGGCAAAAAATGGGCGTCATGTCGAGGCTTGTAGTATAACTACCGCCCCACTACAACCCGCTGACGGCTGAGCGGCGCTGATTGCGCCAGGCAAAGCCGTCAAACGTGATCATAGCGAGTCCGGAACGTGAATCTGCTGCAGCACATCGCCCAATCCAGAAGCCTGCTACGGAAGTCTGAGCTGAAAGTGGCCGACCATGTCCTGCTCGATCCGGCCTCGGTGATGCACAGTTCCATGGCTGACCTGGCTCATGTGGTCGGGGTCAGCGAGCCGACCATCGTGCGTTTCTGTCGTGCCATCGGCTGTCTGGGCTTCCAGGATCTGAAGCTCAAATTGGCGCAAAGCCTGGCCGCGGGCGCCAGCTTCGGCCAGTTCGCCATCAGCGAGAACGATTCGGTCGCGGATTTCGCACTGAAAATCTTCGACACCACGCTGCACACCCTGATGGAAGTCCGCGAACGGCTCGATCCCGAGGCGCTGCAGCGCGCTATCGCTGCCATGGCCAAGGCCGAGCGCGTGGAGTTCTACGGTTTCGGCGCATCCGGCGCGGTGGCCACCGATGCCCAGCACAAATTCTTCCGTCTGCTGCTGTCAGCCGCGGCCTATTCCGATCCGCACATGCAGGCCATGTCTGCGGTGACACTCAAGCCCACCGACGTGGCGATCTGCATCTCGCAGTCCGGTCGCTCGAAGGATCTGCTGATCACCGCCAACGTGGTGCGTGAATCCGGCGCGACGCTGATCACCCTGTGCCCGAGCCAGACGCCGTTGGCCGAGCTGGCCACCATCAACCTGGCCATCGATGTGCAGGAAGACACCGAGATCTATACCCCGCTGACCTCGCGTATCGCCCATCTGGTGGTGATCGACGTGCTGGCGATGGGGGTCGCGATGGCGCGCGGGCCGAGCCTGGTCAACCACCTCAAGAGCGTGAAGCGCAGCTTGCGCAGCCTTCGCCTGTCGCCGCAGAAGATCAAGCCGCACGACGATTGAGGCGCCGTTGCGTCTTCACTGTTACGTAATCACGCTGACTTCAGGTTGTCATCCGCTGCGTCGATGCTGGTCTCTCCTTACCTGTTCTGGGAGATCGCCTCATGCTCCGGCACACCGACGACAGCAGCCAGCTCGACAGCAAGACCCGTCGCAAACAGCAGGATGAGCGCCGCATGCGCTTTCGCCGCGCCATCGAAAGCTATACCGAGCAGCGCCAACTTCACGCCGAACTGAACGACTACGCCGATGCGCTGGTGCTCAGCTCGTTGCAGGGCGTGTCGGCGAGCCGGCGAAGCGCTCCGTCAGCGCACTGATCTGCGCGCGCTCTTCACGGAGAAAGGTGAAAAACGCCTGAGCCACCGGGCTCAGGCGCTTGCCGCGCGGATGTACCACGCACCAGCTGCGATACAGCGGCAGCTCCTCGACGGGCAGTTCACGCAGCAGCCCGCTAGCCAGTTCCAGGTGCACCGCATGCCGCGGCAGCAGCGCCAGGCCGAGCCCGGCCACCACGCACTCGCGCAACGCATCCAGCGATGCGACCTGGATGGTCTGGGCGAAATGTGCACGTTTCTGCCGCAGGTAGTCTTCCCCCGCCCGCCGCGTGCCCGAACCCGGCTCGCGCACCAGCAGCGGGTAGCCGGTAAGGTCCTGCAGCGACAGGGTGGCGGCGTGGCACAAAGGATGGTCCGGTGGCGCTACGGCAATGATTGGGTTGTTCAGGAAAGGCATGAACTCCAGGTCCATGTCCGTGGGCACTTGAGACATGATCAGCAGGTCGTCACGGCTGACCGACAGGCGCTTGACCGCCTGGGCATGGTTGACCACCACCAGTTGCAGGCTGACCTCTGGGTGCAGGCGTTTGAATGCGGCGAAAAGGTGCGGCGTGACGTACTTGGCGCTGGACTCCACGGCCAGGTTGAGTTGGCCCTGCAGCGAGCCCTGGATATCCGACAATTGCATGTCGAGGCTGTCCAGCCTGCCGAAGATATCCGTGCTGGCGCGTTGCAGTGCTTCGGCGGCATCGGTGAGATAGAGCTTCTTGCCGACGTACTCGAACAACGGCTGCCCGACCAATTCTTCCAGTTGGCGAATCTGCAGACTCACGGCCGGTTGGGTCAGCGACATTTCTTCGGCGGCGCGGCTGTAGGAGTGCGTTTCGCATACGGCGCGAAAGACCTGAAGCTGGCGCAATGTCATGCGCATAAGCGATTTTCGCATCACGTTCTCCGAAATAGTCTGGAATGGCTGCGAGATTCGGTTCGCCAGGCAGGGTTGACCGTTCGGCCAGTTTTAGAGCCGTTTCCCGGCATGTATAAGTAATTACTTATCATCAATCAAACAATTATTCATTTTCAGTAATCACCCCTGCGGGCGTAGGGTGAAACGGCTCGTTGCGAATGCGAGTGATCATGACCCGCACGCGGGTCGCCTGCTCAACGATCCGAGGAAAGACAGCGTGATCAAGAAGCTGCTGATCGCCAACCGCGGGGAAATCGCGGTGCGCATTGTCCGCGCCTGTGCCGAAATGGATGTCCGCTCGGTGGCGGTTTTCTCCGAAGCCGACCGCCATGCGCTACACGTCAAGCGCGCCGACGAAGCGCATTTCATTGGTGAAGACCCGCTGGCCGGCTACCTGAACCCCCGCAAGCTGGTGAACCTGGCCGTGGAAACCGGCTGCGATGCGCTGCATCCAGGCTATGGCTTTCTCTCCGAGAATGCTGAACTGGCGGAAATCTGCGCCGAGCGTGGTATTCGCTTTGTCGGCCCCAGCGCCGAAGTCATCCGCCGCATGGGCGACAAAACCGAAGCGCGGCGCAGCATGATCAAGGCCGGCGTGCCGGTTACGCCAGGCACCGAAGGCAACGTCGCCGACCTGGCCGAAGCGTTGCGCGAAGCCGAGCGCATCGGCTATCCGGTGATGCTCAAGGCCACCTCCGGTGGTGGCGGGCGCGGCATTCGTCGCTGCAACTCGCAGGCTGAGCTGGAGTCGGCTTACCCGCGGGTGATTTCCGAGGCGACCAAGGCCTTCGGCAGCGCCGAAGTATTCCTGGAAAAATGCATCGTCGAGCCCAAGCATATCGAGGCGCAGATTCTCGCCGATTCCTTCGGCAACACCGTGCACCTGTTCGAGCGTGACTGCTCGATCCAGCGGCGCAACCAGAAGCTCATCGAGATCGCGCCGAGCCCGCAGCTGACCCCGGAACAGCGCGCCTATATCGGCGACCTCGCCGTGCGCGCCGCCAAGGCGGTGGGTTACGAGAACGCCGGCACCGTGGAGTTCCTGCTCGCCGATGGCGAGGTGTACTTCATGGAGATGAACACCCGGGTGCAGGTGGAACACACCATCACCGAGGAAATCACCGGCATCGATATCGTCCGTGAGCAGATCCGCATCGCCTCCGGTCAGCCGCTCTCGGTCAAGCAGGAAGACATCCAGTATCGCGGCTTCGCCCTGCAGTTCCGCATCAACGCCGAAGAGCCGCGCAACGACTTCCTGCCCTGCTTCGGCAAGATCACCCGCTATTACGCGCCCGGCGGCCCCGGCGTACGCACCGATACGGCGATCTACACCGGCTACACCATTCCGCCGTATTACGACTCCATGTGCCTGAAGCTGATCGTCTGGGCACTGACCTGGGAAGAGGCGCTGGCCCGCGGCTCGCGTGCGCTGGACGACATGCGCGTGCAGGGCGTGAAAACCACCGCCACCTATTACCAGCAGATTCTCGCCAGTCCGGATTTCCGCAGCGGTCAGTTCAATACCAGCTTCGTCGAAAATCACCCGGAGTTGCTGAACTACTCGATCAAACGCAAGCCGGGCGAGCTGGCCCTGGCCATCGCTGCCGCCATCGCCGCCCACGCAGGACTGTGAGGAACGAACCATGACTGCTCAGAAGAAAATCACCGTTACCGACACCATCCTGCGCGATGCCCACCAGTCACTCATTGCTACACGCATGCGCACCGAAGACATGCTGCCGATCTGCGAAAAGCTCGATCGCGTCGGCTACTGGTCGCTGGAAGTCTGGGGTGGCGCGACCTTCGACGCCTGCGTGCGCTTTTTGAAAGAAGACCCATGGGAGCGCCTGCGCCAGCTCAAGGCAGCGCTGCCCAACACGCGTCTGCAGATGCTGCTGCGCGGACAGAACCTGCTCGGTTACCGTCACTACGCCGATGACGTGGTCGAGGCCTTTTGTGCCAAGGCGGCGGACAGCGGCATCGACGTGTTCCGCATCTTCGATGCGATGAACGACGTGCGAAATCTGGAAACCGCCATCCGCGCGGTGAAGAAGACCGGCAAGCATGCCCAGGGCACCATCGCCTACACCACCAGCCCGGTTCACACCGTCGAGCTGTTCGTCGAGCAGGGCCGGGCGATGCGCGACATGGGCGTCGATTCCATCGCCATCAAGGATATGGCCGGCCTGCTGACGCCGTTCGCTACCGGCGATCTGGTCCGTGCACTGAAGGCCGAAATCGACCTGCCGGTGTTCATCCATTCCCATGACACCGCTGGTGTCGCCAGCATGTGCCAGCTCAAGGCCATCGAGAACGGTGCCGACCACATCGACACGGCGATTTCCTCCATGGCCTGGGGCACCAGCCATCCGGGCACCGAGTCGATGGTCGCCGCCCTGCGTGGCACGCCGTACGACACCGGCCTTGATCTGGAGCTGTTGCAGGAGATCGGCCTGTACTTCTATGCGGTGCGCAAGAAGTACCACCAGTTCGAAAGCGAATTCACCGGCGTCGATACCCGGGTACAGGTCAATCAGGTGCCGGGCGGGATGATTTCCAACCTGGCCAACCAGCTCAAGGAGCAGGGTGCGCTCAACCGTATGGATGAAGTGCTGGCCGAGATTCCGCGCGTACGCAAGGACCTCGGTTACCCGCCGCTGGTGACGCCGACCTCGCAGATCGTCGGCACCCAGGCGTTCTTCAACGTGCTCGCCGGCGAGCGTTACAAGACCATCACCAATGAAGTGAAGCTCTATTTGCAGGGCCGTTACGGCAAGGCGCCCGGCACCATCGACGCCAAGCTGCAACGCCAGGCCATCGGCGGTGAGGAAATCATCGACGTGCGTCCGGCAGACTTGATCAAGCCGGAACTGGACAAGCTGCGGCTGGAAATCGGTGCGCTGGCCAAGTCCGAAAAGGACGTGCTGACCTACGCCATGTTCCCCGACATCGGGCGCAAGTTCCTTGAGGAGCGTGAGGCTGGCACCCTGCAGCCCGAAGTATTGCTGCCGATTCCCGACGGCAGTGCCGTCAGCGCTGCGGGCGGGCAGGGCGTGCCGACCGAGTTCGTCATCGACGTTCACGGCGAGACCTACCGCGTGGACATCACCGGCGTCGGCGTCAAGGGTGAGGGCAAGCGACACTTCTTCCTCTCCATCGACGGCATGCCGGAGGAGGTGGTGTTCGAGCCGCTGAACAATTTCGTCGGCGGTAGCGGTGGCAGCCAGCGCAAACAGGCCAGCGGGCCGGGCGACGTCAGCACCAGCATGCCGGGCAATGTGGTCGATGTGCTGGTCAAGGAAGGCGACGTGGTCAAGGCCGGCCAGGCCGTGTTGATCAGCGAGGCGATGAAGATGGAGACCGAGATCCAGGCGCCCATGGGTGGAACGGTCAAAGCGGTTCACGTCGCCAAAGGTGACCGGGTGAACCCGGGCGATGTCTTGATAGAGATCGAGGCCTGAACGATGGGCAGTGTGGCGTCCTGGCACGCCACATTGGCGCCGCTGCAATGCGGGCCGGCTACGCTGCGCAAAGCGACGTTGGCTAGCCCGGCGGTGGCGCGCTGGTAGCATGTCCCCTTTGGAGCCCGCGTGGCTCCTTTTTTAGGCCCGTGTCCGCCAGGGAGTGGTTCACCTTCCATGCTGTGGAGAATGTAGATGGGTATCGACCCAGTAGTGCTGTTCTTCGTTTTCGGCCTGTTCGCCGGGTTGGTGAAGAGCGAGTTGAAGCTGCCACCGGCACTCTATGAAACGCTGTCCATCGTGCTCCTGCTGGCCATCGGGCTGCATGGCGGCGTGGAGCTGGCCGAGCAGGCCAGTGCCGCATTGCTGGGCCAGTCGCTGCTGGTGCTGGCGCTGGGTGTGTTGCTGCCGATCCTGGCGTTCGTCCTGCTGCGCGGCCTGCGCTTCGACCGGGTGAACGCGGCGGCCGTGGCGGCGCACTACGGTTCGGTGAGTGCCGGTACGTTCGCCGTAGTGGTGGCTTATCTGGCAGCGCGGGAAATCTTCTTCGAAAGCTACATGCCGCTGTTCGTGGCAATCCTTGAGGTCCCGGCGATTCTGGTGGGCATCCTGCTGGCCAAGGGCGTGTCGCGCGATACCGACTGGAAGGAGCTGGGCCGCGAGATATTCCTCGGCAAGAGCATCATGCTGCTGCTGGGTGGCCTGCTGATCGGTGCGATTGCCGGGAAGGAAGCGATCAAGCCGCTCGAACCCCTGTACACCAGCATGTTCAAACCGGTGCTGGCGTTCTTCCTGCTGGAGATGGGGCTGATCGCCTCCGGCCAGCTGGGCTCGCTCAAGCGCTACGGCGTCAAGCTTGCCGCCTTCGCCCTGATCATGCCGCTGATTGGTGCGCTGATCGGCGCTGCGCTGGCGCGCTTCATGGGTCTGTCGCTGGGCGGCACGGCGATGCTTGCCACGCTGGCGGCGAGTGCGTCCTATATCGCGGTGCCTGCGGCGATGCGTCTGGCAGTGCCGGAGGCCAATCCGTCACTGTCGCTGACCGCCTCGCTGGGCATTACCTTTCCGTTCAACATCCTGATCGGCATTCCGCTCTATCTGGCGCTGGCCGAGCGGCTGATCGCCTGGGGGTTCTGAGATGAACGCGCACAATCGAACATTGCTGACCGTGATCTGTGAGGCCGCACTGGAACACAAACTGGTCGCCGACCTGAAAACCCTGGGCGCGCCTGGCTGGACGCTGTCGGACGCCCGCGGCAGCGGCAGCCGCGGCGTACGCAGTGCCGGCTGGGACACCGACGGCAACATCCGGCTGGAGGTGATCTGCAGTCGCGAGGTCGCCGAGCGTATCGCCGAGCACCTGCAGGCCCGTTACTACGAGCATTTCGCGATGGTCTGCTACCTGGCCGAAGTCGAAGTGCTGCGGCCCGAGAAGTTTTAAGCCGATCAGATGGATTGCTCGGCTGCTCGGGCAGCGTCCTCGGTTCAACCGCCGCCCTGGCGCAGGTCAGGCCGGGCGGCTTGCGAGAAACCTAGCGATCGAGCCGATGCTGGCTACGCAACTGCTTGAGGTCACCCTGGGTGCAGGTGAGGGGCGCTGCGCCGGTCAGGTCGTAGCAGCGCTGACCGAAGCCCATGGGCCAGTAGATGATGCCGCCTGGTGGCCAGAAGATGGAGGCAACACGGAAGCGTGCACGTAGCTTGCCCTGCTGCAACAGTTCGCCGTTGTCGCTGCTCAGCTTGTAGGGGATGCCGCCAGCGGCTGTCCAAAAGAACGGACGGGTTTTGACAAACCCCTGTGAATATTGCTGGGGCCGCTCGTAGACGGCGACTTTGCTGTTCTCGGGCAGCTTGAAGTAGGTCGCGGTGGAGCAGCCGGTGGCTGCCAGCGCGAGCGCCAGCACACCTGCGGCACGTTTGATCATCATCGGTTCTTTCCTTGTGGTGACGCCCAGGACACAGGCCGTGCCCCGTAAAGCGGGCGGCACTATACCTGAGCCGATTGCGATGCCGAATATGGCGCCGCGCCGCAGGTGGGCGCTCGTCACACTTCCCGAAGCGCGTGGCGGTACTGAATTGCTGGATAAAGCGGCCGCGGTTGGCGTCGAACCAAGTGCCGTTAGCGACTTGCCCGAGTCTCGGACGACCGGCCCGCGCGGAACGGGTGGCGGGCTCTGTCGGGTCGACGAAGCACAGATCGGACACGCCTGGAAATCTGCGCCAGGCGCGACGTCGACTGTGATGGGTGTGGTCCGAATGGCGTCTAGTAGCCTACGGCGCGGCGCGCGAGAAATCTTCCATGGGAGTGGCATGCAAAACCTGTTGAGCGAAATCCTCGATGAGGTCCGTCCGTTGCTTGGGCGGGGCAAGGTTGCGGATTACATCCCCGCGCTGGCAGACGTGCCGGCCGATCAGCTGGGCATCGCGGTCTGCAGTGCTGATGGTGAGCTTTACCAAGCGGGTGACGCCACAACGCCGTTTTCGATCCAGAGCATGTCCAAGGTGTTCAGTCTGGTCCAGGCAATCCAGCATGGTGGCGAATCACTGTGGGAGCGACTCGGTCATGAGCCGTCCGGGCAACCGTTCAATTCGCTGGTACAGCTGGAGTTCGAACGCGGTCGGCCGCGCAATCCGTTCATCAACGCCGGTGCGTTGGTGATTTGCGATATCAACCAGTCGCGCTTCGCGGTACCGGCGCTGTCGATGCGCGATTTCGTTCGGCATCTGGCGGGCAATCCGCTGATCGTCTCCGACAGCCGGGTCGCAGAGTCGGAATATCAGCACCGGGCACGCAACGCAGCGATGGCCTATTTGATGCAGTCCTTCGGCAACTTCCACAACGATGTGGAGGCCGTGCTGCGCAGCTATTTTCATCACTGTGCGCTGCGCATGAATTGCGTCGACCTGGCCCGCGCCTTCGCTTTCCTTGCCCGTGATGGTGCCTGCCCGCAGAGCGGCGAGAGGGTGCTGGCGCCGCGTCAGGCCAAGCAGGTCAACGCCATCATGGCTACCAGCGGCCTGTACGACGAGGCCGGCAACTTTGCCTATCGGGTCGGTTTGCCCGGCAAGAGCGGCGTCGGTGGCGGCATCGTCGCGGTGGTGCCGGGACGCTTCACCGTTTGCGTGTGGTCGCCGGAACTGAATGCCGCCGGCAATTCGCTGATCGGCATGGCAGCCCTCGAGGCGCTGTCGCAGCGTATTGGTTGGTCCATCTTCTGACGCGTGTGCCAATGGCCACTCAACCTATTTTGGAGAGAATCGAACATGAGCGATGACAAGATGAGCGAAACCGCCCAGGAGGCGCTCGATCACATCGTTTCCGGCGTCAAGCGCTTCCGCGAAGAGGTATTCCCACAGCAGCGTGAGCTGTTCGAGAAGCTCGCCTACGAACAAAAACCCAGAGCCATGTTCATCACGTGTGCGGACTCGCGGATCATCCCCGAGCTGATAACCCAGAGCTCGCCCGGCGACCTGTTCGTCACCCGCAACGTCGGCAACGTGGTGCCGCCTTACGGGCAGATGAACGGTGGCGTCTCGACGGCCATCGAATTCGCGGTGATGGCGCTCGGTGTGCAGCACATCATCGTCTGCGGCCATTCCGACTGCGGTGCGATGAAGGCGGTGCTCAATCCGGCTCAGTTGGAGCGCATGCCGACGGTCAAAGGCTGGCTGCGCCATGCCGAAGTGGCGAAGATCGTCGTCGAGCAGAATTGTGGCTGCGCCGACCACAACACCCTGGGCATCCTTACCGAGGAGAACGTGGTGGCTCAGCTCGATCATCTGCGCACCCACCCGTCGGTGGCGGCGCGTCTGGCCAGCGGTCAGCTGTTCATTCACGGTTGGATCTACAACATCGGCACCAGCGAGATTCGCGCCTACGACGCGGAGAAAGGCCAGTTCCGCCTGGTCGGTGACGGCCCGTTGCCGATGGCCACGCCGCGGGCACGTTATCAGGTAGGGTAAGGAGCACACGCTACCGCTCCTGGCCCCTGAGCGTGCGGCGAGACGTACCGCTGGCCGGGCTGCGGCTCAGCGATTGCCGGCGAGCGTCTTGCTTCGGTTCTGGATCAGGTAGCAAAGGTCCGGCGTCTTGCTGCAGCCGGCGTAGCCCTCGGCAATCACCTCGTCGAGAGCCTTCTGCAACCGGCTGACTACCGCGTCCGGCGTCTCGGGGCTGAGCGCGAGATACATGGGCTCGCTGCGATAGCTCAACACCACCTGCAATTGGCTTTCGTCGACGCCCTGCTGCCGGGCGTAATAGCGCCATACGGGGTCGGCCACCGCCCAAAGGTCGATGCGCCCGGTCAGCAGTTTGCGCAGATTCTCCGCGTCGTTGAGGCTGTTGCTGGTGGTGATGCCTTGGCTTTCCAGAAACAGGCTTACGCTGCCATTGGTATGACCGCCGATCTGGTAGCCCTGAGCCTGTGCCAGGCTGTCGAATTTCAGACCCTTGCCGGCAGGCGCCAGCAGCACGCTGTCATGGTGGGCCAGCGGTCCAACCCATTTGAAGTGTCCGGCATTCTGCGGTGTTCGCGCCACCGAGAACAGGCCGTGGGCGGATTGCTGGCGGGTCTGTTCGTAGAGCCGGCTCCACGGGCCACGCAGGGTCAAGTTGTAGGCGATGCCGGCGCGGCGAAAGATGTCGCGCACCGTATCGGCGTCGATCCCCTGCACGTCGTCGCCACGGGCGAAGCTTTTGCTGTTGGGACCCATGTTGAAGGGTGGGAAGGTGTCGGTCTGCAGGGTGATGGCGTAGTTGACGGGCAGTTCGGCCTGGGCGGCGCATGCAGCGCTGATGAGCAGGGCGAACAGCGCCCCGGCAGTTCGAGATCTGGCCATGGCATCGGCTCCTTGACGCTTTTTTATTAGTTGTTGGCGTAAGCAAGGTTAGCGGTGCCGAGCGGCTACCGCCAGCCGGCAGCACCCGCGCTGCGGGACAGCGCGCATTCTGCTGGGGCAGTGGCCTTCAGTCGGCCATTTCGCCGCACAGGTCGCGGCAGAACCAGTGCTCGACCTGGGCTTGGTCGAGCCCGGCGGAGAGGAGGGCGAACAGCTTGCCCAGAGCGGCTTCTCGGGTCATGCCGCCGCCGGAGATCAAACCTGCATCGCGCAGGCCGCTGCCGGTGGCATAGATACCGAAATCGACATGACCGCCGGGGCATTGGCTGATCGCCGCCAGCACCACACCTTGCCCATGCGCGCTGCGCAACGCGTCGACGAAGTCGAGGTCGCCTGCCGGGCCGGTGCCGCTGCCGTAGCATTCGAGCAATAGCGCTTGGGCGCCGCTGGCTACCAGCGCCCGGATCTGCGCGGCGCCGACGCCGGGATACAGCGGCAGCACCACGACATGGGCCGGGTGTTGTGGCAGCAGAACGGGCGGGCGTTCGGACGTCGCTGCTGCCAGCCGCTGTCGAGGCGCTTCGGCAAACGCGTCGAAGGCATCGCTGCGCAGTTTGCTGACCCGCGCGCCATGTAGCAGCACGTCATTGAAGAACAGGCGCACGCCTTGCACCCGACCAGCCTGCAACGCGCGCAGGGCGCCGAACAGGTTGGGCCAGGCATCGCTGCCTTCGCTTCCTGCCGGCAGCATGGCGCCCGTGAGCAGCACCGGTTCAGGCAGGTCGAGGAGCAGGAATGACAGGGCAGCGGCGCTGTAGGCCAGGGTGTCGGTACCGTGTAGCAGCAGGACCGCATCGCAGCGACCCTGCGCTACGGCGTCGCGGATGGTTGTCGCCATCTGCAACCAATGCACGGGCTGCATGTCGGCGCTGTCCAGCAGCGGCTGCAGTTCCTGGAAAGACCATTCCGGCAGCGGGCCCGGCTCGCACGCTTGCTGTGCGCGCATGCGGGCTTCGAACCCGGATGCCGGCATCAGCCCGGCGGCGCTTTGTTGCATGCCGATGGTGCCGCCGGTGTAGAGCACCAGCAGGCGTTCGATTGGTGGGTTCACGCGCACTCCTCGCTCGGTCGGCGCAGGCCATCAGGAATCAGGCGGAAGGGGCCAGCCCCGCGGTGCGGAGCTTGGGGGCTGGCCTGTCGCGTCGCGGCGTTAGCGGCGCTCGGCGGTGCTTTGTGCGGCCGGCATGTTCGCCTGCCACACCGCTGGGTCGAGATCCAGGTCGGCGAAGTCCTTCGGATCGAGCACTGGCTGCTCGATGCCCGCGCGGATCTGGCGGTCATAGTCGCGCATCAGACGCAGGCCGACCTTGAACAGCAGGGTCACGGCGATGAGGTTGGCGATCGCCAGCAGGCCCATGGTCACGTCGGCGAAGGCGAACACGGTGCCCAGATCCTGCACCGAACCCCAGAGCACGAGGATCACCACCAGGATGCGGTAGATCACTACCGGCATGCGCTTCTCGGTAAAGAAGCCCAGCGCGTTTTCGCCCAGGTAGTAGTTGTAGATCAGCGTAGTGAACACGAACAGCAGCAGCGCGATGCTGACGAACACCCGGCCCCATTCGCCAACCACGGCAGCCACGGCGGTCTGGGTCAGCACCACGCCGGCCTGGTCCATGCCTGGCTCGTAGACGCCGGAGAGCAGGATGATCAGCGCTGTGCAGCTGCACAGGATGATGGTGTCGATGAACACCGACAGCGACTGCACAATGCCCTGCGCTACCGGGTGCTTCACTTCTGCAACTGCCGCGACGTTGGGCGCACTGCCCAGGCCCGCTTCGTTGGAGAACAGGCCGCGCTTGACGCCCATCAGGATCGCCGCGCCGATGCCGCCAGCGAACGCCTGCTCCAGGCCGAAGGCGCTACGGAAGATCAGGCCGAAGGTCTCCGGAATCGCGCTGAAGTTGCTGCCGATGACGAACAGCGCCATGGCCAGGTAGGAGAACGCCATGACCGGTACCAGCACGTCCGCCCACTTGGCGATGCGGCGAATGCCGCCGAAGATGATGCCGGCGATCACCAGGGTCAACGCGATGCCACTGGCAACGGTCGGCACGCCGAAGGTGTCGTGCAGCGAGCTGGCCACGGTGAACGACTGCACGGCGTTGAAGCCGAAGCCGAAGGTCATCAGCAGCAGGATCGAGACGACGATGCCGAGCCAGCGCTGGCCCAGGCCGTGCTGGATGTAGAAAGCCGGGCCGCCGCGGTAGGTGCCATCCGGTTCGCGACGCTTGTACAGCTGCGCCAGCGAGCATTCGAAGTAGCTGGTCGCCATGCCCACCAGTGCCACCACCCACATCCAGAAGATCGCGCCAGGGCCGCCGAGCATGATCGCCACGGAAACACCGGCGATGTTGCCTGCGCCGACCCGGCCGGCGACCGAGAGCATCAAGGCCTGGAAGGAGGAGAGCTGACCCGGTTGACGCTCGAAGGCGTGACCGAAAATCGTGAACATGTTGCCGAAATAGCGGAACTGGACGAAGCCGGAGCGGATGGTGAAGAGCAGACCGAGGCCGATCAGCATGACGATCAGCAGCTTGCTCCAAATGAGGTCGTTTAGAAGGTCGAGCATGGCAATGTTCACCTTGTTGTCGTTGTTAGAAGCATCCGGCGCGCGCCGCTGCGCCGTGCAAGCGGAGGATGTTTCAACAGTGCGGCGCGCAGGGCAATTTCGCGGCTGGCCGCGAAGTGGCGCGAGCTGATGCTAGAATGGCGCAACTCGCGCCAACTCCTTAGGCAGTCCTGTGACTTCCCACCTCGCCGAAAACCTCAAGTTGCTCTGCAGCCACTACCGCTCGATTGCTGAGGTGTGCCGCAAGCTGGCCATCAATCGGGCGCAGTTCAACAAGTACCTCGGGGCGCAGAGCCGGCCGACGCCGTTCAATCTCAAGCGCATCGGCGACTTCTTCGGCGTCGAGAGCTATGAGCTGGAGATGCCGCCCGAACAGTTCGCTCGGCTGGTCGGCGCCCGGCATCCGGAGGCCCAGGCGGTGCCGCGTACCGATCCGCTGCTCGCGCTGCTGCAACCGCTGCGCGAGCACGCCGCGAGCCTGTCGCGCTATTGCGGCTACTACTTCGAATACGCCAACTGCATGTCGGTGCCGGGCAGCATCCTGATGTCGCTGGTACACCTGCGCGAGGAGAACGGCCTGTACCTGTTCGAGCGCCAGGAGCGGCAGGAGCGCGCCAGTCCGACGCTTGGCGACGCCGAGGATTGGGTGCGCTGCCGTTACCTCGGCGCCGCCTTCTGCCTGCAGGATCGGTTGTTCCTGATCGATTATGAATCGCTGACGCTCAACGAGATGAGCCAGACCATCCTCATTCCCAGCTTCAAGAGCCGCATCACCCGCCTTAATGGCATGAAGACCGGCGTTTCCTCGGGCGACCGCCGCACGCCGGCGTGCACCTCGGTGGTCTGGGAATACCTGGGCCGCGAGATCAACCGGGTCAGTGCCTATCGCCAGGTGATGCTCTACAGCCCGGACGACCCGCGCATCGACCCTGAGATCCGCGAGCGCCTGGCGACGCCGCATGTGCAGAACGGGCTGTTCGGGATCGAGTGAGGCGCCATCGCGCGCAGCAGGAAAAACTGCGATCCGGCCGATGCAGTTGCGCTTGCTCAGAGCAGCTGGCGGTACTGGATAAAACCAGTGCGGTCGGCAATGCGGTCATAGAGCATGCGGCCCTGGTAGTTGGTTTCCTGAGTCAGCCAGTGCACGCGGCTGGCCCCGGCAGCACGCGCTTGGCGCTGAACGTGTTCGATCAGTGCGCGGCCGAAACCGCCGCCGCGTGCGCCTTCGGCTACGTAGAGGTCCTGCAGGTAGCAGTAGTCGCCTGCCGTCCAGCAACTGCGGTGAAAGATCCAGTGCACCAGGCCGACGGCGTTCTCGCCGTGCCAGGCGAGGGCGGCGTGCATCGGCTCGCTCGGGTCGAGAAAGCGTTGCCAGGTGAGGGTGCTGGTTTCTTCCGGTATCTGCGCCTCGTAGAAGAGCTGATAGCCGTGCCAGAGTGCGAGCCAGGCCGCGTGGTCGTCAGGGGTAACCGGGCGGATTTTGATCACGGGTGCCGTCCTCTTCAGTCGATGATCGTCATGTGTGCAGCGAGGGCCTGGTCGCTTGGCTCAGACGAAGCAGACAGGCCTCGGCGGATGCCCAGCTGATCAGCGGCGGAGCGGTTCTGCCCGAGCTTCCATTTACCTTCCAAGCGTCGAATCGGCAGAGCGAAGCCGACGATGGCGCGCAACATGGCGTTCAGGTAGTCGGGCGGAGCGTCACCCACCGCCCAGGGTTGCGGGCGCCCGGCTTCATGGCGGTCGCTGAGGCGGCTGACGATCTGCAGCAGCCGTTCGCGGTCGTCGATCAGTTGCACCGGGCCGCGGGCATGTACGGCGATGTAGTTCCAGGTCGGCACGACCTTGCCGTGCTCCGCCTTGGCGGCGTACCAGCTGGGGCTGATGTACGCGTCCGGACCACTGAATACCGCCAGTGCCTCGATTCCGCCCTGCAGGTCGTGCCAGTGCGGATTGGCCTTGGCGAAGTGTCCATAGAGCGTGCCGAATTCGCCTTCGCCGGGTTCCAGCAGCAGCGGCAGATGGCTGGCTTGCACGCCGTCCGCGCTTGCGCTGGTCAGCAGCGCAAAGGGTGTCGCTCGGATCTGGCGGTGCAGCTCGGCAAGGTCGTCCTGGCGGAATGAGGCAGGCAAGTACATGGCATATCTCCAGATGCAGTGCTGTCATGCTAGGCAGGATATTGGTCCGCTGTAAGATCCATTCTCTGCGATTTCGATGGAGCCAATGAACCATGCCCACCCCGCCGCCGCTACCCGTCGATCTGTCCGGTATTACTCTGGATCGCACTCAGGGCCTGGCGCGGCAGCTCTACCAGGCGCTACGTGAACGCATTCTCGATGGTCGTCTGGCTGGGCGTACTCGGCTGCCGGCCAGCCGCGATCTCGCGACATTGCTGGGGCTATCGCGCAATACCGTCACCCGTGCATTCGATCAGCTCTATGCCGAGGGGTACGTTGAAGGCCGTGTAGGCGATGGCACCTATGTGGTGGAGTTCGCCAGCCAGCGCCCGGTGACGCCGCCAATCTCCGGGCCTGCGCCCACCGATGCGCTGCTGCGCCTGCAGCGCCATCACCTGCCGCCACCGGTGAGCGGTGCGCCGAGAGCCTTTCGCATTGGCGTACCGGCCTTCGATCTGTTCCCCTTCGATACCTGGGCGCGGCTCACGGCGCGCTTCTGGCGCAAGCCGTCAGCGGCACGCCTGGGTTATGGCGACCCGGCTGGCGATCCTGCATTGCGCGAGCTGGTGGCGGCTTACCTACGTAGCAGCCGCGGGCTCAACTGCGATCCGTCTCAGGTGGTGATTACCTGTGGCGCCCAGGAAGGCATCAGCCTGTGCGCCCAGCTGCTGGTGCAGCCTGGCGATCGTGTGGCGGTGGAAAACCCCGGCTATCGTGCTGCCGGCCATGCGTTTGCTCTAGCTGGAGCCGAGCTGTGCGGTGTTGCGGTGGATAGTGCGGGGCTGGACACCGCCGCCCTGGCCCAGATCGAAGGCTGCCGCCTGGCTTACGTTACGCCTTCGCACCAGTATCCGACCGGTGTGACCCTGTCGCTGGCGCGGCGCCTGGAATTGCTCGCCTGGGCCGAGCGCAACGAGGGCTGGATCGTCGAGGATGACTACGACGGTGAGTACCGTTACAGCGGTACGCCGCTGACCCCTCTGGCGGCGCTGGATCGGCAGGGCCGGGTGCTCTACGTCGGGACCTTCTGCAAGATCGCTTTTCCCGCGCTGCGCCTCGGCTACCTGGTGTTGCCTGCCGGCCTGGCCGAGGCCTTCGCCCGTCGTCGTGCATTGGACATGCGCCACTCCGATATTGGCAGCCAGGCGGTGATGGCCGAGTTCATCGCCGCCGGGCATTTCCAGCGTCATGTCAGACGCATGCGCCAGGCCGCTCGAACTCGCCGCGACACCTTGTTGCAGCACTGGCCTGAGGCAATTCCCGGCTGCGCTGCGTTGCCGGCGGTGGAGGCCGGGCTGCACCTGTGCGTGCCTGTACTGAACCAGGGCCGCGAGAACGAACTGATCGCTGCGGCGCGAGCGGCCGGTGTGGAA
This sequence comes from Stutzerimonas stutzeri, assembly GCF_038561965.1. Taxonomy (NCBI): domain Bacteria; kingdom Pseudomonadati; phylum Pseudomonadota; class Gammaproteobacteria; order Pseudomonadales; family Pseudomonadaceae; genus Stutzerimonas; species Stutzerimonas stutzeri. Next base: position 4,490,540 of record NZ_CP139348.1, on the reverse strand, counting down.
ATGAACGGACTAGGGGATTACTGGCTGGACGGTCAGGCACCACCGGACGCACCGGGCGGGCTGGTGCTGGGGTTCGCGGCGGTTCCGGAAGCGCAGATCGTCGCAGCACTGCAACGCCTGCGCAGCGCCTGGGGCCTGCCGCCGGCATAGCAGCAGGCCAGGAGCGAGTAACAGCGGTTGCTGAGCGGGCGGATATCCGCCCGCTCAGATGCCGTCACTCCTTGTTGCTGCTGTCATAGATCGCGCGATCAAGTTCCTGCTCGCTACGGCCGACCAGGGTGGTCGTCATCAGATCGCCGGCGACGTTGACCGTGGTGCGTGCCATGTCGAGGATGCGGTCGATCCCGGCGATCAGCGCCACGCCTTCCAGCGGCAGGCCGGCGGCGCTGAGCACCAGGCTGAGCATGATCAATCCGGCGCCGGGGATGCCGGCGGTGCCGATGGAGGCCAGCGTCGCGGTGAGGATGATCATCGCGTACTGCCCGGCGTTGAGGTCGATGCCGAAAGCCTGGGCGATAAACAGCGCCAGCACGCCCTGATAGATCGCCGTGCCGTCCATGTTGATGGTCGCGCCCACTGGCAACACGAAGCCGGCGACGCCTTCGGACACCCCGAGATTCTTGCGTGCGCATTCGATGGAAACCGGCAGCGTGCCGGAGCTGCTCGACGTGCTGAACGCCACCGCCAATGCCGGGGCGATGCCCTGGAAGAAACGCAGCGGGTTGAGTCGCGCCAACAGGCCGAGCAGGCCACCGTAGACCAGCAGCACGTGGGCGATGCTGGCCAGGTAGATCACGCCGATCACGCCGGCCAGCGGCAGCAGTACCTCGGCGCCATGGCTGCCAACCACGCCGGCGGTCAGGGCGAACACGCCGATCGGTGCAACGCGCATCACCAGGTCGGTGAGCTTGTAGAAGGTTTCGGCCAGCGCATCGAACAGGCGCACGGCCGGCGCGCCGCGCTCGCCGATCAGGTTGATGCTCACACCCAACGCGATGGCGAAGACGATGATCTGCAGGATGTTGCCTTCGGCAAACGCGGTGACCGGGTTGGCTGGCACCAGCCCGACCAGGATCGACACCAGCGATGGCGCCTGCTTGGCCTGTTCGCTGCCGCTGGCGACCATGTTCATGCCTTCGCCCGGCGTGAACAACGCGCCGAACAGCAGGCCGATGCTCACGGCGAATGCGGTGGTTACCAGGTATATGGCAATCGTCTTCAGGCTGATGCGGCCGAGCTTGGCGCTGTCCTGCATCGAGGTGATGCCGGCCACCAGTGAAACGAACACCAGCGGCACGATGAGCATCTTGATCGCATTGAGAAACAGCGTGCCGATCGGCGCCAGCAGTTGCGCGTCGGTACCGAACGCGATGCCGGTGGCTACACCAAGCGCCAGGCCGATGAGGATCTGCTGCCAGAGCGGCAGACGAACGAGCAGGCGCAGGGGGGCGGAGAGGGTCGTACTCTGAGTCATGGGTTTTCCTGTTGTTTTTATTGTGCGAACGAGCCGCCATGGCGGCCCGTACAGCAAGCGCCCCGGCTATGTGCCGGGCGCAGGGGTGATCAGACCGCCAGCGGTGCCAGGCGTGGCGCGATCATGTTTTCCGGGCGCAGGATCTCGGCGAGCATGGCGTCGTCGAGCAGCCGCTCCTCGCGCACCAGTTCCAGCACGCTGCGGCCGCCGAGCAGTGCCTCACGGGCCAGGCGGGTGCTGTTGTCGTAGCCGATATAGGGGTTCAGCGCGGTGATCAGGCCGATGGAGCTCTCCATCAGCTCGCGGCAACGCGCTTCGTTGGCGGTGATGCCTTCGATGCAGTGCTCACGCAGCATGTCCATGGCGCGCTGCAGCAGGCGGATCGAGTCGAACAGCTTGTAGGCGATCAGCGGCTCCATCACGTTGAGCTGCAGCTGGCCGCCCTCGGCTGCCATGGTCAGCGCGAGGTCGTTGCCGATCACTTCGAAGGCGACCTGGTTGACCGCTTCGGGAATCACCGGATTGACCTTGCCCGGCATGATCGAACTGCCCGGCTGGCGCGGCGGCAGGTTGATCTCGTTAAAGCCGGTGCGCGGGCCGCTGGAGAGCAGGCGCAGGTCGTTGCAGATCTTCGACAGTTTTACCGCCAGGCGCTTGAGCATGCCGGAGAACAGCACGAACGAGCCCATGTCCGAGGTCGCTTCGATCAAGTCGGCCGCCTGGCGCAGCGGCTGGCCGCTGATCTGGGCCAGGCGCTGCACGGCGATCGACTGGTAGCGTGGGTCGGCGTTGATGCCAGTGCCGATCGCGGTGCCGCCGAGGTTCACTTCCAGCAGCAGTTCCGGCGCGAAGCCGCGTAGATGGTGCAGATCCTCGCCAAGGGTAGTGGCGAAGGCGTGGAATTCCTGACCCAGGGTCATCGGTACGGCGTCCTGCAGCTGGGTACGGCCCATCTTCAGCACGTGGGCGAAGGCATGACCCTTGCCAGTCAGCGATTGGCAGAGGCTATCCAGGCTGGCCAGCAGGGTGTCGTGGCCGAGCAGCAGGCCGAGGCGAATGGCGGTGGGGTAGGCGTCGTTGGTGGACTGCGCCATGTTCACGTCGTTGTTCGGGTGCAGGTACTGGTATTCACCCTTGGCGTGACCCATCGACTCGAGACCGAGGTTGGCGATCACCTCATTGGCATTCATGTTGGTCGAAGTGCCGGCGCCGCCCTGAATCATGTCCACCACGAACTGCTCGTGGTACTCACCGCGGATCAACCGGGCGCAGCCCTGGCTGATCGCCACGTGCTTGGTCTCGGGCAGGTAGCCCAGCTCGCGGTTGGCGTCCGCCGCCGCCTGCTTGACCATCGCCAGGGCGACGATCAGTTTGGGGTAATGCGCCAGCGGCACGCCGGAGAGGCGGAAGTTGTGCAGCGCGCGCAGGGTCTGGATGCCGTAATAGGCTTCGGAAGGGACGGGAAGGGTGCCAAGCAGGTCTTTTTCGACTCGCGATGATGCAACTTCGGACATGATGGTAATGTGGCTTCGGTAGGCGCAGGCAGTGCTGCAGTGCGCATAAAATAAGGCCTGCGGGTGTTTTGCCGCCAATGCCGTTGCCGGCTGGCCTATGCCGAAACGGCATAATGCAGGTGTGACTTCGCGCCGGTCGGAATCGTATCGAGGGATGTTCAGGTGAATCTGGAAACCAAGTGGCTGGAAGACTTCATTGCGCTGGCAGCGACCCGCAGCTTCTCCCAGGCGGCACAACGTCGCTTCGTCACGCAGCCCGCGTTCAGCCGGCGGATACGCTCACTGGAGGAGGCGCTTGGTCTGCAGCTGATCAACCGTTCGCGCACGCCGATCGAGCTGACCGAGGCCGGTCAGCTGTTCCTTGTCAGTGCGCGCAACATGGTCGAGCAGCTCGGTGAGGTGGTGCGCCATCTGCATCATGTGGAAGGCCAGCAGGGCGAGGTGTTGCAGATTTCCGCGGCGCACTCGCTGGCGCTGGGCTTCTTCCCGGCGTGGATCGGCGGCCTGCGCAACGACGGGCTGAACATCGCCACCCGGCTGATCGCTACCAACGTCGGCGAGGCCGTGCATGTGCTGCGCGAAGGCGGCTGCGACCTGATCCTCGCCTACTACGACCCGGACGCCGCGCTGCAGCTCGACCCGGAGCTGTTCCCCTCGCTGCACCTGGGGCGCACTGAAATGCTGCCGATCTGCGCGGCGGGTGCCGATGGCGTTCCGCTGTACGACGTCGACAGCGGGCAGACCGTGCCGCTGCTGGCCTACAGCGCCGGCGCCTTTCTCGGGCGATCGGTGAACCTGCTGTTGCGCCAGCGCGCGTTGCGCTCGACCACCGTCTACGAGACGGCCATGGCCGACAGCCTGAAAAGCATGGCGCTGCAGGGGCTCGGCATCGCCTGGGTGCCACGCCTGAGCGTCGAGCCGGAACTGCAGCGCGGCGAGTTGGCGATCTGTGGCAGCGAGCAGTGGCGCGTACCGCTGGAAATTCGCCTATACCGCTGTTCGCTGATGCGCAAGGGGGCGGTGCGGCTGCTTTGGCGGAGGCTGGAGGGCCGCGCTGCTGTGTCGGATTGAGCAACGCCAAGGCAGCGGCTTGTTGTCCTAGCGCTTTGCGCGTTGGGCCGTTGTCGTGGCGGCGATGTTATGATCGTCGCCCAGCCGCGCCTATTGCTGACATTCGCCTTGCGCGGCCGCTGGAGCCCATTCGTGCCCACCCCAAAGCCAATCGGCCTGCGTCAATGGATATGGCGGGCCTTCGTTCGCAGCGCGCTGATTCCGCTAATGCTGGTGGAGACCGCGCTGATCGCGATCTATCTGCTGACCAATAACGCCATCCGTGACGCGCAGATCGATCATCTGCGCGAGACCGCCCTCAACGATCTGCAGGCCGCAGTCAGCCTCGAATCGCGTCTGGTCAGCGAGCAGCTCAGCCAGGTCGGCTCGCTCACGCAGCTGTACCGCAACCTCACTGCGCAGGCTCTGCACGACGGCAAGCCCGGACGACTGCCTCCCTTGGCCCTGAGTGCCGATGGCGTGCGCTATAGCCCTGACGACGATGGCGGGGCCGCGGTGTTCTACTCCGGCGCGACGCCGGCCGAGCAGCACGACCTGCAAAAGATCGCCAGGTTGCGCCAGTTGGAACCGCTGATGAAGGAGATCGAGGCGCGCAATCCGCTGGTTGCCAGCCTGTATTTCAACAGTTGGGACAGTTTCAACCATATCTATCCGTGGTTCTTCACCCTCGATCAGTACCCGGCGGACATGGATATCCCCCGGTACAACTTCTATTACCTGGCGGATGCCGAGCACAACCCGTCGCGTGGCGTGGTGTGGACCGATGTCTACCTCGACCCGGCTGGCCACGGCTGGATGATGTCGGCGACCGCTCCGGTGTATAGCGGCGATTTCCTCGAGGGGGTGGTCGGCATCGACATCACCGTCAGCGGCATCCTCGAGCAGATCGGCCAGTTGCAGGTGCCCTGGGGCGGCTACGCCATGCTGGTCAGCAGCGACCTGACGATCATGGCCCTCCCGGAGCCCGGCGAAGAGGATTTCGGCCTGGCCGAGCTGACCGATCACCCGTACCTGGACGCGATTCGCAGCGAGATGTTCAAGCCTGAAGACTTCCGGCTCGATCGCCGCCCCGAAACGGCCGACCTGGCCGCCGCCATTTCAGGTGCCAGCAGTGGCGTGCAGCAGGTGATGCTCGGCGGTCGTCCGCAACTGGTGGCCTGGACCACCGTGGCGCAGACCGGCTGGCATCTGCTGGCGGTGATCGACGAGGTTGCGGTTTTCCGCCAGACCAACGCCCTGGCCAGCCGCTATCAACAGATTGGCTATCTGCTGATCGCCGGGCTGGTGTTGTTCTACATCGGCTTCTTCGCCCTCATGTGGCTGCGCGCACGCCAGCTCAGCCAGGCGCTGCTGACGCCGATCGCCGGCATTTCGCGGATGCTCGGTGACATCGGCTTGGGGCGCTGGCGGCCTGAGCCGGTGCATGCGCAAATCCTCGAACTCGATGAGATGTCCCGTCATACCCAGGACATCGGCAGCCGCCTGGCTTATAGCGAGTCCGAACGTTGGGAGGCGCAGCGGCGCCTGGAGCTGGTGCTGGAAAGCGCCACCGAGAGCCTCTGGGAATACGACATGCCCAACCACACGTTGCGCATGCGCGGCAGCATGGTGACGCGCTTCGGCCTGCCCTCTGGGCAACTCAGCGACGCCGAGTTCCGCCGCCGAATCCATCCGGACGACTTGCCGCAGGCATTGGCCCAGCTCGAGCGGGTAGGCCTGGGCTTGCAGCAACGCTACGAGGCCAAGTACCGCTTCGCCGACACGCAGGGGCAGTATTGCTGGTTGCTCAGCCGTGGCCGTGTGCTCGAGCATGACCCGGATACCGGTGTGGCCAAGGTGCTGGCCGGCACGCACGTGGATATCGATGCGCTCAAACGGGTCGAGGAGGAGCTGCGCACGGCGACCGTGCAGGCGCAGGCCGCCAGCGAGGCGAAGGGGCGACTGCTCTCGGGCATCAGCCACGAACTGCGCACGCCGCTCAATGCAATCCTCGGCTTCGCCCAGTTGATGCGCATGGACTGTGACGACGAGAGCCAATCCGAGGCGGCGGAGTATCTGGATGAGATCCTGCTTGCCAGCCGCCATCTCAACCAGCTGCTGGGGGAGATCCTCGAGTGGTCGAGCTTGCAGAACGAGCCTGCGCAGCTCGAGCTGCAACCGGTCAATGTCTGTGGCCTGATGCGCGAATGCGCCGAACTGATCTCGCTCGATATCCAGCAGCGCGGGCTGCATCTGGAAGTGGTGCCGGTGGATGAGCATCTGCTGGTGCTCGCCGAGCCGCGGCGTTTGCGCCAGGTGCTGCTGAATCTGCTTTCCAACGCCATGAAGTACAACATCCCTGATGGCCATATCAGCCTGCGTGCCGAAACCAGCCCGGGGCACGTGCGCCTCCTGGTCGAGGACACCGGCCTGGGTATCGATCCTGCACAGCAGGCGCAGGTATTCGAGCCGTTCCAGAGGCTCGGTCGGGAAAACAGCATGATCCAGGGCACCGGTATCGGCCTGTCGCTGTGCCTGGAGTTCGCCCGCCTGATGAGCGGCCAGCTGGGCCTGCACAGCGAGCCGGGCGTGGGCAGCCGCTTCTGGATCGAACTGCCGCGGGTGGTGCCGGCGCAGCTGCAGTAGTGCCCGACCGCGCGGGGTACTGGGCGGTCACGCCTTGCGCTATACTGCGCGGCTTTCGCGCGAGCGGCCGATGCCGTTTGCCGACCATCCAGGCCACGCTCTTTTGCGTGGTTTGTTGTTATTGACGCGCCCGCGGGCGCCCGATGAGAGGCACGACGATGAGCGCACTGGTAGGCGTGATCATGGGCTCCAAGTCCGACTGGTCCACCCTGAGCCACACCGCCGACATGCTGGAGAAGCTGGGCATCCCCCACGAAGTGACGGTGGTTTCCGCCCACCGCACCCCGGACCTGCTCTTCCAGTACGCCGAACAGGCCGAAGCCCGCGGCCTGCGCGTGATCATCGCTGGCGCTGGCGGCGCTGCCCACCTGCCGGGCATGTGTGCCGCCAAGACGCACCTGCCGGTACTTGGCGTGCCGGTGCAGTCGTCGATGCTTTCCGGTGTCGATTCGCTGCTATCGATCGTGCAGATGCCGGCCGGCGTGCCGGTCGCCACGCTGGCCATCGGCAAAGCCGGCGCGATCAACGCCGCGCTGTTGTCGGCGAGCATCATCGGCCATGAATTCCCCGAGTATCACCAGGCGCTGAAGAAATTCCGCGATGAGCAGACCCAGAACGTCCTGGATTGCCCGGACCCGCGCGGCTGAGCCGTCTGTGTCGGCTGCCCTCGCCAGACGCGGCGGGGCCCGGCCGGCGGGTATAAACTTGCTTTCCTGCGCCGCGCGACGCGTGCGCTTGATCTGCCGCCTACTGAAGGGCCGTTGATATGAAAATTGGTGTGATCGGTGGCGGCCAGCTGGGCCGTATGCTGGCGTTGGCGGGTACCCCGCTGGGCATGAACTTCGCCTTCCTCGACCCGGCACCAGACGCCTGCTCCCAGGCACTGGGCGAGCACATCCGTGCCGACTACGACGACAAGGATCACCTGCGCCGGCTGGCCGACGAAGTGGACCTGGTGACTTTCGAGTTCGAGAGCGTGCCAGCCGAAACAGTGGCCTTCCTTTCGCAGTTCGTGCCGGTCTACCCGAGCGCCGAATCGCTGCGTATCGCCCGTGATCGCTGGTTCGAGAAATCAATGTTCAAGGACCTCGGCATTCCGACCCCGGAATTCGCCGATGTCCAATCGCAGGCCGATCTCGACGCCGCCGTGGCCAGCATCGGTCTGCCGGCCGTGCTCAAGACCCGCACCCTGGGCTACGACGGCAAGGGTCAGAAGCTGCTGCGCAAGCCTGCGGACGTCAGCAATGCCTTCGCCGAGCTGGGTAGCGTGCCTTGCATCCTAGAAGGCTTCGTGCCATTCACCGGTGAAGTTTCGCTGATCGCCGTACGTGGCCGTGACGGCGAAACCTGTTTCTATCCGCTGGTGCACAACAGCCACGAGAGCGGCATCCTGCGGCTGTCGGTGGCCAGCAGTAATCACCCGTTGCAGGCACTGGCCGAGGATTACGTCGGTCGCGTGCTCACGCATCTCGACTACGTCGGCGTGCTGGCTTTCGAGTTCTTCGAAGTCGATGGCGGCCTGAAGGCCAACGAGATCGCGCCGCGTGTGCACAACTCCGGGCACTGGACCATCGAAGGCGCCGAGTGCAGCCAGTTCGAGAACCACCTGCGCGCCGTCGCCGGCCTGCCGCTGGGTTCGACCGACAAGCTGGGTGAGAGCGCCATGCTCAACTTCATTGGCGAAGTGCCGCCGGTGGAAAAGGTGATCGCCATCCAAGACTGCCATTTGCACCACTATGGCAAGGCCTTCAAGGCCGGCCGCAAGGTGGGTCACGCGACCTTGCGCTGCCCGGATCGCGCCACGCTGGACCGGCAGATCACTGCTGTGGAAACACTGATTCCCCATTCCTGAAGCCCGGCCGTCCGGCGACGGCGAACGGTGGCAGAGCTCTCGGGTCGGATGGGTTACCTACCTTTCGGACCTGAGGAGATTCATCCATGGGCATCATCGGCACCATCATCATCGGCCTGATCGTCGGCCTCATCGCACGCTTCCTGAAACCCGGCGACGACAGCATGGGCTGGATCATGACCATCCTGCTGGGTATCGGCGGCTCGTTGCTGGCGACCTACGGTGGCCAGGCGCTCGGCCTCTACCAGGCGGGCGAAGGCGCGGGCTTTATCGGCGCCGTGGTCGGTGCGATCATCCTGCTGGTCATCTACGGCATGGTTACCAGCCGCAAGCATTGATCCGCCACGGGGCCGCGCCCTGCGGCCCCGTTCCCTTCTGATGTAGTTGCCTTATGCGCAAATCCCTTCTTTCGCTGCTTTGCTGTCTCGCATTCGCTTCCCACGCCCAGGCCGCTCCGTCGGAACTCGATTGGCTCGAGCTGATGCCGCCCGAGGATCGTCAGGCTCTGGAGGAAATGCCCGAGATCGACCACGCGACGCCTGAAGACCTGGGTTTCAGTGATCAGGGCGGGTTGAAGCAGGAGGCCGGTCTGCCGGCAGTGATGTACTCGGCCAAGACCGTCGCCGAACTGAACGGCCGCGAGATCCGTCTCGGCGGCTATCCGGTGCCGCTGGAAAGCGACGAACGCGGGCGCAGCACCGAGTTCTTCCTGGTGCCCTATCCGGGCGCCTGCATCCACGTGCCGCCACCGCCGCCGAACCAGATCGTGCTGGTGCGTTATCCGAAAGGCATCACCCTGGAGGATATCTACTCGCCGCTGTGGGTCGATGGCCGCCTGCAGATCGAGCCGGTCAGCAACGACCTGGCCGACGCCGCCTATGCGCTGGACGCGGCGGCAGTCGAACTGGTCGACGAAAACGACTTCTGAGCTGCACGCGATGACCCTGCCAACCGAGATACGCCAGGCATTACGGGAATGCGCCGCCGTGACGGAAGGCATCGACCTGGAGGTTTACCAGGCTTTTGGCCGCGATCCTCTGGAGCCGATCATCGGTCTTGGCGACGCCGACGCACCGATCTGCTTTTTCGGTCGTGACCCAGGCCGCGAGGAGGTTCGCCATGGCGAGCCCTTCATCGGCTCTGGCGGGCAGATCGTCCGGCGTGTGCTTTATCGGCACCTGCACGGTGAGCAGATGCCGGATTTCGAAGCCGGGCGGGCGCTGGGGCGGCGCTACTTCTGGATCAACACCGTGCCGTACAAGCCGGTCGGCAACAAGGCCTGGTCGATGGCGGTCAAGCGCCGTTTCCACCCGCTGATGCGTCAGCTGCTGGTGGATAGCTGGCGGGGCCGGCATATCGTCACGCTCGGCCGCGAGGCGTTTCTCTGGTTCGGCATCGACCAGCCGCGCGGGGAGCGCCAACGCCTGGAGGCCTTTTGGCAGCGCGAAGAGCGCTTCAGCGCCAGCTTCGATGTCGAGCTGCAGGACGCGCAAGGCCTCGGGCGGGCCTTCACCCTGCACCCGCTGCCGCATCCCTCGCCGTTGAACCAGACCTGGTTCAAGCGCTTTCCTGATCTGCTCGAAGCCCGGCTGCGCCAGCTGGATCGTTAATCGCTGACCTGATTGCTGTTCTGCCCGGCCTGCCACGCGGCGACATTGTTCAGCGTGGTGCCGGCGATGGCGGCCAGCGCCTCATCGGTGAGAAACGCCTGGTGCGCGGTGACGATGACATTGGGGAACGACAGCAGCCGGGCCAGCACGTCGTCCTGCAGCGGCAGCCCGGAGTGGTCCTCGAAGAACAGCCCGGCCTCTTCCTCGTAGACGTCCAGGCCCAGGTAGCCGAGCTGGCCACTCTTCAGCGCGCCGATCAGCGCCGGCGTGTCGATCAGCGCACCACGGCCGGTGTTGATCAGCATGGCCCGCGGCTTCATGGTTGCCAGGCTTTGCTGGTTGATCAGGTGGTGGGTCTGCGCGGTGAGTGGGCAGTGCAGGCTGACGATATCGCTGCTGGCGAGCAACTCATCGAGCGGAACGTAGCGCATGCCGAGGCGTTCCAGCTCCGGGTTCGGATAGGGGTCGTACAGCTGCACTTCGCAGCCGAAGCCGAGCATGATCCGCGCAAACACGGCGCCGATCTGCCCACTGCCGACCACGCCAACGCGCTTGCCGACCAGATCGAAGCCGGTCAGCCCCTGCAGCGAGAAATTGCCTTCGCGGGTGCGGTTGATGGCGCGCGGCAGGCGCCGGTTGAGCGCGAGAATCAGCGCTACGGTGTGTTCGGCCACCGCATGCGGCGAGTACGCCGGCACCCGCACTACAGGCAGACCGAGGCGTTTGGCACACGGCAGGTCGACGTGGTTGTAACCGGCCGAACGCAGGGCGATCAGGCGCGTGCCGCCAGCGGCGAGCCTCTCCAGCACCGGCGCTGACAGCACGTCATTGACGAACGGACAAACCACTTCGGCCCCAGCCGCCAGCGCGGCGGTATCCGGGTCGAGGCGGGCTTCGAGAAAGTGCAGCTCGAAGCCATGGGTCTGATTGGCGGTCTGGAAGCTGTCGCGATCGTAGGGCTTGCTGCTGAACAGGGTGATGCGCATCGGGAGGCCTCGCTGAGAAGGACGACTGCCGACAGGGTGCGGCAGTTGTCCATCGAGGCCAAGTGACTTCCGTCGCTCGGCGTTATTTCAGCGTGTAACGCGGCGCATCAGCCGGCCTGAAGTACCGACGCGGGCTTTATCGGCTGGCCCTTGGGCTGGAAATACAGTGTCGCGCCGCGCTGCACACCGACCAGGCTGGCGTGGTCGTTGCCGACTTCCGCCTCGATCGGCTCGGCCTGGCCGGCCACCCTTAGCGTGACCCGAGTCAGCGCACCGAGCGGGCGGATATCACGCACTTCGCCGGCCAGGTGCTCGGCGACCGCTTCGCGACTCAGGGAAATTTCGTGCGGGCGGAACAGCACACTGCGTTCATCGTCCAGCTGCAGACGATTGGCGTCGCCGAGGAAGTGATAGACGAACTCGCTGGCCGGGTTGGCGTAGACCTCCACCGGCGTGCCGATCTGCTCGATCACGCCCTTGTTCATCACCACGATGCGGTCGGCGACTTCCATCGCTTCTTCCTGGTCGTGGGTGACGAACACCGACGTCAGGTGGACGTCTTCATGCAAGCGGGCCAGCCAGCGACGCAGCTCCTTGCGCACCTTGGCGTCCAGCGCGCCGAAGGGCTCGTCGAGCAGCAGCACCTTGGGCTCCACCGCCAGCGCGCGGGCCAGGGCGATGCGCTGGCGCTGGCCGCCGGAGAGCTGTTCCGGGTAACGGTCGGCGAGCCAGTCGAGCTGCACCAGGCCGAGCAGCTCGTGCACCTTCTCGGCGATTACCGCGTCGCTCGGGCGCTGCTTCTTCGGCTTCATGCGCAGACCGAAGGCGACATTGTCGAATACGGTCATGTGGCGGAACAGCGCGTAGTGCTGGAAGACGAAGCCGACGTTGCGGTCGCGCACGTCACGGCTGGAGACGTCTTCACCATGGAACACGATGCTGCCGCTGTCCGGCGTTTCCAGGCCGGCAATGATCCGCAGCAGGCTGGTCTTGCCGCAGCCGGACGGGCCGAGCAGGGCGACCAGCTCGCCGCTCTGGATGTGCAGATTGATCGCGTTCAATGCCTGGAACTGGCCGAAGCGCTTGTTGATATTGCTGATTTCGATCGACATGGTCATTCCTCGGCATTGGCATGCAGGCGGGCGATACGCGACTCGCTCCACTGCTTGAGCAGCAAGATCACCAGCGCCAGGGCCAGCAGCAGGCTGGCCACGCTGAACGCGGCGACATGGTTGTATTCGTTGTAGAGAATCTCGACGTGCAGCGGCAGCGTGTTGGTCAGCCCGCGAATGTGGCCGGACACCACCGATACCGCGCCGAACTCACCCATTGCCCGCGCGGTACAGAGCACCACGCCGTAGATCAGGCCCCATTTGATGTTCGGCAGGGTGATGTGCCAGAACATCTGCCAACCGCTGGCGCCGAGAAGCCGCGCGGCTTCTTCTTCGGTGCTGCCCTGTTCCTGCATCAGCGGGATCAGCTCGCGGGCGACGAAGGGCACGGTGACGAACAGCGTTGCCAGCACAATGCCCGGCACGGCAAAGATGATCTGGATGTCGCGATCATTCAGCCATTCGCCGAAATAGCCCTGGGCGCCGAACAGCAACACGTAGATCAGACCGGCGATCACCGGCGAGACCGAAAACGGCAGGTCGATCAGCGTGACCAGCAGGCTCTTGCCGCGGAACTCGTACTTGCTCACGCACCAGGCGGCGGCGACGCCGAACACCACATTCAGCGGCACCGAGATGCCCACGGCGAGCAACGTCAGCTTGAGCGCGGCGAGGGCGTCGGGTTCGAAGATTGCGCTGAAGAAGGTGCCGAAGCCCTGCTTCAACGCCTCGCTGACGACGATCAGCAGCGGCAGCAACAGAAACAGCGCGAAGACCAGCCAGGCAGCGACGATCAATAGCCGACGGCCGAGCGCGTTGCCGCGGCGCGTGGCATTGGCGGTGGTGTTTGCGGTCACCGATAGGGAAGCGGAAGTCATGTCGGTGGCCTCTTCAAGAATGCGCAATGCGGCGCTGCAACAGGTTGATGAGCAGCAGCAGGACGAACGACACCACCAGCATCAGCACGCCGATTGCCGTAGCACCGGCGTAGTCGTACTGGTCCAGCTTGACCATGATCAGCAGCGGCAGGATCTCGGTCTTCATCGGCATGTTGCCGGCGATGAAGATCACCGAGCCGTATTCGCCGACGCCGCGGGCAAAGGCCAGGGCGAAGCCGGTGAGCCAGGCGGGAAGCAACGCCGGTAGCAGCACGTGACGAACCACCTGTAGCGGACGCGCGCCGAGGCAGGCTGCGGCTTCCTCGACTTCACGCGGGATGTCGGCCAGCACCGGCTGGATGGTGCGCACCACGAAGGGCAGGGTGACGAAGGTCAGCGCCAGGGTGATGCCCAGCGGGGTGTAGGCAATCTTGAAGCCCAGGTCGGTAGCGAACTGACCGATCGGCCCGTTCGGTGCGTACAGCGCGGTCAGCGCAATGCCGGCCACCGCGGTGGGCAGGGCGAAGGGCAGATCGATCATCGCCTCGATGATCTTGCGGCCAGGAAAGCGATAGCGCACCAGCACCCAGGCCAGCAGCGTGCCGATGATGCCGTTGAGTACCGCGGCGACGAAGGCGGTGCCGAAGCTGAGTTTCAGTGCCGCCAGTACACGCGGCGCACTGACGATGGCGATGAACTGCGCCCAGGAGAGTTCGGTGGTCTTGAGAAACAGCGCACCCAGGGGAATCAGCACCAACAGGCTGAGGTACACCAGGGTGTAGCCCAGCGTCAGCCCGAAGCCGGGTATGACGGAGGTAGATCGGGACATGGAAGTTGCCTTTTATTCGAGCGACTGGCGGAAGCGTCACGAGGGCGTGCAGGGTGGAAGTCGCCTTTTACATCCACCATCGCCCTCCGAGCGGGAGCGATGGTGGATCGATGAAGCGTGATCCACCCTACGTACGCGATGTTTCGGCTGAAGCGTCACGAGCGCAGCGTGTAGGGTGGAAGTCGCTTTTTACTTCCACCGGCGGCCCTCTCCGGTGGGCGATAGTGGATCGATGAAGCGCGATCCACCCTACGAAGCCACGGCTTACTGCGTCTGGTAGATCTGGTCGAAGATGCCGCCATCATTGAAGAATTTCGGCTGCGCGGTCTTCCAGCCGCCGAAATCCCCGTCGATGGTGACCAGCTTCAGCGCCGGGAACTGCTCCTTGAACTCGGCGGCCACGGCCTCGTTGCGCGGCCGGTAGAAGTTCTTCGCCGCGATGCGCTGCCCTTCCTCGCTGTACAGGTAGTTCAGGTAGGCCTCGGCGACCGCCCGCGTGCCCTTGCGCTCGACGTTCTTGTCGACCACCGCGACCGGCGGCTCGGCGAGGATCGACAGCGAGGGCGCGATGATCTCGAAGTTCTCGCCACCTTGTTCTTTCAGCGCCAGGAAGGCCTCGTTCTCCCAGGCCAGCAGCACGTCGCCGATACCGTTGTTGCCGAAGGTGACGGTCGAACCGCGGGCGCCGGTGTCCAGCACGGGCACGTTTTTGTACAGCGTCCCGACGAATTCCTGCGCCTGCCCCTCGGTGCCGTACTTCTGCTGCGCGTAGGCCCAGGCGGCAAGAAAGTTCCAGCGCGCACCGCCGGAGGTTTTCGGGTTCGGCGTGATCACCTCGACGTCCGGCTTGATCAGATCGTCCCAATCCACGATGCCCTTCGGGTTGCCCTTGCGCACCAGGAACACGATGGTCGAGGTGTAGGGCGTGCTGGCGTCCGGCAAACGGGTTTGCCAGTCCAAGGGAATCAGCTTGCCGAGGCGATGCAGTTCGTCGATATCCCCAGCCAGGGCCAGTGTCACCACATCGGCGCGCAGACCATCGATGACGGCACGGGCCTGCTTGCCGGAGCCGCCATGGGACTGCTGGACCTTGATTGGCTCGTGGCCCTGGGCCTGCCAGTGCTTGTTGAAGGCTTCGTTGAATTCCACGTAGAGCTCGCGTGTCGGGTCGTAGGACACGTTGAGCAGGGTATCGGCGGCCAGCGCGTGGCCACCGATCAGCGCGCTCGCCAGAGCGGCGAGAGCGAAACGGCGAATGGACATGGTGCAGCTCCTGAAAACAGATCGATTTGGTGTTGGCTATTACTGAATTCGGTGTCGGGGCTTTCAGTTCCGCATTCGCGGACGACAGCTGCAGTACCGGTGCGTGTTCATGCTTATGGCTCTTCTCATGTTCACGCCCTCCGGTGGTCCAGTCGGGCTGGTGAATCGGGTTATGAAGGGATCAGGTGTTCTTGTTTGTCGGCTGCAGACGGAATTTTTCCTTGCGCTCGATCTGCACCACCTGGCCGTTATGCACGGTGATCTCAACCGAGCCGAACTTGAGGCCGTGCAGGGCGTTGTGGATCTCGCGCAGGATGCTGGCTTCGTCCTGACCTTCGAGGTTGCGAACAGTCGCGGTCATTTTTCTCTCTCCGTGAAAGCCTTCGTGACGGCCACACAGCCGTAGCCAGTAAGGCGTGGGGCAGATACTAGGCGCACCTGAAATATTCTTAAAAATATTGTTTAAGAACATTTATAGATCATTTAGGAATAAAGCACCGAAGAGCTACACTGAGATCGCATATGCATAAATAGAATAATCAAATAATTTCTTATTCTTTTTAAGTGGGTCCGGCATCTGCCTAGACTGGCTGCCATGACTTGCAGGAGGCGCCGAACATGCGCAGCGAATCCATCCATTATCTGATCGTGCCGGGCTGGTATGGCTCGCCCGACGAGCACTGGCAGACCCATTGGCAACGCACGTTACCCAACAGCGCCCGGGTCGAGCAGCGCGACTGGATAGCGCCGCGACGGGAAGACTGGGTCGCCGAGCTGGAGCGCAGCGTTGCCGCCAGTACCGAGCCGGTCATCCTGGTGGCGCACAGCCTGGGCTGCATCACCGTTGCGCACTGGGCGGCGCACGCCCCGCTGGAGCTGCTGGACCGGGTTCGCGGTGCGCTGCTGGTTGCGCCCGCCGATGTCGAGCGCAGCGGCTGCCCGCAACCCCTGCGAAGTTTCGCGCCGATCTCACGCCAGCCATTGCCGTTCGCCAGCCAACTGGTCGGCTCGGATAACGACAACGCTTCCAGCGCCGCGCGAGCCGCCGCAATGGGCGGCGACTGGGGCAGCGAGACCACGATCCTGTCTGGCGCCGGGCATATCAATGTCACCTCGGGACATCATCGTTGGGAGCAGGGCTTCGCTTTTCTGTACCGCCTGCAAAACCGTATCGAGCAGCAGGCCCGTCGGAGCGCTTGAGCGCCGGCTGGCACCACTGGCAAACGCAGCAACTCACGCAAAGGAGAAGACAAGATGAGTATCCGCCTCGGCGATATCGCCCCCGATTTCGAACAGGACTCCAGCGAAGGCCGCATTCGTTTCCACGAATGGCTCGGCGATAGCTGGGGCGTACTGTTCTCCCATCCCGCCGACTTCACGCCGGTGTGCACCACCGAGCTCGGTTTCACCGCCAAGCTCAAGGACGAATTCGCCCAGCGCAACGTTAAAGCCATTGCCCTGTCGGTGGACCCGGTGGATTCCCACATCAAGTGGATCGACGACATCAACGAGACGCAGAACACCCGGGTCAACTTCCCGATCCTGGCTGATGCCGACCGAAAGGTCTCCGAGCTGTATGACCTGATCCACCCGAACGCCAACGACACGCTGACGGTTCGTTCGCTGTTCGTCATCGATCCAAACAAGAAGGTGCGTCTGACCATCACCTACCCGGCGAGCACCGGGCGCAATTTCCACGAGATCCTGCGGGTAATCGATTCGCTGCAGCTGACCGACAACCACAAGGTCGCCACCCCGGCCAACTGGCAGGACGGCGACGAGGTAGTGATCGTGCCTTCGCTCAAGGACGAGGAAGAAATCAAGCAGCGCTTCCCGAAAGGCTATCGCGCCGTGAAGCCGTACCTGCGACTGACCCCGCAGCCCAATCGCTGATCCAGAAGGACGCCAGTATGTTGGTCGTTTCTCTTGCTGGTAGCCCCAGCCAGCGCTCGCGTTCCGGCGTGCTGCTGGATGTTGCCGGGAGCTGGCTGCGCGAACGCGGCATTGAGGTCGTTAGCTACGGCATACGCGACTTCGATGCGGCCGATCTGCTACATGCGCGCTTCGACAGCCCGCTGGTGCTGCGTTTCATCGAACATGTCGAAGCGGCCGACGGCTTGCTGATCGCCACTCCGGTGTACAAGGCCTCGTTTTCCGGCGCACTGAAAACGCTGTTGGACTTGCTGCCTGAGCGCGCGCTGGCACACAAGGTCGTGTTGCCGCTGGCTTCCGGCGGCAGCGTGGCGCACATGCTGGCAGTGGACTACGCGCTCAAGCCGGTGCTGTCCGCACTCAAGGCGCAAGAATTGCTCCACGGTGTATATGCCGTCGACGCGCAGATCCGCTATGCCGAGGGTGAGTGCCCGGCCAGCCTGGCGCCCGAGCTGCAGGAGCGTCTGGACGAGTCACTGCAGCAACTGTACGCCGCGCTGGCCCGCCGGCCGCAGCCGCTCGATCCGAAGTTGTTGCAGGCCAGCCTGACCGACACGCGCTGGAGTATCTAGCCACGCTGCAGGTTTCAAACCGTAAGTAAGCAAAGCTGAACCCGGCGGCACCTTGCCGCTACCCGCCTTACTCGCCCGCCAACGGGCAAGCAGGTCGTAAATCCAAACTCAAGACTGTCAAGGAGAGTGCCATGCGCACCAATACCTTGCGTCGAGGACTGGTCGCCCTGTTTGCCGCGACCATTTCCTTCGGCGCGATTACCCAGACTCAGGCCAAACCGAAGCAGGAGAATGTCCTGCGCATCGGTTATCAGAAGTACGGCACGCTGGTGCTGCTCAAGGCGCGCGGTACGCTGGAAAAACAGCTGGCCGAGCAAGGCTTCGAGGTCCGCTGGACCGAGTTTCCGGGCGGCCCGCAACTGCTTGAAGGGCTCAATGTCGGCTCCATCGACTTCGGGGTGACCGGCGAGACGCCACCGGTATTCGCTCAGGCCGCCGGTGCCGATCTGCTCTACGTGGCACACGAGCCCCCAGCACCCTCCGGCGAAGCCATCCTGGTGCCGAAGGATTCGCCGATTCGTTCGCTGAGTGACCTCAAGGGCAAGAAGATCGCGCTGAACAAGGGCTCCAACGTGCACTACCTGCTGGTGCGCGCCCTGGAGTCGGCGAAGGTCAAATACAGTGATATCCAGCCGGTCTACCTGCCGCCAGCGGATGCTCGCGCAGCGTTCGAGCGCGGCAGTGTCGATGCCTGGGTGATCTGGGACCCGTTCCAGGCGGCCGCCGAGGCGCAATTGCAGGCGCGCACCTTGCGCGACGGCCAGGGACTGGTCAGTAACCACCAGTTCTATCTGGCGGCACGCCCATTTGCTGAGAACCATCCCAAAGTGGTCACCACGCTGATTGAGGAAATCCGCGATATCGGCCATTGGGTGGAAGCGAACCCTGACGAAGCCACCGCCCAGGTGGCGCCGTTGCTCGGTCTGTCCAGCGCGATTACCCGCAAGGCGGTGATCCGCCAGGGCTACGGCGCTAAGCCGATCAGTTCATCGGTTGTGCGTGCGCAGCAGCATATCGCCGACACCTTCACCGATCTCAGGCTCATTCCGAGAAAGCTCGTCATTCAGGACGTGATCTGGACACCGCCAAAGAGCATCGCGCAGCACGCGGAATAACCCCTATCCATACCCGGTTCGCTGCGGCGGGCCATGGCAACACGGAGCCATATTCATGAGCCTGAACATCTTCTGGTTTCTGCCCACTCACGGTGACGGCAAGTACCTCGGGACCGCCGAAGGCGCCCGCGCGGTCGATCACGGTTATCTCACCCAGATCGCCCAGGCCGCCGACCGCCTTGGCTACGGCGGCGTACTGATCCCGACCGGACGCTCTTGCGAGGATTCCTGGCTGGTGGCTGCATCGCTGATTCCGCTGACGCAACGCCTCAAGTTTCTCGTCGCCTTACGCCCGGGAATCATATCGCCGACCGTGGCGGCGCGGCAGGCGGCGACTCTGGACCGGCTCTCCAACGGCCGGGCGCTGTTCAACCTGGTCACCGGCGGCGACCCGGATGAGCTGGCCGGCGATGGGCTCAATCTCAGCCATGCCGAACGCTATGAAGCCTCGGTGGAATTCACCCGCATCTGGCGGCGCGTGCTGGAGGGTGAAACCGTCGACTACGAGGGCAAGCATCTGCAGGTGAAGGGCGCCAAGCTGCTCTATCCGCCGATCCAGCAACCGCGCCCGCCGCTGTACTTCGGTGGTTCGTCCGAGGCGGCCCATGAGTTGGCAGCTGAACAGGTAGACCTGTACCTAACCTGGGGTGAGCCGCTGGAGGCGGTGGCCGAAAAGATTGCCGACGTACGCGCCCGTGCCGCCCGGCATGGCCGCACGGTGCGCTTCGGCATCCGCCTGCATGTGATCGTGCGTGAAACCAACGAAGAAGCCTGGGCCGCTGCCGACCGGCTGATCAGCCATCTGGACGACGACACCGTAGCCAGGGCTCAGGCTTCGCTGGCGCGCTTCGACTCGGTGGGTCAGCAACGGATGGCCGCGTTGCATGGTGGACGGCGCGACCAGCTGGTCGTCGCGCCCAACCTCTGGGCCGGTGTCGGCCTGGTGCGTGGCGGTGCTGGAACCGCCCTGGTCGGTGACGGCCCGACGGTCGCTGCGCGAGTGAAGGAGTACGCCGACCTGGGCATCGATACCTTCATTTTCTCCGGCTATCCGCATCTGGAAGAGAGCTATCGCGTCGCCGAACTGCTGTTCCCGCACCTGGATCTCGCCGAGGCGCAACGGCCGGAAAGTCGAGGCTATGTCAGCCCGTTCGGCGAAATGATCTCAAGCGACATCCTGCCAAAGGCTGCCGCGGCAAGCTGACGTTCATGAGCACGGTGGGGGGGGATTTTGGTTCGCCTCTGCGGTGACCGATCCATTGGTGGGCTGAAGCCCACCCTACGAAGCGAAGGCCTCGCCTGCTGTCAGGGGCCACGGTGGAATATCGCTACTCGTTGGTGACACCGACTGAGCGCAAAACATTTACGTCATCGAAATTTGGAGTACGGAGCAAACCATGACCTTTAATTCTCTTGGGCAACGCCTGGCACCCTGGGCGTTGCCGGTCGCGCTTCTTGCGGCTTGGCAAGGCGCCGTGGTCTTCGGGTTGCTGTCCACGCGCATCTTGCCGGCGCCCAGTGCAGTACTCAGTGCTGGCTGGGAGCTGCTGCGCAGCGGCGAAATCTGGACACACCTGGCCATCAGTAGCTGGCGCGCCGGCGTCGGCTTTGCCATCGGCGGTGCCATCGGGCTGCTGCTTGGCTTCATCACCGGGCTATCGAAATGGGGCGAGCGCCTGCTCGACAGTTCGGTGCAGATGATCCGCAACATTCCGCACCTGGCGTTGATACCGCTGGTGATCCTCTGGTTTGGTATCGACGAGAGCGCAAAGATATTCCTCGTTGCCCTCGGCACGCTGTTTCCGATCTACCTGAACACCTATCACGGCATCCGCAACGTCGATCCGGCATTGGTGGAAATGGCTCGCAGCTATGGACTGTCCGGTTTCGCGCTGTTTCGCCAGGTAATCCTGCCCGGCGCGCTGCCATCGATCTTGGTTGGTGTGCGCTTCGCGCTGGGTTTTATGTGGTTGACGCTGATCGTTGCCGAAACCATCTCGGCCAGTGCCGGCATTGGCTACCTGGCGATGAATGCCCGTGAGTTCTTGCAGACTGACGTGGTGGTGCTGGCGATCCTGCTTTATGCAGTGTTGGGCAAGCTGGCCGACATCGCCGCACGAGGACTGGAACGCGCTTGGCTGCGCTGGCACCCGGCCTATCAGGCCAAGGCAGGTGTGCAATGACCGCACTGCGCAGCATTCATCGAGGCATTCCTTTGGCCATCGACGGCATTGGCAAAGCCTTCGGCCAGCGTGATGTCCTGCAAGGCATCGATCTGCAAATACCTGCTGGGCAGTTCGTCGCTGTGGTCGGGCGCAGTGGCTGCGGCAAGAGCACTCTTTTACGTCTGCTGGCCGGGCTGGATCAGCCAAGTCGCGGCGAGATCGTCTCTGCCGGTGTAGCTCTGGCAGACCACCGAGACGAAGTACGACTGATGTTCCAAGATGCGCGCCTGCTGCCCTGGAAGCGCGTGATCGAAAATGTCGGGCTGGGGCTCACCGGTAATTGGCTACCAAGAGCGGCCGCCGCGCTGGAAGCGGTCGGGCTGGCCGAACGTGCCAATGACTGGCCGGCGACCTTGTCTGGTGGGCAGAAGCAGCGCGTGGCGCTGGCTCGCGCGCTGATTCATCAACCTCGGCTGCTGTTGCTCGACGAACCGCTCGGCGCACTGGATGCACTGACACGCATCGAGATGCAACGGCTGATCGAGCGTCTGTGGCAGCAGCACGGCTTCACCGTAGTGCTGGTGACCCACGATGTCAGCGAGGCAGTGGCCGTCGCCGACCGGGTGATTCTCATCGAGGATGGCGCGATTGGCCTGGACCTCGATGTCGACCTGCCACGCCCGCGCGACCACGGTGCGGCTGTCCTCGCGACGCTCGAGGCCCAGGTGCTCAACCGTGTGCTTGCTCTGCCGGAGCTACCGCCCCAGGCGCAAAGCCTTTCGCCATTGCCAACCCAGTTGCGCTGGGCGCTCTGAACTCAAACCCGATCATTCAGCAGGAGCAAATCCATGACCATCAAAGCCATCAACGTACGCAACCAGTTCAGGGGCACGATTCGCGAAATCGTTCACGGCGATGTTCTATCCGAAATAGATGTACAAACTGCGGCCGGCATCGTCACCTCGGTCATCACGACGCGCTCGGTGAAGGAGCTTGAGCTCGGTGTTGGCAGCGAGGTGATCGCCTTCGTCAAATCAACCGAGGTGTCGATTGCCAAGCTCTAATTGACTGAACTGCTGCGGGGCAGGGGCATCGCGTCATCAGGCTGGATGCCGAACGGCAAAATGACGCGATGCGATTATCTTGGCAGTCCGGCTGTGATGGCCCCCTGCTACTGGCGCCTCAGCCCTCGCTGCGGCGAGGGTCGGCGCTGCGCGGATAGGTGCGCTCTTCCTGGATGCTGCCGTCCTTCTTGTGAACCTTCACCGACGCTGTCCTGCCCTCGAGAAATGCCGCCGTCACATGCAGCATTTCATCTTTGGTGGCAGCGCTTTTCGAGGCACGGGTCGCCCCTTGCTTGCGCAGTTCCCAGCCCGATTCAGTGGCACTGATGTGATAGTTGTTCATGTGCGTCTCCTCTGCTGTGGTGAGAATGTAGAGCGCAGGGGGGGGAGGCCGTTCGATGCGGCGCAAGCAGGGGGGGCGCTTTTTTTTGCCGCTAACGCGTTCTTTTCGATATCTGGCAGCAGTTAGCAGTGAGCTCGGTCCCGATTGTTGAAAACGATCCCATCAATGCGTGAACAAAGAGGATCGGGGGCTCGCAGGTGCGCTCCTGTTCCGGTGCGGCAGGGGCAACCGATGTTGGCTTTTATCGACTGCCGCGGCATTTTTCCCAATGCCCTTGGGCTATCAATCTACAGCGGAGTCATAACGGCTCGAGGAACCCTGCATTTACGGCCGCAACGCCTTCATCTTCCGAGTTGTTCAAGCGTGCCCGCAGATGCTCCAGAAAATAGCGTGTTGTCTGGGTAGTGCTGCGGTAGGAGGGCGTTAAGGCGTAGAGCGTTACGGGCATCGGCTGGTCTTCAGGGCACGCCACTATCAGCGCTCCGGATGCCAGTTCGTAGCGGCAGGCGTAGACCGGAAGGCATGCCAGGCCTAGGCCGGCCTTGGCTGCATCACGTAGCGTGCTCCAATGGTCCGCGCACATGGCCGGGTTGTTGATGGCTCTCTGACGCCCCTCAAAATGCCACGCATGGGGAGCCGCGGCGGAACCGGTAGTCAGCAGCACCTCATCCCGGAGGTTCTCGGTACTAGGTGGGGTTCCGAGGTGCTGCACAAGTACAGGGCTGCCTACGATGGCGTTTTGCAGATGCGCCATTGGCCTGGCCACGATGTCGCTGCTGTCCTGGGGGGCGCTCCCCAGGCTTAGAGACAGGTCAAGGCGTTGCGCTCGGAGCTCGACCTGCCCGTCGGCCAGCATCAGGGTGTAGTTGACCTGGGGTACTGGGCTTTGAAGTCGCGCAGGCACTCGCACAACCAATCGGAAAGTATCCCCGGGGCTGCCAGGCGAAGCGTGCCGCTTGGACTGCCCAGCGTCTTCTGTGCGCTGTGCGCGGCGGCTTCTGCAGCGGCCAGCATATCCAGCGCGTGGCGATAGACCTGCTCACCAACCGAGGTCAAGGAGAACGCCCGGCTCGACCTGTTTACCAGTTGGACGCCCAGCTCTTGTTCGAGCTGTGCCAGCCTTCGACTCAGGCTGGACTTTGCGGTGCCGGTTTTACTTGCAGCGGCAGAAAAACTACCTGCTTCGATTACGCAGGTGAACCAGTACAAGTCGCTCAGCATATGGGCCTGCAACATATTCGCACCGTAGATGGGAAGCTGGGTTGTCATTGCTGCAACGGTCGTACATGTCTCACCGTCTTGTCTTGCGCTATCTTACTTCCCCTTTTCGAGCGGTACGTTTGATTAAGCGGAAACTGGCTTTGCGTGAGCGGAGCTGGCGCCAGAACGCTTAGGGAATCTTCTGCACAGGGCTGTAGTGGAAATGACGCTTGATACGACCCTCCGTGACCGTACGCCGCATATCCTGGTCATCGATGATTCGCCGGACGAAATTCGTACGCTCCTGAATGCGCTCAGAGCAGAGCCGTGGCGGCTGACGATTGCTCATGATGCGCGTCAGGGGTACCAGCGAGCACTGGCTCTGCGGCCGGATCTCATCATGCTCGACGTTCGCATGCCGGACATGGATGGCTTCACGCTTTGTCGGTTGCTGCGCGAGGCATCAGCCACACGGCAGGTGCCGGTCATCTTTCTCACCTCGGCGGGTGCGCTCCAGGAGAGAGTGGAGGGGTTGAGTCTGGGGGGCGTGGATTACGTTCTCAAACCATTCGCGGCGGAGGAAGTGCTGGCACGGATTCGCATCCATCTGCAGCTGGCTTGGCGAGAGGAAAGCTCTGCATCGGTCGAGCAGGCTGTCCCGGCGCAGGATGCCGATCAGGTCGTTCTGCGAGCCGCCATGCGTTTCATTGCGCAGAATCTGGCCGAGCTGCCGTCGCTGGAGCAGATCGCCCGGCGGGTCGGTACGCACGACAAGCGCCTCTCGACCATCTTCCGTGAAAACCTGGGGCTTACCGTCTTCGCTTATGCGCGAGAGGCGCGTCTGCGTAAGGCTCAGGAATTGCTCGCCGACAGTATGCTCAGCATCCAGGACATCGCGGATCTTGTCGGCTTCCGCAGTGCCTGTAACTTCACCACGGCGTTTCGTGAGCGACAGGGCCTGACGCCCAGTCAGTACCGCCAGCAGGCTAAAGGCGACATCGACTGATGCCGCGGTATTTGTCGCGGCTGCTTGCGCTTCTGCTCTTGGCGGTCGTCGGCTTCACCCAGGCTGAGCCGATCTGCCAGGAGCTTGGTCAAGACGCTCTTAGTCAGGCTCAGCTGCTGGAAGATCCGGGCGGCAAATTGACAGCCGATCAGGTGCTCGCACTATCGGAGCGCGCGTTCCTTCCGGCCACTCGGCAGAATCTACCCCGTCATTACAGCGATTCAGCCTTCTGGCTGCGCTTTCAACTGCAGGGTAGCGCGCTGGAGTGCCAGCGCTGGCTGACTGTGGGTGATCCACGTCTGGCCGACGTTCAGGTTCATATCAGCCGAAGCGACGGCTGGGATGTCATGCGGGCGGGGAGTCGATACCCCGTCGAACAGTGGCCGGTCCGCGCTCGGCAGCCCACGTTTCCGCTCAGAATGGACTCTGCAGAGGACGCGACGGTTCTGGTGCGCGTCGCCAGTAGCTCGACGGTAATCATCGAGCCACGGTTATGGTCGGAACTTGGACTCATCGATCATCGGCAACATGGTTACCTCTTCGACGGTCTGACGCTTGGCATGACATTGCTGGTGGTGCCGTTCAGCTTCGTGGTCGGCTGGATCCTGCGCTCGCAGCTGTTGGCGGTTCATGCACTGTCAGTGCTGGGCTACGCCGCGCTGGTCAGCATGGTCAACGGCTACCTCGTCTATCTACCATCGCTGCTCCCATGGTCTTACGGACTCATGTGGCTGCTTGGCCTGGTGCAGTACTGCCTGTTCCTCGCCTACCTGCGCGTCTTGCTCGATGTGCGCCAGCTGCCCCAAGCCTGGGGCATGGCTTACACAGCTTTCATGCTGCTAATAGGCGGCTGCTATCTGTGGGTTCTGATAGACCATATTCAGGGACGGGCATTGATCGAGCATGTTCGTCAAGTGACCTATCTCCTGGTCCCTGCAACCCTGTTGGCAGGCTGGCGCCGCGGTTTCTCCTTCAGCTGGCTGGTCTATCTGGTCTGCGGGCTGCTCATGTTGCAAGGCCTGATCCGCCTACTGGCTGTCGCGCTGCTGCCCTGGCAGTCGGTGGATGACAGGCTAAGCGTACCCTCGACCCTGCCGGGTCTGTTTCTCCTGGCTTGCACGCTGGTGCTGGAGGTTGGCCGCAGCCGTGAGCGGGAGCGGCGCGCCCTGGTCGACCTGGACAACCAGCAGAAGGCCGAATACGAACGGCTCGAAAGCACGGTGGCGACCCGTACCGGGCAATTGCGTGAGTCGCTCAAGGCACGCAGCCTGCTGATGGCACGGATCAGCCATGATCTGCGCTCGCCATTGGTCAGTATCGTCAACTACGCACGGCTGATTCCATGTGAGTCGGCGCAGGACGTACCACGCAAGATCGAGCGCAATGCTCGTCAGCAGTTGGAAATGATCGATGAGTTGCTGGAGTTTTCCCGCACCGAACTCCACCAGCTCGAGATCATTCTGGCGCCAGGCTACCTGTATGGGTTCCTGCGGGAGATCGAGGAAGAGGCTGGTTTTCTCGCTGCGCAGCAGAGCAACTCGTTCGAATGCCGCCTGGACGCGCACTTGCCCGCTTTGGTGCAAGCCGACTTCCGGCGCCTGCGTCAGGTGTTGATCAACCTTTTGGCGAACGCTGCCAAATTCACTCGCGATGGGCAGGTGTGTCTCGATGTGCAATGCATCCGAGCAAGCGAGGAATTTGTGTGCCTACGCTTCAGCATCAGCGATACCGGTATTGGCATAGCGCCGGGCGAGCACAAGCAGATTTTGCAGCCGTTCAGCCGCGGGCATGGCGTTGAACGTTACACCGGTAGCGGGCTGGGCCTGTCGATCGTCAGCGAGCTTTTGCAGCAGATGGGCAGTTCTCTGTCGTCGGATGAGTCTCGCGTATGCGGAAGCTGTTTCAGCTTCGAGGTGGTGTTCGCGGTGGCTCGCGAGGAGGATCTCGATATGAGTTTCGGTGAATACGAGATCGCCAGAGTAGACGGCACAGGGCGGAGCATTCTGCTCGTAGATGATGTGGAGCAGAACCGAGAATGGCTCAGCGACTTGCTCGGCGGGTATGGCTTCGACGTGAGCGCCGTTGCCGATCCGCAGCAAGCGCTGCTGCATTTGCACTGTTCGGACTGTGATCTGCTCATCAGCGATCAGGCAATGCCGGGTTCGGATGGCTGGGCTTTGCTCGCCGCCGTACGAGGGCAGTGGCCATCTTTGCCGGTCGTGCTCTACTCTTCCGCGCCGCCACATCGGCCTCTGGATTACCCCGACCACCTGAGCTTCGACGCCGTGCTGCTCAAGCCATCGGACGCTTCCCAGATACTCGCGCTGATCGAACAGCTGACTTGCTCTCACATGGGTGAGGCGAATTACGGCCCATCGGCAGAGGTGTGATGTGTCGACCAAAAACACTCATAACCGATCTTCTCACCCGCTTTGCTGGTTGTTCGTGCTCTGGGCAGGATCTGCTGGTGCGGAACATCTCGATAAGCCCGATGGCGATGCCGTGCTGGTGCTGGACGAGGTCATGGTGAGCGCGCGGCACCGGGAGGAGTCTGCCCAGAAGGTGCCCATCGCGATCAGCGTGGTCAGCGGCGAGCAAATGGGCGAAGCCGGCCTCTTCCGTACGGAGGAGCTTCAGCAGCGAGTTCCAAGTCTCTTGGTGTCGGTGCCGAATTCCCGCTACACCAGTTATGGAATCCGCGGTTTGGGCTCCAGCTCTTTCAACGACGGGATCGATGGCAGCGTCGGAGTTTTTCTCGATGGTGTGTATCTCGGGCGGCAGGGGATGTCGCTCGCCGATCTGGTCGATATCGATAGAGTGGAGGTGCTGCGAGGGCCGCAGGGCACCCTGTACGGCAAAAACACCACGGCGGGAGCCATCAACATTACCAGCCGCGCGCCGACGTTCGAGGCGGAGGGCGCCGCCGAGGCCTCGCTAGGCGAGAACGGCCTGCGCCAGTATCGCGGGACCGTATCCGGTCCGCTCATCGACGGTGTGCTGGCAGGCCGCCTGACCGGTTACGACGTCAAGCGTGACGGCGTGATCGACAACCTCCATGGTGGCGCTGACCTGCGCGACCAGAATCGGCAGGGGTTGCGCGGGCAGTTGCTATGGGAACCCAACGAGGTATTCACAGCCCGTCTGATTGGCGATTACGCCTGGCAGGATGAGCAGGGCAACGTCTTCACCGCGAGTAACTACAGCCAATCGAGCCGCAAGCGAGCTGCTTTTGTTGGCCACCGCCAGCTGCCCATCGATCCTTATGCACGCCGCGTGCAACAGGACGAGCCGAACGCCATCAAGACACTGCAGACAGGCGTCACGCTGGAGCTCAATCGACTACTGGATAGCGGGGCCATGTTGACCAGCATCAGCAGCTACCGGGACTGGACCTACGATGCCGACCAGGACGGCGACGGGACGCCTCTCTCCATCGCCAAAAACGTCGCAGTGCAACTCAACCACCATCAGCTCAGCCAGGAGCTGCGGTTGGCCGACTCGCCGAACGAGCAGTTCGACTACGTAGTGGGGCTGTATTACTTGCGTCAGAAGCTGAACCGCGAGGTGGGTGTCCGTTTCGGCGAAGACGCCGCCGCCTACTTCCTCGGCGACCGGCCGGAAATTGATCTGCTTGGAATTACCCCGGCAATGATTCCCGCGTCGCTGCTCGAAGGGGCGCAGCAAGCGTTCGACGGAGAGCAGCGCACCGACAGTCGCGCGATATTTGGCCAGGTCACTTGGCACGCCACCGAGCGTCTATCGATAACACCAGGGCTGCGATACACCCGTGAACGCAAACAGGGCTGGCTGTCGCGCAGTGTTTCCGGTTTGGCGCCGCTTGGCCCCGACCTGGTTTCGCAAATCGGCGGCACCCTGCTGCGCGATACGACGCTGGGAGGCGAGTACTACCGGCGCGATACGATTGCCGAAAGCAATGTGTCGGGACAATTGGCCGTCGGTTATCAGTTGCGTGAAAACCTGTTTGGCTATGCCAGCTGGTCTCGTGGCTACAAGGCCGGTGGCATAAACCTCGACGTGGTGGGTCCGAATGTCGAGCCCACCTTCGATGCGGAGAGAGTGACCTCGTTCGAGATCGGTCTGAAGAGCGATTTTTTCAACCAACGCATGATGCTCGATATGGCGGTATACCAGGCTGAAGCGGAGGATTATCAGGCACTGACCAACCGGGCCCCGGTGAACGAATATGCCCCGCCGATCCGCGACAACCTGATCAACGTAGGCAAGGTTCGGTTGCGTGGGGTTGAGCTGAACGGACTGCTGCGAGCAAGCGAAAGGGTCGACCTTAGGCTGGGTATCGCTTGGAGCGATGCGCGCTATCGCGACTTCCGCAACGCACCATGCTCGCCGACCAGCGCGCAATGGTCCTGCGACTTGACGGGTAAACGCCTGTTCAATGCACCGGAATGGAGCGCTACGGCCGGCGTCGACTATCGCTATCCGCTGGAACAAGGGCTAGAGCTGTTCAGCGGCGTTGATTACAGCCTGCGCACTGGCTACTACGGCACGCTCGAGGGCGGTCCCGGCAGTTATCAGCCGACCTATGCGTTGGCCAACCTCCGGCTGGGCCTCCGCCGTAGTGATAGGCGCTGGGAGACCGAGTTGTGGGCTCGAAACATGTTTGACCGCGAGTACATTACTGCCGTGTACGCGCAACTTGGCGCCGGTGACTATGGCGTGTTGACTGGCGATCCAAGGAGTGTCGGCGTGACCCTTCGTACACGCTGGTAGTTTCCTGCCATTCGTCGGGACCATGCTCTGGCACGCCGCGCGGCCAGCCAGGCGCATCCGCTCCAGCAAAGGTCGGGTCGTTTGCGATTCCTCTCGGTAGGCCACATGGGGCGGGGCTCTGCGCAAGAGCGTCGTTGCACTCCAGCCTGTTACGGCTTTTCTCCAGCGCAGGACTACGCATCTTTTTGCAACCCTGGTTCCCGCCTGCCCGTCTTGTCGCTATTTCGTTACATCCGCACTCTGCCGCCCTTTCTTTGACGTCAGTAGGTCTGTCGTCCAGGCACGGATCGCCGCAGAAGGCATGTGCATGGGCAACGCTGCTGGTGACGCGGACCTGCTGACCAGCAGGTAGAGCGAGCCAGCAGGGTGCGACAGGCTTACTGCAACCGCAGGAGGCGTTGTGGTGCCAGGTAACGTTCGCAGGAAGCGCCTGTTACAGGTGTTGATGGGGAGCCTCTGGGCAGGTCTGAGTTTGCTGCCGCTGGCGGCGCATGCAGACCTGGGGGTGAGCAAGACGCGTGCTGCGGGGTTTGCCGATCCGAAGTTCATCGGTGATACCGACGGCTTTCTGATTCACCTCACCAACAGCTTCGCCAGCGGCGACATCACCAATGTCACGTTTACCGACACCATGCCGGCGGGCTTTCAGGTTGCCGGTAACGGTCTGGTATTCGCCGAGTGTCGCGACGGCACTGGCACCGTGACGGGCTCGCTGAGCAACGGCAACTTCCCCGGCACCATCAATGCCTCGCTGGGCGGCAACACCATCGCCCTCAGTGGCGGGGTGATCCCGCCCATGAACGGCGGATCCGAGGCAGGCTTCTGCGACATCGTCGTGCAGGTCACCAGCCTGAGCGGCAACGGCACCAACCTTATCCCCGCAGGTTCGGTTTCCGGCATGCATTTGGGAAATCCGGTAAGCAACGCCGATCCGGCGCAGCAGTCGCTAAACTTCAACAGCTTGCCGGCGCCGAGCATCAGCAAAAGCTTCTCGCCCAACAGCATCGTCAAGGACGATCAGCCGACCCGGCTGAGCATGACCATCACCAACAACTCATCGCAGCCGCTGCCGCTCAATGGTGCCGGCGATACTCCGCCGTTCGGCATCCGTGACCGCCTCGGCGACTTCGGCCTGCGGGTGGCGCCGACGCCGGGTGTGCAAATCAGCTGCGGTGCCATGCCGCCCAGCTTCGCGCCGGCGCCAGGCGATATCGAGATTCGCGCCGTGGGCGGAACCGTTCCCGCCAACAGCGGCTGTACCCTGAGCGTGCTGGTGGTGGCCGACGGCTCCGACAGCGCCTATTCGACCACGGTCAACAACCTCATCAGCCGCACCACCGATTTCGCCAACCAGCGCGGCCTGGTGCCGCCGGCAAACGCCACGGCCAACCTGACCGTCACCGCGCCCCTGCGCGTAGCCAAAGCGTTCATTCCCGGCACAGTCGCCAAGGGCCAGGAAGCGACGCTGCGCATCACCCTGACCAACGCCAGCCCGCTGAGCACCATGGTGCTGGGCACCTTCAGTGATGTCATCGACAACGGCGCCGGTCTGCTGACCATCACCTCTGCGCCTAGCGCCAACTGTACCGGCGGCTCCAGCCTTGCCGGTCTGGGCGGCGTCGGCAGCTCGACTTTGCAGATGACCGGCGGAACGCTGGCCCCCAATACCAATTGCGTGATCACCGTGCCCTATACCGCGGATCTGGCGGTGGCCGGTGTGCCGCAATCCTTTACCAACACCATCGCGACGGGTGACGTGAACGTCATCAGCCCGGCAGACGTGGTCAGCCAGGGGGTGAGCGCCTCGGTCAACGTGGTCGACCAGTTCCTGGTGGAGAAGACCAGTCGCCCGGCCATCGCTGCGCCCGGCAACCCGGTGCAGTTTGTCGTAACCACGCGCAACTATTCGACCAGCCCGCAGAGTGGCGTTTCGCTTACCGACAACCTGCCCAACGGCATGCTTCTGCTCGCTCAGCCAGCGCCCGCATTGATCGGTCCCGGTTGCAGCGCGCTGAGCGTTGGCGGCAGCGCCAGCACGCCGGTATTCACCTTCGACATGCCGGCCGGCAGCAATGGCGGCTCGGCGAACTGCAGCGTGACCTTCTGGGCCATGGTGCCGACCAGCGCGCCCGCCGGTGCGATCATCAACCAGATCCCGGCCGGTGGCGTCTGCACTCCCGGAAACATCTGCAACCACGTCTCCACCGACGCTTCGTTCAGCGTCAGCAGCAGCGTGCTGACGGTAGAGAAAAGCTTCGACGCCAGCTCCAAGCCCGAGGGAACGGCAGCGACCATGACCATTGAACTGGTCAACCTGTCCGCCCAGCCGCTCACCAGCGTCAGCCTTACCGACAGCCTGCCGCTGGGCAGCAACGGCACGCCGATGCTGGTGGCCTCGCCGAACAACGCGTCCAGCACCTGCGGCGGCACCATCACTGCGGTGCCCGGCAGCAATCAGGTGATCCTCAGCGGCGCCAGCGTACCGGCGCGTGCTGGCGGTGGTCTGGATGCTGCGGGACGCTGCCGTCTGCGAGTAAACGTTACCGGTGCTGCTGGCCAATACGACAACCGTGTGGCCGCCAGCGCCACCCAGACCTTCGCCGACAACAGCACCGACACGCTGACCAGTCCTGAGGTGGTGGCCACCATCAATTTCCTTTCGGCGCTGAGCGGCAGCAAGTCGTTCACCCCGAACCGCATCCAGCCCGGCGGCCGCTCGACCGTCACCCTGACCCTGAGCAACAGCCAGGCGGGCGTGCTGAACGGTGTAGCGATCAGCGACAACCTGCCGGCCGGCATGACTGTGGCCAGCCCGGCCAACGCCTATTCGACCTGCGCCGGCTCGCCGGTGATTGCCGCCGCGCCTGGCGCTGCGCTGGTCAGCCTGACTGGCGCGCAGCTTGCCGGCAACAGCAGCTGTGCGCTGCTGTTCGATGTCACCGCCACCGGCGGCGGTAACTGGGTCAACAGCATTGCGCCGGGCCAATTGACGGCCGCAGGCGGCGTGCAGAATGTCACCCCCTTCGGTGCGACCCTGCAGAACGGCAGCGGCGGTGCCGTTACGGTCGGCGTCAACCACGCCAGCGCCAGCGTGGCGGCACCAGGGGCGGTGACCCAGCTGACCCTGACGCTGTTCAACGGCGGTGGTCTGGACCTGACCAACCTCAGCCTGGGCAACTTCTTTACCGACACCGGCCTGGCGGGCGGCACCCTCACCGGTGAGCGCATCGCCAGCGTGCCCAATGCGGTGACCAACTGCAGTGGCGGAGTGGCCAGCGCCGCGCCGAATTCCAGCTCGTTCAGCCTGAGCGGAGTCAATCTAGCGGTCGGTGAGACCTGCTCGGTGACGGTCGACGTGACCATGGTCACCACCGGTACCGTGACCGATACCGTACCGGTCGGCGCGATCAGCACCGACCAAGGCGTCAGCAACACCTCGCCTGCATCGAGCAGCCTGCAGACCAGCACCGGCCTCGGCGTGACCAAGCAGTTCACCCCGGGTGTGGTGGCGCCAAACGAGCGCTCGCGCCTGCGCATCACCTTCTACAACCCGACCTCGCAGCCGATCAGCGATCTGACCCTGACCGACAGCTATCCGGCAGGCCTGGTCAGTGCCAGTCCGGCTAACGCCCTGACCACCTGCCAAGGCACTGTCAGCAGCGCTGCGGGCCAGGTCAGCATCAGCGGCGGCAACATCGCCGCCGGCAGCAGCAACGCGCCGGCCAGCTGCTATGTGGAAGTCGACGTGCTCTCGGCGACCCAGGGCGATTACCTCAACGTCATTCCGGCCGGCAGCATCAGCGCCACCACCGGTGGCAGCCCGATCAGCAACAACGAACCGACCAGCGACACCTTGCGCGTCAAGGCGCCGATCATCGTGCACAAGGCGATTGCCACCCGCACGCTGGATGTCGGCAATCCGGTCGGTTTCACCACCGGCACCGCCACTGGCAATGCCGGCACGGCCTATACCCTGAGCATCCGCCTGGACAACCCGAACAACGCGCCGCTCACAGGTCTTGGCTATCTCGACAGCCTGCCCAGCGGCCTGGTGGTGGCGCCGGTCCCGGCGATCGCCAACAGCTGTGGCGGCAGTGTCACTGCCACGCCGTCGGCGACCTCGGTGCGCCTGGCTGGCGGCACCCTGGCGGCCAACGGCAACTGCGTGGTCAGCGTGGCGGTGCTGAGCAATATTGCCGGCAGCTACACCAACACCATCCCCGCAGGCGGCGTGACCAGCTTTGAAGGCGTCAGCAATAGCGAACCGACCCGCGCCCGACTGGTGATCTCCAGCCCGCCGACGGTCAGCAAGCAGTTCGCTCCCGCAGTAATCGCGCAGAACGGCATCTCGCGGCTGACCATCTACATCAACAATCCGAATCCCGCCGCCATGACGCTGACCGCGGCGCTTACCGACAATCTGCCGGATGCGCCGGGCCAGGTCCGCGTCGCGGCGGTGCCGAACCTGGGCGGCAGCTGCCCGGCCGCCAACGTCACCGCCAACGCTGCGGCGACCTTCGTGCGCCTGGCTAGCGGCACCGCGGTGCCGGCAGGTGGCTGCACCATCGAAGTGGATGTCACCGCGAATACTGCCGGTGAGCACACCAACGTGATCCCGGCCGGCGCGCTGCGCACCGACCTGGGCGACAACCCGGAGCCGGCCTACGCGCCGCTGACGGTCAGCACCCAGGGTTACATCTCCGGGCGCGTGTACCTGGACAACAACCAGGACGGCGTCTTCCAACCCGGTTCCGACATGCCGCTGAGTGGGGTGCCTATCGAGCTGCGCAGTGGCACCAGCTGCGCCAGTGGCACGCCGGTCAGCGGCATCAACGGCCTGCTCAATCCGATCAACACCGACGCGGCGGGCAACTACCTGTTCGCCGGCCTGCCGGCGGGCACCTATTCGGTGTGCCAGGCCAGCCAGCCTGCAGGCACGCTCAACGCACCACCGGTAGCTGGCAGCATCACGCCGGCCAACGGCAGCAGCGGCACGCCGGGTTCCGCCGGCAATGCCAGCGAGACCAGCAGCCAGATCGAGGCCATCGTGCTCAATGGCGACGGCGCGGGTGGTGAAGTCAGCGGGTCGCAGCGCAACGACTTCCCCGAGGTGGCACCTGCCAGCCTCAGCGGCGCGGTGTTCATCGACCAGAACAACGACGGTATCCGCCAGGGCGCTGACCGCGGTCTGGCCGGCGTGGTGATCAACCTCAGCGGCACCGACTGGCAGAATCGCCCGGTCAACGCGACCACCACCACCGACGCCAGCGGCAACTACCGCTTCAGCGGCTTGCAGCCTGGTACGTATACGGTCACCGAGCCGACCCAGCCGGCGGGGACCGCCAACGGCCTGACCGTGGCCGGTAACAGCGCCGGTGCAGCGCCGGGTGTGACCGCGCCAGGCATCGTGCCCAGCGCGATCAGCGGCATCACGCTGGCCTCGGGCTATGCGTCGGAAGAAAACAACTTCGCCGAGATCGTCACAGGCCGCAGCATCTACGGGCGGATCTTCCATGACCGCGACACCAACGGCATCCCAGGTACCGGTGACAGCGGCCTGGGCGGCGAAACGGTGCTGCTCAGCGGCCAGGACATCAACGGCAACCCGGTCAATCTGAGCACCGTGACCGGGAGCGACGGCAGCTTCAGCTTCATCGGTCTGCCGCCTGGCATCTATGACCTGCTGCAGCCCAATCAACCCAGCGGGCTGCTCAACGGCTCGACCACTGCAGGCAGCGCCAGTGGCGTGGTCAGTGAAGGGCCTAGCCGCATCAGCAGCATCGACCTGACCAGCACCATGCTCTCGGTCGACAACTGGTTTGCCGAGGTCAGCATCCCCGGCCTGTCGGGCACGGTCTGGTTCGATACCAACCACGACCGCGTGCTCGACCCGGGCGAGACTCGTCTGGCCGGTTGGAACGTTGAACTGGTGCAGGGCGGCGCAATCGTCGCCACCACTCAGTCGGATGCCAACGGCGCCTACGCCTTCAGCAACCTGACACCGGGCAGCGGCTACGAAGTACGCTTCCGTCATCCGGAGACCGGCACGCTGTTCGGCCGGCCGGTACCCAACGAGCAGGGTCTGGCGCACACGCCGGGCACTGCCGGACCGGGCAACCCGGCGGGTGCCGACAACCGTGACGGCACCCTGAGCAACATCACCATCACCGCGGGCCGCAACGTCGTCGAGCAGAGCCTGCCGATCGATCCGGCTGGGGTGGTCTATGACGCCATCAGCCGGCAGCCAGTGCGCGGTGCCGTGGTCAGTATCAGCGGGCCGGCCGGCTTCACGGCGGCTCAGGTGCTGGGCGGTTCGTTGCAGCAGATCACTGCTGCCGACGGCCTGTATCAGTTCCTGCTGTTGTCCAGCGCGCCTGCCGGTACCTACACCCTGACGGTCACCGCTCCCAGCGGTTACCTGCAAGGGCCGTCGACGCTGATTCCGGCGTGCAGCAATACTCTGCAGGTCACGGCCATTCCTGATCCTGCGCTGGTGCAGACCAGCAACCAGGCGCCAGCGGAAGCGGTGACCCTGCACGACGCCGCCGCCTGCCCGGCCAGTTCCGCAGGGCTTGGCGCTAACAACGGCACCACTCAGTACTACTTCAGCTTCGTTCTTGGTGCAGGCTCGGCAGACGTGGTGAACAACCACATCCCGCTCGACCCTATCCTTGGCGGCGCCATCGTGATGACCAAGAACACCGCCAAGGTCAACGTGACCCGCGGCGAGCTGGTGCCTTATGTACTGACCGCGCGCAACACGCTGTCCACCACGCTGACGGGCATCGTCATCGAGGACCAGATGCCGCCGGGCTTCAAGTACATCAAGAAATCGGCTCAGATCGACGGCGTGCCGGTCGAGCCGCTGGTCGAGGGTCGGCGTCTGCGCTGGCCTGAACGCACCCTCAATGGCGGCCAGTCGGTAAGGATCAAGCTGCTGCTGGTGGTGGGCTCTGGCGTTGGCTTCAACGAATACATCAACCAGACCTGGGCGCTGAATCTGGCTGCCGCTGCGCGGGTGTCGAACGTCGCCACCGCCAGCGTGCGGGTAGTCGCCGATCCGACCTTCGACTGCTCGGACCTGATCGGCAAAGTCTTCGATGACAAGAACCGCAACGGCTACCAGGACGAAGGCGAGCCTGGTATCCCTGGCGTGCGCGTGGCCACGCCAAAGGGCTGGCTGGTGACGACGGATGAATACGGTCGCTATCACATCGCCTGTGCCGATGTGCCAAGCGAGCTGCGTGGCAGCAACTTCATCGTCAAGGTTGACGAGCGCAGCCTGCCAAGCGGCTATCGGATCATTACCGAGAACCCGCGCGTCGTTCGCATGACCCAGGGCCGCCTGGTCAAGGCCAACTTCGGTGCGAGCATCCATCGGGTGGTGCGTCTGGACCTGAGCAGCGATGCCTTTGGGACTGGCAACCAGCTGAACGCGCATTACCAATCACGCTTGGAAGAAGTCCTGAAGCTGCTCTATGCCGAGCCGTCGATTCTGCGCATCGCTTACCGCATGCCGGTGGACGGCAAGATCAGAGATGCCCGCGCCCGGGTTGCGTATGTGAAGGACTGGATAAAGGAGCATTGGGAGCCCCACGACTGCTGCTACGACCTGCAACTGGAGGAAGAAATCGTACCGGCGACTGACAGCGTGGAGGTGATCCGATGAGCATGCGTAATTTGATGGTTTGTGGCGTCGCCGCACTGGCGCTGAACCCGTTGGCCGTCGCTGTGACGCACGCCGCGGAGCAATGTGAAGTGGGCAAGGGTTGTGGTCTGCAAGGGCCACGCGGGGCGATGGAAGACGAGTCGCTGCTGCAGCGCCGTCCCTTTACCCCGGGTGGCTTGCCGGCATTGCCGGCCAATGCCGAACGTGAACTGCCGCGTGAGCGGCTGATTCTCTGGCAGCTCGACGGCGCCCTGGGCGTGCGCGAGCGGCTTGTCGAAATGGGTGATGAGCAGATCAGCTCGGTAATTCTTAAAGACGGGCTTCCGGTGGTGCGTTTCGCCTCGGGACGTTCGGCGGTGCCGATGCAGGATAGCGACGCGCTGGCCAAACTGGTCGAGCGCCTGGCCGGTAAGCGCAACCTGCGCCTGCGCCTGATCGGGCACACCGATCCGCAGCGCCTGTCGGCGCGTACCCAACCCATCTATGGCGACAACCAGGGCCTGGGTCTGGAGCGCGCCCGTGAAGTCGGTGAGATCTTCCGCCAGCGCCTGCATCTGGCGCCGGAACAGATCATGTTGGACAGCCGTGGGCCGAGCGAGCCACTGATGCAGGGCGACAGCGCCCAGGCATGGGCGCTCAATCGTCGGGTAGAAGTGGAA
This sequence comes from Stutzerimonas stutzeri, assembly GCF_038561965.1. NCBI lineage: Bacteria > Pseudomonadati > Pseudomonadota > Gammaproteobacteria > Pseudomonadales > Pseudomonadaceae > Stutzerimonas > Stutzerimonas stutzeri. Next base: position 4,452,852 of record NZ_CP139348.1, on the reverse strand, counting down.
ATCTGGTATGACGAGTCCGTTGTAAGCACGCCGGTAAAACCGCAGGACTGCGCGGCGGGAAGCATCGCTGGAGAGAGCGTGTCGCCGTTCCGTATCAGCGTCGATGGTCAGCCGCAGGGCGCCGATGGCGTTGCCGGCAGCGCTGACAACCAGCGCTGCGTCGACGTCGCGCTGGCCCAGGACCTGCTGCAGGTACGTTTCGACAACCTATCGGCGCAGCCGCGCCTGAACCTGGTCTCGGGGGCACGGGTAGCGCGCATCGGCGAGCCGCAGACCTTCAGCGGTTACAGCAACTACCTGCACTGGATCAAGCGCGCCGAAGTGCGCATTCTCGGCAAGCGTCGCCTGTTCGGCGAACCTCGCCTGCTGCAGACCATTGAACTCGACGAGCAGCTCAACGGCAGCTGGACGCCGCCGGCCGACACGCCCGAGCGTATCTACTACCAGCTGCGCGTGTATGACGAGCAAGGCCGCTTCGACGAGACCAGCGTGCAGCTGCTCAATGTTGCCCGTGGTGAACTACCGGCAGAGTCGCCGGAAGATGTCGCCGCCGACCTGCTCGCCGGCTACGGCGGCAATCGCCTACAGCGGCACAACATTCCGGTGGCGGGCGGTACCGTGACCATCAATGGCAAGCAGGTGAAGGACGACCAGCACGTGTTCGTCATGGGCCGGCCGGTGCCGGTCGATGGCAGCGGCACATTCGCCAGCGCGCAGATCATTCCGCGGGGCCTGCATACCGTGGAAGTGGCAGTGCTCGACGATGAGGGTAAGGGCCGCATCTATCGACGCGACCTGCGCCTGCCGCAAAACGACTGGTTTACCGTGGCCATCGCCGACTTCACCGTTGGCCAACAGAACACCAGCGGCCCGGCCCGCCTGGTTACCCAGGAAGATCGCTACTACGACGACAAACTCTACGCTGACGGCCGCCTGGCCTTCTACAGCAAGGGCAAGATCGACGACAAGTACACCGTCACCGCCAGCGTTGATACCGGTGAAGAACCGGCCGAGAGCCTCTTCAGCAACTTCAACGACAAAGATCCGCGCGAGTTCCTCAGGCGCATGAGCGACTCCGACAAGGGCTGGGCGACCTTCGGTGATGACTCGACCCTGGTCGAGGACGCACCAACGCGCGGCAAGTTCTACGCCAAGGTCGAGGACGAAAAGTCCCATGTCATGTGGGGTAACTTCCGTTCGCAGATCCGCGAGACCGAGCTGACCCAGATCGACCGCAGTCTCTATGGTGCCCAGGCACGCTACCGTGACGACGCGTTCACCGCGTTTGGCGAGCGCCGCCTGCAGGTCGAAGGCTTCGCCGCCGAGCCGGGCACCGCTTCGGCGCGCGAGGACTTCCGCGGTACCGGTGGTTCGCTCTATTACCTTCGCCATCAGGACATCAGCGAAGGCAGTGAGCGGGTGCGTATCGAGGTCCGCGACAAGGACTCGGGACTGGTACTGCACAGTCAGGACCTGGTCGCCGGTATCGACTACGAGATCAACTCGCTGCAGGGCCGGGTGATCCTCACCCAGCCACTGTCGGCCAGCGCTGATGGCAGCACGCTGATCCGATCCGGTGGCAGCCTGTCGGGCAACCCGGCCTATCTTGTCGTCGGCTATGAATACTCGCCGGGGCTGGAGCGCCTCGACGATCTCGCCTACGGCGGCCGCGCGGCCTATTGGGTCAACGACAAGGTGCGTGTTGGTGTTACCGGCAGCATGCAGGAGCAGACCGGTCGCCAGGACCAGACCCTGGGCGGCGGTGACTTGCTGCTGCGCCACAGCGACGGCACCTGGCTGAAGCTTGAGTCGGCGCAGAGCGAGGGCGACAGCCTCAATCAGCGTTTCTCTTTCGACGGTGGCTTCGGCTTCGGCGAGGAGATGGCTGGCACCGATAGCCGCGCCAGAGCCAATCGTATCGAGACGGCGTTTGACCTCAAGGACCTGGTTGAGGACTCCGAGGGTCGCGGCACCTTCTACTACGAGAGCCGCGACGCCGGCTTCTCCGCGCCGGGTCGCCTGTCGGAGCTTGCCAGCGATCAGGTCGGCGGCAGCTATACGGCTCCTCTGGGCGAAAACACCGAGGCCATCTTCAAGGCCGACCAGACCGAGGAAGACGGCGGTCGCTCGCGGCGCGCCGTGGAAGGCGGCATCGCCCATGACCTGAGCGACGCCTGGCGCCTGTCCGCCGGCCTGCGCAACGACCGGCAGACCTATGGCAGCGCCTACCGCAATCTCTACACCGGCACCTATGCCGGCTACGACAACGGTAACTACGACGAGGGAGAGCGCACCGACGCGCTGTTCCAGGCGCTCTATCACGCCGAGAAGGACTGGTCGGTGTATGGCTTCGGCCAAGGCACGGTCAATCGTGATGGCAGCCGTCAGGCCAACAATCGCCTGGGCGTCGGCGGTGACTATCGCCTCAATGAGCGCACCTCGCTGAACGGCGAGCTCTCTGGCGGCAACCTCGGCCTCGGCGCGAAGGCCGGAGTGGGCTACGACGCCTCCGACCGCACCAATGTCTACCTCAGCTACGAGCTGGACTCGGATCGCAGCGACGACGGCTTCGGCAGCCGCAGCGGGCTGGGAGGTGGCGGCCGAACTGGCCAGTTCGTATCTGGCGCCAGGTCGCGTTGGACCGACAGCACCAGCGTCTATGCCGAGCAACGTCTGCAGCATGGCGATCAGGCTGGCCTGATTCAGGGCTACGGCCTGGACTTCGCACCGGATGATCATTGGAGCTACGGTGTAACCGCGGAATTCGGCACCTTCAATGAGGAAACCGATTACGCGCTCAAGCGCCGCGCCATCGGTGGCAAGGTCGGCTACAGCAATAGCGAGCTGCGCTATGCCAGCCGCCTGGAATATCGCGAGGACAGCAGCGCGGTACAGGATTTGAGCGTGTGGCTGATGCGCAACAACATCAGTTACAAGGTCAACCCGGACTGGCGCTTCATCGGCAAGCTGGACTTCTCCGTGGGCGATTCCGACCGGGGCGACTACTTCGATGGCAACTTCGTTGAAGCCTCGCTCGGCTATGCCTACCGGCCTGTGCTCAACGACAAGCTCAACCTGCTAACCAAATATACCTACCTGGCAGACCTCCCTCCGCCGGATCAGGTATCTACGGCCACCGGTAGAAACGTCGACTACGCGCAGCGCAGCCATGTGTTCGCCGTTGACGGCATCTACGACTTGAGCGAGCGCTGGAGCGTCGGCGGCAAGTACGCCTATCGCTTGAGCGAGCTGCGCATGAGCCGCGACACCTCGGCTGACTGGTTCGACAGCCGCGGCCAGCTGATGGCAGCACGGGTGGACTGGCACGTAGTGAAGAAGTGGGACCTGATGGCCGAAGTCCGGCGCCGTGACGAGTTCGCGGCGAAGGACAGTCGCACTGGCATGCTGGTCGGTGCCTACCGGCACTTCGGTAACCACTTCAAGGCGGGGGTCGGCTACAACTTCAGCGACTTCAGCGATGACCTGACCGACATGTCCTTCCGCAGCCAGGGTTGGTTCTTCAACGCAATCGGAAAGTACTGAGCAACTGAAGTACACCAAGCCCGCGATGTTGCGGGCTTGGTATCCGAGCCAGTAAGTAACAGAAACGAAAAAGGCCCGCATTTCTGCGGGCCTTTCTGTGTATGGTGCCGGCACCAGGAGTCGAACCCGGGACCTACTGATTACAAGTCAGTTGCTCTACCAGCTGAGCTATACCGGCAATTTAGGGTCGCCATTATATCCATTGCGCGCGGCGAGTAAACCGTTTGGTTACGGTGACTTGCAGTTGCTTATTCAGGCGGCTTCACATTCTGCATGGGTGAGTCGCGCTCGGCGAGCAATAGCAGGTTGCGCGGGGTCAGTTCGCTGGGGCAGAAGGTGCCCAGGCGAACGTGGTAGCCCTGTTCTTGCAGCAGTAATGCACGGTCGAGCAACAGCCAGAGTTCCAGCGGTCGGCGGAACAGGCCGCGCAGCAGCTCCAGGTTGCGGACCTCGGCCAGGCGCTGCCAGCCAGTGCGTTCCAGTGTTGCCCAATCCTCGTTGCCCGGCTCAGGCAGTTGCTTGAGCGCGGCCAGGTCGCGGCAAAAGTCAGCGAAGTTCTTCTTCAACCAGGCGCTGGGCAGCGAGGGTGTCGGCAGGTAGTCGTCCTGCTGGCGCAGGCGCCGCTGCAGAACGTCGAAAGCTAGCCTCCAGGCCATGGACTGATCGCGGTTGCGCCGCTCGCGGGCGCCGGCGGTGACGGTTTCGCTCAGCGGCAGGCCGAGATCGTCGCGGCTGAGGGCTAGTGTCGACGCCTTCGCTGTCTGCGAGAGCGGGGTATAGCGCTCATCGGTGATGCGGTTGTAGCAGCAGGGCGCCACGGCGAGCTGACGGCATTGCTTGGTGATGGCCAGTTGCAGTAGTCGGATATGCAGATCGCCACAGGCATGTAGCGCGACTGGCGTATGGGCGGCTTGCAGCTGATCGGTAGCGCTGGCAGCCAACACGTCCTGGCAATGGTGAGTCGCCGCAATGCCCAGCCGCTGGCTGAGCTGCGTGCCCGCTTCGACCAGGGTTTCGTCCCATTCCAAACAAGTCAGGGCGGCTCCGTCGCGGGCCAGATGGCGTCCGAGGTGGCCTTTGCCGGCGCACCAATCCAACCAGTGGCTGGGCGTTTCGCGAAATTGCAGGCGTGCGCCGAATGCCTGAATTTGTAGCGACTTGCGCCCCGGTACATCGACGCTCTGCCGATGGTCGGCGGGGTGGCAATCGTTGGCGGGCAACTCGTCGATCTGGCTCAGCTGCCTGGCGATGGCAGCCAGTTGTGGGAAAGGGCCGGGGGCGGCGAGCGCAGCTGGCTGGTTATGTGCAGCTTCGGCATCGGCCAGCGAGCGAGCGCGGAGCCAGGCGGCGAGTTCGGGAAAGTCGACTTCCCAAGGCAGTGTCCGACAGACGAACGGGCGCGGCCGCCATAGCGACTGGTGCTCTGTGAGGAAACGGTCCAGCGCAAGGAAGCGCTCGTGGAGGGTAGGGGAAGCTGGCATCGACGGGCCGGGCGTGCAGGCGGGTGCCGATTGTAGCGGGATGAGGGCGCAGGAAGCGCAACGCCCGTCGAGACGGGCGTCGCGGGATCAGTTACTTGCCGTAGACCTGCTCCGGCAGCCAGGTGACGATGCCCGGCCACATGTAGGCCACTACCAGCATGCCGATCTGAATCGCGATGAAAGGCAGCACACCCTTGTACATCACGCTGGTCGGTACGCTGCGTGGCGTGACACCACGCAAGTAGAACAGCGAGAAACCGAACGGCGGGGTGAGGAACGACGTCTGCAGGTTGATGGCGAACATCACGCCGAGCCAGACCGGGTCCAGACCCATGGCCAGCAGGATCGGGCCGACGATAGGCACCACCACGAAGATGATCTCGATGAAGTCGAGGATGAAGCCCAGCAGGAAGATGACCAGCATCACCACCAGGAACGCGCCTAGCACGCCCCCAGGCAGCGAATGCAGAGCGTCTTCGATGAGCACTTCACCGCCAAAGCCGCGGAACACCAGCGAGAACAGCGATGCGCCAATGAGGATCAGGAACACCATCGAGGTGATCTCGGTGGTGCCGAACGCCACTTGCTTGAGCTGGGTGAAGTTCAGCTGTCCCTTGGCGATCGAGAGCAGCGTCGCGCCGAGCGCACCGATCGCGGCAGCCTCGGTGGGCGTGGCATACCCGGCCAGAATCGAGCCGAGCACGGCGGTGATCAGCAGCAGCGGCGGCAGCAGCGAGCCGATCAGCTTGCCCCACTCGATCGGTCCCAGTTCTTCCTGCGGCAGTGCGGGCAACTTCTTGGGTTGGAAGATCGCCACGGCGATCAGGTAGAGGATGTACATGCCGACCAGCAACAGACCCGGAATCAGCGCGCCGACGAACAGGTCACCGACCGAAACCGTTTTGGGCGAAAAGATGCCCATCTTCAGCTGTGCCTGCTGGAAGGCGCTGGACATCACGTCGCCGAGCAGAACCAGGATGATCGAAGGCGGGATGATCTGCCCGAGCGTGCCGGTGGCGGCGAGGGTGCCAGTGGCAATGGCCGGGTCGTAGCCGCGGCGTAGCATGGTCGGCAGTGCCAGCAGACCCATGGTGACCACGGTGGCGCCGACGATACCGGTACTGGCAGCGAGCAGCGCACCGACCACGCAGACCGAGATGGCCAGCCCGCCGCGCATGGTGCCGAACAGTCGCGACATCGATTCCAGCAAGTCTTCGGCAACGCGGGATTTCTCCAGCATCACGCCCATGAAGACGAACAGAGGTACCGCCAGCATCGTCTGGTTGTTCATGATGCCGAAGATGCGATTCGGCAGCGCGTGCAGGTAACCCACGTCGAAGGAGCCGGTGACCACGCCGATGCCGGCGAACAGCAGCGCCATGCCGCCAAGGGTGAAGGCGACCGGGTAACCCGACATCAGGGCGAAGCAGATGCTGATGAACAGCAGGATGGCCATGATCTCACCCATGCTTCACCTCCTGCTCTGCTTCAGGCAGGCGTCCGGTGATGCGATAGCCCGCCTTGATCAGGTCGGAAACCGCCTGCAGCGCGAGGCTGCCGACCAGCAGCAGGATGATGCTCTTCTGCAGGTAGACGAACTTCAGTCCGCCGGATTCATTCGAGCCCTCGAGCGTCGACCAGGAATTGCTGACGTAATCCCAGCTGTTCCAGCCGAGAAACAGGCACACGGGCAACAGGAACAGCAGGTGGCCCACGCCGTCGACTGTCGCCTGCCGGCGGCCGCTGAATTTCTGATAGAAGATGTCGACGCGGACATGACCGTTGCGCTGCAAGGTCCAGGCGGCTGCGCCCATGAACACCAGCGCATGGCCGTACATCACGGCTTCCTGCAGGGCGATTGCGCCAATGCCAAAACCGTAGCGCAGTATCACCACGATGGTAGTACCGATGACGAGAAACAGGGTGATCCAGGCACATAACTGGCCGAGGCGCATGTTGCACGCATCGATTAGGCCAGCCACGCGCAGCAGGGGCGAGGGGCTGTGGGACATTTGTAGTCCTTCTTAGTAGACGCAAGGTTGGCGGAAGCGGCGATTCTTGCAGCACTGGGGCTTCGCAGCAATCGGCCTACGACTTTTAGCTTATACGCTAGGCTTGAGGCGCCGGACGCTCTAATGTTAGTCGAGCCCGGAACGGCGTCTGTGTATCCGGCGCAGGTTTCGCCGCATGCGCCCTCAGTCAGCGTGGCGTTGGGCGTACACGGAACGAAAAGCGCGGCGGTCCGGCAAAGAGAGCGTGGTCTTGCCGTTGCGCAATAAGAACAAATAACAAGGAGTAACAACATGAAACGTCGTGACATTCTCACCGCCGCTGGCGTTGGCCTGGCGGCCACCGCTCTGGCTGGCTGCAATGACAAGAGCGACAAGCCGGTAGCTGGCGAAAGCAAGCAGGCCAGCGAACAGCAGACATTCAACTGGAAGATGGTCACCTCCTGGCCGAAGAACTTCCCAGGCGTTGGCGTAGGTGCCGAGCGCTTCGCCAATCTGGTCAACGAAATGAGCGGTGGCCGGCTGAAGATCAAGGTCTATGCCGCTGGCGAGCTGGTCCCGGCGCTCGAAGTATTCGACGCGGTATCGCGTGGCACCGCTGAAATGGGCCATGGCGCACCTTACTACTGGAAGGGCAAGGTGCCGGCTGCGCAGTTCTTCTGCGCTCTTCCGTTCGGCCCGAATGCCCAGGAAATGAACGCCTGGCTGCATCGTGGCGGCGGTATGCAGTTGTGGGAAGAGGTCTACAAGCCCTACGGCGTGCTGCCGATGGCCTGTGGCGCGACCGGCGTGCAGACCGCTGGCTGGTTCAACAAGGAAATTAACTCGGTTGACGACTTCAAGGGCCTGAAAATGCGTACGCCCGGCCTGGGCGGCGAAGTGCTGACCAAGATGGGCGGCACCGTGGTGAACATGCCGGCCGGTGAAATCTTCACTGCCCTGCAGACCGGCGCGATCGACGCCACCGAGTGGATCGGCCCATACAACGACCTGGCGCTGGGTCTGCACAAGGCCTCCAAGTACTACTACACGCCGGGCTGGCAGGAGCCGAACGTCACCTTCGAGCTGGACGTGAACCTGAAGGCCTGGGATACGCTTCCGGATGATCTGAAAGCCATCGTTCGTGCCGCCGCACGTGATGTAAACGGCGACATGCTCGACGATTACAACGCCAAGAACATGGAAGCGATGGAGCAGCTGCGCGAGCAGGGCGTGGAAGTACGCCGTCTGCCGGACGAAGTGCTGGCGCGCCTGAAGCAGGTAGCGGCTGAAGTGGTGGATGCCTCCGCCAAGGCCGATCCGGTCGCTTCCAAGGTGTGGGAGCAGCAGAGTGCCTATCTCAATCGGTTGTATGAATACGCCGAGCTGAACGAGAAGGACATCTACAACATCCGCGGCTGATTTCGGCCGGATGCAAAAACGCCACTCCGGCAACGGGGTGGCGTTTTTTTTTGCGTCAGCTGAACCGGTTATTGCGTCTGCCCAGGCGGATCAGCCTTCCAGTGTGGCATTCAGGCTGATGCGTGCGTTGAGCACTTTCGATACGGGGCAACCTTCCTTCGCCTGGTTGGCGATTTGCTGGAACTGCGCCTCGTCCGCGCCCGGGATCCGTGCCTTGAGGGTAAGGTCGATCGCGGTGATGCTGAACCCTTCACCATCCTTGTCGAGCGTGACCTCGGCGCGGGTGTCGATACGTTCTGCTGTAAGCCCGGCTTGGCCGAGCATCATGGACAGCGCCATGGAAAAGCAACCGGCATGAGCAGCACCGATCAGCTCTTCGGGATTGGTACCGGAAGCGTCCTCAAAGCGAGTGTTGAACCCGTAGGGATTGTCTTTCAACGCGCCGCTTTCGGTAGTGATTGTGCCTTTGCCGTCTTTCAGGCCGCCTTGCCAGACGGCGGAAGCGCTCTTCTTCATGAACTGTCCTCGCGTAGATGGTGAATGGTTCGGCACGCGCCGTTCAGCGAGACTGCTCGGCCGCCAGAATGGCGCTTGCCAGCTCCATGTCGGTTGCCTGCAGCTGCGGCTGATCGCTGCGCAATTGCTTGAGCATGGCTTCCAGGTACGGACCGCGGATTTCACCGTTGCTGGCGACGAAGCTGCCTGCCTCTTCGCGAGCGGGGATCACCAGCTTGTTGTCCTTGAAGGTCATGTAGGTCGAGGCGGTGGTCGCACCAGACGACAGGATGTCACGTACCAGACCGTCTGCCATGGTGCTGCCGATAGGGGCCAGGGACAGGGTAAACGCCACCAAAAGTGTCTTGCGCATGAGCGGAACCTCCGTGCTGTCGTACTTCTGTGAGTGCGATGCGCGGACGAGAGTTCCGGTTGCCGCTCAGCTTGTACTGTCGATGAGTTTGCGAATACGCGCAGCCAGGATGTCGATGCTGAATGGCTTGGCCAGGATGTCCATGCCCGGGCCGAGGAAGTCGTTACGCATCTCTTCATCTGGTACATAGCCGGTGATGAACAGGACTTTTAGCTCAGGTCGATGCTGCCGCGCGCCTTCCACCAGCTGCCGTCCGTTGATGCCGGGCAGGCCGAAATCGGTGACCAGCAGGTCGAGACGCTGTTCGCTGTGCAGGTAAGGCTGGGCGCTGCTGGCATCGCAGGCTTCCAGCACCTGATAGCCGAGTTCGTTCAGCACCTCGACCACGAGCATGCGCACCGCGGCTTCATCCTCCACGACCAGCACGATCTCGCCTTGCTGGGCGCTGGGTACGTCCGTCTGCTGCTCCGGCGCGCCCTGCACGTCGTTTTCGGTCTGGTTGCGCGGTAAGTAGAGGATCACCCGCGTGCCCTGTCCCAGCGTGCTGTCTATACGCACGTGGCCACCGGTCTGCTTGGCGAACCCATAAACCATCGACAACCCAAGGCCTGTGCCCTGGCCGATAGGCTTGGTGGTGAAGAACGGGTCGAATGCCTTGGCAATGGTCTGCGCCGACATGCCGGAACCATTGTCGGTAACACTGAGTGCTACGTAATCCCCGGGCTCCGGTGCGTCCGGCTGGTGTTCTTGGATGCGCACATTGCATGTGTGCACGCCGAGCCGTCCGCCATCGGGCATGGCGTCTCTGGCATTGATCACCAGGTTGAGCAGCGCGTTTTCCAGCTGATGGCCGTCGGTATAGGCGACCCAGGCATCGGTCTGTAGCTCGACTTCGAGCTGGATGTGCTCGCCCATGGTGCGGCGCAGCATATCCTCCATCGATACCACCAACAGGTTGACGTCGACAGGCTTGGGATCCAGTGATTGGCGACGCGCAAATGCCAGCAGGCGATGTGTCAGCGCGGCAGCTCGGTTGGCCGATGTGGTGGCCGCATCGATGTAGCGATCCAGATCACCCGTGGCGCCATTGGCGACGCGCCGCTGGATCAGATCGAGGGCGCCGAGCACGCCGGTCAGCATGTTGTTGAAGTCGTGCGCGAGGCCGCCGGTGAGTTGACCGATGGCTTCCATCTTCTGTGCGTGGCGCAAAGCATCCTCGGCCCGCTCGCGCTCCGCCATCTCGATGTGCAGCCGGCTATTGATCGCGGCCAGTTCGCGGGTACGCTCCGCTACGCGTCGCTCGAGGTTGTCATTGAGTTCGCGCAGGGCCTCTTCGGCGGCGACTTGGGCGGTAACGTCGGTATTAGTGCCGAACCAGTGGGTAACCTGGCCGAAATCGTCGCGAATCGGCAGGGCGCGCGAAAGAAACCAGCGGTATTTGCCGTCCTTGCCACGCAGCGGGAAGGTTTCCTCCCAGATCGAGCCAATGGCGAAGGCCCGCTTCATCGATGCGCTGACCCGTTCGTGATGATCGGGATGGTTCACTGCGCGCCAGCCCAGGGCCCGCATGGCCTCGCCGGTGGTGCCGGTGTAGTCGTACCAGCGCTTGTTGTACCAGTAGATGCGCCCGGCAGGATCGGCCATCCAGGCGAACTGGCTCATGTTGTCGGCTAGCGTGCGGAACTGTTCTTCGCTCTCGCGCAAGGCGCGTTCGGCGCGCATGCGTTCGTCAGCGGACCAGGCGCGGTCGGCGATTTCGCGGATGAAAGAAATGTCATCGTCGAACCAGTTGCGCGGTTGTTCTTCCAGCAGCATGAGTACAGCGGAGATGCGGCCCTGCTCGAACAGCGGCACGCAGACGATGCTGCGGATCTGGCTTTCGGCGAAATTCTCGGCGTGGCTCGCGGTGCGCGCGTCGTGCAGCACATCCTCGATCACCACCAGTTCGTTCTCTTGCAGGTCGTAGAAGAAATCACCGTAGTCGGCAAAATGCACCACTTCACTGCTGCTGTCGGAACTGCCATCACTCCAGTAGCGCTCGATGGTGGCGCTTTGGCTGGATATGTCGACGCTGGCGAACAGCACGCGTGAAATACCAATCGTACGACCGATCACGCTCACCGCCGCATGGGCGATGGTCTGGCTGTCGTGCTGCTCGCGCAACAGGTCACCCAGCTCGATCAGTGCCGTTTGCCGCTGTTCGGCCTGCTGGCGGTCCTTGATCTGCTCTTCGAGCATCTCGTTCATGCGCAGCATGCGCTCGGCCGCATTGCGTTCGGCGGTGATGTTGCGTGCGGTGCCTAGAATGCGCACCTCACCGCTGGGGTCGAGTAGTCGGCGGCCACGATTGGCCAGCCAGACGAACTCGCTGATGCGGGTATCGAAAATCCGGTAGTCGAGCTGGAACTCTCCATCACCATTGCCAGCCAGCGTGTCTCCCAGCGCTCTGATCAATCCGCTGCGGTCATCGGGATGCACTCGCGCGAGGATTTCATGCACGCCCAGGCCGGGCTGGTCTGGCGGTATCCCGGCCATGGCCTTGAGCTGGGTATCCCAGTGCAATGTGTGGTGGCTGTCGCGATATTCCCAGACGCCGATCGAGGCGATCTCGTTGGCCAGGCTGATGCGCTGTTCAGCTTCGCGCAGCGCCTTGTTCGCCTGCGTGCGCTGGGCCGCGCCGCGGATGCGTTCCAGTACTTCGCGGACGAGGCCGAGGTCGTCCACGCTCCAGGGCAGCATTTCGCTACGAACGTACAGGAGCGCGGCTGATTGTGCGCCGGACTCGACGCCCGGCAGTTCGGTCATTAGCAGCGTGGCGCTTGCCAGGCTTCGGCACAGCGAGTCGCTTTGCGGGCTGTACGCATCGAGCGGGACTACGTTCTCCTGCGCCAGGCGTTCGACGAGACCCGCGCCGCCCCCAGGCAGGTCATGACGACCGCCGCGACTTGGCGCACCCGGCGCCAGCCACTCCTGTTGCACAACCAGCGCACCGTCTTCCACGGTTGCCCAGGCGATACAGTCGCAGTGGGTCAGCCGCGCCAGGCGCTCGTCGAGCACGCAGCAGACGTCGACCTGATCGGTATCGGTCTGCAGGCAGTCGCTCAGCTCCAGCAGGAAGGCCTGCAGCGCCTGGTGCTGGGTACGCTCGCTGATGTCGCTGAATGTGCAGATGGCGCCATGCAGTTCGCCGTCTCGGTAGATCGGCGCTACACGGTATTCGACAGGCAGGCTGCTGCCGTCGACGCGGAAGAACAGCTCATGCTCGACATGCCGTGGTTCACCGGTAATGGCCGTGTGCTGGATCGGACATTCCTGTGCCGGGTATGGCGTACCGTCCGGGTGGCTATGGTGAATCACCTGGTGCAATTGGCGGCCTAGCACTTCCTCGCGGCTATTGAAGCCGAGCAGGTTGAGGAACGCGTCGTTGCACAGGGTGACCGCACCGTTGCGGTCGATGGAGTAGAAACCCTCGTTGGCCGAGTCCAGTAGCAAACGCGTGAATGCTTCGCTTTCCAGCCGCTGCATCTCCGAGCGACGACGGCTATCGATATCCTGCGCTACGCAGACCCAGCGTAGTAGTTGGCCGTCGGCGTCGTAGAGCGGAGCGCTGCTGGCCTGAAACCAGCGCGGACTGCCATCGACATCGCGCAATGGCAATTCGAGCTTGAACGGCAGTTTCTTCTGCAGTGCGGCCTGCCACTGTTCGGCAATGCGCGGACGATCGCTCGTGGCGACCGCTGCCAGCCAGCCTTCGCCCTGCGAATGCTGTTCGTCTAGACCGGTGAATTCGCACCAGTAACTGTTGCAAAACCTCAGGTTGCCATGGGCATCGCACTGCCAGATCACCTGCGGGCTGAGGTCGACCAGCGTGCGATAGTGCTCTTCCATTTCACGGGTGGCTGCCTGCTGCAGACGTGATTCGGTCAAGTCGCGCAGAATCTTGACGAAGCCTTGCGTCTGGCCATGATGGTCCAGTGGTGTGAGAACCCCGCTGGCCCAGAACTGTGTGCCATCCTTGCGTTGGTGCCAGCGCTCGTCGATTGCACTGCCATCTCTGAGCGCCGTGCGCATTTCCTGCGCTGGCGCCTGTTGCGCGCGATCCTCGTCGGTGAAGATGCAGTCTATTTGCTGGCCCAGCGCCTCTGCGGCGGACCACCCGAGGACCTGTTGCGCACCGCTGTTCCAGCTGGTTATTTGGCCCTGCAGGTCAGTGGCAAGAATGGCGTAATCCTTGGCGCTGTCGATGATCTGGCGGCTGCGCTCCTCTTCGGCACGCAACCGCTGCAACTCCAGTAGTGCCATTACCTGCCGCGCCATCGCCTGTAGATGCTCGTACTGGCGCGGCGTCAGCTCGCGAGGCTGATGGTCGCAGACGCACAGGGTGCCCAACGGCAATCCATCGTCGGTGCGCAATATGGCGGCGGCGTAGAAGCTGGCGGGTCGGCCGTCGGCAAGTCGCGGCATCTCCAACGGAGCAGCGAGGCGATCGGCGAGCTGGACGACCACCGGCCCGGCCTGGCGGATTGCCCAAGCGCAAAGCGAGCGATCGAGCGCAACGGGCTGGCTGTCCAGCGCTAATGCAGCTGTGCAGTGCTGGTATCGGTCATCGATGAAGTGAACCGCGGCCGCCGGGCAGGCGCAGAGGTCTGCGGCCATGCTGGCAAGCTCGTCGAGATCCGCGTCGCGCGGGGTGTCGAGCGCGGTGAAGCGAGCCAATGCGATCAGCCGTTCAGCTTCATTCCAAGTCGCTGTGGGAGCGCTGTTTTCGGCGTTCAAAATGTCCTGCTCGGCTATCCATGGCACTGAGTAATTCAGACGGTTTTATTAGTTAACCACTCAGGCGCCCAAGGCCAATGTCGAGTGGTGAGCAAAAGACTACGCTGAGGCCGTGAGGTTCAGGCGCCAGGCGACGAAACTCCCGACGAACGGGGGGTTGTGGAGTGGGCCGCGCAAGGCTCGGCGCCCGGTCTAGTGCGCCGCATTGAGCGCCTCGAGCAGTGCGGCGTCACGTCGGTAAATGTCCGGACGGTAGCGTGGCGCGCCGGTGTCATCGGTATCGGCCGTCCAGTAGGCCATCAGGATCGGCGTGTGATGGGCCAGGCGGTACTCATGAGTTTCACCCGTCTGCAAGAGCTTGGCGACGGTGTCGCGCTCTGCTTCGCCCACTAGCAGGTCCGCCAGTTGCAGCGCGCCCTCGACACGTACGCAGCCGGAGCTGACTGCACGTGCGGCGCGGCCGAACAGTGGCTTGCTCGGCGTGTCGTGCAGGTACACCGAGAACGGGTTGGCGAAGCGAATCGCCACCTGCCCGAGCGGGTTGGTCGGGCCGGCATCCTGTCGCAGCATGATGCCGCGCGGATTGTTCCAGTCCACGGCGTAGGGATCCAGGCTGTTGCCCTGGGCATCGAGCACGCGCATTTGGTGGCGTTCCAGATAGCCGCGATCCTGGCGAATCAGCGGTAGCTTGTCCTGCTGCAGGATGGTGGGTGGCACGGTCCATGTGGGATTGAGTGTCAGGCGAGTGATCTGCGACTTAAGCGGGGGAGTCTGGCGGGCCTCGCGGCCAACTTGGGTGCGTGTCTGCCAGAACGGGCAACTGTCGCGAAAATAGATCAGTCGCGCACCGGCGATATCCACCAGCAGCGATTGCGGCTCAAGATCGCGGCTGACCCAGCGCAGGCGCTCAAGATTGATGCGCAACTGGTCGAGGCGTTCAGCTGGGCTGACATTGAGCGCGGCCAAGGTTCCGCTACCGATGATGCCGTCGTCGTCGAGACCGTGCTGATGTTGGAAGCCTTTTACCGCCTCGACCAGCTCGTCGCCGTAGCGCAGGTCCATCAGCGGGGTGCTGCCGGTACCGGCAAGCAGCAATTCACGCAGCAGCGGGACCCGCGCATCGCTCATCCCAGGTCGCAGCGTCGGGCCGGCTGGAAGAGGCCGCCACGCAGGTGCAGGGGCCACGCGCAACGCGGCATAAGCGGCACGCAGGTCGCGATAGAGCGCATGAGCCGGCCGTGCATGATCGAACGCAGCAGGCAAGTCTGTAAGGCCTTGCACAGCTATCTGCAGCAGCCGCTGGGCATCATCAGGTTCCGGTGTGGCCGGGCTGCGCCATATGGGTTCGACGTCCGCCTGCCGCAGCCGACCGTGCGAAAGATGGTGCAGCGCTTCGAGATAGGCGTAACTGGCAAGGATGTCGCTGCATTCACGCTGCAGCGCAGTGGTCGAGGTTTGGTAAAGCTGCTCGCGGATGCGCTCTGGCTGATAGTGCGCGGGGTCCAGGCCATCATCGGCCAGTTGAGCCAACTGCTGTAAGAGGCTGTCCAGCATGGCGTAAGCGTTCCACACCGGCTGGTGATGAACAGCCCGGTAGAAGGCCGCAAGCCGTTGCAGGGCATCCGGGGCCAGGCGGTCAGGCATCGTCGGGCAACTCTGCGGCAGCGCGCTAAGCACTGTTTCGAGCGGCGTGGGTTGCGCAATCGGCAGTTCAGCCAGTGCTGAGGCGGGCACCAGGCAGAGCCAGACGGCAAGACGGAATGCACATTTTTTGAACAACGTTTCGCTCCAGAGCATTGCTGTGACTGCTAGACTGCGCGCCTGTAGGCCGCCGTTCTGGCATCTCTCGAGATGCTTTCGGGGGCCATAAAAACACATCCTGCCGAGCATTTGGCGTGCATTCGCCCCGCTCGGTTCAGTTGCGTCGCTGCGGTGATCGGCGGCGAGTATAAGGTGCCGGCCAAGGCAAAACGTCTTCAGACCGAGCCCGACGAGGTTGCTTGCTCATGATGTCCATGCTTCGAGGTGCCTGCCTGGCGGTAGGTTTTTTCGTCCTCGCCTCGCCTGCGCTGGCGGCCAACGCAACGTATCAACCCATGGTCGACAGCCTGGCCCGGCTGGCGCCGAAGCTTGATCGTCAGGTGCTGACCCACGCGGTCGCCGCCATGCAGTGCGCAGTGAATAACGGCGCTGGTGCGGCGCAGCGCCTTGCGGTGATCGACTTCTCGCTGCCCTCCAGCGAGCGCCGGCTGTGGATATTCGATCTGGAACAGGAGCAATTGCTGCTTGAGGATCTGGTCGCCCATGGCCAGAAGTCCGGCGACAACCACGCCACCCAGTTCTCCAATATGGTCGGCAGTCATCAGTCCAGCATCGGCCTGTTCCGTACTGCCGAAAGCTACAGCGGCAAGCACGGCTATTCGCTGCGCATGGATGGCTTGGAGCCAGGTATCAATGACCGCGCCCGCGAGCGGGCCATCGTCATCCATCCGGCTGACTATGTGAATCCATCCTGGATCGCCACACAGGGCCGGATCGGTCGCAGCCAGGGCTGCCCGGCGGTCCGGCCGGAGGTGGCGCGTATGGTGGTCGATAGCCTCAAGGGCGGCCAGTTCATGTTCTCCTGGTATCCCGATCAGCAATGGCTGCAGTCTTCTGCCTACCTCAACTGCAAGCCCAATCAAGTGGCGACCATTCTCGCGGCACGCTCGGGCGGCTGATTCAGCGCTCAGCCCGTCGCCAGGGCCGGCGTTATCCGCGCAAATGCGGGGCTGGCGCGGCGCGAGCTGGCATAGGGTGGATCACGCTTCATCGATCCACCGGACGGAGTTGTGGTGGGTGTAAAAATCGACATCCCTCGTACAAACGCGTCGAGCCTCCGACTATTTCTGCTCGCTCTGCGGCGTGACCCGCAGGACTTCTTCCACGGTGGTCAGGCCAGCGGCAATCTTTTGCGCGCCGGACAGGCGCAGGCTGCGCATGCCGTCCTTGAAGGCCTGGCGGCGCAGGGCGACGATGTCGGTGTCGGCGGTGATCAAGGGCTTGATCGCATCGTTGAGCAGCATGATCTCGTAAACCCCGGCCCGACCGCGGAAACCGGTGTCGCGACACTCCAGGCAGCCCACCGCCTGCTGCGCGGTGGTCGGTAGCGGGGCGTTCCAGGGCCGGGTCAGCGCCGTCCAGTCATCGGCATCCAGTTGCATTGGCGCCTTGCAGTGCGGACACAGCGTGCGCACCAGGCGCTGGGCCATGACACCCAGCAGCGTCGCCTTGAGCAGGTAATGCGGTACGCCGAGCTCCAGCAGGCGGGTGATGGCGCTGGGGGCGTCGTTGGTGTGCAGGGTGGAGAGCACAAGGTGACCGGTCAGCGCCGCCTGGATGGCCATCTCGGCGGTTTCCAGATCGCGGATCTCGCCGATCATGATGATGTCCGGGTCCTGGCGCATCAGTGCGCGCACGCCGCTGGCGAAGGTCAGCTCGATATTGTGTTGCACCTGCATCTGGTTAAAGGCGCCCTCGATCATCTCGATCGGGTCCTCGATGGTGCAGACGTTCACTTCCGGCGTCGCCAGCTGCTTGAGTGTGGTGTAAAGCGTGGTGGTCTTGCCCGAACCGGTCGGCCCGGTGACCAGGATGATGCCGTTGGGTTGGCTGGTCATGCTCTGCCAGCGACGCAGGTCGTCGGCGGAGAAGCCCAGCTGGTCGAAGCCTTTGAGCAGCACCTCGGGGTCGAAGATGCGCATCACCATCTTCTCGCCGAACGCGGTGGGCAGCGTCGACAGGCGCAGCTCGACTTCCCCGCCATCCGGCGTCTTGGTCTTGACGCGGCCATCCTGCGGTTTGCGCTTCTCGGCGACGTTCATCCGGCCGAGGGACTTTAGTCGGCTGACCACCGCCATCGTTACCTGCGGCGGGAACTGATAGACGTTGTGCAGCACGCCATCGATGCGAAAACGCACAGTGCCCTGCTCGCGCCGGGGTTCGATGTGGATATCGCTGGCGCGCTGCTGGAAGGCGTACTGGAACAGCCAGTCGACGATGTTGACGATGTGCGAGTCGTTGGCGTCCGGCTCCTGATCGCTGGCGCCGAGGTTGAGCAGTTGCTCGAAGTTGCCGACGCCGCTGATCTTCTGGTCGGTGCCGCTGGCGCCACTGACCGACTTGGCTAGGCGATAGAACTCGACGGTAAAGCGTTGGATGTCCGCCGGGTTGGCCACCACGCGCTTGATCGGGCGCTTCAGCACATGCGTCAGGTTGGCTTCCCAGCCGTGCACGAAGGGTTGGCCGCTGGCGATGGTGACGGCGCTGCTGTCCACCGCCACGGCGAGGATGCTGTGGCGCTGGGCGAAGGCGTAGGACATCAGCGGGGTGATCGCGGCCACGTCGATCTTCAACGGATCGATGCGCAGATACGGCTGGCCGGCCCGCTCAGCCAGCCAGACGGTCAGTGTTTCCAGGTCGAGCTTCTTGCCGGGGCGCTGCAGATCATCGAGCTGCTGTGCGGCGAGAAATTCCAACGGATGCTGCTGATTGGCCACCGCGCTGCGGCGTACCGTCAGGCATTGTTCGGCGCTGTCCTGAGCGACCCGCCCCTGAGCGACCAGCTCGCGCAACAGATCGTTGAGATCGAGAGGGCGGTCCTTTGGGGGCGAATTCAGCACGGACATGGGATTCCTTGAGTGCGGCAACGGAAAAGCCAAGCTTGCCGCCAAACCCCCGGCGCTGTCTGCCGCCGGGGTTCAACTTTGAGCAGCCTGCGCCGGCTTTCGAGCTTATTTCTCCAGCTGCTTCCAGGCCTTGAGTGTCCAGACCAGGTGCGCCTGCTGGACGCGTAGTTCCAGCGCCTGCTCGTCGATGGGCTGGCGGGCCAGTTCATACAACTTGGCCAGCTCGCCATATAGACGATCGACTTCCGGCAGGTCCAGCACGCTACGCGCAAGGTGCAACCACACCAGCAGCCGCTCCATGCGCGGGCTCTGCTCGGTGAGGTCCTCGGGTTGCTGCTGATAACGCGGCAACTGCAACGCCTTGGCCTCTTCTGTCAACAGATGCACCAGCCACTTGCCGAGCTCGGCGGCGCCCTGGCGATCGCCACGGGCGTTGCGGCCTTCGGTCCAGCTACGTCGCAGCAGCCACAGCGAAGCTTTCAGCGACAGCAGTCCCCAACGGGTCTGGCCGAGCTCCTCGGTGAATTGTGCTGGTGCGGCCTTGCGTACGGCTTCATCGTTCTGTCCTGCCTCGACACGTGGGCGCCAGTCCTGGATCAGTGCATCGAGCAGCTCGCGCAGGTCATGACTGCTGGCGCGCGGTGCGGCCTGGCCGAGGCTGCCAAGCAGGGCGCGCAGTTCGATCAGTTGCTGCAGCCACTCGCCGAGCAGTTTCCAGCGACCATTGAAACGGTACTGTTCGGCCAGTCGCTGGCTGTTGCCGAGCAACTGCCAGCCAAGCGCGACCACTGCGTCATCCAGCGGCATAACAACATCGAGTTCCGGCGCCGGCAGCTGCAGGTTGTAGCCATCGGCGTCGTGCAGGCGATAACCGCGCTCGGCCTTGCTGATATCGCACGGCATCAGCGGCAGGTCGGCGGCCAGCTCGGCAGCCAGTTCAAGCAGCGCTTCGGGATCGCCCTGGCGCAGTTCGAGCTCCAGCTCGCAGATTTCCTCGGACTGCTTGCCGGCCTTGACCTGGCCCAGATCCAGCGCGGCCTCGATGACCACTTTGGTCTTGCCGCGACCCCAGGCGATCTCAGCCTTTTCGCGGACAAAGTCGGTGGTGAAGATCGGTTTCAGGGTCTTCTTGTCCAGATCGGCGAGGCTGGCTGGCCAGCAGTCGTCACCCAGCTTCTTGGTATCCAGTTTGGGTTTGTCCAGATACCAATCCCATTCGTTGCGCTCGGACAGGCCTGCGACACTTTGTCCACGGCTCTTCAGGGTCTGGATGACCTGCTCGCCATCGCGGCGCAGGCGCAGGGCGACGCGGGCCTGGGCCAGCGCGCGCTCGACCGTGTCGTAATACTGGTTGAACAGCTCATGCCGCGACCAGCCGCTCTTGTTGCGCTTCTTCAGCAACGGATGTTCGCGCAGGGCGAGCAGGGTTTCGCGGCTGGCGCGTAGCTTGATTTCGGTTTCTTTCTGCATGATGCCGACTGGGTGCCTATGATGTGTTGGTGTTGCCGCCTGATGACACACGGTAGCAGGCGTGATGGCCTGTCCGTATACTTGCCGCCTCTTTCAAGCCGGGGCCTTACCCTATGCCAGTCAATCCTTTCGTCAGCTTGTTCGGACGTTCGCCAATCGGCCCGATGCAGCAGCATATGGCCAAGTCGCATGAATGTGCGGCGAACCTGGTACCGCTGTTTCAGGCGGTCATGTCCGAAGACTGGGAAAAGGTCGAGCAGATCCAGCAGCAGATGGCGCAGCTGGAAAACGAGGCCGACAAGCTGAAGAAGAGTGTCCGCCAGCACCTGCCGAAAAGCTTGTTCCTGCCGGTGCCACGCTCCGATCTGCTTGATCTGTTGAGTGTACAGGACAAGATCGCCAACCGTGCCAAGGACATCGCCGGCCTGATGCTGGGCCGCTGCATGACTATCCCCCAGCCGCTGCAACCGCAGATGCTGTCCTACGTGCAACGCACCGTCGACGCCAGCGCTCAGGCGCTCAAGGCGCTTAAAGAGCTGGATTCGCTGCTGGAAACCGGTTTCAGCGGCCGCGAAGCCACTCTCGTCGAAAAAATGGTCGAGGAGCTCGAGGAAATCGAGCGCGAGACCGACCGCATGCAGATCACGGTTCGCCGTGCTCTGTTCAATCTGGAAAAGGATTTGCCAGCAGTCGACGTGATCTTTCTCTACAAGATCATCGAATGGATCGGTGATGTAGCCGACCGCGCCGAGCGCGTCGGCAACCGTCTGGAACAATTGCTGGCGCGCTAAGGCGCCAGCGTCCTTTCTGGGTTCAACAGGTAATTCTTATGTCCTTTATCGCGGATTACGGCTTCGTACTCCTGGTGCTCGCCTGCATGTTCGGCTTTTTCATGGCCTGGGGCGTGGGCGCCAACGACGTGGCTAACGCCATGGGCACCTCGGTAGGCTCCCGCGCGCTGACCATCAAGCAGGCAATCGTCGTAGCAATGGTCTTCGAGTTTTGTGGTGCTTACCTGGCCGGTGGCCAGGTCACCGAAACGATCAAGAGCGGCATCGTCGATGCGTCCGCCATTCCGCCAGAGCTGATGGTGCTGGGCATGATGTCGGCACTGCTGGCGGCCGGGACCTGGCTGCTGATCGCCTCGATCAAGGGCTGGCCGGTATCGACCACGCACTCGATCGTCGGCGCGGTGATCGGCTTCGCCGCCGTGGGTATTTCCGTGGATGCGGTGCACTGGAGCGGTGTCGGCCCCATCGTCGCCAGCTGGGTGGTTTCGCCCATGCTGTCGGGCACCGTCGCCTTCGGCCTGTTCATCAGCGTGCAGCGCCTGATCATCGATACCGATGAGCCCTTCCAGAACGCCAAGCGCTTCGTCCCGCTGTACATGTTTCTCACCGGTTTCATGGTCGCGCTGATGACCCTGTCCAAGGGCCTCAAGCACATCGGGCTGGACCTCAGTGGCGGGCAGAGTTTCATGCTGGCAGTGGGCGTCGGTGCATTGGTGATGCTGATCGGTATCGCCTTGCTGACGCGGATCAAGGTCGACGTCGAGGCGGACAAGGCCTTCCATTTCTCCAGCGTGGAGAAGGTGTTCGCCGTACTGATGATTTTCACCGCCTGCTCCATGGCCTTCGCTCATGGCTCCAATGACGTGGCCAACGCGGTTGGCCCGCTGGCCGCTGTGGTTGGCGTACTGCAGTCCGAAGGCGCCGCCGTCATCGGCGCCAAGGCGGCAGTACCGGGTTGGGTGCTGCTGTTGGGCGCCGTCGGTATCGTCATCGGTCTGGCGACTTATGGCTACAAGGTGATCGCCACCATCGGCAAGCAGATCACCGAACTGACGCCGAGCCGCGGTTTCGCTGCCGAACTGGCCACCGCGACCACCGTAGTCGGCGCCTCGGCCATTGGCCTGCCGGTATCCACCACCCATACGCTGGTCGGTGCGGTGCTCGGCGTGGGTATCGCCCGTGGTATCGGTGCGTTGAATCTGGGCGTGGTCGGCAAGATCTTCATGTCCTGGCTGGTCACCCTGCCGGTGGGTGCGGGTCTGGCCATCGTGTTCTTCCTGATCCTGCGCGCCATCTTCACCTGATCCTTCACGTAGCCTGCGGTTGTCGAAACGCCCCGTCGATCTGACGGGGCGTTTTCGTTTGCGGGTCCCGCCGTGGCGTGTTTCATGCTTCACTGCAGGCTCGTTTCGATTGCATCACGGAGGTAAGCGGTGCCTATTCCCTCGTTCAAGGAGCAGTTCGCGCAGCTTCTCGCGGCACCTTCGGTCAGCTGTACGCAGCCCGGCTGGGACCAGAGCAACCGCCCGGTGATCGAACTGCTGGCCGCTTGGCTCGGTGAGCTCGGGTTCGCCTGCGAGACACCGGAAGTCGCTCCGGGAAAATTCAACCTGCTGGCCAGCTACGGCAGCGGTCCCGGCGGGCTGGTGCTGGCCGGCCACAGCGATACCGTGCCGTTCGACGCCGGTCTGTGGACGTCCGACCCGCTGAAGCTGCGCGAGGCCGACGGCCGCTGGTACGGGCTGGGCAGTTGCGATATGAAGGGTTTCTTCGCGCTGATCATTGAGGCGGTTCGGCCACTGCTGGAGCAGCCGTTTCGCCGGCCATTGCTGATTCTCGCCACCTGCGACGAGGAAAGCTCGATGTC
Organism: Stutzerimonas stutzeri; assembly: GCF_038561965.1. Lineage (NCBI taxonomy): Bacteria > Pseudomonadati > Pseudomonadota > Gammaproteobacteria > Pseudomonadales > Pseudomonadaceae > Stutzerimonas > Stutzerimonas stutzeri. Next base: position 4,429,979 of record NZ_CP139348.1, on the reverse strand, counting down.
CGGCGCTCGGGCCCTGGCCGAAGCCGGCCAGCCGCTTGGACGTGCGGCGGTGATCGGCGAGCCCACCGGCCTGCGCCCGGTGCGCCTGCACAAAGGCATCATGATGGAACGCATCGACATTCTTGGGCAGAGCGGCCACTCGTCGAACCCGGCATACGGCCATAGCGCCCTGGAAGCCATGCACGGTGTTATCGGCGAGATGATGACGCTGCGCCGGCAGTGGCAGACCGAGTACGACAACCCGCTGTTCGACGTGCCCAAGCCGACGCTCAACTTCGGCTGCATCCACGGCGGTGACAACCCCAACCGCATCTGCGGCCAGTGTGCGCTGGAGTTCGACCTGCGCCCGCTACCGGGCATGGACCCGCAGCAGCTGCGCGGGATCATCCGTCAGCGCCTGCAGCCGCTAGCCGAGCAGCATCAGGTGAAGATCGACTTGGCGCCGCTGTTCCCCGCGGTGCCAGCCTTCGAGCAGGCGGCGGAAAGCGAGCTGGTGCGTCTGGCCGAGCGTCTAACCGGCCACCGCGCCGAGGCGGTAGCGTTTGCCACCGAAGCACCTTATCTTCAGCAGCTTGGCTGTGAAACGCTGGTGCTGGGCCCCGGTGACATCGCCTGCGCACACCAGCCCGACGAGTACCTGCAACTCGACCGCATCGAACCGACCCTGCAGCTGCTGCGGCGAATGATCGAGCACTACTGCCTGCAACCGCAGACCGACCCGAACTGACCACCCTCAGACGAACAAGACCGCCACGAAGGCTTTTCCATGCACGACTACGTCACCTGGCTCCGCGATTCCTCGCCCTACATCAACTCGCACCGTGACCGCACGTTTGTCGTCATGCTGCCGGGCGATGGCCTGGAGCACGCCAACTTCGCCAATATCGTCCACGACCTGGTGCTGCTGCACAGCCTCGGTGTGCGCCTGGTGCTGGTGTTCGGTTCGCGTCCGCAGATCGAGGCGCGTCTGGCCTCCCGAGGTATCGAACCGCGATTCCACCGCGACCTGCGCGTCACCGATACGCCAACCATGGAGTGCGTGATCGACGCAGTCGGGCATATGCGCATCGCCCTTGAGGCGCGCCTGTCGATGGACATGGCGGCATCGCCCATGCAGGGCGCGCGACTGCGCGTTGCTGGTGGCAACTTCGTCACCGCGCGGCCAATCGGCGTGCTCGATGGCGTCGACCTGCACCACACCGGCGAGGTGCGCCGCATTGATCGCAAGGGCATTGGCCGGCTGCTGGACGAGCGCACCATCGTGCTGCTCTCGCCGCTGGGTTATTCGCCTACCGGTGAGATCTTCAACCTCGCCTGCGAAGACGTAGCGACCCGTGCGGCCATCGACCTGCAGGCCGACAAGCTGGTGCTCTACGGTGCCGAGCCGGGCTTGCTCGACGAAAGCGGCAAGCTGGTGCGCGAACTGCGACCGCAGCAGATTCCGGCCTATGTCGAGCGGCTCGGCAGCCAGTACCAGGCCGAGTTGCTGGACGCCGCTGCGCAGGCCTGCCGCGGCGGTGTGCGGCGCAGCCATGTGGTCAGCTATGCCGACGACGGCGCATTGCTCAACGAGCTGTTCACCCGCGATGGTGGCGGCACGTTGGTGACGCAGGAGCAGTTCGAGCAGTTGCGCGAGGCGACCATCGAGGATGTTGGCGGCCTCATCGATCTGATCACGCCACTGGAGGAGCAGGGCATTCTGGTACGGCGCTCGCGCGAAGTGCTGGAGCGGGAGGTCGAGCAGTTCAGCATCGTCGAGCGCGACGGTCTGATCATCGCCTGCGCGGCGCTTTATCCGATTGCCGATTCGGATGCCGGCGAGCTGGCCTGTCTGGCGGTCAATCCGGAATACCGCCACGGTGGTCGCGGCGACGAGTTGCTCGAACGCATTGAGGAACGCGCTCGCAAGCTGGGGCTGAAAAAGCTAATCGTGCTTACCACGCGCACCGCTCACTGGTTCCGCGAGCGTGGTTTCGAACCGATTGATGTGGACCGCCTGCCGGCCGCACGTGCCTCGCTGTACAACTTCCAGCGCAATTCGAAGATCTTCGAAAAATCACTCTGAGACGGCATCCTGGCGGGCGTTGCGCCCGCCAGTGTCCAGTCAGAGACTCAGGCTGCGCTGGTATTCGACGACGAAACTGTCGAAATCAAGCTCGTCCGCCGCTTCCATCGCAGCCTGTCGCTCCAGTGACTGCTGCGCTGCGGCTTCGAACTGTTCCAGCTCGGCGACACTAAGCGTCCGGCTGCGGAAGTAATCGGCATGGGCCTGGGTCTGGCGCATGGCGAATTGGCTGAAGCTCTCACCGCTACGGCGTAGCTCGTCGAGCACTCGCGCCGAGGGAGTTAGACTGCTGTCGGCCACCTTGGCGCGTTGCTCGGCAAGCGCCGCGACATGTCGAGTGTCGCCATGGCTGCGGTCGAGGAGCGTGGCGACTTGGGCGATCTGGTCAAGCAACTGCTCGGCCCAGGCAGTCAACTGGACGTTTTCGCCACAGCGTTGCAGTTCGAGCTCCGGCCGGCGACCTTCCTTGACCACCTTGAGGAAGTTGTCCGTGGCCGCGACACATTCGCTATCGGCCAGGCACGGGCTATCGCTCAGGGCACAGAACAGCAGGAAGGCATCGAGGAAGTGCGCTTCGCTGGCGTCGATGCCCAGCGGCAGGAACGGATTGATGTCCAGGCAGCGCACTTCAATGTACTGAATGCCGCGCGCGCGCAGCGCCTGCAACGGTCGTTCGCCGGTGGCGGTGACGCGTTTCGGGCGGATGTTGGAGTAGTACTCGTTTTCGATCTGCAGCACGTTGGTGTTGAGCTGCTGCCAGTGGCCGGCGGCGTCTTTGGTGCCCAGTGCCTCGTAGGGAGCGTAGGGCGTGGAGACGGCACGGAAGAGGCTCTCGGTATAGCTGTCCAGGTTGTCATAGCAAGGCGTCAGGCCGGCCTGGGCGTTGTTCTGGTAGCCCAGATCGCTCATGCGCAGGCTGGTGGCGTACGGCAGGTACAGCGTGTTGGCGTCGAGCTTGTCGAGCTGGTGTGGGCGGCCACGCAGGAAGCCGGCATCCAGCGCCGGTGAGGCGCCAAACAGATACATCAGCAGCCAGCTGTAACGGCGGAAATTGCGGATCACGGCGATATAGCGCGTCGAGCGGTAATCCTGCACCGCGCGGGTATCGCCGTCATCGGCCTGCAGCACCGGCCACAACGTCTCGGGCAATGAGAAGTTGTAGTGGATGCCGGCGATGCACTGCATGGTCTTGCCATAGCGCAGCGCCAGGCCTTGGCGGTAGACGTGCTTGAGCCGGCCGATGTTGGAGCTGCCGTATTCGGCGATTGGGATGTCCGCCTCGCTCGGTAGCGGGCAGGGCATCGACGGGCTCCAGAGGAACTCCTCGTCGAGCTTGGCATAGGAGAAGCGGTGGATCGCTTCGAGCTCGGCAAGGGTGTTGTTCGGGTCGCTGTCGGTGCCGGTGATGAATTCCAGCAGCGCCTCCGAATAGTCGGTGGTGATCTGCGGGTGAGTCAGCGCCGAACCCAGTGCAGCAGGGTGAGACGTCATCGCCAGCTGGCCGTGAGCGTCGACGCGCAGGCACTCGCGTTCGATCCCGTGCAGGCATTGGCTGAGCAGTGGCAGGTGGGTGGGCTCGGCCAGCAATGCCAGGCGGTGGGAGAGAAGTGCGCTCAACTTGTGGATTCCTTCACGCGACAGTCGGCCCAATATGGGGATGGAAAAGCCGCTTCACAAGAGGCGACGTTGCTTCGACCGCCGTCGACGCGTGGCGGCTCCGTGGGCGACTACAGGCAGGCGAATGTCGCCTGGGCCTTGGCGACCAGTTTTTCGCCCTGATGAACTTCGGCTTCGAGCACCTGGGTGCGCCGGCCGCCATGCACCACCCAGGCGCGGCAGCGCAGCTCGCCGTCGCTCACCGGGCGGATGTAGTTGACCTTGCACTCCAGCGTCACGCTATTCGGCGCGCCGTCGCCGAGGCTGTGGCTGGCCTGGCCCATGGCGGTGTCGATCAGCGAGAACAGCGCGCCACCGTGCAGCTTGCCGTGCAGGTTGCGCAATCCGTCGTGCATGGTCAGGCCGAGCACCGCCTCGCCATTGCCGACCTGGTGGATCTCCAGGCCGAGCAGGCGGCCGAAGGCGCTGGAGTTGCCCACCGCCTCGACTTCAGTACTCATGGCTCATTTCCTCAATTGCTTGGCATTGGCGAACAGCGCTGCCATGGCGGCATTGGCCGGTGCCGGCTTGTCTTCCTTGGCATGACGCTCGCTGCGCGGTGCGTTGCCGCGAGGCTGTCCGCCAGCCCCACGGGATTGCCCGCCACGCGGGCCATCGGTCTTGGCGCCGGGCGTGTCGCTCATGCGCATGGACAAGCCGACGCGCTGGCGCGGGATGTCCACTTCCATGACCTTGACCTTGACGATGTCACCGGCTTTGACCACTTCGTACGGATCCTTGACGAACTTCTCGGACAGCGCGCTGATGTGCACCAGGCCATCCTGATGCACGCCGATATCGACGAAGGCACCGAAGTTGGTCACGTTGGTCACCACGCCTTCGAGCACCATGCCCGGCTCCAGATCGCTGAGCTTCTCGACGCCATCCTGGAACTCGGCAGTCTTGAACTCGGGGCGCGGGTCGCGGCCAGGCTTTTCCAGTTCCTGGAGAATGTCGCTGACGGTGACCAGACCGAAGCTTTCATCAGTGAACTGCTTGGGGTCCAGGCGCTTGAGGAACGCCGAGTCGCCGATCAGCGAGCGGATATCGCGGCCGGTGTCCTGGGCGATGCGCTTGACCAGCGGATAGGTTTCCGGGTGCACCGCCGAGGCGTCCAGCGGGTTGTCGCCATTCATCACGCGGAGGAATCCGGCGGCCTGCTCGAAGGTCTTGTCGCCCAGACGCGGTACCTTTTTCAGCTCGCTGCGGGCTTTGAACGCACCGTTAGCGTCGCGGTAGGCGACGATGTTCTGCGCCAGGGTGGTGTTGAGGCCAGAGATACGCGCCAGCAGCGCCACGGAGGCGGTGTTGACGTCGACGCCGACGGCGTTCACGCAGTCTTCGACGACCGCGTCCAGCGAGCGTGCCAGCTTGAGCTGGGAAACATCGTGCTGGTACTGGCCAACGCCGATGGCTTTTGGTTCGATCTTCACCAGCTCGGCCAGCGGGTCCTGCAGGCGGCGCGCGATGGATACCGCGCCACGGATCGAGACATCCAGATCCGGAAATTCCTTCGCCGCCAGCTCAGAGGCTGAGTACACCGAGGCGCCGGCCTCGGAGACCATCACCTTGGTCAGCTTCAGGCCCGGCACTTGTTTGATCAGATCGGCCGCCAGCCTGTCGCTTTCGCGACTGGCGGTGCCGTTGCCGATAGCGATCAGGTCGACGCCGTGCTTGGCGCACAGCTTGGCCAGCACCGCCAGGGTGCCGTCCCAGTCGTTGCGCGGCGCGTGAGGGTAAACGGTAGCGGTATCCAGCAGCTTGCCGGTGGCATCGACCACCGCGACTTTGCAACCCGTACGCAGGCCCGGGTCGAGGCCGAGGGTGGCACGCGGTCCGGCCGGCGCGGATAACAGAAGATCGTGCATGTTGCGCGCAAAGACACCGATGGCGTCGTCCTCGGCCTTGTCGCGCAGCTCGCCGAGCAGGTCGGTTTCCAAGTGAGTGTAGAGCTTGACCTTCCAGGTCCAGCGCACCACCTCACCGAGCCACTTGTCCGCCGCGCGGCCACGGTTGGCGATGCCGAAGCGCTCGCCAATCATGCCCTCGCCTGGGTGCATGCTACCCGGCGTCTCATCCCCGACCTTGAGGCTTACGCTGAGGATGCCTTCGTTGCGTCCGCGGAAGATCGCCAGCGCGCGGTGCGACGGAGTGTTCTTCAGCACTTCGTCATGCTCGAAGTAGTCGCTGAACTTGGCGCCTTCATTCTCCTTGCCTGGCACCACGCGGGCACTGAGCGTGGCGTTGTGCTTGAGGAAGTCGCGCAGCTTGGCCAGCAGGTCGGCGTCTTCGGCGAAGCGCTCCATGAGGATGTACTTGGCGCCTTCGAGCAACGCTTTCACATCGGCAAAGCCCTTTTCGGCGTCGATGAAACGTTCGGCTTCCTGCTCAGGCGTGAGCTCCGGGTTGCCGAACAGCGCATCGGCCAGCTCGCCGAGACCTGCTTCCAGGGCAATTTGGCCCTTGGTGCGGCGCTTCTGTTTATAGGGCAGGTAAAGATCTTCGAGGCGGGTCTTGGTGTCGGCAAGGTCGATCTCGCGCTTGAGCTCGGGCGTCAGCTTGCCCTGTTCCTCGATGCTGGCGAGGATGGATGCACGGCGATCATCCAGCTCGCGCAGGTAGCGCAGGCGCTCTTCCAGGTTGCGCAGCTGGGTATCGTCGAGGCTGCCGGTGACTTCCTTGCGGTAGCGGGCGATGAAGGGCACGGTGGAGCCTTCGTCGAGCAGCGCCACGGCGGCGGCGACCTGTTGCGGGCGTACGCCCAGCTCGTTGGCGATACGGGAATTGATGCTGTCCATGTGTTGTCCTGCGGGCGGAATGACGGCCGGCCGGCCAGAAAAGCGGGCAAGTATAACTGCCGCTGCCCGGCTTCGGGCGTTCGTGACGGCAAACCCACCTGGCACGCTGGCCAGCCGTCGCGCCAGTAGGCGTGGCGCTTGTGTTTTAGCCGCCGTCCCGCCAACATCCAGTGTTCGAGTGGCACTGCGCCATCAGCTGCGGCTGCTTCCCATCCCGTCCGCCGTTCAAGAGTTGTAGTCATGTTTGGCCAGACGCGGCTTGTCCCTATCCGCTACGTCATCGCTTTGCTGGGTGCGCTGGGTCTTGCCCAGCTTGTCTGGGCGGTGGCCGACGACTGGGATTTCACGCGCATCCTGAGTCAGGCCGAGAAACGCTACGGCCCTCTCGGTGAAGGGCGTGAGCGTCTGTTGGCCTGGGAGGCGCTGTTGAACGAACAGGTGTCGGCTACGGAACATGAAAAGCTGCGTGCGGTGAACAACTTCTTCAATCACCAGCTGCGCTTCGAGGACGACCTCAAGCTCTGGCGGCAAACCGATTACTGGGCGACCCCCGTCGAAGCCTTGCGCATCGGTGGGGGTGATTGCGAAGACTATGCGATCGCCAAGTACGTGAGCCTGCGGCGTCTCGGTATCTCGGCCGATAAATTGCGTATCACCTACGTCAAGGCAGTCAGGCTCAACCAGGCGCACATGGTGCTGACCTATTACGAGCAGCCCGGTGCGATACCGCTGGTGCTGGACAATCTGGTCGGTGGCATCTTGCCGGCGACCCAGCGCAACGATCTGGTGCCGGTCTACGCATTCAATGGCGAAGGGCTGTGGCTGCCGGGGCGTAGCGGCGACAAGCAAGTGAGCGACAGCAAGAAGCTGTCGCGCTGGCAGGATTTGCTGAAAAAGATGCACGCGGAAGGTTTTCCGGCCGGGTCCGGATCGTAGGAGTTTCACATGTCCCTGTTCAAACAGCTGTTGCTAGCGATCTGCCTGTTTCTGCTCGCCGCGTTCACCGGCAGCTTCGTGGTCAGCCTGGAGAGTTCGCGCGATCAGTACGCCAACCAGCTGCGTTCCCATGCACAGGACGCGGCCACGGCGCTGGGTTTGTCCCTGACCGCCAATATCGACGATCCAGCAATGGTCGAGCTGGTGGTCAGCTCACTGTTCGATAGCGGTTATTACCAGTCGATCCGGGTGATCGAGCTGGAAACCGAGCAGGCCATGATCGAGCGGCAAGCCGAGCCGGATGCCGGCAGTGCGCCGCGGTGGTTCGTCAGCCTGATCAATCTGCAGCCGGAAGGCGGTGAGGCGATCGTCAGTCGCGGCTGGCAACAGGCCGCCCGCGTCGAGGTAGTCAGCCACCCGATGTTCGCCGTATCGCGCCTGTGGCAGAGCACCCTCGGCATGTTCGGTTGGCTGGTGCTCTGCGGCGTGGTCAGCGCGCTGCTAGGCGCAGCGTTGTTGCGGCGCCAGTTGCGCCCGCTCGACGATATGGTCGAGCAGTCCCAGGCAATCACTCGCCGTGAATTCCTTAGCGTGCCGCAGCTGCCGGAAACCCCGGAGCTGCGCCGCGTGGTGCTGGCCATGAACCTCATGGTGGAGAAGCTCAAGGCGCTGTTCGACGAAGAGGCGCGCCGCAGCGAGCGCTTGCGTGACGAGGCGTATCACGATGGCCTGACCGGCCTGAGCAACCGTCGACACTTCGACATGCAGCTGCAGGCTCGCTTGAGTGGCGAAGACCTGGCGGGTAGCGGTTACATGTTCCTGCTCAGGATCAATGATCTGACCGGCCTCAATCAGAGGCTCGGCGGCGCGCGTACGGATGAGCTGTTGCGTGCGGTCGCCGAACAATTGCGCCAGGTCACCGCTGATCGCTTCCTGATCGGACGCACACGCGGTGGTGAGTTCGCCATGCTCGCGGTGGGCCTTGATCTGCTCGAAGCCACACGTCTGGCCGAACAGGTAGAGCATGCATTGGCGTCGCTGCAGCAGACCGGACTTACCGATCTACTGCCGGTAGCTCACATCGGCCTGACGGCGTTTTCTCAGGAAAATTCGGCTGCATCACTCTATGGCTCGCTGGATCAGGCCCTCGCGCAGGCGGCCAGCCAGCAGCGTTCGGCCTGGGCATGCTACGAGCCTAGCGCAGTCGCAGCGGTCGCCGAGCAGCACCAGGATTGGTATCAGCTTCTCGATGGTGCACTTGAGAACGGCCTGCTGCAGTTGTATTTCCAGCCAGTGATGAGCGCCATGGAGCCGCAGCAGCAAATCCACAGCAAGGTGCTGGCGCGTCTGGTGGACAGCCAGGGCGAAGTGGCGCCGGCGGCGCGCTTCCTGCCGTGGCTAGAGCGCTTCGGCTGGACGGCGCGGCTGGACCTGGCCATGTTGCGCCAGACGCTGGCGGCCTTGGAAATTCATCACTCACCGTTGGCCATCAGCCTTTGCGGCGCCACGTTGAGCGATCCTTCCTCCAACGAGGAGGTGTTCGAATTGCTGGCACGGCATGGCGATGTGGCAGGTCTGCTGACGATCGAGCTGGACGAGTCTCAGCTACCGGACCAGGCAAGCCTCGAGCAGCTGGCACGGCGTCTGCGGCAGCTGGGTTTCGGGCTTGGCATTCAGCACTTTGGCGGCCGTTTCAGCATGATCGGCAACCTCGCGCGTCTTGGCCTCGGCTATCTCAAGGTTGATGGCAGCTATCTGCGCGGTGTCGATACCGAGGATGACAAACATCTTTTCATCCAGGCGATGCAGCGTGCCGCCCACAGCATCGACCTGCCGCTGATCGCTGAGCAGGTAGAAACGGAAGGGGAGTGGATGACCCTTCGCGCGTTGGGTTTCGAAGGTGGACAGGGCCGGTTGCTGGGCAATCCGGCGCCTTGGCAAACCGGCGAAAGCTGGTCAGATCAGGCCGGTGTCGTCATCGTCGACCAGTAAGCGTGTCGAGCCGAGCGCATTGCGCGCCCGGCTCCGCCCTGCCAGTTTGGCCTGGGCCGAATCCGGTAGGTCGGTAATACGCAGCACGCCCTTGTCGATCAGGGCGTGAATCAAATCCTCCAGTACCCGCACCATCTCCAGATCGCTCTGGCGCAGATGGGCAAGGCTGTCCTGGGCGGCGAGCCAGGCGCGAACCTCGCTGTCGTCGTCCGGTAGCTCACCGGTCATGTCGTCGAAGGGCACCGGCTCAATTTTGAGCAGACGCCCGTTTCCATCACGCTTGATATACGGCATGGGTTTATCCGATCGGAAGATGTGCGCCCTGCGCACCATTGGTGCGCAGGGCATGTCCTCAAGTGTGGTCGATCTTGATCAGGTCGTGCTGACCGACCAGCGCATTGATGATATCCGCCGAGGTCGAACCGTAGGACGAGAGGTTCACAGCGCTGCCGCTGTTTTCCAGCTTGATGGTCACGTCAGCGTTGCTGCCGCTGTCATTCAGGACTCCGGTGGTGCTGATCTGTAGCGTTGACGTGGCGGTGTCGATCCGCAGGTAATTGAGGATGTTGCCATCGTTCTCGCCCTGAAGCAGGTCGCGCAGATCGATCCGGTCACCTTCGCTCGCATTGAAGTCCTTGATGACATCGTTGCCAATGTCGCCTGCTTTCCAAACGAAGGTATCCGCGCCGGTTCCGCCGTAGAGGATGTCGTTGCCCTCTCCGCCGATGAGAATGTCGTTGCCACCCTGGCCGTACAGAATGTCATTACCCGCGCCGCCATTGAGAATATCGTTGCCGCCGCGAGTGTCGTCTGCGACGTTGAATTGCTCATGGTGGGCGCGAATGTAACCGTACAGATCCGCGTCGGTAGGCTCGACGCCATTCTTCATATCGAGGAACTTCTCAAGCGCCGCAACCCCCGAACCGTTGGGCAAGTTATCCGGCTTTATCAGATTGTTTTCAGCCCATGGCAGCTTATCGGTATTGATAACATCACCGAAGATGATGTCGTGACCCGCTCCGCCGTTCACTGTGTCATTGCCTATCGACACAAGGCTGTTACTGCTCGATCCGCCGTTCAAGGCAGCCTGTAGGTCGGCGGCGCTATTGACGATGTCGACGCTACCGACCGGAGCGGTGTAGCTGATGGGCACCGTCGCTGTGAGAGCAATATCATCGATAAGCGCCGTGGCGGTTGAACCGTTGGATGAGTTGTCCTTGACGGTATAAACAAGCCGGTAAGTACCGCTGCTTAGCGACGATGAAGTTATATTTCCCGTTGACGAACCAGTACTTACGCTCGTCCAACTGATCGCCCCATTTGCGTCGATTGCTTGTTTCTGCACTGCCCACGAGAAGGAATCGCGGCTGCTTTGCGAGCCGTTGCTCACCCAGTTCGTAGTAGCGACGCTAAAGCGAAGCGTTGCACCGTCTGCGGTAATAGCGAACTCGCTGCTTGTAGCTGTTGTTCCGGCGCTGGATCCGGTGACCCTTAGTGTTCCGCCCGTGATCGTGCCGCCGGTCCAATTATTGGAAGAGCCCAGCACGCCCGTATCACCGGAACTAAATGTGGCCAAGCTGGTGGTTTCTGTGGTGTTGCCGAAGCTCACTGCACCGGAGGCCAGCCCCGTTCCACTGGTGTTGTCGAAGAACTTCAGATAGGTTTGGTTGATGTCACTGCCGATCCCGATGGCATGAACCTGGCTTATCGCGCTTAACGGGGCGAAGCCTTCCAAGGAGTTTTCGAAAACGGTGGCAGTAGTCGAGCTGGCGGTTCTATTGGCACCGCTTGCATCGACGTAAGCGGTTGGGTCTCCATCCGTGAGAAAGTAAGTAAGGTTCTGGTAACCGACTGATGGCTGCCCTTGGAGCCATGTGGTTGCGCTATTGAATGCGGCTTCATAGTTGGTGTTGCCGCTTGCGTTCAAACCGTTGATTGCTGCGTGCAGCTGTGAAACCTCAGCAGCCGAATCGAAGTCACTAATCGCCAACACCTGAGTTGCGCCAGTAGCGAAGCTGATCAAGGTGATGTTTACCTTGCCGTCATGCTCGGCCAATTGACTAGTAAACGCACGCAGTGCCTCTTTCATCAGCGTCATTCGTGCCGTGGACATGCTTCCGGATACATCCACTAGCAACGCTACGTTGTAGTTCGTTGCTGGCTGGATGGTAGTCAACGTACCCCCAGTATCGCCCAGTAACACATCGTTGCCGTTGCCGCCGTTGATAATGTTGTCAGCGTTGCTGTTTCCGTCTGCGCCAATCTGGAGCGTGTTGGTTGGATGCACAGTAATTGGCAAGGTGAGCGCGGTGCTGGCCGCATCGCCATTGCTTTTCTCGGTAGCGGTCGCGTTGATTGTCAGCTCGAATTTGCCTGAATAGCCGGTTGGCGGGGTAACGGTCAATGTCCCGAGGTTCCACTGGCTGATATCGACCTTACTTACGTCACCGTTTGCCGTGAACGTGTGCGTGCCATCACTCAAACGCACCCCGGCCGGAATGTCCGAGACCTCGAGCGACAGGCTCTCTGACCCGTCGCGGTCGACCAGTTCGGCCGTCAGACGTGATAGGAGAATGGTGCTGCCCTGAGCGCCCTCGTTGTAGTCATAGGACTGGTAGTAGGCGCTGCCAGAGGCGTCGTAGGACAATTCCGATAGACGCAAGCCGTTGGCCAGCAGGTCAGTGGAGTTCTGGTAGAGCTCCACATTCGCTGTTGACAGATCCTCGACCGGGCCTCCATTGACCCGGAGATTGACGTCTAGATTGCCTGCCCCGGACTGGTTGTGCTGATAGATCGCCAGCGTGTAGTACCCGGAGCTTGCAGGCGTAAAGTTTCCGCTGAAGCTACCGCTGGACCCACCCCAAGTCGCGTTGGCGACATTGGTGCCGCCGATCACTACGGCGACGCTGTCATCACCCACACCGCTAAATGTGTAAGTTTTTCCAGCTTCTAGGTAGATCAGACCGGACAGCTTGTTCGCAACCCCGGCGGCCACGCTGCCTACGTTGGCATCGGTTAGTGTCGATGAACTAGCTGGGGATCCCGCTGCGTCGATAGTCGCTTTCAGCGTTGATGGATTGGCGCCACTGCCTGTGCCGCTCAAGCCAGAAAGTTGATTCCAGGTCTGTAGCAGTAACCCGGTTGGCTGAGGAGCGGAGGTTGGTGCTGTAGTTAGTACGGGGGCATCGGCAACAGCACCGATCGAAAGGATAGCGGTGGCGGTTGCAGTGCCGCCGTTACCGTCGCTGACCGTATATTCGAAGGATGCTGGGCCGCTGTAGTTTGCCGTTGGAGTGAATACTACGTTTCCGTTGGCCAGCTCGACGGTGCCGTTAACCGCATTCTGTACATTTACCAACGACAACGCATCGCCGTCCGGGTCGCCGTCGTTGCCTAGCAAATCTGCTGAGTCGAGGCTGAGCGGCGTGTCTTCGGCGGTCTGGAAGCTATCGTCTTGGGCGATAGGCGCGTCGTTGGTGCCGGTGATGGTGACGGTCACGGTGGCCGGCGTGCCATCAATGCTGGTGACCTCGAAGCTTTCCTGAACCTGCTGGCCGACATTCAGCTCATTGAAAGCGCTGCTGGCGACGAAGGTCCACTGACCATTGGCGGCCAGGGTGAAGGTGCCGTTGTCACGCACGATGGTTGCTGCAGTGAAGCTGTTGTCGGCGTTATCGACGTCGGTGCTGGTCAGCGTGCCGTTGAGGGTCAGCGGTGCGTTGGTTTCAGCGGCTGTTTGAGCGACATCACCGGCGATCACGGCGGCATCGTTGGTGCCGGTGATGGTGACGGTCACGGTGGCTGGCGTGCCATCGATGCTGGTGACGCTGAAGCTTTCCTGAACCTGCTGGCCGACATTCAGCTCATTGAAAGCGCTGCTGGCGACGAAGGTCCACTGACCATTGGCGGCCAGGGTGAAGGTGCCGTTGTCACGCACGATGGTTGCTGCGGTGAAGCTGTTGTCGGTGTTATCGACGTCGGTGCTGGTCAGCGTGCCGTTGAGGGTCAGCGGTGCGTTGGTTTCAGCAGCTGTTTGAGCGACATCACCGGCGATCACGGCGGCATCGTTGGTGCCGGTGATGGTGACGGTCACGGTGGCTGGCGTGCCATCGATGCTGGTGACCTCGAAGCTTTCCTGAACCTGCTGGCCGACATTCAGCTCATTGAAAGCGCTGCTGGCGACGAAGGTCCACTGACCGTCTGCGGCCAGGGTGAAGGTGCCGTTGTCACGCACGATGGTTGCTGCGGTGAAGCTGTTGTCGGTGTTATCGACGTCGGTGCTGGTCAGCGTGCCGTTGAGGGTCAGCGGTGCGTTGGTTTCAGCAGCTGTTTGAGCGACATCACCGGCGATCACGGCGGCATCGTTGGTGCCGGTGATGGTGACGGTCACGGTGGCCGGCGTGCCATCAATGCTGGTGACCTCGAAGCTTTCCTGAACCTGCTGGCCGACATTCAGCTCATTGAAAGCGCTGCTGGCGACGAAGGTCCACTGACCATTGGCGGCCAGGGTGAAGGTGCCGTTGTCACGCACGATGGTTGCTGCAGTGAAGCTGTTGTCGGCGTTATCGACGTCAGTGCTGGTCAACGTGCCGTTAAGGGTCAGCGGTGCATTGGTTTCAGCGGCTGTTTGAGCGACATCACCGGCGATCACGGCGGCATCGTTGGTGCCGGTGATGGTGACGGTCACGGTGGCCGGCGTGCCATCAATGCTGGTGACCTCGAAGCTTTCCTGAACCTGCTGGCCGACATTCAGCTCATTGAAAGCGCTGCTGGCGACGAAGGTCCACTGACCGTCTGCGGCCAGGGTGAAGGTGCCGTTGTCACGCACGATGGTTGCTGCGGTGAAGCTGTTGTCGGTGTTATCGACGTCGGTGCTGGTCAGCGTGCCGTTGAGGGTCAGCGGTGCGTTGGTTTCAGCAGCTGTTTGAGCGACATCACCGGCGATCACGGCAGCATCGTTGGTGCCGGTGATGGTGACGGTCAGGCTGCTGTTGCCGCTAGCCCCATGCTCATCCGTCACGCGATAAGGCACTGTAAGGGTTAGTGATTCGCCCTGGCCCAGAGACTGGTATGCCTGGTCGGCCGCGTCGAAGGTCCAGGCTCCGTTGCTGTTGAGGCTGAAGCCAGCGGGCAGAGAGTCTGTGGCAGCGAAGCTCAGAACCGCACCATTGTCCACGTCGTTAGCCGATAGCTGTCCGCTGAGCAAGTCGTCTTCGTCGATGCTGACGGTTCCGGGCTGAGCGATGGGGGCGTCGTTCGTACCCGTAATGGTCAGGGTCAGCGTGCTTTGGCCGACGGCACCGTGCTGGTCTGTCACCTCATAGGCAATGACCAATGTTTGTATCTCGCCAGCGGCCAGTGAGTCGTAGGCGCTGTCGGTAGCATCGAAGGTCCAGCGGCCATCACTGCCCAGCGTAAAGCCGGCCGGTGCGTCGCCGGGCAGGCCGAAACTCAGGGTTGCGCCTTGATCAACATCGCTGGCGAGCAGCTGGCCGCTTAGCGTGCCAAGTTGTATGAGGCTGGACAGATCAGCGTTGGTCGCACCGTTGGTGGTAAGCGTCCAGCCTGCGCTGGCTGGGATCACGTCCCCAACGCTCGCGTCTGCGGTTGCGTTCGTGGACAGGTTGCTCAGCGAAAGCGTCGAATTGACGCCGCTATCGTTCACGTCGGCAATGCCGATCACGAGCGTGTAGGTTCCTGGCACGTCGAACCGATGGCTGAAGCCTTGCACGCCAGAGTTGCCACGGTCGCCGACCGTGGCGACGTCGCTCAATACCTGCACGGGCTGGCCGTTGACCTGCACGAAGGCGAAGTCGTTATAGGGCAAGTAGTCCGAAGTAGCGAATTGCCAGTCAAAGCTTACCGTCTCGCCGGCGGCGCTGGTGATGACGGTCAGGGTTATTGCCGAGCCCTCGGTGGCTGCGCTCACTGCACCAACGGTGGTAGTTGCGCCTTCAATGGCGCTGGCCGAGGCTGGCTGAGCGATGGGCAGGTCATTGGTGCCGGTGATGACGAGGGTGAGGCTTTCGCTACTGCTTGCACCGGCTGCATCGGTGACCGTGAAGGGCACCTGCAGCGTTAGCGTTTGGCCTTGAGCGAGGTGCTGATAGGCCGCATCGCTGGTATCCAGCGCCCAGCTGCCATTCGCGGCAAGGGTGAAACCGGCAGGTGCAGCATCGTTCAGGCTGAAGCTCAGAGAGTCGCCTACGTCGACATCGGATGCGGAAAGCTGGCCGGTAACCAACCCCGTATCCTCGCTGGCTTCGGCCTGAGTGGCCTGGGCGACCGGTGCATCGTTCACCGCTGCGACGTTAACGGTCACTGTGGCGGTATTAGATGTGAAGGTGCCGTCCGTGACGGTGTAGCTGAAGTTGGCCGCGCCATTGAAGTTGGCATCGGGGGTGAAGGTGACGGTGCCATCGGTATTGAGTACTGCAGTTCCGCCACTGCCGCTGGTGACACTGGCGATGCTCAGGTTGGCGCTGTCCACGTCGCTATCATTGCCCAGCAGGTCGGCCGCCGAGTAGGTGATGACGGTGTCTTCGGTGGCAACTAGGCTGTCGTCCATGGCGACCGGCGCGTTGTCATTCAGGTTGGCTTCGATCAGCGTGATGGCGGCCACTGAGACATTGCCTGCGGCGTCGAGGGCTTCTATCGCGTAGCTGTGTTGGTTCGGCGCCTGCTCAAAATCATTGACCCCGGATTGAGCGCCCGCCTGGGTCAGCGTAATGCGTCCTTGCGTGTCGATCTGGAAATAGCCATCGGCACTGGTATCGCTACCGGTGGCGGCGAACCGGAAGGCGGTCACGCCAACAGTATCCTGGGCGCTAACGCTGCCGATCAGGGCTCCGCTAGGCTGGTTTTCGCTGTAAGTGAACTCTTGTCCGGTAGTAATTGATGGGGCTTCGATATCCACTGTGTACTGGTTGGATGTCTGTGCTGTCCCCACATTACCGGCGGCATCGGTGTGGCTGACGACCGCGCTGATCTGCGTGTTATCTGCCAACTCCCCAGTGCCCACGTTGATGCTAAAGCCAAGCTCTCCACTGGGTAGCTCAATGACCGCGCCCGAATAGCTGCTGCCGCCCAGCGTCAGTGTCACGGTGTCGCCTACCGCAACTTCGCCTGTGACTTTGCCCGTGACGGTCACGATGTCGCCGCCATGTTCACTGGCATTGAGGACGTTGTCTTCTGTGATCGGGTCGATCGTAATGGTCAGTACCGGGGCCTGCGTATCGAGCACGAAGCTGATAGTCGTGGCGCTCGATGTATTCCCGGCCGCGTCGGTCTGGCGCACGGAAACGGTGTTACTGCCTTCTGCCGGCGTAAAGGACGAGGTCCAGGTCTGCCCGCCATCGGTGCTGTATTCCACAGTAGCGCCGGTTTCGATGTCGCCGATGTTCAGCGTGCCGTTGTTGGTGATGCGGTCGGTCGGATTGGCACTGTCGAACTGCAGAGAAACCGTCGGAGCGTCCGGTGCGGTGGTATCGAGGAAGGTATTGACCGGCGCGCCGCTGTCTTCTTCGTTGGCAAGGGCTGCCGAGGACAGACCATCTGTGCTGAAGCCGATAGTGGCTTGTACTTGCTCACCGGTTTCATCCAGAACGATGGCGGTGTGACCGCCACCGGAGCCGCCGGCACCACCGCCCGCGCCAGGACCGGCAGCGGTTGCTTCAAGGTCGGTAGTCGGGTCGAAACCGTCGGCGATGGCTTGTTCCAGGTCCGAGATCGGCTCGGATTCACCTGCGCTGGCCAGCTCGCCAGCCTGCCAGGATGCCGACTCGCCTAAGCTCACCATTTCACCATTCGGTAGCTCCAGCGTAACGGCGCTGCCGGGTTCGGTCAGCACCTGCTCGCCGCTAAACAGCCGGTCACCTTCAAACAGAGCGCGACGGACTCCTTCCGCCGAGATGGCAAACGCTTGGCCGATAACGCTTTTCACGACGACGTAGTTAGAGCTCATGCTCTTTGCTCCGAATGGTAGATGTGGTCCGGTCTGGCGGCTGATAGGGTGCCGCTGACTGCACTGAAAGTATCTAGTGTTTTTTTGACGCTTGAAAAAAGTCGACGAGTGGAGGGTCAATCTATTGACCCTTGATAGTGTGATGTTAAACAATGCGCCCGCTGATGTCACTGTGATATCAGGCACGTATTTTTATTAAGGTGCAGACGCTTAGTCAGTAGTGGCATTACGTACCAATCCGGCCCGTTATGCGCTCTGCCACCGCCTTGGCCTTGCCACTCGCTCAACTCTTTCGGAATACGCCTCATGAAGCCTTTCGCCTTGGTGCTTCCCCTGTTCCTCGCTGTTTCGGCCGCCGCTCACGCGCAGTCCTTGCAAGAAGCGATGCGCAGCGCGCTCGACACTCACCCTGAAATCAGCGCAGGTGTTCACGCCCGTATGGCGGCCGAGGAGCAGCTGCGATCCGCTAAAGGTGGCTACCTGCCGCGCGTGGATGTGGTGGCCGGTTATGGTCGTGAGGGCACCGATAGCGTCAGCACTCGGCAGGGCGACGAGCACGGCTACCGGACGTTGAGCCGTGGCGAGGCGAGCCTGACCGCCCAACAGATGCTCTTCGACGGTTTCGCTACGTCCAGCGAAGTCAAGCGTCAGCGTTCTACGGTCAACGCGCGCGCCTATGAATTGATGGGCAGTGCGGAGCGCACTGCGCTGGAAGTGACCCAGGTATACCTGGACGTACTCCGTCGCGAGGCTCTGGTGCGTCTGGCAGAAGAAAACCTGCGCAGCCATGAGCGCATTTTCGACCAGATCAGCATGCGCAGCCGCCAGGGTGTTGGCCGTATGGCCGATCTCGATCAGGCAGAGGCCCGCCTGGCTCAGGCGCGCAACAATCTGATTACAGAACAGACCAATCTTGCCGATAGCCAGGTCAACTACTTCGCTCTGGTTGGCCAGATGCCCCGTGATCTGAGCAGGCCCTCGCTGGCCACGGTAGAGCTTTCGCCGAGCCTGGAGCAGGCTCGCGAGAAGATGCTGGTGGAAAATCCACAGCTGCGTTCGGCGCAGTCGGACGTCAACGCCGCTGAGGCGCAGATGCAGGCTGCGAAGTCCGATTTTTACCCGCGCTTCGCGCTTGAGCTGGCCAGTGGCGCGAACAACAACATTGATGGCGTACGTGGGCACGAGAACGAATGGCAGGCGATGGTGCGCATGCGCTACAACCTGTTCGCCGGTGGTAGCAACAGCGCCGATCTGCGCGCTCGCGCCAACCAGGTCGGGCAAGCCATGGACATCCGTAACAACGCCTTGCGCCTGCTCAGCGAGGAAATGGGGCTGGCGTGGAACGCGCTGAATAATGCCCGGCTGCAGCTGCCGATCGCGCAGGATTACGTAGACCGTAGCAGCCGCGTACGTGATTCCTATCAGCAGCAGTTCACCCTAGGTGAGCGCACCCTGTTGGATTTGCTGGACAGCGAGAACGAGTTGTTCACCGCTGCGCGCCGTCTCGAAGACGTGCGCTTTAGTGAGGCATTGAGTCACTACCGCATTCAGGCGGTCAGCGGTTCTTTGCTGCGCAACCAGGGGGTCGTGGCCCCCCTGGCCGCCGTGCCGATGGATGACGTGCGCGCTCAGGTCCAATTGCCCGGGATGAATTGAGAGGTCGGCCCGCAGGGGTCTTATGATTCAACCTCAGGATGCTGTAACACCCGAGCCGGCCTTGCGCCTCGACCCGCGTGCAAATCATGACGATCCACTGCTGGATGGCCTGCTGTCACTCTGCGCCTTCCATCAGAAGCCGGCCAGCCGGGCTACGCTCAGCGCCGGCTTGCCGCTCGCTGATCATCGACTGACGCCCGAGTTGCTGCCGCGTGCTGCGGCGCGGGCTGGTCTGCGTGGTCGCTGGCTGCGTCGTCAGCTGTCTCAGATTCCCGCCCTGGCATTGCCTGCTCTGCTGCTGTTGCGTGACGGTCGTTGCGCGCTGTTGCTGGGCTGGCAGCCTGACGGCCGGGCACGGGTCATGCCCAGCGAATCAGAAGGCGGAGAGCTGGATGTCACCCGTGAAATTATCGAGGAGGACTACACGGGGCAGGCTTTCTTCGCTCAGCCTCAGCACCGCTTCGATCTCGATCGCGGCGAGCTGATCCCGCGTACCACTCACTGGTTTCGCGACACGCTGAAGCGTTCGCGCTGGCTGTATGTCGATGCAATCGCGGCCAGTTTCGTGATCAGTCTCATTGGGCTGGTCACGCCGTTGTTCGTGATGAATGTCTACGACCGCGTAGTGCCGAACCAGGCTGAGGCCACGCTCTGGGTGCTGGCTATCGGCATCAGCGGCGCCTTCGTGTTCGATCTGCTGCTCAAGACCTTGCGCGGGCTGTGTCTGGACCTTGCCGGCAAAAAAACTGACCTGATCATCTCCGCCACGCTTTTTGAGCGAGTGGCGGGCATGCTGATGCGGCATCGCCCGGCACGCGTCGGTACCTTTGCCCAGCACATTCATGAATTTCAGTCGTTGCGTGAGTTTCTCGCTTCGCTGACGCTGGCAAGCCTGATTGATCTTCCGTTTACCTTACTGATCATCGGAGTCATTGCGCTGATCGGTGGGCATCTGGCGTGGGTTCCGCTGTTGGCGTTTCCCTTGGTGGCGGCCCTGAGCTTTGCTTTGCAACGGCCCCTGGCCGATACGCTGGAGCGCACCATGGCGCTCTCTGCCGAGCGCCAATCGAGCCTGATCGAGACGCTGGCCGGCCTGGATGCGGTGAAAACCAGCAATGCCGAGAGCGAGCGCCAACACCTCTGGGAGCAGACCATTGGCAGTCTCAGCCGGTTGGAGCTGCGGGCGCGCCTGCTGTCGAGCCTGGCGCTCAATTCGACCATGGCGCTGCAACAGTTCGCCGGCGTCGTGATGATCGTGCTCGGCGTGTATCAAATCATCGATGGCCAGCTGAGTATGGGCGGCCTGATCGCCTGCTACATGCTCAGCGGCCGAGCGCTGGCCCCGCTCGGGCAGGTCGCGGGTCTGCTTACGCGGTATCAGCAGGCCAAAGTTACCGTGCGTTCGGTGAACGACATGATGGCCCTGCCGCAGGAGCGCGCGAGCGGTGAACGGCCGCTCAAGCGTGAGAGCCTGCAGGGTGCGATCGAATTCCGTGGCGTGGATTTCAACTATCCGGAGCAACAGGATGCCGCGCTGCGGCAGGTCAATCTGGTCATTCGGCCCGGCGAAAAGATCGGCATCATCGGCCGCAGCGGCTCAGGCAAGAGCTCGTTGGCCAAGCTGATCGTCGGTCTGCACCAGCCTGATGCCGGCAGCCTGCTGATCGACGGTATCGATCTACGGCAGCTGGATGTCAGCGATGTGCGCAACAACATTGGCTACGTGGCGCAGGACATTCAGCTGTTCTCCGGCACCCTGCGCGACAATCTGCTGATGGGTGCGCGCTACGTCGAGGATGACCGTGTGCTGAAAGTGGCGGAGCTGGCAGGCGTGCATGAGTTTGCCCGTCTGCACTCCAAGGGCTACGAACTGCAGGTCGGTGAGCGTGGCCAGAACCTGTCCGGTGGTCAGCGGCAATGCGTGGCGCTGGCTCGTGCGTTGCTGCTCGACCCGCCGATTCTGTTGCTCGATGAGCCGACGAGTTCGCTGGACAACACCAGTGAAGAACGTTTGAAGCAGCAACTGGCAGCAGCCGCTGCCGACAAGACACTTCTATTGGTTACCCACCGGACCTCGATGCTGAGCCTGGTTGATCGGTTGGTGATCGTCGATCGCGGCCAGATCGTCGCTGATGGTCCAAAGGCGACCATTCTCGATGCATTGAAGAAGGGGCAGATCCGTGTCAGTTAAGCACCCGATCGCTCCAATCCAGGCCCGCAGTGGCCTTGGTTCGCTGTTCAGCTCCGGTAGCGAGCCGTTGCCGGAAGTACGCAAGGCGCTGATCGAGGACGCCCCCCGTCTGGTGCGCCTGACGATCTGGGTGCTGGTCGGTTTCGTCCTGTTCCTCGTGCTCTGGGCGCACTTCGCCATTGTTGACGAGGTCACGCGCGGCGAAGGCAAGGCAATCCCCTCGTCGCGTTTGCAGAAGATCCAGAACCTGGAAGGCGGGATCGTCGCCGAACTCTTCGTTCGCGAGGGTCAGATCGTCGAGGCCGGCGATCCGTTGTTGCGTCTGGACGATACGCGCTTCGCCTCCAACGTTGGCGAAACCGAAGCGGACCGCCTGGCGTTGTCGGTACGCGTGGAGCGCCTGTCGGCAGAGGTCGAGGGGCGTGATCTGATGATGTCCGAAAGCGTACTGCGCGATGCGGCCAACCTGGCGAACAGCGAGCGCGCACTGTTCGAAAGTCGGCGCGACCAGCTGCGTGACGAAATCGGCGGACTGGAAGAGCAGCTTGCCCAGCGTCGGCAGGAAGTGCGCGAGATGAGCTCCAAGCAGGAGCAGTTCCGTAGCAGCCTGGCCCTGTTGCGCAAGGAAATCCAGATGTCCGAGCCGCTCGTGGCCAGCGGGGCCATCTCGCCGGTGGAAGTGCTGCGGCTCAAGCGCGCTGAGGTCGAGAGCCGCGGCCAGCTCGATGCCACTACCCTGGCACTGCCCCGTGCCAGTGCGGCTATCAAGGAAATCGAAAGCAAGATCAGCGAGACTCGTGGGCGCTTTCGCAGCGACGCTCTGACTCAGCTCAACGAGGCGCGTACCGAGCTTTCCAAGCTGCAATCCACTGGCAAGGCGCTGGAAGATCGCGTGCGTCGTACCCTGGTCACCTCCCCGGTGCGCGGTGTGGTCAAGCAGATGCTGGTCAGCACCATCGGCGGAGTCATCCAGCCGGGGAGCGACATGGTGGAGATCGTTCCGCTGAACGATACGCTCCTGATAGAAGCGAAGGTACGTCCGCAGGACATCGCCTTCCTGCATCCGGGCCAGGAGGCCATGGTCAAGTTCAGCGCTTACGACTTCACCGTCTACGGTGGCTTGAAGGCCGAGTTGGAGTACATCAGCGCCGACAGCATCACGGATGAGGAGGGCAACAGTTTCTTCCTCATTCATCTGCGCACCGACAAGAGCCACTTGGGCACCGAAGAGAAACCGCTGCTGATCATCCCTGGCATGGTTGCGACGGTGGATATCATTACCGGCCACAAAAGCGTGCTGAGCTATCTGCTCAAACCGATCATCCGCGCGCGAGCAGAGGCACTTCGAGAACGCTAAGTGGGTGGCGCAGGAAAAATCTGCTAACAATGGCTTCAGTAGGGCCGATCAACACTGCGCAATAATGCGCCGTCGACCATCTGGGAGTTTCCATGAGCAGCACTGCGCAAGCCAACGAAGGCGAAAAGATCCTCATCGTCGATGACGATGCCCGTTTGC
Organism: Stutzerimonas stutzeri; assembly: GCF_038561965.1. Lineage (NCBI taxonomy): Bacteria > Pseudomonadati > Pseudomonadota > Gammaproteobacteria > Pseudomonadales > Pseudomonadaceae > Stutzerimonas > Stutzerimonas stutzeri. The sequence goes on along the minus strand of NZ_CP139348.1, from coordinate 4,407,206 downwards.
GGCGTCTGCTCGAGCGCTTTCTCGACGAGCAGGGTTACCGCGTCCGTACCGTGGAAAACACCGAGCAGATGGACCGCCTGCTCAGCCGCGAGCTGTTCCAGCTGGTGGTGCTCGACCTGATGATGCCGGGTGAGGATGGTTTGTCTGCGTGCCGCCGGCTGCGCGAGGGCAACAATCAGATTCCGATCATCATGCTCACCGCCAAGGGCGACGAGGCCAGCCGTATCCAGGGCCTGGAGCAGGGCGCCGATGACTACCTGGCCAAGCCCTTCAATCCCCGTGAATTGCTCGCGCGCATCCGTGCGGTGCTGCGTCGGCAGGCGCCGCAGGTACCTGGCGCGCCGGCCAGCGAAGACGAAACCGTTACCTTTGGCGAGTACGAATTGTCGCTGGCGACCCGTGAGCTGAAGAAGGGCAACGAGGTGCACATGCTCACCACCGGTGAGTTCGCTGTGCTCAAGGCGCTCGTACAGCACGCTCGTGAGCCGCTGACCCGCGACAAGCTGATGAACCTTGCCCGCGGCCGCGAGTGGGATGCGCTGGAGCGTTCCATCGACGTGCAGATTTCCCGCCTGCGCCGGCTGATCGAGCCGGACCCGTCCAAACCGCGCTATATCCAGACCGTCTGGGGTGTCGGCTACGTATTCGTGCCGGACGGCAACAAGTGAGTCGACCACGGCCGGTCTCAGGTCGCGAGCGCGTCCAGCTCGCGGCTTGTAGTCTGAGGCGTGCCGCCGCGTTTTCATGAAAACTCCGCTCTGGTTCCCGCAAAGTTTCTTCGCCCGCACCCTGTGGATGGTGCTGATCGTGGTGCTGTTCTCCAAGGTCCTGACGCTGGTCTACCTGATGACCAACGAGGACGTGCTGGTGGACCGCCAGTACAGCCATGGTGCGGCGCTGACGCTGCGTGCCTATTGGGCCGCCGATATCGAGGATCGTGATCGTATCGGCCGTGCCGCCGGCCTGCAGCTGGTGGCCGAGCAGAACGTTCCCCGTAGCGAATATCACTGGCCCTACACCGAAATCTTCCAGCGGCAGATGCGCGACGAGCTGGGCGACGACACCGAGGTGCGCGTGCGCATCCAGCCATCCACGGCGATCTGGGTGCGTGCACCGAACCTGGGGCCGGACTGGGTGCAGGTACCGCTGTATGCCTACCCGTTGCGCGGTCAACGCATCTGGAGCGTGCTCGGCTGGTTCCTCGGCATCGGCCTGCTGTCGACCGGCGCAGCCTGGATATTCGTCAGCCAGCTCAACCTGCCGCTCAAGCGGCTGGTCTTCGCCGCACGGCAGATCGGCAAGGGCCGGCGCGTGCGGCTGCCGATCAGCGATACGCCGAGCGAGATGACCGAGGTCTATCGGGCTTTCAACCAGATGGCCGAGGACGTCGAACAGGCCGGTCGCGAGCGCGAGCTGATGCTGGCCGGTGTGTCCCATGACCTGCGCACGCCGCTGACGCGCCTGCGCCTGTCGCTGGAACTGATGGCCAGCGACGACGAGCTGACCGAGGACATGATTCGCGACGTCGAGGACATGAATGCGATCCTCGACCAGTTCCTCGCCTTCGTCCGTGACGGCAGCGACGAGCCGGTGGAAACCACCGATCTCGGTGAGCTGATTCGCGAAGTGGTGGCGCCCTACAACCAGCAGCAGGAAACCGTGCGCCTGTGCGTCGAGCCGATGCCGCCATTCGCCCTGCGCCGGGTGTCGATCAAGCGGCTGCTGGTCAACCTCATCGAGAATGCGCTGCGCTATGCCGGCGGCGGGGTGGAAGTCGCGGCCTATGTATCGGGCGATCAGCACGCGCCCTATGTGGTGCTCAGCGTGCTCGATCGCGGGCCGGGCGTGGACCCGGCTGAGCTGGAAGGCATCTTCAATCCGTTCATTCGCGGCGATCGTGCCCGCGGTGGGCAGGGCGCCGGGCTGGGGTTGGCGATCGTCAAGCGCATCGCCTCGCAGCACGGCGGCATCGTCGAGCTGCGCAACCGCGAGGGCGGCGGTCTGGAGGCCAGGGTCAGTCTGCCGCTGGGCTTGCTGTTGCCGCGCGATGCGGTGCAGGGCAAGCCGGCGGAATAGCCGGCTCGCAGGGCTGGTCGGTCAGCCCTTGCCCTTGGTGCGGGTCAGGTGCGGCCCGCCGTTCTTTTCCAGGTACTGGATGATCAGCCCGGCAACATCCTTGCCGGTGGTCTCTTCGATACCGGCCAGGCCTGGCGAGGAGTTGACCTCCATCACCAGCGGGCCGTGATTGGAGCGCAGAATGTCGACGCCTGCTACGTTCAGGCCCATCACCTTGGCCGCGCGGATGGCGGTCATGCGCTCTTCCGGGGTGATCTTGATCAGGCTGGCAGAGCCACCGCGGTGCAGGTTGGAGCGGAACTCACCGGGCTTGGCCTGGCGCTTCATGGCTGCGATGACCTTGTCGCCAACAACGAAACAGCGGATGTCAGCGCCGCCGGCTTCCTTGATGTACTCCTGCACCATGATGTCCTGCTTGAGCCCCATGAAGGCCTCGATCACCGATTCAGCCGCTTTCTCGGTTTCGCAGAGCACCACGCCGATGCCCTGGGTGCCCTCCAGCACCTTGATCACCAATGGCGCGCCGTTGACCATCTGGATCAGGTCGGGGATGTCATCGGGCGAGTGGGCGAAACCGGTCACCGGCAGGCCGACGCCGCGGCGCGACAGCAGTTGCAGCGCGCGCAGCTTGTCGCGCGAGCGGGCGATCGCCACCGACTCGTTGAGCGGAAACACACCCTGCATCTCGAACTGGCGCAGCACCGCGCAGCCATAGAATGTCACCGAGGCGCCGATGCGCGGGATCACCGCATCGAAGCCTTCCAGCGGCTTGCCGCGGTAGTGGATCTGCGGCTTGTGGCTGGCAATGTTCATGTACGCGCGCAGCGTATCGATCACCACCACCTCATGGCCCCGTTGCTGACCGGCTTCGACCAGGCGTCGGGTGGAATACAGGCGCGGATTGCGCGACAGCACGGCGATTTTCATTGAGCACCGGAGGAAGTGAGGATCTGGGGTTTGTCCTGGATATAGGTTCGCGACGGATCGATCAGCCATTGCCCGTCGACCAGCGCCTTGGAGCCGAGCAGCAGTCGGTAGCGCATGGTCTTGCGGCAGGTGAGAGTGAACTCGACCGGCCACACGTGGCTACCGAGCGCCAGCAACGTGCGTACCACGTAACGCGTTTGCACCTGACCGTTGGAGCTCTTGATCAGCTTGCGGGTAACCAGTGGCGCTTCGCAGCGATGGCGGCGCTGCACCAGAGTGCCCAGGTGCGCGGTGAAGCGAACCCAGCGCTGGCCGTCGCGTTCGAATTCGCTGATCTCGGTGGCATGCAGCGCCGAGGTGCTGGCTCCGGTATCGACCTTCGCGCGCAGGCCCACCACGCCGAGATCCGGCAGGGCGATCCATTCACGCAGACCAATTACGGTGTGTGGGTCGAGTCTCTTCAATGGGGGCGTCCGAAGATTTTGCGGGCATTCTAGTCGGCGCGCATGACAACTGCATCCGTCTATAACACCCTAGAACGACATGTAGGAGCTAGAGCTGGACAATGGCTGAAAAAGACGACGACAAGGTGCGCCTGGACAAATGGTTATGGGCCGCGCGCTTCTTCAAGACCCGCGCGCTGGCCAAGGCGGCTATCGAGGGCGGCAAGGTGCACTGCCGCGGCGAGCGCTGCAAGCCCAGCAAGGAGCCCAAGGTAGGCGACGAGCTGGTGATCCGCATTGGTTTCGACGAGCGAAGGGTGCTCATTCGCGCGTTATCTGCAGTGCGCCGTGGTGCGCCCGAGGCGCAGACACTCTATGAAGAGACGCCGCAAAGCCTGGCCGCACGCGAGGAGGCGGCAGCGCAGCGCAAGGCGGGCGCGTTAGGCATGCAGACGGACGGGCGGCCGAGCAAGAAGCAGCGTCGGCAGATTCAATATCTGCGCGACTTCAAACCCGACTAGTCGCGCAATATCGCCATCTGTCGCAGTAACGGTAGTTTGCCTGCCAGCTGCATCGGCGGGCGGGCGATCCACTGCAGCAGTGTCGCGATATGCGCGGCGACCGGTGTGCAGTAACCCCAGCCGAGCGCCAGCGCTGCGATCAATAGGCCGCCGACGAAGTCGTCGCTGAACCAGTGCGCGCCGGCAACCAGGCGTGGCAAAATGAACAGCACGGTGACGCCCAGCACCACAGCGAGGCGCCCGCCACGGGCGAACAGCGCCATGAACAACCCCCAGATCAACAGCACCGAGGCGTGGTCGCCAGGGAAACTACGGCTGGAGCGATCTTTGACTTCGAATATCCGCTCGAGCAGTGGAAAGTGATCGCTCAGGTGATACGCGCCGACGATCTCCATCGACGGGCTTGCATGCTGCCAGCCGAAGTGGCCGGCCAGCTTGGTCACCATCACGCGGATCACCAGCAATACCAGCAACAAACCGATGAAGGTGAATAGCGCAGGGCGCAATTGGATCTGGGCGAACAGCCAATCGCGGCGAATCAGCAAGGTCAGCAGGAGCGCGCCGACCAGTATGTCGAATACCCGAATACTGCTCAGCGCCCACAACCAATCCCACCATTCGACGACGCCCAGTGAGCCGTTGAGCAGGTGAAACACTGCGTGGTCGGCGGCATCCCACAGCGCTCGGGTGGTCGGCCATAGCCAGCTGAGCAACAACAGGCCGGCGAACAGATTGCAGATAAGCAGTGGCAACGGACGCCAGCGGGCCTGGGGGGTGTGCATGGACATGGGCAATTTCGACCGCGGATTTGATGGCGCGCGATGGTAGTGGGCGCCATTGCCGCTGTCCTGGCCACATGCAAGTCGTTCAGTCGGGGTTCAGCTTTCCTTTACTTACCTTGCCCGTCCAGCCGTCGCCCTTGGTCCATGCGAGGCTTTGCGCCTAAAATCGGCGGATTCCTCTGCTGTTTCCTGCGAGCCCGGTATGTCCGACCAAACCCAGCGTTTTATCTTCGATGATTCCGATGTTCGCGGCGAAATCGCCACGCTTGATCAAAGCTTCCAGCATGTCCTGGCCAAGCATACCTACCCCGAGCCCGTCGCCCAGCTGCTCGGCGAGCTGCTGGCCGCCGCTGCTTTGCTGGTCGGCACGCTCAAGTTCGAAGGGCTGTTGATTCTCCAGGCGCGCTCCAGCGGCGCCGTGCCGTTGCTGATGGTCGAGTGTTCCAGCGCGCGTGATGTGCGCGGTATCGCCCGCTACCATGCCGAGCAGATCGAGGCGGGCGCATCCCTGGCCGAGCTGATGCCCGAGGGCATGCTGGCGATCACCGTCGACCCGGCAAATGGTCAGCGCTACCAGGGTATCGTTGGCCTGGATGGGGTCAATCTGGCCGAATGCCTGGCCAACTATTTCGCCGCGTCCGAACAGTTGCCGACGCGCTTCTGGCTGAACGCCGACAGCCGCCGTGCCTGTGGGCTGCTGTTGCAGCAGCTGCCGGCCGACCGCATCAAGGATGCCGACGAGCGCGACGCCAGCTGGCAGCATCTGCGTACCCTGGCCGATACCCTTACCGCGGAAGAGCTGCTCGGGCTGGATGGCGCGACCGTATTGCACCGCCTCTATCACGAAGAGCAACTGCGCCTGTTCGATGCCCTGCCGATCCGCTTTCGTTGCAGCTGCTCGCGTGAGCGTTCCGCTCGTGCGCTGATCAGTTTGGGCGAGCAGGACGCCCAGCAGCTGGTGGCCGAGCAGGGTGGCTCGGTGAGCATCGACTGTCAGTTCTGCAACGAGAAGTACACCTACGACGCAGCTGACATTTCCCAGCTGTTTGCTGGTGGCGGCAGCGATGCGCCGTCGGACACTCGCCATTGATGCGGCAAACATGGGTGCCCGCGCTCAGCCAAGCCGGCGCAGCGGCGAGCGCGGAAGGCATGGACCTGCTCGCAGGTAGTGAACTATTTGGCCATCACGGCCTCATACCCAGCGCGGCGCATTATCTGGCATAATCGCGCGCACTTTTTTCGATGTAGTTCGCTCTACCGCGAACTACAACAGCATGGAGGAATCGGCCCACAGGCCGACGGGGACACTCATGACGCAAGCCACCAACGCCGTGTATACCGACATCAGCACCGCTCAACTGATTGAAGAAGCCGTCAAGCGCGCTGAGGGCGAACTGTCCGCCAATGGCTCTCTGGTGGTTAAGACCGGGCACCGCACGGGTCGTTCTCCGGCTGACCGCTTCATCGTCGAAGAGCCAAGCACCCAGCACAAGATTGCGTGGGGCCCGATCAATCGTCCATTCCCGGCTGGCAACTTCGAAGCGCTGTGGAATCGCGTCGAAGCCTATATTGCCGAGCGCGACAGCTTTGTTTCTCACGTTCATGTCGGCGCCGACCCTGAGCACTACCTGCCGGTCAAGATGACCACCGAGACTGCCTGGCACAACCTGTTCGGCCGCTGCCTGTTCATCACCCCCGAGCAATTCAACCAGGCCAGCCTGAGCGAGTGGCGCATCCTCAACGCACCGTTCTTCCAGTGTGTACCCGAGCGTGACGGCACCAATTCCGATGGCTGCGTGATCATCAACTTCGCCGAGAAGAAAGTGCTTATCGCTGGCATGCAGTACGCCGGTGAAATGAAGAAAGCCATGTTCTCGGTGCAGAACTTCCTGCTGCCGGACGTCGACGTACTGCCAATGCACTGCGCGGCCAACATCGGCGAAGACGGCGATACAACCCTGTTCTTCGGTCTGTCCGGCACTGGCAAGACCACCCTGTCGGCCGACGAAAGCCGCTATCTGATCGGCGATGACGAACATGGCTGGGGCGTTGGTCGCGTGTTCAACATCGAGGGCGGCTGCTACGCCAAGTGCATCGACCTGTCCGAGAAGAACGAGCCGGTGATCTGGAAAGCCATCAAGTTTGGCGCTGTGCTGGAAAACGTCGTGCTCGACGAGCGCACCCGCCTGCCGGACTACGCCGATGCCAGCCTGACCCAGAACAGCCGCGCCGCCTATCCGTTGCAGCACGTCGAGAAGCGTTCCGAGAAGAACCTTGGCGGCGAGCCGAATGCGGTCATCTTCCTGACCTGTGACCTGACCGGCGTACTGCCGCCCGTGTCGATCCTCAATAACGAGCAGGCCGCCTACCACTTCCTGTCCGGTTACACCGCGCTGGTCGGTTCTACCGAAATGGGTTCGGGCAGCGGCATCAAATCGACCTTCTCCACCTGCTTCGGCGCGCCGTTTTTCCCGCGTCCGGCTGGCGAGTACGCTGAGCTGCTGATCAAGCGCATCAATGGCTTCGGCTCCAAGGTCTACCTGGTCAACACCGGCTGGACCGGCGGTGGCTACGGCGTTGGCAAACGCTTCAACATCCCGACTACCCGTGCGGTGATTGCTGCGATCCAGAGCGGTGCGTTGATTGGTGCCGAGACCGAGCACCTGCCGATCATCAACCTGGACGTGCCGAGGGCCGTCGCCGGGGTCGACACCCAGCTGCTGAACCCGCGCAACACCTGGACTGACAAGAGCGCCTACGACCAGTCCGCGAAGGAACTGGCAGCCAAGTTTGTCGAGAACTTCAAGAAGTTCGACGTCTCCGACGCCATCCGCAACGCCGGCCCACAGCTCTAAGCTGCGCGCCGCGTCATCGAAAAAGCCGCCTTCGGGCGGCTTTTTGTTGGTGCCGTGGTCGTTTGCATCGAGGTTGTCGATGGTTGTTATCGGTGACGCCACATGGATTCGCTCGGTCGGCGCCCTTAGCATGGCGCCACTGTTTTTTACGAGGAGCCGCCATGAATACAGAAGAAGCCATCCGCACCCGCCGCGCCGTCAAGGTCTATGACCCGAGCTTCCAGCTGAGTCGTGAAGAGAAGGACGAGCTGCTGCAGCTGGCATTGTTGGCGCCGTCCGCCTTCAACCTGCAACACGTGCGACTGGTCGAAGTCAGCGACCCGGCATTGCGCGCGCAGGTCCGCGAGGTGGGCTGGAACCAGGCGCAGATGACCGATGCCTCGATGCTGGTGGTGGTCTGCGCCCAGGTCGACAGCTGGGAAAAGAATGTCCGCCGTGTCTGGGACGGTGCGCCAAGCGAGGTGCAGGATTTCATGGCCGGCGCCATCGACGCCTACTACCGTGACAAGCCACAGGTCCAGCGCGACGAAACCATGCGCAGCTGCGGGCTTATGGCGCAAACGCTGATGCTTGCCGCGCGCGCCAAGGGCCTGGATTCCTGTCCCATGGATGGTTTCGACTTCGACGCGGTCGGCAAGCTGATCAACCTGCCGGACAACCATGTGATCGCCATGATGGTCGCGGTGGGCAAGCGTGCAGCCGAGCCAAAGCCGCGCATCGGCAAGCTGCCATTTGATGAAGTGGCCATCCGCGATCGCTTCTGACGCTCCGCTGAGCGCGACCCGCGCCGGCGTTGAGCCCGGCGCCTCAGTCGCGCTCGAGGCCGCTTCGTTTTAGCCTGGCTCTGCTAGTGCTCAGTTCTGATATTTGCAGGCTTCGGACAGCGTCCGGTAAGCCAGCTTGCGCTCGGCTCCGGTCGAATCGCGATAAGTCATCACCGCGTCGGTTACTTCGCAGTTCGGCGTCGGCTTGATCTTCAGCGAAAGGACCGCGGCGACATCCAGCTGGGTGCCGTAGCTATAGGGCTCGACGTTGGCATCATGGGCTTGGGCGAGAGAAGAAAACAGCAGGGCAGTGGCAATAAGGGTTGCACGCATGGCAGGGCATCCTGTTCTAGTTCATAGGTCCGTCCTGTTTGCGTGCCGGGTCACCTGACCCGGCGGCGCTTGTGTTTGTTCTCAGGAGCCCGGCTATCCTAGAGGTAGATAGCTGGCTAACAGTAATTGCCGATTCCAATCCCCCCGATTGACTGAAATGGCTGGCCGCTTCGCTTGTTGCCTGTCGTGCTCGTGCTTGCATCTCGATCTCGGCATTTCCGGATGGCCGGCCACACCTGCCGGCCGCTTTGCAGTACCGTCTCCCTCCTTTTGCTACCCTCCGGCCTCCAGTCAAAGGAGTGACTCAGCATGATCGAACAGACTCTTGCCCAGACGTTCGGCTACGACGGTTTCCGTCCTGGCCAGGAACAGGCCATTCGCGCCGTGGTGGCCGGCCGCTCGGCGGCGGCGATCTTCCCGACCGGCTCGGGCAAATCCCTGTGCTACCAACTGCCCGCGTTGCTATTGCCGCACCTGACGCTGGTGGTTTCGCCGCTGCTGGCGCTGATGCAGGATCAGCTGGCCTTTCTGCACCGCCATGGCATCGCCGCCGGCAGTATCGACTCGGCGCAGAGTCGTGAGCAGGCCAGCCAGACCATGGCGCGCGCCAAAGCCGGTGAGCTGAAAATCCTGATGATCTCGGTGGAGCGGCTGAAGAACGAGCGCTTCCGCAACTTCATCAGCCAGGTGCCAATCTCCCTGCTGGTGGTGGACGAGGCGCACTGTATTTCCGAATGGGGCCACAACTTCCGCCCGGACTACCTCAAGCTTCCCGACTATCAGCGCCAGTTCAATATTCCCCAAACGCTGCTGCTGACGGCCACGGCGACGCCGCCGGTGATCGCCGACATGCAGGCCAAGTTCGCCATCGACGCGGACGATGTGGTTACCACCGGCTTCTATCGGCCCAACCTCAACCTACTGGTCGAGCCGGTCGCCGGCTTCAGCAAGCAGCGCCGGCTGGTGGAATGGCTGGCAGACAAGACCGGCCAGCCCACCATCGTCTACGTCACCCAGCAGAAGACTGCCGAGCAGGTCGCCGAGCACCTGGAGCAGCGGGGATTCCCGGCCAGCGCCTATCACGCCGGGATGAACCATGAGCTGCGCGAGGCGATCCAGCGCCGTTTCATGGCCGGCGAGTTGAACTGCATCGTTGCCACCATCGCCTTCGGCATGGGCATCGACAAGTCGGATATTCGCAACGTGGTGCACTATGACCTGCCCAAGTCCGTGGAGAATTACAGCCAGGAAATCGGCCGCGCCGGACGTGATGGGCAGCCGTCCGATTGCCTGGTGTTGGCCAATCGCGACAGCCTCAACGTGCTGCAGAACTTCGTCTACGGCGACACGCCGGAACGTGAGGGCATCCGCTGCGTGCTCGACGAGGTTTTGCAGGCAGGCACAGGCGGGCAGTGGGAGCTGATGCTCAATCAGCTGTCCGACCAGAGCAACATCCGCCAGTTGCCGCTGAAGACACTGTTGGTGCAGCTCGAGCTGCGCGGCATCATTGCCCCGCGTTTCGCTTATTTCGCCGAATATCGCTTCAAGTACCTGCTCGAGCCCGAAACGCTGACCGCCAAGTTCGAAGGCGAGCGCCGCCAGTTCGTCGAAGCCATCGTGCACACCTCGGCGCGGGCACGAACCTGGTGCACCCTGGATTTCGACGCGCTCTATCAGCAACATGGCGCTGACCGCGCACGGGTGGTCAAGGCGCTGGAGTACTTCCAGGAAAAGGGTTGGATCGAACTGGAGAGCAAGCAGATGACGGAAGTCTATGCGTTGCTCGATGGGGGCTTTGATGCAGAGGCGCTGAGCACCGAGCTGCACGCCTACTTCAAGCAGCACGAAGGGAGCGAGATCACCCGCATCGACAACATGCTGGCGTTATTCGAGTCAGGCGAATGCCTCAGCCAGCGACTAGCCGTGTACTTCGGTGATCGCCAGGCGCCGGCGCAGTGCGGCCACTGCTCGGTCTGCCGGGGGCAGGTCGCGCAACTGCCTGAGCCGCCTGCGTTGGCGCCACTCACCGGGATCGACCTGGAGGCCCGTTGCGCCGACTTCAGCCAGCGCTACCGGCAACTCAAGGGCGACGCACCGAGCGGCGAATGCCTGACACGCTTTCTCTGCGGCATCAGCGTGCCGGTGTTCACCAAGCTCAAGGCGCGGCAGATCCCCGGTTTCGCTTCGCTGGAGGCCTATCCCTACGCCGCTATTCGCGAACGACTGGCAGGATAGCGCCTGGTTCATTCATCGATCCGCAGACCGTGTCAGCGTGCCGTCAGGCCAATCAGCATGTCGGCGACGCCCTTGGTCTGGCGCGATGTGCCGGCGGTGAGGTTGCTGGAGTTTTCCAGTGCATCGAGCAGTCCGGTCAGCGAACCGACGCCGGCCGATTGCGTCTCGATGTGTTGCGCCACTGCGCGAATCTCGCTGGCCAGCCGGTCGATATCGGTGCCGATCTCCTCGGCATTCTTGCCGGTGATCTCCGCCAGCTTGCGCACCTCGTCGGCGACCACCGCAAAGCCCCGGCCCATCTCGCCGGCGCGCGCGGCTTCGATTGCAGCGTTGAGCGCCAACAGATTGGTTTGCCCGGCGATCTGCTGGATGGTCTGCACTACAGATTGAATGCGCTGGCTCGACTGCGCGAGCTCACGCGCGCTGCCGACCACTTCGTCAGCCTGTTTGACCATCTGCTTGACCGAGCTGCCGGCCTGTTCGATTACCGCGCCCTGTTGGTTGATGTTCACGGTCAGGTCGTCCATGGAACCATGCAGTTCGGTGGCGCACTGGCTTACCTGGTCGGAAATGGACCGGCGCTGCTCGTCGGCCTGGGACAGGACCTGGCCCAGATCAGCCAGCCCGCGAAACACCGGGCGAATGTGCTCGTCCAGCCCGCCGACGTCCACGGCGCTGCTGTAGTCCTGGCGTTTGAACTGCTCGATCTGCTTGACCACCACCTGGCTAAGGCCGGTGAGCTTCTTGATCTGCCGGCGCAGGAAGAAGGCCTTGAACTCACCGTGGTAGGCGATGAAGTTGTCGGTGTACTCGTCGTGGAAATCGTCCTTGCCGTTGGTACGGAAGAAGAACACCGCGGTCAGTGTCTGGTTCAGGTTAAGCCCGAGGATCTCGCCGAAGGTCGAGTAACCGGCTACAGGCACGTCATCGAACACCGGGTCCATGCCGCCCAGGGCCTGTTCGTTATTCAACCGGCGCAGGATGCAGTCGTTGAGGATGCCCACCAGCGGCTTGCCGGGCTTGTTACGCATGAACTGCTGATAGTCGCGGCGGGTAGCCTCGGCCAGCGGTGTGCGCTTGACCATGATCAGCTCCTCTCCGGGCGCCACATCGCAGAACAGGTGTACGCGCTCGTTGGCGAAGTCGATCTGCGAGATCGAGCGGACGAACACTTCCTCGCCGACGCGGATGGCGAACGAATAGTCGGCGAGTCGTTGTTCGAGTTCCTGCGGTGCGCACTTGAGCGCTTCGCAGAGGGCCTGCACCATCGTGCGGATATTGCCGCGCGAGTCGACTACCTGGCTGATGTAACGGTCTTCCAGCGAGGCGCTAAGCACATTCAGGCTGAGCGGCGTCGGTTCGAAATTCTGGCTCTTGAAAACGCCGAAGCGCACATCCCGCGCGCACTTGAGGAAGACGATCAGCGCATGGTTCTGATAGCTGCGCTTGCCGTCGTGCAGCTGGGTCTTCTGGAAATCCAGCTTGCCGCCGGCCGAACCGCCGACGAACAGGCAGGGGAAGCGTCCGGATTCATACAGCGCCTCCATGAAGAACGACTCAGAAGCGGAAAGGCCATCGAAAAAGATGTTGGCCAGGGTGTCGCGGTAGTCGATCTTCATCGACACCTGTACACGTTTGATCGAGGAGGTGAGGCGCGCGATGCGTTCACCCATGGATAGCCGTTGGCCTTGCCCGCGAATGTCCTCGCACTCCAGCGGCACGCGGACGATCTCAGCGGCGGCGATGACGCTGGCATCGAACAACTGCAATACCACCCGATCCCACTGCGCTCCAGTGGCGCAATACAGTCGCTGGCCCTCGCTGGATAGCTCGCCTGCGGTGGTGCAGAGGCTGATCGTGGCTGCTGGAAAGCGCTGCGAAACCTGCCTGGCGACATCATCCAGATCGACATGCGGCGAGACGAATCCGGCGATGTAGGTCGGGTTGATGCGAAGCGTCGCCAGTTGCTGCGCTAGCTGCTGCGCTGAACAGAGCAGGCTTGCGGTGCCGCTGGACTGGGTGTGACCAGGCTTGAATCGGGAGAGCGAAATCATGGGCAGTACTCGCGCTTTGAGGGTACGAAGCGGGAAAACCGGCCGCTCCCGCACTAGCCGTCGCAGGCTGTTCATTGTTATCGGCGCCGAAGCTGCGGTCTGCAGGCCGTTCGGCGGCATGGCTTTCGCTCACCTTATCGGCTGATGAGTGAAAGATCGCCATGCCACCATGGTATTCATCCCAAAGTACTGAGGTGCGGAGCCCGGTTGATATGGCTCAACGGTCCCCGGCAGTGCTTGTGCATTTGTCGACCAGCGACCTGTTGCCGCGGCAAGCGCGGCCGATAGCCAGGATAAGCCGCCAAGGAGCGAAATCATGTCCCGCTTTTTCACCGATCTCGGATTCCGCTGGAAAATCACCCTGCCCATCGTGGCACTGGCCCTGTTGCTGGTGTTGATGGGTATATTCGGGATGCGCGGAATAGAGCGCGTCACAGATTCCAGTGCGGTCCTGGCTGAACGTCATCTACCCGCCATCGCCCTGTTACTCAATGCCGATCGTGACCTGTATCAGGCCTTCGTCGCGGAGCGCAGCCTGCTCGACAGCGATGCGGATGCCCATGTCCAGGCGCTCAAGGCAACTCACGCGGAGAACCTCAAGCAGGCCTACGATCGGGTGCAGAAGTACGCGGCCATGCAGCCGGGTGCCGAGGCGTTGGCGCTGGTTGAACAGTTCAAACGCGGCTTTGAGCAGTGGTCGGCGGTATCCCGCCGCGTCATCGAGCAGGTCGACATGAACCCTCAGGCTGCCAGCGCGCTGAGCTTCGGCGATGGTGAGGCTCGCTTCGACGCCATGCGCGACGCGATCGACAAGCTGGGCGAACTCGAGGAGGCCGCGGCCGAGACCGTAGGCAAGGAGGCCATTGCCGAAGGCGCAGCCACGGCTCGACAGCAGGGCACGGTATTGGCCATCGGCCTGCTGGGCTGCGTGCTGTTGATACTGGGTTTGCCGATGGTGGTGTTGCATCCGATGCGTCGTCTGCTCGACCGCCTGCAGCAAATTGCCGACGGCGACGGTGATCTGCGCGCTCGCCTGGAAGTGCGCTCGGCCGACGAGCTGGGCCAGCTCGGCAATGCCTTCAACCGTTTTCTCGACAGACTGCAACCGATGATTGCCGAAGTCGGTCGGGTTACCGCAGAGGTCGAGAGCGCTGCGCGGGGTATGGCCAGCATGGCCGAGACCAACGACCAGCTGATCAGCAGCGAGCACGCTGCGGTCGATCAGGTCACCACGGCGGCGACTGAAATGAGTGCTGCGGTGCATGAAGTCGCACTCAATGCACAGAATGCGTCGGACGCGGCTCGTGCTGCGGAATCCCAGTCGCGCCAGGGTGCTGCAGTGGTTAGTAGCACCATTCGATCGATCCGTCAGCTCGCCCAGGAGGTTGAAGGCGCTTCGCAGACCATCGCTGCGCTTGAAGAGGAAACTGCCAGCATCGGCGCGGTGCTGGAGGTAATTCGCGGTATTGCCGAGCAAACCAATCTGCTGGCGCTCAACGCCGCCATCGAAGCCGCCCGTGCAGGTGAGCAGGGGCGCGGCTTTGCCGTGGTGGCCGATGAGGTGCGGGCACTGGCCGCGCGCACTCAGGATTCGACCAAGGACATCCAGGCGCGCATCGAACGCCTGCAGAGCGGTGTCGGCAAGGCCGTGCATGCCATGCGGGCCGGCAGCGATAAAGCGCGGGACAGCGTCGAGCGGGCGGCGGGTGTCGATCAGGTGCTCGGGGAAACGTCCGTGTCGGTGCAGCGCATCAACGATATGGCCGCGCAGATCGCCACGGCATGTGAGGAACAGAGCAGCGTGACCGAGGAGATCGCTCGCAACATCACCGATATCCGTGATCTGTCCAACGAGGCGGCAACGTACTCATCACAGAGCATGCTTGCCAGCCAGCAGTTGTCCGGCCTGGCGAAGACACTGGCAGAGCTGGTTGGACGCTTTCGCACCTGAGCGCTGTTTTACAGAGCGCTCCACAACAGCCTGCCCAGACCACTGTCACGCGGGAGCAGGAGCAGGCTGAGAATGAACACCAGCAGCAGCCCGGCGGCATAACCGAGGCTGGTCAGGCCGCGCCGGCGCAGCGAGCGTGGCGTACGGGGCGCGACGGGTTTTGCATTGCGCGGCGGGCGACGAAAGTTCGGCATGCATGTCTCGGCTGTTGCGTTGAGCGTCGTACTGCGGCGGTTCTGGGCGCGGGGGGCAGTAAACGCGAAGTGCCGGCATATTGCCAGCATTTGTAGCCTGCTCCGACGAAAAGGCCGCTGACTGTCTGACTCTGATCCTGCTGAAACATCGCGAAAAGCTCCATTCGTCGGTACGGAAAATCGATGGCTTCGCTCGACCATACTCAGGAGTCGATGCCATTGCTCTCCGAAGGACCCGCCCATGCCGACGCGCCGCCAGCTTATTCAACGTTCCGCCATTGCCGCCGCGATTCTGGCGCTCGGGCCTCTGTTGCCGTCGCTGTTGCGAGCAGCTGAAGCGCTGCGCACGCGGCCAATTCCAGCGACGGGCGAAGCGCTTCCGGTGATCGGGCTCGGTACCTCGATCACGCACAACATGAGCCTGGACGACCCAAAAATGCAGCGCCTGCTCGAGGTGTTGCGCGTGCTGGTCGAGGGAGGCGCCTCGCTGATCGATACCGCGCCGAGCTATGGCAATGCTGAGCGTGTCGTCGGGGAACTGGCCAAGCGTCTTGGCCAGCGCGACAAGGTCTTCCTCGCAACTAAGGTTTCCTCCACCGGCCGTGAGCGGGGCATGGCTCAGATCGAGGCAAGTTTCCAGGCGCTGCAGACAGACACCATCGACCTGATCCAGGTGCACAACCTGCAGGACACCGCCACCCAGCTCGGCCTGCTGCGCGAACTCAAGCAGGACGGACGGGTGCGCTACATCGGCGTGACCCACTATCTGGAGTCTGCCCATGACCGGCTGCTGGAGACACTCAAGCAGGAGAAGGTCGATTTCGTGCAGTTCAACTACTCGGTCAGCGAGCGCAACGCGGAGAAGCAACTGCTGCCGTACTGCGCCGACAATGGCATCGCTACGCTGATCAACCGGCCGTTCACGCGCGGCAATCTGCTTTCGCGCGTCAAGGACAAGCCGCTGCCGGCTTGGGCCGCCGATATCGATGCCAGCTCCTGGGCGCAGCTGCTGCTCAAGTTCATCCTCGCCGAGCCGGCGGTGACGGCGGTCATCCCGGCGACCTCGAATCCGCGCTACATGGCGGACAATCTGCTCGCCGGGCAGGGTCGGCTGCCGGACGCGCGGCAGCGGCAAATGATCGTCGAGGCCTTCCGCTGATCGCTGCGGCACCTGTTCGCCATCTACCGGAGGCCGGATGTCCACTTCGCTAGCCACGCGCGGTGCAGCCCTGATCAATGCCCGTCCCGGCGAGCTGCGCGCGGCGCTTGGTGGGTTCGGGCTGTTCTTCTGCCTGTTTGCCGGCTACTTCATGCTGCGGCCGATTCGCGAGTCGATGGGCATTCAGGGCGGCGTCGAAAACCTGCAGTGGCTGTTCACCGCCACTTTTTTCGCCATGCTGGTGGCGGTGCCGCTGTTCGCCTGGCTCAACTCGCGCGTGGCGCGCATTCATTACATCGACTGGGTGTACGGCTTCTTCTGCGTCAACCTGCTGCTGTTCGCCGGATTGTTCTTCCTGTTGCAGGACAACATCTGGCTGGCGCGGGTGTTCTACGTGTGGATATCGGTCTACAACCTGTTCGTGGTGTCGGTGGCCTGGAGCTTGATGGCCGACGTGTTCGACGCCCCCCAGGCACGCCGGTTATTCGCCTTCATTGCTGCCGGTGCGAGCGTTGGCGGGCTGGTTGGCCCGGCGCTGAGTGCACTGCTGGTAGGTGTGCTCGGGCAGTTTGGCCTGATGCTGCTGGCGGCGCTGCTGCTGGCCGCTGCGGTGGCCATCAAGCACTACCTGATGGCCTGGCGCGAGGTTCGGGGCGCCGGTCGCCCCGGTGCCGAGCATGCCGAAAGCCCGAAGCGTCCGGTTGCTGGCAACCCATTCAGTGGCCTGACGCGAGTGCTGGGCTCGAGCTACCTGCTGGGCGTCGCGGTGTTCGTGCTGCTGCTGACCACGGCCAGCACCTTTCTCTACTTCGAGCAGGCACGGCTGGTCGCTGAGCTGTTCCCGGACCGCGCCGAGCAGGTGCGGGTTTTCGGCGCGATCGACTTCGTGGTGCAGGCCGGCGCGTTGCTGTCGCAACTGTTCATTACTGGACGGATTGCGCAGCGGCTTGGCGTGCGCGTGTTGCTCGCCGCTGTTCCGGCTCTGGTCTGCCTGGGCTTCATCGGGCTGGCACTGGCACCGACCTTTGCCGTACTGGCCGCCGTGATGATTGTCCGCCGCATCGGCGAGTACGCTTTCGTCCGCCCGGGTCGGGAAATGCTCTTCGCGCCGCTGGATGCCGAAAGCAAGTACAAGGCGAAGAACTTCATCGATACCGTGGTCTATCGAGGCGGTGATGCCATGAGCGGCTGGGCCAAGAGCCTGCTCGACAGCCTCGGCCATGGCGCCTGGCTGGTTGCCCTGGTCGGTGCCGTATGCGCGGCAGTGTGGGGTGCGGTGGGCTGGTTCCTCGGCGGGCGAGCGGACCTGGCCAGCAAGCGAGCCGACACGACTCGCCACGCGGCTTGATGGCACAATGCCGTCCCTTTTGTTTCCAGACAGGACGTCAACATGCGCGCCGCGCCGCTGCCCATACTTTTCGCCATGCTTTTCATGACCGGCTGCAGTATCAAGCAGACCGTCACTCCCGCCAATCTATCGGCTGAGCTCGCGCCCGAGATCTGCACGATACCGGCTGCCGGGCTCCGTGCGGGCTTCAATACTACCTATCAACAACTGCTTCGGGACAAGGGCTTCAAGACCCGACAGCTTGCTGCGGGCAGCAGCCCGACTCGTTGCCCGTTGAGTACGACCTATACCGGTACGTGGCGCTGGGACCTGCTGTTGTATATGAGCTACGCCGACATTCGTGTCTATGAGAATGGCCGCCAGGTCGGTCAGGCCGAGTATGACGCTCGATGGGGCGGCGGCCGACCAGACAAGTTCATCAGCGCCGAGGACAAGATCGCGGAACTGACCCATCAACTGTTTCCCAGCGGAGCCCAGAGCCTCGGTGTCGTCGCCGAGAAGTCCGCCGATGCGCCGCTGAGCAAAGATGCCTACCTTCAGCACCAACTCAAGCAGCTGATGAGCGAGAACCTTCCATACGATCAATACCAGCAGCGCTATCGTGCGCTGATGCAGGAATGAACGACTCATAGAAAATACATTCCTGGCGAACCAGCCAGCCGACTCGCCAAGATCGGCAACCGGACGAAGCAGCTGAACCTCGGAGCCGCGTATGCCTCGAACCCTAGTAGGTACGTCATCTATCAGGAGTAGTCGTATGCATGTTCAGGTCAATAGCAACCACATTCCCGGCAGTGTCGAGCTGCACGAGTGGGTCGGTACGACCGTTGAGGATCGGCTAGAGCGCTTCGATGATTTCATCACTCGAGTCGAGGTCCATATCAGCGACGAAAATGCGCAGAAGGCTGGCGCCGATGACAAGCGTTGCCAGATCGAGGCGCGACCCAAGGGGCATCAGGCGGTGTCGGTGACGCACAAGGCGGAGTCATTGCAGCTTGCGGTCGACGGTGCCGCGGACAAGATGCAGCACGCGCTGGAGCATCTGATGGGCAAGCTGGATACCCGCGTGCTGTCGAGCGGCGAGCTGAATGACCCGCTGCTCGACGAGCAGCCGCAGGCCGTCAAGGATGCAATGCTCGAAGAAGAATTCCTCGAAAAGCAGGACGAGCTGGACAAGTGACAGCCATCGCCCCGGCAGTTGTGCCGGGGCGATTCGTTCAAGATTTCCGCCGATATCCCCTCTAAGCCGCAGCGGATGCAAGCCCGCGAGGCCTGTTCGATCCCGACCTCGGTTGACACTCATGCAAATCATCCTCGTGCGGCACGGCAGACCCGACCATGGCGCGGCGCGCTGGAGCACCCCTAAAGGCATGAAGACCTGGGTCGAGCGCTATAACGTTGCCGAGGTTGTCGCCGCCGAGCGTCCGGACAGTCTGGTGCAGCTGGCCGGCTCCGTTGGCATCGTCGTCTGCAGCTCCCTGCAGCGTTGCATAGAGTCGCGGTCGCACTTGGAATGCGATTGCTGCGAGGTGCCCGATCCGGTGTTCGCAGAACCACATCTGCCCTATCCGAACTGGGGCCTGCCGCTCTTACCCTCACGGCTCTGGCGCCTGGCGTTTCGTTCGGCCTGGTTCCTTGGCTTCGCCAGCCATACCGAGGCTATTGGCCAGGCTAACGAGCGAGCCAGCGCCGCAGCAGATCGACTGATCCAGCTGGCCGAGGCCAACGACAGCGTATTGCTGATGGGTCACAAGATTATGAATGCGCTGATCGCCCGCCAGCTTCGTCAGCGTGGCTGGAGTGGCCCGGCGCTGCCGCTGCTTACCGGCTATTGGCAGCCGAGTCGTTACACCAAGGCATAAAGCCTGCCCCGGAATTCCTGTTTCGCAGCTGTTATCGATCACCTTTGGTCATCGTGAAACCGCTTTGCCTTGCCAGATGAAACGTTTCAGCTACCTTTGCGGAAGGTCATAACAACAAAGGGAACATCCATGACGCGCTTGCAGCTTCTCTTCAGCCTGGGCATCTGCCTGGCCACTCCGGCGATGGCCTGGGAGCAGGTCCTGATCGATCACGACAAACCTGCGAAAAACTGGCGTATCACCAGCGAAGAACTCGGTATCGATTCGGCGACGCCGTTCTCGGTTAGCGTGCGTACGTTGCACGGCGGGCGACAGGAGGGGGTCAGCCTGATCGAGATTGATAACGGCACGATGCGAATGACGGTGGTCCCCACACGCGGCATGAACGTGCTGGAGGCGGTGGCCGGGGACGTGCGCCTGGGGTGGGACTCGCCGGTCGATGAGGTGGTCAATCCGGCTTTCATTGAGCTAAACGGGCGTGGCGGCTTGGGTTGGCTCGAAGGTTTCAATGAGCTGGTCACCCGTTGTGGCTTCGAATGGGTCGGCCACCCTGGCGAGGACAACGGTGAACTGCTCACGCTGCATGGCCGTGCGGCGAACATTCCAGCCTCAAGAGTGGTGCTGCAGATCGATGAAAAGCCGCCGTACGCCATTCGCTTGCGCGGCGAACTGCAGGAGAAGGCATTCAAGAAACTGGACTTCGCGATTCTCACCGAGCTCAGCACCGAGCCGGGCCGCGCTGGTTTTTCACTGCACGACACGCTGACCAACCAAGGCGACTATGCCAAGGAATACCAGGCGCTGTATCACACCAATTTTGGTAAGCCGCTGTTGGAGGAGGGCGCGCAATTCGTTGCGCCGGTCAAGCAGGTATCGCCGTTCAACCCCCGCGCGGCGCAGGAGCTGAGTGACTGGCAGCGCTATCGCGGGCCGACCAAGGACTATGACGAGACGGTGTTCAACGTTGTGCCTTACGCGGACGAGCAAGGCGAGACCCTGACCATGCTGCACAACCGGGCTGGCAATCTTGGCGTCAGTGTCGGCTTCAATACCGGCGAGCTGCCGGTGTTCTCGCTATGGAAGAACACCGATACCGAGAAGCAGGGCTATGTGACAGGGCTTGAGCCGGGTACCAGCTATTCCTATAACCGTCGCTATCAACGGCCGCTTGGGTTGGTGCCGAAGGTCGAGCCGGGTGAACAAAAGCATTTTCGGGTGCGTTACGAATTGCTGGCCGATAGCGCTGCGGTGGACGGTGTGCGTAAACGGATCGAAGCGCTGCAGGCCGGGCGCGATACCGAGGTACGCAGCGAGCCCCTGGTCGACTTGGACAAGGACTGATATGGCTGCTCGCCGGTTGCTATGTGTCGTGGCGGCGTAAGCGGTGACCGGATTGATCCAGAGGCGCCGTTCCGGAGGCTCTACGGCGATATCTACAGGGATTTTGCGAGGTCATGCATGGGGCATGAAAGTTCCCAGATCTACGCCGGTATAGCGAAAGGCTTACAAGCGGCGGCGACGTTCGCCCCTTCTGCCAGCCGCTGCATGTAATTAATCTACACCCACTCTGAAGCGCAGGACGCGCTCAGGATCAGGATGATCGACCATCGCCAGGAAGGCACTCGAAAGGGAGTTCGGAAAGGTCAGAAAAAACCCGCTTCGGCGGGTTTTTGCTTTTCTGGCGAATCAGGTTTTGCTGCCGCACGCCTTGCCTCACGGTTGCGCCTCGCGGGTAGCAACAAATAATTACCGGTTATCAATTTTTTATTGAGCGGCAAACTTTCGTCGTTAAATATCATGGACGAAAAAAAGCCCCGCCGAAGCGGGGCTTTTTTGTATCAGGCGTCTTAGGAGACTTGAACCTGATCGGCCTGCATCCCTTTCTGGCCTTTAGTGGCCATGAAAGAGACCGCTTGGCCTTCGCTCAGGCTTTTGAAGCCTGTGCTTTCGATTGAACGATAATGAACGAAAAGATCTTCGCTACCGTCGGTCGGCGTAATAAAGCCGAAACCTTTTTCATCGTTGAACCATTTAACTGTGCCATTTTGACGAGTAGACATGAGTATCTCCCAGGTGTTTTAAGGCTACAGCACTGAAGCATTCAGCGCCGAGACTGAGAAGCGAGAATCAAAACGAACCGAGGAGATGAAAACTGAGAAACATCATGCCGGGTGTCGAAGTGTTAATTGCGAAGCAGTGGGGGCGAATATACGCACATTTAAATATATGTACAGCTTTCTTTATAATTATGAGTGCGAATTTAATTCGCAAATTAAATTTTCCAGGCCCAACTGGCTGTTAATCATCGATATTGTGTAAGCGAAGCGGCAGGGAATATATTTTTTAAATGTCGTTTCGCAATAGTTATCAGCCATTCGATTTTGGAGCATTCCCGCACGGCGCTCACGGAAACAGACTGTAGTGGCACCTGCACCCTTTGCACCTCGCTCGCATGGCGCAATGGCAAGGATTTATCTGGGGCAGACGGCAGCCGCGAAACCATGGGTTCGTTTCGGCTATAGCGAAAGGCTTACAAGGATCGCAGCTTTTGGCTCTTTAGCGTCTGCATCCATATGATTAATCTATGCCCATCTCTGAAGCGCAGGACGCGCTCAGGATCATGGATGATCGACCACAGCCAGGAAGGCAAGCCGAATGGATTCGGAATGGTCAGAAGAAACCCGCTTCGGCGGGTTTTTTGCTTTCTGCTGCCAGCGCTTTTTGCGTGGCTTGGCGTTACGGGCTAGCAAGGCTGGGTGTATCTATCCTTGCGCGCCGTCCAGCAGGCCGCGAATCTTGGTCAACAGGTCCGCGGCTTCGAACGGCTTGAGCACCAGGTCCATGCGCTCGTCGATGAACCCTTCGCGGCTGGAGGCATTTTCTGCATAACCGGTGATCAGGATCACCGGCAGCCCCGGTCTTGACTGTCGAGCCCATTGCGCAAGCTGCCGCCCCGAAAGGCGAGGCAGCCCGACGTCGGTGAGCAGCAGTTCGATCGACGTGTCGGCTTCCAGCAGCGCTTGGGCCGTTTCCACATCGCCGGCCTGGCTGCAGCGATAACCTGCATCGATCAGCGTTTCCGCGATGAGCATGCGGACGCTGGGCATGTCTTCCACGACCAGCACATGCTCGTGGCCTGCAAGGCGGATCGAGGCGTCGGGTGCTGCCGCCGCCGCCGCTATTGGCTCACCGCTGGCGGCCGGCAGCAGCAAGGTGACTTCGGTGCCGGCCCCGAGTGTGCTGCGGATGCTCGCATCGCCCCCTGACTGCAAGGCGAAGCCATAGATGCTCGACAGCCCCAGCCCGGTGCCGCGCCCCTGTGGCTTGGTGGTGAAGAAGGGGTCGAAGACCTTGTCCAGTACGCCAGGATCAATACCCGTCCCGTCATCGCTCACGCACAGACCGATATAGCGACCTGCCGCCAGCTCCGGCTTCTGGCTGCCATCAGATAGAAACGTACTGATTCGGATATGACCGCCATCAGGCAGCGCGTCACGGGCGTTGATCACCAGATTGAGCAGCGCGCTTTCGAACTGACTGATGTCTACGCGGGCCACGGCGGGCTCGTTGGTGAAGTCGAACGTCAGCGTGATGCGCTCGCCGATCGTGCGACGTAACAGATCTGCCAGCGAACGGATGCGCTCATTGATATTCAGCGCGCGGGCATCCAGTGGCTGTTTGCGGGCGAACGCGAGCAGGCGATTGGTCAGCGATGCTGCGCTGCGCGCCGAGCTGAGCGATGCATCGGCGAAGCGCAGCACGCTGTCGGCGCGGCCTTCGATGATGCGCTGCTTCATCAATTCGATGCCGGTAATGATGCCGGTAAGCAGGTTGTTGAAGTCGTGGGCGATACCGCCGGTGAGCTTGCCCAGGGCGTCCATCTTCTGCGCCTGCAAGAGCTGCTCTTCGGTGCGCGCTCGCTCGGCCACTTCGTGGGCGAGCTGGCTTGTGGTGTTTGCGATCTCCTGACGCTGGGCCCGCTCGCGGTGGCGTTGCTCGGTCACGTCCTCGACGAATACCAGGCCGAGGCCCGGCGTACGGTACGGGGAAATCTGCCATTCGGTTTCACGCGTTTCGCCATGGACCCGCATCTGCAATAGCGTGCGCCAGCGCTCACCGGCTTGCAGGCGTGTGCGCAATTCGGCAACCAGGGCCTCCTGGCCCGCGGCGAAAATGTCGGTCAGTAGTGTGGCAGGGCTGGCCGAGCCGATCAGAAGCTCGAAAGCGTGGTTGCATTCGTGCAGTTGCAGCTCCGCGTCGAGCACGGCGATGGGGGCGGCAACATGGATGAAGATTTCCCGGAAGCGCGCTTCACTGTCGCGCAAGGCATGTTCGGTATCACGTACCCGCAGCAAGGTGCGCAGGGTGGCCAACAGCACATCGGGATCGACCGGGTGGATCAGGTAGGCGTCGCCGCCCGCGTCGAGGCCGGTAATGATGTCATTGGTTTCGATAGACGCGGCGGAGACGTGGATAAGCGGCAGCAGGGCGGTGCCCGGGTCGGTACGCAACTGGCGGGCAATGTCGAAGCCGCTCATGTCCGGCAGGTTGACGTCGAGAATCAGTGCATCGGGCGCAGCACTGGCGACCAGCGCAAGTCCTTCGCCGCCGGTGCCTGCTTCCAATACCTGATAGCCATGACGTTCCAGCACCCGGCGCATGGCGTAGCGCGTCGTTGCGTTGTCGTCGACGATCAGCAAGCGGCTGTCACGACCCATCGGTACCCTCCGCCTGGATGGCAAACGGGATGATCACGTAGAACTCGGAGCCCTTTCCCGGTTCGCTTTCCAGCCCAACCCGACCGCCCAGCAATTCGGCAAAGCGTTTGCACAACGCAAGGCCCAGGCCGGTACCGCGCAGACGCTTCTGCAGCGGAGAGTCGACCTGGGCGAAATCCTCGAACAGGCGGTCGTGCAGCTCGGCAGCGATGCCGATGCCGGTGTCGCTGACGGCGAAACGGACCTGCTGTGGGTTTTCCATTCGCGCCGAAACACGAACCTCGCCCTGTGGGGTGAATTTCAGCGCATTGGAAATGAAGTTCCGCAGGATCTGCGCGAGCTTCTTGTCGTCGGTATAGAAGCGCGGAAGGCCTACCGGCTCCTCGAAGATGAGGTCAACGGGCGAGCCTTCGACGATTGGACGAAACATCCCGCGCAATGCCGAAAACAGGTCGAGCATGTCGAACCAGGCCGGTGAAATGCTGACGCGCCCCGCCTCGATCTTCGCCAGATCGAGCAGGTCGTCCACCATCTCGCTCAGCTCGCTGGCGGCAGAGCTGACGAAGCGCACCTGTTTGTGCTGCTCAGCGCTCAGTGGGCCGTCCAGCTCATCGCTGAGCAGGCGGGTGATGCTGAGTATCGAACCCAGTGGCGTGCGGAACTCGTGGCTCATGTACGACAGGAAGCGGCTTTTCAGTTCCGATGCCTGGCGCAGCTGTTCAGCCTGCGTATCCAGCTCCGCGTAGAGCGCCAGCACGCCCTGATTGGTCTCTTCGAGTTCGGAGCGCAGCGATTCGTTTTCACGACGCAACAGTTCGATCCGGCCTGCTTCGCCGGGCTCCGGGAGGGTAGGGTCAGCCACAGGTATCCTCCAGATTGAGCGCCAGTACGGTTACGTCGTCGCGGCCGCGACAGAAGTCACGCTGCAACAGCGCGGCGATAATCGCCGGATGACGGTGGACCAGGCCGGGGTAGTCGCGCAGGTTCCAGCGCGACTGCAGGCCGTCGCTATACAGTACCAGCAGCCGTGCATCGCCCCGCGGGTAATCGAAAACATGGGCCTTGCGAAAGCGCACGCCAACGATGCCGGGGTGCGAGGCCAGGCCGCGTGAGCCGTCGCTGCCGATCAGGCTGGCGCCGATATTGCCGATGCCGGCGAAGCTGAGTGCCTGGCGCTGACGGTCGAACTGGGCGACAGCCACAGCGCCGCCACGGCCGCCATTCATGGCCCGGTGCATATCGTCGAACAGAGCGGAAGGTGAAACGAACGGGTTCTCGCCGAATGCGGCGGAGCCGGCATGCGCCGCCTGCTGTGCAAGTTCGCCGTGACCGATGCCGTCGATCATCAGAACACTGCAGCGTTGCTCGTCGAGGGCCAGGTGCCAGTCGTCACCGCATGCGATTTCGCCTGGAAAAGGCTGCTGACTGACGCCGTAGCGCCACCGCGGTGGCTTTACCCCTCGCGGGAATAGCTGCGCGAGCACAACGGAGCCGCGGGCATCGGAGAAAGCATCGAACACCTGCGCCTGCCGCGCCAGGGCGCCAAGGCCAATGCCCTGGGTGCCGCTGCTGGAATAGCCGTCAGTCAGGCACTGGTTAAGATCAAAGCCAGGCCCGCGATCAACCGCGATGATCTCGACACCGGCACCATCTTGCCCCTGGACTGCACGCAGGTGCAGCTCACCGCTGCCGGCATGCTTGAGCACGTTGCTGGCCAACTCGGTAGCCAGCAGGGCAACCCGTCCGGCATCGGTTACGTCGAAGTTGTGTTGTTCGGCCAAGCGTTGGGCAACGCGGCGTGCATGACCGATCTGGCTGGCATCTTCGATCGGTAAAACCTGGGTGACGCTTCCCTGAACGTTCATGTCCACCGCGTGATGGTGATACGCGTCCCCATGCCAGGCGTGCTATCGAGCTCGAATTCGTCTACCAGGCGCTTGGCCCCGGTGAGGCCGAGCCCGAGTCCACTGCCGGAAGTCCAGCCGTCGGTCATCGCCAGTTTGATGTCGGCGATTCCCGGACCTTCGTCGCGGAAGGTCAGCCGCACGGCGATACGCGCGCCATCCTCGATGATCTGCCAGTCCATGTCGCCGCCGCCGCCATAGACGACGGTATTACGCGCCAGTTCGCTGACAGCGGTGACCAGTTTGGTCTGGTCGATCAGCCGCATGGCGCATTCCTGGGTCAGCTTGCGCACGGTCTGTCGTGCCAGTACTACATCCTGCTCGAGGCGCACCGGCTGGCTGCCGCTGCTGCGCACGATCATTGCGCGGCCACGCGGGCACGCAACAGCTGCATGCCGCGCTCGACGTTCAGCGCCGTGCTGACGCCTGGAAGCTCAAGACCTAGCTCGACCAGGGTGATTGCCACGGCGGGCTGCATGCCGACCACGACGGTTTCGGCGTCCATGATCCGCGACAGGCCGGAGATGGTGCCGATCATGCGGCCGATGAAGGAGTCGACCATGTCCAGCGCGGAGATATCGATCAGCACGGCCTTCGCCGAGGTTGCACTGATGCGCTCGGCCAGGTCGTCCTGCAGGGTCATTGCCAGTTGGTCGTGCATGTCGACCTGGATGGTGACGAGCAGAAACTCGCCCATCCGCAGAATGGGTATGCGATCCATTAGACGGCCTTGGTCACGGTGAGACCCGAACGGCGCAGGGCCAGGGCGAGGGCGTCGGCCAGGCTGGCCTTGGTGACGATGCCTTGCAGGTCGAGCCCCAAGTGCACGATGGTCTGTGCGATCTGCGGGCGTACGCCACTGATGATGCAGTCGGCACCCATCAGGCGGATCGCAGTAACGGTCTTGAGCAGGTGCTGGGCCACCAAGGTGTCGACTGTCGGCACGCCGGTGATATCGATGATGGCGATTTCCGAACCGGTATCGACGATGCGCTGCAGCAACGACTCCATCACCACCTGGGTACGCTGCGAGTCGAGGGTGCCGATCATCGGCAGGGCCAGTACGCCATCCCACAGTTTCACCACCGGCGTCGACAGCTCCAGCAATTCTTCCTGCTGGCGCTTGATCACTTCTTCGCGGGATCGCTGGAAGGCCCGGACGGTATGCAGGCCCAGATTGTCGATCAGGTCGGATACCGCCCACAGCTGTTCGGCGAACACGGCAGGCTCGTTGGCGTACTCGCTTTGCAACAGGCTCATCAGTGGGCGTTTGGCGGCGAAGATGAAGCCTGCCGTCTGCTGCGAGTCGAGACCGAGCACGGCGCGGCTACGCGACAACGTTTCCAGGTACAGGCGCATGCCATCCCAGGCCGAAGCGGTGATGTCGGCCGAGTTGCCGCCGCTAAGGCTGCCACTGAGCAGGCGAATGAAGTCAGTGGATTGCTGAGCGAGCTCCTCGGGCCTGACGTTGTGGTAGCCGCCGAGGCTTTGCAGGTCGCTTTTCCAGCTGTTGAGAAGTTCGGACTGATTCCGGGCAATGGCATCGATAGTGCGTTGCAGCAGGGCCGCCATAGAGTGTTCGCTCCTGAATTTGCTTGGATCGTCCATGTTCCCATGGCGAGGTATCAAGGATAGATGCCAGCCTGGCTGCGATGTTCCGCTAGCGCTGCTGAGATACGGAAGAGATCGTCTGGTTCCCTGCTCACCGAAGCGAGCGAAGCCCGATAGTAGCAAATGAATATCATCTGCGAGGCGCGGATTCGCGCCGCGTCAGGCGGGTGCCACTGCGTCGATCTGCGCGATCAGCCACTGCAACGCCGAGTCGTTCTGCCGCTGCGCGACGCTGACGATATCCAGCGCGAAGGTACCGAGATCGAACGGCAGATCGAAGGTTTGCAGGGGCAGCAAGGTGGCGAAGTAGCGCGCCAGCTGGGTCGGCAATACCGCAGCGAGGTCGCTGCTGGCGACGATATGGGCTGCCTGCAGGTAGTTTGGAGTGGTGTAGACAACCTCTCGTTCGCGGCCTTTGGCCTCTAGCCACTGGTCGACCATCCCGCGCGTCTGGCCACCATGTACCCACAGGTGGCGCAGACGCAGAAATGCCTCCAGGTCCAGGTCGCCTGCGAGTAACGGGTGGTCGCGGCGCACCGCGACCTGCAGCGTCTCGCTGGCCCAGCGCCGGACGTGGAAGCGCGACGGCACCTCCAGAAAACGGCCAAGCACGAGGTCGACCTCGCCGTTGTCCAAGGCTTCGACCGGCAATGTCGGCGTCAGGTGCTGGATCGCCAGCTGGATGCCCGGCGCGTGCTCCGCCAGCCGCCGCATCAACGCGGGCATGCAGATCAGTTCGACATAGTCGGTTACGGCGATGCGAAAACGCTGATGGCTGCGCGCCGGGTCGAAGGCCTCGCCGGCAATCAGGCTGTGCTCGATCTGCTGCAATGCATGGCGGATGGGCGCCTCGAGTGCAAGTGCCCGCGGGGTCGGCTGCATCGCGCGGCCGGCACGCACCAGCAGCGGGTCATCGAGCAGTTCGCGCAGGCGATTGAGCGCGTTGCTGACCGCCGGTTGGCTGAGCGACAGCCGCTCGGCGGCCCGCGAGACGTTGCGCTCGCGCAGCAAGGCGTCTAGCACGCGGAGCAGGTTGAGGTCGAAGTTGTAGGTATTCATTTGGTGAATTCGAAACATCACAAGACTAAATTTCAAAAATAGTAGCGTCTTCGTCTATGGTTGGTCTCCAGTTTTTCCAGCCTTGCAACGAGGACAGCTGCAATGAGCCAAACCCGCTTCGATATCCAGACCGCCGCCGTGATCGGCGCGGGCACCATGGGCCGCGGTATCGTCATGAGCCTGGCCAACGCCGGCGTGCAGGTGCGCTGGCTGGACAACAATCCCGAGATGCTCGAGCAGGCGCTGGGCGCGGTAGCCGATACCTATGCGCACAATGTCCGCCAGGGTCGCATCGACGAAACCCAGGCCGAGGCGCGCCGCGCCTGTATCAGCAAGGCCGCCGATTACCAGGCGCTGGCCGATGTCGATCTGGTGATCGAAGCGGTCTACGAGAACCTCGAGCTGAAGCAGAACATTTTCCGTGAGCTGGACCGCATCGTTAAACCCACCGGCATCCTCGCCAGCAACACCTCAGCGCTGGACATCGATGCGATCGCCGCTGTGACCGGGCGTCCGGAGCAGGTCGTCGGCCTGCACTTCTTCAGCCCGGCGCACATCATGAAACTGCTGGAGATCGTCCGCGGCGCGAAGACCTCGAAGGCCGTGCTCGACGCTTCTACCGAGCTGGGCAAGCGCATGGGCAAGGTCAGCGTGATCGCTGGCAACTGCCAGGGTTTCATCGGCAACCGCATGCTCGCCACCTACGTCCGCGAGGCGCGGATGATGCTGCTTGAAGGTGCCTATCCGCATCAGGTCGACGCCGCATTGCAGGGCTTCGGTTTCGCCATGGGCCCGTTCCGCATGTACGACGTGGTCGGCATCGACCTGGAGTGGCGCGCCCGCGAGCTGGCCGGCAAGGGTCAGGATGAACCCGAGGTGCAGATCGACAATCGCCTCTGCGAGCTGGGCCGCTTCGGGCAGAAATCGCGCATGGGCTACTACCGCTATGCCGAGGGCAGCCGCCAGGCCGAGCATGATCCGGAAGTGGATGCGCTGGTGCAGCGTGAGTCCGAGCGGCTCGGCTTTCAGCGTCGCGAGATCGGCAGTGAAGAAATCCTCGAGCGCTGCCTGCTGGCGCTGGTCAACGAGGGTGCGAAGATTCTCGAGGAAGGCATGGCCGAGTCCAGCGCCGATATCGACACCGTCTATCTCAATGGCTACGGCTTCCCGGCTGAAGTCGGCGGCCCGATGACCTGGGCTGATCGCCAGGGTCTGCCGGCCATCCGCGAGCGCTTGAACGCTTTGGCCGAGCGTCACGGTGAGCATTGGCAACCGGCCGAACTGATCGACAGCCTGGCCACGCTCGGCGGTCGTTTCGCCGACTACAAGAAGGAAGTCTGAGCATGGAATACAAGGCCCCGCTGCGCGATATGCGCTTCGTGCTGCACGAACTGTTCGATGCCACGGCCCATTGCGAGCTACTCGGTAACGGTCTGGATCACGAGCTGATCGACGGCGTGCTCGAAGAAGCCGCACGCTACACCGGCGGCGAGATCGCGCCGCTCAATCGCAACAGCGACGAAGAGGGCGTGACCCTCGAGAACGGCGAAGTGCGAACGCCGCATGGTTTCGTCGAGGCCTACAAGCAGTACGTCGAAAACGGTTGGGCGAGCATGACCGGGCCGACCGAGTACGGTGGCCAGGGCTTTCCGCAATTGGTCGCCTGCAATTTCCACGAAATGCTGATGGGTGCCTCGCTGTCGTTTCGCATCTACTCGGGGCTGACCGAAGGCGCGGTGCTGGCGCTGTACAAGCACGGCAGCGACGAACTGAAAAACGCCTATCTGGAAAAGCTGGTCAGCGGCAGCTGGAGCGGCACCATGTGCCTCACCGAACCGCAGGCCGGAACCGACCTCGCGCTGCTGCGTACCAAGGCCGAACCGCAGGCGGACGGCAGCTACCGGGTCAGCGGCAGCAAGATCTTCATCTCCGGCGGCGAGCACGACATGAGCGAGAACATCGTGCATCTGGTGCTGGCGCGCCTGCCGGATGCGCCGGCCGGGGTGAAAGGCATCAGCCTGCTGCTGGTGCCCAAGTTCATCGCCAACGCTGACGGTACGCCGGGTGAGCGCAACGCGCTGAGCTGTGGCGCCATTGAGCACAAGATGGGCATCAAGGGCGCGGCCACCTGCGTGATGAATTTCGATGGCGCCACCGGCTGGGTCATCGGCGAGCCCAACCAGGGCCTGGCCTGCATGTTCACCATGATGAATGACGCCCGCTTCCAGGTCGGTTTGCAGGGACTGGGCATCGCTGAGCAGGCCTATCAGGGCTCTCTGGCCTACGCCCGTGAGCGCCTGCAATCACGTGGCTTGGCCGGTGCGCAGCATCCCGACAAGGTCGCCGACCCGATCATCGTCCACCCGGACGTGCGCCGCATGCTGCTGACGCAGAAAACCCTGGTCGAAGGCAGCCGCATGCTGGCCGCTTACTGCGCCCGGCAGCTGGACCTCGAACACGGCCATCCCGAACCGAGCTACCGCAAGGCGGCGAGCAAGCGCGCGGCGTTGCTGATCCCCATCGTCAAAGCCTTCTTCACCGACATGGGCCAGGAGGTGGCGAGCCTCGGTGTGCAGGTCTATGGCGGTCATGGCTACATTCGCGAGTGGGGCATGGAGCAGCTGATGCGCGACAGCCGCATTACCCAACTCTACGAGGGCACCAACGGCATCCAGGCGCTGGATTACATCCGCCGCAAACTGCTTGGCGATGGTGGTGCGGAGCTATCAGCGTTGCAGGCGGAATTCAGCGAGGTCTGTGATCGGCAGATCGACCGGCCAGCGCTGCACGAGATGGCCAGCAAGGTGCAGGCGCGCATCGGCGAATGGCGTGAGCTGAGCGCTGAGATCATTGCCGCGACCGGGCGCGACCCGCAGGAGATCGGTGCGGCGTCGGTCGATTTCCTGCAGTACTCGGCCTATGTCTTGTTGGCCGGGCTCTGGCTGCAAGCGGCGGGCCGGGCGCAGGATGCGCTGGAGCAGGGCAGCGGTGAAGAGGCGTTCTACCAGGCCAAGCTGGCCAGTGCGGATTTCTACCTGCGCCGCGTACTGCCGCGTGCTAGTGCGCATCGTGAGGCGATCCAGGGCGGTGCGGACTGTCTGATGGCATTGCCGGAAGCGGATTTCGCGTTTTAGGTAGTGATAAATGAGCGAGCGGACCGCCTGCCGCTGACCCCAGCCCTCTCCTAAAGGGACAGGGCTGGGCGCCCGGCTTAGGGGGCGAGGGCGCGTTTGATTTTTTGACCGCCTTTGCCGAAGTGAATAAAAAACCATCAGGAGGCAGCATGCATCCGTTCAGCTTTGCCACAACCGCGCAATTGATCTGTGAGCCCGGCTCTTCCCGCCGGCTGGCCAGCCTCTGCAAGGAGCGTGGCGCGCGCTCCGTTCTGGTCGTGACTGATCCCGGCATTACCCGTTTCGGCCTGCTCAATGAGGTATTGCCGGGCTTCGAAACTGATGGGCTGCAGGTTGCCGTCTACGATCAGGTCGTCGCCGATCCGCCAGAGCACATCGTCACGGCTGCGGTGGAGCAGGCCAAATCGCTCAAAGCTGATCTCATCATCGGCTTCGGTGGCGGCAGCTCCATGGATGTCGCCAAGCTGGTTGCCCTGCTGGCGCACCCGGCCAACACTCAATCACTGCAAGACATCTACGGTGTCGGCAACGCCAAGGGCCAGCGTCTGCCGCTGATCCAGGTGCCGACCACCGCGGGCACCGGCTCCGAGGTCACGCAGATCGCCATCATCACCACGGGTGAAACCACCAAGATGGGCGTGGTCTCGCCGCTGCTGTTGCCGGACCTGGCGCTGCTGGATGCCGACCTCACCCTCGGCTTGCCGCCAGCGGTTACCGCCGCCACCGGTATCGACGCCATGGTGCATGCCATTGAGGCCTACACCAGCGCGCTGAAGAAGAACCCGATGTCCGACTTGCTGGCCCGCGAGGCGCTGCGCCTGCTGGCCGCCAACCTCGACGAGGCGGTGCACAACGGGCAAAACCGCGAGGCGCGCCAGGCCATGCTGCTCGGCGCCTGCCTGGCTGGGCAGGCGTTCGCCAATGCGCCGGTGGCAGCGGTGCATGCGCTGGCCTATCCGTTGGGTGGCAATTTCCACATTCCGCACGGGTTGTCGAACGCGCTGGTGCTGCCGCAGGTGCTGCGCTTTAACGTCAGCGCGGCGACCACTCATTACGGCGAGCTGGCGCCGATCATCCTGGGTGATCGGCTGCGCACGGACGATCCGTCGACTTATGCCGAGCAGCTGATCGAGGAGTTCGAGCAGATGAGCGCTCGTGTCGGCCTGCCCACCCGCCTGCGCGATGCCGGCGTGCCGGAAAACATGCTGCCGCAACTGGCGAAGGAGGCAATGCTCCAGCAGCGCCTGTTGGTCAACAACCCGCGCGAGGTCACCGAAGCCGATGCGCTGGCGATCTACCAGGCCGCCTATTGAGCGTCCTCTCCACCAACAATCTATGCACCGCGGAGAACTGTCATGCCTGAACAACCCAAACACCTGCGCAGCGATTACAAGCACTTCGAGCCGATCACCACGCGCTGGCATGACAACGACATCTACGGCCACGTAAACAACGTCGTTTACTACGGCTTCTTCGATACTGCGGTGAACAACTATCTGATCCATCAGGGCGGGCTGGATATTCAGGGCGGTGAGATCGTCGGCTTCGTCGTGAGTTCGGCCTGCGACTACTTCGCGTCGATCGCCTATCCGGACCTTATCGAGGTTGGCGTGCGCGTTGCGAAGCTGGGCAACTCCTCGGTGCAGTACGAGCTGGCGATATTTCGCGAGGGCGAGCAGGAAGCCTGCGCAGCGGGCAGGTTCGTACACGTATTTGTCGAGCGGGCGAGTAATCGACCGACGTCGATTCCGACGCGGCTACGCGGGGCGCTGGAGGTCTTGGCTTAGTTCGAAAATGCCTGGCGTGGCATAAAGGAATTGCCCGGAGCAGCGAAGGCCGGTTCCGGGCGATGGCAAATACAGGTGGGAGGCGGGCGCCTGCCCGCCGCTATCAATGATGCTTGTGTTTGTGCTTGTAGTGACCCTTGGCTTTGCCTGGATGGCCGTAGTAACGGCGATCATCCCGATAGCGACGGTCGCTGCGATCATCGTCGCCGTAGGCATTGCCAATCGCGCCGCCCGCACCGCCGCCAACGGCTGCGCCAATCAATCCGCCGGTACTGCCGCCGACGCGCTGCCCGATCACATTGCCGCCAGCCGCGCCGAGGCCGCCACCGATGGCAGCTTCCGTGCGGCTACGCTTGTCCGCGCCAACCATGCCGCCGGCTGCACCGCCGACACCTGCACCGATGGTTGCGCCGGTCGAGCCTCCCAGGTGCTCTCCAACCACCGAACCCAACGCGCCGCCGAGGGCACCGCCGACCGCGGCTTCGGTATTGCTGCCGGCGACGGCTGCACCGCTGAGCAGACTGATAGAAATGAGGAACATCGAGGCGTACTTCATGGTGTCATCCCGTATGAGGAACTGCGGCGTGATCCTCACGTGCCGCTTCGCTTCGGGCAAGAGCTTCCCGATGAAATGCGTGATGCGGTTCGCGTTTGCTAACTCTTTGATTTGGCGGCGGAACTACAGTCAGCTGGGGCTGTCGGTCCGCTTGTGGCCGAGCCAGGTTGGCATTCCGGAAAGTCGCCGAGCCCACAGAATACTTCAGTCCTGCAGTTCGCTCGGCGCTAGTGCCGCTGGGCTGTATACCCGCGGCTGGCTGTGATGCGGCAGGTGGATGAGGTTCAGGTTGTGCCGCTGTGCCCACTGCGCTGCAAGCCCGGTGGGCGCGGACAGGCTCACCAGGGTCGGAATGCCAGCCCGCTGAATCTTGTGCACCAATTCCAGGCTGCAGCGACTGGTGACGATAGCCAGGCCGCCATCAGCAACGCAGCCGCTGCGTGCCATGGCCCCGATCAGCTTGTCCAGCGCGTTATGCCTGCCGATATCCTCGCGGCCCAGGCGGATCTGGCCGCTGCTATCCATGAACAGCGCAGCGTGCACCGCACCGCAATCTCGCCCCAGCGGCTGAAATTCACCGATGCGTTCGCGTAGGCCCAGCAGCCAGTGCGACGGCGGCAACGGCGAGGTCGGCATCACTGGCATTTCCGGCAGTGCCTGCTCCAGCGCCTCGACACCGCAGAGCCCGCAGCTGCTGTTGCCGGGCAGCTGGCGACGCTGCTGTTTGAGGCGCCAGAACGTGCGGCTGGATATTTCGAGTTCGGCGCGTCGCGCATTGCCGCGGCCATGCAGGCGGATGTCGTAGATGTCGTTCAGGCTGTCGACGAAGCCGTTGGCCAGGCTGAAGCCGACGACGAAATCTTCCAGGTTGGCCGGGGAGATCATCATCACCGCCTGACTCATTCCGTTGTAGGCGATTGCCAGGGCGCACTCCTCGGCTAGGTCGACCGTGCACTGTTCGGCTTCATCGATGGGCTGGTAGCAGTAGCGCTGGCTGGCGCCGGAGGGTGGCTGAGCGGCACCGGCGAAGCCAGCGGTCAGGCGAGACGGGGCGTTCATCGGCGAATTCGATCCTGGAAAAACCTAACGATGCCGGTGCCCTGAATGGCAGGCGTTGGCGCAATCGACATGCGGTTGTGCGCGGCCGGCGGATAGAGCTATGACCCTTTCCGGCCGCGGACGATTCACCGTTTGTCGGTCTCGGCCAGCATATCGCGGACGCGCTTGGCGAGCGCATCCAGGTTGAATGGTTTGCTGATCATGTCCATGCCCGGTTCGAGGAAGTCCGAGCTGGCGGCCTGTTTGGCGTAGCCGGTCATGAACAGCACTGGCAGGCGGGGATGATGCTGGCGCGCAACGTCGGCTAGCTGTCGACCGTTCATGCCCGGCAGCCCGACATCGGTGACCAGCATGTCGATGGCGTCGGTGCTTTCGAGCAGGCGGATCGCTGCGTTGCCGTCCGCCGCCTCGAGCGCCTGGTAGCCAAGCATTTCCAGTACGTCGATCACCAGCAGGCGCACCGCTGGATCATCTTCGACCACCAGCACGGTCTCGCCCTGCTGGGCCCGTAACGGCCCATCGACTTCGCTGGTTGGTGCAGCTACGACTCCCTGGTCCACGAATACCGGCAGGTACAGGCTCACCTGCGTGCCACTGCCGGGTTCGCTGACGATCTGTATATGGCCACCGGCCTGGCGGGTAAAGCCGTACACCATGGAAAGGCCGAGACCGGTTCCTTGGCCGATCGGTTTGGTCGTGAAGAACGGCTCGAATACGCTGGCCAGGACCTTGGCGCTCATGCCGCAGCCACTGTCGGTCAGGCACAGGATGACGTAGCGCCCAGCAGCCAGATCGCCAACTTCGCCCTGTCTGTAGAGCTCGATATTGCGGGTTTCGAGCAGCAGGGTGCCGCCGTCGGCCATGGCATCGCGGGCATTGATGACCAGGTTGAGCAGGGCGCTCTCCAACTGGTTCTCATCGCTCGAAACGGGCCAGAGATCGCTCTGTAGCCGATTGCCGATCTGAATATGGTTGCCGAGGGTGCGGCTGAGCAGGTCATGCATCGACTCGATCAGGTGGTTCAGTTCGACACGCTTGAGGTTCAGCGGCTGACGTCGGGCGAAGGCGAGCAGACGGTGTGTCAACGCTGCGGCACGGTTGGCCGAGGTCACGGCGGCGTCAATGAAGCGCTGGGTCTCGCCATGACGGCCGGACTGGATGTAACGCTGGATCAGGTCCAGGCCGCCGATGATGCCAGTCAGCATGTTGTTGAAGTCGTGGGCGATGCCGCCGGTCAGCTGGCCCACCGCCTCCATCTTCTGCGCCTGACGCAATGCTTCCTGAGCCTGCTCGCGGCTGGCCATTTCCTTGAGCAGGCGCTCGTAGACTTCTGCCAGCGCCTGCGTGCGTTCCTGGATGCGGCTCTCCAGTGTTTCGTTGAGCTCACGCAGGGCCTGCTCAGCGCGCCAGCGTTCGGTAACGTCTAACGCCATGACGAAAAAGCCGAGTACGGCGCCGTTGCAGTCGCGACGGGGCAGATAATGCACCAGCATCCGCCGGGGTTCGCCGTCGCGGTGCGGGCTGTAGGCCTCGAATGTCACTTCCTGGCCCGCAAGAGCGGCCCGGATACTCGCCTGCCGTTCGGCATAGCCTCGTTCGCCGAGTACCTCGTGCGCGGTTTTGCCCAGCAGCCAGTCGGTCGAGTGACCGAACCATTCGGTGTAATAGCGATTGTTGAAGCGGAAGCGCTCCTCGGCGTCGATGTAGCCGATCAGCACCGGCAGCGCATCGGTGACCGTTTTGAGCTCGGCCTCGCTCTGACGCAGCGCGTCCTCACTGGCCTGCTGACCGGTAATGTTCATCACCGCGCCAGGGAAGCGCAGTGGTCGGCCCTGCTCGTCGCAGTGACAGCGGCCGCGGGCCAGCGCCCAGCGCGTGTCACCATCGTCGCTGCGCAGCCTGTAGCGTTCGTCGAGGGTACCGCGTTCGGCGATGCAGCGTTGCAGTGCGGCGCGCAGGCGCGGGGCATCATCGGCGTGAACGTGGTCGAAGAAGGCTTCGCAGCTCAGTCCATTCGGGCCGGATTGCTCGACCGGAAGAATACGCGAAAGCTCTACGCCGGCCGGGATCTCGTTGGCCTGGATGGCCCAGTCCCAGAACCCGACCAGGTCGCTGGCCTCGAGTGCCAGCTGCAGGCGTTGTTCGCTGGCCCGATGGACTTCGGCGCTGAGCTTGTAATGCAGGGCGGTTTGCGACAAGCGGGTCTCGGTGCGCACGCGCTCGCTGGTTTCGCTGAGGCACAGCAGCAGGCCACCAATGTGGTGCGGCTCGTCGCGGATCGGACTCAACGCCAGGTCGAACCAGGCTTCCACCAGTTCGCCCTGGCGCTCGATGGCCAGCTGCTGATTACGCAACACCCGCGGCTCGCCACGGCGGGCAGTGTCGCAGGCCGGGTCGAGCAACTCCCACGTTGCCCCCCAGCGGTGGCAGGCAGGCTGGCCGAGTTCGCCCGGGTGGCGATCACCGATCAGTGCGGCATGTGCGTCGTTGTAAAGCTGCAGGGCCTGATCACCCCAGAGAATGCACATCGGCAGAGGGGCTTCAAGAATGGTGTCCAGCAGCAGACGCAGCGCAGCCGGCCAGGTGTCGGGTGCGTCTAGCGCAGTCGCTCCCCAGTCGTACCGGCGGATACGCTCGCTCATCTCGCTGTGACTGTGGGGCCAAAGTTCGGCGCCTACTGCTGCCATGTTGCTTCCTATCGATCATCCGTGGCTGAACTACGAGCGTTAGGGCAGGTACTGCGCTCCGCTTCGCTGTTTCGATGTTGCCTGCCTGGGCTCGTCCTGAGCCGGCTCCTGCCGACGGCAACTGTTGCGTAGTGTAAAGCTTCCGGATGCCGGACGGCAGCGCCAACCGTCATGCTTGATTGCCGCGCAGGTCACTGATCAGGTCGAGGTAGTCGCCGACCGCGGCGAATTCCTCGGTGTCCTTCGGAGCGCGTCGGCTATCGGGCTCACGCACGGCGAGCAAATGGGCAATGCCGAAGGCCCGCGCGCTGCGAAGGATCGGCAGGCTGTCGTCGATGAACAGCGCCTTTGCCGGGTCGAATTGCAGTTCCTGACGCAGTGCGTACCAGAATTGCGGTTCTTCCTTGGGGTAACCATAGTCGTGGGAGCTGATCAGTCGATCGAACCAGGGGGCCAGCTCGATCTTTTCGAGCTTGAGCGACAGCGAGTCGCGGTGAGCATTGGTAATCAGCACCACACGTTTGCCGGCTTGGCGCAACGCCGCAAGGAACTCGTCGGCAGAGGGACGCAGCGCGATCAGTTCGGCGATCTCTCGCTTCATCTCGCGAATCGGCAGGTTCAGCTCGCGGGTCCAGTAATCCAGGCAATACCAGGTCAGCTTGCCGACGTGTTCGTTGAACAGCGGCGCGAGTTCCAGTTCGGCCATGGCGCGGCTGATGCCGTGCAATTCGGCGTAGCGTTGCGGTAGCAGCTCGAGCCAGAAGTGGTTGTCGAAGTGTAGGTCCAGCAGCGTGCCGTCCATGTCGAGCAGGACGGTATCGATGTCGGTCCAGGGCAGGTTGGCAGTCATTGGCGGGCTCGGGTCGACGGTAGATGAGGAGGAGGCTGCAGTCAGCTGGTCGCAAAGCACTCGCGGCCAGCGCAATAAGCCGGGTTATGATAGCCGCTCGCGTTTCCAGGAGTTTCCCATGCGCCAGAAACCCACTGTGCTAGCCCGTGAGATCGTCGCCAGCAGCCGGCTGTTCCGTGTCGAGGAGCTGCAGCTGCGCTTTTCCAATGGGGTCGAGCGCACCTACGAACGCCTGGTCGGCAAGGGCAGCGGCTATGGCGCAGTGATGATCGTAGCGCTTGCCGACGCGGAGAACGCGTTGTTGGTCGAAGAGTATTGCGGTGGCACCGACAGTTACGAGCTGTCCCTGCCCAAGGGGCTGATCGAGCCTGGCGAGGACGTGCTCGAGGCCGCCAATCGCGAACTCAAGGAGGAGGCTGGCTTCGGCGCGCGCCGTCTGGAGCTGCTTACCGAACTGTCATTGTCGCCGGGCTACATGAGCCAGAAGATCCAGGTCGTGCTGGCCCGAGATCTGTATCCCGAGCAGCTGCCTGGCGACGAGCCCGAGCCGATGCGCGTGGAGCAGGTGAGCCTGCATGAGCTGTCGAGCCTGATTCAGCACCCGCAATTCAGCGAGGGTCGCGCGCTGGCCGCGCTTTATCTGGCCAAGGATCTGTTGACTCAGCGTGGAGAGTTCGGCCGATGAGTCATCCCTACCTTCCCGCGGTGATCGATCTGGTGCGTCAAGCCGGTACGGCGATCCTGCCGCACTGGCGCAGCGAGCTGGTGGTGCAGACCAAGACCGATGAATCGCCGGTGACGGTTGCCGACATGGCGGCCCACCACGTATTGCTGGACGGGCTTAAAGCGTTAGATGCCAGCATTCCGGTGCTCTCGGAAGAGGATTGCGATTTATCACTTGCCGAGCGGGCCAGCTGGACCCGCTGGTGGCTGGTCGATCCGCTGGATGGCACCAAGGAGTTCATCGCTGGTAGCGAGGAGTTCACCGTCAACGTCGCGCTGATCGAAGAGGGCAAGGTGCTTTTCGGCGTGGTCGGCATCCCGGCATCCGGGCGCTGCTACTACGGTGGTGAGGACTTCGGCGCCTGGCGCAGCGAGGCGTCGGGTACCGCGCAGCCTTTGCGTGTGCGCCAGCACCCCGATGACACCTTCACCGTGGTCGCCAGCCGGCGCCACAGCAGCTCGGCACAGGAACAGTTGCTGAGCCGTCTGGGCGAGCGATTCGGCGATCTTGCATTGGTCAACGTGGGCAGCTCGCTGAAGCTGTGTCTGCTGGCCGAAGGCGCTGCGGATTGCTATCCCCGCCTGGCACCGACTTCGCAGTGGGATACCGCGGCGGCGCAAGGTGTTCTGGAGGGAGCCGGTGGTGAGGTGCTGGACATCAGCGGTGCTGCGCTGCGCTACGAGGCGCGCGAGACGTACTTGAATCCATCATTCCTGGCGCTGCCCAAAGGCGTCGAGTGGCGCGAATGGTTGATTGAGCTGGCCAGTCGCGGATGAGCCCGGCGGGGCTGCCCCGCATCGGGCCTTCCGCCCAGAACGATTCGCCGCAGCTGCGGCGGTGTGTCTTGTCTATTTGTGCAGTACGAATTGGCCGGTGAAGCGCACCGCATCACGACCGTCGGCTGCCAGGATGCGGCTCTTCAGCTCCAGACGTGAGCGTCCGCGGCGGCGATAGATGGATTCGAAGCGCTCCCAGGCCTCGGCACTCGGCGCCGAGCAGATGGCCATCGCATCGTCTACCACCGGCAGCGGATATTCGATCTGCCCCTCGTGAATAACGATATGGCCGTCTTCAATGCCCGCCTCGCGCAGCCGCAGGTGCAACCAGCCCCAGCCTGCCAGCACTGACGCGCAATACAGACTGCCGCCGAACATGCTGCTCTTGTGATTGATGTTCGGCTGCAGGGGTACCTGCAGGCGCAACTCGTGGTTTTCCCACTGCTCAACGCGCAGCCCTAGCGAGCGGGTCAGCGGGATGTCGTGGTGGAGGATGGCTTCCAGGTAGCGGCTATCGCGGCTCATGCCGGGTAGGTTCCTAAACGTTGCGAAGATACAAACAGACGCCAAGCATGACTCTTGAGTCACGGTTTGGCCAGTCCGTTCACAGTATCTGTCACGGCACGAAGATCAGGCTTGTTGCGCGCTTGCTGGCGCTGTTCCGCATCGGTGCTGGCGCGTCTCGCGGCGATGTCGGATGGTGCGTCGCTTCAGCCGGCGGCCTTGCTGCGATAAGCGCAATATCCAGGGCGCGGCCCGATGTGCGGGTGGTTGCGGCAGGTATCCGGACGCTTGGCATAGACCGTGCAGAGCCTGGTCTTGCGGTCCAGATAAAGGCAGTCGCCATTGGTCAGCCGCGTCAGCGTGAAGATCCCGTGCTTGTGATTGAAGTGCTCGACGATGCCCGCCTTGCTCAGGCGCTTGGCGACGTTCTTCGCCGGCTCGTCGCGCTCGAAGGCGTCGACCACTTCCAGGCGGATCAGGTCGTCGATGCGCACCTCCACTGGCAGGGTGCAGCACGTCGCGTGGCAGTCGCGGCACAGGCCGGCGCTGTAGCGCGCCCAGGTTTCCAGGCGTTCCGGGTCGGCGGAGGCAATCAGTCTTGTCTTCACGAGCAGTCTTCAGTGCGTTCGGGCGGGCGGATCATAGCGAGTCGCTCGCGGAATGCCAGTGCCTTGCGCGGCAGCGACCGGACGGGCGGTAGCGCAGATGTAAAGGAAACCTGCAAACCTTTTCAGGAACGTTGAACAGAGATGAACGGGCGCGGCTGCCGCGAGTCCTCTCTTGTGTGTCTTCGCTAATCGAGGTCTGTCCATGACGCAGGAAACAGCCATTGCCACCGCCGAAGAAGTTGCCGCTTTCCGTGAGCGGGTGTTGCGCAAGCTCACCTATTCGGTGGGCAAGGACCCGGAAAACGCCTCCGATTACGACTGGTTCCATGCGGTAGCCCTGGCCACCCGTGATAGCACCATCGACCGCTGGATGGATTGCACGCGCGAGGCCTATACCGGCGGACAGAAGCGGGTCTACTACCT
The DNA here is from genome assembly GCF_038561965.1 of Stutzerimonas stutzeri. Classification (NCBI taxonomy): domain Bacteria; kingdom Pseudomonadati; phylum Pseudomonadota; class Gammaproteobacteria; order Pseudomonadales; family Pseudomonadaceae; genus Stutzerimonas; species Stutzerimonas stutzeri. Next base: position 4,365,302 of record NZ_CP139348.1, on the reverse strand, counting down.
CTCGCTGGAATTTCTCATCGGCCGACTTCTGGTCGACAGCCTGAGCAACCTGGGCTTGTTCGATGTTGCCCGCGAAGCGCTGGCCGGGCTCGATGTGGATATCGATCGCATTCGCCTGCTGGAGCCTGACGCGGCACTGGGTAACGGCGGCCTCGGGCGGCTCGCCGCCTGCTTCATGGAGAGCATGGCCACCCTTGGCGTGGTCTCGCATGGCTACGGCATTCGCTACGATCACGGCTTGTTCCGCCAGGCCATCGTCGACGGCTGGCAGCACGAGCAGACCGAAACCTGGCTGGATTTCGGCAACCCCTGGGAGTTCGAGCGCTCAGAGGTCAAGTACCTGATCGGCTTCGGTGGCAGCGTCACGGCGGAGACCAACGAAAAGGGTGAGACCCAGCATTTCTGGCACTGGGCCGAAGGCGTGCGGGCGATCGCCTACGACACCCCCATCGTCGGTTGGCGTGGTGCCGGCGTGAACACCCTGCGTCTTTGGCGTGCACGCCCCGAGGCGGATTTCCACCTGGCGCGCTTCAATGCTGGCGACCACATCGGTGCTGCGGCGGAAGAAGCGCGCGCCGAGAGCATTTCACGCGTGCTTTATCCGGCCGACAGTACCGAGGCCGGCCAGGAGCTGCGCCTGCGGCAGGAATACTTCTTTGTTGCTGCCTCTTTGCAGGACCTGCTGCGGCGCCATATCAAGCAGCGCGGTTCGCTGGACAGCCTGCCTGATTACACGGCGATCCAGCTCAACGACACCCATCCGGCCATTGCGGTGGCCGAGTTGATGCGGTTGCTGGTCGACGTGCACAGCTACGAATGGCAGCACGCCTGGCGGCTGACCACGGCGACGCTGTCGTACACCAACCACACGCTGTTGCCCGAGGCGCTGGAAACCTGGCCGGTGGGGCTGATGGAGCGTTTGCTGCCGCGCCACATGCAAATCATCTACCTGATCAATGCCCATCACCTCGACTGCCTGCGCGAACGCGGCATTTACGATGCCGAGCTGCTGCGCTCGGTATCGCTGATCGAGGAGGGCCACGGCAGACGGGTGCGCATGGGCAACCTGGCGTTCCTCGGTTCGCACAGCACCAATGGTGTTTCCGGGTTGCACACCCAGCTGATGCGTAAAACGGTGTTCACCGATCTGCACGGTCTGTATCCGCAGCGGATCAACAGCAAGACCAATGGCATCACCTTCCGCCGCTGGCTCTATCAGGCCAACCCGCAGCTCACCCAGCTACTGGTAGAGCATCTCGGCGAAGAGGTGCTCGACGAGCCGGAAACCCGCTTGCGCGAGCTGGAACCCTATGCCGATCAGGCGCAGTTCCGCCAGCGCTTCACCGAGCAGCGGCTGGCCAGCAAGCGCCACCTGGCCAACGTGATCCAGGATCGGCTGGGCATCAGCGTCGACCCGACGGCGCTGTTCGATGTGCACGTCAAACGCATCCACGAGTACAAGCGCCAGCTGCTCAATCTGCTGCACACCGTTGCGTTGTATCAGGCTATTCGCTCCGACCCGGGCGGCAACTGGGTACCGCGGGTGAAGATCTTCGCCGGTAAGGCAGCGGCGAGCTATCACCAGGCCAAGCTGATCATCAAACTGACCAATGACATCGCCAATACCATCAATGCCGACCCCACCGTGCGCGGCTTGCTCAAGGTGGTGTTCCTTCCCAACTACAACGTCAGCCTGGCCGAGGACATCATTCCGGCGGCCGATCTATCCGAGCAGATTTCCACCGCAGGGTTGGAAGCTTCCGGTACCAGCAACATGAAGTTCGCCCTCAACGGCGCGCTGACGATCGGCACCCTGGATGGCGCCAACGTTGAGATGAGTGAGCAGATTGGCCTGGATCATATGTTCATCTTCGGTCTTACCGCGCAGCAGGTGAACGCGAAGAAGCAGGCCAATGAATACAACGCCGAGGCGATCATCGGCGCCTCGCCACGACTCGCTGAAGTGCTTTCGGCAATTCGCGGTGGTGCGTTTTGCTCAGGCGATCCGGGCCGGTATGTCGGGCTGGTAGATGGCATCAGCTGGCACGACACCTTCATGGTCTGCGCCGATTTCGAGGCGTACTGGCAGGCGCAGCTGGACGTTGAGGAGTGCTGGCGCGACCCCGACCGCTGGTGGCGCTCTTCGGTGCTGAACACGGCCCGTACTGGCTGGTTCTCCTCGGACCGTACCATTCGCGAATACGCGCGCGAAATCTGGAAAGTGATGTGACAGCAAGCGCGCCGGGGGCAGGCCCCTGGCGTGCGGCCACACTGCAAGCATTGCCGCGGTACTGGCAATATGGCCGTCGCTTCGCTGAACTCTGCGGGGGGCGGGCCTGTCTGAGGGGAGTTAGTTTTCCTACGGCCTGCTAAACTGCGCGGGTTTATCCTTCCTCTGGAGTCATTTCCATGTCACGCGTAACCCTCAGTCGCTACCTCATCGAGCAGACTCGCAGCAATAACACCCCGGCTGATCTGCGTTTTCTCATCGAGGTCGTGGCACGAGCGTGCAAGGAAATCAGCCATGCGGTCTCCAAGGGCGCCCTCGGCGGCGTACTCGGCAGTGCCGACAGCGAGAACATCCAGGGCGAAGTGCAGAAGAAGCTCGACGTGCTGTCCAACGAAATTCTGCTGGAGGCCAACGAGTGGGGCGGCCACCTGGCCGGCATGGCCTCCGAGGAAATGGACAACGCCTACCAGATTCCCGGCAAATACCCGAAGGGTGCCTACCTGCTGGTTTTCGACCCACTGGACGGCTCCAGCAACATCGACGTCAACGTCTCGGTCGGCACCATCTTCTCGGTGCTGCGCTGCCCGGACGCAAGTTTCAGCCAGAACGACGCGCTCGGCGAGGAAGCCTTCCTGCAGCCAGGCTCCAAGCAGGTCGCTGCCGGTTACGCCATCTACGGCCCGCAGACCATGCTGATTCTGACCCTCGGTCATGGCGTGATGGGCTTCACCCTGGACCGCGAGCTGGGCAGCTTCGTGCTCACCCACGAGAACCTCAGCGTTCCGCAGACCACTGCCGAATTCGCCATCAACATGTCCAACCAGCGCCACTGGGAAGATCCGGTGCAGCGCTATGTCGGCGAGCTGCTGGCCGGCAAGGACGGCCCGCTGGGCAAGAACTACAACATGCGCTGGATCGCCTCCATGGTTGCCGATGTGCACCGCATCCTGACCCGTGGCGGAATGTTCATGTACCCGCGCGACAACCGTGATCCTTCGATGGCCGGCAAGCTGCGCCTGATGTACGAAGCCAATCCGATGGCGATGATCGTCGAGCAGGCCGGCGGCGCCGCTACCAACGGCACGCAGCGCATCCTGGAGATCCAGCCCGAGTCGCTGCACCAGCGAGTGCCGGTGTTCCTTGGCTCGAAGGAAGAAGTCGAACGCGTCACCGGTTACCACCAGGGCTGATCGATGCAAGCGCCCTGGCAGGAGTTGCTTGGTTGGTGGTTCGGCCAGGGCGCCAGTGCGACCGAGATCGCTGCCGAAAAGCAGCGACTCTGGTTCGGTTACCGTGCAGAGCAGGACGATGAGGCGCGCGAACGCTTCGGCGAGCTGGTCGAACAGGCGCTCAACGGTGAGCTTCAGGACTGGGCGGAGCTGCCCGAGGGTTGGCTGGCGCTGATACTGTTGCTCGATCAGCTACCACGCATGATCCATCGGCATACGCCACGAGCATATGCCGGCGACGAGCGCGCGCAACAGCTGGCTCGCGACGGCCTGGCGCACGGCGGCGACATGCTGCTGGCGCCGATTCAGCGGGTGTTCATCTACCTGGTGCTGGAGCACGCGGAAAACCTGGCGGTGCAGGACCTGGCCGTCGCGCACTTCAGTGCGCTGCGTGATATCGCCGATGAGCAGGAACAGCCTCTGTTCATCGACTTCCTCGACTATGCCGAACGCCATCGCGAGGTGATCTCGCGCTTTGGCCGCTTCCCGCATCGCAACGTGATTCTCGGTCGTGAATCCAGCGACACCGAGCAGTTATTTCTGGAACAGCCGGGCTCGTCCTTCTGAGTGCGGCTGCTATTCGGGCAACGCCCTGCGGCACCTTCCCGCTGGGCATTGAACCTTAGAACAAGCAAGGAGCTCGATATGCCATTGCGTACCCCATTGTTGATTGCCTGCGCCTTATTGCTGGCTGCCTGCAGCCCCGTCACCCAGGAGAACTTCGCCAAGCTCAAGCCCGGCATGGAGCGGGTGGAAGTCGAAAAGCTACTCGGCAAGCCCTCCGAATGCGCGGGTGCGCTGGGAATGTCCAGTTGTACCTGGGGTGAGAAGAACCGCTTCATCAGCGTCCAGTTCGCCGGAGACCAGGTAATGATGTTTTCCGGCAAGGGCCTGAAGTAGCCACTAAACGTAGCTCTGGAGAGTCCCATGCGTGCAAGTGTTGCCCTGCTGTGCCTGATGCTGTTGAGCGGATGCGTAGGTGGTGGCCGCGAGCAGCCTCCCGAAACGGTGGGCGAAGTGGATCTTCAGCGTTATCAGGGGACCTGGTACGAGCTGGCGCGCTTGCCGATGTTCTTTCAGCGCGACTGCGCACGCTCCGAAGCGCACTACCAGCTGCAGCCTGACGGCAGCGTGGCGGTGACTAACCGCTGCGAAACGGAAGACGGTGAATGGCAGGAAGCCAAAGGCAAAGCGGTGCCGCAGGAAGCCGGAAGTAGCGATCGGCTCTGGGTGCGTTTCGATAACTGGTTCAGCCGCCTCTTTCCCGATCTGACCAAGGGCCACTACTGGGTGCTATATCTGGATGAGGGCTATAGCACGGCGCTGGTCGGCAGCCCCGATCGCAAGTATCTCTGGCTGCTGGCGCGCGATACCGAAGTCGATCAGGCGACCCGCGCGCGGCTGCTTACCGAGGCCGAGCGGCGTGGTTACGACACCAGCGAACTGCTCTGGCGGCAGTGATCGTCCGGCCTGTCAGTTTCATTTTGGTCAGTCCCATTCCAGGCGTGCCAGCCGCCATTCGCCTTTGTCCTGGCGCCACTCAAGCTTGACCTGATAGTGCCCCGCCTGCTGCGGCAGCAGCGCCTCGGCGCCAGTCAGCGCCACCTGTGCCTCGGTATGACCGCGATCCGGATAGGTTGGGTCGACCCAGCTTCGCTGACTAAGGGCAATTACCCGGACATTGCGATGGCGCAGGAACATCAGTGTTGCGGTGCGTCTGGCCCACTCGCGATCAAATTGGCGTTGAGCCTGGAAGTCGGGATGTAAAAGCTCCATCAACTCCCTTGCCTGCTTGTTCTCCAGGCTCGCCTGCAAACGCTCCGCTGCTTGCTGCAATGCGGCTTCCGGGCTGTCTCGACCGCAACCGGCTAGCGCCAGCAGTATCGCCAGCGCCGCTATTTTCCATGCTGACATGCTCAACTCCGTTAACCTCGTTATGATGCCGCTAACGTCATGGGGGCCGGCCGGCCCGCCGCAGATCAGGAGTGTGCCATGCAGACCTTGTATCCGGAGATCAAACCCTACGCCCGGCATGAGCTGGCGGTGGAAAAACCGCACGTGCTCTACGTCGACGAGAGTGGATCGCCGGACGGACTGCCCGTGTTGTTCGTTCACGGCGGCCCTGGTGGTGGCTGTGATGCCATGAGCCGGCGTTTCTTCGATCCGAGCCTTTACCGCATCATCACGTTCGATCAGCGCGGCTGTGGCCGCTCGACACCGCATGCCAGCCTGGAGAACAACACCACGGCGCATCTGATCGCCGACATGCAGCGTATCCGTGAGCATCTGGGCATCGACAAATGGGTGCTGTTCGGCGGCTCCTGGGGCTCTACGCTGTCCCTAGCCTACGCCCAGGCTTATCCCGAACACGTGCACGCATTGATCCTGCGCGGGATCTTTCTCTGCCGCCCGCAAGACCTTGCCTGGTTCTACCAGGAAGGCGCCAGCCGACTCTTTCCCGACTACTGGCAGGACTTTCTCGCGCCGATTCCACCGGAAGAACGTGACGATCTGATGCAGGCCTTCTACCGGCGCCTCACCGGAACCGACCAGATCGCCCAGATGCATGCCGCCAAGGCCTGGTCCTGCTGGGAAGGGCGTACCGCGACGCTGCGGCCCAATAGTCACGTAGTCGAACGTTTTTCCGATACCCACCGGGCGCTATCGATGGCCCGCATCGAATGCCATTACTTCGTCAACCAGGCGTTTCTCGAGCCGGATCAGCTGTTGCGCGACATGCCGAAGATCGCCCATCTGCCGGGCATCATCGTGCATGGCCGTTATGATGCGATCTGTCCGCTGGACAACGCTTGGGCGCTGCATCAGGCGTGGCCGAACAGTGAGTTGCAGATCATCCGCGATGCTGGGCATTCCGCAGCTGAACAGGGCATTACCGATGCCCTGGTGCGTGCGGCCGGCGAGATTGCCCACCGCCTGCTGGATTTGCCGCCAGCGGATGCCGAATGAAGGGTTTGATCCAGCGCGTGCGTCAGGCACGCGTCGAGGTCGCGGGCGAGGTGGTCAGCGCCATCGATCAGGGGCTGCTGGTGCTCGTGGGTGTCGAGCGCGACGACGACCATGCGCGGGCTGACAAGCTGCTGCACAAGTTGCTCAATTACCGTGTCTTCAGCGACGACCAGAGCAAGATGAATCGCTCGCTGAAAGATATCGGCGGCGGTCTGTTACTGGTGTCGCAGTTCACCCTGGCGGCCGATACCCGCAGCGGCCTGCGGCCGAGTTTCTCGAGTGCGGCGCCGCCCGCGCAGGGCGAAGCGCTCTACGACTACCTGCTGAAACAGGCGCGAGAGCAGCACCACCAGGTCGCATGCGGGCGTTTTGGTGCCGACATGCAGGTGCATCTGATCAACGACGGTCCGGTGACCTTTCTTCTTGAGAGCTGAGTTGCACGTCAGTGGCGCACCGGCTCCAGGTCGTTATCGCGCAACCATGTGATCGCATATTCGCGCAGCTGCACGGTCTGGTAGCCCAGCCAGGCCTCCCTGACTTCGGGGAAGTCCTCCAGCTTGAAGTCGAATGTTCGCAGCGGCTTGCGGCCTTTGAGTGCATTGCTCAGCACAGCGTGGGCGATGGGGTCGTGCTGGGTGAACAGGAAGGCTTCACGCATGGTGATCGATTGCGCTAGTTCCAGCGGCTCGATGTGCAGATAGCGATCCTGCTGTACGTCGTATTTCTCCATGACGCCGGGGGCTGGCTCGCTTGGAAACACGGCACGGATCTCGCCGTTTTCCAGATCCAGGTAGTATTCGGCGCTGTCGCGTCCATCCAGAGCGTACTCAAGACGGTGCATGTCGATGGTCAATGGTCGCATGGCAAGAACGGCTCTTTATTGGATTAGGGCATATGTCGGGTTGCCGTGCGGTCGCACGGAAACATGAGCAGTCTTAGCCTCTGACTCCCTTGCACCGGGTGGGTGCGTTACGTTCATCGGGGCGCGACCGGCAGGCCGGCGAATGGACCGCAGTCGCTGCGTTGGCTGCGGGCCTCAGAACAGCCTGGCCAGCAGGGCGCTGACCGCGGTCTCGACGCGCAGGATGCGCTCGCCCAGCTGCACCGGCTGCAGGCCCGTGGCGGCGAGCTTGTCCACCTCGTACGGAATCCAGCCACCCTCCGGCCCGATCGCCAGGGTAACTGGCTCGGTGACCGCACGGGGGCAGTCGGGATAGGCACCTGGATGACCGACCAGCCCGAGGGTGCCAGTGGCGAGTTGCGGCAGGCGATCCTCGACGAAGGGCTTGAAGCGCTTCTCGATGACGACGTCTGGCAGCACGGTGTCGCGGGCCTGTTCCAGCCCCAGAATCAGCTGTTCACGGATGGCGGCAGGTTCGAGGAAGGGCGTCTGCCAGAAGCTCTTCTCCACCCGATAGCTGTTCAGCAGCACCAGCCGCGGCACGCCCATGGTCGCGACGGTCTGCAGCACGCGGCGCAGCATTTTCGGTCGTGGTAGCGCCAACAGCAGAGTCACTGGCAGCTTGGTGGGTGGCGGTTGGTCGAAGCTGACCTGCAATTCCGCCTCGCCGGCATCCAGGCGTAGCAGTCGGCCGTTGCCCATGTCGCCACCGACCAGGCCGACCCTGAGGCTTTCGCCGACCTCGGCGCGATGCACCTGTTGCAGGTGCGTCAGGCGGCGATCACGCAACAGGACGCGGTCGTCGGCGACAAAGTCCGCCCGTTCGAGCAGCAGCAGGTTCACGGGCGTGGGGCGCGGGGCTGATCACCGGTTTCCGGCGCTTCGTCCTCGGCATCGCCGCGGAAGTGCTGGTCGCGTTTCTTGACCAGGCTGCCGCAGATCACGCCGGCCTCGAACAGCAGCCACATTGGCACTGCCAGCAGCGCCTGGGAAAAGACGTCCGGCGGGGTCAGCACCATGCCGACGGCGAAGCAGCCGACGATCACGTATGGGCGGCTCTTGCGCAGGGTGGCGACATCGACAATGCCGACCCAGATCAGCAGGAACGTTGCCACCGGGATCTCGAACGCCACGCCGAAGGCGAAGAACAGCGTGAGTACGAAGTCCAGGTACTGGCCGATGTCGGTCATCATCGCCACGCCTTCCGGTGTGACGCTGGCGAAGAAGCCGAACATGATCGGGAACACCACGAAGTAGGCGAAGGCCATGCCGGCATAGAACAGGAAGATGCTCGATATCAGCAGCGGTACGGCGATGCGCTTTTCGTGCTTGTACAGGCCGGGCGCGATAAAGCCCCAGATCTGGTGCAGGATGACTGGCATCGACAGGAACAGCGCAACCATCAACGTCAGCTTGAACGGCGTCAGGAACGGCGAGGCCACGCCGGTGGCGATCATCGTCGCGCCTTCAGGCAGGTAGGCGCGTAGCGGTGCAGCGACCAGTGCGTAAATCTGCTGCGAGAAGTAGAACAGTCCGCCGAACAGCAGGGCGATGGCCACGACACAACGCAGCAGGCGTTTGCGCAGCTCGGTCAGATGCGCGACCAGCGGCATTTCCTGGTCGTCGATGGAAGGCTGGCTCATGGTTCGGGTGATCTGTCCGGGCGAGGAGTGGGGGCGGGTTCTGCGGCAGAGGCAGGCGGTTGCGCAGCCGGCGCTTCCGGGCTGCTCGTGTCGGGCGCGCTGCTGCCAGCGCTGGCGTCGGCGACCTCTGCTGCGTTGCCGGTAACTGGTGGCGGTGTGGCGGTGGTCGAGTGGCTGGACGCTGCCGGCGGCATGATGCTCTGCTTCATCTCTCGCTCGAGGTCGAGGATGCGCTCGTTATGCAGTTGCCGGCGGATCTCGTCCGCGCCGATCTCGCGCTCCACCTCGGCCTTGATATTGTTGAAGCTGCGTTTCAGCCTGCCGACCCACAAGCCGGCGGTCCGCACTGCGCCCGGCAAGCGTTCAGGGCCGAGCACCATCAGCGCCACCAGGCCGACCAGTAGCAGTTCGGTGAAACCGATATCGAACATCAGGACGTGCTCACATCAATAGAGAGAGCGGCCGCGCAGAACTGCACGGCCACATCGAACCGGGGACTAGTCTTTCTTGGTCGGTTCTTCGACCTTGCGCGCCTGCGCATCGATGGTGTGGTTCTGCTTGTCCTCGACGCCGGGCTTTTCCTCGTCGGTGCCCATGGACTTGCGGAAGCCCTTGATCGCATCACCGAGATCGGAGCCCAGGCCCTTGAGGCGCTTGGTGCCGAACAACATGACGACGATGAGCAGGATGATCAGGAGTTGCCAGATGCTAATGCCGCCAAAACCCATGGTGATATCTCCGATGTGAATCAGGTTTGCGGACGCGCGGCTTTTTCCGCGTGTCCGGAGAGGCCGAAGCGCCGATCCAGTTCATCCAGCACGGCCTGCGGGTGCTGGCCGAGGGCGGCGAGCATGACCATGCTGTGGAACCATAGATCAGCGGTTTCGTAGATCAGGTCGCTGGCGTCGCCACTTGTGGCTGCGTCCTTGGCGGCGAGGATGGTTTCCACCGATTCCTCACCGAGCTTCTCGAGAATCTTGTTCAGGCCCTTGTGGTACAGGCTGGCGACGTAGGAGCTGTCCGGCGCCGCACCCTTGCGGGCCTCCAGCACTTCGGCCAGGCGGGTAAGGGTGTCACTCATGCTTGTGCTCCGCATAGATGGCGTGCGGGTCCTTGAGAACCGGCTCGACGACTTTCCAGCTGCCATTCTCGAAGACACGGTAGAAGCAGCTTTCCCGGCCAGTATGGCAGGCGATGCCGCCGATCTGTTCGACCATCAGGATGATCACGTCGGCATCGCAGTCCAGGCGCAGCTCATGCAGCTTCTGCACATGGCCGGACTCCTCGCCCTTGCGCCACAGCTTGCCACGTGAACGTGACCAATAGATGGCGCGCCCTTCCTGCGTGGTCAGCGCCAGCGCTTCGCGATTCATCCAGGCCATCATCAGCACCCGACCGGTTTTGTGATCCTGGGCAATCGCCGGGACCATGCCGTCGGCATTCCAGTTGATTTCGTCCAGCCAGTTCATCAGGTTCTCCGCTCAATGGGCCAAGTGTGCCAGCCCGCACCAGCGATGGCTATCGGCGCACCACGATGAAGATACCGGCTACCAGCATGACCCAGGCCGGCCAGGCGGCGATTGCCGCAAGACTCTCGGCACTGGCCGCCAGCGTAGCGCCGCTGCCCAGCAGCACCGCGCCGACCAGGCGCAGCGGCCAACCTTGATGGCGCTCGCGCCACGGCGGTGGCGGGTTGTTCGCATGGGGGTGCGACATGCGCTCGAGCAGTTCGCGAGTCATGTGTGCCAGGTGCGGCAGTTGCTCGATCTGCGCGTGCACGTTCTTGATCAGCTGCTTGGGACTCATGCGCTCGCGCATCCAGCGCTCGAGATAGGGCTGGCCGGTGCTCCAGAGGTCGAGATCGGGGTACAGCTCGCGGCCGAGGCCTTCGATGTTGAGCAGGGTCTTCTGCAGCAGCACCAGTTGCGGTTGCACTTCCATGTTGAAGCGCCGTGCGACCTGGAACAGGCGAACCAGCAGCTGGCCGAAGGAAATGTCCTTCAGCGGTTTTTCGAAGATCGGTTCACAAACGGTACGGATCGCCGCCTCGAATTCATTGACCTTGGTTTCCGCCGGCACCCAGCCCGAATCGATGTGCAGCTGCGCGACCTTGCGGTAGTCGCGCTTGAAGAAGGCCATCAGGTTGCGCGCCAGGTAATCCTGGTCCTCGGGTGTCAGGCTGCCGACGATGCCGAAGTCGACCGCGATGTATTGCGGGCTCCAGGGCTGATGGGTGCTGACGAAGATGTTGCCGGGGTGCATGTCGGCATGGAAGAAGCTGTCGCGAAACACCTGGGTAAAGAAGATTTCCACGCCGCGCTCGGCCAGCTGACGCATGTCGGTATTCTGCCGCGCCAGCCCGGCCATGTCGGTCACGGGGACGCCATAGATGCGCTCCATCACCAGTACTTGCGGACGGCAGTAGTCCCAGTAGACCTGCGGCACGTAAAGCAGCGCCGAGCCTTCGAAGTTGCGCTTGAGCTGACTGGCGTTGGCGGCCTCGCGCAGCAGGTCGAGTTCGTCGTAGATGGTCTTGGCGTAATCGTCGACCACTTCCACCAGGTGCAACCGACGGGCATCGATGGAGATGCGCTCGGCGGTATTGGCGAGCATGAACAGCCATGCCAGGTCCTGGCCGATGATCGGCCGGAGATTCGGGCGGACCACCTTGACCACCACTTCCTCACCGGAGCGCAGCTTGGCCGCGTGCACCTGCGCCACCGAAGCGGAGGCCAGCGGCTTGCTGTCGAAGCGGGCGAAGATCTCGCCGACCGGTGCGCCCAGCTGGCGCTCTATCAGCGCCGTGGCGACGGCTGAATCGAAAGGCGGCACACGGTCCTGCAGCATCGCCAGCTCTTCGGCGATATCCGGTGGCAACAGGTCACGACGGGTGGAGAGGATCTGGCCGAACTTGATGAAGATCGGGCCCAGGCCCTCCATTGCCAGGCGCAGCCGTGCGCCTCGGGATAGCTCGCTATGGCGCCGCGGAATCCAGCGCCAGGGCAGCACATAGCTGGTCGCGCGCAGCCACCAGGGCATCGGCAGGTCGAGGATGATGTCATCGAGGCGGTAGCGGATCACCACCAGCAGGATGCGAAACAGGCGGCGTGCGGCGGCGAACAGCTTCATTCGGGGCGATCTGGATTCAGGTTGAGGGCGAGGCGCTCGATGCGGGCTTCGAGTCGGTCGAGCGTAAGTTTCATATCATCCAGCTCGTCGAAGCGGGCCTGGGCTTCGGCCTGACCGACCAGTGCGCGGGATTCTTCGCTGAGGTAGTCGGCCAGGTCCTGGCGCAGTGAGTCGGCACTTTCGCGTACCCATTCAACGGGATTGCGCAGACTGGAGCCGAGCAGTTGTGCGCCGACGGGGCCGAGCCAGCGGGAGACTTCGTACTCCCAGTCCAACTCCAGGTCCTGCAGCACTTCGGCCAGGTTCATCAGCAGGCCGCTGTCGCCGTCGATCTCGACCGCTGGGCCATGCAGCACGGCGGTCTTGTTGCGGCTCACGGCCAGGCGCAGCAGGCTGCTCGCTGGCGCGCGCAGTCGGCAGTCGGCATCCGCGCCCCAGTTGCTGGCCAGGCGCAGGCCCTCGTCGTCGGCGAGGATGAACAGGCGCCAGGCCGGCGCCGTGCAGTCGATCTCGATGATCCGGCCGCTCAGGCGTGCCAGCCGCGGCAGGGCCGTGGGGTCCAGGCGCAGGACGCGATTGATGCCACGCTCGGCACCGGCCAGCAGGGCAGCGCGCAGCATCAGGGCTTGATACCGCGGTGCAGGGCGACGATACCGCCGGTCATGTTGTGATAGCTGACGCGCTCGAAGCCGGCGGTTTCCATCATCCCCTTGAGCGTTTCCTGATCCGGATGCATGCGGATGGACTCGGCCAGGTAGCGATAGCTCTCGGCGTCGTTGGTGATCAGCTTGCCCATCATTGGTAACAGGCTGAACGAATAGGCGTCGTAGGCCTTGGAGAACAGCTGGTTGGTTGGCTTGGAGAACTCCAGCACCAGCAGGCGGCCGCCCGGCTTGAGCACGCGCAGCATGGAGGCGATGGCCTCTTCCTTGTGGGTGACGTTGCGCAGGCCAAAGGCAATGGTGACGACATCGAAGTGATTGTCCGGGAAGGGCAGCTTCTCGGCATCGGCCTGGACGAACTTGACGTTGCCGGCCACGCCCTTGTCCAGCAGCTTGTCGCGGCCGACCTTGAGCATCGATGCGTTGATATCGGCCAGTACCACCTCGCCGGTGGGGCCGACGATGCGCGAGAACTGGCGCGTCAAGTCACCGGTGCCGCCAGCGATATCCAGCACGCGATTACCATGGCGGGCGCCGGACAACTCGATGGTGAAGCGCTTCCACAGCCGATGCACGCCGCCGGACATCAGGTCGTTCATCAGGTCGTACTTGGCGGCCACGGAGTGGAACACCTCGGCCACCTTCTCCGCCTTCTGGCTTTCCGGCACGTTCTTGTAGCCGAAATGGGTGGTCGGTTCTGCGTCATGCGCTTTGCGAGGGTCGGTCATGTCACTTTCGCCGAGAAGAATGTGCCCGGCATTCTAAACCTAAATAGCCGGCTGATAAGCGTCGAGCTGGCGGCGGCCGGCAAAACGTCTAGCGGCGACATGTCGCAGGCAGCGAGCGGCAGGCTGCCAGGCAGAGAACTGCGGTGCACTGCCGTGCTGTTGCGGGCACGGCCAGGCGCCGCGTCCGCCGTTCGTCGTCGCTTTGCTATAGTGCGCGCCTTTTCGGGCGCAGCCAGGAGTCGTAATGGCCCAGATCATCGTCGAACGTTCCCACAATCTCGGCCGCGAAGCCGCTCGCGAGAAAGCCGACGAGCTGGCCGCGCGGCTGGCGCGCGAGTTCGGCGTAAGCTGCCGTTGGCAGGGCGATGTGCTGGCGGTCAAACGCAGCGGCGCGGACGGGCGGATCGAGGTATACGAGGACAGCGTCAAGGTCCTGCTCAACCTCGGCTTGCTGCTCTCGGCCATGGGCAGCAGCATTCAAAGTCAGATCGAACGGGCGCTGGACAAGGCGCTGGCCTGAGCCGGCCGCACTCTGTCATCAACGTATCGCCCGCACCAAAGTGGGGGCGGGGTAGGGTGGATGTCGCTTTTTACATCCACCGTGACTTTGCCCGGTGGGCCGCCACCCGGTGGATCGCCACCCGGTGGATCGGTGAAGCGTGATCCACCCTACGGTTTGCCTTTCAGAGCATCAGCTTGACGACCGATTCATTCGGGTCGCGCGACTTGCCGGCGTCCGCAAGTGCCGCAAGATAGTCGTCCCACAACGCCTGCTGATTCAGCGCCAGGCGCTCCAGATACTCCCAGGTGAACAGACCGCTGTCGTGACCGTCGCTGAAGGTCAGCTTCAGCGCGTACTGGCCGGCCGGTTCGATCTGGTCCAGGCCGACGTTCAGCTTGCCGGTCTGCAGCACCGGATTGCCGTGGCCTTGCACTTCGGCCGAGGGCGAGTGCACGCGTAGAAATTCAGCGCTGAGCACATAGCGCTCGTCGCCTGCGTATTCCAACTCGAGGGTCTTCGAAGCCTTGTGCAGCTTGATTGCGGTGGGGATGCGCATGCAACGCTCCGGGTAGGCTGGCCGCGGGAGCCCGAGGATACGGGGCCGCGGCCGCAACTGCGATTTAGAGGATGTAGCGCGACAGGTCTTCGTCCTGCGCCAGCTCGCCGAGGTGTTCGTTGACGTAGGCGGCATCGATGCGGATCGCTTCGCCATCCTGCTTGGCCGCGATATCACCGGCGCTGAAGGAAACCTCCTCCAGCAGGCGTTCGAGCAGCGTGTGCAGACGACGAGCGCCGATGTTCTCGGTCTTCTCGTTGACCTGCCAGGCGATTTCGGCGATGCGCTTGATGCCGTCTTCGAGGAATTCGATGTGCAGCCCCTCGGTTTTCAGCAGTTCGCGGTACTGCTCGGTAAGCGCGGCGTGCGGCTCGGTGAGGATGCGTTCGAAGTCATGCGGCGACAGCGGCTTGAGCTCCACGCGAATCGGCAGGCGACCCTGCAGCTCCGGTACCAGGTCGCTGGGTTTGGACAGGTGGAAGGCGCCGGACGCGATGAACAGGATGTGATCGGTCTTGACCATGCCGAGCTTGGTATTGACCGTGCTGCCTTCGATCAGCGGGAGCAGGTCGCGCTGCACGCCTTCGCGGGAGACGTCGGCGCCGCTGGTGTTGCCGCGCTTGGCGACCTTGTCGATCTCGTCGATAAAGACGATACCGTTCTGCTCCACCGCTTCCAGTGCACGGGCCTTGAGGTCTTCTTCGTTGACCAGGCGCGCGGCTTCTTCGTCGCGGATCAGCTTGAAGGCTTCCTTGATCTTCAGCTTGCGGCTCTTCTTCTTGCCTTTACCCATATTGGCGAAGAGGTTCTGCAGCTGATTGGTCATCTCCTCCATGCCGGGCGGGGCCATGATCTCCACGCCGGCCGGGCTCTCGGCCACTTCGATGTCGATCTCCTTGTCGTCCAGCTGGCCTTCGCGCAGGCGCTTGCGGAACAGCTGGCGGGTGTTGGAATCGCTCGCCTGCATTGGTTCTTCGGAGAAGCCCACCGGGCGTGCCGGCGGCAGCAGGGCGTCGAGAATACGTTCCTCGGCGGCGTCTTCGGCGCGGTGGCGCATCTTGTGCACCTCCTGCTCGCGCAGCATCTTCAGCGCGGCGTCGGCCAGGTCACGGATGATCGACTCGACGTCGCGCCCGACATAGCCGACCTCGGTGAACTTGGTCGCTTCGACCTTGAGGAAAGGCGCATTGGCCAGCTTGGCCAGGCGGCGGGCGATCTCGGTCTTGCCGACGCCGGTAGGGCCAATCATCAGGATGTTCTTCGGGGTGACTTCCTGGCGCAGTTCGGCCGGCAGCTGCATGCGCCGCCAGCGATTGCGCAGGGCGATGGCGACGGCACGCTTGGCGTCGTCCTGGCCGATGATATGGCGGTTGAGTTCGTGGACGATTTCGCGGGGCGTCATGGACATTGTTTCGTTACTCCGGAAGGCTGGACGGGGTACAAACAGGCAGCTTGAAAAACCTAGGCGAGGCAACGCAGCTGGTTTTCCATCGGCCTGTCAGATCGCGCTGTCCAGCTCCTCTATGGTCAGATTCTGGTTGGTGAACACGCAGATGCTGCCGGCGATGTTCAGCGCCGTCTCGGCGATTTCCTGGGCCGACATATCGGCGCCGGCCTTGAGCAGCAGGGCCTTGGCCGCGGCCTGGGCGAAGCCGCCGCCGGAGCCCATGGCGATCAGGTCGTCCTCGGGCTGCACCACATCGCCGTTACCGGTGATGATCAGCGACGCGTCCTTGTTGGCAACCGCCAGCATGGCTTCCAGGCGACTCAGCGAACGGTCGGTACGCCAGTCCTTGGCCAGCTCGACGGCGGCGCGGACCAGATGCCCCTGATGCTTCTCCAGCTGCCCTTCGAAGCGCTCGAAGAGGGTGAAGGCATCAGCGGTGGCGCCGGCGAAACCGGCCAGAACCTGGCCGTGATAGAGGCGGCGCACTTTCTTGGCATTGCCCTTCATGACGGTATTGCCCAGGGAAACCTGGCCGTCGCCGCCCATGACGACTTTGCCGTTGCGGCGTACTGAAACGATGGTGGTCAAAGGAAAATCTCCACACTGCGGGGCGATGAATGCCCGAATGCGGTTGATATGGGGGACCGCTGCCGGCTTTTCAACGGCTGTCGATAAGGTTCATCGACAGCCGTTCGGCAGCGGCCCCCCAATAGATGGTCGCTCAGGCCGGGCCTGGCTCCCCACTGCGTTTCGGGCGGCTGGGCTGGCGCGGCACATCGCCGGCTGCCGCGGCGGCAATCAGCTTGCGCAGCCTGATGGGGATGGATTTCGCCGCCGGAACCTTGCTGCGTTCGGCGTGGTGCCAGACCGGCAGTAGTGCATTGCACTCGGGGTAGTAGCCGGCGCAGCAGCCCTCGGGAATGTCATAGGGCGTCACTCGCAGCGGGCCGACCGCCCGGTGTACACCGTCGTCAACCACGGTGATTGCCTCGATCCGGTCACCTTCGGCCAGGCCCAGGCGGACGATGTCGTTGCGGTTCATAAAGATCACTGCGCGGGTGCCGTGAATGCCGCGGAAGCGGTCATCGTAGCCATAGACCGTGGTGTTGAACTGGTCATTGCTGCGCAGCGTCATCATCTGCAGCACGTCGTGCCGCTCGTGCCCACCTTCTTCGGTATCCGGGTCGGCGGACAACGACGGCGGGTTGATGAAGTTGGCCTTGCCCGACTCGGTATCCCAGCGCCGCTCACTGGTGCCGAGCGGGCGGTGGAAGCCGCCGGGCTCCATCATCCGTACATTGAAGTCGTGGAAGATCTCCGGGTAGCTCTCGGCAATGGCTTCGCGTATCAGGCTGTAATCCGCGACCCAGGCGTCCCAGTCGAGTCGCGGGTTGGCTGCCACGGTGACCTTGGCCAGACGCGCGATGATCGCCGGCTCCGACAGCAGCAGGTCGCCCGCCGGTTCAGCAGCGCCACGCCAGGCGCGGATGCAGCCGGTGCTGTCCTCCGTGGTGTGGCGCTGCTCGCCGCTGGCCTGGCGGTCAATCTCGGTGCGGCCCAGGCACGGTAGGATGTAAGACACCTCGCCCGTGACCAGGTGGTTGCGGTTGAGCTTGGTCGAGACCTGCACCGACAGCCGCAGCTTGCGCCAGGCCGGCTCCATCTGCAGCGTGTCGGGAATGGCGCGGACAAAGTTGCCGCCCAGGCCGATAAAGCCACGAATGCTGCCGTCGAGAATGCCTTCGCAGGCCTCGACGGTATTCACCCCGTCCTCGCTCGGCGGCTCGAAGCCGAACTGCCGGCGCAGGTTGTCCGCCGGCACCTTCGCGGCCTTTTCGGTGATGCCCACGGTACGCTGTCCCTGCACATTGGAGTGGCCGCGCACCGGCAGGATGCCCGCGCCTTCCTTGCCGATATTGCCGCGCAACAGCAGCAGATTGACCAGCATCTGGATGGTCTGCACGCCGTAGCGGTGCTGGGTCAGGCCCATGCCGTAAGGCGCGATCACCCGTTCACAGCTGGCGTAGACGGTCGCGGCAGCCTCGATAGCGGTGCGGCTCAAGCCCGAGCGGCGTTCCAGATGCGCCCAGCTGTAACTGCGGATGCGCTGTTCGAAAGCTTCGAAACCATGGGTGTGCTGCTCGATGAACGCCATGTCGAGAACGCGCTTGCGGCCTTCTGCAACGGCCTGATCGTCCATGGCGAACAACGCCTTGCACATCCCGGCGATGGCTGCCATGTCGCCGCCGATGGCCAGCTGGTGATACTGGGTGCTGACTATGGTGCTGTCCGGCGTGAGCATTTCCCGCGGCGACTGCGGATTGACGAAGCGTTCCAACCCTCGCTCGCGCAGCGGGTTGAAGGTGACGATCTGCGCGCCGCGCTCGCGGGCTTCCTGCAGCTGATGCAGCATTCGCGGGCTGGAGGTGCCGGTGTTCTGGCCAAAGAAGAACAGTCCGTCGGTGTGCTTGAAGTCATTCAGGGTGACGGTGGCGACGGGCACGCCAATGCTTTCCGGCAGTGCCACCGACGTGCTTTCGTGGCACATGTTGGAACTGTCCGGCAGGTTGTTGGTGCCGTACATCCGCGCCAGCACGGCATACATGTAGGCCGTTTCCAGCGCGGCGCGGCCGGACATGTAGAACACCACCTGGTTGGGGTCGGCCATGGCCTTGAGCTCGGCGCCGATCTCGGCGAAGGCTTCGTCCCAGCTGATCGGCTTGTAGTGATCGCTGGCCGCGTCATAGCGCAGCGGATGGGTCAGCCGGCCCTGTTGCTCAAGGTCGAAATCGCTCCAGTTGAGCAATTCGCTGACGCTGTGTTTGGCGAAAAACTCCGGTCCGCAGCGCAGCGACGTATTTTCCCAGGCCGTGGCCTTGGCGCCGTTCTCACAGAAGGACAGTGGCTTCGACGGATGCGGTTTGGCCCAGGCACAACTGACGCAGGCGAAGCCCTCGATGGGCTTGTTTTGCTTGAGCAGCAGCGCGATGCCGGCGGGTGAGACCCGCTCACGCAGAAGAATGTTGGCTACGGAATAGGCCGAACCCCAGCCGCCGGCTGGCGCGTGGTACGGCCTGAACTTGGTCTGGGACACGTCGTTTCTCCTGCTGCCGAGGGAGCTTGTCTGTTTACGACGGGGACCAAACCGGATTGTTCCGGGCGCTTTGTCACAAGGTTGTGCGGCTCACTCCATGGCGAAGCTGTGCTGGCGCCAGGCCTCATACACGGCGATAGCGACCGTGTTGGACAGGTTCAGACTGCGGCTATCGGGCCGCATCGGCAGGCGCAGGCGTTGCTCGTTGGGCAGGTCGTCGCGAATCTCCGGCGGCAGTCCACGGCTCTCCGGGCCGAACAGCAGTGCATCGCCGCGGCGATAGCGTACTTCGTGAAAGGGCTGCGAGCCTTTGGTGGTAAAGGCGAACAGTCGCGGGCCTTCGGGGTTCGCGGCGTCGATACCGATCCGCTCCAGGCAGCTGGGCAGGTCGGCGTGGCGCTCCAGCGTGGCGTACTCGTGGTAGTCGAGGCCGGCGCGGCGCAGGCGCTTGTCGTCCAGCTCGTAGCCGAGCGGCTCGATCAGATGCAGGTGACAGCCGGTATTGGCGCAGAGCCTGATAATGTTGCCGGTATTGGGCGGAATTTCCGGTTGGAACAGGATCACGTGAAACATGCGCAGCACCGAGGTTGAAGACCGGCGGCATTCTACCGGGGAGCAGGACCCGATGCCGCACATACGCAGACGGTTTTTCGGTTCGCTGGTGCTGATCGGGCTGCTGGTCGGACTGATGATCGGACGTCTAACCGCGCCGGGGCCGGTCCAGCTCGAAGCGGTGGAGGCGCAGCCGCAGGGACTTTCGTTGCAGTTCGATCGCGAGCCCGAGGTGTATGACGAGCACCTCGTGGGCGCCTTCGCGCTGCTGTTTCAGGCGCAGGGTACGGCGCAGTCAGGCCAGCTGCGAGTGGAAGGGATGCCGGTAGCCTGGCGCGTGCAGCAGACCGAGAAGGGCCTGCTTCTGCATCTGGTTGCGGCGCGGCCGCTGCAAGGGCAATGGCATGGTGAACGTCGCGACGGTGGCTGGCATATCCAGGTACAGGTGGCGGCGGCCAAGCGTCCGTGACCTGAACGGCGCGCTGCGCCGGAAACGACGAACCCCGCCAGCTGCGGGGTTCGTCGTTACTCTTTTTTGATTTCAGCCGTAGTCGTCAGCCGTCGTCGCCTTCGTCGTCGTCAGCGCCATCGACGC
Organism: Stutzerimonas stutzeri; assembly: GCF_038561965.1. Taxonomy (NCBI): domain Bacteria; kingdom Pseudomonadati; phylum Pseudomonadota; class Gammaproteobacteria; order Pseudomonadales; family Pseudomonadaceae; genus Stutzerimonas; species Stutzerimonas stutzeri. The sequence goes on along the minus strand of NZ_CP139348.1, from coordinate 4,345,067 downwards.
GCATGCCCAGCTCCTTGATCTTGCGCGTCAGCGTATTGCGACCCCAGCCGAGCAGCAGTGCGGCGTCGCGGCGGCGGCCGGCGGTGTGCTTGAGCGCGGTCTCGATCATGATGCGCTCGAAGGCCGGCACCGCCTCGTCGAGCAGGTTGCTCTGGCCGCGCGCCAAGGCTTGATCGGACCAGTTGCGCAGCGCCTGTTCCCAGTTGTGCGCCGGCTGTGCCTCGGCCTGCTGGTTGAGCAGCTCCGGCGGCAGGTCGCCGATGTGCACTTCGCGCCCGGAGGCCATCACGGTGATCCAGCGGCAGGTGTTCTCCAGCTGGCGCACGTTGCCCGGCCATGGCAGATGCTGCAGATATTCCTTGGTTTCCGGCTTGAGCACCTTGGTTTCCACCGAGAGCTCCTGCGCTGCGCTGGCGAGGAAGTGTTCGGCGAGCGCCGGAATGTCCTCGCGGCGATCGGACAGCCTGGGAATATGAATGCGGATGACGTTCAGGCGATGGAACAGGTCCTCGCGGAACTTGCCGGCCTGCACCAGGGTTTCCAGGTCCTGGTGCGTCGCGGCGATGATGCGCACATCGACCCGCACCGGTGTGTGGCCGCCGACCCGGTAGAACTCGCCATCGGCCAGCACGCGGAGCAGGCGCGTCTGCGTGTCAGCCGGCATGTCGCCGATCTCGTCGAGAAACAGGGTGCCGCCGTCGGCCTGTTCAAACCGTCCGCGACGCAGGTTGGCCGCGCCGGTAAAGGCGCCTTTTTCGTGGCCGAACAGCTCCGACTCCATCAGATCCTTGGGAATCGCCGCCATGTTCAGCGCGATGAACGGTGAAGCCGAACGCGGACTGTGGCGGTGCAGCGCATGGGCCACCAGCTCCTTGCCGGTGCCCGACTCACCGTTGATCAGTACGGTGATGTTGGAATGGCTGAGGCGGCCGATGGCGCGGAACACCTCCTGCATCGCCGGCGCTTCGCCGATGATTTCCGGCGTGTGGTGGCGGTTGGCCGGCTCCTGCTGGCTCTGCTGCTCCTGCGCATGCTGATTGGCGCGCTTGACCAGCGACACCGCGTCATCGACGTCGAACGGCTTGGGCAGATACTCGAAAGCACCACCCTGATAGGACGCCACCGCGCTGTCCAGGTCCGAGTGCGCAGTCATGATGATCACCGGCAGGCGCGGGTACTGCTCGCGGATCTGCGAGAGCATGTCCAGGCCGCTGAGACCGGGCATGCGAATGTCGGAGATGATCACATCCGGCTGCTGACGCGCGAGGCGGGCCAGTACGCCGTCGGCGCTGTCGAAGCTCTGCGTGGCCATGCCTTCCTGTTGCAGGGCTTTTTCCAGGACCCAGCGGATGGAGCGGTCGTCGTCGACGATCCAGACGTTTTCGCTTCGGCTCATGCTGATGTGGCTCCTTGTTCCAGCGGTAGGAAGATCGAGAAGACGGTATGGCCAGGGTGGCTCTCGCACTCGATCAGCCCCTGGTGCTGACTGATGATGTTCTGAGTGATGGCGAGGCCCAGCCCGGTTCCGTCCGGGCGACCGCTGACCATCGGGTAGAAGAGCGTGTTCTGCAGCTCGGCGGGAATGCCGGGGCCGTTGTCGATGATCTCGATGCGCGTCACCAGGCGATGACGGATATGGCCGATGGTGAACTGGCGCAGCGTGCGGGTGCGCAGGGTGAGGCGGCCGAGGCCGAGATCGTTCTGCCCGGCGAGCGCCTGCATGGCGTTGCGCATGATATTGAGCACGGCCTGGATCATCTGTTCACGGTCCATCAGGACCTCGGGAATGCTCGGGTCGTAGTCGCGCACCAAAATGATGCTGCCCTGGCATTCCGCTTCGATCAGGCTGGCGACGTGTTCGAGCACTTCATGGATGTTGGTCATCGCCAGCGACGGCAGCTTGTTCGAGCCGAGCATGCGGTCGACCAGATTGCGCAGGCGGTCGGCCTCTTCAATGATGACTTCGGTGTAGTCCTTCAGGTGCTCCTCGGGCAGCTCGCGGGCCAGCAGCTGCGCGGCGCCACGGATGCCACCCAGTGGATTCTTGATCTCGTGGGCCAGGCCGCGCACCAGCATCTTGGTGGTTTCCTGCTTGGACAGCTGCGCCTCTTCCTTGGTGATACGCAGCAGTCGGTCGCGCGGCAACACCTCCAGCAAGAGCATGGTTTCCTGGCGGGTCAGTACCGGGGTCACGGCGTAATCCACGGTCAGCGTCTGGCCGGTGGCCGAAGTCAAAGTCGCTTCGCGCTTGGTGAACGGGTGAGCTTCTTCAACCGCCTGGCGCAGTGCGGCCAGGGCTTCCGACGACTCGGTGAACAGTTCGCTGATGAACTGGCCGTGGCTGCGCTGGCCGCTGACGGCGAGCAGCATTTCGGCCGCCGGGTTCATGTATTCCAGGCGCAAGCGCGAATTGAGCAACAGCGTCGCGGTGGTCAGATTCTCGATCAGCAGGCGTTGCAGGGCTTCGTTGATCATGACTGGTCTGCGTCCGGAAGTTCTGGCAGGAAATGCAAGAACCAAACCAAGCGCGCCATTGCGGCGCGGATCGGCGTGATGCTGCAGCCCTACGGGCTGTCCGGTGACCCAATTTGGTGAACAGAGGCAGGTTCACTTGCTGGGTGCACCAAACAGGTGCATCCAGTGATCATAGAAAGGGCACGAAGGGAATGTCGCGTTTTTCTACTGGCTTGTCCTTGAGCGGGCATTCCGGCCGCACGCCGTAATCGGCTTTCTTGCACGGGTTGACCATGCGCCGCTGAGCCAGCGAGGTGCGAATCAGGTGGAAGGGCTGGTTCTCGGTGCGTTGCAGGACTCGTTCGTCTTCATCTACCACCGCGACCGCCAGTTGATGGGTGCCGCGATCGACGTTGCTCAGTTCGAAGGTCGTCTGCTCACCCGGTGCGCCGAACGGCTGCCCGTCGAGCAGCACCTGATAGGCGTGGCCCGGTTGCAATGCAGGCTCCGCCTGCACAGCCACGCTGACCGAGCCGGCATTGTTGCGGATCGCCGCATCGGCTGCAGGGACGAGGATGCGCAGCTGATAGCTGACAACCGCCGCCTTGGGCGTCACGGGCTGAGCGGCACGCTGAGCAGGCGCCGCTGGTGGGGGCATGCTGTTGGACGATTTCAGGCGTATCTCTTCGACCGTCTGGCCGGCCGGGCGATCGGTGAAGATCCGATTGCCGTCGGCGTCGGTATAGCTGTAGACGGCAGCGGATACGGGTACGGCGGCTGCCAGCAGGAGGGCAGCGAGCGCTTGTCGGAGCATGCTCAAGGCGCCGGCTTGGGCTTGGGTGGCGGCGGACGCAGCGCGGGGCTGGACGTATTCACCCGCTGCACGGTGAAAGGCACAGCCTCGCTGCGCTGGATCACTCGTTCACCGCTGAGCACCTCGACCTGCAGGCGATGGTCGCCGCGCTCGATGTTGTTCAGTTGCAGTGACGTCGCCTGGCTGGGCGCGGCTTGGGGGATGCCGTCGAGCAAAAAACGCAGGGTATGTCCTCGTTGCAGCGACGGTTCCAGTACGGCGCTGACGACGAAGGTGCCGTTGTTGGCGCGCAGGGCCTCGGCATCCGGAATGCCGCTCAGCATCAGGGACTGGTAGGGCGCTTGCTGCGCCTGTTGGCGGTCCGGCAGCGGCGGTGGCGGCTCGGGGGTGCGGATATTCACGGTGTTGGCCGGCGGCAGGTCTACGGTATCGGCCTGCACGCCTTCCGGCGGCTGATTGGTGAATACCGTATTGCCTTGCGCATCGGTGTATTTGTAGATCTCGGCGAAGGCCGGAAGGCTGAGGATCAATAGCAGGCTGAGCAGTGCGCTACGCATGGGAGACTCCGCGGAGTTGGACTGCCGAAGCCTTGCACTGCATCGGCGTGCAGGCAAGTCCGATCGGCGGGATTTGCGAGGCGTGACAAGCTGCGCGAATCAGTATCGGCTCGCAGAAACGAAGAAGGCCACCCGAGGGTGGCCTTCCTGTCACGTGAGCTGGATCAGACGCTGTAGTACAGGTCGTATTCCAGTGGGTGCACGAAGGTGCGCACCTTGATCTCTTCTTCCGCTTTCAGCTCGAGGTAGGCATCGATGAAGTCATCGGAGAACACGCCGCCCTTGGTCAGGAACGCACGGCCCTTGTCCAGCTCTTCCAGGGCTTCCTTCAGGCTGCCGCAAACCTGCGGGATCAGCTTGCCTTCTTCCGGCGGCAGATCGTACAGGTTCTTGTCAGCGGCATCGCCAGGGTGAATCTTGTTCTGGATGCCGTCCAGGCCAGCCATCAGCAGTGCGGCGAAGCACAGGTACGGGTTGGCAGCCGGGTCCGGGAAGCGCGCTTCGATACGACGGGCTTTCGGGCTGGAAACGTACGGAATGCGGATCGAGGCGGAGCGGTTGCGGGCCGAGTAGGCCAGCATGACCGGTGCTTCGAAGCCTGGAACCAGACGCTTGTAGGAGTTGGTAGCCGGGTTGGTGAAGCCGTTCAGTGCCTTGCCGTGCTTGATGATGCCGCCAATGAAGTACAGGGCGGTTTCGGACAGGCCGGCATAGCCTTCGCCAGCGAAGGTGTTCTTGCCATCTTTGGAGATGGACATGTGTACGTGCATACCTGAACCGTTGTCGCCATACAGCGGCTTCGGCATGAAGGTCGCGGTCTTGCCATAGGCGTCGGCCACGTTGTGTACGCAGTACTTCAGGGTTTGAACTTCGTCAGCCTTGTTGACCAGGGTGTTGAACTTCACACCGATTTCGTTCTGGCCGGCAGTAGCGACTTCGTGGTGGTGTACTTCGACGACCAAGCCCATATCTTCCATGGCGTTGCACATGGCCGTACGGATTTCGTGGTCGTGGTCGCACGGCGGAACCGGGAAGTAGCCACCCTTGACGGCCGGGCGGTGGCCCTTGTTGCCGCCTTCGACGTCCTGGTCGGTCATCCAGGAGCCCTGCTCGGAGTAGATCTTGAACATCGAGCCGGAGATGTCGGACTTGAACTTGACCTGGTCGAAGATGAAGAACTCAGGCTCCGGGCCAACGAATACGGTGTCGCCGATGCCGGTAGTCTTGAGGAACTCTTCGGCACGCTTGGCGATGGAGCGCGGGTCGCGGTCGTAGCCCTGCATGGTGCTCGGCTCGACGATGTCACAGACCAGGATCAGGGTCGGCTCTTCGGTGAACGGGTCCAGCACTGCGGTTTCGTCGACCGGCATCAGGATCATGTCGGAGGCTTCGATACCCTTCCAGCCATGGATGGACGAACCGTCGAACATCTTGCCGTGCTCGAAGAAGTCTTCATCCTGCGCATCACGAGCCGGAACGGTGACGTGGTGCTGCTTGCCTTTGGTATCGGTGAAGCGCAGATCAATCCACTTCACATCGTAATCTTTGATCAGTTGAAGCGACTTCGACATGGTGTTCTCCAAGTGGTGGAAGCGAGATAGTGAGCTTCCGAATCAGGGTGAAGCCGGGCGGCGATGTTCCGCCAAGGCGACCTGCCTCACAAGGGAGCAAATTGCATGCCAGTGCTCCGTATTGGTACCGCAGGCCTGCAGCGGTGGCGCCGCAGCGGTTGCGCGGGCTAAAGCGTAGCTCGCTCGTCAAAATGCTGCTCTGTATTGGTGCGAATGGTTGGTGCGCCGCATTATTTTGGTGCATTCCGCTGCATTTGAAGAAAGCGATTAAATGTTGAGCAGTTTCGGCTATACTCCGCGCCCCTCTTTTCCTGCCACGTCGGCCCCCGCGCTGTTTCCATGAAGCTGATCGTCAAGGTTTTCCCCGAAATCACCATCAAGAGTCCGCCGGTGCGCAAGGGCTTCATTCGTCAGTTGGCGAAGAATATCCGCACCGTGCTGCGCGAGCTCGATCCCGACCTGCGGGTCGAGGGCGTGTGGGACAACATCGAGGTGGAAACCGCGCTCGGCGAGCCGAAGCTGCTGCGCGAGATGATCGAGCGTCTGCGCTGCACACCCGGCATCGCCCACTGCCTGGAGGTACACGAGTACCCGCTGGGCGATCTCGACGATATCGTCGCCAAGTGCAAGGCGCACTACGCCGAACGCTTGCCGGGCAAGATCTTCGCCGTACGCTGCAAGCGTGCTGGCAAGCATCCGTTCAGTTCCATGGACGTCGAACGGCATGTCGGCAGTCAGCTGCGTCAGCAGTGCGGCGCCGCCGGTATCTCGCTGAAGGCACCGGAAGTCGAAGTGCGCATGGAGATCCGCGACCAGCGCCTGTTCGTCGTGCATCAGCAGCATGACGGCATCGGCGGCTACCCGCTGGGCGCGCTGGAGCAGACCCTGGTGCTGATGTCCGGTGGTTTCGATTCCACCGTCGCCGCGTACCAGATGATGCGTCGCGGGCTGATGACGCATTTCTGCTTCTTCAACCTCGGTGGCCGTGCCCATGAACTGGGCGTGATGGAAGTCGCTCATTACTTGTGGAAGAAATACGGCAGTTCGCACCGTGTGCTGTTCATCAGCGTGCCGTTCGAAGAGGTGGTCGGCGAGATTCTGCAGAACGTCGACAACAGCCAGATGGGCGTGGTCCTCAAGCGGATGATGCTGCGCGTCTCGACGCAGATCGCCGAGCGCCTGCATATCGATGCCCTGGTAACCGGCGAGGCCATCTCTCAGGTATCCAGCCAGACCCTGCCGAACCTCTCGGTAATCGACTCGGCCACCGACATGCTGGTGCTGCGCCCGCTGATCGCTAGCCACAAGCAGGACATCATCGACACCGCCTTCGAGATCGGCACGGCCGAGTTTGCCAAGAACATGCCCGAGTACTGCGGCGTGATCTCGGTGAACCCGACGACCAAGGCCAAGCGCTATCGCATCGAGCACGAAGAAAAGCAGTTCGACATGGCCATCCTCGAACGCGCGCTGGCCAATTCCCGCCAGGTCGCCATCGACCGCGTGATCGACGAGCTGGGCCAGGATTTGCAAGTGGAGGAGGTCGCCGAGCCGAGTGCCGGTCAGGTCATCCTCGACATTCGTCACCCCGATAGCACCGAGGACGAACCGCTCGAGCTGTCCGGCATCGAAGTACAGACGCTACCCTTCTACGCGCTGAACAACCGCTTCAAGGATCTGGATGAAAACCGCCAGTACCTGCTTTATTGCGACAAAGGTGTCATGAGCCGCCTGCATGCTCACCATCTGCTGAGCGAGGGGCATGTCAATGTACGCGTCTATCGTCCGGCCTGACTCATCGGTGAAACAGCCGGGGCTGCTTGGCGGCAGCATCCGCCACCGCCCTCCCGACCGGCACTGATCGCAAGGCCAGGCCGTTACAATGTCGGACAGGCTGAAGTCGTCCGGACTACTTCCAGCTTCCAGCCTCAGCTTGAAGCTATCTACAGAGAAAAGAATCAGTGATCGAGAATCTACGCAACATCGCCATCATCGCCCACGTCGACCATGGCAAGACCACCCTCGTCGACAAGCTCCTGCGCCTGTCCGGCACCCTGGACCGCAAGGAGCTGGAAAACGAGCGCGTGATGGACTCCAACGACCAGGAAAAGGAACGCGGCATCACCATCCTGGCCAAGAACACCGCGCTGAAGTGGGGCGACTACAGCATCAACATCGTCGACACCCCCGGCCACGCCGACTTCGGCGGTGAAGTCGAGCGCGTGATGAGCATGGTCGACTCCGTGCTGCTGGTGGTCGACGCCCAGGACGGCCCCATGCCGCAGACTCGCTTCGTGACCCAGAAGGCCTTCAAAGCCGGCCTGCGTCCGATCGTCGTGGTCAACAAGATCGACCGTCCGGGTGCGCGTCCTGACTGGGTTATCGACCAGATCTTCGACCTGTTCGACAACCTCGGCGCCACCGACGAGCAGCTGGACTTCCCGATCGTCTACGCCAGTGCCCTGAACGGCATCGCCGGCATGGACCACGAGAAGATGGACGACAACATGGATGCCCTGTTCCAGGCCATCGTCGACCACGTCCCGGCGCCGGTCGTCGACGCCAGCGGCCCGTTCCAGATGCAAATCTCGCAGCTGGACTACAACAGCTTCCTCGGCGTGATCGGCATCGGTCGTATCGCCCGCGGCACCATCAAGGCCAACACGCCGGTCACCGCCGTCGGCGCCGATGGCAAGAAGCGCAATGGTCGTATCCTCAAGATCATGGGCCACTCCGGCCTGCAGCGCGTTGAAGTGCAGGACGCCGAAGCCGGCGACATCGTCTGCGTATCCGGTATGGACGAGCTGTACATCTCCGACACCCTGTGCGACCAGAACAACGTCGAAGCGCTGCCGCCGCTGACCGTCGACCAGCCGACCGTGAGCATGACTTTCCAGGTCAATGACTCGCCGTTCGCCGGCCGTGAAGGCAAGTTCGTCACCAGCCGCAACATCAAGGATCGTCTGGAGAAAGAACTGCTGCACAACGTCGCTCTGCGCGTCGAGCCGGGCGACAGCCCTGAGAAATTCAAGGTTTCCGGTCGTGGCGAGCTGCACCTGTCGGTACTGATCGAAACCATGCGCCGTGAAGGCTTCGAGCTGGCCGTGGGCCGCCCGGAAGTGGTGATCATCGAGAACGAGGCCGGCGATAAGCAGGAACCGTACGAGAACGTCACCATCGACATCGAGGAGCAGCATCAGGGTCCGGTGATGGAGCAGATGGGCCTGCGTAAGGGCGATCTGAGCAACATGGTTCCGGATGGCAAGGGTCGTGTACGTCTGGAATACACCATCCCGGCGCGTGGCCTGATTGGCTTCCGCAACAACTTCCTGACCATGACTTCGGGTAGCGGCATCCTGACCTCGACCTTCAGCCACTACGGCCCGATCAAGGCCGGTGAAGTGACCAACCGCCAGAACGGCGTGCTGGTTTCTATGGCCACCGGTACCGCGCTGACCTACTCGCTGGAAACCCTGCAGGCGCGCGGCAAGCTGTTCCTCGGCCCAGGCGACGAGATTTACGAAGGCCAGCTGTGCGGCATCAACAGCCGTGACAACGACCTGGTGCTCAACCCCACCAAAGGCAAGAAGCTCGACAACATGCGCGCTTCCGGCAAGGACGAAGTCATCGCCCTGGTTCCGCCGATCAGGTTCACCCTCGAGCAGGCGCTGGAATTCATCGCCGACGACGAGCTGGTCGAAGTGACGCCGAAGTCGATCCGTCTGCGTAAGAAGTACCTCAACGAGAACGACCGCAAGCGCTTCGAGCGCAGCAAGGTCTAAAACCCGTTGCGAGACAACAGAAAGGCGCCTTCGGGCGCCTTTCTGCTTTCTTGGGATCTGCCTCGTTGCCTTTGCTTCTGCCTACGCGTCACGAACTGCAGCGACGGCTTTGGGCTCATCGGCTTTTGAAGTGGGGGCTGCCGCAGGACGTTGCATTCCAGCGCTTACAATCGGCCACTGCCACTGCCACTGCCACTGCCACTGCCACTGGCGACTGGCGACTGACTGCCGGCGTGGCGCCAGTTAGTGAAGCCTTGCACAGCTGTAACATCCTGCTGCTCTTCACCATCTACATCGAAAGTCATTTTCCTAAAAAGCTGTACAAAACACCTGGGAGGCTCGTTCTTGAGCCCGCTCTCTAGCTTCATTCAGCTCGCACATCCCGACATCTGGGGTTTTGCCAAGACCTGTTGGTCGTAAATACTTGTACAAGTAGTGTCATGGTGACACTATGTTGTACAGGTTTTGACTCGGCTGCACATGCCGCCCGGGTAATCAACGACTGGTCGCACTCACCGCCACGCAGTCTGGTTAGGGAGAAAGCTCGATGAACAAGCAGATGTCGGTATCCAGGCGCCTCGGCCTGGGGTTCTTCGTGATTCTGGCGTTGATGGTCGCAGTGGCGGTTGTCAGTGCGCTGAATGTCGATGTCATCGACCGCAGCATGAGTCAGATCAGCGCCCAGGCCGGCTTGAAGCAGCGTTATGCAATCAACTTCCGAGGCAGCGTGCACGACCGTGCGATCGCCGTCCGGGACGCTGTCAGCGCCGCCGAGCCCGCCTTCGCCCGAGCTCAAGTCGCGGAGATAGAGCGACTGGCACAGCTGTATGCCGAGTCTGCCGTGCCGATGAAAGCGATGCTCGCGCAGCCCTCTGCCGATGCCATCGAGCGGCAGCTGCTTGGACAGATCGAAACCATCGAGGCGAAAACCAACGCGTTGACGCGCCAGGTAGTCGAGCTGCGCTTCAACGAGGGCTCGGATCGCGCCTACGAATTTCTGCTGGAAAACGTCGCCGGGGCCTATTCTGAATGGCTGCGGCTGATCAACGCGTTCATCGATCATCAGGAGCTGAGCATCAGTGAAGACGTGGCGATCGTCCGCGATACCGCCAGCGGCTTTCTTGCATTGATCGTTGCGGTGACGGGGGTGGCGGTGCTGCTCGGCGTGGCGATTGCCGTGGTGATCATTCGCAAGCTGCGCTCGACTCTCGGAGCCGAGCCCGATGAGGTGGCGCGCGTGATCGGCAACCTTGCCAATGGCGATCTCGGTCAGCTAATCGTTACGCCATACCCCGATAGCGTCATGGGTGCGACTGCGAAGATGGCCAGTCGGCTGACCTCGATCATCGCCGAGGTGCGCACCGCAGCCGACGGCGTCGGCACTGCATCGAGCGAATTGTTGACCTCCTCGGCGAACAGCAACCAGCAGATCCAGCGCCAGTCGGCTGAGGCCGAGCAGGTCGCCACGGCGATCAACCAGATGGCAGCGACCGTAAGTGAGGTCGCCAGTTACGCAGCCAACGCCGCGACTGCGGCAAGAAGCGCAGACGAACAGGTCGAGACCGGCACCCGCATCGTCGGCGAGACGACCATTTCCATCCATAACCTGGCCAAAGTGCTGGAGGGCGCCACCGACACCGTCAATCAGGTCTCGGCGCAAAGCGCTGGCATCGAGAAGATCCTGCAGGTGATCAGCGCCATCGCTGAACAGACCAACCTGTTGGCACTCAATGCCGCCATCGAGGCGGCACGCGCTGGCGAACATGGCCGAGGCTTCGCCGTGGTGGCGGACGAGGTGCGCTCGCTGGCCAATCGCACGCAGCACTCATCCAGCGAGATCAGCGAGATGATCGCCTCGCTGCAGGCGGGTGCCGGCAGGGCGGTCGAGGTGATGCAGGCGAGCAAGCAACTGGCGCAGCAGACCGTGGAACAGACCCTGCAGGCCGAAAACGCCCTGACCAAGATTCGTCAGGAAGTAGGGGCGATCAACGAGATGAACGCGCAGATCGCCACCGCTTCCGAGGAGCAGAGCGCGGTGGCTGAAGAGGTGAACCAGAGCGTGACCCGCATCCACGACTCGACGGTTGCCAGTTCGGCGGCATCGAACCAGGTCGCAGCGTCCAGCCAGGACCTGACGACGCTGGCGCAGGAGCTGAATCGGCGGGTCAATTACTTCCGCGGCTGATATTGCTTCAGCCAAACGGGCAAGCTGCAAGCTCTCACGGCCCTGAGCGAACCGTAAGCGGCTTCTGGTGGGTCGCTGTGGTAGCCGCTTATGCGGCATAGGCACCGGCCCTCTATAGTAATGGGTGCCTATGCGATCTCGGATGCCGGCGGCTTTCCTCCCGATTTCAGGTCCTGACACTCGCAATAATGTTCGCCTTGGCGACTACGGCTAGGCCGATTGCGGCGAGGATGTTCTTGAGCATTGCAGGCGCTCCTTGGTGACGGATTGATGAGTTTCACTGATGCAACGGGTGCAGAAAATTGGCCAGCCGCTTCTTCATGATTTCGGCCTGGGTTGCCGGCCGGGTTGCCAGTTCGCTGTGCTGGCACTCGGGGCAGTTACAAAACCAGTCGCGGCCTTCCACAAGGCAATCGCTGAGCGGAAGAGTAGTGCGCTTCCAGCCACACGCGTGGCAGGTGAATGTACGGGGACATGGTGGCATTGGCATTGCGGGCTCCAGCATCGGGTTGCTGCAGACTGTGCCTCAAGCGCACGACAGAGTTTGTCGCCGCTGCTCAGAAGGATATTTGCAGATGAGTTTCATCGTTGTGCTCTGCTATGGCTCTGCCATCATTCCACGAAAAGGCAGTATGCAATTCCAGGCTTAAAACAGTTTCACCAACAGGAACGTGAAAACCCGCATTCTAATTTGCGCCTGCGTGTCCACCGCGCGTTGAGCTGGCTTGGCCGGGCCGAACGGGTGGAAGATATCGAGGGACATCATCTTTCTTTGGATCGCCTTCAGCGCCCCCTACGCCACTGAAATCGATGAGCAGCAGCGACTATCCGAACAGCAAACATTCAGTCTATCTGGAAAAGCTTTGCGCGCTGGACAAGGAAAGACGCCTCGATGCACTGGTTTGGCAGGAATTCTCCGGCAGCATCCGCATGCTGCTGAACAACCCCTACGTGTTCCAGACCTATGGGATCACCAGAGCGGTAAAATCGACGAGGCTGCTGGAAAAGCCGTTTCTCCGCAGGCAAGCGGGCTACTCAGCAAGCCTTGGCCAGCGGTGATATGCCGATATTGGTAGGCGTGCTATCCAACCGCCTCTATACGCTGCGCAACCAACTAATCCACGGCGGGGCCATCTGGGACGGTTCGGTCAATCGCCAGCAATTGCGCGACTGTGTGGGTTTGCTGGGCAAGCTGGTACCGGTGATCAACGAGCTGATGATAGATAATCCGGGTACGTTGTGGGGGGATGCTTGTTATCCGGTGGTGGGGTGAGGTGTAAGTTGAAGCGCCCGCAAAATCCCGGCTGCGAGCGCGCTAGCGAATTTATTCTAGCCTTCTGAATTCCGCATCAATAGCCTCCGCCTCGGTGCGCCATGCCTCGAAGCGCTGCTGCCGCTCAGCGCTTTCCTGTAGGTTGCCTTGCAGTTCTTGCTGTTGCTCCTTGAGCAGTAAATAGCTGGGAAAGAAATCTTGCTGGAAGCGTTCGGAGTTGATGAGATCGAGAAAATCGTGCCGTTGTTTCTCGAAATTCTCGACGATGTCCGTGACCGCTTTTTTAAAGGCTGCTTCGCGCTTGTACTGGTCCCAGCTATCCCAGGCCTCAATGGCTACGCCCAAAAACGCTAGCGCACCGTTGGCGCCCTTGGCTAATTTCACCGCGCCCCAGGGTTTGAACTTCAGGTACTTGCCAATATCCATACCCACCGTCTTTGCAGCAGCGGCGATGCCGTCGCGAGCGGCGATTACCGTGGTGTTATTGATCAGGTTGCCTTTAAGCACATGATTGATGCCCTGCTTTCCCAGCGCCTTGACGGTGGTGTTGAAGTGGTTGACCTCGCTATCGAAGCCAACTCGCATTTTTTCCACTTCGAACGTGATTGATTGGGTCTGGCGACTGAATTCGTTTTGCAGACGACTGGACACGATGATGCCTTCGGCACCAACTTCGCGCTCGAAGAAGTCACAGAAAGTATCCATGCTGCAGCCTTTGGCCTGCAGGATCAGGTCGGAAAAATAACGCATGGCGAACTCGCGCAGGCTGATGCGCGCATCTTCAATTTGTCGGCCTGTCGCACCCAGCTGGTTTGTCAGGCGGGCGTTGAGTTCACCGAGCTTGGCGACCTCTTGGGAGACCTTCTGATCGTTTTCGATAGCAACGGGCAGTTGTTTGTCGAGCACATCACGGATCACGCTGGTGCGCATCTCGTTCGCCAGGGCGGCACTCCCACCGTTCTGCTGGATCTTCTCGGTGGTGGCCATTTGCAGATTAGAGATATGCGATAGCGACTTGAACTGTTCGATGTGGTTCAGCCAGTGCTCCACGCCCAGATCGAATGGATTGGCAGCCACGGCCACGATGGACAGCTCGGCAACCTCCTGATCGTTCAATCCGACCAGCTCGCGCAGGCGACCCGTTACATTGTCACGTTTGACTTGCAAGTTAATTCGGTAGTCCTGATCGTCCTCCACATCAGCCACCTCATCGAAGCGGCTGAGTACGAAAACGGTACGAGGTAATAGATCAAGAGTGCGGAACAGCCAAGTCAGATCGTCCTTGTGGCTTTCCTTGATGGGGTTCGTCGAATTCATTACATAGAGCACCAAGTGAGCCTCGCTCACATATTTTTTGGTGGTTTCTTTGTATTTCTCGATGGCGTGGGTTTCGGCGTTCTTCTGCTCCTTGAAGCCGAACAGCCCTGGGGTGTCTATCAACACGATGTCGTTGCCAACTTCGTAAACCTTTACCTCGTTGGAAGACTCCTGGTGGCTGATCTTCATCGTCGATTTGTCCAGCTTCTCCATCCAGGCTGCGGCGATCGATGTTTTGCCTTCAGAAAAGCCGCCGATCAGGGCTACCTTGAGTTTTTCGCCAGATACGCTGGTGATGGCGTTCAATAACTTGCTATTTACAGCTGGATCGATGGGCACGCCTGCCTCTGCGCCCTGGCCGAGGAAGCGTTGCAGTTTGCCGAGCAGTCCCAGTGCGTGCTCCTGCTGGACCTTGAAGGTGCCGAGGGTATTTTCCATTACCTTTTTCCTGCGTTGTGGATTTGATGGGAGAGGGCTTGTAGCTGGTTGCCCGACTGGGCAAGTGCCTGCACTTGCGTGGCAGCCTGCTTGGCTGGGGCTTCGATGGCTTGTTCGATCTGGCTGATGATCTGCTGCATCTTGGGCAAAGCATCGTCTAGTCCATCACGGAGTGAATCGCGCAATTGTTCGGTGACGTTGCGCAAGTTTTCGTCTGTCGACTTGCGCTGTTGAGACTTTTTGTAATCCGTGCTGAAAGCGCCCCATAGAGCCTTAGCGAAAGAAACAAGTACGGTAAGAGCTGAAGCACCCACTAACCACAAGCTCGCGCCACCTGTGAAAGGAGCCATCGCCAAGCCGATAAGCCCGCCCACCAAACCTGCAACCTTTATTCCGTTGTCGATTTTTATCTTGAAGTCGAACTTATCGTTGAGCTTGGTATTGCCCAGTTTGCTGTAAATGGCCGTCAGTTCTTTTGCCTGGCTTTCGAAGCGTTTAATTATGTCTTCAGCGTCTTTCTGAAAACGCTCGACCTCTTTGCCTAGGACTTTTGGCAGCTGTCCGCTCAGATGGGTTTGTTCGGCGTCGATCTTGCTCCTGAGTGAATCCTTGAAGTAGTCGCTGCTGATATCGTCTTCGATAAGTGCATACACCTTGTTGCGCACATTACTGGCGAAGTTGTCGATCAAAGTTTCGCCTTCGGTCGCCATGCGCTGTTTCAGGGCCAGGAAGCTGCTGTTTAGCTGGCTCTTGGCGCTATCTCCGTCTTGGTCGAGCCGTTCCGATAGCTCGGCAAGTTTGCGCTGCTCGCCATTCAGTATTCGACTAGTCTGATCGAGTGCCTCCTTGGCCTTGTTGAAGTTGGCACGGGTTATCTTGGCCTTGGCATCCGTAAGCAATTTGCTCCCAAGCAGCTGCACGAAGCTCTGCAAACGGGACTTCTCCAGCAAATCCGGGGCGCTGAAGTCCGCTAGCATCTTGTCACGGCGCTTGGTGTGCTGTGAGTCCGGCGAAAAGTGGTCGGTCGAGGCCAGAAAGGCGGGCAGCGCGGTGAGTGGGAATACTTCCCGGTAGTGCGCGCCAAGCTGCTCGCGCATCTTCTCGTCCAATCCGGCCAGGCTGGCGTTCTCGTCGTTGGATGTGAGTGGGCGGTCGGTCAGCGAATGCTTGGGGTTGGTAATCTTCTTATTGAAGATCGTCCACACCTCGGTTTGCGAACCTAGGTGTTCCTTGATCTTCTCCAGCGTGCCTTTGCGCTGTTCCTCGCCCTCGCCAGTTTGGGGTGGTGCAGCCTGGTTGGTGACGTAGAACACCGCGTGGGCGGTCTGAACGGCGCGTTCTATCTCGCTGAGCACCAGCCCCTCCTTGCCCTCGATGCCTGGCACGTCCAGTAGGGTGAAAGGCTGGCCTGCCAATTCAAAGTTGTAGTGCTGGGTTTGTCGGGTGAAATCGGCCCGGCCATCGCCAATGATTTCACCATCGGCATGTTTCTGGAGATCTTCCAGCAATTGCGTTCGTTGCTTTTCAGCTTCTTGGAGCTGCTGGCTGAGAATGTGCTGGTTGTGTTCGGCCTCGGCCTGTTGTTCGATCAATAGCGCGCTGGCGTTGTCGCGCTGTGTGGCAATTTCTGTCAATTGTCGTTGCAGGCCAAATCGCTCTTGTTCGGCCTGTTGCTGTTCGGCGAGCAGGCTAGCGGCGGTGTTGTTGCGAGCTGTAACGGCCTCCGAGAGCATCACTGTGGCTTGGGCCAGCTCCATTTCTTCTGGCATTTTTCTGAAAAGGTTCAGTATTTTCTGCCAGAGGGAGGCGGTTTTTTTGCGCTCGGTAATCAGAGCCTGAAGCTTTGCGACGGTGCCGAGGGTGTCGTTGTGCGATTGTTCATGCTGACGAAGTGCGGCACTGAGCTGCTGCTTCTGCTTACTGAAGTGGATATCGGCCTGCTCGATGGCGGCCAGTGCTTCTCGCTGTGGTTGTTCGTAGCGTCGCAGTGTGGCGCTAAGTTGCTGCGCCAACTCGCTGAGGTGGGCATCGGCCTGTACTATGGTTTGTTGCAGTCGTTGCAGGTTCTCTTCGCTCAGGTCGTATTGGCTTTTCAGTTCGCGGAATTTCTGCTGGCTAGCGACTTTGCTGGGCTCCTGCAAAAGAATACGCAGGGTTTCAATGAGGGTAGATTTTCCCGCACCCGTCTCGCCATAGAAGGCAATGGTGAACCTTTCCCACTCGGCATTCTTTTCCAGTTCCGCA
Organism: Stutzerimonas stutzeri; assembly: GCF_038561965.1. Lineage (NCBI taxonomy): Bacteria > Pseudomonadati > Pseudomonadota > Gammaproteobacteria > Pseudomonadales > Pseudomonadaceae > Stutzerimonas > Stutzerimonas stutzeri. Next base: position 4,328,432 of record NZ_CP139348.1, on the reverse strand, counting down.
AGTTGCTTCTGCAGTTGCTCCTGGTACTGGGTTAAGAACGTATGAGCTTCCTTTTGCGCCTCGTTCAAGGTGTTATCATCCGATGCCGTGCTCAGAGTGTCGATAATGCGGGCAAGCTCGTCGTTGATTCGCTGGTAAATATCGTTTGGGGTGCTCAGTTCGAAAGTCATGCTGTGCTCGTTTGCGATCTGCCCGGAAGGCATGGTCTGAATAGCCGTGCCGCCATCGATTTCTGGGGCGTGCTCCGGCTGGCTGGGAGTGACTGTCTTGAAGCGTGTTTGAGCAAAGACTTCCGATAGGCGCTCCCAGTAATGGGTGTGGCCGAAGTTGCTCATCCTGAAATTCTCGAAATACTCGATCTCGTTACGTCCGATGCAGCTTTCATCCAGTTGCATCAGTAACGTCCAGTCATCCGTTGAGTAGGCGTTGATCAGCCGGCCTCTAATCTGGTCCCGCATACGTCGTGCTTCGTCCGGCCTGACCTCAATTGCGGCGGCTAACAGCAACACGTCGTTGACCTCCAGATGCTTCCTCTTGGTGAGGCTTTTCAGACAGTTGACAACTACGCGACCGCCGAGTGAATGACCGATCAGGTTGACGGTTTTGATCGCTGGGTAATGGCGGCGCAGATATTCGCTCAGTTGCTTTAGCAATACTGTGCCCATCTCCTCGGCCCGTAGGCGGATGCGCCAGAAGTGTGTCGCCCTGTCGCTGAAAATGAACGCGGGAGTAGCACTCCAATGCAGGCGAGACGAGGCGCTGATCATCTTGAGCGACCGCTTGTCGAAGTGGCAGTAATGGCTTGAATCCCAAAAGGCAAAAATATTGGCGTAGTGGCCTATAGATTCAGGAATCTTGGCTAGCAGGCTCTGTCGGTCTTCGAAGCTATGCCCTGCGCTGTAGCCGTGGATGAAGATATTGGCCTCTGTCGCACCTTGGCCGATGCCAGAGGACAAGGTCTGAAAGTTGAATGATCTGTACATCGGATGTCCTTATCCAAGGCTTATAGCCATCGCCTCACGATTACAACAATCAGGTGCACACATAGACCCGCACAAGCGAAGACGGCAACGATCTTGGCGGTGACAAAAAAGAAGCTCTGGAGGTCATGGAACAGGAAGCTAACAACCACACCCAGGCAGGCGATTAGTGCCGCTATCAGTAAGAGCCCAATATAAGGGCGCAATAGTTGCGATGCCGCGCCACGCTCGATAAGGCTGGAAAGGACTCCAAGCGCAATGAGAAAGACGACGATGCCAACGATAATACCCATGGGTTTCCTACTGATTTCGTGGTTCTGCTTGCTGCGGCCCAACAGCTCCCGGCAGGATCGCCCTGTCGGTTTTCAGTCCGCATACAGGGCCGTCAGCCTGGCTGTTTTTTCCCTGATGGTTTGCGCCCAGCTTTTCGGCTCATGCACCCGCACGTTTTCCGCCAAGCCAAACACCCACCACAGCGTTTCCTGATCATCGGGCACCTTTGCGCGCAGCCTTTGCCAGTCACTGCCGGCCAACGGCTCCAAGTTCTGCTCGTGACTCAGCGGAGTTTCTCTAAGCAGCCAGGCAATCTGCTGGGAAACATCAGCGACCAGTTCCACTTCTTCCACTGGTGAGGAAGAGTTGAAGCCGCCGAAGCGGATGTAATGGTCGAGATCGAGGGATTCGGTTTGTTGGGCTGCGGCATCCAGGCACTCGGCATTTTGGATGCGGTGCAGCGCGAACTGACGCAGATCGTCGTAGCCATTGACGTTGGCGATCAGGTAGCTGATGGAGTGGCGCGAGATCAGCCCGGCAGGATGGAGCAGCAGTTCCTTGCGCTTGGCCGTGCTGCGGCTCAGGTAGTCGACCTTGAGCTGCCTGCGTTCCAGCAGCGCGCTGGAAACTGCTTGCCAGACGCCGGTCTCGATATGAGCAGGCAGCAGGGCCTTTCCGTTGGGGTGCGCTCGTACACGACGAGCCCAGTGGGCGAGGTCGTTCTGATTTAGGTTGTCGAGGTAATTTCGGGCCCTTTTGAACTGCGGTCCCAGCAAGTCCAACATGCTCTGCGGCAGCAAGCTTTTCAGGTGGCTTTCGGCGAGATGGAGCGCTAGGGCTGTGGCAGGGTCCATGTCGCGAAGATCAAGCGGGGCGCCTTCCGCATGGCTCCATTCATTGCGCCCAGATATGTTCTGACTGATCAGAGAAAAGGGTATCGATAGCCGGTTCAGGTCTCGTTGTACGGTGCGCAGGTCGACCTTGAAGCCGCGCTCGTGGAGCTTGTCGCGCAACGTTTGTGAAGAGGTGTAACGAGGGTATTCGGGTATCAGACGGAGCAAGCTGAGTTGCCTGTGGAGCGTATCCTTCGCTTCTGCCATGTTACTGCCTTGTGAACTTGCTCGCGTCGGGACTCAGGCGCCAGACATCCGTGGTAAATGTACGTCGGAAAATGGCATTTGGCCATCTTTCCGTTAGCGATGGCACTGCCGTGACGGCCTGAATGATGGCAAAGCTAGGCGACAGAACTTGTCGTGAGAATGCTTCGATAGCGCTAAAGGCTGCGCATTCCGGGGTGTTTCGGCCACGTCGATTAGTTGAAAGCCCCGACGGGCGGGGCTTTATGGGAGCGGACGCTAGGCGGTCAGGTAAAGAAAAGCGGCACCACGACGCTTGAGATCAGCAGAATCAGGGCACCGCCCAGGCGCGAGGAGATCTGCGCGAATGGCATCAGCGACATGCGGCGCGCGGCAGACAGCACCGCGACGTCACCGGTACCGCCCATGTTGGCCATGCACAGCCCGGCGGTGATTGCCGATTCGATGGGGTAGAAGCCCACCAGTCGGCCAACCAGGCCTGCGCCAAACGCCGCGCCAGCCACGACGGCAAAGACGATCAGCACGTAAGTCAGCGAGATGGCATCGATCACCTGGCCCATGTCGGTGAAGGCTACGCCGATGCCGAACAGCAAGGCGAACGTCCAGTTGCGTGCAACGAAACGGAACCACTGCGCGGCGGCGTCGTTGATCGATTCCGGCACCAGGTTGCTCACCTTGAGCAGCGCCACCAGCACGATCATCAATGCATAAGGGTGCAGCGGCACGAACTTACCGAAGATCTGCCCGGCAACGAAGAAGCTCAGTGCTACAACCAGGCCGATACCCAAGGCCGGCAGAGTGATCGGGCCTTCCTTGTCGCTGACATCCACGCCCGGCATCATCTGGCCGTTGCCGGTCAGTGACGGGTAACGATTGCCCAGGCCGTTGAGCAGTCCGGCGATGATGATCGCGAAGACGTTACCCAGCGCCAGCGCCGGCACCAGAATCGAGATGTAGTAGCTGGCCGGCTGGCCGAGCAGCTGCTCGTAGATCTGGCTCATCGGCACTGCGCCGGCACCCATGCCGCCGCCCATGATGGGCATGGCGATGACCACAACTGCGTCCTGCGGCGAGAAGCCGAGCAGCGCGCCGACGGCCATCGCGAACAGCGCGGCGAACAGTACCGAGCACAACAGAGGCAACGCGTAGCGCGAGCCGACCTTGACCAGTACCTTGGCATCCATGCCGAGGATGCTGCCGGTGATCAGCGCGGCGATATAGAAGTCGAGAAAGCCACCGCCCTTCATGAAACTGGCGACATCATCAGTCACTGCGGCGGGCAACCAGCCGAAATAGACCATGGACGCGGCACCGAATAGCGCCATGATCGCGCCGCCGCCGAGGTAGGTCTTGATGATGGGCAGGCGGTCGCCGGCGAAACCGAGCAACTCGCCAAGCAGCATCATCACCAGCAGTGCGCCGATCATGCCGGTAGGCAGGGTGTCGGTGGCGATGGCGGCGGCCATGACAATCAGGGCGATGGCGAACAGCGGCAGTGGCAGATTGAAGATGCGCTGGGAAAGCAGCGGAACGTTCGGAGTGCCTTCAGGCACGGCAGGGCTCAGCGTGGTCCGATTCATTGTTGTACTCCTTCGAACGTGGCAGCCAGGCGGCGCACGTACGGGTGATGTTTGCGAATGCGCGGTCGGACAACCGTGCGCGGCTACCTTAAGCAGAGATGCTTCGCCGCCAATGTTTGGCGAAGTTAAAAAACCATTACGAAACTAAAAAAAGTGGAGCCGAGCTTGACCCCCGATCACAGGGCTGGCTCGATCCGGCCCTCTAGCGCGGCGCATTGAGCGTCCGCCACATGAACTGGAGTGATGGCTTTGCGCTTGCGCCTGAACACGCTGATCTCGCTGCTGGTCGCCGTCATGGTGGTGCTGGCGTTGGCGCTTGCCCTCTGGCTGTTCAACGTCCAGCTGCAGGACACCCTTGAAGAAGGGCAGGCCTCGCGGGTAACCAACCTGGCGCAGAGCGTTGCAGCGCGTGCCGATGTGCAGCTGGCCCTCACCGGTCCTGCCGATTTCAGTGCCGATAACCCGCTGCAGCGCGATATCGATGGCTTGCGTCAGCGTCTGGGTGTGGACTTCATCGTGGTGATGAACCCGCGCGCCCTGCGCCTGACGCATCCGGAGCCGGCCCTCGTCGGGCAGGCTTTTCGCGGCGATGACGAAGGCCGCGCACTGGCTGGTGAGACCTATGCCTCGCGTGCCGATGGCAGTCTGGGCAGCAGCATCCGCGGGTTTGCCTCGGTATTGAATGACGAAGGCGAGGTGGTCGGTGCCGTCTCGGTCGGGGTCACCCTGGCCTCGCTTGGCGAGCTATTGAAAGCGCATCAACGCGGCGTGCTCCTCGGCGTCTTGGCGCTGATGCTGATCACCGCCCTCGCTGCGCATCTGCTGGCGCGCTATATCAAGCGCGTACTGCTGGGGCTGGAGCCCTACGAGATCACTTGGCTGGTGGAAGAACGCCAGGCGATGCTGGCCTCGGTGCGCGAGGGCGTATTGGCGGTCGACGAGCAGGCGCGCATCACCCTGGTCAATCCGGCAGCGGAACGGTTGCTGGTCAGCACCGGGCTGGGCAAGCCACCGCTGGGCCGGCCGATTGCCGAATATCTGCCCACCAGCGGTTTACCCGAGGTATTGGCCAGCGCGACCGAGCAGCTGGATCGGGAGTTCAGCCTGAACGGCCGGGCAATCCTCGCCAATCGCGCGCCGATTCGTCATCAGGGCCGCGTGATCGGCGCCATCGCCACCTTCCGCGACAAGAGCGAGGTCAATGCGCTGGCCGAGCAGCTGACCGGCGTCAGCCGCTACGCCGAAGCACTGCGGGCGGCAACGCACGAATTCAAGAACAAGCTGCACGTGCTGCTCGGCCTGGCACAGATGGGCGACCTGGATGCCCTGCGAGCCTACCTGCGCGACCTCGCCGATCACCAGCTGGCGCCGGCGACGGTGCTGGTCGAGGGAATTGGCGAGCCGGTGCTGGCGGGTTTTCTGCTGGGCAAGCAGAGCGAGGCTCGGGAACGTGGCATCCTCTTTCAGGTGGACGTCGAACACCCGGTGCCAGCCGCGGCGCCGGAGCAGACTCACGGCCTGGTCACCATCCTTGGCAACCTGCTGGAAAACGCCTTCGAAGCGGTGGCCGAGCAGGACGAGCGACGGGTCAACCTGACGCTGAATTACGACGAAGCGCTGCTCTCGCTGCACGTGCAGGACAGCGGTGCCGGTATCGAGGCCGCCGTGCGCGAGCAGATCTTCGAGCGTGGCGTGTCGACCAAGGGCGAGCGGCGCGGCATAGGGCTGGCCGCTGTGCAGGAACAGGTCGAGGCCTGGGGTGGCAGTCTGGCGGTCTATTCCGAAGCGGGCCGCGGCAGCCTGTTCGAGGTCGAATTGCCCTATCGGACCGCCGCGGAGCAGGAGTCGTCATGAAAAACATCATGCGTGTACTGATCGTCGAGGACGATCCGATGGTCATGCGCCTGAACGTCGACTATCTGGCTCGTCTTGACGGTATCGAGCTGGTCGGCCAATGCGAAAGCGTGCCGGCTGCGCTCGAGACGCTGGAACGCGAGGCGGTGGACCTGCTGCTGCTCGATGTCTACCTGCGCAATCGCTCCGGGCTCGACGTGCTGCGCCACCTGCGCGCGCAAGACCGCAACACCGATGCGGTGCTGATCACCGCTGCGTCGGAGATCGAGACGGTACGTGCAGCCCAGCGTCTCGGTGCGCGTGATTATCTGGTCAAACCGTTCAGCTTCGAGCGCTTTCGCGATGCCATCGAGGCGTGTCGCCGCGCCCGTGAGTCGCTGGCTCGCCTGCCCGATCAGCTCGGTCAGGGCGATATCGATCGGCTGTTCAGTCAGCCTGCCACGGTCGATTTTCGCCGTCCGGGCGATCTGCCCAAGGGCCTGACGCCAGCGTCACTGGCACAGGTGGCGCAGGCGATCCTGGCGCTGGAAAACGATAGTTTCACCAGCGAAACCCTGCTGCCCGCGACCGGCATGTCGCGCGTCTCGGTGCGCAAATACCTCAAGCACCTGAACGACATGCAGCTATTGGAAGAATCCTTTCATTACGGGCAAATCGGCCGACCGTCGTTCCGCTATCGCTGCCTGGACCGCGCCGCTCTGCTGCGCCTGGCGCAAGGCTGAGACCTTGTCGGCCGGGCTCAAGCCTGTCATCAGGTACGGAAGCGCCCGACCAAACCGTGTAGCTCGCCGGAAAGCTCAGACAGCCGCTGCGAATCGGTTTGTGCCGATCCCGCCAGTTGCTCGACCAGCAACGCGTCTTCATGAATCTGTGTGATGTGCCGATTGATGTCTTCAGCTACGTGGTGCTGTTCTTCCGCCGCGGTTGCAATCTGTGCGTTCTGGTCGCGGATGTGATCCACCGAGCCACGGATGTGTTCGAAGCTGTCGCGTGCCTTCTGGATGCGCTCGACACTCGCCTTCGACATTTCCAGGCTGCTTTGCATTTGCTTGGTGACATCCTGTGTGCGCTTGGCAAGGCCGCCGAGCAGACCATCGATTTCGCCGGTTGAGTCCGCCGTGCGCTTGGCCAGCGCGCGGACTTCGTCGGCCACTACGGCGAAACCGCGGCCTTGTTCGCCGGCGCGAGCCGCCTCGATGGCGGCGTTCAGGGCCAGCAGGTTGGTCTGCTCGGCGATGGAGCGAATGGTGTCCAGGATGGTGTTGATGTTGCGGCTGTCCTGCTCGAGTTCCTGCATCGAGTGAGTCGAGCGCAGCAGGTTCTCGCTCAACAGAGAGACGCTACCGGTTGCTTCGTCGATCTGAAATTGACCGTCGTGCACCTGGCGCTGACCTGCATCAGCCGAGGTGGCTGCTGCGCTGCACGAGCGTGCGACTTCGTTGGCGGTAGCCACCATCTCATTGAATGCGGTCGACACCAGTTCGACTGCTCCGCGCTGGCGCTCTGCAGCATCATTCATGTCGGTGGCCACCCGTGTCGCACTGTCGGATGCGCCACTCAGCGCAGTGGACGCGCTACTGATGTGCTGCACCAGATCGCGGATGGCACCAAGGAACTGATTGAACCAGCGCGCAAGCATCGCTGTTTCATCTTTGCCTCGTACTTCCAGGCTGCGAGTGAGATCGCCTTCGCCCTGAGCGATGCCTTCCAGGCCGGCAGCCACGCTGCGGATCGGGCGTACGATCAGGCCGGCGAAAGCGGCGCCGATCATCGCGAATACGATTGCCAGCACGCCAGCAACGATAGCGATCTGCAGGGTCAGGCTGTTGGCGCGGGACATGACCTCGTCACGCTCGATAAGCCCGATGAACTGCCAGCCAAGCGCTTCGGATGACCATACGTTGGCCATGTAGGTGGTGCCGTTGATCTCCACCTCAAGCAGGCCTTTGGCATTGGCCAGTTCGGCATAGGCACCACCCAGTTCTGAAAGCGACTTGAAGTTGTGCTCAGGGTTGCTGGGGTCGGCCAGGACGTTGCCGCCTTTTTCGACCAGCATGAGGTAGCCGCTCTCGCCCAGTTTGATCTGCTTGACCAGATCGGTCAGCTGATTGAGTGACACGTCGAGACCAAACACACCGACGATCTGGCCTTGAGCGTTGGTGACGGTGTGGCCGCTATTGATCAGGACGACATCATCAACCGCCCAGTAATAGACGCTGCTCTGAACGATCTTTCCAGGTTGCGCCATCGCCTCTTTGTACCAGGGACGTACACGCGGATCGTAATTGCTCATCCGCGGGTCTTCCGGCCAGCCGGCGTAGGAGCCATCAGCGTGCCCAAGGGATAGATAAGCGGTCGAAGGATGGGTCTTGGCGAAATGGTCGAACAGTCTGAGTAGGGTGCGATTGCTCTCAGGCAAAGGCGTAGAGGCTGCATCCGCCGGGCCGAAGTTCTTCAGATCGCGGGCTTCGACGATCTCGGGCAGGGTCGCAAGGTAGGCAACGTTCTGCTCGATCCCCTCGAAAAACAGGTTCATGGCGTTTTCGACCTGTCGGATTTCGCGACTGCTGCTGTCGATGAACTGCCTCTGTGCATCGCTCCTCACGTTGAGGATGACGACGATCGCGACGGCTATGACCGGCACCGATGCGATGCTCAGAAATGCCCATGTCAATTTTTGCTTGATGTTCATGGACGCGACCCGCTTCAAGAGGCGACTAAGGCCAGGGCTTGAGACGCTGGCAATCCCACTGCGCTTGCAATGGATTACCTGGTTATCGACTCTCCATGTGGCAACTTGAGCAGGGCGGCCTGGGCGGAGGGTCCGTTCGTCGGCAGTAGCGCTTTGTGGTCAGGGCCTGGGATATTCGCCCTGCCGACGTGATAGCGAAGGCCCGTGGGGTTAGCTGCCCAAGGTGGCGACCTACGCTTCGGCGGGCTGCGTGTTGCTTCGAACCGCACCAATAATCTCGCCGAGCAGCCGATGCAGCGCGTCGCGGTGACCCTGGGCGCCGCTCGAGGGTTGCTGGGTGTGGGACGTCATCACCACGGTCATCTCGAGCCCGGGCACCACGTAGACCATCTGCCCGCCGTAACCCCAGCCGTAGCGCACCGGTTCGCCGCCCAGTTCGGTGATGAACCAGCCATAGCCATAGCCGTGACCGGTGTAGCGCGAGCGCGTGCGTGGTGTCCAGGAGGCTTCGATCCAGTCGGCCGAGAGTAAGCGCTCGCCGGATGCGCTAAGCCCGCCGCGACGGTAAAGCTCGCCGAATGCCAGCAGCGAGCGCGGCGTCATCGCCATCTCGTTGCCGCCCAGGTAGATGCCCTGCGGATCGCGCGTCCAGGCGCTGATGGCGAACCCCTCGAGTGGTGCCAGCCATTGCCGTGCCAGCTGCAGCGTGGACTCGCCGCTGCGCCGCGAGAGAATTGCCGAGAGCAGATGGCTGGAGCCGGTGGAGTAAATCATCGCCTCGCCGGGATCCGCCTCGAACGGTCGCGCCAGGGCCGCACGTACCCAGTTGCGGCTCGCCACCCAGGCGCCGTAGTTGCGCCCGGAGGTCGAGCCCAGTCCGGCCTGCATGCTGAGCAGGTTGCCCACCGTTACCTGCTGCAGGCGCGGGTCGGGGTTGGCAGGCAAGTCTGTTTTCAGTAGCTCAGCGATGGGCTGTTCGACGTCTTCGATAATGCCCTTGGCAATTGCGATCCCGACCAATGCGGAGATGATCAACTTGGATGCCGACTTGATGTTGGTCGGCGCGGTGGTGCGGTGGCCACGGTATCCGTGCTCGGCGATCACCTCCCCATGCTGGGCGATGATCAGGGTTTCCAGCGGCGCGAGTCGTTCAGCCTGGCCGAGCGCCGCCTGGAGTCTGACGTCGGCACTGGCCATTGGGCTGAGCAGTAGCAGCCACGTCGCGTAGAGCAGGTGGCGAACGCAAAGAGATGGGCGCTGCCGCGAGCGCTGGGGAGTCGAGGCCATAGTGATTCGACCCTGACGCCGCGGCACCGTGCCGTCGCCGTCGCAGCTGCCCGGGCTTCGCCGCGCGATGAGCTTACTGACGAATCCAGGTCTGGGTGCGGCCCAGCGCCTCGATGCCGATGTAGCCACGCACTTCCAGCTTGTCGCCGCCATCCAGCAGCTTCGCTTTGGCGCGGTAGGTCTTGCCCTTCGCCGGGTCGAGAATGGTGCCGTTGCTCCAGGCCTGCTCGCCGTCTGGTTTGAGGTCCCAGAGGATGGTCATGCCGGTGATGGGCTGGTCCTTGCGGTCCCCCTCGCATTCACTGCACAGCGGGTTGGCCCCGTGATCCGACTTGAGTATTTGCGCAACCTGGCCGCTCAGCGTGCCGTCACCGGCTTGCTGGATCTCGACGATGGACTTGGGTTTGCCGGTTTCGTCGTCAATGGTCTGCCAGCGGCCGGCAGGCGATTCGGCAGCCAGGGCCAGCGAAGACAGCGAAAGGGGCAGGGCCAGCAGCATGGCGTTGAACAGTGAGCGCATGTGTTCTCCGGTGATCAAAGAGGCAGCGCCGACTCTACCACCGGCAATTTCGCGATGCTGGCTCTGGGTGCCTGACCGGTTGGTTCTGCTCGCCAGCGCGGCTCGGTGAGCCAACGCGGCTTGCCGCGCTGCGGTACGAAATCGGCGCCACGGCCGTAACGGTCGATGCCATGTTCCAGGCCGGCTTGCAGCGGCCGGCGACATCGGCGCGGCGCACCACTCGTCGGTAATAGGCCTGCGGGAAACACGGCTTGGCTCCGGGGGTTGAAGTTTCAGGGCCGAACGCCGAAAAAGAGGGACTTGCCCGACGGCAAGGGGTGGCGTCGCCGATGCCGCGCTTTGATTCGCTGCCCGGTGCCATGCGCCGTTGGGGATTGCCTCATGAAAACGACGCCGGTTCGCCTTGTCAGGTTGCTGCCCGCCCTGGTGCTGTGCTGGGTATCGGGTGCGCTGGCGGGGCATACCATCACCGCCGTCACCGAGGAATTGCCGCCCTACAACATGACCGTCGATGGCAAGTTGACCGGCATGGGCACCGAGGTTGTGCAGGCCGTGCTCGAAGAGGCGGGCGAAGAGGCGCGCATCCAGTCGATGCCTTGGGCGCGGGCTTACGACATCGCGCTCAACAGCGAGAACGTGCTGATCTACTCCATCGCACGTACCCCCCAGCGCGAAGCGCTGTTCAAATGGATCGGCGTCATAGCGCCGACGCGCTGGTACCTGTTTTCCCTGCCGGGCACCCTGTTCGACCTGAAAAGCCTCGATGACGCCCGGCGTTACCAAATCGCCACGGTGAAAGCGGATGTCGGCGAGCAGTATCTGGTCGACAAGGGTTTCGTCATCGGACGCAACCTGCAATCGAGCAACAAATACGAGCACAACTACGAAAAGCTCAAGGCGGGCCGGGTGGACCTTTGGATATCCAACGAGCTCAACGCCCATTACCTGGTGCGGCAGGCCAGCGGGAATCCTGACGAAACCGCAGTGGCGCAACTGAACCTCGACGACCTCGGCGGTGCTGAAGGCTTGTGCATGGCCTTCAGCCGCAAGACTCCGGACGAGGTGGTCGAGCGCTTTCGTCTGGCCCTAGAGCGTGTGCGCGCCGACGGTCGCTACGATGCGATTGCTGCGAAATGGTTGAAATGAACGACGGCTCTTCGGCCCCGGCAGCTAGCGAGCCCGCACCGCGCCCGGTCGGTTCGCTCGGCCGCCGGCTGGTATTGGCCACCCTGGGCTTCTGCCTTTTGTTCACGCTGGCCACCGTGGGGCTGCGTACCTGGACGGCCTGGCAGGGCAATCTGGCCGAGATGAACGATGAACTGGCGCTGATCGATCAGGTGTTTCGCAGCACCCTGGCCAAGGCGATCTGGGAAATGGACAGCGATGCCCTGCAAACCCAGCTAGACAGCGTCGTGACGGCCGCGCCCATCGGGCGAGTCGAACTGCAGATCATCCGTGCCGGGCGCGAGCCGGAAATCATCCGGCGTGAGCGTCCCGAACAGCCGAGCGAACACCACGCGCCGCGGCTGAGGCATCTGCTGAGTTACGAGCCATACGCCGGCGTCAGTGAAACGGTCGGGGAGCTGACGCTGGAAGGCAACGAAGAGCTGCTCTGGGAGCGAATGCTGGCCGAAGTGGCCGATATCATCATTACGCAGGTTATCCAGTCGCTTTTGCTGGCCGGGTTGATCATGTGGATGTTCAACCGCACCGTCACCCTGCACGTGCGGCGCATCGCTCGGCATCTGACCCGCCTGACACCGGACAACCTCGATCACAGCCTGCGTCTCGATCGCTCGCCGAAGCGGCACGACGAACTCAGCATGCTCGAGGGCGGCGTCAATGGGCTGCAGGCAAAACTCTCGGCCTATCTCGAGCGGCAGCATCAGGACGAGGTGGCCCTGGCAGCGCATCGTGATCGGCTAGCCGAACTGGTAGAGGAGCGCACCGCCGAATTGCGTGCCGCCAACGTGCAGCTCGAAGAGCTCTCTCGTAGTGATCCGCTTACCGGCCTGGCCAACCGTCGCCAGTTCGACGAGATCAAGGAGGTCGAATTCCGCCGCGCCTTGCGGCAGGACCAGCCCTTGACGGTGCTGATGTGCGACGTCGACTTCTTCAAACGCTACAACGACCGCTATGGACACGCCCAGGGTGACCTGTGCCTGCGCATGGTCGCCGACACCCTGAAGTCAGTCTTCGCCCGTGCCGGTGAAGTGGTCGCGCGGCTCGGTGGCGAGGAGTTCGTCGTGCTGTTGCCTGGCGTCGATGCCGAAACGGCGTGGCGCGCGGCGGTGCGCTTGCAGCAGCGCCTGGCCGAGCGAGAACTGCTCCACGAGGACTCGGCCGTTTCGCCCTATCTGACGCTGAGCATCGGCCTGGCCGCACTCGAGCCGGACACCATGGACCAATTCGATCAACTGCTGCGCCGTGCGGACGAGGCCCTCTACCGGGCCAAGACCCATGGCCGCAATTGCATATCCGCCTGATTGCCTGAGGAACTGCATGATGCACTCGTTCGCCTGGATCGCCTTACTCATCGCATTCCTGGGTTTCACCGCGCAGGCCGAGCCGTTGCGGGTGGTGACCGAGGAAACTGCCTACAGTTATCTGCTCGAAGGCCAGGTGGCCGGCACCGCAAGCAGGGTGGTCGAGGCAACGTTGCAGCGCGCGGGCCTGAACGACTACCAGGTCAGCCTCTACCCCTGGGCACGGGCGTATGACATGGCGCTGCGTGAGCCCGGTGTGCTGATCTACCTGATCGCGCGCACGTCCGAACGCGAAGAACTGTTTCGCTGGGTGGGCGAGGTCATGCGAATCGAATACCACTTCTACAGGCTGCATGAGCGGGACGACATCGAAGTGCCCGATCTCGATGCGGCAAAGGCCTACCGGATCGGCGTGCTGCGCGAAGATGTACGCCACCAGTTCCTGCAAGCCAATGGGTTTACCAAAATCGTCGTGACCGCACACAACAGCGACAACTTCAAACGCCTGCTCAACGGTCAGGTCGATCTTTTGCCGATGCCCGAGCAGGACATGCTCACCCTTTGCAACGAAGCCGGCGTGGACCCTTCCCGCGTCGAGAAAGCCTTCAGCCCCCACACCTCCACACAGCTCTACATGGCCTACAGCCGCCAGACCGACGACGACATCGTGCTGCGCACCCAGGCCGCTTTCGAGCACCTGCATGCCGAAGGCGAAGTGGCGCGGATCATGGCCGGGCAGCCTTGACGGCAGGCGACGACAGCGTCGAGCCACTCCGCATGAAAAAGCCCCGCAGGCGTCAGCGCTGCGGGGCTTTTTTTCACTCTGCGCGAGCCGCCTCAGGCAGCGCCGCGCGGTGTCGGTGATGTAATCACTGCTGCATCATCGCGATCACGCGGTTGCGCAGTTCCGGGTCGGTCTGCACGGCTTCGTTGATGGCGTTGTACTCGTCGATGCTGATGTCTTTTTCCTCGATCACACCAAGCATCTTCTCGTTGGCTTGCTGCTGAAGCTCGCGGGCCTTGTCGGCGTCTTCGGTCTTTTGCAGCTTGCCGGTGAATTCCTCGCGGATCTCCATGATCTCGCCAAGTGATTCGGCGAAGTTCTCCAGTTTCTTTTCACTGAACTGCTGCGCCTGTGCGCCGGCTGCCGGCTGGGCAGTGGGTGCGGGGCTGGCTGATTGCGCCGATGCAAGGGGGGCGGCCAGGCCGAGGAACAGCGAGAAGATTCCGGCGAAGGCGAGACGAGCGTTGTGCTGGGTCATGTTCATTCCTGCTTCGGTTAAAGACGCATTCGTTGGTGCAGCAGCCGTGCCAGTTTTGCCTGATCATGCTAACTAATTGTTATTGAAGCATTTGTTCGTTTCGTCGGAGCAGGGTGGACCGATAAAAAACGTCTCTGTAGTGTGCCTATATGACACATGTATCAATCTGGCAACGCCCCTCCAGCCTGCGCGGCGCGCTCCTGCTCAAGGTCGTCGTGCCGCTAATGGCGATCATGTTCGGCTTCAGTTCGGTGGTGCTCTGGACCGTCGAGCGCAACAGCGAGCGGCGCCTGCAGGCCGAGGTCGAACTGGTGGCGCGGGCGGTACGTCTGCCGCTGAGTGCCAGTCTGGAGAAGAATCACGAGCGCACGCTGCAGCAGGTGCTGGAATCCGTGCTTGGCGTCGGTCGTGTGTATGGCGCCTATGTCTACGATCGCGACGGCAAGCTCGCAGCCTATGCCGGCGCGGTGGAGCCGGATCAGGACGAGTCGGCGATCCAGCAGCTCACCGCCGGTGGCGAGCTGACCGGCACCTATCAGCGCATCAATGGCCGCCCGGTTTATTCCTATTTCGTCCCGCTGGAAGAGAGCGGTGGGCAGATCAACGGCCTGCTGCAGGTCACCCGACGCTGGGGCGATTTCGAGCAGGACATTCGCCGTCTACGCCTGATCGCCGCGGGCCTGGGCGGCTTGCTGGCCGGGGTGGCGCTGGTGGTGATCCTGCTTGGCCACCGCTCTGCCGTGGGCAAGCATCTCCAGCAGCTGGCGCGCAGCATGGAGCGCGTCGCGGCCGGCGAGCGCGAGCATCGTGCACCGCGTAGCGGGCCGCAGGAAATCGTCGTGCTGTCCGGCGCGTTGAATCAGATGCTCGACAGCATCGCCGCCGCCGAACGGCAAGTGGCCGAGCAGCAGGCCCGCGAGGAGCAGCTGCAGGCACGCCTGCGCCAGAGTCAGCAACTGGCGGCGGTGGGGCGGTTGGCGGCCGGCGTGGCGCATGAGCTGGGCAGCCCGCTCAGCGTGATTGATGGCAAGGCGCAGCGGGTGTTGCGCGACGACGACCTGGCCGAAGCCCATCGCCGCGCGCTGTTGCAGATTCGCCAGCAAGTGGCGCGGCTGAGCGCCATTGTCCGTCAGCTGCTGGATTTCGGCCGCGCCGCCGGTTCGCCTCCGCGCAAGGTTCCCGCCGAGGTGCTGGTGCATTCGGCGGCTGCGGCGGTGGCTGACGAACTCGCCGCGCTGCAGGTTTGCCTGGAGCTGTTGGCGCCGGGGCAAACGCTTTATTGCCGTGTCGACCCGCCGCGTTTCGAGCAGGCGCTGACCAATCTGCTGCGCAATGCCGCCCAGGCCAGCCCGGGCGGGCTGGTGCGGCTGCGCTGGTGGCGCGACGGCGATGAGCTGATGTTGCAGGTTGAGGACGATGGCCCCGGCGTTGTCGAGGCGAATCGCGCGGCGCTGTTCGAGCCGTTTTTCACCACCAAGCCGGTGGGCGAGGGCAGTGGGCTGGGGCTGGCAGTGGCCCATGGCGTGGTGGGCGAGTGTGGTGGACGTATCGAGCTGGTCGACGGCAGCCTGCCGGGCGCGGCCTTCCGTATCGCACTGCCGTTGATTGACGAGGAGGTCGAGCATGACTGAGGTGACGCAGGAGCGAGTCCTGCTGGTCGAGGACGATGACAGCCTGCGGCAGTTGCTGGTCGAGGAGCTGGAAGACCGCGGCTTGCAGGTGCGAGCGTTGGCCAGCGCAGAGGAGGCGGTTGGCTCGCTGGAGAGCTGGGAGCCGGCGCTGGTGGTCAGCGACCTGCGCCTGCCCGGCGCCGATGGCATGGCGCTGCTGCGGCGGGTCAAGACCATGCAGGCGGCGCCGGCGTTTCTGGTGATCACCGCGTTCGGCAGCATCCAGCAGGCGGTGGCGGCGCTCAAGGAGGGCGCCGACGAGTTCCTTACCAAGCCGCTGGACCTCGAACATTTTGGCCTGGCGGTGGCCCGCGCGCTGGAGACGCGACGCCTGCGCGACGAGGTGCGGCGCTTCCAGCAGCTGCTCAGCGACGATCGCTTTCACGGCATGCTTGGCCGCAGCCGGGTGATGCGCGGGTTGTTCGATCAGATCCGCCAGCTCGCCCGTGCCGAAGGGCCGGTACTGGTGATCGGCGAGAGTGGCACCGGCAAGGAACTGGTCGCCCGTGCCGTACACGCGGAAAGTGAACGTGCGAACCGGCCGTTTCTGGCGATCAATTGCGCGGGGTTGCCGGCCGAGTTGCTCGAAAGCGAATTCTTTGGCCATGTCGCCGGCGCTTTCACCGGTGCCAACCGTGCGCACAAGGGGCTGTTCCAGCAGGCCGACGGTGGCACGCTGTTTCTCGACGAGATCGGCGAGATGCCGCTGCCGCTGCAGGCCAAACTCCTCCGTGTGCTACAGGAAGGCACGATCCGCCCGGTGGGTGCCGAGCGTGAGCTTACGGTGGATGTGCGCATCATCGCCGCCAGCAACCGCCCGCTGGAAACCGAGGCGGGGCGCGAAGCCTTTCGCGAAGACCTGTTCTTCCGCCTGGAGACCTTCATCCTGCAGGTGCCGCCGCTGCGTGATCGCGAGGAGGACCTCGAGCTGCTGGCTGCCGGTTTCGTCGCCCATTTCGCCGCGCGCAGCGGGCGTCCGGTTCGTGGCCTGGCACCGGCGGTGCTGGCGCAACTGCGGCGCTACCCGTTCCCCGGCAATGTGCGCGAGCTGCAGAATGCCATCGAACGCGCGGTGACCTTTTGTCACGGGCGCAGCATCGAGCTGGAACACCTGCCCACTCGCATCGCCGACTATCGCGATGACAACGCTCACAGCGCTGGCGCCGAGCTGCTCGCCCAGCTCAGCGACGGCCCGCTGCTGCCGACGCTCGAGGAGCTGGAGCAGCGCTATATCGAGCACGTACTGAAACTGGTGGATGGCAACAAGCGCCGCGCTGCGGCCTTGCTCGGCATCGGACGGCGCACGCTTTACCGGCGATTGGGTGAGCGCGAAGACGGTTGATCGGACTCGCCGTCCGACGCCCAAGAGCGCACACTGCCGGCCTTCATTCTTAGAGGAGCGAACATGCTCAACAACGACGTCCTGCGCAGCCTGCGCTACACCCTCAAGGTCAGCGATGCACAGATGGCCGAAATCGCCGCGCTGGGCGGCTGTACGGTAGACGAGGCGCAAGTTCGTGCCTGGCTCGCCCGCGAGGACGAGGACGGCTATCAGGAGTGCCCGGACGAAGCGATGGCGCGTTTTCTCGACGGGCTGATCTATTTCAAGCGCGGCAAGGACGAAAGCCGCCCGGCGCCGCCGCTGGAGCTGCCGGTCAGCAACAACCAGATCCTGAAAAAGCTGCGGGTAGCCTTCGAGCTGCGCGACGAAGACCTGCAGGCGATCCTGCATGCCGCCGATCTGCAGCTGTCGAAATCCGAACTCGGCGCGCTGTTCCGCAAGCCCGGCCACAGCAACTACCGCGCCTGCGGCGATCAGTTGCTGCGCAATTTCCTCAAGGGTCTTTCGCTGCGCCAGGGCTGAGCGGCAAGGGCGACCGTGCATCCTTCGCGCAGGTCGCCCGACTAGCGCCCGATCAGCGGCTGGCCAACCGGCTCGGGTGTTGCGGCGAGCGGGGGCCGCTGAGGATGCCGTTGGGTATGCCGGCGGTGAGCAAACGGCGGCTGGTGATGCCGGCGATCTCATGGCCGCGGTCGCTGAGCGTGTTGACGATCTGGTTGACGGCAGCGGTGATGAGCATGCCCACCAGGCCTCCGCTGTTCTGGTTCTGGTTTTCTGCCGTACTGGCCAGCGCCTTCCCTTCCCAGAGCAGTTCGCCGCTGCGCAGGTCGACGAGCTTGCCGTGAGCTTCCACCGCGACCTCGCTGGTCAGCACCTTGTAGCTGCTGCCGTAACGGGTGACTTCGATATACAGGGCTGCGTCCGCGCCGAAAATCTCGCGAAGCTTGGCCGGCGGGGCCATGTGCATCTCGTCGGCATTCATCAGGCCGTTCTGCTTGAAGGTCTCATCGACCACGGCTACCGGCAGCACGTAATAGCCGGCTTCGGCGAGCGGGTAGCTGACCTGCGAGAGAACGCTGTAGCTGGCTTTGATATCCGGCGAACGGTTGACCGGGGGCAGCACCAGAATCGATGCCGGATTGTTCCGCTCGAATGCACTGTAGTCGTAGGGAGTCGGTGTCGCGCAGCCGCCGAGCATGCTCAGGGCGGCAAGCACCAGCAGGGTTTTCAGACCGATGTTTGGCATCATGACCTCTTATTTCTCGAAGTTGCGCATCAGAAAGTCCATGTAGGGCGCGGACTCTGGGAACAGGGTTTTTTCGGTTTCGAACTGCTGGCGAACCTGATCGCCCTTGCCGACTTCGGCGTAAAGCATGCCGAGGTGGGCGTGAAAGCCCGGTGCGGGGGTCACATCCCGCGCGCGGGCCTGTTGCAGGCTGGCTTCCAGCGCGGCGATCTGTTCCTGCGGGCTCTTATCGTGCTTGAAGTGCTCATAGACCTGCTCTTCGTAGCCGGTCCAGTGGTAGAGGGTTTTCGGCTGGCTGGCGCAGCCAGTCAACGCGGCAAGCGACAGCAGGGCGACGGCGAGCGCGCCGGTTCTCAGATGGGTGTTCATGCTTACTCGTCCTTGAGGTTTATTGCACAGGGCGCCAAGCGCCGCTGTCGACGCCGGTCACCAGGTTGTTCACGGCTTCGCGGATGGCCAGGTCCAGGACCTTGCCATTGAGGGTCGAGTCATAGCTGGCGGTGCCGCCAAAGCCGATGACTTCACGGTTCGATAGGCTGTACTCGCCAGCGCCCTGAGCGGAATAAACCACCTCGGAGGTGCTGACATTGACGATGTTCAGGTTGACCTTGGCGTAGGCGATCTGCGATTTGCCGCGGCCCAGGATGCCGAACAGCTGATGGTCGCCGACTTCCTTGCGGCCGAATTCGGTAACGTCACCGGTGACCACGAAATCCGCACTGCGCAGGTTTGCGCGTTTGGCCGCGATGGCACTTTCCTGAGCGATTTCCGACATGTTGTCGCGGTCGAGGACGTTGAAGCGGTTCGACTGCTGCAAGTGAGTGATCAGAATGGTCTTGGCCTGGCCGCCGAGACGATCGACGCCATCGGAAAACAGGCCGCGCATGTAGCTCGAACGGTTGTCGAACTTGCCGACTGCGATGGGGCTGCGCTGGCCATGGTAGACACTCTGCGCCGAAGTCACCTTGGCGACCTCCAGCGTACGTGACTGCTCTGTAGCGCAGCCGCTAAACAGGATGCTCAGGCCAATCAATGGCGCGGCCATCAGGTGCTTCTTCATATCGGGTTCTCGTTCAATGGCGCCGCGCCACAGGTTTCTGCGCGCGGGCTTCTGGGGATGTGTTTGCTGTTGCTCCAGCAGTCGGCTGCAGGCGATACAGCCGGGTGCCGGCGGGGCGGGGTAGGTATGCGGACGTTTCCATGTCTGTCGAATCCTGTGGATGCTTGGCCCAGGATCGTGCCTGGCCCATTGCCCGGTCACGTTGCCGTTCCTTGCTGGCGTGCCGAGAGGGGGCGAGTCTACAAATCTGCTTGGCGATGTGCCAGCACTGGTGCCGCGACAAGGTGCGAGACGTCACAGTCATTCGTCGGAACGCTGCCGGCGGGCTTGCAAACGTTTGCCTGGATGCTCGCCTGAACGTTTGCCCCTCGGCGTCGGCCTAATCTCTGACTAATTCAGAGAGTAGGCCCATGACCTTTTCCATCGTTGCCCGCTGCCCGCGCACCGGCCAGTTCGGGGTGGCCGCTGCCACCGCCATGCCCGCCGTAGGGAAGTTGCTGACCCATGCGGCGGCCAACGTCGGGGCAGTGGCGACCCAGGCGCAGATCAACCCCTATCTGGGCATCGATGGGCTGCGTTTTCTGCGAGAGTTCAGCCCGGCTGCGGAGGTGCTCGAGCGGTTGCGGCGTACCGACCCATGCATGAGCCAGCGCCAGTGCGCGGTGGTCGATGCAAAGGGGCGTACGGCCTGCTGGACCGGCGAGCAGTGCCTGCCCTGGTCGGGATCGATTGCCGGTGAGCAGTTCTGCGTGCAGGGCAATCGACTCAAGGGCCGCGAGGTGCTGGAAGCGGCGTGCGAGGCTTTCCGGAGCAGCGAGCATCTGCCGCTGGTGGAGCGGCTGATGGAGGCGATCGCGGCCGGTGACGAGCTGGGCGGTGACCGCCACGGCGAGTCCTCGGCGACGGTCTACGTCGTCGACCGCGAGGAGTACCCGCTCTGGGACATCCGTGTCGACCACCATCTCGATCCGGTGGCCGAGCTGCGCCGCCTGCATGATGTGTTCGCGCGCGAGGTGGTGCCGGAGATCCTCGCCATGCCAACGCGGGCCAATCCTGCCGGTGCGTCCGAGGAGGACTCGATCTAGCGCGGGCTGCGTCTGCCTAGCAGGGCAGTGAAACCGCTCGCGGCGGCAGCTGCTCCAGGCGCAGCGTGCCCTGCGCACGGTTACGTACGGCCATCCAGTCTTCCAGCGCGGCGAGCGAGCGTGGCGGTGAAATCAGGTAGCCCTGGAACAGATCACAGCCGGCCTGCAGCAGCGCCGACTGCTTGTCCATGTTGTCCACTCCCTCGGCGTTCACCCGCTTGCCCTGCGCGTGGCAGAACGCAACGAGGGCGGTCAGGCTCTGTTGCATGTCCGGGCGTGTCAGTCGGGTGATGATGGCCATATCCAGCTTGATGGTGTCGGCCGGGTATTCGAGCAATTGCTGGATCGAGGTATAGCCGACCCCGAAGTCATCGATGGCGACGCGGAAGCCCGCATTACGGATCGCCTGGACCACATCCATGGTGCCCTTGCAGAGCTCGGCGGCATAGGTTTCGGTCAACTCGATCTCGATCCTGCCCGGCTCGATGCCATGGTGGGCGGCGCGCTCGACCAGATAACGGCAGATGCGGTCGTCGGTCAGTTGGGCCGAGGACACGTTGATCGCCAGAATCACCTGTTCGCCGAACAGTTGTGCAAGCTTCGGATACTCCGCCAGCGCATGATCGATGACCCAGCTGTCGATCTTCGGAAACAGCCCGGCACGTTCGGCGATCGGGATGAATTCGGCAGGCGAGACCATTCCCAGTGTCGGGGAGTGCCAGCGCAGCAGCACCTCGCAGCTGACCACGGTGCCTTCGCGATCCAGCGCTGGCATGTAGACCAGTCGTAGCTCGTCGTCACCGTCGAGTATGCGCAGGTGCTCCTCGATCAGGCGGATGCGCTCGTTGCGCTGTTCCAGCTCACCGGTAAAGGCCACGGCAGTGTTCTTGCCTACCGCCTTGGCCTGGTACATGGCGGTGTCGGCGCGCGTGAGCAGCTGAGTGATCGAGTCCGCATCGTCGGGATAGCGGGCGGTGCCAATGCTGATGCTGACGGGATAGAGCCGGTCTTCGAGGCGGAAGCCGCCGCGACACAGGCCAAGCAGACCGTCGCACAGCTCGCTGATGCCCTCGTCGGCATCGGTCATCAGCAGGATGGCGAATTCGTCACCGGACAGGCGTGCAAATGCGGCTTCCGTTTGCGGGTAGTCGGTCTGATGGCGTCTCAGCAGGCCCTGCACGCGCTGGGCGAAAATTCGCAGCAGGTTGTCGCCGGTGTCGTGGCCGTGCTGGTCGTTGACCAGCTTGAAGTTGTCGAGGTCGAGAAACAGCAAGGCCAGTCGCTTGCGCTGGTGTGCGCACTGTTCATACATGGCATTGGCCAGCAGGCCGAAGTGCGCACGGTTGCTGATCTGCGTCAGGCTGTCGGTCCAGGAAATGATCTGGATGCGTTCCAGCGCCTCGGTGTTGCGGTCGTGCAGGGTCTTCATGTTGACCGTCAAGCGGCCGATCTCGCCGCCGTCGGTGGGTTCATCAAGTGCCGCGCGCTTGCACAGCAGCAGGTCGGTGAGCTGGTTATCCAGCTCGCTGATGGGCGCGGTGATATAACGGCGGATCAGCCACAGCAGCAGGCCGATGGACACCAGGCAGATCAGCGAGCCACCGGCGACGAATGCCAGACCCAAAGTCTGCAAGCGTTTGGCGGTGTATTTCGGCGCTGGGGTCAGCCGTGCATGCAGTGATCGCGACAGTGAAAGCTCGGCCGATAGCCCCGATTCGGCCGGCATCGGCTGTACGTCGATCTCCACTGGTGCGCCGTATTCGCTTTCCAGGCTGCGCTTGAGCTTGATGAAGCGCTCCGGGCGTACCGCCAGCTGCACGGCGAAGGCCTCGCCGCGCTGGCTTGGCAGAGGGCGGCTGCTGGAGGCCGGCAGGATGAAATCGGTGTCGAGCAGCAGTGGCCCGCCTTCGGCCTGCTCGACATAGATCGTCTTGCTGGACGTTGGCGACAGCTTGGCGTCCCGCACGATTTGCTGCTGGGTCGCGTTCATGGAAGCGAATGGCGCCAGGCTGCTCTCGAAGTAGTAGGCCGGCTCGCCGTCCGGCTGGACGACGGCGAAGGAGACGAATGAAATCTCGGTGTTCGATAGCAGGCGAATGCTCTGCTGGATGCGCAAGCCCAGCGTGTCGTTGCGAAAGGCGGTATCGGATTCGCGCAGGAACAGCAGCAGCGCCTCGCTATCGATGAGCGAGTAAAGGACGCTGCGGTTGAAGGCTTCGTAGTCCAGGTACGCCGATTTCAGCGCCAGCAACTGCTGGTCCAGGCGTGCCTGCTCCAGCCCGAGCAGCGAGGCGCGCTGGGTCAGGTAGGCGGTGGTCGAGGCAACCAGCTGGATGATCAGAATGACCGGGAAGATCACCAGCAGCGCGCGTTTACCTAGCGTCATGGGCGTTGATCAGTGCGCTGATGATGCGTCGGCGTGTCTGCGTGGCTTCCATTGGCCGGTTCTCATAGACCTGGCTCCTGGTCAGCAGTTCTTCGGGCGGGTAGATGGTCGAGTCCTGGCGGACGTCTTCGGGCAGCAGTGCCCGGGCCGCGCCGTTCGGTGTTGCGACCCCCAGGTCGGCGGCGTTGAGCGCGGCGATATCCGGCTGGTTGAGAAAGTCCAGGAAGCGATAGGCCAACGCCTTGTTCTTGCTCGAGGTCGCCACGGACAGGCAATCGACCCACAGCAACGTGCCTTCCTCGGGTACCACGTAGCGCCAGGGCTCGCCATCGACCCCTTCGACCTGGTTCAGCACCTGCTGATCACCGCTGTAGGCCAGGGCCATGTCGGCCTTGTCGAGATAGCGCTGGCTGCGCAGCGAGGTAATCACGTACTCGTAGGTCAGTACCGCCTCGGACTGGGCCACGAGCAGCTCGAACGCGGCTTTTAGCTCGTCATTGTTCGAGGTGTTGATCGAGTGCTGCAGGAGGATCAAGGGGCTGGCGAGAATGTCCTCGTGGTCCTCCATCATGATGATATGTGGCTGGTCGGCTCTGACCGGCTTCAGCAGGTCGGCCCAGGAGCTAGGGGGGCTGTCGAGGCGGTCGCTGCGATAGGCAATGCCCAGCGTTCCCCAGAGGTACGGCACGCTGTGGGGGCCGCAGCTTTCGCGCCAGCGCTCCGATACGTGGCGCAGGCCCGGTAGCACGGCCTGGTCCAGCGGCTCCAGGAGTCCACGGGCGCCGAAGCGCGCTGAGCTGATCCGCTCGGTGAGCGCGATATCGATCTGGTGATCGGGTTTGGCGAGGATTTCGTCGCGTCTGTCGCCGCTATCGAAATAGATCTGTTTGATTTCGACGCCGGTTTTTGCCTGCCAACGTTCGATCACCGCTTCGCTGAGATACTCCTCCCAGGTCAGCAACGTCAGCGTCTGGGCTGCATGCAGGGAGGTAGACGGAAACAGCAGGCTGATCGCCATCAGAACGAAGCTGCGAATATGCGAAGGAGCCGACGGGTTTTTCTTGTTGGTCATAGTTATTCCATCCGCTTGGATCGTCTGCCGTGGCTACTCTGCGGCGGCTCTAACCGGCGCCAATCTATGGCCTTCAGGCCAGAGCTTTCGGGGCGTTACGCGTTAAAGAGGCTATCGGCACACAGTGATGGCACTTTAATGGCGCCAAGGGCGTGACGGCAACGCTTTTATGAGCCCGTCAGGGCGTTCCGATCAGCGGAGACGCCTTGGGCCTTGGTTCCGGCTATGTTGTTTGTCCGACCAACATCCGTTTCTTGAGCCAGACTCCAGCTATAGCGTCGAACCAAGGAGCCTGCCATGACCCTGACGATCCCTTTCCCTGATCGAGCGCAGGCAGGCGCGGCGCTTGCCGAGCGGCTGGCGCAGGAAGTCGACTGGACGGATGCACTGGTACTGGCGCTGCCCCGTGGCGGTGTTCCGGTGGCGTTCGAAGTGGCGCAGCGTCTGCGGCTGGCGCTGGACATACTGGTGGTGCGTAAGCTCGGCGTGCCAGGCAATCGCGAACTGGCCATGGGCGCTATTGCCAGCGGCGGCGTACGCGTGATGAACGAGGATATCTTGCAATACATTCAAATCTCCAAGGCCGAGATCGACGGCACCCTCGCCCAGGAAACCCACGAATTGCAGCGTCGCGAGTTGGCTTATCGAGGCGAGCGTCCGTGGCCGCTGATCGATGGGCGCAAGGTGATTCTGGTGGATGACGGGCTCGCCACTGGCGCGACCATGCGTGCTGCGGTGCAGGCCGTGCATCAGCTGGGGGCCGGGGCTGTTACCGTCGCGGTGCCAGTGGCGGCGCCGGATAGCATCGCGCAGCTGGAACGTCTGGCTGACCGCGTCGTCTGTCTGCATGTGCCTCACGACTTGTATGCCATTGGTCGCTGGTACGAGAATTTCGACCAGACGGCGGACCGGCAGGTGGTCGCGCTGTTGCAGCGCGCCTGGAGCGAAGGAGTACCGCCGGCATGAGCCTTGCGACGACAGATGTGCGTTTCACCCTTGGCAAGGCGCGTTTGCATGGCGAGCTGTACGTGCCGGTCGGCGCCACTGGCCTGGTGGTATTCGTTCACGGCAGCGGCAGCACTCGGCACAGCCCGCGCAACCAGAGCGTGGCGCGCTGTTTCAACGAGATGGGCCTGGCGACCTTGCTGTTCGATCTGCTCACCAGGCACGAGCAGCCCATCGATGAAATTACCCGTCAGGTGCGCTTCGACATCCCGTTGCTGAGTCAGCGGCTGAGCGGTGTGGTCGATCAGCTGAGTGCCGACGAACGCCTCCGCGATCTGCGTATCGGCCTGTTCGGCGGTAGCACTGGCGCGGCAGCGGCATTGACTACCGCGGCCTCGCGTCCGGCGGATATCGCCGCGGTGGTGTCGCGTGGCGGGCGAGTCGACCTCGCAGATCTCTCGCTGGCGCGGGTCAAGGCGGCGTCACTGCTGCTCGTCGGCAGCCGCGACCTGGAGGTGCTGGAACTCAACCGTGCGGCGGCTTCGCGTTTGCAGTGCGTGCACCAATTGGTGGTCGTGCCGGGCGCCAGCCACCTGTTCGAAGAACACGGCACGCTGGAAGAGGTTGCGCGACTGGCTGGCGACTGGTTCCTGCGTCACCTGGCCTAGTCGCGCGGTGGAGGCCGCGATACCGGGCGCGATACCTGTTTATGCCATGCAGCTTCTTATGCCATGCAGCCTCTGCCGCGCTGGCTAGCGTCGGCGCAGCAGGCTGAACACTGTCAGCGCGCCCAGCGCCAGGGCCGCGGTAGTGGCGACCGGGTGCTGTGAGGCGCGGGTGTACAGGCTGTGCTGCAGCACCATCCCCGGATAAGCGCCATGGGCATGCCCGGCGCCGCCCTGGCTGCTATCGGCTTCGTGCAGCTGGCCCTGGCGGTTATCGTCCGGCTGGCCGCTGATGATCGTCGGGGCGATGAAGCGGCGGCGCAGCCAGTCGGCCAGGCGCGGCACGTTCTGTTCGATACGGCTGAGCAGCTTGCCGTTGCCGATGTAGACGTCGCGCTGCGGGTGCTCGGCGGCGTGCAGAATGGCCTGCGCCACGACCTCCGGTGCATACACCGGCGGCGGGAAATTTGGCGCACTCTCCAGTTCGTTTTTCGAGTGATCCATGAACGGTGTATCGGTGGCCACTGGGCGCACCAGGGTCACCGAAACTGGGAGGCCATCGCGTTCCAGTTCCAGGCGCAGCACGTCGGTCAGCGCCTTCACGGCGTGCTTGCTGGCGCTGTAGCTGGCGTGGAACGGCAAGGCGACCACGGATTCCAGGCTGCCGAGATTGATGATCGAGCCGCCGCGTTCGCGCAGATGCGCCGCCGCGATACTAGAGCCGTAGAAGGTGCCCCAGAAGTTGGTCTGCATGACTCGCTGATGATCTTCATCGCTGACCTCGCTGAGCCGTCCCCAGACTGAGGCGCCGGCATTGTTGATCCAGGTGTCGAAGCCGCCGAAGCGCTCGATTATCTGGTCGGCGGCCTGCTGCAGCTGGTCGCGCTCACCGACATCGGCGGTCACGTGCATGACTCGCTCGCCGGCGCCGAGCTGTTGCTCGATCTCGCTCAGTGCCTCTTCGTTTCGTGATACCAGCGCCACACGGGCGCCGGCGGCGACCGCCATGCGCGCGGTGGCCAGGCCAATGCCGCTGGAGGCGCCGGTGATGACGATGACTTGTTCGTTCAGGGGTTTGAGGCGAAGTCTCATGGAGCCCTCCTTTCGCAACGCTGCAGTTGATATGGCGTATAGAAGAGGGCAGCGCCGAACCCGTTCACTCGATGTGACGGGCGGTCCCGGAGCGGTCTGTCAGGTGGCGGGCAAACGCGTGCAGCGCGGCTTCCCCGACCACATCGCTCGGCAGCAAGGGCAGCTCCAATAACGGCAGATCAGTGAGCGCCTCGCGCAGCGTGGCCAGGTGCAGTGCTTCCTGAGCGTGCCGCTCGGCGAGAAAGGCTCCGGCATCCGCGGGCGAGCGCTTGTTGACCACCAGTGCGCCGACCGGCGTGCCGGCGCGCTGCAGTTGCGCATGTAGCTCGATGGTTTCCAGCACTGGCAGACGTTCGGCGGCGAGAACGATGACGAAGGCGCACCGATCGGCGTCGCCGAGCACTTCGCGCAGACGATTGAAGCGTTCGCGGCGGCGGTCGAGGATGTTGCGAATGCGGTTGTCGCGGTCCTGCTCTTTGGCTTCCCCGCCGTGACCGAGGATGGATTCGCCGAAACCGCGATCATCCTGGCCAAGGTTTTTCAGCACCTGGGCAAAGCGCGACCCGCGCTCCTGGCGGCGCAGCAGGCCTTCGGTCCAGGCCGCCATCATTTCCGGCAGGGCCATCAGCCGTGCGGTATGCCCGGACGGCGCGGTGTCGAATATCAGCAGATCGTACTCGGCCAGGCCCTGATCAACCGTCTCGGCGATGCGTTCGAGCAGCGCAGCTTCGTGCATGCCCGGCGCATCGCGCGACAGCGCCATGTGTTTGTCGACCTCGCCGGCCAGGTGCGCTGGCATCAGCTTGCGCAAGGCGGCGCCGACCTCGTCGAGGTGCTGGCGCACCGTCAGCTCGGGGTCGAGTTCCATGCCGTCGAGTCCTGCTGCCAGCCGCACCTTCTGCGGACCGACCGGGCGATCCCATAGATGACCCAGGTTGTGCGCCGGATCAGTGGAAATCAGCAGTACCCGCCGGCCTGCCCGCGCCTGGGCCAGCGCAGTCGCAGCGGCAACGGTGGTCTTGCCGACACCGCCCTTGCCGCCGAAGAACAACACGCGGCGCTGTTCGGCCAGCGCTAGCAACATGGCGTCAGCAGCATCCGATGTGCTCCAGCGGCGAGCGCTCCATGCCCATGCGCCGGTGCCAATCGTGGAAACGTTCGTAGAGCGCTGGCATCAGCTCCAGGGTGTACCAGGCGGCCGGGTTGGGCACGCCCAGGGTTTCGGAGAACACCAGCAGCATGAACAGGTCGTCCTCGTCGCGCTGGGCGCGAGCGAAGGTCCGGCGATAGGGCGCAACGTAGAACTCGCGCAGCCCCGCCGAGACCTTGCCGAGGATGCTCAGCGGCTCGCTCACGGCTGCGTCTCGAAGGCCTGCTCGGCCGGGTCGCGACCTTTACGCATGGCGATTACCGCCTCCAGTGTCACCCACAGCGCGGCGATCAGGATGATCACGTCCATGCCCAGCAGCAGCCAGTTTTCGGCGCGGTAGAACTGGCCCATCTGCACCAGCAGCGCGTAGATCGACATCGCCAGCAGGAACACCAGTGGCACCAGCGTGTACAGCGGCGAGCGGCCGAGCTTGATCAGGATGACGGTGATCACCGCCAGGGTCAGGCCGGCCAGCAGCTGGTTGGTGGTGCCGAACAGCGGCCAGATGACCATGCCGCCGGTGCCGTCCGAGCCCGCGCCGAAAGCCAGCGCCATGCAAACGCCGACGGCGAGCAGTGTGCCGATCAGGGTGTTGACCTTCATTCCGGCCAGCTCGCCGGCTTCCTGGATGACGAAGCGTTGCAGGCGCAGGCCGGTGTCCATGGTGGTGCCGGCGAAGAGAATCGCCATCACCGCGAGGATGGTCCCGCCCAGCTCGGCCGGCAGGCCCAGGCCGTTGGCCAGCAGCGTACCGCCGCCCTGCACGAAGGCAGTGACACCGCCCGTGCCGAAGGCGGTGTACACCTGTTGCCAGTCGGTCAGGGTGGCGAAGCCGGCGGTGCAGCAGATGATCGCCGCCAGCGACAGCATGCCTTCGCCCAT
This sequence comes from Stutzerimonas stutzeri, assembly GCF_038561965.1. NCBI lineage: Bacteria > Pseudomonadati > Pseudomonadota > Gammaproteobacteria > Pseudomonadales > Pseudomonadaceae > Stutzerimonas > Stutzerimonas stutzeri. The sequence continues at coordinate 4,299,806 of NZ_CP139348.1, read as the reverse complement.
CGCACCGAAATAGCCGACGAAGCGGGCGTCGGTCTCCTTGTCCAGCTGCTTGGACGTGGTGCCGGAGGCGACCAGGCCGTGGAAGCCGGAGATCGCGCCACAGGCGATGGTGACGAACAGCAGCGGCACGATGCTCGGGGTGTCGGCTGGCAGTTCCTGGTTGAACGCCGGCGCCACCAGATCCGGCGCGCCGAACAGCACCGCCATGTAGAGCAGGCCGAGGCCGACGAACAGCTGCAAACCATTGATGTAATCGCGCGGCTGCAGCAGTACCCACACCGGTAGCAGCGAGGCGATGGCGGCGTAAACGAACAGCAGCAGGATCCACATCGACTTGGCCGACAGGCCCATGATCTCGTCTGGCAGCGCGACCGGGTACTGATTGCCCAGCAGGATCAGCGCGTAGAGCACGATTACCCCGCCGAGCGATGGCCACAGCAGTTTTACGTTGTAGCGGTAGATCATCTGGCCGATCACCAGTGCCACGATGATCGCGCCCCACACCGGAATCACTGACGTCGGTGTGGATACCAGCAGGTTGGAGATCACCGCGGCAAAGGCGCCGTTGACCATCAGCAGCACGAGGAAGATCACCACCAGGAACAGGCTGCGGCCGCGTGCACCGATCAGCCGGCCACTGAGCATGCCGACCGATTGGCCGCGGCTGCGGGCGCTGGCCCAGAGCGCGCCCAGATCGTGTACCCCGGCAAAGAAGATGGTGCCGAAGACGACCCAGGCGAAGGCTGGCCCCCAGCCCCAGATCACCGCGATGGCCGGGCCGACGATGGGCGCTGCGCCAGCCACGGAGGTGAAGTGGTGACCCCAGAGCACGAACTTGTTGGTGGGCACGTAATCCACGCCGTCGCGCATGGTGTGCGCCGGTGTGCGGTAGTTGGGATCGAGACGGTAGATCCGTTCGGCGATGAACTTGGAGTAGAAGACGTAACCCAGGCCCATGGCGCCCAGGCCTACCAGCAACAACGCAATTGCACTCATCTCGGTTTCCTCGGCGTGTCGCTCGCCGGAGCGCAGCCCTGTTTTGCCCTCATGGGGTGATTGTTATGACCGGGCGTCCACGCCGCGGCCTCAGGGAGGAAAGACCAGCAGGCGACGCGGACGTTCCGCCATCCTGACCGAGCGCATGTCGAGCCAAGCCGAGCGGCAATCTGCTGATACAAGGCATTTCGCCGCGGTTGGTGGACAGCGGCGAACTCTTGGCCTCGACTTGTTACAAAGACCGGTATGCCAAGGAGAACGAGATGACTCAGGCCGCATGGTGTCGCGGAGCTACCGACGCGCTTTTCTGGTCGCTGATCTATGCCGCGCTTTGGGCCGTATTCGCCGCTGGCCAAGGCTGGTTGCTGGGCGTGCCGACGGTTGCGCTGGCCGTCGCCCTGAGCCTGTCGCTTGGCTTGCGCCCGCTGGCCATGCGCCTGGGTGCGCTGCCGGCGTTCCTCGGTTTTTTTCTCAAGCACATGCTGCTCGGCGGCTGGGATGTCGCGCGACGTGCCCTGCAACCGCATTGCCCGCTGCAGCCGGCGTGGCATCCGTATCCACTCGCCAGCCAGTCGCCGCGGGTGCGTCTGCTGCTGTCGGCTTTGGTCGGCCTGCTGCCTGGCACGCTGGCTTCGCGCATCGAAGGGGATGAGATGCGCGTACACGTGCTGGATGAGCGGCTGCCCTGGCAGGCGACTGTCGCCGATCTCGAACGGCACCTGGAGCGTCTGCTCGGCACCGGGGCTTCGCGCTGATGGCACTGTTCTCGGCGCTGTTGTTGCTGACCCTGATCATCGGTCTGTGGCGCGTGCTGCGTGGGCCGGGCAGGGTTGATCGGCTGCTCGCCGTGCAGCTGTTCGGCACCACCGGTGCTGCACTGCTGCTGGTCATGGCGCAGTGGCAGGACGCGCCGGGCTTGCGCGATGCGGCGCTGGTATTGGCGCTGCTGGCGGCGATGATCAGCGCCGCCCTGGTCCAGCTGTTGCGGCGCAGTCGCCATGAATGAGCTGCTGAACATCTTCAGCTGGCTACTGCTGGCTGGCGGCCTGCTGTTCTTCGCCGCCGGCAGCATCGGCCTGCTGCGTTTTCCCGACACCCTCAGCCGCTTGCACGCGCTGACCAAGGCCGACACCCTCGGCCTCGGCCTGGTGGTCGCCGGGCTTTCGCTGCGCGCCGGCAGCCTGTTGGAAGTGGCACAGATGCTGTTGATCTGGCTGCTGGTACTGGCTTCCGGCGCCACCGCCTGCCAGCTGCTGGCACGGCAGTCCGAAGAGGAGGGCGGCGATGAGTGAGTGGCTGCTCGATGGCGTGCTCGGCCTGTTGCTGCTCGGCTTGGCTGGCGGTGCGCTGCACGTGCGCCAGCTGTATGCCGGCGTGCTGCTGTTCATTGCCTTCGGCCTGGTGTTGGCGCTGGTCTGGGCGCGGTTGGGGGCTGCCGACCTGGCACTGGCCGAGGCGGCCATCGGGGCCGGCCTGACCGGCGTGTTGCTGTTCGCCGCGCTGGCGCGGCAACCGCAGGCCGGCAGCGAACCGCGGCTTTCGCGGCGACGCCGACTGGCCGCGGTGCTGGTGGTGTTGCCGTTGCTGATGTTGCTGTTGCCGCAACTGGCTCCGCTGGCCGAGCTGCAACCGACGGTGCCGGCGCAGATCGACGCCGCTCTGGCGCAAAGCGGCGTCGAGCACCCGGTAACGGCGGTGCTGCTCAATTTCCGCGCCTGGGACACGCTGCTGGAACTGGCGGTGCTGCTGCTGGCGCTGCTCGGCGCCCGTCAGCTCGGGCCGTTGCAGCCACAGCTGAGCGAGCCCTGGCCGCTGTTGCGTGCCTGGGGCCGCACGCTGGCGCCGCTGCTGGTACTGGCCGGCGGCTATGTGCTCTGGCGTGGCGCCGCCTCACCGGGCGGCGCCTTTCAGGCCGGCGCATTGCTGGCAGCAGGCATCGTTCTGCTGCGCCTGGCGGGTGCGCTACCGGCCTTGCACTGGAGCTTCTGGCCGCTGCGCCTGCTGGTGCTGATCGGCCTGCTGCTGTTCCTCGGCGTGGCCGCTGCCTGTGCCTGGTTCGGTGATGGCTGGCTGCAGTATCCGGCCGGCTGGGCCAAGCCGCTGATCCTGCTCATCGAGGCGGCGGCCACGCTGTCCATCGCCGCCAGCCTGAGTCTGCTGGTGATTGGCGACGAAGCGGAGGCGCAATCATGAGTGCCACGCTGTTCTGGATCGGCATGGGGCTCGCCCTCTGGCTGCTCGGCCTGCACGGGCTGCTGACACTGCGGCATGCGCTGCGGCGCATCATTGCCATCAACCTGATGGGCAGCGGCGTGTTCCTGGTGATGATCGCCCTGGCGGCGCGCCACGACCCGAGCGATCCGCTGCTGGTGGCGCTGGTGGTCACCGGTCTGGTGGTGGCGGTGAGTGCGACCGCCCTGGCATTGCGCCTGAGCAGCGCACTGGCTTCATCGATGGAGCAAAAGCGATGAACGCCGCGCTGTTCAGTCTGCTTTTGCCCCTGGCCGGCGCCTTGCTGTTGATCCTGCTGCGCCCGGCGCGCAGCGGCCGCTGGGTGATCGCGCTGAGCCTGGGCGCGCTGGTGGCGGCGATCATGGCGCTGCAGGTGGTGCTCGACCATGGTGAGCGCAACCTGCTTATCGGAGGCTGGGAGACGGGGTTGGCGATCCGCTTCCGGCTGACGCCGCTGGCCGCGCTGTTGCTGGTGTTCACCGCCGGGCTGCACCTGCTGGTGGCGCTATACGCGGCGCGCATCCCTCATGCTGCCGGCAAGGAAGATTACTGGCCGCTGTCCTGCCTGCTGCATGCGGCCCTGGCTGCGTTGTGGCTGTCGGCGGACCTGTTCAACCTCTACGTCACGCTGGAGTTGCTCAGCCTGGTCGCGGTGGCGCTGGTGTCGCTGGCCGGACGCAAGGCCTGGAAGCCGGCGCTGAATTATCTGCTGCTGTCGTTGGCCGGCTCGCTGGCCTATCTGCTGGGCGTGGCTTTGATCTACGGACGCTATGGCGTGCTCGATCTGGCCATGCTGGCGCAACTGACCGAAGCCGATGGCGTGACCCATCTGGCGCTGCTGTTGATGACCCTCGGGTTGATGCTCAAGGCCGCGCTGTGGCCGCTGCACCTGTGGCTGCCGCCGGCCCACGCCGCCGCGCCGACTGCGGTCAGCGCGCTGCTTTCGGCGCTGGTGGTCAAGGGGCCGCTGTACATCCTCTGGCTGATCTGGAGCGAGATCGCGCCGGAGGCCTTCGGTCGCGATGCCGGCCTGCTGTTCGGCGCCGCCGGTGTACTGGCGCTGCTCGCTGGCGGCTGGTCGGCGCTGCGTGCGCCGCGGCTGAAGACGCTGGTGGCCTATTCCACCGTGGCTCAACTCGGTTACGCGCTGCTGGCGCTGGGGCTGCTGCTGCACCTGAATGAACCACGCCTGCACGCGGCCTTGTGGCTGTTCGTGCTGGCCCACGGGCTGGCCAAGGTCTCGATGTTTCTCGCAGCGGGTGAGCTGCAAAGCATTCTTGGCAGCAAGCGCGTGACCGGCATGCGCGGTGCCAGTCAGAACGTGCCGATCGCCCTGGCGGCATTCGCCGTGGCCGGTGGCAGCCTGGTCGGCCTGCCACCCAGCGGTGGTTTCCTGGCCAAGTGGCTGCTGTTGCAGCCGTTGTTCGAGCAGCCGCAGCACTGGCCCTGGGCCGTGGGCGTTCTGCTCGGCACGCTGATGTCTGCTGCCTATGTGTTCCGCGTCGTCGCGCACGGTTTCGACCGGGCGCGACCGAACCCGCCGAGCATTCATCCCGACCGCCTGGCGCAATGGCTGGCCCTGCTGCCGGCGCTGCTGGTCTGGGGCTTGGCGTTGATCAGCGAACCGCTGCTGCTCTGGCTGGGAGGGCTCGGACGATGAACTGGCACGGCCTTTTGCCGCTCGGCATCGTGCTCAGCTCGCTGCTGCCGGGCCTGGTGATCTTCGCCCTGCGCGAGGACCAGCAGCGTTTGCGCGTGACCCTCAACCTGCTCGGCGTGACGCTCAAGCTGGCCCTGGTCGGCAGCATGCTCTACGGCGTCAGCCAGGGCAGCGAGTACCGTTTCAGCGTGCCGCTGCTGCCAGGCGCGCCGTTGGTGCTGCAGGCCGATGCCCTGGCGCTGTTGTTCGTTGCGCTGTCGTCGCTGCTGTGGGCGCTGACGACGATTTACGCCATCGGCTATCTGGAAGACTCGCCGCTGCGCTCGCGCTTCTTCGGTTACTTCAGTCTGTGCGTCAGCGCCACGGTGGGCCTGGCGCTGGCGGGCAACCTGGTCAGCTTTCTGCTGTTCTACGAGCTGCTGACCCTGGCCACCTTTCCGCTGGTGGTGCATCGCGGCACGCCCGAGTCGTTGCGTGCCGGGCGTGTCTACCTGGCCTATACCGTGGGTGGTGGCACCCTGGTGCTGATGGGCGTGGCGCTGCTGCACAGCTTGGCTGGCACACCGGATTTCCAGGCGGCTGGCTATCTGCTGGAGCAGGTCGACGAGCATGACATCGCGCTGCGGGTAGCCTTCGCGCTGCTGATCCTCGGCCTAGGCGTGAAGGCCGCGCTGATTCCGTTACACGGCTGGCTGCCGCAGGCGATGGTCGCGCCGGCGCCGGTCAGTGCGTTGCTGCATGCGGTGGCGGTGGTCAAGGCCGGGGCATTCGGCATTGTGCGGGTAGTCTATGACGTGTTCGGCGCCGAAGCGCTGACGCGGCTGGATCTCACCAAGCCGCTGCTCTGGCTGGCAGCCGGAACCATACTCTACGGCTCGCTGCGCGCTCTGCAGCAACAGGAACTGAAGAAACGCCTGGCGTATTCGACGATCAGCCAGGTGTCCTACGTGACCCTGGGCGTTGCGTTGCTCGGGCCGATTGCCGCAGTGGGCGGGCTGGTGCACCTGGTCCATCAGGGCCTGATGAAGGTCACGCTGTTCTACTGTGCGGGTAATTTCGCCGAAACCCTGGGGATTCATCGCATCCGCGAAATGGATGGCGTCGGCCGGCGCATGCCGTGGACCATGACGGCATTCTCCATCGGTGCGCTGGGCATGATCGGTATTCCGCCGATCGCCGGCTTCATCAGCAAATGGACGCTCGGCCTTGGCGCGCTGGAAGTCGGCCAGGACTGGGTGTTGCTGGTGCTGCTCGGTTCGGCATTGCTCAATGCGGCCTATTTCCTGCCGTTGCTCTGGCGTGGCTGGTTTGCCGAGCCGGCCGACTGGCACGAGAATCGCTGGGCCGATGAGCGTTTCGAAACCCACTGGATGTTGCTGCTGCCGCCGGTGATCACCGCGCTGCTGTCGCTACTGGTCGGGCTGCTGGCGGCGACAGCGCTGAGCCCGCTGGGCTGGAGCCAGCTGATCGTCGAGCGGGAGTTCGCCATATGACTGCCTGGCTGTGGTTGCTGGTGCCCTTCGCACCGTTGCTTGGCGGCGCGCTGCTGCTGTGCCTGCGTGAGCGTTGTTTGCCATGGCTGTGGCTGGCGTGTGTGCCGGCCCTGCTCGCGGCGTTGCAACCACAGCCGGCACTGGAGCTGCCTTGGCTCTGGGAGGGCGTGCGCTGGGGCGCCGATGACACGCTGACCCGGGCCTGGCTGGGCTTTTCCGCCGTGCTCTGGGGCTGCGCAGCCGTCTTCGCCAACAGCAGCCTGGCCGGCGATTCGCGCCGGTTGCGCTTCTGGGCCTTCTGGCAACTGGCGCTGGCCGGCAACCTGCTGCTGATCATCGCCACCGACGCGTTGAGCTTCTATCTGGGTTTCAGTGCCATGAGCCTGTCGGCCTACGGGCTGATCGTGCACCGCGGCGGCCCGGGGCCTCGGCGAGCGGGGCGCTTGTATCTGCAGTTGGCGATCTGCGGCGAGATGCTGTTGCTCGCCGCTTTGCTGCTGCGCACCCATGCAGCTGGACAGGCATTCGATTTCGCCAGCTGGCAGGCGCAGCCGATCGACAATCTGACCCTGGCGCTGTTGCTGCTCGGTCTCGGTTTGAAGGCCGGCTTCTGGCCGCTGCACGTCTGGCTGCCACTGGCCCATCCCGAGGCGCCGGCACCGGCCAGCGCCGTGCTCTCCGGGGCGATGCTCAAGGCTGGCATCCTCGGCATCTGGCGATGCGTGCCCGAGGCCGATCCAACGCTGGCAGCCTGGAGCACGCCGCTGCTTGCCGCCGGGATATTCGGCGCGCTCTATGCGGCTGCGTTGGGGCTGTGTGCTGGCAAGTCGAAGGCGGTGCTGGCCTATTCTTCGGTGAGCCAGATGGGTTGGATGCTGATGATCCTGGCGTTGGCCTGGAGCCTGGAGGAGCCATCCGCCGCGCTGCTCGCGGTGCTACTGCTGTTCGGCGTGCATCACGGCCTGGCCAAGGGCGCGTTGTTCCTCGCGGCGGGAATGGTCCATGAAGGGCGCCTGCCGCGGCTGGCCTGGGTGCTTTTGCTACTGCCAGCGCTGGCAATCATGGGCGCGCCGCTTTTCAGCGGTGCGGCGGTGAAGTACCTGCTCAAGGGCGCCTGGCATGACAGCGCCTTCGCCGCCTGGGCACCCTGGCTGACGCTGGCCAGCTTCGCCACCGCGCTGCTGCTGTTGCGCGCCCTCTGGCTGATGTGGCGCGATCAGCAGCATGCCAGCGCGCGCCCGCCCGTTGGTCAATGGTTGCCGTGGGCGGCGCTCAGTCTGGCGTCGCTGCTGTTGCCCTGGCTCTGGCCTGCGCTGCGCGAGCCGCTGCTGGACGGCCTCTATCCGGGTGGCTTATGGGCAGCGCTCTGGCCGCTACTGGCTGCCTTGGCGCTGAGTGGCTGGGCGCTGCGCCGCGCCTGGCGAGTGCCGCCACGCCTGGCCCAGCTGCCCAATCCTGCGCTGTGGACATCGCTGTACCTTACCCGCCTGCTGCGCCAGCCGCCCCTGCCTGTACCGGCGGTTCACCTCGAGCGGAACCGCTGGCGCCGGCGTGAGCGACGCTGGAATCGGCAGTGGGAACGCGGCGCTCTGACGCTCAGTGCCTGGCTGCTGGTGGCGCTGCTCTGGCTCGGCTGGCTGTGGTAAAGCGCTGGCTCAGGGCAGGGCTTTTTCGGCGTAGGGTCGCGTATCCAACCCCAACTGGGCACGGAAGCTCTCCATGTCGAACATCGTGCAGATCTCCTGCACCTGTTGCGTTGGTGTGATGCTCCAGAAGGCCATGGCCGAAATGCTCAGTACCTTGTCGCTCGGGGGGTAGCCGAACGCGGTGTGTTCGATGCTGCCGATCAGCGTGCTCCAGGTGACCACGCGGTTGCCTTCGGCGATGCATTCCTCGACAACCACTTCCAGCTCCGGCATGGCGTGGCGAATCTGCCGAACCATGTCGAGAAACTCGCCGCTGTGGAGCGGCCGTCCGATGAACGAGCTTTTGTAGAGAAAATCCTTGCTGTGCAGGTGCTCGGCCAGCGCCAGGTGCCCGCGATTCCAGGTCAGGTCGATATGCTGGCGGACGAGTTTCTTGCGGTCATCCAGTGACATTGGTGCTCCGGTTCGATGCAGGGGTCGGTGAACTCTAGCAGCGCTTGGTCTGCTGCGAGCTACCGTTCGTTCAGTCGGCGCGCAGGCGGATCTGAAACGCCGCGCCGCCTAGCGCCGACTCGCCGAGGCTGAGCTCGCCGCCGTAGCTATCGAGGATGTCCTTGACCACCGCCAGGCCGATGCCCTGGCCAGGGTGCTGGCCGTCGAGACGTTCGCCGCGGCGGATGATCCGTGCGCGCTGGTCGATCGGCACGCCTGGGCCGTCGTCCTCGACGCCGAGCAGCAGGTCGCCTTCACTGTTGCGGGCACTGATGCGAACCTGCTGCAGGCAAAGGCGATAGGCGTTTTCCAGCAGGTTGCCGAGCAGTTCCATCAACGCACCCTGTTCCATCGGCACCAGACAGGGTTCGGCGAGCTGCATGTCGACCTGCACCTGCTTGTCGCGATAGACCTTGTCCAGCGTGCTGCAGAGGCTGACCAGCAGTGGCCGGAGTTCGACCCGGTGACGCACCAGGCCGCTTTTGCCCAGGCTGGCGCGTTGCAGCTGATAGCCGATCTGCTGGCTCATACGTTCGATCTGCGCCTGCATTACCTGAGCCTGCTCGCGGCTCTGTGCCTGCGCCGCGAGTGTCTCGCCGACACCCTGCAGCACGCTGAGCGGGGTTTTCAGGCTGTGCGCCAGATCGCCCAACGAATTGCGGTACTGCTCGCGCTGCCGCCGTTCGCTGTCCAGCAGGCGGTTCAGCGAGCGGGTCAGACGCAGCAGTTCACGCGGGTGGTCGTCGCTCAGCCGCTCGCGCTGTCCGATTTCGACCTGATCGAGCTCGGCGCTGACTCGCTTGAGCGTGCGAAAGCCCCAGGTCAGGCCGAGCCAGAGCAGCACCAGCAATACCAGCAGGCCAGTGCCCAGCCACAGGTACAGTTGGCGCCGAAACTCCTCGAACAGGCTCAGGTACTCGCTGGTCGGCTGCATGGTGACGAAGCTGAAGGCATTGTCGCGGCTGCCAGCCAGAAGCAGCTCGACGTCATAGGCGAAGTATTCCACCCCGTTGGCATCGCGCACGCGGAGGAATTCGGTGCTGCCACCCTCGTAACGCGGGCGATAGTCGATGCGCTCATCGGCGGCCGAGCGCGAGCGCCAGACCAGCTCGCCGCGGCGGTCGTAGATGAAGCCGAGCAGCTGCGCATCCGGCAGGTCGAATTCCTCGTCCGGCAGACGTTCGGGCATCTGCAATTGCCCGTCCTCGACCTGAGCGGCGGTAATCAGCGTGCTGGCATCGGCGGCCAGGCGTTGTTCGATGACTTTTTCGAAGGTCAGGCTGAAGGCGCCCTGCAAAGCAGGCAGCAGCGCCAGCATGAACAGCGCGGCAAGGCTCGCCGCGCCGAACATCAGGCGCAGGCGCAGCGACATGGCACCGGTCAGTCGATTGCGAACGCGCGCCTGCAGGCGGCGCCAGCGTCGACTCATCGGCAGCGCTCGGTAAACAGGTAGCCGAGGCCGCGCACGGTTTCGATGGGCTTCATTGCGCACTGGGCCTCGAGCTTGCGCCGCAAGCGGCCGACCAGCACTTCGATCACGTTCGGGTCGCGCTCCTCGTCGCCGCTATAGAGCTGTTCCATCAGCCGCTCCTTGGCCACCACCTGCTGCTGGTGGCGCATCAGGTATTCCAGGATGCGGTATTCATAGGCCGTGAGGGCCAGCGGCTCGCCATTGGCCGTGGCCTGCTTGCGATTGAGGTCGAGCACCAGCGGGCCGGCCTCGATGGTGGCCTGAGTGAAGCCGCTGGAGCGGCGCAGCAGCGCATTCAGGCGGGCTTCCAGTTCCTCGAACTGGAACGGCTTGACCACGTAGTCATCGGCACCGGAGGCCAGGCCTTCGACCTTGTCCTGCCAGTTGCCACGGGCGGTGAGGATGAGAATGGGGAAGACCTTGCCGCGGCTGCGAAGCTGGCGGATCAGGTCCAGCCCGCTGATACCCGGCAGGCCGAGATCGATGACGGCAAGGTCGTGATTGAATTCGTGGGTTTGATACAGCGCTTCTTCGGCGTTGGGCACGGCATCGACGATATGCCCGCTTTCACCGAGCCGCGTCTGCAAGTGGTGGCGCAGCAGCGCCTCGTCTTCCACCACCAGCACTTTCATTTTTCTGCTCCCTGGACAAACGGCCGGGCAATGCCCGGCCGTTGTTCAACGTTCTGTCAGCGTAACGCCATCAGAAGTGATAGTTCAGACCCAAATAGGCCTGCTTGCTGCTGTGCACGTCGATCGAGCCCAGCTTGCCGACGCCACGCTCGGACACTTCGGTACCGGCGTTGCTGCGCAGGTAGCGGTAGCCGGCTTCCACCGAGGTGTTGTCGCCGAGCTTCTGCAGGATACCGGCCTGCAGGCCGACCAGGTAGCCGATGTCGCTGTCACGGGTGTAGCCCTTGGACTCGTTTTCCAGCTTGGTCAGACCGGCGCTGGCACCGCCGAACAGGCGGGTGGTGTCGCCCAGCGGGACGAACATGTCGTAGCTGCCGATCAGGTTCTGCTGACGCAGCTTGAGGCTGCTGCCGTAGTCGTCGGAGACGTTTTCGTAGGTCATGTAGTAGCGAGCCTCGTCGGTCATCTGACCGGCGCGCACGCCCCACGTGCCACTGTTTTTGATGGTGTCGTCGAAGCGGTTCTTGCCGTCCATATTCTGCTTCAGCGAGCTGGAGCGATCAGTGTTGACGGTGCTTTTGCCCCAGGTGAAACCAGCAAAGTTCTCAGCGGCGTGAGCGCCGAAGCTGAAGGCGCCGAGGGTAGTGGCGAGGGCCAGAGTGCTAAGTTTTTTCATCGGTGACTCCTTTTCAGGCAGCGGGATACTGACGGCCCCTAGACTGAACGGTTGTCACTGAACCCTTCCTGAACCCCGCCTGAACCTGCGCTGAACGACTGGCCCGTACGGTGCCATTGGTCCGGCTTGGTGCTTTTAGGCTATTTGCTGCGGCTCGTTCTGTTCCTCATCGTCTCCATGCTCGGCGTTGGGGTAGCTGCGCAGGATCGGTGGTTGCTCGGCATCGTCTATCCACCAGTGCAGCTCGGCCTCGACACGGCTGTCTTCAGTGATGCCGAGCCGGTTGCTCAATGGGCATTGCTGCGTAGCGGTGGCCGTGAGCGTGCCGCCCTGGGTGGTCTGGGCATTGCCAGCCTTGCCGCTGGAGCGGACCTTGAGGCGGAAGCGGACCTGCTGGCCGCTGCCCTTGAAGCACAGGGCGAGGGACAGCCGATGGTCCTCGACAGGTTGCAATTCGAGGCTGGCGTGCACCGGAGCGTCAGCTGGCGCGGGGGTGGCTGCGAGCAGCCAGGCGGCGAGGGTCATGGTCAGCATCCGTTCTGTTTCCGTTAAGCCGGTCCGTGGCTGGAGGTGGCTGTGCTATTGCTGGACGATGGTGGCGCTGTTGCCGCTGCCGCTCTGGTGGATCGTCGCGGCACCTGGCAAACGGGTGATCGCCTCCATTGGGAAGCCCTGGCGGATGAACGCTTCGTTGGCGCTGCCCTGCTGGGTGATGGTGGCCTGATGGCCGAAATTGCCCTGTTCGATGCTCGCCAGATTGTCGTTGCCGCTCTGCATCACCGTGGCCTGGTTGGACATATAGCTCTGGGCAATATCGACGCTATTGCCACTGCCGGTCGACGAGCCGGAGATACGGCCACCGAAGCCATTCTGATCGACCGTCAGCCGGTTGCTGTCGCCGCTCTGGGTGAAGCCCAGTTCGTTGTGGTAATCGCTCTGCTGGATGTCCGCTACGTTGTAAGTGCCGGCCTGGGCAAGCGTCATGCGGTTGCCGTCGCCCTGGAAGATGTCGGCCATATTGCCCAGACCGTCCTGGGACACATTCATCCGCGAGCCTTCGTAATAGCCCTGCTGGTCGAAGGTCAGCACGTTGCCATCGCCGCGCTGCTCGACCTGTGCGGTGACGAAGGCGGTCTGGCTGCCAGTGATCTGGTTGCCATTGCCGATGCTGCTGGCGTTCAGCATGCTGGTGCGTCCGGTCTGTTCGATGGTGGCGACGTTGGCGTTACCGATCTGCTGCAGGTTGGCGACCTTGAAGTAGGCCTCGCCAATCTGAGTGATGCTGGCCTCGTTGAGATTACCGACCTGGCTGACGTCGATCGCGCTGGATTCGACGAGGCCGGTCTGTTGCAGTTCGGCCATGTTCTCCGCGCCGCGTTGCTCCAGTTCGATGCTGTTCTCGGCAAAGGCTTGAGTGGTGCCGAGAGCAAGCAGACTAGCCATCACTACGGGCTTGAACATGTGTTTCTCCTTGGTTCTTGGTGGTTAACGACCCTGCACGATGTTGATTTTCTGACCGACGCCGAATTGGGTGACGTCGCTGCGCAGGCCGTTGCCGGTTTGTTCGATGCGTGCGTCGTTATAGGCACCGTATTGGCTGATGCTGGCCTGGTTGTCGCTGCCGGTCTGGAGGATTTCGGCAAAGTTGCCCTGGCCGACCTGTTCGACGATTGCCAAAAGGTTGTCGCCGTGCTGAAGAATGAAAGCTTCCTGATCCGTGCCTTGCTGCAATATCTGCGCGTTCAGGGCTTGGCCGTTCTGGCGCAGTTCGGCCAGGTTGCCGTAACCCGTCTGTTGCAGGTAGGCCGCCTTTGAAGCGGACAGCTGGATCGACGGCTGAGAACCGGAAGCTGCCCCCGGAATGCCGCCTGGTGAAAGGTCGCCGTTATCCATCAGGTCGGCGGCGTGCAGTGGCGAGCCGGCAAACAGGGCAAAGACAAGCGTGAGGCGGGATAGGGCAGAGCGGGTCATTGGTATGTACCGGATGACAGTGGACGCGATTCTTGAACGTGGCGTGCGGCTTTGGGTATCCATCTAGCGGTGTAAAAAGAACAGTGATTTCCGGTTTCTAGGGATTAATGCCAGGCCGGTTGCACGCTTGCTGCGGCGTCCAATGGCGCATCCGGCAGTTCCGCGCTTGCGCGCGGACCGCGGGTTACATCCTCACACGCTGCAGGTCTTGTCCCAGTCGAGATGGCTACGCAGCAGGTAGGCCGCCTCGGCCCGGTTGGATGCGCCGATCTTGCGCAGCAGGTTGTGGATATGACTCTTGATCGTGTGGGGGCTCAGGCACAGCTGCTCGGCGATTTCCGCGTTCGACAGCCCCTTGCCGGCCAGGCTGAGGATCTCCCGCTCGCGTAGCGTCAGGCTGGATTTGGTTTCCGCGAGCTGGCGCATCCGCCGCCATTGGCCCAGCAGGCGCTCGGTCAGCACACGCGGCAGCCAGTCGCCGCCCTGAAGCAGTACCCGGATGCCTTCGAGCAGGTGCTCGCGGGTGGCGTGGCTGTAAAACACCCCGCGAATCACCGGGTGCTTTTCCACCAGCTGCTCGGCCTGCTCGGGGACGATGTTCACCAGCGCCACCGGCGTGTGTTCTTCCAGCTGATCGATCAGGCTGGAAATCTGCTCGGCCTCGGTGTGGCCAGCATCGACCAGAAACAGGTCGGCACCACGATGCTCTGCCGATTCCAGTCCGGCCAGCGAAACCTCGACTTGCGCCTGCTCGCCGAGAAAATGGCGAAAAAACAACCCAAGCAGTTCATTGCCGGTTAATAGCGTGACAGTTGGGGAGGAAGTATCCCGTGTAAGCTCCGCGTCCATGTTCGGTACCTAGTCAGTCGGGCGTGATTGATTAAAAAGTTACTAAACGACCAGCACCTTGCAGCGAAGTTCAGCCTAGCGATGGCTAACGGGCATTATCCGGCCAGCACGTGCGCAACTCTGCCAAGGGGCGAGCGAGCCGCTCGGAAGGACGCGCGTTTTTGCACCGGGCTGGCTGCTAAGGTAATCGAATGATCGCGACCAACTCTGCCGTCTCGCCCCGAGAACTCACTGCGCGTGCTCTGCTTACCGGGCTGCTGCTCGGTGCACTATTAGCGCCGTCCAACGTGTACTCCGGCCTCAAGATCGGCTGGTCGTTCAATATGTCGATCATTGCGCTGTTGATCGGCTTCGCCTTCTGGCAGAGCGTTTCCGTCGCGTTCGGCCGCCCGCGCTGGTCATTGCTGGAAAGCAACATCAACCAGACCACTGCCTCGTCCTGTGCCTCGATCATCTCCGGCGGGCTGGTGGCGCCGATTCCTGCCTATACGCTGCTCACTGGCCAGCAGCTGGACAGCCTGCCGCTGATGGCCTGGGTGTTTTCGGTGAGCTTTCTCGGCATCTGGGTCGCCTGGTACCTGCGTCCCTCGTTGATCGTCGAGTCAGGGCTGCGCTTTCCGGAAGGCATGGCGACCCTGGCGACCTTGCAGCAGATCTACAGCCATGGCGCTGAAGCCGGGCGACGGCTCTGGGTGCTGGGCAGCGCTGCGCTGCTGGCGGCCGCTGCCAAGCTGGTCGACACCTTCGTCTGGGCCTTGCCGCGCTGGGCGCCTTCGTTGCAGCTGGAGCGACTGACCTTCAGCTTCGAACCTTCGCTGTTGCTGCTCGGCTTCGGCGGCATCATCGGGCTGCGTGTCGGTTTGTCGCTATTGCTCGGTGCCGCGCTGGCCTGGGGTGTGCTCGCGCCCTGGCTGCTGGCCGAAGGCTTGGTGCGCTTGCCGGCCGGTGCGCAGGGGCCGCAGTTCGCCGCATTGATCGAGTGGCTGCTGTGGCCCGGCGTGAGCCTGATGGTCTGCGCCACGCTGACCTCGCTGGGCCTGCGCCTGCTGCGTTCGCGCTCGCCATCGGCGCGCCGCCGGCTAAGACTGCGGCGTCCGGATGGCTGGCCGGCGATGGGTTTCGTACTGGCGGTGATCATGGTGCTGGTGCTGCAGGTAAGCCTGTTCGGCATTGATCCCTGGCTGGCATTGTTGTCGATTCCATTGGCGCTGCTGCTGGCGATGGTTGCCGCGCGGGTGGTCGGTGCCACCGGGATTCCGCCAATCGGTGCCATCGGCCAGTTGTCGCAGTTGAGCTTCGGTGTGTTCGCGCCGGGCCAGGTGCCGGTGAACTTGATGAGCGCTAATACCGCCGGCGGTGCAGCGGGACAGTGCACGGATCTGCTCAACGACTTCAAGGTCGGCCACGCCATCGGCGCGGCGCCGGGGCGGCAGGCGGTGGCGCAGTGCTGCGGCATTCTGTTGGGCAGCGTGGTCGGTGTACTGGCCTATCAGCTGTTGATCCCCGACCCGCAGAGCATGCTGATCACGCCCGAGTGGCCGGCACCGGCAGTCGCGACCTGGAAGGCGGTCGCCGAAGCATTGACCGGTGGCCTCGGGGCGCTGGCACCTGATGTGCGTTGGGCGATGCTCGCTGGTGCGCTCAGTGGTGTGCTGCTCGGAACGCTCGAAGGGTTGCTGCCGGAACGTCGCCTGCGCTGGCTGCCGAGCTCCGCGGCGCTCGGGCTGGCGTTCATCATTCCGGCGTCGATCTCGCTGATGATGACTTTCGGTGCGGTGCTCGCCTGGGCCTTCGCGTCACGCTGGCGCAGCCTCGGCGAGCGGTTCGTGATCGTCGCGGCCGCCGGACTGGTCGCCGGTGAAAGCATGGCCGGCGTCGGCGCATCGCTCTGGCAACTGCTGCGCTGATTGGCGCAACGCCTGAATTAAAGCGCCGCGTGGCCTGTCGTAACCCTTGTACTCATGAGGGGGAGAGCCATGTCCATGCCAACGCCGCAGAACGATGCGAAGAAAGTCGCCAATCGCGCCATCGTGCAGGCGGCAGTGCTTGCCGCGGTGGTGCTGCTGAGCATCGTCGCCTGGCTGGCCTTCGATTTCCTGTTGCTGCTGTTCGCCTCGATCCTGTTTGGTGTGTTGATCCATGGTGTAAGCCAGTGGATCAGCGACCACACCTCCATGCCCTACAAGGCGGCCATGCCGCTGTTCTTCGTGGTGATGCTGCTCGCTCTTGGAGGCGGTGGCTGGTTGGTCGCGCCAAACATTGCCGAGCAGGCCGATGCCCTGTCCGATTCTCTACCACAGGCTGTCGAGCAGCTGCGCGAACGTGCCGAGCAGTTGCCTTGGGCCAATGAGTTGCTGCAACAGCGCGAACGCCTTGAGGACTCGTTGCCCGATGGCTCCAGTGCCTTCAGCGTGGTGACCAAGGTGATGGGGTCGGTGGTGGGGGCTCTGAGCAGCTTCGTTATCGCGTTTGCGATCGGTATCTGTCTGGCCATCAACCCGCAGGTCTATGTGAGCGGGCTGTTGAAGCTGATCCCGCTGGGCTACCGACCGCGTGCCGCCGAAGTGCTCGACGAATCCGGCGCAACGTTGCGCGCCTGGTTGCTGGCCAAATTGATGGAAATGCTGCTGATCGGCGTACTGACAACCCTCGGTCTGTGGTTGCTGGGTATCGAACTGGCGCTGGTGCTCGGGCTGATTGCCGGGCTGCTGTCGTTCATTCCCAATATCGGCCCGGTGCTGGCGGTGATCCCGGCCTTGCTGCTGGCGTCGCTGGAGGGTGGACGCACGGTGCTCTATGTCGCCGGCCTCTACCTGTTCGTCCAGGCACTGGAGAGCTATGTGTTCACGCCCTTGATGCAGCAGCGCATCGTTTCGATCCCGCCGGCGCTGACGATTGCCGTTCAGCTGCTGTTCGGGCTTCTCGCCGGCACGCTCGGGCTGCTGCTGGCGACGCCGCTGGCAGCGGTCGGCATGGTGCTGGTGCGCATGCTTTATGTAGAGGATCTGCTCGGTGATCGTTCCGACGCGACCGGCGGTGCGTCTTAGCAGCCGCTCTGGAATGGGCTTCGTAGGGCCTGTCACGTTTTGTAAAGGCTGCCGAGGAAACCCCTGCTGCGTCCTGCTGCCGGAATCTGTGAACCCCCTGAAAATATGCAGGAGAACATCATGACCATGCACAAGATTGCGGCATTTACCCTGGCCGGGCTGATTTCTGGCGCAGCGTTCGCAGCGGGCAATACCGGCACGGGCGCCGATACTGGCAACCGTGACTCGATGGGGCACAGCACCGAGCAGCCGGGGGCCATGGGTGGCACAGGCACGGGTACCGGAACCGGCACTGGCACCGGAATGGACGCGACTTCCGATACTGGCAAGATGCCGGATGAGACAAACCGCCCGGCGACCACTACCGGTAGCGATCGCGGCACTGGCGTCGATGCCGGTGGCGATGGCGCAACCGGTGAGCAGGGCACTACCGGCACCGGCGGCGAAGGCGGTGCGCGCGGCGCCTACTAATCGGCACGGCGACCAGCAACGGCCCGGCAGGCAGCGCTTGTCGGGCCGTTCTGCGTTTTTGCCGACAACCGCTCGGCTGCTCGTTGCACGGCAGCGGAAACCTTTGTCGGCACGCGCGTGCCGAAAGCGGACCAACCCTGATCGGAGGTGCACGATGAGCATGCTGCGCTTGAGCATTTTGCTGGCTTCGCTGGCTGGCGCCTCGGTCGCCATGGCAGACGGCACCGGGCCTACCCAACCGGACAAGCCCCGCCAGCATCCGCTGGACAATAGCGAGCCGCGCGGCGAGTCGGGCGAGCGGCCGCAGGATGGGGATCGGATCGAGGCACCGGTGCTGCAGCCGCGTCAGGCGCCGATCGAGACCGATGTGCCGCCAACGCCCGAACCGAGTGATGAGCAGCCGGGTGCTGATGTCGATGCGGCGGGTAACCGCGCATTGCGCAGCTAGCGGAAGGCGCTTGGTCGGGACAGCCGCGCCAACGAAAAAGGGAGGCCGAAGCCTCCCTTTTTCAGTACTGCCGGGTCAACGCATCAGAACAGCACGCGGCTGCGGATGGTGCCGTTGACGTGCTGCAGCTTCTCCAGCGCCAGGTCGGAGTATTCCTTGTCGACGTCGATCACCACATAGCCGACCTTGTCGTTGGTCTGCAGGAACTGGCCGCAGATGTTGATGCCGTTGTCGGCGAACACCTTGTTGATCTCGCTCATCACGCCCGGGATGTTGCGGTGGATGTGCAGCAGACGGTGCTTGCCCGGGTGCGATGGCAGCGCGACTTCCGGGAAGTTGACCGAGGACACCGAGGTGCCGTTGTCGCTGTACTTGACCAGCTTCTCGGCGACTTCCAGGCCGATGTTGGCCTGCGCTTCGGCAGTCGAGCCACCGATGTGCGGGGTCAGAATCACGCGATCCAGGCCACGCAGCGGGCTTTCGAATTCCTCGTCGTTGGACTTCGGCTCGACCGGGAACACGTCGATGGCAGCGCCAATCAGGTGCTCGTCCTTGATCGCCTCGGCCAGGTGGTCCAGCTCGACCACGGTACCGCGCGCGGCGTTGATCAGGATGGCGCCTTTCTTCATGGCGCGGATTTCTTTCTCGCCAATCATCCACTGGGTGGACGGCAGCTCAGGTACGTGCAGGGAAACGATGTCGCACATGCCGAGCAGCTCGTACAGCGAGCCGATCTGGTTGGCGTTGCCCAGCGGCAGCTTGGTCACTACGTCGTAGAAATAGACCTGCATGCCCAGCGCTTCGGCCAGCACGGAGAGCTGGGTGCCGATGGAGCCGTAGCCGATGATGCCGAGCTTCTTGCCGCGGATTTCGAACGAGTTGGCCGCCGACTTGATCCAGCCGCCGCGGTGGCAGGAGGCGTTCTTCTCCGGAATGCCGCGTAGCAGCAGAATGGCTTCGGCCAGCACCAATTCAGCCACCGAACGGGTGTTGGAGTAGGGCGCGTTGAACACCGCGATGCCGCGTTCGCGGGCAGCGTTCAGGTCGACCTGGTTGGTACCGATGCAGAAACAGCCGACGGCGATCAGCTTCTTGGCGGCCTCGAAGACTTCCTCGGTGAGCTGGGTGCGCGAGCGGATGCCGATGAAATGGGCGTCGGCGATCTTCTCCTTCAGCTCCTCGGTGGACAGCGCGCCCTTGAGGTACTCGATGTTGGTGTAGCCGGCCGCCTTGAGGGTGTCGACGGCGTTCTGGTGCACGCCTTCGAGAAGAAGAAACTTGATCTTGCTCTTGTCGAGAGAGGTCTGGCTCATCTGCATTAAAACCTTAAGGCCGAAGGATAGGACTGAAGTGTCCAGCGAAGGCTGGCCGACCCGTCATTAGCGGTGTCGGGAGTCTGCCGAGGCACGTGTCAAAGGGGTGCGTATGCTAGCATACGAGCCCCGCGAAACACCCCCACCCCTGTGCTGAAGCGTGCTCAGGGTGACCATGAATCGTATGAGAGTTCCCGTGATGACCGACCCCGCCCTGATCGATGAGCTGAAAACCCTGGTCGAGCCCGGCAAAGTGCTGACCGACGCCGATTCGCTGAATGCCTACGGCAAGGATTGGACCAAGCATTTCGCTCCGGCACCCTCGGCCATTGTCTTTCCCAAAAGCATCGAGCAGGTGCAGGCTATCGTGCGCTGGGCCAACGAGCGCAAGGTTGCGCTAGTGCCCTCGGGCGGTCGCACCGGGCTCTCCGCCGCCGCGGTGGCCGCCAATGGCGAGGTGGTGGTGTCGTTCGACTACATGAACCAGATTCTCCAATTCAACGAGATGGATCGCACCGCCGTCTGCCAGCCGGGCGTGGTCACCGCGCAGCTGCAGCAGTTCGCCGAGGACAAGGGTCTGTACTACCCGGTGGACTTCGCCTCGGCTGGCTCCAGCCAGATCGGCGGCAACATCGGCACCAACGCTGGCGGCATCAAGGTGATCCGCTACGGCATGACCCGCAACTGGGTGGCGGGCCTGAAGGTGGTGACCGGCAAGGGCGACCTGCTCGAGCTGAACAAGGACCTGATCAAGAACGCCACCGGCTATGACCTGCGCCAGCTGTTCATCGGCGCCGAAGGCACGCTGGGCTTCGTCGTCGAGGCGACCATGCGCCTGGAGAGGCAGCCGACCAACCTCACCGCGCTGGTGCTGGGTACACCGGATTTCGACTCGATCATGCCGGTGCTGCACGCCTTCCAGGACAAGCTGGATCTGACTGCCTTCGAGTTCTTCTCGGACAAGGCACTGGCCAAGGTCCTGGGCCGCGGTGACGTGCCGGCACCGTTCGAAACCGACTGCCCGTTCTATGCGCTGCTCGAATTCGAAGCGACTACCGATGAGCGCGCCGACCAGGCGCTGGCCACCTTCGAGCATTGCGTCGAACAGGGCTGGGTGCTCGATGGCGTCATGAGTCAGAGCGAGCAGCAGCTGCAGAATCTGTGGAAGCTGCGCGAGTACATCTCCGAGACCATCAGCCACTGGACGCCGTACAAGAACGACATCTCCGTCACCGTCGCCAAGGTGCCGGCGTTCCTCAAGGAAATCGACGCCATCGTCGGCGAGCACTACCCGGACTTCGAGATCGTCTGGTTCGGTCACATCGGTGACGGCAACCTGCACCTGAACATCCTCAAGCCCGATGCGATGGACAAGGACGAGTTCTTCGGCAAGTGCGCCACGGTCAACAAGTGGGTGTTCGAAACCGTGCAGAAGTACAACGGCTCGATCTCCGCCGAGCATGGCGTCGGCATGACCAAGCGCGACTACCTCGAATACAGCCGTTCGCCAGCGGAAATCGAGTACATGAAGGCAGTCAAAGCGGTGTTCGATCCCAACGGGATCATGAACCCCGGCAAGATTTTCGCGGCCTGACGGCCCACGGATTACCAGGAGTCTTCGATGAGTTACCAGCACCACTACACCGATGGCACGCCGATCCACTACCCGCTGGGCAAGGTGGTGTGCATCGGCCGTAACTATGCCGAGCACGCCAAGGAGCTGAACAACCCGGTGCCGACCGAGCCGCTGTTGTTCATCAAGGCCGGCAGCTGCAGCGTGCCGCTGGATGATGGCTTCAGCATCCCGGCCGATCGCGGCGCCGTACACTACGAAGCGGAAATCGCCGTGCTGATTGGCAAGCCGCTGTCGCGCAAGCCGAACGAGGAAGAGGTACGCGACGCGATCTCCGGCTTCGCTCCCGCGCTGGACCTGACCCTGCGCGACGTGCAGGCCAGGCTCAAGGAAAAGGGCCATCCTTGGGAAATCGCCAAGAGCTTCGACGGTGCCTGCGTGCTTGCGCCGTTCGTGCCGGGTGATGCGGTTGAGGATCTCGGCGACATCGGCATTCGCCTGTCAATCAACGGTGAAGTCCGCCAGGACGGCAACAGCAGCCAGATGCTCAATGCCATCCTGCCGCTGCTACAGCACATCGCCGGGCACTTCAGCCTGCAGCCGGGCGATGTGGTGCTGACCGGCACCCCGGCCGGCGTTGGCCCGCTCAATCAGGGCGACCAGTTGGTGCTGGAGCTGGTCGGTCTGTCGCGTTTCGAAAGCCGCGTGCTCTGACCTTGGCGCGGCGGGACAAGCCCGCCGCGTTTGCCGCTTTTTTGCAATCCGCTCTCGTGATGTAATCCGGCACCTTCCGCTGGAACACCTTCTTCATGCCCGTCCGTTATTCCCGTTGGCGCCTGATTGCCGCCGCCGTCCTGTTGCTGCTGTTCGTAGCCCTGCTCGTCACCGGGCGCCTGCTGCATTGGGACGATCAGCTGCGGCTTTATTGGGGCGAACGTTCGGTCAGCGCCGAACAGCGCACCGCCGGCATCTGGCTGCCGGATTACGAACTGGTCCTTGAAACGACGTTGGCCGGTCTGGAGAACGATGAAACCTCGGGGCTGACCTGGAACCCGCTGACCGGCACGCTGTTCACCGTGACCGGCAAGCATCCGCAACTGGTTGAGTTCACCCCCGCCGGCGTCGTTCTGCGGCGTGTCACGCTCACCGGCTTTTCCGATCCGGAAGCGGTGGAAGCGCTTGGCGACGGCCGCCTGGCAATCGTCGATGAGCGTCGTCATCTGGTTGCGGTGTTCTTCCTCGAGCCGGGCGTCGAGAGGCTCGATCTGGACGACCTGTCCAGTTACGACCTGGGCTTTTCCGATGCCGGCAACAAGGGCTTCGAGGGCCTGGCCTGGAACCCGCATACGCAACGCCTGCTGCTGGCCAAGGAACGCGATCCGCAGGGTCTTTTCGAGCTGCCATTTCCCGGTGAAGACGGCGCCGTTGGCACGCTCCAAGCGCTGCCCAACCAGCCCTTGCTGGTACGTGATCTGTCCTCGGTAACGATCGATCCACGCAGTGGTCATACGCTGCTGCTGTCGGACGAGTCGCGTTTGCTGGTGGAGCTGGACCTGCAGGGCCAGCCGCGCAGTTTCATCGCGCTGTTTGGCGGTTTGCACGGCCTGGTGCAGGGCATCGAGCAGGCCGAGGGCGTCGCGATGGATGGCGAGGGCAACATCTATGTGGTCGGTGAACCCAACCGTTTCTATGTCTTCAGCCGCAAGCGCTGAGGTTCGACGCGTCGTTAAGCTTGATGTAAGCCGAGCCGAGCACAATCGCGTTTTCCAATTAGAAGAAAGTGGGCGTTATGCGTGCGTTGAAATTCATCCTGGCGGCGCTGGTCGGCGTGGCGTTGCTGCTGGCAATTGCCGCCGGCGTTCATTACCGCCTGTTCGAGCGTGGCTGGTTCCATCTTAATCAGTGGCATCAGGGTGAACTGGGCAGGGACGCCTCGTTGTGGCTGCCCGATTACCAGGTGACGATTCAGGGCAAGGTGGTCAGCGGGGTAGATGACGATCTCTCGGCACTGACCTTCGATCCGGACCGCAACAGCCTGATCGCCGTCACCAATGGCAAGCCGCACTGGCTGGAGCTCAGTCTGGAAGGCGAGCTGCTGCGCGCGATCCCGTTGCTGGGTTTCGGTGACCCGGAGGCCATCGAATACATTTCAGAAGGCGTCTACGTGATCAGCGACGAGCGCCGACAGCGCCTGCTGCGCGTCGAGGTCAATGAGCAAACTACGGTCATCGACTCGGCGCAGGCCCAGCAGCTGTCGCTGGGCATCGACCTCAATGGCAACAAGGGCTTCGAAGGGCTGGCCTACGATACGGCAGGCAAGCGCCTGTTCGTTGCCAAGGAGCGCGACCCGGTGCGCATCTACGAAATCTCCGGATTTCCCTTCGCCGAGCCGACGCCGTCGGTGCATATCAATGAACACGATGCCCGCCTATTCGTGCGCGACCTCTCCAGCCTGCAGTTCGACGAGCAGACCGGGCATCTGCTGGCGCTGTCCGACGAGTCGCGGTTGGTGGTGGAACTGGATAACAAGGGGCAACCGCTGAGCAGCCTGTCGCTGAGTGCCGGCAGGCATGGATTGCACAGCAATGTGCCGCAGGCGGAAGGGATGGCGATGGGGCCGGACGGCACGCTCTATCTGGTCAGCGAGCCGAACCTCTTCTACGTATTCCGCAAGCAGGCCAGGTGATCGGGTACCGCTGCGACCACCCGGCTGGGTAGCCGCTCAGGCAACCGGTGCGGCACTTTCATCTTGCAGGGCGGCATTCGGAGCGTGACGGCGAACCGAATCGCAACCCTGTTCGGCGCTGTGCAGGCTGGCATACATCTGGCTCTGGCCGATGACCTGAGCGTTACTCGCTTTGAGCACGAAGTAGAACTTGCCGTTGCTGGATTCCTTGACCTCGAAGGCATGCTCGCGCACGGCATTCTTGCGTACCGAGTCGATGCCGTTGAGCGCTGAGGCGTGGGCCTTGTACTGCTCGCTGGACAGCACGACCTGGCCGTTGCTGGCCAGCAGATTGAAATGGAACTGACCATTGCTGGCGCGCTTCAACTGGAACTTGCCGGACATGGCAACACCTCCTGTGATGAGCTGCGCCGGATCGACACAGCTCATCACAGCGTAGTCGCCAACTGGGCGATGCGCCGTTGCGCTTCGCCCTGGCGTATCAGCGCTTGAGCGTCTGTACCCCGTCCGTTGTGCCGAGCAGCAGCAGGTCGGCCGGGCGCATGGCGAACAGGCCGTTGGTGACCACGCCAACGATATCGTTGATCTTGCCTTCCAGCTCCGGGGCGAAGCCGATCATCAGGTTGTGCACGTCGAGGATGACGTTGCCGTTGTCGGTCACCACGCCGTCACGGTAGACCGGATCGCCGCCGAGCTTGACCAGTTCGCGCGCGACATGACTGCGCGCCATCGGAATCACTTCCACCGGCAGCGGGAAGGCGCCCAGCTGTTCGACCAGCTTGCTGCCATCGGCAATGCAGATGAAGGTTTTGGCCACTGCGGCGACGATCTTCTCGCGGGTCAGCGCTGCGCCACCGCCCTTGATCAGCTCGAGGTGCTTGTTGGCTTCGTCGGCGCCGTCGACATAGAACTCCAGTTCGCTGACCGAGTTCAGGTCGTAGACCGGAATGCCATGTTGCTTCAGGCGCTCGGCGGTGGCTTCGGAGCTGGCCACGGCGCCATCGAAGAAGCCCTTGTGCTTGGCCAGCAGGTCGATGAAGAAGTTGGCAGTGGAGCCGGTGCCCACGCCGACGATGCTGCGATCGCTGAGGTGCGGGACGATGTGGTCGACGGCGGCCTGAGCGACGGCCTGCTTGAGCTGATCCTGGGTCATGGGGAAATCCGGGCGGGAAAGACGAGGCGCGGATTATAGCCTTCAGCCGGCGGCGGGTCTTGTGCGCTGCCGTCGCCGAGGGCGTCGCGGATTGCCGGTGGTCGCCGGGGGCGGTGCAGGGGTAGACTCGTCGTTCCCCCGCACTGCCCGCCAAGACAGCCAGAATGCTCGAACATTACGTCAAGAAGATCCTCACCTCCCGCGTCTACGACGTCGCCATCGAAACTCCGCTGCAGCCTGCTCGCCAGCTTTCCGAGCGCATTGGCAACCAGATTCTGCTCAAGCGCGAGGATCTGCAGCCGGTGTTCTCCTTCAAGGTTCGCGGTGCCTACAACAAGCTGGCGCAGCTCTCGCCCGAGGAACTGGCGTGCGGTGTGGTCACGGCATCGGCTGGCAATCATGCCCAGGGCGTTGCGCTGGCGGCCAAGCAGCTGGGCATCAAGGCGACCATCGTCATGCCGCGCACCACACCCGAATTGAAGGTGCAGGGCGTGCGCGCTCGCGGCGGCAAGGTTGTGCTGCACGGCGACGCTTTTCCCGAAGCGCTGGCCTATTCGCTGAAGCTGGTGGAAGAGAAGGGCTACGTCTATATCCATCCCTATGACGACCCCGATGTGATCGCCGGTCAGGGCACCGTGGCGATGGAGATCCTCCGTCAGCACCAGGGGCCGATCGACGCGATCTTCGTCCCGGTGGGCGGCGGCGGCCTGGCGGCCGGAATCGCCGCCTACGTGAAATACCTCTACCCGCAGACCAAGGTGATTGGCGTCGAGCCGGATGACTCCAACTGCCTGCAGGCCGCCATGGCCGCGGGCGAGCGCGTGGTGCTGCCGCAGGTCGGGCTGTTTGCCGACGGGGTGGCAGTGGCGCAGATCGGTCAGCACACCTTCGAGATCTGCCGGCACTATGTCGATGAGGTCATCACCGTCAGCACTGACGAGATCTGCGCGGCGATCAAGGACATCTACGACGACACCCGCTCGATCACCGAACCGGCCGGTGCGTTGTCCGTCGCGGGAATCAAGAAGTACGTCGAGCGCGAAGGCATCAGCGGCCAGGTGCTGGTCGGTATCGACTCGGGCGCCAACGTCAACTTCGACCGCTTGCGCCACGTCGCCGAGCGCGCCGAGCTGGGCGAGAAACGTGAGGCGATCATCGCCGTCACCATCCCTGAGCAGCCGGGCAGCTTCAAGGCCTTCTGCGAGGCGATCGGCAAACGCCAGATCACCGAATTCAACTATCGCTACAACACCGACCGCGAGGCGCACATCTTCGTCGGCGTGCAAACGCATCCGGAAAACGACCCGCGCGCCGCGCTGGTACAAGGGCTGCGCGACAAGGGCTTCCCGGTACTCGACCTGACCGACAACGAATTGGCCAAGCTGCACACGCGGCACATGGTCGGTGGCCATGCGGCCGGGGTCAGCAACGAGATGGTGCTGCGCTTCGAGTTTCCCGAGCGGCCCGGTGCGTTGTTCAACTTCCTCAACAAGCTTGGCGGGCGCTGGAACATCTCGATGTTCCACTACCGCAACCACGGCGCCGCCGATGGCCGGGTGGTCGTGGGCCTGCAGGTGCCGGCGGACGAGCGCCATCTGGTACCGGCGGCGCTGGACAATATCGGCTACCGCTACTGGGACGAAAGCGAGAATCCGGCCTACAAGCTGTTTCTCGGCTGAACAGACATAAAGGACTGCGAATGGAACATTATCTGAGCCTACGAATCGTGCATGGCGCCACTGCAGTGCTGTTGCTGCTGGGCGTAATCGTGCACCTGATCATGCTGTGGAAAGCCGGACGCGGCGGCGATGAGGCCGTGCTGCAACGCAAACTGCAGCGCACCCGGCGGCTGTCGCTGCCGCTGCTCGCCGTGATCGGTCTGTCGCTGCCGGTGACCGGTTGGTGGCTGACGCATCTGGCCGGCTGGCCGCTGGGCCAACTCTGGCTGCTGGCCAGTTCCGTACTGTTCCTCGTGCTGATTCCACTGGTGCTTCTGCTGGCTGGCCGTCTCAGTGCCTGGCAGGCGCCGGGCAATGCCACCGCTGCGCGTAATGCCGGTATCTACGCTGTACTGGTGCTGGTCGTACTGATCGCAATCACTGCCCTGATGGGCGCCAAGCCGGCCTGATGCGCGTCCTGCTAGCAGGCGCCAGCGGTTTTATCGGCCGCCACCTGCTGCGCAGCCTGCTTGCCGACGGCCACGAGGTCGTCGCCACTTCCCGTTCGGGTATCGGGCCACAGTTGCCCGGCGTTCGCTGGCTCGCGCTCGATCTGGAGCGCCTGGCCCTGGAGTCGGACAGCTTCGTCTGGCCTGCCGACATCGATCTGCTGATCAACGCCACCGGTCTGCTCGACAGCGATGCCGGGCGGCTGGCCAGGGCGCAAGACCTGGGCGCGCGGCGCCTGTTCGACCTGGCCGCTGCCGGCAATGCCCGCATCCTGCAATTTTCCGCGCTCGGAGCTGGCGAGCAAGCCGATGTGCCTTTCCTTGCCAGCAAGGCCGCTGCCGATGAGTACCTGCTCGGTCTCGGTGTCTCCGCCGTCGTCCTGCGTCCCTCGCTGGTCCTGGGGGCGGGAGGAGCCAGCAGCGCCTGGCTGATGCGGCTTTCGCCCTGGCCGCTGATTCCGTTGCTCGATACCCGTGCGCGGGCGCAGCCGCTGCATATCGATGACCTGGTCGCCGCGGTACTCGCATTGCTGCGCCGATGGCCGACCCATCCCACCGTGCTGCCGCTGGTGGGGCCGGAGGCGATGAGTGTGCCGCAGCTGCTCGACCTGCTGCGCCAGGCACAGGGCTGGAGTCCGGCACGCTACCTGGCGCTGCCGCGAATGCTGCTGCGACCCTTGGCTGGTCTGGGCGACCGCCTGGGTTGGCGCGCATTGAACAGGCAGACCGTGCAGCTGGCGGCACGCGACAATCTCGCGGCCGCCGAACCGCTTGCGGCCGCTTGTGGCTACCGCGCAGCGCCGTTGCATAGTCGACTCGACGGCTGGCCCCGGCGCGCCGACAGCGTGGCGGCGACGATGCGTACACTGATGCTGCTGGCGCTGACGATCATCTGGTTGGGAACGGCCGTGGTCTGTCTGGGTCCAGGTCGCGACTGGGGGCTGGAGATCATGGCGCAGCTGGGCGTGCACGGCGCCATGGCCTCGGCCTCGATCGTCGGCGGGGCGCTGCTCGATGCGCTGCTCGGGCTCGGCCTGCTGTGGCGCCGCTGGCGGCGCATAGCCCTGCTTGCGCAAATTGGTCTGATGCTCGGCTATATGGTCATCATCAGCCTGTGGTTACCGCACTACTGGTTCGACCCGTTCGCTGCGGTGGGCAAGAATCTGGTACTGCTGGTCGCCACGCTCTGGCTCTGGCTGACCGAACCCTCACTGGACAAAGGCGCGCGATGAGTCTGTACCTGCTGCTCAAGACACTGCATATCCTCTCGGCAACCATCCTGTTCGGCACCGGGCTGGGCTCGGCCTACTACAGCTGGCGTGCCTGGCGCAGCGGCCGGGTAGAGGTCATCGCGGTGACGTTCCGCCATCTGGTGTTCGCCGACTGGGCATTCACTGCCACCACCGCCGTACTCCAGCCGTTGACCGGCCTGGCTTTGGTGCATCTGGCCGGCTTCGAACTCAGCCAGCCCTGGCTGCTGTGGAGCATCGGCCTCTACGTGCTGGCGGGCGCCTGCTGGCTGCCAGTGGTGTGGCTGCAGATCCGCGTGCACAAGCTGGCCGAGCAGGCACTGCGCGACGGCACGCCACTGCCGCCGGAGACCTTCCGCTACATGCGTTGGTGGTTCGCCCTGGGCTGGCCGGCGTTCATCGCGTTCGTGGCGATCTTCTACCTGATGGTCAGCAAGGGCGCCTAGTCGGCGCCGCTGCCGAGTTGCCGCTTCAGCGCAGCGAGATGATCTGCCAGCCACGTTCCGTGGCGATCTGGCGCAGCACCGGATCGGGGTCCACTGCCACCGGATGGGTCACGCGTTGCAGCAGCGGCAGGTCGTTACGCGAATCGCTATAGAAGTAGCTGCCTTCGAGGGACTGCTCGGTTTCGGCGAGCCAGCGCTCTATGCGCTGGACCTTGCCTTCCTGGAAGCAGGGGATATCGGTCAGGCGGCCGGTATAGCGTCCATCGCGCATCTCGCATTCGGTCGCCAGCAGCGTATCGACGCCCAGGCGCGCGGCGATCGGCCCGGTGATGAAGCGGTTGGTGGCGGTGATGATCACCACCTTGTCACCGGCTTCCAGATGCTGGCGCAGCAGCCCCTCACCCTTGCTCAACACGATGGGTTCGATGTGCTCGCGCATGAATTCGTCATGCCATTCCTGCAGTTGCGACATTTCGCTGCGCCCGAGCAGTTCCTGGCAGAAATTCTGATAGGCATGCACGTCGAGCTTGCCGGCCAGGTAGTCCTGGTAAAAGGCATCATTGCGCGCCCTGTAGTGGGTCGCGTCGACGATGCCGCGCTGGCAGAGGTATTCGCCCCAGGCATGGTCGCTGTCTCCGGCCAGCAGAGTGTTGTCGAGATCGAATAGAGCCAGGCGCACGGTTGATTTCCTCAGGTTGGTCAGGACAGCGCCAAGCATAACGGCTAGGGCGGCCTTGGCGCAGCCTCCACGGCCTTTCGCCGCGCAGGCAGGCACGTGCCGAATGGCGGCTTGCCGCGCTTTCGGCTTATTGCGGTTTTGTGGAACAATGCCGCGACATGCGTCTGCGAGGTTGTATGCCGTGATCGATTCCGATGGTTTTCGCCCGAATGTCGGCATCATCCTGACCAACGATGTCGGTCAGGTGCTGTGGGCCAGGCGGATCAATCAGGACGCCTGGCAGTTCCCGCAAGGTGGGATCAATGCTCGTGAGACCCCGGAAGAGGCGCTTTTCCGCGAACTTAACGAAGAAGTCGGGTTGGAAGAGCAGGATGTGAAGATCCTCGCCTGCACTCGAGGCTGGTTGCGCTATCGTCTGCCGCAGCGTCTGGTGCGTACCCACAGCCAGCCGCTGTGCATCGGACAGAAACAGAAGTGGTTCCTGCTGCGCCTGACCAGCGCCGAAGAGCGTGTGCGCATGGACCTGACCGGCAAGCCGGAGTTCGACGGCTGGCGCTGGGTCAGCTATTGGTATCCGCTGGGGCAGGTGGTCACCTTCAAGCGCGAGGTCTATCGTCGCGCACTTAAAGAGCTCGCACCGCGTCTACCGGTGCGGGACTGAGATTCGGGGAGAAAGCCTCTGAGCATGCTCGGTACGCTGCGCAAGATTGTCCAGGAAGTGAATGCCGCCAGGGACCTCAAGGCGGCATTGGGCATCATCGTGCTGAGAGTCAGGGAGGCCATGGGTAGCCAGGTCTGCTCGGTCTATTTGCTCGATCCGGAGACCGAACGCTTCGTCCTGATGGCCACCGAAGGTCTCAACAAGCGCGCCATCGGCAAGGTCAGCATGGCGCCCAACGAAGGCCTGGTCGGCCTGGTCGGCACCCGCGAAGAGCCGCTCAACCTCGAACACGCCTCGGAACACCCACGCTACCGCTATTTCGCCGAAACCGGCGAGGAACGCTACGCCTCCTTTCTCGGTGCGCCGATCATTCACCATCGACGGGTGATGGGTGTACTGGTCATCCAGCAGAAGGAACGCCGTCAGTTCGACGAGGGCGAAGAAGCCTTCCTGGTGACCATGAGCGCCCAGCTCGCCGGGGTCATTGCCCATGCCGAGGCGACCGGCTCGATCCGCGGCCTCGGCCGGCAGGGAAAAGGCATTCAGGAAACCCGCTTCATCGGCATTCCCGGCGCGCCCGGGGCTGGTGTCGGGACCGCGCTGGTGGTGCTGCCGCCGGCCGATCTGGATGTAGTACCAGACAAGCATATCGACAATATCGACGCCGAGCTGACGCTGTTCGAGGCCGCGTTGGAAGCCGTGCGCGCGGACATGCGCAACCTCTCGGAAAAGCTCGCCACCCAGATGCGCAAGGAAGAGCGCGCGCTGTTCGATGTGTATCTGATGATGCTCGACGACTCGGCCCTGGGCGGTGAAGTGACCAAGGTGATCCGCACCGGGCAATGGGCGCAGGGCGCGCTGCGGCAAGTGGTCAGCGAGCACGTGCGGCGTTTCGAGATGATGGACGACGCCTACCTGCGTGAGCGTGCCTCGGATGTAAAGGATATCGGCCGGCGCCTGCTTGCCTATCTGCAGGAAGCTCGCCAGCAGACCCTGACCTACCCCGACAAGACCATCCTGGTGAGCGAGGAGCTGTCGCCGGCGATGCTCGGCGAAGTGCCCGAAGGCAAGCTGGTGGGCATGGTTTCGGTACTCGGTTCGAGCAACTCGCACGTCGCCATTCTCGCGCGCGCGATGGGCATTCCCACGGTGATGGGTGCGGTGGACCTGCCGTATTCCAAGGTCGACGGCATCGAGCTGATCGTCGACGGTTACCGCGGTGAGATCATCACCAACCCGGGCAAGGTGCTGCGCGAGCAGTACGAGGTGCTCGCTGAGCAGGAGCGCCAGCTCTCCGAGGGCCTTGATGTTCTGCGCGAACTGCCTTGCGAGACCATCGACGGCCATCGCATCCCACTGTGGGTGAATACCGGTCTGCTCGCCGACGTGGTGCGCGCGCAGGAGCGCGGTGCCGAGGGTGTTGGCCTGTATCGCACCGAAGTGCCGTTCATGATCAAGGAGCGCTTCCCCAGCGAGAAGGAGCAGATGGCGATCTACCGCGAGCAGCTGGAAGCTTTCCATCCGCTGCCGGTGACCATGCGCAGCCTCGATATCGGCGGCGACAAATGCCTGCCGTACTTCCCGATCAAGGAAGAGAATCCGTTCCTCGGCTGGCGCGGTATCCGCGTTACCCTCGACCACCCCGAGATATTCCTGCTGCAGACCCGCGCCATGCTCAAGGCCAGCGCCGGGTTGGATAACCTGCGCATTCTGCTGCCGATGATTTCCGGCATCGGCGAGCTGGAAGAGGCGCTGCACCTGATCCATCGCGCCTGGTGCGAAGTGCGCGACGAAGGTCTGGATGTGGTTATGCCTCCGGTGGGCGTGATGATCGAGGTGCCGGCGGCGGTATATCTCACCCGCGAGCTGGCACGCCAGGTCGACTTCATCTCGGTCGGCTCCAACGACCTGACCCAGTATCTGCTGGCGGTCGATCGCAACAACCCACGCGTCGCTGATCTCTACGATTATCTGCACCCCGCCGTGCTTGAAGCGCTGCAACGGGTGGTCAAGGAAGCGCACAGCGAAGGCAAACCGGTGAGTATCTGCGGCGAGATGGCGGGCGACCCGGCCGCGGCCGTGCTGTTGCTGGCGATGGGCTTCGACAGCCTGTCGATGAACGCCACCAACCTGCCCAAGGTGAAATGGCTGCTGCGCCAGATCAGCTTGGATACCGCCCAGCAGCTGCTCGCGCGGGTCATGCTTCTCGATAGCCCGCAGGTGATCCACAGTACGGTTCAGCTGACCTTGCGCAACCTGGGACTGGACAAGCTGATCAACCCGTCCGCCGCCGTCTGAGCACGTTCAGCCGCGCGGCGGATGGCGGTAGCGCACCTCGCCTGACGGCCCGTACGGACCAAAACTACGCTCCAGAACATCCAGCGCGCCGTCGGCATGGCGGATCAGCGCTGTGCTGGCGCGCGTGCCGTATTCGGGGCTGACGATGAAGATGCTCGACAACCGCCGCTCCCACTCCAGCGGAACGCCTGTCTGCGGTAGTTCATGCTCGGCGGCCGGCTGCGGGTCGGCGAGCAGGGCGAGCAGGCGCGAGGTGTCTGGCTGGTCGAGCGCGGCTGCCAGCGCGGCGCGGGCCTTCTTGAGCTTCGGCCACGGCGTGTCCAGGCCAGCGTTGGACAATCCATACACGCCAGCTTCAAGGGCGGTCGCCATGCCGCTATGCGAATTGAAATGCCACAGCGATTGATGATCGCCGACCAGCAGATTGAAACCGGCATAGTCGCCATGACGCTCGGCCACTTTGGCAATGTATTCCGGTGGCGGCAGTTCTGCGCGTAGAAAACGTTCCGGCAGCTCGCCGCGCGAACGCAGGGCGGTCGGCTGGCCCGGCGCTCGGATGTTGGTCAGCGCGGCGAAGCGTCCACCGGTGGTGATGCCCATCCAGGTGCCGCCGGCCTGCAGGTCGCGCCCGGCGATGACCCAGGGCGCGTCCTCCCAATGTCCCAGGGGCTGGCTGGGTCGAGCGTGGAATTCATCACGGTTGGCCGCGACCACCAGTGGCTGGGTGTGGTCCGGGCGCCAGGCGAAGACGATCAGGCACATGGAAATCTACTCTCTTGGCCAGACCCACAAGAGTACAGGCGTAGCACTTACCTGAGCCACCGCCGGGCGGGCTGTGCGTCTGCCGGTGCGCGTATCCGGGCGAGCCTCCCGCGCGGGTTTTCCGCTAACATGCCGCTTTGTTTCGCCGGGACGGGGCACATGGAGTTTCTGCTGTATCTGCTGCTGGGCGGCTTTGCCGGAGTGCTGGCCGGGCTGTTTGGTGTGGGTGGAGGGCTGATCATCGTGCCAGTGCTGGTATTCAGTTTCAGCGCCCAGGGGTTTTCCCAGGAGATTCTTACTCACCTGGCCGTCGGGACGTCGCTGGCCACGATTGTCTTCACCTCGGTCAATTCGATTCTCACCCACCACCGCAAGGGAGCGGTGCGCTGGCCGATGGTGCTGTGGATGACCTTCGGTATTCTGCTTGGCGCAGCCCTCGGCAGCCTGACCGCGGCGGCGATCCAGGGCCCGATGCTGCAGAAGATCATCGGTGTGTTTGCCCTGGCGATGGCGGTGCAGATGGGGTTCGATTTGCGACCCAAGGCCACCGGCCAAGCGCCTGGACGACCAGAGCTATCACTGGTTGGCGTGGTGATCGGCTGGGCATCGGCCATTTTCGGCATCGGCGGCGGATCGCTGTCGGTGCCCTATCTGACCTGGCGCAGCGTGCAGATGCAGCAGGCCGTGGCGACATCAGCGGCGTGCGGCCTGCCGATTGCCATCGCCGGGGCGTTGAGTTTCATGGTGGTTGGTTGGGATGAGCCGCAGCTGCCGGACTGGAGCCTGGGCTTCGTCTATCTGCCGGCCATGCTCGGTATCGCCGCGACAAGCATGTTTTCCGCCCGGCTGGGTGCAAAGCTGGCGCATCGCCTGTCGGCAAAGGTTCTGAAACGGCTGTTCGCTCTGCTGCTGCTGAGCGTCGGCATCAATTTTCTGGTTTGAGGAGTAACGGATGCTGCCCTATCCGCAGATCGATCCGGTGGCCATCGCCATCGGTCCCTTGCAGATTCACTGGTACGGCCTGATGTACCTGATCGGCATCGGCGGCGCCTGGTGGTTGGCCTCGCTGCGGGTGCAACGCTTCGCCCCCGAGTGGCCCAAGGACAAACTGTCCGATCTGGTGTTCTGGGTGGCCATGGGCGTGATCGTCGGCGGGCGCCTGGGTTACGTGCTGTTCTATGACCTGGCGGCCTACATCAATCAGCCGAGCCTGATCCTGCAGGTGTGGAAGGGCGGCATGTCGTTCCACGGCGGGCTGATCGGCGTGCTGCTGTGCAGCTGGATCTTCGCCCGGCGCAACGGCAAGAGCTTCTTCGAGCTGATGGATTTCATCGCGCCATTCGTGCCGATCGGCTTGGGTGCCGGGCGCATCGGCAATTTCATCAATGCCGAACTGTGGGGCAAGGCCACCGATGTGCCTTGGGCGATGGTTTTTCCGACCGATCCGCAGCAGCTGGCGCGGCACCCGTCGCAGCTCTATCAGTTCGCCCTGGAAGGTGTCGCGCTGTTCGTCATCCTCTGGCTCTATTCGCGCAAGCCACGGCCGACCATGGCGGTGTCCGGGCTGTTCGCGGTGTGCTACGGCATCTTCCGCTTCATCGTTGAGTTCGTCCGCGTACCGGATGCGCAGCTGGGGTATCTGGCGTTCGGCTGGCTGACCATGGGGCAGGTGCTTTGCGTGCCGATGGTGCTGCTCGGCGCGGGAATGATCGCCTGGGGTTATCGCCGCGACGCCAGTCGGGCTCCGGCCTGAGTCCGAAGGCCTGCCTGTCGCCGCAATGGCGACAAGTGGGCCCAGGGCTTTTACTATTCGCGCAGCCTTTTTTCACCGCGCTTCGGCGCCTGCTTCGAGCCAATCGATGAAACAGTATCTCGACCTGATGCGCCACGTGCGCGACCACGGCACCTTCAAGACCGACCGCACCGGCACCGGCACCTACAGCGTGTTCGGCCATCAGATGCGCTTCGACCTTGCCGACGGCTTCCCGCTGATCACCACCAAGAAGTGCCATCTCAAATCCATCATCCACGAGCTGCTGTGGTTCCTTCAGGGCGACACCAACATCAAGTACCTGAAGGAAAACGGCGTGCGCATCTGGGATGAGTGGGCCGACGAGAACGGCGAGCTGGGCCCGGTGTACGGCTATCAGTGGCGCTCCTGGCCAGCGCCGAATGGTGAATCCATCGACCAGATTTCGAACCTGCTGGCGATGATCAAGAAGAATCCGGACTCGCGTCGCCTGATCGTCTCGGCCTGGAACCCGGCTCTGGTCGAACAGATGGCATTGCCGCCGTGCCACGCGTTGTTCCAGTTCTACGTTGCCGACGGCAAGCTCAGCTGCCAGCTGTACCAGCGCTCGGCCGACATTTTCCTTGGTGTGCCTTTCAACATCGCCAGTTACGCGCTGCTGACGCTGATGGTGGCGCAGGTCTGCGATCTGCAACCGGGCGAGTTCATCTGGAGTGGCGGCGACTGCCATCTCTATGCCAACCACCTCGAACAGGCCGACCTGCAGCTGACGCGCGAGCCGCTGCCGTTGCCGACCATGAAGCTCAATCCCGAGGTGAAGGACCTGTTTGCCTTCCGCTTCGAGGACTTCGAACTGGTCGGTTACGAAGCGCATCCGCACATCAAGGCACCCGTTGCCGTCTGACTTTGGTCGGGTTTGCCGCTGCGCTTAACCTGGCCGTCACATTTGCCGTATAGACTCGACCGCTCAGGGTTTTCGAGGATCGAGTCATGCGCAGGGTCGTGTTCAATCAGAAGGGCGGTGTCGGCAAGTCGAGCATCGCCTGCAACCTGGCAGCGGTCAGTGCATCGCAGGGCTACCGCACGCTGCTGGTGGATCTGGACGCCCAGGCCAATTCCACGCACTACCTGACAGGGCTGACCGGCGACGCGATCCCCACCGGCATTGCCGACTTCTTCAAGCAGATCCTCGCTGGCGGCACGGCTGGCAAGAAGGCGCGCCCGCCAATCCTTGAAACGGCCTTCGATCACTTGCATCTGATCAGTGCCACGGCGGAGTTGGCCGACCTGCAGCCCAAGTTGGAGGCCAAGCACAAGATCAACAAGCTGCGCAAATTGCTCGACGGCCTTGCTGAAGACTACGACCGCATCTACCTCGACACCCCGCCAGCGTTGAATTTCTACACCGTTTCAGCGCTGATAGCGGCGGACCGCTGCCTGATCCCCTTCGACTGCGACAGTTTCTCCCGTCAGGCGCTGTACAGCCTGCTGGACGAGATCGAGGAGATGAAGGACGACCACAACGAGACGCTCGAGGTCGAGGGCATCGTGGTCAATCAGTTCCAGCCACGGGCTGCGCTGCCTCAGCAGATGATCGATGAATTGCTGAGCGAAGGGCTGCCAGTGCTGCCGGTCTACCTGATGAGCTCGGTGAAGATGCGCGAGTCGCACCAGGCCTGTACGCCGCTGGTCTACCTGGACCCGCGGCACAAGCTGAGCCAGC
Source organism: Stutzerimonas stutzeri (assembly GCF_038561965.1). Lineage (NCBI taxonomy): Bacteria > Pseudomonadati > Pseudomonadota > Gammaproteobacteria > Pseudomonadales > Pseudomonadaceae > Stutzerimonas > Stutzerimonas stutzeri. The sequence continues at coordinate 4,263,261 of NZ_CP139348.1, read as the reverse complement.
AGTTCGTCGAGCTGCATGATCTGCTCGAAGCGCACGGCTGAACCTGACCGGAGTTGCGCCTGGCAGCCTCAGTCGTCAGTGCGCCGCTCCAGCTTCTTGCCCAGTCTTGACGCATAGAATTCACCGATCATCCCGCGGCGGAACACCAGCACGCAGACCATGAAGATGATGCCGGTGACCAGCGTCACCGGTAACTCCGAGGTGGCGAAGTAGTTGCCCAGCGTGGTCACCAGCGCTGCGCCGAATACCGGCCCGACCAGCGTGCCGATACCGCCGAGCAGGGTCATCAGTACCACCTCGCCGGACATCTGCCAGCTGACGTCGGTCAGCGTGGCGAACTGGAACACCAGCGCCTTCAAACCGCCGGCCAGCCCCGCCAGGGCGGCGGACATGACGAAGGCGCCGAGTTTGTAGCGCGACACCGAATAGCCCAGCGAGATGGCGCGGTTCTCGTTCTCGCGAATCGAGCGCAGGATCATGCCGTACGGCGAGTGAATCACGCGCCAGATCAGCAGCATGCCGGCGAGGAACACCGAGAGTACGAAGAAGTACATGTACAGCGGTTCTTCCAGGTCGATGAAGCCGAACAGGTGGCCGCGCGGGATGTTCTGGATGCCATCTTCGCCATGGGTGAACGAGGCCTGCAGGCAGAAGAAAAAGAACATCTGCGACAGCGCCAAGGTGATCATCGTGGAATAGATGCCCTGCCGGCGGATCGCCAGAAAGCCGATGATCAGCCCGAGAAACGCCGCGCCGGCAACACCGACCAGAATGCCCAGCTCCGGCGGCAGCCCCCATTCCTTGACCGCATGGGCGGTGAAATAGGCGGCGCCGCCGAAGAACGCCGCATGGCCGAAGGAGAGAATGCCGGTGTAGCCGAGTAGCAGGTTGAAGGCGCAGGCGAAGAGAGCGAAGCACAGCACCTTCATCAGGAAAATCGGATAGAAGTAGAACGGCGCCAAGGCCAGCGCGAGCACACCGACGAGGATCAGCACGGTTTCCAGGCGCAGCAGCGGGCGTTTGGTGGTCGGCGTGACGTTTATCTGGCTGTTCATCAGGCGTCCCTCCCCATCAGCCCGGCCGGGCGCACCAGCAGCACGATCGCCATGATCACGAAGATCACGATGTTGGAGGCCTCCGGATAGAACACCTTGGTCAGCCCTTCGAGAATGCCCAGCATGTAGCCGGTGATTATGGCGCCGAGGATAGAGCCCATGCCACCAACCACCACCACGGCGAACACCACGATGATCAGGTTCGAGCCCATCAGCGGACTGACCTGGTAGATCGGCGCGGCGAGCATGCCGGCCAGGCCGGCCAGCGCCGCGCCCATGCCGTAGGTGAAGGTCAGCAGCAGCGGTACGTTGATGCCGAAGGTGCGCACCAGCGTCGGGTTTTCCGTGGCGGCACGCAGGTAGGCGCCGAGCTTGGTCTTTTCGATCAGCAGCCAGCTGGCGATGCAGATCACCAGCGAGGCCAGCACCACCCAGGCGCGGTATTTGGGCAGGAACATGAAGCCCAGGTTGTAGCCGCCGGCGAGCTCTTTCGGCACCGCGTAGGGCTGCCCGGAGGAGCCATAGAAGTAGCGGAACGCGCCTTCCAGGGCGAGCGCCAGGCCGAAGGTGAAGAGCAGGCTGTAGAGGTGGTCGAGGTTGTACAGCCGCGACAGCGCCAGGCGCTCGATCACCGCGCTGCACAGGCCGACGATGATTGGCGCAAGGATCAGCGCCGGCCAGTAGCCGATGCCGAGGGTGGCCAGCAGCAGGTAGCCGGCGAAGGCGCCGATCATGTACTGCGCGCCGTGGGCAAAGTTGATGATCTTCAGCATGCCGAAGATGATCGCCAGGCCCAGGCTGAGCATGGCGTAGAACGAGCCGTTGATCAGGCCGATCAGCAGCTGGCCGAGAAAGGCCTGGATCGGCACATCGAAAATCGTCGTCATCAGACCCCCAGGGCTTCGTTGAGCATGGTCATGCGGCCGGGCAGATCGCTGACGTCGAAGGTGTCGATGACCTTGCCGTGGTCGACCACATAGAAACGGTCGGCGACCTTGCTGGCGAAGCGAAAATTCTGCTCCACCAGCAGAATGGTCATGCCGCGTTGCTTGAGCGTCTGCAGGACCTCGCCGATGCGCTGGATGATCACCGGCGCCAGGCCTTCGGTGGGTTCGTCGAGCAGCAGCAGCTTGGCGCCCGTGCGCAGGATGCGCGCCATCGCCAGCATCTGCTGTTCACCACCGGAGAGCTTTGTGCCGGAACTCTTGCGCCGCTCTTCGAGGTTGGGGAACAACTGATAGATCTCCGCCAGGGTCATGCCGCCTTTGGCGACCACCGGTGGCAGGGTGAGGTTCTCCTCGACGGTGAGGGTGGAAAAGATGCCGCGTTCCTCCGGCACGTAGCCGATGCCGTGGCGGGCGGTGCGGTGCAGCGGTACGCGCAGCATGTCCTTGCCGTCGAAGCGGATGCTGCCGCTCCGCTTGCGGATGATGCCGACGATCGAACGCAGCGCAGTGGTCTTGCCCACACCGTTGCGGCCGAGCAGGGTTACCGTTTCGCCCTGGTGCACGTCGAGGTCGATGCCGTGCAGGGCATGGCTTTCGCCGTACCAGGCGTTGAGGTCGCGCACGCTGAGCAGTGGTTCAGTCATCGTCGGTCCCCATGTAGGCCACGCGTACGCGCTCGTCCTGGCTGACCGTGCGGTAGTCGCCGGAGGTCAGGATTTCGCCGCGCTGCAGCACCGTGACCTGATGGCAAAGGTCGGCGACGACCTTGAGGTTGTGCTCGACCATCAGCACTGCGCGTTGGGTGGCGACCTCGCGGATGATCTCGGCCACCACGTGCACGTCTTCGTGGCCCATGCCGGCCATGGGTTCGTCCAGCAGCAGCACCTTGGGCTCCAGCGCCAGGGTGGTGGCGATTTCCAGCACGCGCTTGCGCCCGTAGGAGAGATCGGCCGCCAACTCGTTGCGCTTGTCGGCCAAGCCGACCGACTCGATCAGCTGCATGGCGCGCTCGTTGAGCCGATTGAGCGAGCGCATCGGCAGCCAGAATTGCGTGGCCAGGCCGCCCGGGCGTTGCAGGGCGACGCGCACGTTGTCCAGTACCGACAGATGTGGGAACACCGCCGATATCTGGAACGAGCGCACCAGGCCCATGCGCGCCACCTTGGCCGGGTCGGTGCGGGTGATGTCATGGTCGAGCAGGCGGATGGTTCCGCTGGTGGGCTGTAGGAACTTGGTCAGCAGGTTGAACACCGTGGTCTTGCCCGCGCCGTTGGGGCCGATCAGGGCGTGCACCCGTGCGTGGCGCACGTCCAGATCGACATCGTTGACCGCGACGAAGCCGCCGAACTCCTTGCGCAGGCCACGCGCCGAGAGCATGACCGGTGTGTCCCCGTCGGCGCCCGGCCCGCTGCCGATGATGCCTTGGGCAGCCGCCATGCTCACTGTCCGACCAGATCGCAGCCGCTGTCGGCTGGCTTGATATAGGCCTCATCGCCCGGCACGGTGGCCAGCACCTTGTAGTAGTCCCAGGCGCGTTTGCTTTCCTCGGGCTTCTTCACTTCCATTAGGTAGACATCGCTGATCAGCCGGCCATTGGCGCCGACCTTGGCGTTGCGCGCGAAGACGTCGTCCACTGGCATCTCGTGCATCGCCTTGGCCACTGGCTCGGTGGCGTCGGTGCCGGCCTTCTCTATCGCCTTGAGGTACTGCATGACGCCGGAGTAGGTGCCGGCATGGACCATGTTCGGCATACGCCCGGTGCGCTTGAAGAAGCGCTCGCCGAACTCGCGGGACTGGTCGTCGCGATCCCAGTAGAAGCTTTCGGTCAGGGTCAATCCCTGGGCGGCGTCTAGCCCCAAGCCATGGACCTCGGCGAGGGTGAACAGCAAGGCGGCGAGGCGTTGCCCGCTGGCGACAATGCCGAACTCGGCGGCCTGCTTGATGCTGTTGGCGGTATCCAGGCCGGCATTGGCCAGGCCGATGACCTTGGCTCCAGAGGATTGCGCCTGCAGCAGGAATGATGAGTAATCGGTACTGGCCAGTGGATGACGCACCGCGCCCTTGACCTCGCCACCCTTGGATTTGACGAACTTGCCGGTCTGCTCCTCTAGTGAATAACCGAAGGCATAGTCGGCCGTGAGGAAATACCAGCTGTCGCCACCCTGGGACACCAGCGCGCCGCCAGTGCCGACCGCCAGCGCGTGAGTGTCATAGGCCCAATGGAAACCGTAGGGCGAGCACTGCTTGCCGGTCAGTTCGGTGGTGGCGGCACCGGTCACTAGGTTGATCTTTTTCTTGCTCTTGGAAATGCCCTGTACCGCCAGCGCCACCGAGGAGGTGGTCAGCTCCATGATCGCGTCGACCTGCTCGCGGTCATACCACTGCCGCGAGATGTTGGAGGCGATGTCCGGCTTGTTCTGGTGATCGGCGGTGACGATCTCGATGGGCGCGTCGAGTACCTTGCCGCCGAAGTCCTCTGCAGCCATCTTCGCTGCCTCGAACGACCACTTGCCGCCGAAGTCGGCGTACACGCCCGACTGGTCGTTGAGAATGCCGATCTTTACCTTGCCGTCGGAAATTTCCGCCGAGGCGGGGACGGCGACCACGGCCGTCAGGGTTGCCGCTGCGATTGCTGAAAGCTTCATGCGTATCTCCTTGCACGGTTTGCTCGGCATACGGGCTCGCCCCATGCGAAGCGGTCCGTATGGGCGGGTTAGGGGAAAGCTGGGCGGGTGGTCAGGCGCGTAATGCTGATTGCCGGCTGGCTGAGTCCAGCGGGCTGGCTTTGAGGTCCGTACGGCGAACGCAAGCGTGCGCGGGGCGCCACTTCGTCGTGGAACGTCAGAAATTCGGGTGCTGAAAAGCGGAACCAGAAACGAGTCGAAGCGATGCACATGGGCGTCTTCTTCTTATTGTTGTTCTGGCTCTAAACGTAGCAGGGCTTTTGCGGGGCGCAACCTGACGGTCACGCATCGAGTCTGGCGCGCGCCCTTGGATGGGCGCGCCAGGGGGCTAGCGGGCGATCAGAAGGTCGCAGGGCGGGTTGTCGAGAAATTGCCGTGCCAGGCTGCCGAGCAGCGCGCTGCTCATTTCGCCGCGGCTGTGGCTGCCCAGGGCCAGCAGTTGCGGTTGCAGGTCACGCAAGGCGGCCTCCATGCAGTTGCTGCGTTCGCCCTGATAGAGGCTGTAGCTAAGCAGTGCCCCGGTGTCCGGCAACTGTTGGCGGATGTCTTCGATCAACTGATCGAACAGTTCCTGCTGCAGCGCCAGGCCCTCATGATCGGGGCCATGTACCTCGGCCATTTCGTGTACATGCAGCGCATGCAGCTCGGCGCCATCACCGAGCAGTGCCCAGGCGTACTGCATGGCGCGGGTGGCGCAACGGGAGAAGTCCAGTGCGGCCATTGCACGTTGGTACGGGGCGTCCGGGGTGATCGCCAGCAGCATCGGCGCCGGGCTTTCCAGCATGATGCGTTCCAGCGTGGTTCCGGCGAAGCCCTGGCCCGACCGCTTGTGATGGCGGCCGAGGATCAGCAGGTCGGCCTCCAGGCCCGCAGCTTGCGTGAGGATCTCCTCCACCGGCTGGCCGCGGCGAATCCAGGGTTCGGACCCACTCAGCGCGTTCTGCTGCAAGCGTTGTTGCAGGAGTGTGCGTGCCTGCTGCTCGTCGCTCTCGGCGTCGCGCTCATCAAGCACGTAGAGCAGGCTGATGCGGGCGCCGGTCTCGCGCGCCAGCCGGGCGGCTCGCTGCAGGGCGAGATCGGCGTCCGGGCTGAGATCGTGGGCGACGAGAATGTGCTGAACCCGATTTTGCTGAAGCATGGGTGGCCTCGCGAAGCTGGCGAAAGCCGCAAGTATGCCGTGGCGTCAGGGTCATGTCCCGACCATGAGTCAACGTCACCGCTTTGATCGGGCGCAACAACTTTGCTGGCAATGACCTGTCGTGCTTTTGTCGATTCGATCCTGCCGCTATGCTTGCCGGCATTCGAGCAGGAGTTAAGGATGAGCAAGGTCAGTGTGCTGGTAGTGGATGACGCGCCCTTTATCCGGGATCTGGTAAAGAAGGCGCTCCGTAGTCACTTTCCGGGCATTCGCATCGAGGATGCGGTCAACGGGCGCAAGGCCCAACAGATGCTCAGCCGTGAGCGCTTCGACCTGATTCTCTGCGATTGGGAAATGCCGGAGATGTCGGGGCTGGAGCTGCTTAGCTGGTGTCGTACCCAGGATGCGCTGAAGACAACACCGTTCATCATGGTCACCAGTCGTGGCGACAAGGAGAACGTGGTGCAGGCCATTCAGGCCGGCGTTTCGGACTTCGTCGGCAAGCCGTTTACCAATGAGCAGCTCACCGGCAAGGTGCGCAAGGCTCTCGGCCGTGCCGGCAAGCTGGATGCCCTGGCCGCCAGCGCCCCGACCAGGACCCTGGCAACCGGCATGGCCAATGATTCGCTGGCTGCGCTCACCGGCGGAAAGGCCGAGGTTGTGCGACCCGCCGCGCCTGCCACGGAAAGCAAAGCCTCACCGCTGATTCAGCCCAGCGCCGCGCCTGCCAGCGCACCGGCGGGCGCTGCGTCCGGGCGAGGGCAGGGCCAGTTGCGCCTGGCCAATGGCAGCGTCGCCTGCATGATCAAGGCGTTGAGCCTCAAGGAGGCGTTGCTGGTGGTCAAGCGCGGCGAGCAGCTGCCGCAGGTGCTGGAAAGCGCCGTGCTCGATCTTGAGCAGGGCGAGGGCGGTGAGGTTGCCCGGCTCAACGGCTATCTGCACGCCGTTGCAGCTTTCGAACCCAAGCCGGACAGCGAGTGGCTGCAGCTTTCGTTCCGCTTCGTCGATCGCGACCCGCAGAAGATGGATTATCTGTCGCGCCTGATCGCCCGCGGCACGGCGCAGCGGCACTTCGTTCCAGGCGCCTGAGCAGCCCGGGGCAGGCGACCGTTCGGCGCCTGCCACCCTCTACAAGCTGAAGAGCATCACACGCCGACGGTCGGTGGCTCGCGCAGGCCAGTCGCCACTGCTAGTCTCTGCGCTCCAACACCATAATCACTAGAAATCTGCCGTTATGCTGGGGCGCATCCTTCTGTTGCTCGGACTGCCACTGCTGGCCTCGCCAGCGCTGGCCCTGACCATCTACAAATACACCGACGCCAATGGGGTCGTGACCTACAGCGACCAGGCAGCGCCTGGTTCGCAGGTGTTCGTCTTCCGTGATCGCATGGTGGAAAAGCTCGATACCCAGGTTCGCCTGGAAACCCGCAAGCATGAAGCGGGCGAGACACTGCTGGTGCGCAACGACCTGTTCGCGCCGGTGGATATCGAGCTGAAGCTGGATAACCTCGATAACGTCATCGGTGCGCCGGCCAAGCCGATTCGCTGGGTATTGCCGCCGCGCAGCCAGATTCGCCTGGCGACCCTGGCGCCGCGTGATGCCTCCAAACCGCTCAAGTACACGCCCAAGCTGCGCCATGCGCTGGGTGATCCGCGTCTGATTCCCAAGCCCTACAAATACCCGCTGCCCTGGCGCGGCGGTCCGTTCCGCCTGACCCAGGGCGCTAACGGCCAATACAGCCACTTCACGCCCAAGGGGCGTTACGCGGTGGATATCGCCATGCCGGAGGGCACGCCCATCGTCGCGGCGCGTGGTGGCATGGTGGTAAAGGTTGAGAACGAGCAAAGCGGGCGCGGCAACAACCCGGCCGGCAACTTCGTGCGCATCATGCATGACGACGGCACCATGGGCGTCTACCTGCATCTGATGAAAGGCTCGGTCGCGGTGCGTGAAGGTCAGTGGATCGAAACCGGTACGCGTATCGCGCGCTCCGGCAACACCGGCAACAGCACCGGCCCGCACCTGCACTTCGTGGTGCAGCGCAACGTCGGCCTTGCCATCGAGTCGATCCCTTTCGATTTCTCGCAGCCGGTCAACAGCCTGCCGAACTTCGCCGTTGGCGGTGAATAAGGCCAGTCATAATCAGAAGCCTGCTTCGCGCAGGAGCACGCTAAGGGCGTTGCGCAGGTAGCGCCCGGCCAGCGATTCCCTCTCTCCATGAATCACCAGTGTGCCCCGCCAGGATTGGCCGGCCAGCGCGCCGACAGGTGACTCCACCGCCAGCGTCACCCGATAGAGCCCATGCTCGGGAATCAATTGCCCGCGTCGTTCACGAACCAGCACATGGCCGCCGGTCTGTGCGGCCAGACGACCGTCATCGAGCACGCGGGTAGCGTCGATATCGACATGGCTGACCCTCAGCTGCAGTACCGTCCCATCGCCCCCATCGGTGACGAAACGCGCCGAGCTCCCCGGCTGGATGCGTTTGACCGCTTCCTCGTCGAGATAGGTTTCAACCCGGTAGCCCTCGTCACCAACCAGCAAGGCCAGGCGTTCTTTGTCGGCCAGCCATTGGCCGGGATGCAGGTCCGGGTCGAGATCGTAGAGGCGGCCGGTGAACGGTGCGCTCGGCTCGTAGCGAGCCAGCTCACGGTTCAGCCCTGCAAACTCGGCTTCGGCAGTCGCCAACTCCTCCTGAGCGCTCTGCAGGCGATTCCGTGAATCGCTACCGAAGCTGGCAGAAGCCGCCAACCAGCGCAGCCGCTCGAGTTGCGCCGCCGCTGTTTCACGTCGCGCAAGCAGGGTTGGTGAGACCATGCGGGCGATTGGCTCGCCTGCGGCGACGAGGCTGCCTTCTGCATGGGGCATCTCCGCCAGCTGAGCAGGGCCTGGCGCATGCACCGGCCATACTGCGACAGGGCTCAGCATGCCGCTGGCGCTGATCCGCCCAGGCCAAGGTACCAGCGCCAGGGCAAGCAGCAGTGTTAGCAGCAGGAAGGTCAGCAGGCTACGCCGGCGGCGGCGAATCGCCGGCCAGCGTTGCTGCCATGCACGTAACTCTTGGCGGATTGGCATCAGGATGAACCAGGCGATCTCGACCACGAACAGCAGGATGCCGATGGCCTTGACGGCAAAGTGATAGACCAGCACGGCGATGCCGAGAAACACCACCAGGCGGTAAGCCCAGGTGACCCAGGCGAAGACGATCAGCGCGCGCTCCTTGCCGGCAGCAAAACGTTCAGGGCGCTCCTCGCCCAGGTCGAACAGCCACTCACGCAATTTCCAGCGGGCCAGGGCGAAGCTGCGCTCGTGCAGGTTCGGCATGTCCAGCCAGTCCGAGAGGATGAAGTAGCCATCGAAGCGCATGAAGGGGCTGGCGTTGATCGCCAGTGTGGCGATCCAGCTGGTGGTCGCCAGCACGAAAGCGGCAGAGCGTAGCTCGCCATCTGGCAAAAGCCCCCAGGCCAGCGTCGCCCAGGCTGCCACGGCCAGTTCGGTGACGATGCCCGCCGCCGCGATGCGCAGGCGCTGCCAGCGGCTGGTAAGGCGCCAGGTCTCGTTGGTATCCGTATACGCCATCGGCCAGAGCACAAGAAAGGCCACACCCATGGTCGGCACCCGGCATCCGTAGCGCTTGGCGGTGAAGGCGTGCCCCAATTCGTGCAGCAGCTTGACCACGATCAGTGCCACGCCATAGGCAGCCAGGCCGCTCCAGGTGAAGGTATCCACCAGCGACGCGGCGAAGTGTTCCCAGTGTCGGGCGACCTGAGTCAGCCCAAGCAGCAGCGCTGCAAGCGTCAACAGAGCAAAGCTGCGGCTGCTGAAGCGAGCGGCCAGACCCTGCCAACGGCCGAGCCAGGCATCCGGACGAACCAGGGGCACACGGAAGAACAAGTAATGATGCAGCAACCATTTGAAGCGGCTGCCGCGAGCCTTGCTCAGGCGCTCGGCCTGCTGGCGAGCATTGCCGGGACGCGCCTGCAGCAGTTGGTTCTCGCCAAGAAAACGCGATACCTGTTCGATATCGTCAACCCCCAGGTGCAGAGTCGAATCCTGACTGACACTCTCGGCAATGGCCTCGGCGTCGGCGATCGACCAACGGCGCAGTACCTCGAACGTCAACCAGTCGATGCTGAAAAAGCGGTTGCGAGTTGGGTCGTGCAGCGTCCAGCTCGGCTGGCCGTCAGCCAGCTTCGGGCCGGGCAGCAGGGCGAGCTCCTCGCGTAGCAGGGGCCAGGAGGTCACGTTCACCAGCCGATCATCGCGCGCAGGCTTGCCAGTGGCCGGCGCAGCGCCCAATAACCGAGTGGCACCCAGCCGCCGCTGAAGCGTGCGGTGCCTTTGAGGCCGACGCGATGCTCGGTCGGCGCGTCCAGGCGCGCTCGCACCCGATAGGCGTAGCTGCCATCCGGTCGCTCCACGGCATCGTGGGCGAAGTAGCGCAGCGTCGCACTGGCGGGTGCCAGCGGGCTGGCGTTGAGGTGCAGGGCAACGCGACTGCCATCGGTCATTGGGATCGCATCGGCCAGCGGCACCCAGGCTTCGACCTCTACATCCTGCGGCGTGGCGATGCGCATGATGCGTTCGCCGATCGAGACCGGTCGTCCAATCCACTCGGACGGGTCGTCGAACAGGGCGATGCCGTCACGCGGTGCGAGCACTCGGGCGCGGCTCAGCTGGTCGGTGCCGAAGGCCAGTTCGGTGCGTTTCTCCTCGATGCGCCCGGTGAGCACGGCCAATTGTGCCTTGGCGCGCGGATCGGCAAGGGCCTGTTGGGCTGTCTGTCGGTACTCGGCTTCGGCGGTGGCCAACGCCTGACGCGCCACTTCGAGGCGGTTCTGAATCAGCGCTTCGTCAAAGCCGAACAGCGGTTGGCCTTGGCGGACGACTTCGTTGGGTTGCACATGGAAGGTATCGATCACGCCTTCGAGCGGTGCGCGGATGAGCGCAGGGCTGGCCGGTACCAGTTCACCGGGAGCCAACACCGTCAGCCGCACCGGAACCAATACGAGCAGGCACACGGCCAGCACCCAGTACCAGCGGCGACGCGAAGTTCTGCCGGCCTGTACCTTACGAGGCCGAATGCCCCAGCTTCGCCGTGGTGCCTGCTGTGCAAGCCACGCGTGATGCCAGATTCCGGCCCATTCGACGAGCAACGCGACCTCGCTGTCCCGCCAGGGCAGGTCGCGGGCAAACAGCACGCCGCCATCGTCGCCAAGCGGGATCCACAGCGCCTGGTCTGGCAGCCACTCGCTCCAGTCCTGCGCAAGTACCTCGGGCACGGCGTTGCGCGTAACTACCCGTGGCTCCGGTGTCTGCGTCAGCTGTCGGCAGAGTGCCTGGAGCCACAGCACATAGGGCACGTTGGCTTCGACCTGAACGATGCCTGAGAGCGCTCGCACGCTGCCGCTGAGCCAGAGCGCTGCCTGTCGGTAAGGCAACAGCGCATGGCTATCGTTGACCAGCAGGAACTGCAGCTCGGCCGGCGTCTCGGCTTGCCGAGCCTGACGGCCTAACTCAAGCAGGCCTGCAAGGGGAGACCGTTCCACGTTCAGCTTGCCTTGTTATCCGGCCGAGACTCACCTGGGCCGCGATCGGTCTGGGCAGGTTCGGCACGGCTCCCGGAAAGCGCCCGCTCCAACGCCTGGACCGGGCGCTGGGCCGCCGCCTGACGTAGCTGGTCGGACAACGTGGCTCGGCCGCTGGCATCGCTTGCCTTGCGATCACCCACGTTGAAGCGGAACAGCGAGCTGGCTTCGCGGCCCTGGCTGTCGCGCGCGACGATCTTGATGGTGATTTCGCCGCGGTAGTTGGCTGGTGCGCTGAGTTCGAACTTGCCGCTCTGCGGGTCGAAGCGCACCCAGCCCGGCAGTGGTTGGCCGTTGGCTTGCGTGGCGCTGAGCAGGATGCGTTCGTTCGGGTCGGTGTGCGCAAAGGCATCGTATGGCACCGAGAAACTGGTCTGCGTGCCTGCGTCTGCATACTGGTCCGCTACGCCGTGATACAGGCTCAGGCGCGGCTGGGGCGCTTCGATCACCACGATCTGGAAGCCGGCGCGCTGGGTATAGATGTCCGCGAACGTGGCTCGACCGTGAAGCACTAGGTCAAGATCGCGGCTCTGCACAGCAGCGATTAGCGGCGCCGCGACAGCGGCGGGGGCCGCCAGCGTGTTGCTTGGCGCAACGGTGGCATCGAACGGTGCCGGTGCGGCAGGTGGAGCGACTGGTTCTGGTGCTGCAGGGGGCGGAACGGGCAGCGCCGCAGCCGGCTGCGGCGGTGCGACAACCACTGGTGGCACAGGCTGCGGTTGCGGCTCTGGGAGAGGCTCCGGTTGTGGTTGTGGTTGCGGCACTGGAACGGGTTGCGGCTGTGGCTGTGGCTGTGGCACGACGGGCTCGTCCAGCCCTTGCACAGTGATAACTACAGTCGCGGTGCTGCCATCGATAGTTTCGACGGTAAAGGTCTCGACCTTGGTCTCGCCAGCGTTCAAGTACTGCACCGCGCTGTTGGGCACGCTGTAGGACCAGGTGCCGTTGGGTGCGATGGTCAGCGTGCCGAGGGCGCCATTGGATGGCGTCACGGTGCCCAGGAAGCTGGATTGTCCGGCATCCGGATCGGTGACGGTCAGCGCGCCAGCGGTGGTGAGGTTGCCCGCCGTGACGTTCAGGTCTTCGGTCACCACGCCGGTGTCGGTGCCGCCGATAACAGCGCCATCGTTGACGCCGTTGATGGTCACAGAGACGGTGTGCTGAGTGCCGTCGAGCGAGCGCACAACGAACGTCTCGACCTTGGTCTCGCCAGCCTTCAGGTACTGCACCGCGCTGTTCGGAACGCTGTAGGACCAGGTACCGTTGGGTGCGATGGTCAGCGTGCCGAGCGCGCCAGTGGAGGGGGTAACGGTGCCCAGAAAGCTGGATTGCCCGGCATCCGGGTCGGTGACGGTCAGGCTGCCACCGGTGGTGAGGTTGCCCGCCGTGACGTTCAGGTCTTCGGTCACCACGCCGGTGTCGGTGCCGCCGATAACAGCGGCATCGTTGACACCGTTGATGGTTACGGTGACGGTGTGTGCCGTGCCGTCGAGCGACCGCACAACGAACGTCTCGACCTTGGTCTCGCCGGCCTTCAGGAACTGCACTGCGCTGTTCGGAACGCTGTAGGACCAGGTGCCGTTGGGTGCGATGGTCAGCGTGCCGAGGGCGCCAGTGGATGGCGTCACGGTGCCCAGAAAGCTGGATTGCCCGGCATCCGGATCGGTGACGGTCAGCGAGCCACCGGTAGTCAGGTTGCCCGCTGCAATGTTCAGGTCCTCGGTCACCACGCCGGTATCGGTGCCGCCGATAACAGCGGCATCGTTGACACCGTTGATGGTCACAGAGACGGTGTGCTGAGTGCCGTCGAGCGAGCGCACAACGAACGTCTCGACCTTGGTCTCGTCTGCCTTCAGGTACTGCACCGCGCTGTTCGGAACGCTGTAAGACCAGGTGCCGTTGGGTGCGATGGTCAGCGTGCCGAGCGCGCCAGAGGAGGGGGTGACGGTGCCCTGGAAGTTGGCTTCGTCTGTGTCTACCTCTGTGATGCTCAGGGCGCCGCCGGTAACCAGTGCGCCTTGGTTATCAATGTTGACGTCCTCAGTCACCACGCCTGTGTCGATACCGCCGATAACGGCTGCGTCGTTCACCGCGGCTATGGTGATGGTAACGGTGGCGGTGTTAGAGACCAGATTGCCGTCAGTCACAGTGTAGGTGAATGTCGCGGTGCCGTTGAAGTTTGGATCGGGCGTGAAGAGCACGTCGCCGTCCGAGTTGAGTACGACATCGCCGCCAGTGCCGCGGCTGACGGATGCGATGGTCAGCGTGTCGTTGTCCGGGTCACTGTCGTTGCCAAGCAACTGCGCGGAACTGAAGGTGACGGGCGTGTCCTCGGTAGCGCTGAGGCTGTCATTGACGGCCAGCGGCGCCCGGTTATTGGGTGCGGCGATGTCGTTGTCGACGATGGTCGCGATGCCCGCAGCACCGCTCAGGTTGGTAACGGTGCCGGACACCGCTCCCGTGGACAGGGCGAACGTCTCGCTGGCCTCGACGAAGCTGTCGTCAATCGTAGCGATTCGCACGCGAACCGACAGCTCCCCAGCAGCGATGCTTACCGGCCCGTTCACGGCGACCCAGGTGCTGCCGTCAAAACGCTCCAGCTGCTCGGTTGGGCCGGTATCGATGCCGATGTTAGCTGTGCCGCTGGCCAGCACGGGGCTGAAGCTGATCGGCTGAGTGGAGCGCTTGTCGAGGCTGATCACGAACTCGGCATAGTCGCCTTCGCTGATCGATACGCTGCTTACGCTGAGCGTCGGCCGGTCGTCGTCCAGTGGGCCGGTGCTGTCTGGCGCCCCGCTGGTGTTGTCGGGCAGGTAGATGTCGCCTTCGCCCTCATCGTTGATGGTTCCGATACCGGTGCTGCTGTTGTCCTGGCTGACGTAGGCGGTCAGGGTGAAGGATTCGTTGCCTTCATGGATGTCGTCCTGGATGACGGCTACCCGCACCAGCAGCTTGTCGCCAGTTGGAATGATCACCGGGCTGTTGGCGATGTAAGCCACCCAGGCGCTGCCGTTGAAATACTCCACCATGTCGCCGATATCCGCGCCCGTACCTGACAGCGTGGCGCGCGCGTCGGTTGAGGGAAGGCTCGCGCTGCCCAGCCCCAGATGCACTGCCACACCGGCACTGCCGCTGACGGTGAACAGGGCGTAGGGCGAAGCCTCGTTGACGAACACGCTGTTGACCGCGACGGTGTCTGCGGCGCCCTCGATAGTGATGGTTAGCACGGCGATATCGGTTAGCCCGGTACCGGAGCTGTCGGTTACGGTGTAATTGAAGCGTTCGATCAGCGTCTGGCCGGGATTCAGTGCCTGCACGGTGGCGTTGGTGTTATTGACCGTGTAGGACCACGTGCCATCCGCTGCCAGCGTAAGCGAGCCGTACAGACCAGTCAGAGCCGAGCCCACCGTGCCGGCGGTGCCGCTCCCTTCAGCGCCGCCCACACGTACGGTGGTCACGCGCAGCTCGCTACGCGCGTCATCCACGTCGCTGACCGCATCCAGCACGTTGCCGCTGGGGTTGTAGCCGGCGGTGCCGTTGTTCACGCCGCCGGCCTCGATCGCTTGTGCGACCGTATCGGCGGCTACCGGCGCATCGTTGGCGCCACGGACGGTGATGGTCAGGGTGGCAGAGTCCTGCAGCTTGGTGCTGCCGGCCAGCAGGCCGTTCTCGACGGTATAAACGAAGGTATCGGTCAGGGTGGTGCTGGTGTCGCGCAAGGCCTGGACGGTCGGGTTGCTGTTATCGACGACATAGGTGTAGCTGCCATTGGCACTGAGCGTCAGCTTGCCGTAGAGCCCGAAGATCTCTGTGTTGCTACTCACCGCAGTGCTGGTGCTACTGCTCGAAGCGCGCGCCAGGACGACCGCATTGCTGCCGTTGGTGTCATTCGTCAGCAGGTTGCCGGAGGGGTCCACGCCGAGGGTGCCGTTAGCGATACCGCCGCGCTCGGTAGCCAATGCCGTGTCGGCCACTGCGTTTGGATCATTGGTGCCGGAGCCGAGTACGGTGATGTAAAGGCTGGCGCTACTGGTCGCGCCGCTGGCGTCGCGCATTGTGTACTGGAACCGCTCGACTGCCGACTGGCCTGCACTGAGGGCGGGGTTGTTGGCGATCGGCGTGTATGTGTAATTGCCGTCGGCATTGAGCAATAGGCTGCCGTACTGACCCACCAAGGTTGTGCCGGCGTTCTGGCTATTGCCGAAGGTCAGCGTCTGGTTGGTTATCGCGACTGACTGGCTGAGAACGACGGATACGATGTTTCCGCTGACGTTGTAGTTGATCGTAGTAACGGTTGGGGCTGTTACTAGTCCGGTGCCGTTCACCGTCATGCCTACGGCAATGGTTCCCTGAAAGGAGGCGATGCTCACCGTCGGGCCAGCGGAGGTGGTGCTGGAACTGATGGTGGCTTCCTTGTACGCCGCGGTACCCGCAGCGTTATTGGCGAAGCCCAGCACTTGGGACTGATTTTCCGCCAGCGTTGGCGTGGCGACCTTGCCGCTCAACGTGAAGGTTTTCGCCGTCGTATCAATGCTGGAGACCGTAATTTGCGCCCCGCTTGCGTCCCTCAGAGCAACGTTGTTGCTAAAGACGAAATAGCCCGCGCTGACGTTGCTGGGAAGGCTGGCGAAGGAAAGGATGGTCTGCGTAGCTGCGGTGCTGCCCACTGCCGAGCCGGAAATGTTCAGGTCGACAACTGCCTTTGTCTCCCCGTAGCGATCCATATCCGTATCGTTGCTCAGTACATTGCCGGTCGCGAGGCTGCCGCTTGTGTCTGATGCGCTGTATTGGCCCGACCCGGCTATCGACTCCTTCGCCGTGTTGTAGTCGTTATTGGCGACCGGCGCATCGTTGGCGCCCTGGATGGTCACGCTGAGGGTGGTGGTGGAGGTCGCGCCGGAGGTGTCGGTCATGCGGTAGGTGAAGGTGTCGACTAGCGTCTCGCTGGCAGTACGCAGGGCCTGGACCTGCGGATTGGTGTCGTTGACCACGTAGAGGTAGCTGCCATCGGCGCCAAGGGTCAGCGTACCGTAGATGCCGGTCACGACCGCGCCGTTGGCCGAGGTGGTTGCGGCGGTGACGCCCTGGCTGGCAGAAGTGGTGCCTGCCGCGGTTACACGTTTGCTGTCGCCGCCGGTGTCGTTACTCAGTACGTTGCCGGTGGCTGCGGTGCCTGCCGTGCCGTTCGCGATACCGCCCGCTTCGACCGCCGCGCCGCCGCTGCTGCCGGGCGTGCCATTTGCCACATCGGCGACGGCGGTTGGCGTCGGTACTGGGCCGACCAGGGTGTTGAGCGCGGCATCGACCCGGTCGGACGACGAGCCGACATTCTTCAGGTTTGCCGCCTGGTTCTTCCAGTCCAGGCTATTGAACCAAGCCTGATCGACCACCAGCAGGAAGCCGCGGTTGTCCGCGACGTTGCTGTCGCCGTCCATGTTGCCATCGGCCTGGGCCAAGGCTAGCGAAGTGAAGTCCGCATCGGTCCAGAAATAGAATCCGCGTACCACGCCGCCACTTTTGACCGGGCGGCTGATCCAGCCGTAGTAGGTGGTCGTACCAATGGTCACCGCGGTGGCTGAAACATCGTTGCCGCTGAAAAAACGACTGTTAGTGGCATCGTTGACGATGACCTGGCCGAGGTCCGTGAAAACGAAATCGTGGCTGTTGGATTCCTTGCCGGCGGGGGTGGTCCCCACGTTCACCTGATAGGCGTTGCTGAACGTCAGGGTGGCAAACTCGACGCTGATCGACTCGTCGTCGAACTGCAGAGTGGAGTGATCGTTGTCGCCAGCAAAACCTGGGGTTGCAGTATCGATGCCGCTGACCTTGGCGGCGAAGCGCTGCCCCTCGTCACCGGCGGTGTCGACGCCCTGATTCAACAAATGATCCAGGTGATGGCCGTATTCCTCGATCAACAGGCGCGAGACCTGTTGCGCGTCCAGCACGCCGAGCCAGTCCTGGTTGAGGAAAATGGTCGACTCGCCGCTCAGCCCTTCCGGTGCGTAGGCGGCAAGGGCTCCCTCGATTTGTGCGTTATCGAGCAGCGTCACGCCTATCTCCAGCGTTCCGTCGGCAATCGATGTGCGCAGGCGTGCTAGCTCCGCAGTCCACTGCTCGGTCGGGGTGGTCTGCCCGCCATTGAACAGCTCGAAGAGTTGCTCATCGCTGGCCTGGGCCAGGAACTGACGAATCTGTTCAGCGGCGCTAGCTGCTGCTTCATCAATGGCCGAGTGGCTGCTGTTGCTGCGGAACAGCGTTGGCTGGTCGGTCGCGGCAGGTTGGCGCTCGGCTGGATCTGAATGGGCCACCTCTACCTTGATCGAGACCTCGGCCGCTTCGGCGAAAGGTTCGGCGGCCGCTGCGCTAGCCGTGGCATCCACCGCGTCGCCTGCGCCCGCACCGTCGAAGACGAAGCGCTGTTCAAGCGCCAGGGGCCTAGGGCGACCGCGCACTAAGCGGGAAGGGGTAGATGCAGTACCGGTTTTATCGGCCATGTCGGACCTCGATGCGTAGCGGCTCAGGCGCAGGCCGTAGCCTGCGTATCAGAATCAGGGTTTGGGGGTGGGCGGCGTGACGCGCACGCGACCGCTCATGCCGGCGATCAGCTCGGGAAAGCGGCCATCGATGGCGGCGGCGACCTTTACCGATTGGCTCACCGGGTCGACACGGGCGCCTATGCGCTCGAAGCGCGCCGGATAGCGCTGACCGGTCTCGTCGATCTCGACATCGAAGGTCTGCCCGGTGCGCAGCCAGACCAGCCACGCCGAGGGCACCAGAAATTCGAGTTCCAGCACGCTGTCGTCGAGGATGTCCAGCAGCGGCTGGCCAGGCTGCACGAACTGCTGCTCGCGGACCTTTTGCTCGGCGATACGGCCGGTGAAGGGCGCGGCGATGCTGCATTTGCCGAGCACCGCCTGCTGTGCACCCACTTCGGCGACAGCCTTTTGCCGGCCGGCGCGGCCTAGATCCACTTCCAACTTGCCGACTGAGTTCAGCTCGGCCAGCCGCTGGTTGGCCTTGTCGGTGGCCTCAGCGGCGTTCAGTTCGGCGCGGGCCTTTTGCACCATGGCTTGCTGCACGCTGCAGTCGAAGCTCACCAGCGTCTGCCCGGCCTTGAATGCGCCACCCTCTGGTACCGACAGTTTGTTGACCTTGGCGCCGATCTCCGCTGCAAGGGTAGTGAATTGGCGCGGCAGTAACTGGGCTCGAATTTCCTGTCGCTCCAGCCCCGCTCGCGCCGGTGCCTGCTCAGGCACTTGCGCGTGAATAGCGCCCCCGCTCATTGCCAGCAGCAGGGCCAGCGCGAGGCGCTTCACTGTGTGCCGCCTTGGCCGGCGTTGCTCGCCAGCTTTTGCCAGGTGCGTTGGCCGTCGGTGAGGGTGCGGGTCAGCTGGGCCAGGGTCAGGTCGCTGACGCTGCCGATTTCTGGGTCCACGCCCAGGGTCGCCTGCAGGCGGGCTTCGGCAGTCTGTGCCTGCGCCAGTGCCTGGTAGCGGCGCAGCAGGCTGAGGATCGCAGTGGTCTGGTTGGCGACCTGGTCCAGCTTGCTCTGCACCTGGATGGCCTCGCGGTTGTCCATGTGCTCGGAAATACGTCGGTCGATTTCCCAGATGGCATCGGCGCGGGTGAACTGATGCTGGGCGTTGGCCAACTGCTGGCGTGCCAGGTGGACCTGGGCAAGCACCGCCATTTGCATGGACACCCGGCGCTGGTCGGCCAGTGCGACACCGGCATCGGCGAGCTTGAGCTGGCTCGGCCCCGTCAGCAGATTAAGCAGATTGAATGAGAGCTGTGCGCCAGCCTCGTTCCACTGGCGGTTAACCAAATAGCTGTCGGTGTCGTAATTCAGGCCGTAGCTGAAGTTCAGACTGGGGAACAGGCGTACCAGGGTCTTGCGCGTCTCTTCACGTGCGATGCGGGCGTTGTAGTGCGCCTCGCGCAGGTCGGCGTTGGCAGTCAGTGCAGTGTCTTCCATAACTGCGACCGGTACGTCGAGCGCCTGGCGGTCGAGCTGGAAGGGCGGTTCGGCGAGGCTGATCGGCTGGCCGAGTGGGGCGTTGATCAGCAGTGCGAGTTCGGTCTGTGCGGTGGACAGCTCCTGCTCGATGGCTTCGAGCAGGCGCAGGTTTTCCAGCACCTGGCGCTGGTAGCGCAGCGAATCGAGCGGGTTGCGCAACCGCTCGGCCTCGGCCTGGCGTGCATCGGCCAGCGCTCCCTCGGCCATCAGCGTGGCAGCACGGACCTCGGTCTGCAGCTTCTGCGCGCTGACGGCGCGCCAGAATGCGGTGCGCACGTCCTGCATCAGCAGGTGCATGGCTTTGCGGCGCTTTTCCCCGGCAACCAGTGCGCGGTCGGCCTGCTGACGGGCACCGTAGTAACCGACGCCCAGGTCGAGCATGTTCCAGCTCAGCGCCAGCGAACTGACGGTGTGATCGCGATCCTGGGAAATGAAGCGCGACTGCGACAGGGAGCCGTCCTCAGCGTTGCGGCTCTGGCTGATCTTGTCGTTGTTGCGCGAGCTGTAGCCCGCCTGGGCCAGCAGCTTGGGCAGCATGTCGTAGCGGGAAACGTCGTACTGCTGGAACGCTAGCGCCTCTTCGAACATGCGCGCCCGGCGGTCGAGGTTGTACTTCAGGGCGCGGGCCATGGCTTCGTCTAGCGTCAGCGTGCCGGCGATAGGCTCGACATCCTGCCTGGCCATCTCCTGATCGGCGCGGGTCTGATCGCTCAAGGCCTGCTCGGTGAGCGGTCGCGGCTCGAATTGAGCGCAGGCCGTCAGGGAAAGGGCAGCTAGCAGGGCCAGGACGATCTTAGTGCGGGGTAGTTGGGTCATCAGGAGCATCTACGAAACGGTTGGGGTACCGCGCCGCCCATGGCGAGGCGCGAAATCGATCAATCCCGGCATCCATTCCGGCAGCGCGCAGCTGCGGTTTCGCACAGGCACCGTGAATCCTCACAGCACTGTTGTGCTCCGTTCGCATCGAGTCCGCTGAGGCGAGTGGCAAAACGCCTGGCCTGACCTGGCCAGGTGTGTACGGCGGACGCAGGAAGCGCCAACCGCGTTGGTTTCTTGTCGTTATGAGAGTGTTAGCAAGTGACGTGCCTCACAGAAAAACTGTGAAACGGTTCCCGACGAACTGTATGGGGATTAATTCTTTTCGTCTACTTGGTAATTCTGGCGCCAGATCTGTAACTAGTTAATCACGCCCGATAATGCCGATGATCAGATCGGTACTAAGGAGCTAGATCTATAGGCATTTGGAAGTAGGCTGGTCGTCACGGAACGGACGGCCTGACGGAAGGCCGAGCGGGTCGGCAGTCTTAACTGCCGCAGGTTGAATGCAGAGCCGGTTAAAGAGGCGCCACCCCAATCTCAGGGTGGCGCTCGGCAGATCGAGTTCGGTCTGTTACAGCCCGCTGGACAGCGCCGTGGGTTTCGAGAGGCCTGCGTGGCCGCTCTGGCGCTGTTACAGCGAGCTGCGGTTGGGGCGGGTTAGAACGCCAGACCAACTTTCAGGCCGACCTGCTCCTGCTTGAGCTTGGTGTTCTCGGCAAGCTCGCTGCTGCTGTCGAGCTCGTAGCGGGTCTGGGTGTAGTAGAGGCTGGTGCTGATGGGCATGTTGTTGATGCCCTTGTTCCACAGCACGCTCAGCTCACCGTACGGGTTGACCTTGTCCTTGAGATCGACGGTGTCGCTTTCGCCGCCGACTTTCAACTTGCTGTCCGCTTCGATGGAGTAACGGGCGCCGACTTCCAGGCGCACGGTGTAGTCGGGGGTCAGGTAGTTGTAGCCGACACCGGCCTTGGCGAAGGGCGAGCGGGTGGTCAGCTTGACGTCTTCCTCGAATATCCCAACGCGCACGTCATCCTGCTCGATGCGGCCCCAGTCGTAGCCGCCGCCGACGATCAGGTCGACGTAGTTGTTGGTGCTCAGCGCTGCGCGCAGGCCCAGGTCGAGATCGGCGCGGGCAGACAGGTATTCTACATCGTCTTTTTCCCGATACTGACCTTCGATACCAGCCTGGTAGATGAAGCCTTCCTGGCCGGTCATCTTGTTGCCGAAGTTGTAGTACAGCCCGCCCTGGTTGAGGCGTTCCTTGTCGCTTTCGTCGTTCACGGTCAGTTTGTACTGATTGTGCGAGCCAATGACGCCGAAGTTTGAGATCGGGCCGGTGGCGGATTGGGCGAAAGCCTGAGAAGTCGCTGCCAGGCACAGGGCCAGTGTGGTTGTAGTAGTCAAACCATTGATGCGCATTCGGGTAGCTCCATCGTCATTCGATCAGAAATCGATGGCGGCTCGAGCGAGCCGCCTATGGCGTGGACGGGCAGTAGCTAAGAATAATTCGGCACATCGCGATGAGCGGTCGTAATTTCTTGTAAATCAAGACTTAGCGACCAGTATGTAAACGTAAATGTAATGATGGGCTGCCGGTTTCAAGCCACCGCTTAGCCCTGAAAACGAAGGACCTTTGCCAACACGATTTTCGGTCCGCGCATTTTCTTGATGACGATCTGCAGGCCGTCGACCTGAAGCACCTCGTCCTCGTCGGGTACACGCTTGAGGGTTTCGTAAACCAGTCCAGCCAACGTTTCCGCCTCGACATGGTCGAGGTCGATGCCTAAAAGACGTTCGAGTTTGAACAGCGGCGTGTCGCCGCGTACCAGCAGCTTGCCCGGTTGATAGGCGAGCACGCCGCGTTCGGTCTTGCGGTGCTCGTCCTGAATGTCGCCAACCAGCACTTCCAGTACGTCTTCCATAGTCAGGAAGCCAATCACCTTGTGGTCGCCTTCCTCGACCAGCACGAAATGCGCGCCACCCTGGCGGAACTGTTCCAACAGACTGGCCAACGGCATGTGCTTGGACACCCGTTCCAGCGGGCGCAGCAGCTCGCTCAGGCAGAATGCTTCGGCAAGGCGGTCGTTGCCGGCGAGCGCCAGCAGCAGATCCTTGATGTGCAACAGGCCGACGTACTCGCCCTTGGTGCTGTCGTAGACCGGGTAACGGCTGTACTTGTGACGGCAGATCACCTCGAGAATCTCGCTCAGCGGTGCGTCGTGTTCCAGCTGCAGCAGGTCCTCGCGGGAGTTGGCCCAGTCGACCACTTCCAGCTCGCTCATTTCCACCGCCGAGGCCAGTACCTGGATCTGCTGATTGCTCGGGTCGCGGGCGCGGTTGGAGTGCAGGATCAGCTTGAGCTCCTCGCGGCTGTAGTGATGGTCGTGGTGCATGCCTGGCTCGCCTTGGCCGGCGATGCGCAGAATGGCGTTGGCGCTGGCATTGAGCAGGTAGATGGCTGGGTACATCAGCCAGTAGAACAGGTACAGCGGCACTGCCGTCCACAGCGACAGCAGTTCCGGCTTGCGGATCGCCCAGGATTTCGGCGCCAGCTCGCCGATCACGATGTGCAGGTAGGAAATGATGAAGAACGCCGTGAAGAAGGCGATGCCATGCACCAGCGCAGGTGATTCGATGCCAATGCCAGCCAGCAACGGTTCGAGCAGGTGCGCGAATGCCGGCTCACCGACCCAACCCAGGCCCAGCGAGGCCAGGGTGATGCCGAGTTGGCAAGCGGAGAGGTAAGCATCGAGCTGATTGTGCACGGTACGCAGGATGTGTCCGCGCCAGCCATGCCGGCTGGCGATGGCTTCCACCTTGGTGGAGCGCAGCTTGACCATGGCGAACTCGGCGGCAACGAAAAAGCCGTTGAGCAGCACGAGGAACAGAGCGAAGAGAATCAGGCCGAAATCGGCGAAGTAAGAAGAGGCGGCGTAACTGGGGGAAGGGTCCATGAAGGGGTCGGGTAGCCAATGATCGCGACAGAATGGCGGCGGAGAGCCGGCTTTTCAAGCGATCAGCCGGGATATTTTCCGGCTGATCGGTACGTGCCGAATCAGCGGCCGGGTATCTGGCTATTCTGAAAATGGCAGGAGAAACGGCTGCCCTGACCGGGGGTGCTGCTGATGTCCAGGCGGCCCTGATGGCGCAGCAGTACATGCTTGACGATTGCCAGGCCGAGCCCTGTGCCACCGGTGCTGCTGGCGCGGCTGGAGTCGACCCGATAGAAGCGTTCGGTGAGTCGTGGCAGATGCTTCTGCTCGATGCCGATGCCGCTGTCCTCGACGCACAGGTGCGCACCGACCTCATCGCCCCACCAGCGCACATGCACGCTGCCGCCATCGGGCGTGTACTTCACCGCATTGAACACCAGGTTCGAGAAGGCGCTGCGCAGCTCCGTCTCGCTGCCTTTGAGCTGCAAGGCCGGGTCGGCATCGAGGCTGATCAGATGCCCGCGGCTGCCTGACAGGGCGCGCGCATCGCTGATGATCGACTGCAACAACGGCCCCACGGCGACCGGCTGGTTGTCGGTCGGCCGGCTGCTGGTTTCCAGGCGGGCCAGCAATAGCAGGTCGTTAAGCAGGTGCTGCATGCGCCCGGCCTGCTGGTTCATCTGCTGCAGAGCCCGGAGCCAGCGCGGGTTCACCCCCTCGGCATTCTCCAGCATGGTTTCCAGGTAGCCGGCGATCACGGTTAGTGGCGTGCGCAACTCGTGGGAGACGTTGGCGACGAAGTCTTTGCGCATCTGCTCCAACTGGTGCAGGCGAGTGACATCGCGCACCAGCAACAGGTGTTCGCTGTTGCCGTAGCGGGTTACGTTGAACTGCAGCCGAAGGCGATCATTCACCGGCGAGGCCAGCTCCAGCGGCTGTTCGTAGTTGCCGCTGTCGAAGTACTCCTTGAATGCGGGGTGGCGCACCAGGTTGCTGATCGGGTGGCCTGCGTCCTGCTGTTTCTTCAGCCCCAGCAGGCGATTGGCGGCGGGGTTCCACCATTCCAGATTGCCGTCGCTGTCGAGCATGATCACCGCGTCCTTTAGCGCTGCGGTGGACCCCTGGGCACGGTCGATGATGCCTTGCAGCTCGCCACGCAGGCGCAGGTCGCGGCGTTGCATCTGGTAGAGGTTATCGAAAACGTCGCCCCAGACGCCGGCGGAATCCGGCGGAGGCTCGTCGAGGTCGGCGCGGTGCAGCCAGCGCTGCAGGCGCAGCAGTTGGCGCACGGTCCAGATCAGATAGCCGGCCAGGCCGATCACCAGCACCCAGGCATATTCGCCGGTGATCAGCCCCAGCAGCAGGCAGCCGCCGAGCAGGATCAGCAGGCGACGAACGAGGGCTCCTTGCCAGTCCTGATTCAACCGATGCACTCCACAAACGTTGCGATGATGATCTGCTCGACGATGCCGGGACGCATGCTCACCCCGGCGTACTCAGCTTTTGCTGGAGAAACGATAACCGGTGCCGCGTACCGTCTGCACAAGGTTCTCATAGGCTTCGCCAAGGGCCTTGCGCAGCCGGCGGATATGCACATCCACGGTGCGCTCCTCGACGTACACGTTGCCGCCCCAGACCTGGTCGAGCAGTTGGCTGCGGGTGTAGGCGCGCTCCTGATGGGTCATGAAGAACTGCAGCAGGCGGTATTCGGTGGGGCCCATCTCGGCCGGCTTGCCGTCGATGGTGACGCGGTGGCTGACCGGGTCGAGTAGCAGGCCGCCGATCTCGATGGGCGACTCGCTGTCCACCGGGGTCGCGCGGCGCAGCACCGCCTTCAGGCGCGCCACCAGTTCTCGTGGCGAGAAAGGCTTGGTGATGTAGTCGTCAGCGCCGACTTCCAGGCCCTGGATCTTGTTGTCCTCTTCACCCTTGGCGGTGAGCATGATGATCGGCGTGTCGGCGGTCAGCTCGTCACGCTTCAGGCGACGGGCCAGCTCGATGCCCGAGGTGCCAGGCAGCATCCAGTCGAGCAGGATCAGGTCCGGCTTGCGGTCGATGATCAGCGCGTGAGCCTGCTGGGTGTTCTCTGCTTCGAGACAGTCATAGCCGGCCATTTCCAGGGCGACGACGATCATCTCCCGGATCGGCGCCTCGTCGTCGACGATCAATATGCTCTTGCCGTTCATGGTCCAGCCTCGGGTCTGTTCTTGTCGTCCGGCATTAGATAACGGAATTATTGCAGCCATGTGACAGGCAGACGGCAGCAAAGGCTCTAGCACGGCTCGCGGAGAATTAAGCCCGGGTTGCGTAATCCACAATGATGCCAACGAGGATCGCCAGTCCCGCCCAGTGATTGTGCAAAAACGCCTTGAAGCAGGCCTGCGGCTTGCGCGAAGCGGTCTTCCAGAATTCCCAGGCGAAGCAGCCGGCAGCGACGACCAATCCCAGGTGGAACCACTGGCCGAGCTCGAAGCGCGCACCGGCGAGCAGCAGGCAGAAAAGCGCTAGGCCTTGCAGGGTGACAATGATGACGCGGTCCGCTTCGCCGAACAGAATCGCGGTGGATTTGATGCCGATCTTCAGGTCGTCCTCGCGATCCGCCATGGCGTAATAGGTGTCGTAGGCCACCGTCCACAGCAGGTTGGCGATGAACAGCAGCCAGGCTTCCGGTGGCAGGCTGCCGGTTTCGGCGGTGAAGGCCATCGGCATGCCCCAGGAGAACGCCGCGCCGAGCACCACCTGCGGGTAGAAGGTGTAGCGCTTCATGAACGGGTAGCAGGCGGCCAGGGCCAGAGCGCCGAACGACAGGTAGACCGTCGTCGCGTTGGTCAGCAGCACCAGGCCGAAGCTCAGGCCCACCAGCACGGCGAACAGCGTCCAGGCCTCGCGCGAGCTGACCCGGCCAGCAGCCATCGGGCGTGCCTGGGTGCGCTGCACGTGTCCGTCGAAGTTGCGGTCGGCGAAGTCGTTGACCACACAGCCGGCGGCGCGCATCAGAATCACACCGGTGATGAAGATGAACAGGTTCTTCGCGCTGGGCACGCCCTCGGCGGCAATCCACAGCGCCCACAGGGTCGGCCAAAGCAGCAGGTAGGTGCCGATGGGCTTGTCCAGGCGCATCAGCTGGATGAAGTCCCAGGCGCGCGGGTGCAAGCGATTGCACGATTGCAGCAGTTTCAGATACATCAGCGGCTCTCCTTGGCGGAAGGGGACGTGCAGAGCGACGCGCTCAGGATGTGACGGCGGCGGCCTGCCACAGCTCGGGAAGGAACACCTCGGCAACCAGCACGCCTAGGCGATTCTGGCGGAAGCACGAGCGCCGCGCCCAGAGCCCGTCGACACGGCACGCATCCGGCAGCCAGTGCGACGGGTACTGGCAGGCCTCAAGCGTGCCGCGGGTAAAGGCCGGATTGCTGAACAGCAACTCGCCCAAAGAACGATCGCCCAGGCTTTGCAGGTCGAGGCCGGATTCCTCCAGCTGTGCTCGTGCAGCAACGCTGCGGGCGAACACCCACGGCCGGCCATGACCGCACAGATAGACCTCGCGCACCCAGCCTTCGCTCTGTTCGGGCACGTCGAGGGCCGCGCATTCATCGGCGCGCAACGGCAGCCAGGCTTGGTGCAACGGAATGACGCTGAAGGCGCCAGCGGCGAGTTCGGTCAGGCGGCGCGTTAGCGAGCCCTTGTCGACGTAGAGCCAGTCATGCAGAGCGGGATCGAGGGGGCAAGGCAGGCGGTCGGCACTCAGCCAGTCAAGAAGTTCGGACACGGCGCGTTCGGGCATAGCGGAAAGATCGGCGAGTCTAGCATGCGCCCCGGCCGCTGCAGGACGCAGGCGACAACGCGGCGCGTGCATGGCCTGTAGGGCTGCGCTGGAGGCGCTACAGGATGCTCAGGTCCAGCCTTCCAGGCGCATGGTGGCGCGCACCAGGCGCTGCTCTTCCTGCTCGATTTCCTTGAGGTTGTCGCGAATGCCGTGGATGTGGTCGCGCGCCGCACGCTGGGCCTGCTCGGGCAGGCGTTCGATCACCGCGTGATAGAGCCGCGAATGCTGGCGGTCGATCTGCCGCTTCTGTGCCGGGCGGTGGTAGAGGTTGTTCACCGAGGCGAACACGGTACTCAGCATCAGGTCGGTCAGCGACTGCAACGTGTGCACCAGTACCGGGTTGTGCGAGGCCTCGCAGATCGCCAGATGGAAGGCGTGATCGAGGCGGGCATGCTCGCGCGGATCGGCGCCCTGCTCGCTGGTGTGGGCCGCGAGCATCTCCTCGTAGCGCCGGCGCAGCAGGATGAAATCCGCGTCGGTGCCGCGCAAGGCCGCCAGCCGGGCCGATTCGCTTTCCAGCAGTGCACGTACCTCCAGCAGGTCATAGAGCGTGCGCGGCTGCGAGTTGAACAGGTGCATCAGTGGGCTGGCGTCATGGTTGCCGGACAGTTCGGCAACGAACGAGCCGCGACCCTGGGACGTCTCGATGATGCCGCGCCCGCGCAGCACCCGCAGACCTTCGCGCAAGGCCGAGCGCGAAATGCCCAGCTTCTCGCACAGGCGCCGCTCCGAGGGCAGGGCTTGGCCGACCTTCAATACCCCATCGACGATCAGGCGCTCGATGCGCTCGGCGACGACGTCGGCGACTTGACGGCGATCATTGTGGTTTTCGTTCTGCATGCCTCTCACTCTCCACTGGTAGGACCAGTTCGGCGGCAGTGTAGCCATAATGCTTGTGGATCAGTAGTAGCAAGGGCTGGACGGCCATCAGGTAGTGCTAATGCTGGCGTAACTACAAAAAACTGGTAGGACCAGTTGTCAGGGCTATGGACTGGCAGGGCTGTTCGACGTTAAAGATGCGTCATTCCACCGCAGCCGTCCGCTGCTGGCTGTGACCCAAAGAGAGCCGGAACCTGCCATGAACATTCTCTACGACGAACGCGTCGATGGTGCGTTGCCCAAGGTCGACAAGGCTGCCCTGCTGGCCGAGCTGCAGGCGCAGCTGCCCGACCTGGACATCCTCCACCGCAGCGAAGACCTCAAGCCCTACGAGTGCGACGGGCTCTCCGCCTATCGCACCACGCCGCTGCTGGTCGTGCTGCCCGAACGCGTCGAGCAGGTCGAGACGCTGCTCAAGCTCTGCAATCAGCGTGGCGTGCCGGTAGTTGCCCGCGGCGCCGGTACCGGCCTGTCCGGCGGCGCGCTGCCGCTGGAGCAGGGCATCCTGCTGGTGATGGCGCGTTTCAACAAGATTCTCGAAGTCGACCCGGCTGGGCGCTTTGCCCGTGTGCAGCCCGGCGTGCGCAATCTGGCGATTTCCCAGGCCGCGGCGCCCTATGAGCTGTATTACGCGCCAGACCCTTCGTCGCAGATCGCCTGCTCCATCGGCGGCAACGTCGCCGAGAACGCCGGCGGCGTGCACTGCCTGAAGTACGGCCTGACCGTGCACAACCTGCTCAAGGTGGACATCCTCACCGTCGAGGGCGAGCGCATGACCCTCGGCTCCGATGCACTGGATTCGCCGGGCTTCGACCTGATGGCGCTGTTCACCGGCTCCGAAGGCATGCTCGGCATCGTCACCGAGGTGACGGTCAAGCTGCTGCCCAAGCCGCAAGTCGCCAAGGTGCTGCTCGCCGCCTTCGACTCGGTGGAGAAAGCCGGTCGTGCGGTGGGCGACATCATCGCTGCCGGCATCATTCCCGGTGGCCTGGAAATGATGGACAACCTGTCCATCCGCGCTGCCGAAGACTTCATTCATGCCGGCTACCCTGTGGATGCCGAGGCGATCCTGCTCTGCGAGCTGGATGGTGTGGAAGCCGATGTCCATGACGACTGCGCTCGGGTCAGCGAAGTGCTGAAGCTGGCTGGCGCCACCGAAGTGCGCCTGGCCAAGGACGAAGCCGAGCGCGTGCGTTTCTGGGCCGGGCGCAAGAACGCCTTCCCGGCGGTCGGGCGCATCTCGCCGGACTACTACTGCATGGATGGCACCATCCCGCGCCGCGAGCTGCCGGGCGTGCTGAAAGGCATTGCCGACCTCTCCGAGCAGTTCGGCCTGCGCGTGGCCAACGTGTTCCATGCCGGCGACGGCAACATGCACCCGCTGATCCTCTTCGATGCCAACCAGCCCGGTGAGCTGGAACGCGCCGAAGACCTGGGCGGCAAGATCCTTGAGCTCTGCGTGAAGGTGGGCGGCAGCATCACCGGCGAACACGGCGTCGGCCGCGAGAAGATCAACCAGATGTGCTCGCAGTTCAATGCCGACGAGCTGACGCTGTTCCACGCGGTGAAAGCGGCATTCGACCCGAGCGGTCTGCTCAACCCGGGCAAGAACATCCCGACCCTGCATCGCTGCGCCGAATTCGGCCGCATGCACATCCACAACGGCCAGCTGCCTTTTCCCGAACTGGAGCGTTTCTGATGCCCGTAATCACCAACGACGCCAGCGCGCAGTTGCTGGACCAAGTCAACCAGGCGCTTGTCGCCAAGACGCCGCTGCGCATCCAGGGCAGCGGCAGCAAGAGCTTTCTCGGCCGGCAGGCCGAAGGTGTGTTGCTCGATACCCGCGAGCACCGCGGCATCGTCACCTACGACCCCACCGAATTGGTCGTTACCGTTCGCGCCGGCACGCCGCTGGCGGAGCTGGAAGCCGCGCTGGATGCGGCGGGGCAGATGCTTCCTTGCGAGCCGCCGCACTTCGCGGACGGCGCTACGGTCGGCGGCATGATTGCCGCCGGGCTGTCCGGGCCACGCCGCCCGTGGAGCGGTTCGGTGCGCGATTTCGTGCTCGGCTCGCGGGTCATCACCGGCCAGGGCAAGCACCTGCGCTTCGGTGGCGAAGTGATGAAGAACGTTGCCGGCTACGACCTCTCGCGCCTGATGGCCGGCAGTTTCGGTTGCCTCGGCGTGCTCACCGAAGTCTCGCTCAAGGTGCTGCCCAAGCCGCGCCTGTGCACCAGCCTGCGGCTGGAGATCGACCTCGACCGGGCGTTGCTCAAGCTCGCCGAATGGGGTCAGCAGCCTATCCCGATCAGCGCCGCCAGCCATGACGGCCAGGCGCTGCACTTGCGTCTGGAAGGTGGTGAAGGCTCGGTCGGGGCGGCGCGCGAGCGCATCGGTGGCGAGGACCTCGAAGCGGGCTACTGGAACGAGCTGCGCGAACAGCGTCAGGCGTTCTTCGCCGACCCGCGCCCGCTGTGGCGCCTGTCGCTGCCCAACAACACGCCGCCGCTGGCGCTGCCAGGCGATCAGCTGGTGGACTGGGCCGGTGCCCAGCGCTGGCTGAAGTCCGATGCCGGCGCGGTGACCATCCGTGGGATCGCCATCGAAGTCGGCGGCCATGCCACCTGTTTTACCGCTGGTGCCACGACGAATCCGTTCCAGCCGCTTTCCGTACCGCTGCTGCGCTATCACCGCCAGCTCAAGGCCGCGCTCGATCCGCAGGGGATCTTCAACCCCGGCCGCATGTATTCCGAGGTCTGACGACGTATGCAAACGAATTTGAGTGAGGCCGCAAAGAAGCTGCCGCGCGCCGAAGAAGCCGAAAGCATTCTGCGCTCGTGCGTGCATTGCGGTTTCTGCAATGCCACCTGCCCGACCTACCAGCTGCTGGGTGACGAGCTGGACGGGCCGCGCGGGCGCATCTACCTGATGAAGCAGATGTTCGAAGGCGGCGAGGTGACCGAGAGCACCCAGCTGCACCTGGACCGCTGCCTGACCTGCCGCAACTGCGAAACCACCTGCCCGTCGGGGGTGAAGTACCACAACCTGCTGGACATCGGCCGTGACTTCATCGAACAGCAGGTGCAGCGCCCGCTGGGCGAGCGCCTGATGCGTGGTGGCCTGCGCACGGTGATTCCGCGTCCGGCACTGTTCAAGGCTCTGCTGGGCACCGGCAATGCACTGAAGCCGCTGATGCCTGCCTCGCTCAGGGGCCATCTGCCACGCGAGGTCCGCCCGGCCAAGCCGCGCCCGCAAGTCATGCACAGCCGTCGCGTGCTGATGCTCGAAGGTTGCGTGCAGCCAAGTCTGTCGCCGAGCACCAATGCTGCCGCCGCGCGGGTGCTTGATCGCCTCGGTATCAGCGTCAGCCCGGCACGCGAGGCTGGCTGCTGCGGTGCGGTGGATTACCATCTCAATGCGCAGGATGCCGGACTGGATCGCGCGCGGCGCAACATCGATGCCTGGTGGCCGGCCATCGAGGCCGGTGCCGAAGCCATCGTGCAGACCGCCAGCGGCTGCGGTGCCTTCGTCAAGGAATATGCCCATCTGCTCAAGGATGACCCGGCCTACGCCGCCAAGGCCGCGCGCGTCAGTGAGCTGGCCAAGGATCTTGTCGAAGTGCTGCGCAGCGCCGAGCTGGAAAAACTGGACGTACGCACAGACAAGCGCATGGCCTTCCATTGTCCGTGCACACTGCAGCACGCACAGAAGCTCGGCGGCGCGGTCGAAGACGTGCTCGCCCGCCTGGGCTTCCAGCTCACCGCCGTGCCGGATGCGCATCTGTGCTGTGGCTCGGCGGGCAGTTACTCGATCACCCAGCCGGAAATTTCCATGCAGCTGCGCGACAACAAGCTCAACGCGTTGGAAAGCGGCAAGCCGGAAGTGATCGTCACCGCCAACATCGGCTGCCAGACGCACCTCGACGGTGCCGGCCGCACGCCGGTCAAGCACTGGATCGAAGTGGTCGAGGAATCGATGGGGTAGGCATAGCCCTGTAGGGTGGGCTTCAGCCCACCGTTCGCAGCCAAGCCTCGCGTGTGCTGGTGGGCTGAAACCCACCCTGCGGGACGGATAGAGCGCGCCGCGTCAGGGCATGAGCCCACGCAAACGCTCACCACACGAACAATTTGAATATATGAGAACAGGAAAATCGAGATGAAAAGCAAAGCCGTACTGAGCCAGACCGAAGTCGCCACCATCCTCGCTGCCGCCCGCGCCGAAGCGCAGGCCAACGGCTGGGCCGTGACCATCGTCGTCGCCGACGACGGTGGCCATCCGCTGGCGCTGGAGCGTCTGGACGGCTGCGCGCCGATCGCCTCCTACATCGCCACCGAAAAGGCCCGCAGCTCGGCCCTCGGCCGTCGTGAAACCAAGGGCTATGAAGACATGGTCAACGGCGGCCGCAGCGCCTTCCTCTCCGCGCCGGTGGTTTGCTCGCTGGAAGGCGGCGTGCCGGTAGTGGTCGATGGCCAGGTGATCGGCTCGGTCGGCGTCTCCGGCGTGACCGCCGCGCAGGACGCCCAGATCGCCAAGGCTGGCGTTGCCGCCCTGGCCAACTGAACAAGAAAGGAGAACGACTGATGACCGAGCGTGTAACCCTGGGCCGCCTGCAAGTGGCGGCCAATCTGCAGCGTTTCATCGAGGACGAAGTCCTGCCGGGCACCGGTATTGAAGCCGCGGCCTTCTGGCAGGGCCTGGACACCCTGGTCCACGACCTGGCGCCGAAGAACCGTGAACTGCTCGCCGAGCGTGATCGCCTGCAGGTCGAGCTGGATACCTGGCACAAAGCCAATCCCGGCCCGATCAAGGACATGGTCGCCTATCGCGCCTTCCTCGAATCCATCGGCTACCTGCTGCCGGTGCCGGGCGATGTGAAGATCGAAACCGCCAACGTCGACAGCGAAATCGCCACCCAGGCCGGCCCGCAGCTGGTGGTGCCGATCATGAACGCGCGCTACGCGCTGAACGCCGCCAACGCCCGCTGGGGCTCGCTGTATGACGCGCTCTACGGCACCGATGCCATCAGCGAAGAGGGTGGCGCGCAGAAGGGCCCGGGTTACAACGAAGTCCGTGGTGCCAAGGTCATCGCCTACGGACGCAACGTCCTCGACCAGGCCGCGCCGCTGGCCGAGGGCAGCCACGCCGACGCCACCGCCTACCGCGTACAGGATGGCCAGCTCAAGGTCACCCTGGAAAACGGCAGTGTCACCGGCCTGGCGCAGCCAGAGAAGTTCGTCGGTTTCCAGGGTGAAGCCGTCGAGCCGAAAGCCGTACTGCTGAAGAACAACGGCCTGCACATCGAAATCCAGATCGACCCGAACAGCCCGATCGGCCAGACCGATGCTGCCGGCGTGAAGGATCTGCTGGTCGAGTCCGCCGTTTCCACCATCCTCGACTGCGAAGATTCAGTCGCCGCGGTGGATGCCGACGACAAGGTGCTGGCCTACCGCAACTGGCTGGGCATCGCCCAGGGCAGCCTCAGCGAGGAAGTGGCCAAGGGCGGCTCGAGCTTCGTGCGCCGCCTGAACCCGGACCGCGAGTACAGCGCACCGAACGGCGGTGAGCTGAAGCTGCACGGGCGTTCGCTGCTGTTCATTCGCAACGTCGGTCACCTGATGACCAACCCGGCGATCCTGCTCGAAGACGGCCGCGAGATTCCCGAAGGCATCATGGATGGCGTGTTCACCAGCCTGATCGCCAAGCACGACCTCAAGCGCAAGGGCAACTCGCGTACCGGCAGCGTCTACATCGTCAAGCCGAAGATGCACGGGCCGAAGGAAGTCGCCTTCGCCGACGAGCTGTTCGGTCGCGTCGAGGACCTGATCGGCGTGCCGCGGTACACCTTGAAGATGGGCATCATGGACGAGGAGCGCCGTACCAGCGCCAACCTCAAGGCCTGCATCGCCGCGGCCAAGCACCGCGTGGCGTTCATCAACACGGGCTTTCTCGACCGTACCGGCGACGAGATGCACACCTGCATGGAAGCCGGCCCGGTTATGCGCAAGGGCGAGATGAAATCCACCCCGTGGATTCAGTCCTACGAGCGCAACAACGTGCTGGTCGGCCTGGCCTGTGGCCTGCGCGGCAAGGCGCAGATCGGCAAGGGCATGTGGGCCATGCCGGACCTGATGGCGGCCATGCTCGAGCAGAAGATCGGCCATCCGAAATCCGGCGCAAACACCGCCTGGGTTCCGTCGCCGACCGGCGCCACCCTGCATGCGTTGCACTATCACCAGGTGAACGTGCAGGCCGTGCAGAGCGAGCTGGAGAAGGTCGATCTGGCTGCCGAACGCGATCAACTGCTCAACGACCTGCTGACCATTCCGGTCGTAAGCGAGGACAAGTGGAGCGCCGAAGAGAAGCAGCAGGAGCTGGACAACAACTGCCAGGGCATCCTCGGTTACGTGGTGCGCTGGGTGGAGCAGGGCGTTGGTTGCTCCAAGGTGCCGGACATTCACAACGTCGGCCTGATGGAGGACCGCGCGACGCTGCGCATTTCCAGCCAGCACATTGCCAACTGGCTGCATCACGGCGTGGTCAGCCGCGAGCAGGTGCAGGAAACGCTTGAGCGCATGGCCAAGGTGGTCGATCAGCAAAATGCTGGCGATCCGCTCTATCGCGCCATGTCCAGCGACTACACTCAGTCGATCGCCTTCCAGGCAGCGTCGGATCTGGTGTTCAAGGGCCGTGAGCAGCCGGCGGGTTACACCGAGCCGCTGCTGCACGCGTGGCGCCAGCGTTACAAGGCAAATCAGGCCTGATAGGGGCGGAGTCCGCGTGTTGCCGGAGGTTCGGGGCGCACGCGGTGCAGGACAGCAGCCCCAGGGTGCCGATTTGGCGTCCGGGGCTTTCGAGCATGAGCGGCACGGTTTCGGCCGGGCCGTCGGGAAGCGCACCGCGTGGGGGCGTTTCGTGCGAAGCACCGGGCATGCCCGGACACATTAGAAGCGGTTCACAACAAAAAAACAGGGACCCAACAAATGAGTCAAACACTACTGTCCATCCTGGCCTTCGTGCCGCTGGTGCTGGCGGGTGTGCTGCTGATCGGCTTTCGCTGGCCGGCCAAGTACGCCATGCCGCTGGTTTTCGTCCTCACTGCGCTGATCGGCCTGCTGGCCTGGGACATGACCCTCAACCGGGTCATCGCGTCCACCTTGCAGGGCCTGATCCTCACCGCGGCGATCCTCTGGATCATCTTCGGTGCGATCCTGCTGCTCAACACGCTGAAACATTCCGGGGGGATCAGTTCGATTCGGCGTGGCTTCTCCAATGTCAGTCCTGACCGTCGCGTTCAGGTGCTGATCGTCGCCTGGCTGTTCGGCTGCTTCATCGAGGGTGCGTCTGGCTTCGGCACGCCAGCGGCGGTGGCGGCGCCGCTGATGGTGGCGCTGGGCTTCCCGGCGCTGGCGGCGGTGGTCATGGGGATGATGGTGCAGTCCACGCCGGTATCCTTCGGCGCGGTGGGTACGCCGATCCTGGTGGGCGTTGGTGCGGGTCTGGACAAGACCGGCATCAGCGAGCAGCTGGCTGCGGTGGGCAGTAACTGGGAGGTGTTCTTCCACCTGATCTTCTCGCGGGTGGCGATCATCCATGCGCTGTGCGGGATTCTCATGCCGCTGATCATGGTCAGCATCATGACCCGCTACTTCGGTCGCAACAAATCCTGGACCGAAGGTCTGGCGGTTGCGCCGTTCGCCGTGTTCACCGGTCTGGCCTTCGTCATCCCGTACGCTGCGGCCGGTGTGTTCCTCGGTCCGGAATTCCCGTCGATGATCGGTGCGCTGGTCGGTCTGGCCATCGTCGTACCGGCTGCCAAGGCTGGCTTCCTGCTGCCCAAGGACACCTGGGATTTCGCCCCGGCGAAGGAATGGCCGTCCGAATGGATGGGCAAGATCGAGATGAAGATCGAGGACGTGGCTGGCAAGACGCCGATCTCCGTACCGATGGCCTGGGCGCCTTACCTGGTGCTGGCCGGTCTGCTGGTCGCCTCGCGGGTATTCCCTGACTTCAAGGCGCTGCTGATGTCGCTCAGCTTCGGCTGGAAGGACATCCTCGGTGAGACAGGTGTCTCCGGTACGCTGGAGCCGCTGTACCTGCCTGGCGGGATTCTCTGCATCGTGGTGCTGATCACCTTCTTCCTGCATCGCATGAAGGCGCAGGAGCTGGGCGCGGCGATTTCCGAGTCGAGCAAGACTCTGCTCGGCGCGGGCTTCGTGCTGATCTTCACCATCCCGATGGTGCGGATTCTGATCAACTCCGGCGTGAATGGCTCCGATCTGGTGTCCATGCCGGTGGCGATGGCGCAGTTGGTAGCCAATAGCGTGGGCGGGGTCTATCCGTTCTTCGCACCTGCGGTCGGTGGGCTGGGTGCCTTCATCGCCGGCTCCAACACCGTGTCCAACCTCATGCTGTCGCAGTTCCAGTTCAACACCGCGGGCCTGCTGGGCCTGTCCGGTGCACTGATGGTGGCGCTGCAGTCGGTGGGTGCTGCGGCGGGCAACATGATCGCTATCCATAACGTGGTGGCGGCGTCGGCCACGGTCGGCCTGCTCGGTCGCGAAGGGATCACCCTGCGCAAGACGATGTTGCCGACCCTGTATTACCTCATCCTTGCCGGCACCATCGGCATGATCGGGTTTTACGTACTGGGTATCAGCGATCCGCTGGCGGGTACCGCAGGCTGAGCCTGACGGTATCGCGACGGGCGGCCTAGGCCGCCCGTTTTCATTTGTGGGTTTGGTGCGGCGCGCCGTTCTGGTATAGCGTGCGTCGCAATCGACAGAGCATCGAGGTTAGCGATGAAGAAATGGCAATGTGTGGTGTGCGGCTATATCTATGACGAAGCGCTGGGCGTGCCGGAAGAGGGCATCGCGCCTGGGACGGCTTGGGAAGACGTGCCGGAAGACTGGATGTGCCCGGACTGTGGCGTCGGCAAGCTCGACTTCGAAATGATCGCCATCGGCTGATTCCTTTCGCAACGCTTTTCTGGAGGACAAGATCGTGAGCGCACCCGTAGTCATCATCGGCACCGGCCTGGCCGGCTACAACCTGGCGCGGGAATTCCGCAAGCTGGACACCCAGACACCGCTTTTGCTGATCACCGCCGATGACGGGCGCTCCTATTCCAAGCCGCTGCTGTCCACCGGATTCGCCGCCAACAAGAACGCGGAGAACCTGGGCATGGCCACTGCCGGCGCCATGGCCGAGCAGCTGAATGCCGAGATTCGCACCCATACCCGCGTCACCCGTCTCGACCCGGCGAATCGGCGCGTGTGGATCGGCGACGAGCCGGTGCCCTACCGCGATCTGGTGCTGGCCTGGGGCGCGCAGACCATCCAGGTGCCGGTCGCAGGCGACGCCGCCGACGCGGTTTTTCCCATCAACGATCTGCATGATTACGGCCGCTTTCGCGCGGCGGTCGCCGGCAAGCCGCGAGTGCTGATTCTCGGCGCCGGGCTGATCGGCTGCGAGTTTGCCAACGACCTGCTGCTGGGCAGTCACGAAGTGGACTTGGTCGCGCCCAGCGAGCAGGTCATGCCCGGCCTGTTGCCGGCGGAAGCAGCCCTGGCGGTGAGAAACGGCCTGGAGGGCATCGGCGCACGTTTCCACCTCGGTTGCACGTTGCAGCGCCTTGAGCGCGGCGCCGACGGCTTGCACGCACAACTCTCCGACGGCAGCCGGCTGACATGCGATCTGGTGGTCAGCGCCGTCGGGCTGCGTCCGCGTACCGAACTGGCAGCCGGGGCGGGGCTTGATGTGGCGCGCGGCATCGTCGTTGATCGCTTGCTGCAGACCTCGGCGGCCAACATCTATGCCGTGGGTGATTGTGCTGAAGTGGAGGGGCTGAACCTGCTCTATGTGATGCCGTTGATGGCCGGGGCGCGGGCCCTCGCTAAAACCCTGTTTGGCAATCCTACCTTTGTCAGCTACGGCCCCATGCCGGTCACGGTGAAGACCCCGGCATGCCCGGTAGTGGTCTCGCTGCCTGCGGTTGGTAGTGCCGGCAGCTGGACCATAGAGGTCCAGGGTAATGACGTAAAAGCGCTCTATCACGGCGCTTCCGGTCAGCTGCTCGGCTACGCGCTGACCGGCGCGGCCGTGCAGGAGCGACTGGCACTGAACAAGCAGCTGCCTCCCGTGCTGGCGGAACTACCGCAAATTCTGTCGCTAAAGTCCCCCAGCTGAGCCCGCGAGGCGTCCGGAGGGACTGGCGCAGGTGCTAGCGCCGTGCCATTCTCCATGGGTCTGCCCCAGCCTAGAGCTGTTGCAGCGCCTTTAGCGCTGTTCTTGTGAACAGTACGGACACAACAACAAAAACGTCTCAGAGGCTCCCCATGCGTAAACCGGAACTCGCCGCAGCCATTGCCGAGAAGGCCGATCTGTCCAAGGACCAGGCCAATCGCGTACTTAACGCCGTGCTGGATGAAATCACCAATGCACTGAACCGCAAGGACAGTGTCACCCTGGTTGGTTTCGGCACCTTTGTTCAGCGCCACCGCGGTGCCCGCACCGGGAAAAACCCGCAAACCGGGCAGCCAGTGACCATCAAGGCCAGCAATACCGTTGCCTTCAAGCCCGGCAAGATGCTCAAAGACGCCGTCAACTGACGCTGCGCCAACCCGGAGCCAGCGTGCTCCGGGTCAACCTGACCGCCCAGTCCGCTCCGGACTCATTCGTACCCAGCCTTTCCCCCGCCGACCAAGCCACTACAATGCGGCCTTTTCTCGTACCCGTCGGGACATCATCATGAAATTCCGCTTTCTGCTTTGGATGCTGGGCCGCCTGATGGCCAAGGCCAGCCGCACCAATCCCGAGTTCCAGCAGCAGCTGGGTGACAAGGACCTGACCTTTCAGCTGCATACCCTGGACGGCAAGGTCGCCCGGCACTTCGTCGTGCAGAACCAGCGCGTCACCAGCAAGCGCGGCCCGGCGAGCGAACCGGCGTTCTCTCTTGGTTTCAAGGATGCCGCCTATGGTTTCGCCACCATGACCGCGAAGAACAAGCAGCTGGCATTCATGCAGGGAATTCAGAACAAGGACATCCAGATTCAGGGCAATCCGGCGCTGGTGATGTGGTTTCAAGGGCTGACGAAGTATCTGAAGCCGAAAAAGAAGAAGTAGTTTTCCGCAGCCTCCGTGGCTCGGTTCGCCCTATGGTGAGTTCCCACGCAGGCGCGTGGGAGCTCTCAGGTTTCTAGCAAATCCGCCCCCTCCCGCCAAACCCTCGCCTCATCCTTCAGCCAGTCCCGAAACGCCACCAGCCCCGCCGACTCCACCTTGCGCTCCGGAATCATCAGGTAATACGCCCGTGTCTCGCTGCGGTAGGCATGCGGGTGCGCCAGCACCAGCCGTCCTTCGGCAAGCTCCCGCTGGATCAGGAACGGTGGGATCAGCGCCACACCCATACTGTGCTCGGCGGCCTGCGCCAGCATGGAGAACAGTTCCAGTCGCGGCCCGGTCATGTCGCGGGCGACCTTAAGCCCCAGTGAATCGAACCACTGCCGCCAGGCATATGGCCGTGTGGTCTGCTGCAGCAGCGGCATTTCGGCTAGCGACTGAGCGCTGAGTGGTTGACCGTCACGCAACAGCGCCGGGCTGCAGACCGGCTGCAGATCCTCGGGCATCAGCGCATGGGCTTCGGTACCCGACCAATCGGCATCGCCGAAATAGATGGCGGCATCGAACTCGGTATCGGCGAAGAGGAACGGGCGGGTGCGGTTGGTGAGGTTCACCGTGATATCGGGATGCAGCGCCTGAAAATGCCGCAGGCGCGGCACCAGCCATTGGGTGCCGAAGGTCGGCACTACCGCCAGCTCCAGGCTCATCGCGCCCTGCTGGCCCATCACCGACAGCGTGTCGCGCTCCACCGCGTCCAGCTGCGCGGCGATGCGACGGGCGTAGGACTGGCCGGCGGCGGTCAGCTTCACGCCGCGCCGCGACCGGCGGAACAGCGCCAGGCCGAGAAATTCTTCCAGCCCGCCGATCTGCCGGCAGATGGCGCTCTGGGTCAGTGCCAGCTCGTCGGCCGCGCGGGTGAAGCTTTCGTGGCGGGCAGCGGCCTCGAAGGCGATCAGTGCAGCGGTGCTAGGGATCTTGCGGCGCATTATGCGAAGACCTCACTGGATAAGCCTGATGGCGTCGACAGAGCTTATCTCGGAGTGAGCAAAGCGCACAGTTCGGTGCGAATTCCTCGTTTGCGAGCCGTTGGCGCTGCGCCTAGGATCAATCCATCCACGTGCAGCCGCGCTGCAGACAAAACAAGAGGAGCCTCCATGGCCGGCAAAGCAAGCTTCAACTGGATCGACCCGCTGTTGCTGGATCAGCAACTGACCGAAGAAGAGCGCATGGTGCAGGGCAGCGCCGCGCAATTCGCCGCCGACAAGCTGGCACCGCGAGTGCTGGAAGCCTTCCGCCATGAGCAGACTGATCCGGCGATCTTTCGCGAGATGGGCGAAACAGGGCTGCTCGGCGCGACCATTCCCGAAGCCTACGGCGGCAGCGGGCTGAACTACGTGTGCTATGGGCTGATCGCCCGCGAGGTCGAGCGCATCGATTCGGGCTACCGCTCGATGATGAGCGTGCAGTCGTCGCTGGTGATGGTGCCGATCTACGAGTTCGGCAACGAGGCGACCCGGCAGAAGTACCTGCCCAAGCTCGCCAGCGGCGACTACATCGGCTGCTTCGGCCTGACCGAACCGAACCACGGCTCCGACCCGGGCAGCATGGTCACCCGGGCGAAGAAGGTCGATGGCGGCTATCGTCTGTCCGGCAGCAAGATGTGGATCACCAACAGCCCGATCGCCGATGTGTTCGTGGTCTGGGCCAAGGATGATGCCGGCGAGATCCGCGGCTTCGTGCTGGAAAAGGGTTGGGAAGGGCTATCCGCCCCGACGATCCACGGCAAGGTCGGCCTGCGCGCCTCGATCACCGGCGAGATCGTCATGGACAATGTGTTCTGCCCGGAAGAGAACGCCTTCCCTGATGTGCGTGGCCTGAAAGGTCCGTTCACCTGCCTGAACA
This sequence comes from Stutzerimonas stutzeri, assembly GCF_038561965.1. Lineage (NCBI taxonomy): Bacteria > Pseudomonadati > Pseudomonadota > Gammaproteobacteria > Pseudomonadales > Pseudomonadaceae > Stutzerimonas > Stutzerimonas stutzeri. The sequence goes on along the minus strand of NZ_CP139348.1, from coordinate 4,222,354 downwards.
GTGCCCGCTACGGCATCAGCTGGGGCGCGCTCGGCGCCGCCGAGTTCTGCTGGCACACCGCGCGCCAGTACACCCTGGACCGTCAACAGTTCGGCCGTCCGCTGGCGGCCAATCAGCTGATCCAGAAGAAGCTCGCCGACATGCAAACCGAGATCACCCTGGCCCTGCAGGGCTGCCTGCGCCTCGGTCGGATGAAGGACGAGGGCACCGCGGCGGTGGAGATCACCTCGATCATGAAGCGCAACAGCTGCGGCAAGGCGCTCGATGTGGCGCGCATGGCCCGTGACATGCTGGGCGGCAACGGCATCAGCGACGAGTTCGGTGTGGCCCGGCACCTGGTCAACCTGGAGGTAGTGAACACCTACGAGGGCACCCATGACGTGCACGCGCTGATTCTCGGCCGCGCGCAAACCGGCATCCAGGCGTTCTTCTGACGACGCCGTAGGGTGGATGACGCTCTTTTCATCCACCGTTGGCCACACACGGTGGATGGGTGAAGCGTCAGCTACGCGCCCCGATCCACCCTACATTCACTCGAGCTTCGAGGTTTCGTCCATGCCCGGCGCCCTGTCCCATGTCCGCGTTCTCGATCTGTCCCGCGTGCTCGCCGGGCCCTGGTGCGGGCAGATTCTCGGTGATCTCGGCGCCGAGGTGATCAAGGTCGAGCGCCCAGGCACGGGCGACGATACCCGCCATTGGGGGCCGCCCTATCTCAAGGATCAGAACAGCGAGAACACGTCGGAGGCGGCCTATTACCTGACTGCCAACCGCAACAAGCAGTCGCTGACCGTCGACTTCACCCGGCCCGAGGGCCAACTCATCATCCGCGAGCTGGTGGCGCAGTGCGATGTGCTGCTGGAGAACTTCAAGGTCGGCGGGCTGGCCGCCTACGGGCTGGATTACGAAAGCCTGAAGGCGATCAATCCGCGGCTAATCTATTGCTCGATCACCGGTTTCGGCCAGGACGGGCCTTATGCCACACGTGCCGGTTACGACTTCATGATCCAGGGCCTCGGCGGGCTGATGAGCCTGACCGGGCGCAGCGATGCGGAGGAGGGCGCCGGACCGGTCAAGGTTGGCGTGGCACTGACCGACATCCTCACCGGCTTGTACGCCACCGTAGGTGTGCTCGCTGCGCTGGCACATCGCGAGCGGACCGGCGAGGGCCAGCACGTCGACACGGCGCTGCTCGACGTGCAGGTCGCCTGCCTCGGCAACCAGGCGCTGAACTACCTCACCACCGGCGTGGCGCCGAAGCGCATGGGCAATGCCCATCCGAACATCGTGCCCTATCAGGATTTCCCCACCGCTGACGGCGACATCATTCTCACGGTCGGCAACGATGGTCAGTTCCGCAGGTTCTGCGAGGTGGCCGGCCATTCCGAGTGGGCGATCGATCCACGCTTTGCCAGCAACCGTGCGCGGGTCGCCCATCGCGCCGAACTGATACCGCTGATTCGCCAGGTCACGGTATTCCGTACGACAGCCGAATGGGTGAGCGCGCTGGAGCAGGCCGGTGTGCCTTGCGGGCCGATCAACGATCTGGCCCAGGTGTTCGCCGATCCACAGGTGCAGCATCGCGGCCTCAGGGTCGAGATGCCCCATCCGCTGGCTGGCAGCGTGCCGCAGGTGGCCAGCCCGCTGCGCATGTCTGCTTCACCCGTGGATTACCGCAACCCGCCGCCGCTGCTTGGCGAGCACAGCGAGGCGCTGTTGCAGCGCTTGCTGGGCATGAGCGATGAGCAGATCGCCGGTCTGCGCGAGGCGGGCGTCATCTAGCGACTAGGGGCGCTCAGAAACCTTCCAGCACGATCTTGCCCTTGGCCTTGCCGCTTTCCAGCAGGGCATGCGCGCGGCGCAGGTTGGCGGCGTTGATGGTGCCGAAGTGCTCGCCGAGGGTGGTGCGCAGCACGCCCTGATCGACCATTTCGCTGACCCGCTGCAGCAGGCGGTGCTGTTCGATCATGTCCGGCGTCTCGAACAGCGAGCGGGTGAACATCAGTTCCCAGTGCAGCGACAGGCTCTTGCGCTTGAGCTTCATCACGTCCAGCGGCTGGGCCGGATCGTCGATCAGCGCGAGGCGGCCCTGCGGCGTCAGCGCCTCGACCAGCTGATCGAAGTGCTGATCGGTCTGGGTCAGGCTGGCGACATGGCTGACGCTGGCGAAGCCGGCGCGTTGTAGTTCGGCATGCAGCGGCTGGCTGTGGTCGACGACGTGATGGGCGCCCAGCTCGCGCGCCCAGACCTGGGTCTCCGGGCGTGAGGCGGTGGCAATCACGGTGACCTCGGTGAGTTGGCGAGCCAGCTGCAGCATGATCGAACCGACCCCGCCGGCAGCGCCGACCACCAGCAGCTGCTGGCCGGCGCCCTGGCCTTCGACCAGCTGCAGGCGTTCGAACAGCAATTCCCAAGCGGTGATGGCGGTCAGCGGCAGCGCGGCGGCTTCTGCGAAGCTCAGGCTCTGTGGCTTGCGGCCGACAATGCGCTCGTCCACCACGTGCCGTTCGCTGTTGCCACCGGCACGTGCGATGGAGCCGGCGTAGAACACCTCGTCACCGACATTGAACAGGCTGACCTCGCTGCCTACGCCTACCACCACGCCGGCTACGTCCCAGCCCAGCACCTTCGGCTGGCCGGCTTCGGGCTGGGTATTGCGACGCACCTTGGTATCCACCGGATTCACCGATATCGCGCGCACCTCCACCAGCAGGTCTCGCGGACCGGGCACCGGCTCGGGCAATTCCACGTCCTGCAGGGCGCGGGGATCGTCGATGGCAAGGGAATCGAAATAGGCGACCGCTTTCATGCTGCTCTCCATAGGGTTCGGCTGAATGCGGCCATGCTCGTTTATTTGACCCGGCGGAAAAACGGGGCGATAAGCGAGGCTCTTTCAATGGAATATTGATAATGCCCCGTTTCGACGACCTATTGCTCTTCGTTCGGACCGCAGGCAGCGGCAGTCTGTCCGCTGCCGCGAGGGCACTGGATGTTTCCCCCGCGGTGGCTAGCGCTGCGCTCAAGCGCCTCGAAAGCTCGCTTGGCGCGCGGCTGTTCGTGCGCTCCACCCGCAGTCTGCGGCTCACCGCCGAGGGTGAGCTGTACCTCGGCCACGCCCGCGCCGCCCTGGCCAGCCTGAACGAGGGTGCGCAGTTGCTGGCGGGTGGTCGCGAGGCGATCAGCGGCGTGCTGCAGCTGTCGGCGCCGTCGGACTTCGGTCGCAACGTGCTGTTGCCCTGGCTCGACGAATTCCAGGCGCGCCATCAGCAATTGCAGCTGCGCCTGTTGCTGGGCGACGGCCTGACCGATCTGTTTCGCCAGCCGGTGGACATCGTCCTGCGCTATGGCAACCCGGAGGATTCCAGCCTGGTCGCGCTGCCGGTCGCTGCCAACAATCGCAGGGTGCTCTGCGCCGCTCCGGGTTATCTGCAACGGCACGGCGAGCCGCAGCGGCTGGAAGAACTGGCGGCGCATAACTGCCTGCGCTTCATGCTCGCCGGGCGGGTACATGATCGTTGGTGTTTTCAGCAAGGGCGGCGCGCGCTCACCGTGGAGGTCAGTGGCGATCGGGTCAGCGACGACGCCGACGTGGTACGGCGCTGGGCGCTGGCTGGTGCCGGGGTGGCGTACAAGTCCTGGCTGGACATTGCCGAGGACGTAGCAGCGGGCCGCCTACAGGTTCTCCTGCCTGATTGTCTCGGCGAGGCCGCGCCACTCAGCCTGCTTTGCCCCCATCGTGCGCAGCTGAGCAAACCGGTGCGGCTGCTGCACGAGCATCTGCAGGCGCGTTGCACGGACCTCTTGCTGCGGGCGCCCTGGCATTCCCTGTAGCCCGGTTGTGGCGGTGCAGCTGTGTGCTTTTGTTGCAGGCCTGAACTCTTATGGCGTTTGGCTATTCTTATCTGTGTACTGGTTAACAGAATGGACAAGCGCATCATGCTCACGCAGCGTTCTCGATACACCTGGCAACTGACGGCGGTCGTCTTCCTTTCCTGGCTGCTGGCCGGCTGCGGAGTCAACAACATCCCAACTTATGACGAACAGGTGAAATCCGCCTGGTCGCAGGTCGAGAACCAGTATCAGCGGCGTGCCGACCTGATTCCCAATCTGGTCGAGACGGTGAAGGGCTTCGCCCGCCAGGAGCAGGAAACCCTCACTGCGGTCATCGAGGCGCGCGCCAGGGCCACCTCGATCCAGATCGACGCCAATACCCTCGACGATCCGCAGAAGTTGCAGCAATTCCAACAGGCGCAGAACCAGCTGACCGGAGCGCTGAGCCGGCTGATGGCGGTTTCCGAACGCTATCCGGATCTGAAGTCCAACCAGAACTTTCTTGCCCTGCAGTCGCAGCTCGAAGGCACCGAGAATCGCATCGCGGTAGCGCGTCGCGACTTCATCGCCGCGGTCGAGCGCTACAACACCGAGATTCGGACCTTTCCCGGCCGCATCTGGCACAAGCTGATGTATAGCGATATGCCGATCCGCGAGAACTTCGAGGCCACGGCCGAGAACGCCGAGCAAGCGCCTCAAGTGCAGTTTCAATGACGTCCAGGTTCCCGCTACTGCTGATTCTGCTGCTCTGGGCCGGAAGTCTCGTCGCCCAGGAGGCCGAGCTACCGGCGCTGACCGGCCGTGTAGTCGACCGCGCCGAGCTGCTCGACACCCAGGCCGAGGCACGCCTGACCAGCATGCTGGCCGGCCATGAGCAGGCAACCGGCGAACAGGTTGTAGTGGTGACGGTGCCTGACCTCGGCGGGCGCAGCATCGAGGAGTTCGGCCTGGAGCTCGGGCGCAGCTGGGGTATTGGTCAGGAAGGCGAAGACAATGGCGCGCTACTGATCGTCGCCCGTGACGATCGCAAGATTCGCATCGAGGTCGGCTATGGGCTGGAAGGCCGGCTCACCGATGCGCAGTCCTCGGTGATCATCAACCGCATCATCGCGCCGGCGTTCCAGCGTGGTGACTTCACAGCCGGGATCACCGAGGGGGCGGAGGCGATTGTCACGGTGCTCGGCGGTGATCCGCTGCCGGCTGAATTGCGTCCGGCCATGCCGATGGGTCAGCAACAGCCCGGCGGGCTCGGTGTGCTTGGGTTCTTCCTGATGCTGGTGGCGATCTTCGTCATTGGTGGCGGGCGTGGTGGCCGCGGTGGTGGCCGGCGTGCGTTGCTACTGGGCGCCTTGCTCGGCGGCATGGGCCGGGGCGGCGGCTTCGGTGGCGGTGGTTTCGGCGGAGGAGGCTTCGGTGGGGGCGGTGGTGGCTTCGGCGGCGGTGGTGCCTCCGGCGGCTGGTAATTCAATGATGGATGAATGATGACCTTACTGAGCGAAAGCGAACTGCAACAGGTAGCCGAGGCGATCGAGCGAATCGAGCGCAACACCGATGCCGAACTGGTGACGGTGCTGGCTGCGCAGGCTGATGACTACCGCTACATTCCGCTGCTCTGGGCCAGCCTGATCGCGCTGCTGCTACCCGGCGCGCTGTTGTTCTTCAGCGGCTGGCTGGGCGCCTGGCAGCTGCTGCTGGTGCAGTGGGCGACCTTTATCGTGCTGGCCGTGCTGTTCCGCATACCGGCGCTGACCAGCCGCCTGATCCCGCGCTCCGTGCGCTGCTGGCGCGCTTGCAACCTGGCGCGGCGGCAGTTCATCGAACTGAATCTCCATCACACCGATGCCGACACCGGGGTGCTGATTTTTGTGTCGGAAGCCGAGCGTTACGTAGAAATTCTGGTGGATCGCGGCATATCCAACCGCATCGACAACGCGGCTTGGGAATCCATCGTTGCCTGCTTCACCGATCGCGTTAAGCAGGGGCAGGTGCTGGAAGGCTTTCTTGGCTGCATCGAGGCCAGCGGCGCGCTGCTGGCCCAGCATGTGCCGAAGACCCACGCGCGTAACGAGCTGCCCAATCGCCTGGTGCTGTTGCCCTGATCGTCGGCCGCTGCCGAACGATCAGGCGGCGCTTCAGGCCATGCCGGGGCCTTCCGGCTCGGTAGCGTCCTTCGGCTCGCCAGCGACCAGGTCGAATAGCGCTCCGGTGCTGTCATCGAAGCCTGAGGCGGCGACACGCTCCAGCCCAGTGGCAGGGCCGTGCAACGGCGAGACGGCGTGGGCGCGGTCAGCAGGCACCTGTGCGACAGCCGCCAGCACTTCTTCGCCTGCTACCGTCTCGCACTCGAGCAAGCGCTCGGTGATGTGATCGAGCGCCGGCTTGAGCCGCTGCAACAGCGCCAGGCAATCCTGATTGAGCTGCTGCAGCAGTTCGTCCGCGGCCGCCAATGCTTCGCGCGGATCGCTTTCCAGATGGGCGTCGCGCACGGCTTGCAGACTCAGCAGCGAGCCACGCGGGCCCATGCCGAGGGCTCCGACCATCGATAGCGCAATCTTCGAGGCTTCCTGCAGATCCTGCCCGGCGCCGGACGACACCTCGTGGAAATACAGCTGCTCGGCACCGCGCCCGGCCAACAGCATCTGGATGCGATTGCGCAGCTCGGAATACATGTGCAGGCGCTTGTCCTCCACCGGCGTAACCAGGGTCACGCCCAGCGCCTGACCACGTGGCAGGATCGTCACCTTCTCCACTCGGCCGACATTCAGCGCCGCGGCTACCAGTGCGTGGCCGGCCTCGTGCACGGCAATGCGCTTGCGGTCAGTCGGTGACATCGGCGTCATGCCGGACGGCTGCTCACCAATGCGGCAGGTTTCCACTGCATCGACGAAGTGCGCCATGTCGACCTGGCTGGCGCCCGCGCGGGCGGCCAGCAGGGCGGCATGGTTGACGATATAGGCGATGGCGGCCGGCGTGAGGCCGACGGTGTTGCGCGCCAGTTGCGGCAAATCCAGATCAGTTGCCGCAGCAATCTTGCCGGCATACAGGCGAAACAGCGCTTCGCGGTCGTCGAGGCCGGGCAGGCCGACGGCGATGGAGCGGTCGAAACGCCCTTCACGTACCAGCGCCGGGTCGAGTGAGTTGGGGAAGTTGGTCGCACCCAGCACCAGCACGCCGGCTGCGCCATCGAAGCCGTCCATCTCGGCGAGGAACTGGTTGATGATGCGGTTGCTTTCGGCGTCGCTGGAGCGCGTCTGCTCGGCGCGCTTGCCGATGCCGTCGATCTCGTCGATGAAGATGATGCACGGTGCCTGCTTGCGCGCGGTGCGGAACAGCGCCTTGACCTTCTGGATGCCGACGCCGAAATACATCGAGGAGAAGTCGCTGCCGGTGACCTGGATGAAGCTGGCGTTCGACTCGCTGGCCAGGGCCTTGGCCAGCTGGGTTTTGCCAGTGCCGGGCTCGCCAGTCAACAGCACGCCTTTGGGCGGGCGTGCGCCCAGGCGTGCGTAGGCGGCCGGGTCGCGCAGGTAGGCAGTGACGTCGCTGAGGGCCTGCTTGGCCTCCGCTGCGCCGACAACGTCGGCGAACGTCACACCGCTGCCCTTGCGCTGTATGTCGAAACTGCGGGTCTTCATGGCGAAGAAGATCGCCGCGCCAATCAGCAGCAGGGCGATTGGTGAATAGGGCAGCAGATAGGCATAGAAGGGTTTTTCCGCGTCGGTCTGGAACATCGCCAACGGAAACAGCTCGCCGCTGCTCTGGGCGTACTGCTCAAGCAGCAGCCCGGCGACGCGACCGGACTGGTCCGGCACCCAGTAGCGCAGGCCATCGTGCAGGCTGACATAGATCGCATCCTTACCCAGCGCGGCGCTGGCGATGCTCGCGCTACGCAGATCGCCCATCAGCACCGAGAGGTCACGGCGATTGACTTGCCAGGGCTCGGTTGACTCCTGCAGCGTCTCGAGCATGCTTGCCGCCGCGCCAGTGGCTGGCGTCGACGGGGCGGTCGGGCGCAACTGCCAATAGGCCACCGATATGGCGATCAGCAGGAGCAGGAAAACGGAGAGCACAAGGCCGCGGCGACCTTGTAACAGACGTGGTGTTTTCATTTCACATCCAATCGGGTAGGCCCGATGTTTCGACAAACCACCGCCAGGAGGCGGACCACAGTTGTTTTGCGGGAAACCCCGCGGCGCCAATTGCACGGCACGCCACAGTTCGGATGTGTTGGATGCGATTTATATGCCCGACTGTGTTCTCGGGTCGGCAGACCCGATAGCCGGCGAGAATACGGCAAGTGCCACCACGGGGGCGCCCGTGCGACGAACGGACGGCAGGTTTGCGACGAATGACAGTTTGCCCAGGGAACGAAACGACCTCGCCATAGCCGCGTCGATAGGTCGCGGCAGAAGCTGTCGCTTAAGTGACCCGCTGCAGAGATTGCCGCGCAAGGGCCTGTTACCGTTCGGCGCCGCGCGCTTGCCACGCGCCGCGGCGGGCGCAAGCGACAACTCTGCCAACAGCCGACCCGGGGATGATGCCGGGGCGGCTACAAAAATAACGTCCGATCGACCACGAGATTTTCAACATGCCAACCCCGAACAAGACCCTGCGCTCAGCTTTTCTGAGCGTGCTGATCGCTCTCCTGCCGCTTGCTTCAGCTAATGCCGCCGGGGAGACGTTCAATCTGCTCACGCAGAACTTCCCGCCGTTCAGCATGGCGAACGACGGCAAGAATTTCGCCAAGGAGGAGGCGATCAGTGGCATCGATGCCGAGGTGGTGGCCGCCCTGTTCAAGCGTGCCGGTATACCCTATACGCTGACCCTGCGTTTCCCCTGGAGCCGATTGCAGCAACTGGCCGAGAACACTCCCGGTTTCGGCGTATTTTCTCTAAGCCGTACGCCTGAGCGTGAACCCAAGTACAAGTGGGTCGGCCCGCTGAGCGAAATCCAGATCGTGTTGCTCAAGCGGCCAGACAGTCCGATTCAGGTTTCCACGCTGGATGACGCCAGGCAGTACCGGATCGGCTCGAAGGATGGCAGTGTCGGCAGCCAGTACCTGATCAGTCGCGGCATCGAGGTGCACAGCTCATTGATCGATACGCCGGCCAAGCTTAAAGCCGGCCAGTTCGATCTCTGGGCGACCACAAATCCCTCCGGTGAATACGAAGCGAAGCAGGCCGGTGTCGGCCCGCTGGCGGTTGCCCTGACCCTGAGCCGAGTCGACCTCTATCTGGCGCTGCACAAGGAAACACCCGACGAGATCGTCGAGAAGCTGCAGAGCACCCTCGACCAGATGAAGCAGGAAGGCGTACTGCATCAGATTGCCCGGCGCTACGTGAACTGAGATCGCCGGCCCCGCTGGGGCGCGGAGCGGCCTCGGCGTGGCTGGCCTCCGCGCCGCTCCGACGTGATCCTCGCGCTCGTTTCACCTGGTCGCGAGCTGAAGTGCTCGAGCATGGCGCTGGCCGCGCATCCAATGGGCGACGTTGAAGTGCCGGCTGGAGGGGACGCAGGCGCTTTCTGAGCGCTAGCGCGCGGGCTGCGAATGAGCCAGCGGTTCGGTCGCAGGCAGTGGCCTGTCTGCCAGCTGGCTGCGCGACTGGAAAACGAAACGGCAGGGAATTTTTTGCCGGTTTGGAATGCCTTAGTCCATTGGAGCCGAACGGCGTCGCTCCCATTGCATTCCTGACTCGAGAGTTTCGATGATCTGTCCTCACAACTACCTAATGCGCGCCTTCTGCGCGGCAGCCGCAGTCTGGATCTCGCCTGTGTCAGCCGAAGGTCTGCCTGAGCCTGTGGGGCATGTGGCTCGCGTGGAAGGCGCGGCCTATATCAGCAGCCGTGGCTATACCAACGCCGCCAAAGTCGGCCAGGCCATTGTCCCGGGTGTGGCATTGAGTACCGGCGCCGAAGGCGTGCTGGGCGTAATTCTTGGTGATGGCAGTGTGTTGTCGTTCGGTCCGCACAGCGAGCTGACCCTCGACGACTACCGCTTTGCCCCGGCATCGGATGAGCTTCGCCTGCGCGCGACGCTCAATCGGGGCACCCTGAACCTGATTGCGGGCGACATGGCCCGACTCGATCCGCGGGCGATCGCCGTCGACACGCCGGACGGCCGGGTTGGGGTGCGCGGCGGCCAGGTGCTGATGAAGGTGAAACCGTAATGCCGTTATCGCTGATGAAAACAATGGCGCTGCTGCTAATGGCGACACTGGCTGGCTGCGCGCAGCAGTCCTACGTGATGCTGGCTGACAACGGCGACGGGCGCGGTGGCGTGATGCTCGGGGAGGAGGGTGAGCGTCGATTGGACGCGCCTGGGCAGGGCATGGCAATCGGCGGTGCTGGACAGGCCTATGCCGTGTCCGGAACTCGGCGCAAGGCTGATTTCGCTCAGGCCTTGGCGGCCCAGCCGGCGCTGCCGGAGCGGTTCACCTTTCATCTGGCAGCATCCGGTCAGCTGGACAGCGCAGCCGAACAGTTGCTCGACAGCGTTCTGCTGGCGGCCCGACGTCGTGACTACCCGGTTGTAACGGTGATTGGCCATACCGATACCCTGGGCCATCGTGCGGCCAACGAGCAGGTTGGCCTGCGCCGCGCCCAAGGCGTTGCCGAGCTGCTGCGAGCCAGAGGGCTGGAGGCCATGGAGTTACGGGTGGAGTCCCACGGCGAGCGCAATCTGCTGGTGGCGACGCCGGATGCTACTGCCGAGCCGCGCAATCGGCGGGTCGAAATTCTGGTGCGTTGAGTTCGACGACGCGGCGACTGGCGCCGCGCCGACAGACGATCCGATCAGTCGATGACCAGAATTGCGTCCATTTCAACCTGTGCGCCCTTCGGCAGCGCGGAGACACCGATGGCGGCGCGTGCCGGGTACGGCTGCTGGCAGTAACGGCTCATCACTTCGTTGACGGTGGCGAAGTTGCCGAGGTCGGTGAGGAAGATGTTGAGTTTGACGATGTCCTTCAGCGAGCCACCAGCGGCTTCGGCCACAGCCTTGAGGTTCTCGAACACCTGCACCGCCTGCGCTTCGAAACCTTCCACCAGCTCCATGCTCTTGGGGTCCAGCGGGATCTGTCCGGACATGTAAACGGTGTTGCCGGCCTTGATGGCCTGGGAGTAGGTGCCAATGGCGGCCGGGGCCTTGTCGGTGTTGATCACGGTCTTGCTCATGGAGACTCCTCTGGGAATTGGGCGACGGGCGGCCAGCATAATGGCTAGCGGAGAGAGCGGCCAGCCGTGGCAATGTGCAGGTATTGTCGGCGCAGGCAAGCAGGCGCGGGATCAGGCCTTGACGCGGGTAATCCGTGTGACGCCCTTGATCGCGCGCAGCTTCTTGATCACCCGTGCCAGATGCACGCGATCATGCACGCTGACCACCAGTTGGACCACGCTGATGCGGCCATCGCGCTCGTCCATGCCGATCTTCTCGATGTTGCCATCGGCGGCATTGACGCTGCCAGCCAGCAGGGCGATCAGGCCGCGCTGGTGCTCCAGCTCGACACGCAGTTCGACGTTGAACTCGCCGGTGACATCCTTCGACCAGGACAGCTGGATGCACTTGTCCGGATTGTGGCGAACGTCGGCGATGTTCCGACAGGTGTCGAGGTGCACGACCATGCCCTTGCCAGCTGACAGGTGCCCGACGATAGGGTCGCCGGGAATTGGTGTGCAGCACTTGGCGTAGTTGAGCACCAGCCCCTCTGTGCCACGAATCGCCAACGGCCCCTCGAGTGTCGGGGCTTCCTCGTTGTCGCGCGATATCAGGCGGCGTGCGATCACATAGGCCATGCGGTTGCCCAGGCCGATGTCTTCCAGCAGATCCTCGACGTATTCCATGTGGTACTCGGCCAGTACCTGCTGGATGCGCTCGGGGCTGATTTTTTCAAGACTGGTTTCGAAGCCGCTGAGCACCTTGCTCAGCAGGCGCTCGCCGAGGTTGATCGACTCCGAGCGGCGCTGCAGCTTGAGTGCATGACGGATGTGCGTACGCGCCTTGCCGGTGACGACGAAATTCAGCCAGGCCGGGTTCGGCCGCGCCCCCGGTGCGGTGACGATCTCCACCGTCGAACCACTTTCCAGTGGTTGCGACAGCGGCGCCAGGCGACGGTTGACGCGACAGGCGATGCAGGTGTTGCCGACATCGGTGTGTACCGCATAGGCGAAGTCGACAGCAGTCGAGCCCTTGGGCATCTCCATGATGCGGCCCTTGGGGGTGAAGACGTAGACCTCGTCGGGGAACAGGTCGATCTTCACGCTTTCGATGAATTCCAGCGAGTTACCGGCGCGCTGCTGGAGTTCCAGCACGCCTTTCACCCATTGTCGGGCGCGCGCGTGGGTGCCCTTGGGCACTTCATCCTCGGGAGACTTGTACAGCCAGTGCGCGGCGATGCCGTTGTTGGCCATCTCTTCCATCTCACGGGTGCGGATCTGGATCTCGATGGGTACGCCGTGCATGCCGAACAGGGTGGTGTGCAGCGACTGGTAGCCGTTGGCCTTGGGGATCGCGATGTAGTCTTTGAAGCGCCCGGGCAGTGGCTTGTACAGGCTGTGCACCGCGCCGAGCACGCGATAGCAGGTATCTGCCTTGTCTACCACGATGCGGAAAGCGTAGACGTCCATGATCTCGTGGAACGCCTTACGCTTGCCGCGCATTTTCTTGTAGATGCTGTACAGGTGCTTCTCGCGACCCAGCACATCGCCTTCCAGCCCTTCGCGCTCGAGGCAATGGATCAGCGACTGCTCGATCTTCTCGACGATCTCGTTGCGATTACCACGGGCGCGACGTACGGCCGCGCGGATGCGTTCGGAGCGCATCGGGTGCATGGCCTTGAAACCGAGGTCCTCGAATTCCACGCGCATGGTGTGCATGCCCAGCCGGTTGGCGATGGGGGCGTAGATCTCGAGCGTTTCCTTGGCGATGCGGCGGCGTTTTTCGCCTGCCAGCACTTCCAGGGTGCGCATGTTGTGCAGACGGTCGGCGAGCTTGACCAGGATCACGCGAATATCGCGGGCCATGGCCATGGCCATCTTCTGGAAATTCTCGGCCTGCGCTTCAGCCTTGGTTTCGAAGTTCATCTGGGTCAGCTTGCTGACCCCGTCGACCAGTTCGGCCACGGTTTCGCCGAACTGCGCGACCAGTGCGTCCTTGGGAATGCCGGTGTCTTCGATGACGTCATGCAGCATCGCGGCCATCAGGCTCTGATGATCCATGTGCATGTCGGCGAGGATGTTGGCTACCGCGAGGGGATGGGTGACGTAGGCTTCACCGCTGCGCCGGCGTTGGCCGTCATGGGCCTGCTCGGCATAGAAATAGGCACGGCGGACCAGGTTGACCTGGTCGGGGCCGAGGTAGGTCGATAGGCGATCCGCAAGCGCGTCTATGGCTGGCAAGACAATGCTCCTTGCCAGCGGGCTTCGATGTTATCGGTTCGACTTCGACCTGGCATTTATTCAGATAGCCTCGTTCGGCTCTTCCTCATACTGGGTGAAGAGCGGCTCGTCGTCGACGATCTCGTCTTGTGCGATGACGTCGTAGTCGACAAGGCCGGAAGCGATTTCACGCAGGGCGACAACGGTCGGCTTGTCATTTTCCCATGCGACCTTGGGCTCTTTGCCACCGGTGGCCAGCTGGCGCGAGCGCTTGGTAGCGAGCATGACCAGCTCGAAGCGGTTATCGACGTTGTCCAGGCAATCTTCAACGGTAACGCGGGCCATGGTGTTCCTCATCAATAGCGGTGAGCGTGCCCGAATGGGCGAGCGGACGGAGTAGTTTAAAAAATCACCAGCCTTAAGGGAAGCGATGTTTCTGTCGGCCGGGTGTCGAGCGGCTTACGCAAGCAGCTCGCCGAGCAGGCGGGCATGCCGCAGTTGCTGGGTTGTCTGTATCAGCTGGTTGGCGCGGAAGATCGACTGCAGGTCGATCAGTGCATGGGCGAAGTCGTCGTTTATCACCAGGTAGTCGTATTCAACGTAGTGGCTCATTTCGCTGACCGCTTCGCGCATACGCTTTTCGATGATCTCGTCGCTGTCCTGGCCGCGGTTGTTCAAACGCTGGCGCAGGGCTTCTTGGGTTGGCGGAAGAATGAAGATCGACTTGGCCTGCGGCATCAGTCGGCGTACCTGCTGGCCGCCCTGCCAGTCGATTTCCAGTATCAGGTCGAAGCCTTCGGCGAGGGTGTCTTCCAGCCAGCGCTGCGAGGTGCCGTACAGGTTGCCGAACACTTCGGCATGCTCGAGGAATTCGTTGCGCTCCAGCCGTGCGAGAAAGTCCTCGCGGCTGACGAAGTGGTAGTTGACCCCGTCGACCTCGCCCGGACGCATCGCCCGCGTGGTGTGGGAAACCGAAACCCGCACCTGCGGTTGTGCATCGACCAGCGCCTTGACCAGGCTGGTCTTGCCGGCCCCGGAAGGCGCGGAAACGATATAGAGCGTACCGGTGGTGGCGGACATGACGGGTTCCTGGAAAGCGCTATGAATGCTGTGGGACAAAAATAGACCAGCCGCTGCGGCAGCTAGTGGTTATTCGAGGTTCTGCACCTGCTCGCGCATCTGCTCGATCAATACCTTCAGGTTGACCGCGGCCTGGGTGCTGCGCGGGTCGAAGGCTTTCGATCCAAGGGTGTTGGCCTCGCGGTTGAGCTCCTGCATGAGGAAATCGAGGCGGCGGCCGGCCGCGCCACCGGTATTCAGTACGCGTCGCACCTCGGTCACATGGGTGTTGAGGCGATCTAGCTCTTCGGCTACATCGCTCTTCTGCGCCAACAGCACCATTTCCTGCTCGAGTCGCTGCGGGTCGAGCTCGGCCTGCATTTCGGCGCAGCGATCGAGAACCTTCTGGCGCTGGGCTACCAGCATCTGCGGCACTTGCTCACGCAGTGTGGCAACTTCTTCGAGGATGCTGTCCAGGCGCTCGCTGAGTAGCTTGGCTAGCTCCTCGCCTTCGCGACGGCGGCCTTCCTTTAGCTGCTCGAGGGCGCTGTGGAATAGCTGCAGGGCGTTCTGGTTGAGCGCCTGTGGGTCGACCGCGTCGCCGACCAGTACGCCTGGCCAGCCGAGTACCTGCAACGGGTCAATCGGCGCGGGTTGGCTGATCAGTGCGGCGACGCTCTCGGCGGCTGCAATCAATTGGCTGGCGCGCTCGCGATCGACCTGCAGCGCAGTGCGGTTGTTTTCCTCGGCAAAGCGCAGGGTGCATTCGACCTTGCCGCGTGAGACGCCTTTGCGCAAAGCATCGCGAACCGCGCCTTCGAGGTCGCGGAAGGCTTCCGGCAGACGCAGGTGCGGCTCCAGATAGCGATGATTGACCGAGCGGATTTCCCAGCTGAGGGTGCCATGGGAGCCGGCCTGCTCGCTGCGGGCGAAGGCCGTCATGCTGTGGACCATTGGGATACCTCTCGAATGCGGGCTGCGAAAGGCGGAGGATTGTAAAGGAAAAAACGGTGCGCCACTGCAGTGATGGCCGGACGGCCGCGACCCTTTTCCCTGCCAATGGGCTCTATAATGCCGCTTACTTTATTTTCTAGCAGGACGTATTCATGAAGCGACCCAGTGGCCGTGCCGCCGATCAGCTGCGCTCGATCCGCATCACCCGCAACTACACCAAGCACGCCGAGGGTTCGGTGCTGGTGGAGTTCGGCGATACCAAGGTGATTTGCACGGTCAGCATCGAGTCCGGAGTCCCGCGTTTTCTCAAAGGCCAGGGGCAGGGCTGGTTGACCGCCGAGTACGGCATGCTGCCGCGCGCCACCGGCGAGCGAAACCAGCGAGAGGCTTCGCGGGGCAAGCAGGGCGGGCGCACTCTCGAGATTCAGCGCCTGATCGGCCGTTCACTGCGTGCCGCCCTCGATATGAGCAAGCTTGGGGAGAACACGCTGTTCATCGATTGCGATGTGATCCAGGCCGACGGTGGCACACGTACCGCATCGATCACTGGCGCGATGGTCGCGGTGATCGACGCGCTCAAGGTCCTGAAGAAGCGTGGCGGTCTGAAGTCGGGCGACCCGATCAAGCAAATGATCGCCGCTGTTTCGGTTGGTATTTATCAGGGCGAGCCGGTGCTCGATCTGGATTACCTGGAAGACTCTGCCGCCGAAACCGATCTGAACGTGGTAATGACGGACGCGGGTGGCTTCATTGAGGTGCAGGGCACCGCCGAAGGCGCACCCTTCCAGCCTGCGGAGCTCAACGCCATGCTGGCTCTGGCCCAGGATGGTGTGCGCCAGTTGTTCGAGCTGCAGCGTGCGGCGCTGGCTGACTGAGCGAGAGGTAAAGCGAAATGACCGATCAGGATCTCGTGCCGCTGCCTAGTCGCGAAGCGCGCCAGTGGGCAATGTTCTGCCACTATTCGTCGTTCTTCTGGTTTCTGGCGCCGATGATCGGCAACGTGATTGGTCCGCTGATCGTCTGGCAGCTGAAGAAGGACATGGATCCCTTCGTCGATCAGCAGGGCAAGGAGGCGCTGAATTTCCAGCTCACCTTCAGTATCGTGATGATGATCTGCGGCGTACTCGCCTGGATCCTCATTGGCTTTCCGCTGATGGTGCTGGTGAGCGTCGTGGCGTTGGTGCTGGTAGTCATCGCTGGCATTCGTGCCAACGAGGGCAAGCCCTACCGCTATCCGTTCTGCTGGCGGATCGTCAAATAGGGCGAGCTGCCAGCCTTCTTAGAGGCTCAGGGTCCAGTCATAGTCCACGATCAGCGGCGCATGCTGGGAGAAGCGCGGCTGGCGTGGCAGGCGCGCAGTGCGCACGAAGCGGCGCAGGCCGGATGTGAGGATCTGGTAGTCGAAGCGCCAGCCCAGGTTGAGCATCTCGGCTTGCTCGGTATCCGGCCACCAGCTGAACAGGTCGCCTTCGCGGTTTACCTCGCGCAGGGCATCGATGTAGCCCATGTTGCCGAATATCTCGTCCAGCCAGGCACGCTCCGGTGCCAGGAAGCCCGGGTCCTGCTGGCAGTCACGCCAGTTCTTCACATCCAGCTTCTGGTGCGCCACGTACAACGAGCCGCAGTAAATGTACTCGCGGCGCTTGCGGCGCTGCTTGTCCAGATAATGGGCGAAGTCGTCCATGAACTTGAGCTTGTGATTCAGATTGGTGTCGCTGCCATGGCCTGAAGGCACTAGCAGGCTGGCAATGCTGACCTTGTCGAAGTCCGCCTGCAGGTAGCGCCCGTAACGGTCAGCGGTTTCGAAGCCCAGCCCGGTAATGACTGCTTTCGGCTGCAGCCGGGAGTACAGCGCCACGCCTCCCTGCTCCGGAATTTCGGCATCGCAGGCATAGAGAAAATAACCGTCCAGCTGATAGGCCGGATCGTCGAGTTCCAAGGCAGAGGCGCGGGTATCCTGCAGGCAGATGACATCGGCATTCTGCGCTTGCAGCCAGCTGAGCAATCCCCGCTGTGCCGCCGCTTGAATGCCATTCACGTTGACACTGATGATCCGCATAAATGGCCCCTAAAAACACGTGCGTGTATGATAACCCAAGCTCTTCGCAATTAGCTAAAACAGTGGTTTTCCGGGAAATTTCTTCATGCAGGCGTACCAGCGCGAGTTCATCCGCTTCGCCATCGAGCGCGGCGTTCTGCGTTTCGGTGAGTTCACTCTCAAATCGGGCCGCACCAGCCCTTATTTCTTCAATGCCGGCCTGTTCAACAGTGGCAGCGCGTTGGCCCAGCTCGGACGTTTCTACGCTTCGGCAGTGATGCAGAGCGGCCTGGATTTCGATGTGATTTTTGGCCCGGCCTACAAGGGCATCCCGTTGGGCGCTGCCACGGCCATTGCGCTTGCCGAGCAGCATCAGCGCGACCTGCCGTGGTGCTTCAATCGCAAGGAAGCCAAGGATCACGGAGAGGGCGGCACGCTGGTTGGTGCGCCGCTGTCCGGTCGTGTGCTGATCGTTGATGACGTGATCACCGCTGGCACCGCCATCCGTGAGGTCATGCAGATCATCCGGGCGCAGAATGCCGAGGCGGCAGGTGTGCTCATCGCGCTAAATCGACAGGAAAGGGGCCAGGGCGAGCTTTCTGCGATTCAAGAAGTTGAACGTGATTATCGAATGCCGGTAATCAGTATTGTGTCCCTGGAGCAAGTGCTGGAATATCTCGCGGATGACGCTCAATTGAAACAGCACCTGCCCGCGGTACAGGCTTATCGCGAGCAGTACGGAATCTGACCCAGGGTAGGTAATGCGCAATGCGTAAATCGGTGGCCGCTCGCACGCTGCTCTTGCTCGGCGTCATATGTCCGGTACTGGCCTCGGCTGCCGAGTTGTATCGCTATGTCGACGACCGTGGCGTGGTCGTGCTCGATCGCCATGGTGTACCGCCGCAACATATATCCCGTGGTTACCAGGTGCTCAATGAGCAGGGGCGTGTGGTACGCGAGATACCGCCTGCGCCGACCGCTGAGGAGTTTGCCCGGATGCAGGCACAGAAGGCGCGCGATGCGTCAGATGCGCAACTGCTGAGGCTGTACGCCAGCGTTGAGGATGTCGAGCGCGCCGAAGCCCGCAAGCTGGCCGAGTTGAAGAGCTTGATCGGCTTGACTCAGGGCAATCTTCAGTCGATCCGTAACCAGCACGCGAACTTGCGCAAGCAGGCAGCCAACCATGAGCGGGCCGGGCGGAAGGTTCCGAGCAACTTGCTGGCGCAGATCGAAAACCTCGAAAAGGAAGAGCAGAGCTTGCTGCGCGATCTCAAGCGCTTCGAAAGCACGCGCGCAGATGCTGAAGTCAGTTTCGCCAATGACCGTCAGCGGATCGCCGAATTGCTCGGGCGGTCGCGCTGACGGCACAGGCAGCCTTAGGGCTGCCTTTCTTTGCATCACCTCGCCATTGATTGCGGCCAATCGCCATCGCTCTGCGCTAATGCATAGCTTGCTTGCTATCACATCGACCGCTCTATCTCAATAGTTTCAAGGTAGGGATGAGTTCAGCTGGGTCAGTCTGTACCGTTGCGCAAATTTTTCGGTATGGCTGACTAGCATGAATGATAGGGACCTACGCAGTTATCAGGAGCTTCACAGGCCGAAGGGAAATTTCGCGACTCGCTCTGAATACCTGGAACACGAACTGGAGATCATGGCGCCGACACGCTGGGGTATAAACCTGCCGTTTCGCGACTATCGCTTCGAGTACGAGGACTGGGTGCCGGCCATGGCGGCGACCATTGGCAAGATCGTCATGGTGGCGGCGATAGTTGCCGCGTTCGCAGGCCCGATGGGGCTGTCCAATGAGTTCGTGATCGAGAACGCGCGTTACGAGATGCTGATTGCCGCAGTGCTGTTCGTGGTGCTGTTTTCCGGCTTTCTCAATCCCACGGCCAACCTGGCCGGAACCCACGGCCCGCTGATTCCGTTGATCCCTCTGATCGTTGCGTCGGGCGGGCACCCTATGGCGCTGGGCATCATGGTCGGCGTGCTCGGCTTCACGCTGGGGGTATTCAAGGGCGGTAGTCTACTGGCGCGGCTGACCAGTGACGGCGTGTGCGGCGGCTTGCTGCTCTATCTGGGTTTCATTGGCATCACGTCGCAGATCAAGAAGCTGTTCGGTTGGGCCGAGAGCTTCGATATGGGCTACATCGCTTTCGTCGTGGTATTCGCCACCATCGTCATGTACGCCTACCTTGAGCATATCCGCATGCGCTGGCTGGCAATCCCGCTGGGTTCAGCTTTGGCGGCAGTGATTGCCTTCGCGTTGGGTGCTCCGTTCGAATTCACTACCGAGCCGGGCATACCCAACCTGAATCCGATGTATTGGTGGGGCGAGACCACTGGCTGGCAGATCGGCTTGCCTGACCTGCATCACTTCATCGCCGTCGCCCCCTTTGCCGTTCTGGCGGTGGCGATGTGGTCGCCTGACTTCCTCGGCCATCGGGTGTTCCAGCAGCTCAATTACCCGCCTAAGGCGAAGAAAGTGCTGATGAACATCGACGACACCATGTGTGTGGCCGCCGCACGGCAGATCGTCGGTACGTCTCTGGGTGGAGGCAATCTGGCTTCGTCCTGGGGCACCTTCATGGTGCCGGCCGCTATCGCCAAGCGCCCGATACCTGCGGGTGCGGTGCTCACCGGCCTGCTCTGCGTGGTCGCAGCGCTGTGGGGTTACCCAATGGATCTGGCGATCTGGCCGCCCGTGCTGAGTGTGGCGCTGATGGTCGGGGTGTTCCTGCCACTGCTGGAAGCCGGCATGCAGATGACCCGCGAAGGCAAGACCTCGCAGTCGGCCGCCATCGTGATCTTCTCCTCGGCGCTGGTTAATCCGGTGTTCGGCTGGTCGCTGACAGTGTTGCTCGACAACCTTGGGCTAATTGGTGACAAGGAACGCGGGCAATCGTTGAGCCACCTGCATCGCTGGGTAATCCCGACGATCGTATTCATCGTGCTCTGCGCGGTGATGCTGGGTATCGGTATGTTTCCCGGTATCCCGGCGATGCTGGAGTCGTTCCGCATCGATCTCTGATTGGCTGACGTCAGCATGAAAAAGGGGAGCCTAGGCTCCCCTTTTTCGTCTGCGTCGAGATCAACCCTGACTGTTGGTGATCAGTGTGCCGACCCCGACGTCAGTGAAAATCTCCAGCAGCACCGCGTTTGGCACGCGACCGTCGATGATGTGCGCGCTGTTGACGCCGCCCTGAACCGCTTCAAGAGCGCAGCGGATCTTCGGCAGCATGCCGCCGTAGATGGTGCCGTCGGCGATCAGTGCATCGACCTGTGCGGTAGACAGGCCGGTCAGCACGCTACCCTGCTTATCCATCAGGCCGGCAATGTTGGTCAGCAGCATCAGCTTTTCGGCTTTCAGCGCCTCGGCCACCTTGCCGGCGACCAGATCGGCGTTGATGTTGTAGGACTCGCCTTTCTCGCCGACGCCAATCGGTGCGATTACCGGGATGAAGTTGCCTTTGACCAACATCTCCAGCAGCTCCGCGTTTACCCCGGTGACTTCGCCGACATGGCCGATGTCGATGATTTCCGGTTTGGTCATCTCCGGCGTCTGACGGGTTGCCTTGAGCTTTTTCGCGCGGATCAGACCGGCGTCTTTGCCGGTCAGGCCGATGGCGCTGCCGCCATGCTGGTTGATCAGGCTGACGATGCTCTTGTTGACCTGGCCGCCGAGGACCATCTCCACCACGTCCATGGTCTGGCTGTCGGTGACACGCATGCCGTCGATGAAGTGGCTTTCGATGTTCAGGCGCTTGAGCAGATCACCGATCTGCGGACCGCCGCCGTGCACCACCACCGGGTTGATGCCCACTGCCTTCATCAGCACGATATCGCGCGCGAAGCCGGTCTTCAGCTCCTCGCTCTCCATCGCGTTGCCGCCGTACTTGATGACCAGCGTCTTGCCGACGAATCGGCGGATATAGGGCAACGCCTCGGACAGTACCTTGGCGAATTGGGTGGCAGCTTCACGGCTGAGGGTCATGCAGGGCTCCGCAGGATCAGAACGGCAGTTTGAGGTCGGGTGCAACGCTGAGCAGCTGTCCGCGGAAGACGTCCTGGATGCGGCTGAGCTCTTCCTCGCTGTCGGCTTCGAAGCGCAGCACCAGTACCGGCGTTGTGTTCGAAGCGCGAATCAGGCCCCAGCCTTTGGGATAGTCAACACGCACACCGTCGAGGGTGATCAGGTTTGCTTCGCCCCACTGAGCGTCGCGTTGCAGGGCGTCCATGATGGTGAATTTGCTTTCCTCTGTCACCGTGATGTTGATTTCCGGTGTCGAGATATCGCAGGGGAACGCAGCGAACACCTGCTCGGCGTCGCGCTTGTCCTGGCTGAGGATCTCCAGCAGGCGCGCGGCGCTGTAGATGCCGTCGTCGAAGCCGAACCAGCGTTCCTTGAAGAAGATGTGGCCGCTCATTTCGCCAGCCAGCAGTGCGCCAGATTCCTTCATTTTCTTCTTGATCAGCGAATGGCCGGTCTTCCACATCACCGGGCGACCACCGTAGCCGCTGATCAATGGGGTCAGGCGGCGCGTGCATTTGACGTCGAAGATGATGTCGGCGCCGGGATTGCGCGAGACGACATCCTTGGCAAAAAGCATCAGCAGGCGGTCTGCATAGATCATGGTGCCGGTATTGGTTACGACGCCGACGCGGTCGCCATCGCCATCGAACGCCAGGCCGAGATCGGCTTTCTCCGACTTCACCTTGGCGATCAGGTCGACTAGATTCTCTGGCTTGCCCGGATCTGGATGGTGGTTGGGGAAGTTGCCATCGACATCGCAGTACAGTGGGATCACGGTGCAGCCCAGTGCTTCGATCATGCGCGGGGCGATGACGCCGGCGACGCCGTTGCCGCAGTCGACCACCACCTTCATCGGCTTGGCCATGGCGATGTCGGTGCGAATCTGCTCGAAATAGCGCTCCAGAACGTCGACCTGCTCGACTTTGCCGACGCCGCTGGACAGGTCATTGGTCTCGATACGAGTGCGCAGGGTCTGGATCTGTTCGTTGGCCAGCGTGTCTCCGGCGATGACGATCTTGAAGCCGTTGTAATCGGGTGGGTTGTGGCTACCGGTAAGCATCACTCCGGACTTGCCGGCAAGAATGTTCGCTGCGTAATAGAGCACCGGAGTCGGCACCATGCCGATATCGCTGACATCGCAGCCACTGTCGAGCAGGCCTTGGATGAGGTGCTCGACCAGTTCGGGACCGGACAGGCGTCCATCACGGCCAACCGACACATTGGATTCACCTTTGGCGAGGCTCTCTGACCCGATGGCGCGGCCGACCCAATAGGCGGTTTCGGTGGTCAGGCTATCGCCGACAACGCCGCGGATGTCGTAGGCGCGGAAAATACTGGCGGGTAGATTCGGGGCTTTGGCGCTGCTCATTGCGGTTTCTCGCTCCTTGGTATCGAGGCCGAAAATGTCCTGGTCCTCGTCGAGAATATCGATGTCGAGAATATCGGTCTCCGGCAAGCGCGGATCGACGTACTCGGTAGGTTTGGCAGGCCGAACGGCTGGTGCCGCGGCGGGTGCCTGAGTCGGAGCCGGTCCAGCGGGGCGGACGGGCAGTCGGACCATGTTCCTGGCCAGTGCGTCGAGGACCGGCAGGCTCAGGGCCGGTACTTGGATGGTCTTGCCGGTGGAGAGTTCCTGCAGCAGGCTGCTGATCTGCATCACGTCTTGGCGCAGCCTGCGCTGCTGGCCGCCAAGTACCAATTGCAGGCCGATCAACATGCCGGCAAGGGCCAGCAGCGCAGCGCCTATGAGGAACATTGGCGCGAGTGCGGCCTGTTCCGCTTCGCTGCCGGGGGTGTAAACCAGCTTCCAGTTGGCGTTGCCGCTGACCAGGGGCGTCGCAGTAGCCGTGTCGCCTGGCGTGCCGCGTTGCAGCAGCAGTTGCTGTTCCGGGGTGCCGGGAAACTGCTGAGTCAGGCGTAGCTGTCCGGCCTCGGCGGGCAGTGTCGGAAGCGCTGCGAGTATGCGCTCAAGGTCGCTGACCAGCAGCAGCGTGCCGCGTATGGCCTGCTGCCCCTCTGCGCGCAGCGGCATGGCGCTGTATAGCAACCAGCGATTATCGACCTTGTAGGCTTCCGGTGCCGGTGATTGGCCGGCTTCGACGCGCTGCAGCAGATCGAGCGCGGCAAAATTCAACGGGCCTGGACGGTTGGTGTCCGGCACGGCCCTGCCGCGAATGTTGAGGTGCGCATCGACGACACCCGGTAGCTGCAGCAAACGCTCTTCGGCTTCGCGTTTGCGCTCGACGTCTCCGCGTAGCGCATCAGCCAACTGTTGCCGGTCCGCCATGGCCTGGGCGTCGGCACGCAGTTGCCTTAGTGCCTGCTGCAATGCGCCGGCCTGGCTCTGGCCCCAGGCCTGGGTGAGCTGCGTCTGTTGCTGCTGTTGCGCGTTCTGCAGGCCCAGCCAGAGTAGCGCGGCGGCGGCACCAAGCCCGATGAGGCCGCTTGCGAGGCCGCCCAATAACGGTTTGACGGTAAAGCCGGAGGGCTTTCTGCGGGTGCTGGCGGGGTTCAGTAAGCCTGAATCCTTGGCAGTGCGCTTGAAGAGTGCCATGAAGCTCCTCGAATCATCCTGAAAGTTGGGCGGGGCAAGGCGGCTTAGTGGCTGCCGGAGTGTCCGAAGCCACCGGCGCCGCGATCGCTGCTGTCGAAGCTGTCGACCAGTTCGAAGCGAGCCTGCACCACCGGCACCAGCATCAACTGCGCGATGCGTTCCCCGATGGCGATGGTGAAGGCGCTCTGGCCGCGGTTCCAGCAGGACACCATCAGCTCGCCCTGGTAGTCCGAGTCGATCAATCCGACCAGGTTGCCGAGCACGATGCCGTGCTTATGGCCCAGGCCCGAGCGCGGCAGGATCAGCGCCGCAAGCCCCGGGTCGCCGATATGGATAGCCAGCCCGGTCGGAATCAGCAGGGTCTGGCCAGGTTCGAGGACGGTGTCGTTCTGCAGCATCGCGCGCAGATCGAGGCCGGCCGAGCCCGGTGTGGTGTATTCGGGAAGCGGGAAGTCCTTGCCGAGGCGAGGGTCGAGGATCTTGGCTTGAAGTGCGTGCATGTCAGGACTCTTTGTAGCGGTCGGCAATAAAGGCCACCAGCGCGCGGGCAATGTGTCCCTTGCTGGCCTGGCCGAAGCGGGTTTCGTGTTGCTGGCGGTCGATCACGCTGACGGCGTTGTCTTCGCTGTTGAAGCCGATGCTGGGGTTGGCGACGTCATTGGCGACGATCAGGTCGAGATTCTTATCGCGTAGCTTGCGCGTGGCGTATTCCAGCAGATTCTCGGTCTCGGCGGCGAAACCGACGCAGAACGGGCGATCCGGGCGGCTCGCCAGGGTGGCGAGGATGTCCGGATTGCGGACCATCTGCAGCAGCAGGCCGTCACCGGTACTGGGGTCTTTCTTTAGCTTGTGTGGTGCCACCACTTCCGGGCGGTAGTCGGCAACGGCGGCCGCGGCGATGAGGATGTCGCAGGGCATCGCAGCCTCGCACGCGGCGAGCATGTCACGGGCGCTGACCACATCGATGCGCTGCACGCGGTCAGGCGTCGGCAGGAATACCGGGCCGGTGACCAGCGTCACCCTGGCGCCGGCCTCGGCGGCCGCCTCGGCCAGGGCGAAGCCCATCTTGCCCGAGCTGTGATTGGTGATGTAGCGCACCGGATCGATGTTTTCCTGAGTCGGCCCGGCGGTAATCAGCAGGTGCTTGCCGGTCAGCATGCCGGTAGCGAAGCAGTCCGCAGCGGCCTGGGCCAGTTCCTCGGCTTCGAGCATGCGGCCCATGCCGACATCGCCACAGGCCTGGCTGCCGGAACCGGGGCCGAACAGGCGGATACCACGTTCGAGCAGCAGGGCGCGGTTGGCCTGGGTGGCGGGGTCGGCCCACATCGCCTGGTTCATCGCCGGCGCCAGTGCGACGGGGGCGTTGGTCGCCAGCACCACGGTGGTCAGCAGGTCATTGGCGATGCCCTGGGCGAGACGGGCCATGAGATCGGCGGTGGCCGGAGCGATCAATACCAGGTCGGCCCAGCGCGCCAGTTCGATGTGCCCCATCGCCGCTTCGGCGGCGGGGTCGAGCAGATCCAGATGGACCGGGTGGCCGGATAGCGCCTGCAGAGTGAGGGGGGTTATGAACTCACGCCCGCCCTGGGTCATCACCACCCGGACTTCGGCGCCGTGGTCGCGCAATCGGCGGACCAGTTCAGCGCTCTTGTAGGCGGCGATGCCGCCGCCGACGCCCAGGACGATGCGTTTACGATACAGCCGCTGCATAGGCCTGCCTTGTTGACTTTGTAGGACTGTCCGGAGTGAGAACCAGGTCAGAAAACGCCCGATACCCCGGAAAAATGACGGGCTAAGATAGCACAGCGCCCACAGCGGAAAAGTGGGCTTGCTCTACAGGGAGAGGACATGAGCATACGTGACTGGCCAGCGGCGGAGCGGCCGCGGGAAAAGCTACTCGAACAGGGCGCAGCCGCGCTTTCCGACGCTGAATTGCTGGCGATATTCCTGCGCACCGGCGTCGCCGGAAAAAGCGCAGTGGACCTCGCCCGGCAACTGCTCGCCGAGTTCGGCAGCCTGCGGGCGCTGCTTGAGGCAGAACTCGATCAATTCAGCGCGCACCTGGGGCTGGGACCGGCGAAATTCGCCCAGTTGCAGGCGGTACTGGAAATGGCGCGCAGGCATCTGGCCGAGCGGCTGCGGCGAGACTCGGCGCTGGAGTCGCCGCAAGCGGTGCGCGACTACCTCAAGGCCCGGCTGCGCCATGAGCCGCACGAGCTGTTCGGCTGTTTGTTTCTCGATTCCAAACACCGCGTGCTGGCCTTTGAGGTGCTGTTCCACGGCACCATTGACGGCGCCAGCGTGTATCCGCGGCAGGTGGTCAAGCGTGCGCTGGCGCAGAACGCGGCAGCGGTCATCCTGACCCACAATCACCCATCCGGTGTGGCTGAACCCAGTCAGGCGGATCGTCAGCTGACTCAGCGCTTGACGGAGGCGCTGGCGCTGATCGACGTGCGGGTGCTTGACCACTTCATTGTTGGTGATGGCGAGCCGCTGTCGATGGCCGAATACGGCTGGATGTGATCGCCTAGGCGAGTAGCGGCACCAGCAGCAATGGGCCGAGTACCAGCAGCACGAAACGTCCGTTCCAGCCGAAGGCGATGCGCCACGGGGACAGTTCGGCGTGGCGCGCCAGCATCAGCGCCGATGGACCATAGGGCGAGAGCAACATGGCCAATGAGAAGCCGACCAGCAACGCCACCGCCGGCTGCATGATCGCTACGCCGTGTCCGGCTAGCTGCGCCAGCAGTGCGGCACACAGACTGAGCGAAATGATCGGTGCAACGCCGAGCAGGGCCAGAATGATGATCGTGAGCATGCCAGCGCTGCCGAGGCCGAACAGCGCCAGCGGCGTGTTGCTGAAGTGGCTAGCCAGCCGCTCGACCGGGATCAACACGGCGGTGAGGCCGCCGAGAAGTGCGGAGCAGGCGAAGATGAGGGTCTCGTTACGCATTCCGGCAAGGGTGTCGCGCACCTCGGTATAGACAGCGACCGGTGATCCACCCTGATACAGCAGCAGCCCGATCACCGCGAGCGGCACCAGCAGCATCGCCGCCTGGGTTGCCGACAGCCAGGTCAGGCTGGCCAGCAATGCAATCGCCAGAATGCCGAGCAGGCTGCCGTAGAGCACGCTGCGCAGCCCGTTCGCCGTGTCGGCTGGCTCCGCCGCTTGCACCGGCTCAGCGGTTTGCTGCAACTGTTGCAGGCGGCGGTTCTCCATTGGCCAACCAACCGCCAGCAGGATGGCTCCGCAAAACAGGCCGAACGGCAGCAGGGCGCTCCAGCTCAGTCCCGGCAGCTCTCGGGTGAGGATCGCCACCGCCACGCTGGTCGGTGCCAGCAAGGGCACCAGGGCGAAGCCGCGCAGGGCGGTGACCATTACGCCTCTGGCGCCTTCGCGGCGCTGTTTCGGGTTGTACGGCTGTCGATCCAGATAGCGTTCCAGTGAGCCACAGACCAGGTTGAGCATGCCGAAACTCAGCACCGAGCTGATCGCAAAGGTACTGAACAGATAGCTCGGATAGAGGCTGGCGCGGGGCAGGCGCAACAAAAGGCGATGCAGTTCGCCGAGCTGCGGCAGCCGCTTGACCGCACAATGCGCGAGGCTGAGCGCGCCGATGAATGCGCCGTAGTAGGCCGCGGCGGAGAGCATCCGCTGCGTCTGCTGCCAGTCGGATTCACTGAATAGCATCCAGTAGCCGAACAGGCTCAAGGTGACCAGTCCGAGCCGGCGCGGATAGGGCATCAGCGAGCGCCAATGCCAGGCGAAGAACAGCACCAGCAATGCTCCGCTGACCACGCTCAGCAACGGTAGGCGAGTAATCAGGGTGAGCAGCTCGCAGATGAGCGCCAGCGGCAGCAGGGCGAGCATCGTTCAGGGCAGCTCGTTGCGCAGCTTGCCGCGCTTGTAGACGCCCTCGCCGAACGCCAGCAACTGATCTTGATCGTCCAACAGGTCGCAAGTGGCCATGAATACCTTGTGGCCGGCAGAGCGGCAGATGGCGATCGCACGGATTCGACTGCCTGCCGCCGCCGGTGCACTGAAGTTGACGCTCATCGATAGCGTGGTCGCCACACGGCGCTGCTCCGGCTGAGCCACCCAGGTTCCGCAAAGGCCCATGGCCACGTCCAGCAGGGTAGACGTTACGCCACCGTGCAAGTTGCTGGCGTTGTTCAAGTGGCGTGGCAGCAACAGCAGTTCGACCACCACGCGTTCCGGGCCGTATTCCGTGAGGCGGCAGCCGAGGTCTTGGAAGAAGCCGGTCAAGGAGGCTTCCGTCTGTTGCAGCGTGGCGGCGGGGTAGGGCTGATCAGGCATAAGCAGGCGATTCGGCAGCTGACTTGCGCTGGAGATTGGCAGTCTTTACGCTCAGGGTCAATTCGGTGAAATGTTATTCCGCAGTGCGAAATTACGCTTGAGCTTGAGGAGGACTGCATGTTTAACCGTATCGGTATCGTCGGCGCCGGAGCCATGGGTCGCGGCATTGCGCAGTTGTTCGCCGGCGCCGGCAAGCAGGTGTGGTTGCACGATGCACGCAGCGAATCGATCAGCGAGGCGCTGCGCTTCAACCGTGAGTTGCTCGAGCGCGGTGTAGCCAAGGGGCGGCTGAGTGTCGCCGAGCTGGACGCCACACTTGCGCGCATGCAGGCGGCACCTGCGCTGGCCGATCTGTCCGGCTGCGATCTGGTGATCGAGGCGATCATCGAGAATCTCGAGGCCAAGCAGGCGCTGTTCGTCGAACTTGAGAAACTGCTCGCCGAACACGCGGTGCTGGCGACCAATACCTCATCGCTTTCGGTTACGCGTATCGCGGCTGCCTGCCAGCGCCCGGAGCGGGTGGCGGGTTTTCATTTCTTCAATCCGGTGCCACTGATGAAGCTGGTCGAGGTGGTGCGCGGTGAGCGCAGCGACCCGCAGGTCATCGAGGGTTTGGTTGGGCTGGCTGAAGAGTCCGGGCATTTTCCGGCGATCACGCCGGATACCCCCGGTTTTCTGGTCAATCACGCCGGTCGCGCTTACAGCACCGAGGCCCAGCGCATTCTCGCCGAGGGCATCGCCGATGCCGAGCAGATCGACCGCATCCTCCGCGACGGGCCGGGCTTTCGCATGGGGCCGTTCGAGCTGTTCGATCTCACCGGGCTGGATATTTCCCATGCGGTGATGGAGTCGGTGTACCAGCAGTTCTATCAGGATCCGCGCTACACGCCGTCGTACCAGGCGGCGCAGCGGGTCGCGGCCGGCCTGCTCGGGCGCAAGACGGGCCAGGGCTACTACCGCTACGAGAACGGTCAGCAGATCCGCACGCCCGAGCCGCAGTTGCCACCAGTATCCGTCGAGCGTCCGTTCTGGCTGGACAGTCAGGATGTTGATTTGCGTGGTCGGCTGGCAGAATTGTTGCGTGAAGCCGGTATGCAGCTGGAAACCGGCGAGAGGCCATCGGAGCGCGCCATATGCCTGATCACGCCGTTGGGGGAGGATGGCAGCAGCATGATCGCGCGGCTCGGCTTGCCGGCGGAACGCTGTATGGCCTTCGACCTGTTCTGTGATTTTCATCGGCGCCGCGTGCTGATGCGCCAGCCTGCACTTGATCCTCGCATCGAAACGCAGGCGCGACAGGCGCTGGCGAGCGATGGTGTGCCGGTCGAGGTTATCAATGACTCGCCCGGCTTCGTCAGCCAGCGGGTAGTGGCAAGTATTGTCAATCTGGGGTGCGAGATCGCCCAGAAGGGTATCGCTGATCCGCAGACGCTAGACCGCGCTGTTACCCTTGCACTGGGCTATCCGAAGGGGCCGCTGGGTTTTGCCGAGCACTACGGCGCGGCGCGAATCCTTGCCATTCTACAGGCCATGCAGGGCTGCTACGGCGGCGAGGCGCGTTATCGTCCGAGCCCTTGGCTGCGCCGACGGGTGCAACTCTCGCTGCCGCTAACCGCGCCTGACCGACCGTTCGACGTATAGCGCCCGATGACGACCGGAGGCTACTCCGCACGCCTTCAGTTTGTTCGAGCGCGGCCGTTAAGCCTGTAGTGAGCCTCCGATGACGGCATGTTGCTACTAAGGCACTACTGTTCTTTATCGGAGGGTATGGGTACAACGTCGGATCGAACCGACAAGAACAAGAGGCCGTTCATGAGCCCTGCCAACCGCCCCAAGGCCGTCGCGTCCCATGCCGCGCTGATCATCGGTGTCTTGCTTGTGCATTACTGGCTGGTGCCGCCCCTGCTGGTGACCGGCGCGTTGCTGCTAGCGGCAGCGCTGTTGCCCTGGTTTACCGCCTGGTCTGCAGCAGACCGCAGCGCCTCGAGTGCCGACGATGCGCCGCAGGCGTTCGCCGAACTCACCAAAAACCTCTCGCGCAATACCTGTCACAACGCCCTGTCCGCCGCGCAAGTGGCCTACAGTGCCGAGCAGCTGGCGAGCCGCCTGCAGTCGCAGCTCAAAGCGGTGAGCGAGATCGCCAATGGCGCGCAGGCCATTGCCGCGACCGAGCAGGATAGCGCCGAGCGTGCCCGCCACACCCTGGATGCCGCGCAAGCGGTACGCCAGCGCAGCGACGCTGGGCAGGCCGAGCTGCAGCGCGCCATTGAGCGCATGCAGCAGCTCAGCGCCCAGACCCACGCCAGCCGCGAGCTGATCGATGGACTATCGGCCCGCACGGAAGAGATCCGCCGCATTACTGACGTGATCCAGTCGATTGCCAGCCAAACCAACCTGCTGGCGCTGAATGCGGCCATCGAGGCTGCACGCGCCGGCGAGGCAGGTCGCGGCTTTGCCGTGGTCGCCGACGAAGTTCGCAGTCTGGCGGCGCGAACCTCCAGCGCAACCGAGGAAGTCGGCCGCATGGTTGGCGACATCCGTCAGCAGAGCGAGGCGGTGGTCAGCTATATCCAGCGCCAGGCCAGCGAGCTGGATGCTGCCGCCGAGCAGATCGCCGTCACTGGTGAGCAGCTCAGCGGCATTGCCGGTCTGGCCGGCAGCGTTGAAAGTCAGGTGGAGCAGATCACCACCGGCACCGCCGACAACCATCAGCGCCTGACCGGTCAGTTCGTCGCGCTCGATCAACTGCGCGCCGATGCGCTGGACAGCGAAAAGCAGACCCGGCAGCTCGAACAGGCTGCCGAACGTCTTGTTGCGCAAGCCGAGAGCGCCAGCGAGCAGTTGGCCGAGGTTCAGCTCGACGATTATCACCAGGCCATCTTTGACCTGGCTCGTCAGGGCGCGGCGGCCATTGCGGCTCGATTCGAGGCGGATATCCAGGCTGGACGTGTCAGCCTCGATGATTTGTTCGATCGCAACTACCGCGCGCAGCCCAATACCGATCCGGTGAAGTATCAGACCCGTTTCGATCGCTATGCCGATGACGTGCTGCCGACGATTCAGGAGCCGCTGTTGCAGAAGCATTCGGCGCTGGTCTACGCCATCGCCACAACGCCCGAAGGCTATGTCCCGACGCATAACCGCGCATTCAGTCAGCCGCCGGTAGGTAATCCGGAAATCGACCGGGTCAAGAGCCGTAGCAAGCGCCTGTTCAACGATCGCACGGGTGGCCGCTGTGGCAGCCATCAACGTCGGGTATTGCTGCAAACCTACAGCCGCGATACGGGTGAGCTGATGCATGACCTGTCGGTACCGATCATGGTCAATGGTCGTCATTGGGGTGGGCTGCGGCTGGGCTATCGCCCCGAGGAATAGCGCAGCCAACCTTGATGTTGGCGCGATAGCCTTGTCTGCTGGCGAGGGCGACGGCGCACTGACCGGCTAAGCTTGGCGGATGCGATTACCGGAGATGTCGCCAATGAAAACCCTCACCGATTACCTGGCGCAATATGCCGCCTACCATCGCGATCCGCGTAACCTGCTTACCCATTTCATCGGCATTCCGCTAATCGTGCTGGCGGTGGCCGTATTGCTCTCGCGGCCAGGGCTCGACTGGGCCGGTATATGGCTCAGCCCGGCCGCACTGGTCTCGCTCGTGGCGGCGGTGTTCTATCTGCGCCTCGATCTGCGGTATGGCCTGCTGATGAGCGCCGTTCTGTTGCTTTGCATCTGGCTGGGCGCACGCTTCGCCAGCGCGACGACAGCGTTGTGGTTGGGTGCCGGGCTGGGATTGTTCGTGCTCGGCTGGGTCATCCAGTTCGTCGGGCACTACTTCGAGGGACGCAAGCCGGCCTTCGTCGACGACCTAACCGGGCTGATTATCGGGCCGCTATTCGTCGCTGCTGAACTCGGCTTCATGCTCGGTTTGCGCGAGCCGTTGCGCCTCGCTATCGAGGCGCGTGTCGGGCCGGTGCGCCTGCGCGATTCAGCCGCCCACGGCTGACGTCGTTCAGGGTTTGGCCGCCATCCACTGGTCGCTGAGGCCGCGAGCGTGGCGGTCGACCATGATCGGCGCGAAGGGGCGGCCTGACGCGGTGGAGAAGTTGTTGCTGCCGCTGTTCATGTCTTCCAGCGCCACCTTGAGGAAATCCCAGCGGGTCTTGAGTTTGGCCAGCGCCGGATCGCGTTTGCCGTCCAGCCCGGCTAACTGTGCATCGATGGCTGGCACCAGATGACGCTCGTCCTGACCAAGGTAGGTATCCGGCTGTTCCCGGGCGATCTCGAACGAGCCGATGTAAGCGCGGCTGAGGTATTGAACGGCCAGATACTCCACTTTTGCCGGCAGTTCCGCCTGGGCGTCAACGCCCTGCTGCGCGCGAACGGCAGTGAGAAAGTCGCGTAACGCCTTGCTCATCTGTAGCGGCCAGCCCCAAGGCATGTCGTCTTCCTTGTAGCCAAAGCTCGCGCCTTCGCGCAGGCGTGTCTGCAACTCCAGGTGGCTTTCGCGAAGCGCGCTGGTGGGATTGGCGACCCTGAGCAAGGCCGCATTCAGCGCGCGGATGTCTTCTTCCAGGCGCAGCAGATGGGCTTTCTGAAAACCTTCGCCACGGTAGAGCAGCAGGCTGCTGGTGGCGCGGTTGGCGTGGATCTGCATGCTCTGCAGAGGCGGGGCGGATTCAGGTTCAGCGGCCTCGTTGAAACTGGGCAGCATGACGAGAATGAGCAATAGCCAGAAGCGAGTTAAACGGTCCATTGTCGTGCTCCTTTTTATTTTTATAGAAGCTATGCGTGCATGGCAGCAGCGCTCCTGAGCCTAACGGACCGCTGGCCAAGTGGTATCACCCCAAAGAATGATTTATGTCGGATTGAATGCAAAGAGGCGCCATACGTGCCGTATTCAGTGGCGAACGCTAGAGCATCTTCTCCAGGCCGATGATTTCGGCAAACCAGGCATTGAAGCGTCGCCAGAG
Source organism: Stutzerimonas stutzeri (assembly GCF_038561965.1). Lineage (NCBI taxonomy): Bacteria > Pseudomonadati > Pseudomonadota > Gammaproteobacteria > Pseudomonadales > Pseudomonadaceae > Stutzerimonas > Stutzerimonas stutzeri. The sequence goes on along the minus strand of NZ_CP139348.1, from coordinate 4,189,225 downwards.
CCCGCCCGGCTCCTTTTCGATCACACTCAAGCGACCGCCATCCTCGGCAATCCATATCAGCTGCTTGCGCCCGTCGCGCTCCTCCAGACGCACTTCGTAGCTGAGCGCGGGCGACATGCCTTCCAGCGTGAGCCGGTGAACCTCACGGGCAAGCTCCTGGCTTTCCACCAGGACGCCTACCTCGCTGTTCCACAGCACCGAGCGGGGGTCGAGATTCAGCGAGCCGATAAATACTTTTTCCTGGTCGAATACCGCCGCCTTGCTGTGCAGGCTCGATTCCGACTCGCCGAGAAAGCTATAGGACGGCTCCTGTTCCGGTTGCCGGCGCAGTTCGAACAGGCGCACGCCAAGGTCCAGCATTGCCTTGCGATAGGGCGCGTAGCCGCCATGCACCGCCGGTACGTCGGTGGCCTCCAGTGAATTGGTGAGAATGCGCACAGTGACCCCGGCGCCGGTGCGGTCAGCCAGATACTCCACACCGCTGTCGGTTGGCACGAAGTAAGCGGATACCAGGGTCAGCTCGCGACTCACCGTTTGCATGGTCGGTGCGAGCTGGGTAGTCAGCAGCAATGACGTGGCTGGTATGCCTTCGGCGAGCAGCTTTTCCGGGGCATCCCACATGGCCTCGCCGGGCGCCCAGATAAGCTCGTCCAACCATTGCTGCAACTGCGGCTGCTGCTTGTACTGCATCAGCCGCTGGTACTGCTCACTGTTGTCTTGCCGCGCCTGCTGCAGATAATCATGCAGCTGCTGTCGCGCCTTGTTCAGGCGGCTGGGCTTCGGCTGCCACCAGAGAAAACGCCGGATGGGCACGCTCAGCTGGTTGTTCCAGTACTGGTCGAAACTCTCCGCCAGTTGCTCGGCGACCGGGCCGGCACCGAGCAGATCGATATCGGTGAAGTTGAAGGCCTGATCGGCATCGAAATATTCGTCGCCGAGGTTGCGCCCGCCGACGATAGCCAGGCTGCCGTCGACCAGCATCAGCTTGTTGTGCATGCGCCGGTGCTGCAGTGACAGGTGCAGCAGTCGCCCCATAGTGCGGGTAACCGCATTGCTGCGCCCGAGGTGCAGGGGGTTGAATACGCGGATCTGGATGTTGGGATGAGCGGCCAGCGTGCCGATGCGGTAGTCCTGCCCATCGCTGGTGGTGTCGTCCAGCAGCAGGCGCACACGAACGCCTCGGTCGGCAGCCTGTAGCAGTTCGTCGATCAACGCTCGGGTGGTCATGCCGTCGTGCACGATGTAGTACTGCACGTCCAGGCTGAGCTGCGCCGCGCGAATCATCTCGGTGCGGGCGGCGAAAGCCTCGGTGCTCTCGGCTAGCAGACGAAAGCCCGAATAGCCTTGAGGTTGCTGCTCAGCGAGCTGCTGTATACGTCGGCCGAGCGGCGACGCATCCGGCGCCACCGAATAGGACTCGCTGGGTGCGGGATGGCTGGCACAGCCGCTTAGTAGCAAAACCAGCAGAACCGTCAGGTAAGCGCGCAAGTATTCTCCGATATGCGTCCATTCATCGAAGCTTGGACGCTGCGCTTGGTCGGAAAATTCAGAAACGGTCTTTCAACCGATACCAGAGCATACCCATCGCCAGCAGCGGCGAGCGCAGCGCCCGGCCGCCGGGGAAGGTCGGGTGTGGCACTTTGGCGAATAGCTCGAAGCCGTGGCTCGCCTGCGCCGCGATGGCCTCGGCCAGCAGGCGTCCGGCCAGGTGTGTGGCATTCAGCCCATGGCCGGAATAGGCCTGGGCATAGAACACGTTGGGATGCTCCGCCAGCCGACCGATCTGCGGCAGGCGGTTGGCACCGATGCCAATCATGCCGCCCCATTGGTAATCGATGCCGATGCCGATCAGCTGCGGGAAGACTTCGAGCATCTTCGGCTGCATGTAGGCCGCGATATCTTTCGGATCACGGCCGGAGTAGTGGCAGGCACCGCCGAACAGCAGGCGGCCATCGGCAGACAGGCGGAAATAGTCGAGCGCCACCCGTTGATCGCAGACCGCCATGTTCTGCGGCAACAGTTCACGCTGCAGCGGTTCCGGCAGTCGCTCGGTGGCGATGATGTAACTGCCGGCCGGCAGCACCTTGCCCGCCAGTTTCGGCTGCAGGCCATTGAGGTAGGCATTGCAGGCCAGCACCAGATTATCCGCGCGCACCACGCCCTGGGCGGTGTGCACCGTTACCTGCGGGCCGTACTCGATGCGCTCGACTGCCGACTGCTCGAACAGACGCACGCCTAGCGATTGCGCCGCCGCAGCTTCGCCGAGCGCCAGATTCAGCGGGTGCAGGTGCCCCGAGCCCATATCCAGCAGACCGCCGAGATAGCGTTTCGAACCGACCACCGTGGCCAGGTTGGGACGCGACACACGCTGCAGTGGATGTGGATAGCCCAGGCGCAGCAGGTCGGAATATTCCTCGTCGAAACCTTTCAGGTGCCGCGGCTTGGTTGCGAGGTCGCAATAACCCCAGGTCAAATCACAGTCGATGGCGTAGCGCTCGATGCGCTGGCGGACGATATCCACCGCTTCGAAGCCCATACGCTTGAGTTCGTCGACACCTTCCTCGCCGAGAATATTGGTGAACTGCTCGACGTCATGGCCGACGCCGCGGATCAGCTGACCGCCGTTGCGTCCGCTGGCGCCCCAGCCGATGCGGTGCGCTTCCAGGAGTACGACGCTGAGGCCGCGTTCGGCCAGTTCGATGGCGGTATTGAGGCCGGAGAAGCCCCCACCAACGACGCAAACGTCGGCCCGCTGCTCGCCCTGCAACGGTTCGAAGGCCAGCTCGCGATTGACGCTAGCGGAATAGTAGGAGGGTGCATGTACGCCGCCGTTCGGCGCGGATCGGCTTTGATTCATCAAGGAGTCATGAAAGGTCTGCATGCTTCTAGGTTAGACCGGAGCGGGGGTGCGGGGCAAAGGTTGGTCGGACTGACGGTGGCTTCGGGGCATCGCCGAGATGCTGCCGGCTCGGGCCGCAGATGCTCTAGTCCGGGACGGGCAGGTCGAGGGATTCCTTGATTTCTTCCATCACGATATAGCTCTTCGATTCGCGTACATGCGGCAGCTTGAGCAGGATGTCGCCGAGCAGTTTGCGGTAGGAAGCCATCTCCGAAATACGTGCCTTGACCAGGTAATCGAAGTCGCCGGACACCAGGTGGCACTCGAGCACATGCGGCAACTTGAGCACGGCGCGGCGGAACTCCTCGAAGATGTCGCCGGACTTGTACGCCAGACTGATTTCGACGAAGACCAGCAGGCCCGCCTTGAGATGCTGCGGATTCAGCCGCGCCGAGTAGCCCATGATGATGCCCTCGCGCTCCAGGCGTCGGACGCGCTCGGTACAAGGGGTGGTCGACAGACCGACGCGCTCGCCCAATTCGGTGAAGGGCAAGCGCCCTTCGGCTTGCAGAATTCGCAGGATATGGCGGTCGATCTTGTCCAGCTCGCGACGGGTCTGATGCCGGGTTCTCAAGGGGAATGCCCTCCAAAATAAGCGCAGCTGGCGTGAATAAAGGCCAAAGATAGCTTTTTATATGGTGAATAACACTGCTTGCGCCTTTTTATACTCCGCTTCAATAGTGATCCGGAAAAGTCCGTTCGAGCGGGCGGGAGGCTGCAATGCGTGTACTGGTATTGGGTAGCGGCGTGGTCGGCACTGCCAGCGCCTACTATCTGGCGCGAGCCGGTTTCGAAGTCGTGGTGGTTGATCGGCAACCGGCCGTGGCGATGGAAACCAGTTTTGCCAATGCCGGCCAGGTATCGCCTGGCTACGCATCGCCCTGGGCTGCGCCCGGCGTCCCGCTCAAGGCCATGAAGTGGTTGTTGCAGCGTCACGCACCGTTGGCAATCAAGCTCACTGGTGACGTCGACCAGTACCTGTGGATGGCGCAGATGCTGCGCAACTGTACGGCGGCACGTTATGCGGTGAACAAGGAGCGCATGGTGCGCCTATCCGAATACAGCCGCGATTGCCTCGACGAATTGCGCGCCGAAACCGGTCTTGCCTATGAGGGACGCCAGCTGGGCACCACCCAACTGTTCCGTACCCAGGCGCAGCTTGATGCTGCCGCCAAGGATATCGCCGTGCTGGAGCGTTCCGGCGTGCCCTACGAGTTCCTCGATCGCGCCGGCATCGCCCGGGTCGAACCGGCCCTGGGGAAAGTCGCACACAAACTGAGCGGCGCCTTGCGTCTGCCCAACGACCAGACTGGCGACTGCCAGATGTTCACCTCGCGCCTGGCCGAGATGGCCGTGGCATTGGGGGTCGAGTTCCGCTTCGAACAGAATATCCAGCGCCTCGAGCATGCCGGCGACCGGCTCGCCGGAGTGTGGATCGACGGCAAACTGGAGACTGCCGACCGCTACGTGTTGGCGCTAGGCAGCTACAGCCCGCAGATGCTCAAGCCCTTGGGAATTCGTGCCCCGGTATATCCGCTCAAGGGCTATTCGCTGACCGTGCCGATCAGCGATCCGGCGATGGCGCCGCAGTCGACCGTGCTTGATGAAACCTACAAGGTTGCCATCACCCGCTTCGACCAGCGCATCCGCGTCGGCGGTATGGCGGAAATCGCCGGTCATGATCTGTCACTCAACCCGCGCCGCCGGGAAACGCTGGAAATGGTGGTGAGCGACCTCTATCCGCAGGGCGGCGATCCGGCCGACGCGGTATTCTGGACCGGCCTGCGCCCGGCCACACCCGACGGCACGCCGATCATAGGTGCGACCCCCTACCGCAACCTGTTCCTCAATACCGGCCACGGCACGCTTGGCTGGACCATGGCTTGCGGTTCCGGCCGTGTGCTGGCCGATCTGCTTGCGTCCAAGCGACCGCAGATCAGCACCGAGGGGCTGGATATCTTCCGTTACGGCAAGCACAAGGAGACCCATAAACATGCCCATCCGGCGGCTGCACACTGAAACCCGTTACAGCGAGGCGGTGGTCCACAACGGCGCGGTTTATCTGTCCGGGCAACTGGCGGACGATCTGAGCGGCGATATCCGCGAGCAGACCCGCGAAACGCTAGCGAGCATCGAGCGCTTGCTGGACGAGGCGGGCACCAGCAAGGCGCGTCTGCTTTCGGCGACCATCCACCTCAAGGACATCTCCGCCGATTACGCCGGCATGAACGAGGTGTGGGATGCATGGGTCGCACCTGGAACGGCGCCGGCACGGACCACCGTTCAGGCACTGATGTATTCGCCGGATGTACGGGTGGAAGTCACCGTCATCGCCGCTATGCCGGACCTTGCCGGCCCGGTGCTCTAAGTGCCCAACTGAGCGCCACACGCTCCGGGCGACGAGTCGTCCGGAGGTGTGTTGTAAATTCTGAACGCCATTGCCATGATAGCGCCCTCTTCGCATCGCTCTTGAAAGGGGGCTCCCGTATTGGACGTTGGCGTTCGACTGCAAACCATCCGCAAGCTCAAGGGTCTGTCCCAGCGTGAACTCGCCAAGCGTGCCGGCGTAACCAATAGCACCATTTCCATGATCGAGAAGAACAGTGTCAGCCCGTCTATCAGCTCGCTGAAGAAGGTGCTGAGCGGTATCCCCATGTCACTGGTGGAGTTCTTTTCCCCCGACTTCGACCAGGACAGCGATACCCAGGTGGTCTACAAGGCCAGCGAGCTGATCGATATATCCGACGGTGCGGTGAGCATGAAGCTGGTGGGCAAGGCGCATCCTGGACGCGCCATTGCCTTTCTGGCTGAAACCTATCCGCCTGGCTCCGATACCGGAACCGACATGCTCTCCCATCAGGGCGAGGAGGCCGGCATGCTCGTCGAGGGTCGCCTGGAGCTGACTGTGAACGGTCAGGTTTACGTGCTGGAAAGCGGTGACAGCTACTACTTCGAAAGCAGTAAGCCGCATCGTTTTCGCAACCCCTTCGACGCGCCGGCCAAGTTGATCAGCGCAACGACGCCGGCGAACTTCTAGCTATAACGGGTCTGGGCTATTCCGAACGTTGCGATGCGACAAAGCGTCGCTGGGAATAGCCGGGCCTTTCGTATTGTTTCGGCTGGCATGGCTTGCCGTTATACTGACCGCCGCTCGCGATACCGTGGCCGCGAGCGTGTCTAGCCACAATGAGGGTGTAAGGTGAACCTGATTAAGAAGATCCTGGTAGCACAGACTGCCGTATTGGCCCTGTGGGCAATGAGCGCTCAGGCTGCGACCGACGAAGCAATCGCCGAGCGCCTCAAGCCGGTGGGTGAAGTATGTATTCAAGGTGAAGAGTGCGCAGCCGCTGGTGCCGGCGCTGCCGCAGCCGCCGGTGGTGCCGCTCGCAGCGGTTCTGACGTGTATGGCAAGTTCTGTACTGCCTGCCACGGCTCCGGTCTGCTGAATGCACCGAAAACCGGCGACAGCGCTGCCTGGTCTGCACGTGCTGATGCTGCCGGTGGTTTGGACGGCCTGCTCAAGCACGCCATCAGCGGTATCAACGCCATGCCGCCGAAAGGCACTTGTGGCGATTGCTCCGATGACGAGCTGAAAGCTGCCATCGAGCATATGTCCGGCCTCTGATCGAGCGTCGAGCATCACGCGCAAAGCCGCCTCCGGGCGGCTTTGTCGTTTCTGCGGGGAGCAAACCGTGAGCACTCCCAGTCAGAACTGGAACGGCCCAAGTCGATTCCAGCGATGTCAAAAGGAGGTCCGCATGCCTAGTACCGCGCCGCAACCTGAACAGCTGCATCTGACCAGCGACGGGCGCACGCCCAATAGTTCGCATCCGGTGCTGATCTATCGTCAGTTGCCGTTGGCGGGGCCGAGCGCGGCTGAAGCCTTCGAGCGGCTGTTCGACAGCCATCTGTGGCCATCTGCCTGGCGCGGCAGCGTTTATGACTACCACCACTATCACTCCACCGCGCATGAGGTGCTCGGCGTAGCAAGCGGCTCCGCGCGTGTCATGCTGGGCGGCGAGAACGGTCAGGAGGTCGAGCTGAACGCGGGCGATGCGGTGGTGCTGCCGGCCGGGACCGGGCACTGTGCGCTGCAGGCAAGTGAAGACTTTCAGGTGGTGGCCGGTTATCCGGTCGATCAGCAGTACGACATGCAGCGGCCGGACCCGGCCACCCACGATGCGGCGCGTGAGCGTATCGCTCAGGTCGGCGTGCCCATCAGCGATCCGCTGGCAGGCACGCAGGGTGCGCTGGTGACGTTGTGGCGCGCGGGCGCAGCGCCAGTCAGTCGATGAATTGCACTTCGCCATCAGCCAGCGAGGCGACCCGGGCCAGCGATTCGACACGGTAACCGGCTTCTTCCAGTTCCTGGCGACCAGCCTGAAAGGCTTTTTCGATCACGATGCCGAGCCCGGCGATGCTCGCCCCGGCCTGGTTGATGATCGAGATCAGGCCCTTGGCGGCTTTGCCGTTGGCGAGGAAGTCATCGATGATCAGTACGCGGTCGTTCGAAGACAGGTGCTGAGTGGAAACCGCGATGGTGCTTTCCACCTGCTTGGTGAATGAGTACACCGTGGCGGTTAGCAAATTGTCCTGCAGGGTCAACGACTGGTGCTTGCGCGCGAAGATCACCGGCACGCCGAGCTCCAGCCCTGCCATGACGGCTGGCGCGATTCCGGAAGCCTCGATGGTGACGATCTTGGTGACGCCATCATTGCGGAACAGGCGGGCGAATTCCTGCCCGACCGCCTGCATCAGCACGGGGTCGATCTGGTGGTTGAGGAACGCGTCGACCTTCAATACCCGGTCGGAAAGCACGATGCCCTGACTGCGAATCTTATCTTTCAGCTGTTCCAAGAACGCTACCTCAAGCGTGGGCGGCCGCGTGACGCCTGACGCTCGGCGCCATCGCGCTTGTGCCGTCACCGCGTTTCGCAGCCTGGAAAAGCCGCGCATTCTCGCTCAATTCGCGGTGCCGATCCAAGGCCGGCGTTCAGCCAAGCGGTTCTATCGACAGGCGGCGAAAGCGTACGGCCTCGCCATGATGTTGCAGAACGATATGCCCGGCCGGCGACTGGGCGAAATTCGGCAGCTCGGCGAACTTGCTGGTCTCAATCTGCATGCGCAAGCTCGGGTCATCCAGGCGGTACCCCAGCACCATGCGGTTATCCAGCCAGTGCTCGACGACGCCGTCGCGTACGACCAGTGCAGCCTCCATGAAACTGCCCGGCTCGATCTGCGTTGCTTGCTCTGTCGCCAGCAGGCCGTACAGCGAGCCATTGCGGGTGGTCGGCTGTTTGCCGTCGGGATGAACCTCATCATCGAGCAGCTGCATTTCCGGCCCGCTGTGCCAGCTCAGTTCAGCCGCTTCGTCGACCCGGTAGAGCACGCCGGAATTGCCACCCACCGGCAGCGCATATTCGAAGCGCAGGATGAAGTCGCCATATTGCTCGCGAGACGCCAGGTCGACTCTCGGGGCGCCGATGATGGCGCACATCTGTTCGTCGTCACGGTACCAACTGCGGTCGGGAAATTCGTCGCCGTGCCAGGCACGCCATTGCGTTGCGTCGAGCATCATCGTGCAGCCCTCATCCGAACAATTGCTGCTTGCGCCGCAGCCAGCGGTAGCCATACGGGCCAAGATGTATTTTCAGCGGTGAACCTTCCGGCTGGTCGTAATCGCAGTCGGCGAGTACATCGACCATTTCCTGCAAGTCATCCGCCGTGATTTCGACCGTTGTTTCCTTGTCTGCGAGGTTGACCAGCATCAGCACCGTCGAGCCGTTGTCGTGGCGAATGGCAAAGACCGCAGGGTCGTCCACCTCGACCGTCGTGCGCTTGCCGATCCCGATTTCGCGCAGGCCGATGCGGGTGCGGATCATGTTGCCGGTGCGGGACATCAACGAGTCGCTGCGCAGGGTCTGGGCAAATACGTTGAGCTTGTCGTAGGCGTATGGGCCTTCATCGATCAGCGGCGCTGCCAGTTCGCCTTTTGTGCAGGAGAAGCCGGCATTGGGCTCGTTCGACCACTGCATCGGTGTGCGCACAGCGAGTCGCTCAGGGCGCTCGAGGTCGTCGCCCATACCGATTTCCTCGCCGTAGCGAATGATCGGCGTGCCGGGCAGCGAGAACAGCAGGGCGTGGGTGGCGGCGATTCGCCGCTCATCGCCGTCGAGCATCGGCGCGAGCCGCCGGCGAATGCCGCGGTTGTAGGCGCGCATGTTCTCTTCAGGGGCAAAGGTGTCCATCACCTCGTTGCGCTCATCCTCCTCTAGTCGGTCCAGGCTCAGCTCGTCATGGTTGCGAATCCACAGCGCATATTGCGAGTGGCTGGGCGGCAGCGGCTGGCTGTTCAGGGCGCGAACCAGCGGCTCGGCCTGTTGTCGCGCCAGGGCGAGGAACAGGTGGTTGTTGGTCCAGAAATCCAGCAGCAGGGTGACCCGGTCGGCTTCGTCGCCGAAGTATTCGACGTACTTGTCCGGATCGGTGTCGATCTCGCCGAGCAGCACGGTTTCCGGCCGGCGCATGGTGACGAAGTCGCGCATGTGTTCGAGCAGCCAATAGCCTTTTTCCAGCTCACCGCCACCGGCCTGACGCACCATGTGTACCGCGGCGTCGATGCGAAAGCCGGAAACCCCCAGGCGCAGCCAGAACGACATGATGCGCTCGATCTCGTGGATGACCCGCGGGTTGGTCAGGTCCAGATCCGGCTCATGCTTGTAGAACAGGTGGCGGTAGTACTGGCCGGCTTCCTCGTCCCAGGTCCAGATGCTGTCCTCGACCGTGGGGAAGATCGGCTCCATGAAGTCGTCCGGCTCGTCGGCCCAGATGAAGTAGTCGCGATAGGGCGAGTTGCGGTCGCGGCGGGCCTCCTGGAACCACTTGTGCTCGCTGGAGGTGTGCTGCACCAGCAATTCGACGATCACATGCAGGCCCAGCTCCTCGGCCTTTTCCAGCAATGCGACCATATCGGCCAAGTCGCCGAAGCGTTCGGCTACCTGCAAATGATCGGTGACGTCGTAGCCGGCGTCGTCGAAGGGTGACTGATAGAACGGCATGATCCATACCGCTGTACAGCCAAGCCCGCGAATGTAGTCGAGCCGCTCGGTGATGCCGCGCAAGTCGCCGCAGCCATCACCGTTGCTGTCACGAAACAGCGAGGGGTCTATCTGATAGATCACCGCGTTGCGATACCAGAGTGGGCGCATGCTCAGGTCTCCGTTGGGCGCAGCACGACGGCCTGCCCTGGGTTAAGTGTGCCGCTGTAGGGTTCGCTTTCATTTACGCCGTCGCTGGCGACTTCCACCTGCCAGTTGCCGGTATGCGGAAAGGCGTGGGGTTGATCGGCGAAGTTGATGCAGACCAGTCGCTGGTCGTCGCCGAAATGCCGGCGATAGGCGAGCACTTCGGGGTGTGAAGGGATTTCTTCGAAATCGCCGTGATGCAGTGCCGAGCTGGCCTTGCGTGCCGCGAGCAAGCGCTGGTAGAGCGCGAACATCGAGTTCACCTCGCCCGTCTGGCGTTCGGCTGCCAGTTCGTCAGCCTCGGGTGGAAAGGGTAGCCAGGGCGTCGCGCCGTCCCAGCCATGGGGCGGTTGGGCCTGCCAGGGAATAGGAGCGCGACAACCATCGCGACCGCCGGGATCGGTTCGGGTCTCGGCAGTGATCACTGCGTCCTCCAGCCCCAGCTCCTCGCCCTGGTAGATGAAGGGCGTGCCGCGCAAGGTCAGCAGCAACACCGCGGCGGCGCGGGCGGCTCGCTCGGAGCCTTGGTAGCGGCTGCGCTGGCGCACGTTGTCGTGATTGGAAAGCACCCAGGTCGGCCAGGCACCGGCTGGCTGCAGCCAGTGCTCGACCTCGCGGATGCAGGTGCGAAACAGCACCGGGTCCCAAGGGGCGTCGAGCGGGTTGAAGTTGAAGGCCAGGTGCAGCTCGTCGCCGGCGCCGTAGTACTGCAGCACGCGCTCGGTGGAGCGGATGTTCACCTCGCCGACCAGCATGCGGTCGCCCGGGTAGCTGTCGACCAGTTTGCGCAGCCCGCGCAGCACTTCATGGCTGTAGGGTTGATCGTTGAAATCGGAGAGCGGCTGACCGGCCTGGCAGCGCGGATCGTCGGCGAAACTCGGGTCCTTGCCGGTGCAGTGGATGACGTCGATGCGAAAGCCGTCGACGCCACGGTCAAGCCAGAAGCGCAGCACGTCATGCATCGCCTCGACGACCTCGGGGTTGCGCCAGTTGAGGTCCGGCTGCTTGGCCAGAAACAGGTGCAGGTAGTACTGCTGGGTGTGCTCGTCCCAGGTCCAGGCGCTACCTGCGCCCAGCGCGGCGCGCCAGTTGTTCGGCTGGTCGCGCCAGATGTACCAGTCGCGCTTGGGGTTGTCCCGCGAGCTGCGTGACTCGACGAACCAGGGGTGCTCGTCGGAGGTGTGGTTGGGCACGAAATCCAGCAGGACGCGGATGTTGCGGGCATGAGCCTCGGCGATCAGCCGGTCGATATCGGCCAGCGAACCGAACAGCGGGTCGATATCGCAGTAGTCGCTGATGTCGTAGCCTGCATCGGCCATGGGTGAGCGAAAGATCGGCGACAGCCACAGCGCATCGACGCCCAATTGCTGCAGATGATCGAGGTGGCGCAGCACGCCGTTGAGGTCGCCGATGCCGTCGCCGTTGCTGTCGGCAAAGGATCGCGGGTAGATCTGATAAACGGTCGCGCCTTTCCACCACGGTGTTCGGGTTGTCTCGTTCATTGTCGCGCACCCCCTGATTTGTCTCAGGTTGCGGTCGGTTGTGCGCCGCCGCCTTGTCAGGTGTACGACTGGCCAGCGCCACTTGGGTTCGCCAGTTAATTGATCCTGGTCGTTCGGCGATGAACGCAAGGGTGGATACTCCGCCTAAGCTAACGACAGGCTTTCAACCCCTCCGAGGAGATTTGCATGCTACGTATTGCCATCAATGGGTATGGACGTATCGGTCGCGCCGTCGTACGAGCGCTGTTCGAACGTGGATTGCAGGACCGGGTACAGGTGGTCGCGATCAACGATCTCAGCGACCACAAAACCCTTGTGCATCTGACACGTTTCGATTCGACCTTCGGTCGTTTTCCCGAGCCGGTAGAGTTGCAGGGCGAATCAATGGTGGTGCGTGGCCAGGCGATCCGGCTGCTGGCCGAGCGCGATGCGACCAAGCTGCCGTGGAAGGAGCTGAACGTCGATGTGGTGCTGGAATGCACCGGCAAGTTCAAGAAACGCGCGCTGATCGAGCAACATCTGCAGGCGGGTGCAGGTCGGGTATTTGCCTCCCATCCGTTGGACGGCGGCGACCTGACCGTGGTCTACGGCGTGAACCACCAACTGCTGGGCGATCAGCGCGTCGTCTCCAACGCATCCTGCACTACCAATTGCCTGGCACCGTTGGCCAAGGTGCTGCACGAAGCGGTCGGCATTCGTCAGGGACTGCTCAATACCGTGCATTCCTACACCAATGACCAGAACCTGTTGGACAAGGCACACAGCGATCTCTATCGAGCCCGCGCCGCGGCGTTGTCGATGATTCCGTCCACCACCGGTGCGGCCAAGGCCATCGGCCTGGTATTACCGGAACTGGCTGGCCGCCTGGATGGACTGTCCGTGCGCGTGCCGACCCCGAATGTCTCGCTGGTCGACCTGACCTTTATCGCCGAGAACGCGCCGGAGAGCGTCGAGGCGATCAATCAGATTCTGCGTGAAGGTGCGTTGAAGATGCCGGCGGGCGTCATGGAGTGCAACGAAGAGGCGCTGGTGTCTTGCGACTTCAATGGCTATCCGGCGTCCTGCGTGGCCGACCTCAGCCAGACTCGCGTGCAGGGCGAGCTGGTCAAGGTGATGGCCTGGTACGACAACGAGTGGGGCTTCTCCAACCGCATGCTCGACGTGTTGCTGCACTGGGACGGCGCCAAGTCGGCCTGATGCGCGAAACCGACAGACCGGGCGCGGGGCAGGGGCTCTGGCAGCTGAGCCTTGCGCAGTTCCGCCACGCCGTGGCGGAGCGTGCGTTGCCCGGCTGCGGGGCGGTTACCGCAGTCACGGCTGACTTGGCCGTGGCGCTGATCGTCAAGGCGCTGCGGGTCAGCGCGGCGCATGGCGATGCCTCCTGTAACGCGCTGCTGGCCGCCGCCCGCTCGCTGCTGGGTCGTCCTGGCGCCTTTGCCGAAGACGACGTGGCGGTCTTCTCCGAATATCTGAAGGAAGACGAGGGTCGAGCGCCCGAATTGTCGCGGCAGGCATGCGCGGTGCCGCTGGCGACGGCGCATGCCTGCGTCGAGGCGCTGGGCATCGCCGAGCGCGCCTTGCCGATGGTCGAGGCGTCGCTGCGCTGTGATGTCGAGGCGGCGGTGTTGTTGCTGAGCGCCTGCGTTGACGCCGTGCTGCTCAATGTCGAGGCTGATATGGACGAGCTGGATGCCCAGGCGCGGGCCGATGTGCAGTCCGCTTGTGAACGCCTTCGCCAGCAATCGACTCAGCTTCGCGATCGTCTGAACGCACGCTGATCCTGTTTCCCAATAAGCACATCCCTGACCCCGAGACGAAAGGTTTCGTTTCGGGTTGACGGCGGCTGCCTGCTCTACCTACTCTCCAGTGCATAGTGAGACGTTGAGTCTCAAAATAAGAAGCTGCCATCTCGCCAAGCGGTCCATTTTCGGAGAGTGCCCATGAGTCATCGCATCGTTCTGCCGCGCCTGATGGAAGTCGGCGCCGGCGCCAGCCAGCAACTCGCCCGCGTGCTGAAGGAGCTGGGCTGCAATCGCCCGCTGATCGTCACCGACCGCATGATGGTCGAGCTGGGCTATGTCGCGCGTATCGCCGGTCAGCTGGAAGAGGCCGGCATCGCCAGCCAGTGCTTCGCCGATACCCTGCCCGAACCGACTGCTGCTTCGATTCGAGCGGGTGTGGAAATGGTCCGTCAGGGCGACTTCGACTCCATCGTCGCGCTCGGCGGCGGCAGCCCGATCGATTCGGCCAAGGCCATCGGCATCCTCGGCAAGTTCGGCGGCGAGATGCGCGACTACCGCTTCCCGCGTGACGTCAGCGAAGCCGGCCTGCCGTTGATTGCCATCCCCACCACGGCTGGCACCGGCTCGGAGGCGACGCGCTTCACCATCATCACCGACGAGACCAGCGACGAGAAAATGCTCTGTGCCGGCCTCGGCTTCATGCCCATCGCTGCGCTGATCGACTACGAGCTGACCCTCTCGCTGCCGCCGCGGGTCACCGCCGACACCGGCATCGATGCGCTGACCCACGCCATCGAGGCCTATGTCAGCCGCAAGGCCAGCCTCTACAGCGATGCGCAGGCGCTGGAAGCCATGCGCCTGCTGGCGCCGAACCTGCGCGCGGCCTTCAATGAGCCGGGCAATCGTGCCGCCCGCGAGGCGATGATGCTTGGCGCGACCTTGGCCGGGATCGCCTTCTCCAACGCCTCGGTGGCGCTGGTGCACGGCATGAGCCGGCCGATCGGCGCCTTCTTCCATGTGCCGCACGGGCTGTCCAACGCCATGCTGTTGCCGGCGATCACCGCCTTCTCGATTCCCGCCGCGCCCGAGCGCTATGCCGATTGCGCGCGGGCCATGGGCGTTGCCGCGCAGACCGACCGTGTCGAGGTGGCCAACGGCAAACTGCTCGCCGAACTGCGCGCGATCAATCAGGAACTCAAAGTGCCGAGCCCGGAACAGTTCGGCATCAGCCGTGAACGCTTCTTCGAGCTGCGCGAGACCATGGCGCGTCAGGCGCTGGCCTCCGGCTCGCCGGGCAACAACCCGCGCGTACCCACCGAAGCGGAAATCATCGACCTCTACGAAACCGTCTGGAACCAGGAGTGAAGCCATGCAGACCCTCGGCAATCTGATCAATAACGAGGCCGTCGCTGGCCGCTCCGAGCGCCACGCTACCGTCTACAACCCGGCCACCGGCGAGCCGCGCGTTTACGTCTCGCTGTCTTCAGCGGATGAAACCCGCGAGGCCATCGCCGCTGCCCAGGCCGCCTTCGAAGGCTGGTCGAAGACGCCACCGCTGGTGCGGGCGCGGGTGATGTTCCGCTTCAAGGAATTGCTCGAACGTCGCCGCGACGATGTTGCCCGGCTGATCACCAGCGAGCACGGCAAGGTCTTCTCCGATGCCCAGGGCGAAGTCACCCGTGGGCTGGAAGTGGTGGAGTTCGCCTGCGGAATCCCGCACCTGCTCAAGGGCGAGTTCTCCTCCAATGTCGGTCGCGACATCGACTCCAACTCGCTGATGCAGCCGCTCGGCGTCTGCGTCGGCATCACCCCGTTCAACTTCCCCGCCATGGTGCCGCTGTGGATGCTGCCAGTGGCCATCGCCTGCGGTAACACCTTCGTCCTCAAGCCCTCGGAAAAGGACCCCAGTGCGACCATGCTGCTCGGCGAGCTGCTAGCCGAGGCCGGGCTGCCAGCCGGCGTGCTGAACATCGTCAACGGCGACAAGGAAGCGGTGGACGTGCTGCTCACCGACGAGCGCGTGCAGTCAGTGAGTTTCGTCGGCTCGACGCCCATCGCCGAATACATCTATGCCACCGCCTCGGCCCACGGCAAGCGTTGCCAGGCCCTGGGCGGGGCGAAAAATCACATGGTGGTGATGCCCGACGCCGATCCGCAGCAGGTGGTCAGCTCGCTGATCGGCGCCGCTTATGGCTCGGCCGGCGAGCGCTGCATGGCGATTTCGGTGGCGGTGTGCGTCGGTGACGAGGTGGCGGACAAGCTGGTCGGCATGCTGCAAGGCGAGATCGGCCAGATGCGCACCGGCCCAGGCCTGGGCGTCGAGCCCGAGCCGCACATGGGCCCACTGGTGACCCGCGAGCACCAGCAGAAGGTCAGCGGTTACATCGATCTCGGTGTGGAAGAGGGCGCGACGCTGGTCTGCGACGGTCGCGGCATCAAGGTCGAGGGCTACGAGAACGGCTTCTATGTCGGGCCGACGCTGTTCGACCGGGTTACGCCAGCCATGCGCATCTACCAGGAAGAAATCTTCGGCCCGGTGCTCGCCGTGGTGCGGGTGAAGAGCTTCGACGAGGCGCTGAAGCTGGTCAACGACCACGAATACGGCAACGGCACCTCGATCTTCACCCGCGACGGCGACACCGCGCGGCAGTTCGAGGAGAACGTCAGGGTCGGCATGGTCGGCGTAAACGTGCCGATCCCGGTGCCGATGGCCTTCCACTGCTTCGGCGGCTGGAAGCGCTCGGTGTTCGGCCCGCTGAACATGCACGGCCCGGACGGGGTGCGCTTCTTCACCCGGATGAAGACCGTGACCCGCCGCTGGCCGACCGGTATCCGCGCCGGTGCCGAGTTCGCCATGCCGACCATGAAGTAGCGTCGGACGGCGCTCCGCTCGCTTCGGCGGCTGTGCGTATTGGTGGGCTGAAACCCACCCTACCGGACCCTGACGGCTCGACGTAGGGTGGGCCGGGCGGCGTTCCGCTTTAGCCCACCAGTTACACTTACGGCCTCCGGCAACCCGCTCTCATCCATCAACGACAAGGCAGACGATGCGCAGCACTCCCCGCGAGAAAGGATCTTCCATCACCCGCGTGCTGGAAATCATCGAGGCTGTCGCGGCGGCGAAGGAGCCGCTGAGTCCGACCGCGCTGGCCGAGCGACTGGATATCCCCAAGGCCAGCGCGCACCGGCTGGTGCAGACGCTGGAGAAGGAAGGTTTTCTGCAATTCGGTCTGCGTGGCGGCCTGCTGCCGGGCGAACGCCTGCATGCCGCGGCGTTGAACATCCTGCGCAGCAGCCGGCACAAGGCCCTGCGCCAGGCGATTCTGCGCCAGCTCTCCGAAGTCGTCGGCGAAACCTGCGGACTGGCGATCCCGGACGGGCTGGACATGCTCTATTTCGACCGCGTACAGACCAACTGGCCGCTGCAGATCAATCTGCCCATCGGCAGTCATACGCCACTCTGGTGCACCGCCAGCGGCAAGCTCTACCTCGCCTCGCTGCCGCCGGAACAGCTTGAGCGGGTGCTGCCGCGCCTGCCGCTGCAGCGCATGGCGCGCAACACCATTACTGACCTTAGCGCGCTGCGCGACGACCTCGCGCGCGTGCGTGAAGAGCAGCTGGGCACTGATTCCGAAGAATTCATCGACGGCATGGTCGCCTGTGCCGTGCCGGTGCGCGATGCAGACGGCGAGTTGCTGGCTTGCCTGTTCAGCCATGCGCCAGTGATTCGCTACTCGATGGCGCAGCTGCTGGAGTTCGTACCGCATCTGCGCGCCGCCGCGAGCGAGCTGGAAGCGGTACTCGGCAGCGCGGCGGCGCTGGACGAGTCGCGCTGAGTCAGATCACGTAGAACAGAATCGCGATGAAGTGCAGCAGGCTGCCGACCATCACGAAGATGTGCCAGATGCCGTGCCAATGGCGGAAGCGGTCATCGAAGACAAAGAACACGATGCCCACCGTGTAGCAGATGCCGCCGGCCAGTAGCCAGACGAAGCCGGCACTGCCGAGTGCCGCCAGCAGTGGCTTGACCGCCACCAGCACGATCCAGCCCATCACCGCGTAGATCACCAGTGACAGCACCCGCGCTTCCGAGCGTGGCTTGATCTCCTGCAGCATGCCGATCACCGCCAGGCCCCAGACGATGCCGAACAGCGTCCAGCCCCAGGGCCCGGCCAGAGTGACCAGGCAGAACGGCGTGTAGCTGCCGGCGATCAGCAGGTAGATCGACAGGTGATCGAGTTTGCGCATGACCAGCTTCGCCCGCCCGCGCAGGCTGTGGTACAGGGTCGAGATGCTGTAGAGCAGGATCAGGCTGAGGCCGTAGATCGCGACACTGACGATCTTCGCCAGCTCGCCATCCAGCGCAGCGAGCACCAGCAGCCAGATGGCACCCAGACAGGCCAATATCGCACCGACCAGGTGCGTCCAGGCATTGAAGCGTTCGCCGTGATACATCGAATCCCTCCAGAAACCGCGACCGGCAAAGCATGCCCCGGTTGGGTTACGGGATACAAACAGATCTGTGGAAGGTGGTTGGCGTTCAGGCGCAGGGCGATGCCAGGCTTGTGGTTTTCGACGGTTCTTCAACCTGTCGCCGCGAGGATGCGTCTCCGCCAGAAGAGCGGCACGCACCCGCGCTCGCTCTTGTAAACGGACCTCGGGTGAGGCCTTTGATCTGCGTCGGTCCGCAGCCGGCTATCGCGGTAAAGGCACGGCCGTCATGGGGAGCGGTATGTGCGAACCGCTTCCGTGGGAGGCCCGACCTTGGGCATCAGCTCCGTAGCTTCGCCGTCGCGGCTTTTCTCAACGCTTCAACATCGCCCGCATCGCCGCCAGCGCGTCGTTGCCGCGCGCGGCTTTCACTTCAACCGGTGCGTCTTCCTGGCCTTCCCAGACCAGGTCCTCGGGCGGAAGCTCGTTGAGGAAGCGGCTCGGTGTGCAGTCAATCACCTCGCCGTACTGCTTGCGCTTGGCGGCAAAGGTCAGCGCCAGGTTGCGTTTGGCACGGGTGATGCCGACGTAGGCCAGGCGGCGCTCTTCCTCGATGGTGTCGGCCTCGATGCTGGACCGGTGCGGCAGTATCTCCTCCTCGAAGCCGATGATGTACACCGAGGGGAATTCCAGGCCCTTGGAGGCATGCATGGTCATCATCTGCACGCCATCGGCGCCTTCTTCCTCTTCCTGTTGACGCTCGAGCATGTCGCGCAGTACCAGCTTGCCAATGGCATCCTCGATGGTCATGTCGCCATCTTCATCTTTTTCCAGTGTGCTTTTCAGCGCATCGACGAGAAACCAGACGTTGCCCATGCGCGCGTCGGCGACCTTGTCACTCGAGGCGTTCTGGCGCAGCCAGTTTTCATAGTCGATGTCCATCACCATGCTGCGGATGGCGGCGATCGGGTCGTTCTGCGCGCACTGCTGGCGCACGTTGTCCATCCAGCGCTTGAAGCGCGACAGACGCTCGGTGTATCGGTTATCCAAATGCGTGCCGAGGCCGATTTCGTCAGCGGCGGCGTACATCGAAATGCCGCGCTCGCTGGCGTAGTTGCCGAGCTTTTCCAGGGTGGTGGAGCCGATTTCACGGCGCGGCACGTTGATTACCCGCAGGAAGGCGTTGTCGTCGTCCGGGTTGACCAGCAGGCGGAAGTAACTCATCAGGTCCTTCACTTCCTGGCGGGCGAAGAAGCTGGTGCCGCCCGAGAGGCGATAGGGAATCTGGTGGTGCTGCAGCTTCAGCTCCATCAGCTTGGCCTGGTAGTTGCCGCGATAGAGGATGGCGAAGTCGCTGTAGGGGCGCTGGGTGCGCAGGTGCTCGGTGAGGATCTCCAGCGCCACGCGCTCGCATTCGGCGTCTTCGTTGCGCGTACGGATCACGCGGATCTCGTCGCCATGGCCCATTTCCGACCACAGCTGCTTCTCGAACACGTGCGGGTTGTTGGCAATCAGCACGTTGGCGCATTTGAGGATACGGCTGGTGGAGCGGTAGTTCTGCTCCAGCATCACCACCTTCAGCGAGGGGTAATCCTCTTTCAGCAGCATCAGGTTTTCCGGGCGCGCGCCGCGCCAGGCGTAGATCGACTGGTCGTCATCGCCAACCACGGTGAACTGGTTGCGCATGCCCACCAGCAGCTTCACCAGCAGGTACTGGCTGGCGTTGGTGTCCTGGTATTCGTCGACCAGCAGGTAGCGGATGCGGTTCTGCCACTTCTCCAAGATGTCGGCGTGCTCCTGGAAGAGTTTCACCGGTAGCAGGATCAGGTCGTTGAAGTCCACCGCGTTGTACGCCTTGAGCGTGCGCTGGTAGTGCAGGTAGACGATGGCCGCGGTCTGCTCCTTGGGGTTGCGCGCGTTGGCCAGAGCCTCGTCGGGCAGGATCAGGTCGTTCTTCCAGCTGTCGATGTAGTTCTTGATCTCATCCGCACCGTCGTCGCCGGAATACTCCTTCTGCATGATGTCGGTGAGCAGCGCCTTGATGTCACCGTCGTCGAAGATCGAGAAGCCGGGCTTGTAGCCCAGGCGCGCGTATTCCTTGCGGATGATGTTCATGCCCAGGTTGTGGAACGTGGACACGGTCAGGCCGCGTGCCTCGCTGCCCTTGAGCAGGCTGCCGACACGCTCCTTCATCTCGCGCGCGGCCTTGTTGGTGAAGGTCATGGCGACGATGTGACGGGCCTGGGTGCCGCAGTTCTGCACCAGGTGGGCGATCTTGCGGGTAATCACGCTGGTCTTGCCGGAACCGGCGCCGGCGAGCACCAGCATGGGGCCGCCGACGTAGTTCACGGCTTCCTGCTGCCGAGGATTGAGTCGGGACATGTCGTTCAGGTCATTCGAAGCGGGGGCGGGAGTTTAACAGGCTGATGCACCGATGCTGGCCCGTTACATGCTCAATAAAATGCCGATCGTCGTGCTTGGGGCTTGGCTGAACGAAATAATGGATTAGTCTTGTCGGCGCTGCAGGGAGCACAGGCTGGTTGCACAGGGATCGCGCGGGAATAACAGGCGCTTGGCGCCTTCAAACCAATCGAGTCCGGAGGCCGCTTGCCAGCGCCTGTCCAAACCATGCCGCTGTTGCTGGTGGCGCATCGGCCCGACTGGGCCGAGCGGCTGCACGCCTGCCTGCAGCGCTCGCGCAGCCAGGAACGCCTGATCGTCGCGCCTGATTGGGATGCGCTCAGCGAACAGCTCGAGTCGCCCTGCCTGCTGTTGGCCACGCCGCAATGTCAGCCGCCCGCCGGGCGCTTCCCCTGGCCCCTGATTCTGCTGCTCGATGATGAACCGGCGCTGCTGCCGGACGGTGCGGTCGACTGGCTGGTGGCGGATCAACTGAGTCCCGAGGTATTGCGCCGCTGTTTGCGCTACGTGCGTGAGCGCTGCAACCTGCAAGGTACATTGCAGAGACTCGCCGAGCAGGACCCGCACACCGGTATCGTCAACCGTCAGGGCTTCCAGGCGCTGCTGCGCGATGCCCTGGCCGAGCACCAGGAACAGGGCCTGGTGCTGGGGTATCTGGATCTGGATAACTTTCGCCACGTCAACGATGCACTCGGCCACCAGGCGGGGGATCGGCTGATCCTGCAGGTGGTTGCGCGGCTGAAGGCGCAGCTGGAGGTCGGTGACATGCTGGCGCGGCTGGGTGGCGACGAGTTCGCCCTGCTGCTCGATACCCGCGACGAACCCGAGCGCGCCGAGGCGGTTGCCGATCGCATTGTCGAAGCCCTGGCAGAGCCCTATTGGGTGGAAGGCGAGAGCCTGATGCTCGGTTGCAGCATCGGGCTGGCGCGCGCTGGCGAGGGTATCAAGGCCGATCCGCTGCTCTGGCATGCGCAGATCGCCATGCGCCAGGCCAAGGCGAGCCAGGGCTGTACCTGGTGTTTCTATGACGAACAGGTCAGTCGCAGCGCACGCAGTCTCGCCGATCAGGAAGGCGAACTGCGCCGCGCCCTGCGTCGCGGTGAGCTGGAGCTGCACTACCAACCGCGCCTGTGTCTGGAAAGTGGCCGCATCGTCGGGCTGGAGGCACTGGTGCGCTGGTTACACCCCGAAAGGGGGCTGCTGGCGCCGGACGCCTTCATTCCCATGGCCGAGGAGAGCGGGCTGATCGTGCCGCTCGGCTACTGGGTAATCGCCCGGGCGCTGCGTGACCTGCAAAGCCTGCATGATTCCGGTACAGATTCACTGCACATGGCGATCAACCTGTCGTTTCGCCAGTTTCAGGACAGCCAGCTGCTGCCGACCCTCAACCGGCTGATCGACGAGCGCGGCATCGATCCGCATTGGCTGGAATTCGAACTTACCGAAACCGCGGTGATGCGCCGTAGCGAACAGGTACAAACCGCCATGCACGCGCTGGGCGAGCTGGGTGTGCGCTTCTCGCTGGACGATTTCGGCACCGGTTTTTCGTCGTTCGTGCACCTGTCCAGCCTGCCGATCACACTACTGAAGATCGACAAGAGCTTCGTCGCCGGCATGCTCGTGCGACCAGAGAAACTGCAGCTGGTGCAGGCAATGGTCGGTCTGGCACACAACCTCGACCTCGAGGTGGTCGCCGAGGGCGTCGAGACCGCTGAACAGCTCGAGCTGCTGCGTCAGTTCGGCGCGCAACAGGTGCAGGGCTATCTGGTCAGCCAGCCGCTGCCATTGGCCGAGCTGCTGAGTTTCATGAGCGCCGAGCGGCTGGCCGCGGGTGTCGCGCAGTGATCGGAGCGTCCTGGCCATGCCAGGACGCTGACCCGATTCAGCGGACCATGTGCAGGAAGTGCATGTGTTTTTCGTACTGGCCGAGGATGTCGCTGATGACGTCTTCGCGGCTCCAGCCCATCACGTCGTAATCCTGACCGCCTTCCTTCAGATGCACCTCGGCGCGGAAGTACTTGCGCTCCTCGCGCTCGTCATCCTCGTTGCTGGCGACGAAGCTGGGCATCGCGTAGGCGCGTGGGCGGACCTCGTAGATGAAATCCGGCTCGCCATCATGGGTAATCTCGAAGCGCAGGCGACGATCCTCGCCTTCGCTGATTTCAACCACGTAGCCCTGCTTGCGCATTTCTTCGGCGATGTCGTCGTAGGCCGGGCGCACCACTTCGGTGATGAAGCGCACCACATGGGCGCGCCGCGGGAACAGCATCAGCGTGCGTAGCCGACGCTGCCAGCCACCCGCGCTGCGTGGCGCGCTGGGTGAGGTGCTCAACGCTTGGTAGCGCAGGCCCTGCTTGGTGGCATCCAGGCGCAGCGCCTTGAGCAGGCCCCACATCGAACAGAGCAGCGCAATGGTGAAGGGCAGGGCGCTGGCGATGGTGGCGGTCTGCAATGCGGTCAGACCGTCGGCGAGCAGCAACGCGATGGCCACGCCGCCCATGGAGGCCGCCCAGAAGATCCGTTGCCAGACCGGCGTACCCTGCTGCCCGCCGGAGGCGAGCATGTCCACCACCAGTGCGCCGGAATCCGCCGAGGTGACGAAGAACACCACCACCATGATGATGGCGATCAGCGAGATGAAGCCTGAGAAAGGGAAGTGCTCGAAAAAGGCGAACAGCGCCAGCGAGCTGTCGCGCTCGATGGCTTCGCCGAGGCTGGTCACGTGCTCCCAGAGGATCATGTGAATCGCGGTGTCGCCGAACACGGTCATCCACAGCAGCGTGAAGGCGGTCGGCACCAGCAGCACGCCGGTGACGAACTCGCGAATCGTCCGGCCGCGCGAGATGCGCGCGATGAACAGGCCAACGAAGGGCGACCAGGCCAGCCACCAGCCCCAGTAGAACAGCGTCCAGCCGCCGATCCAGTCGTTCGGCTCGTAGGCGTAGAGGTTGAAGGTCTTGTCGACGATATCCGACAGGTAGCTGCCGGTGTTCTGCACGAAGGTCTGCAGGATGAACACCGTCGGCCCGGTGATCAGCACCAGCAGCAGCAACAGCGCCGCCAGCGTCAGGTTCAGCTCGGACAGGCGGCGCACGCCTTTGTCCAAGCCGGTGACCACGGAAATCGTGGCCAGCAGTGTGGTCGCGATGATCAGCCCGATCTGCACAGGTACCGAGATCGGCAGGCCGTAGAGGTGGTTCAGTCCGGTGTTGATCTGGGTGACGCCCAGGCCCAGCGACGTGGCGACCCCGAGTACCGTGCCGATGATGGCGAAGATATCCACGGCGTGACCGATCGGTCCGTAGATGCGCTCGCCGATCAGCGGGTAGAGCGCCGAGCGCAGCGTCAGCGGCAGGCCGTGGCGATAGGCGAAGTAGGCCAGGATCATCGCCACGATGGCATAGATCGACCAGGCATGCAGGCCCCAGTGGAAGAAGGTGATCTTCATCGCCTCGCGCGCCGCCAGCGTGGTGCCGCCTTCACCGGTGGGGGGCGCGAGGAAGTGCATCACCGGCTCGGCGACGCCGAAGAACATCAGGCCGATGCCCATGCCGGCGGAGAACAGCATGGCGAACCAGGTCAGCGCGCTGTAGTCCGGTTCGCTGTGATCCGGGCCGAGCTTGATATCGCCGTAACGGCTGAACGCCAGTAGCACCACCATCAACAGGATGAGTGCGACGGCGAGAATGTACAGCCAGCTGACGTTGGCGATGATCCACGCTTGGGTATCGCCGAACAGTGTTTGCGCGTGGCGCTGAAAGGCGACGCTGTAAATCACCAGCGCCAGGATGATCAGTGCCGAGCCGTAGAAGACCGGCGCGTTTAGGTGGGAAGACGAGGGCTGTTTTGCCTCCATGCTGCGCTCCTTCGGGTTGTGTCTGGGGAGTGGCCGCCTGTGGCGAAAGCCAGCCAACTTAACACAGTCCGCTAAAAGCGGCGGTTATCCGCGGCCGCTTGGTGCTAGCCGAAGCCTGCGCCAGAGCGGCTCAGGCCTGGTTGCCGGGCCGGTATTGCAGCGCTTCGGCGAGGTGCTGGCGACTGATGCTCGCGGCCTGCTCCAGGTCAGCAAGGGTGCGTGCGACCTTGAGCAAACGGTGCGCTGCGCGCAGCGACAGCGCCAGCCGCTCGCAGGCGCGTTCCAGCCAGGCCTGGTCCTCGGCCGTCAGCTGACAATGGCTGCGCAGACCGGCGAGGTCGAGGAATGCATTGGCGCAGCCTTGGCGGGCCAGTTGCAGCTGCCTGGCCTGGGCCACCTGCGCGGCCAGCACGGCGCTGCTCTGCCCGGTTTGCGGTGGCGCATTGAGCGCCGTGGCTTCGCGCGCCACGGTCAGGTGCAGGTCGATGCGGTCCAGCAGCGGGCCGGAGAGCTTGTTGCGATAGCGCTGGATCTGGTCTGGCGTGCAGCGGCAGCGGCCGTTGGGGTCACCGAGATAGCCGCACGGGCAGGGGTTCATCGCCGCCACCAGCTGGAAGCGCGCCGGAAAGCGCACCTTGTCGCGAGCCCGGGCGATGACGATATGACCCGACTCCATGGGCTCGCGCAGGACTTCGAGTACCTTGCGATCGAACTCCGGCAGCTCGTCGAGAAACAGCACGCCCTGGTGCGCCAGAGTGATCTCGCCTGGCTGCGGGCGGCTGCCACCACCGACCAGTGCCGGCCCCGATGCGCTGTGATGGGGCTGCCGAAAGGGCCGCTGCGGCCAATGTTCGAGAGGACTGTGGCTGGCCACCGAGTGGATGGCGGCGACTTCCAGCGCCTCCTGTTCGTCCAGCGGCGGCAAGAGACCTGGCAGGCGACTGGCCAGCAGCGTTTTGCCGGTCCCTGGTGGGCCCGAAAAAAGCAGGTTGTGCGCCCCGGCCGCGGCGATCAGCAGCCCGCGTTTGGCGGCCTGCTGGCCTTGCACTTCAGCCAGGTCGGGGTAGGGCTGGATCTGTCGCAGCAGGCCCTGGGCCACATAGGGTTGCAGCGGCGTGACGCCGTTGAAGTGCGCGGCGACCTCAAGCAAATGCTCGGCGGCATAGACCGTTAGTCCAGACGCGAGGCTGGCTTCCTCGGCGTTGGCTCGTGGCACCAGCAACGCACGGCCGGCAGCACGAGCGGCAAGAGCGGCCGGCAACGTGCCCTGGATCGGGCGCAACGCGCCGGACAGCGCCAGTTCGCCCAGGCATTCCAGCTTGTCCAGACGCTCGGCGGGCAGTTGGCCGCTGGCGGCGAGAATGCCCAGAGCGATGGCCAGGTCGAAACGGCCGCCATCCTTGGGCAGATCGGCCGGTGCGAGATTGAGCGTGATACGGCGGGGCGGAAAGTCGAAGCCGGAGGTGAGGATGGCGCTGCGTACGCGGTCCTTGCTCTCCTTCACTGCGGTTTCCGGCAGGCCGACCAGCGCCAGAGCCGGCAGACCGTTGGCCAGGTGGGCTTCAACGGTCACCGATGGCGCTTCGACGCCGATCTGAGCGCGGCTATGAACTATGGCCAGGGACATTCGATCACTCCTTGATCGTGTCGCGGCCCGGTCTGTCAGGACACGGGCGGCGTTAGTTTTTCTTCCATTTCGGCGACCTTGGCTTCGAGCGCTTCGAGGCGGGCGCGGGTGCGTGCGAGCACCACCATCTGGCTATCGAACTCATCGCGGCTGACTACGTCGAGCTTGTTCAGCGCGCCCTGCACCACGCCCTTGAGTTGGGCTTCGAATTCACCACGTGGCAGCGGCGTCTCGCCGTTGAACAGGCGCGAGGCCTGGGAGCCGATGGCATCAAGAAAAGCTTTTGGCGGCAACATGAAAAACACCTGTCATTGAACGGGGCGCAGTGTAGCACGCGACTTTTTTCGTCTATCTCACGACGCGTGCACAAAAAATGAGCAGCACGCAGTGCACGGTCGCACCAATAAGGTGCGTCGCCTGCCCTGAACCGCCCGTCGGACTGCCGTTCCACAGGTGAAACCCGCACAACCATGGGGTTCGCACAAAGCTGGCATCGAAACTGCTTTGTCCTCAGCGACGCATGCACCAACCGGTTGCGGTGCATCGGTGATTCGCGACGCTTTGTCGGAGAGATTGGTGGTGTCGGACAGCTGCTCGGCAACAGCCGGAGCGTTACAAGAGCCAGACACTGAGCTTAGACTTGAACCGGGTTCGTACTTCTGGGGCAAGTCCACCTAAACGGGAGAAGTTTTCATGAAACTAGTCACTGCCATCATCAAGCCGTTCAAGCTGGACGACGTGCGCGAGTCGCTGTCGGAAATTGGCGTTCAGGGCATCACCGTCACCGAAGTCAAAGGCTTCGGCCGTCAGAAGGGCCACACCGAGCTGTATCGCGGTGCCGAATATGTCGTCGACTTCCTGCCGAAGGTAAAGATCGATGTAGCCATCGCTGACGATCAGCTCGATCGCGTCATCGAGGCCATCACCAAGGCGGCCAACACCGGCAAGATCGGTGACGGCAAGATCTTCGTGGTCAACCTGGAACAGGCCATCCGCATCCGTACCGGCGAAACCGATACCGACGCGATTTAAGCAGCACCTCCGAACCCCCACGCCCCAGGAGTAAAACCATGACTCTGCGAAAATTCGCAGGGCTAGGAGCCCTTTTGTCTCTGATAAGTCCAGGCCTGGCCCTGGCGCAGGAGGCAACGCTGGATTCAGGCGACACGGCATGGATGCTGACGGCCACTGCGCTGGTGCTGTTCATGACCATCCCTGGGCTGGCGCTGTTCTACGGCGGCATGGTCCGCTCGAAGAACATTCTCTCGGTGATGATGCAGTGCTTTGCCGTCACCGGCCTGATGAGCATCCTCTGGATGGTCTACGGCTACAGCCTCGCTTTCGATACCACCGGGATGGAAGCGGGCGTCACCAACTTCAATTCCTTCGTTGGCGGTCTGGACCGCGCGTTTCTTAGCGGCCTGACGCCGGACAGTCTGGTCGGCGCCTTCCCGGAAAGTGTCTTCATCACGTTTCAGATGACCTTCGCCATCATCACCCCGGCGCTCATCGTCGGCGCCTTCGCCGAACGCATGAAGTTTTCCGCGATGCTGGTGTTCATGGGCGTCTGGTTCACGCTGGTCTATGCACCGATCGCGCACATGGTCTGGGGCGGCGATGGCGGCCTGATGTGGGACTGGGGCGTTCTCGACTTCGCCGGTGGCACCGTGGTGCACATCAATGCCGGTGTCGCCGGTCTGGTGGCCTGCCTGGTGCTGGGCAAGCGCAAGGGTTATCCGACCACACCGATGGCACCGCACAACCTGGGCCTGACCCTGATCGGTGCGGCCATGCTCTGGGTCGGCTGGTTCGGCTTCAACGCAGGCTCGGCTGTCGCCGCCAACGGCACCGCTGGCATGGCCATGCTGGTTACCCAGATTGCCACCGCGGCGGCTGCGCTGGGCTGGATGTTCGCCGAGTGGATCGGCCACGGCAAACCCAGCGCGCTGGGCATCGCCTCCGGTGTAGTGGCCGGTCTGGTTGCCATTACGCCGGCGGCCGGCACTGTCGGTCCGATGGGTGCGCTGGTCATTGGTCTGGTTTCCGGAGTGGTCTGCTTCTTCTGCGCCACCAGCCTGAAACGCAAGCTCGGCTACGACGATTCGCTGGATGCCTTCGGCGTGCACGGCATTGGCGGCATCGTCGGTGCGCTGCTCACCGGCGTCTTCGCCGCACCGATGCTGGGCGGTTTCGGCGAGGTGGAGAACATCGGCCTGCAGCTGTGGATTCAGTTCAAGGGCGTGCTCTTTACCGTGGTGTACACCGCAATCGTCACCTACCTGATCCTCAAGGCGATCGATCTGGTGATGGGCCTGCGGGTCAACGAGGAGCAGGAAACCATCGGTCTGGACCTCAGCCTGCATAACGAACGCGGCTACAACCTGTAACCCATTTCAGCGCAGACCCCGGAGCCAACCCGGGGCCAACCCAAAAGCGGCGCAGATCACCGGAGCGGCATGCGGTGGCCTGCGGACCGAATAGCGCACACAGCGCGACAGCAAGAGGTGACACATGGATAGCACTGCATTGATACCCGTCCAGTACGGACTCGATACCTTCTACTTCGTGATCTGCGGAGCGCTGGTGATGTGGATGGCGGCAGGTTTCGCCATGCTCGAAGCCGGGCTGGTGCGGGCGAAGAACACTGCCGAGATCCTCACCAAGAACATCGTGCTCTACGCGCTGGCGTCGGTCATGTATCTGCTGGTCGGCTACTACATCATGTACTCCAGCCCGGAAGGCGGCATCTTCCCGAGCCTGGGTTTCCTGATCGGTGACGAGCATGCGGTCGACCTGGTCGCTGCCGGTGGCGAGGACGCGCCTTACTATTCCGCCCGCGCCGACTTCTTCTTCCAGATCGTCTTCGCTGCGACCTGCATGTCGGTGGTTTCCGGTGCCGTGGCCGAGCGCATGAAGCTGTGGGCCTTTATCGCCTTCGCGGTGGTCATGACTGGCTTCATCTACCCGGTTCAGGGCTTCTGGAAGTGGGGCGGTGGCTTCCTCGACGCGGCTGGTTTCCTCGACTTCGCAGGCTCCGGCATTGTGCATATGGCCGGTGCGGCTGCCGCTCTGGCTGGTGTCCTGCTGCTTGGTCCGCGTAAGGGCAAGTACGGTGCGAACGGTCAAATCAACGCCATTCCCGGTGCCAACATGCCGCTGGCGACCCTGGGTGCCTTCATCCTGTGGATGGGCTGGTTCGGCTTCAATGGTGGCTCGCAGCTGAAGATGAGCACTATCGAAGACGCCAACGCCGTCGCTCAGGTGTTCGTCAACACCAACATGGGCGCCGCTGGCGGCCTGATCGCGGCGCTGATCACCGCGCGTCTATTGTTCGGCAAGTCCGACCTGACCATGGTGCTCAACGGCGCGCTGGCTGGCCTGGTGGCGATCACCGCCGAGCCCCTGACGCCGAGTGCCCTGCAGGCGACGCTGATCGGTGGCGTCGGCGGTGTGCTGGTGGTGTTCAGTATCCTTGGCCTGGACAAGCTCAAGCTCGATGACCCGGTCGGTGCGATCTCCGTGCACGGTGTCGCCGGCATGTGGGGCCTGCTGGCCGTGCCGCTGACCAATGCCGATGCCACTTTCGGTGCCCAGCTGCTGGGCCTGGTATCGATCTTCCTTTGGGTCTTCATCGCCAGCCTGATCGTCTGGAGCATCATCAAGGCAGTGATGGGCCTGCGTGTCAGCGAGGAAGAAGAATACGAAGGCGTGGATGTGGTCGAGTGCGGTCTGGAAGCCTATCCGGAGTTCACTCGCCAGTAACGATTCGCTGCTATATGACAAGGGCGCCTTTGGGCGCCCTTTGTTTTTTTTTGCGCCACGCTAGAATGCGCGCGACCAGCCGTTGAACATGAGCCTTCCGAACATGTGGCAACAGACCCTGATCACCTTGCGCGCGCGTTCACGCGGCTTTCATCTGGTCACCGATGAGCTGCTCGACGCATTGCCGGAACTGCAGCAATGCCGGGTCGGTCTGTTACACCTGTGGCTGCGGCATACCTCGGCGTCGCTGACGATCAACGAGAATGCCGATGCAGCGGTTCGACGAGATTTCGAGCGCTTCTTCAATCGCCTGGTGCCGCAGGATGAGGGAGGCTACGAGCATGACTACGAAGGGCCGGACGATCTGCCGGCGCATTTCAAGGCCAGTTTGCTCGGTTGTCAGTTGAGCCTTCCTGTCAGCGAGGGCCGTCTGGCCCTTGGCACCTGGCAGGGCATCTATCTCGGGGAACACCGCGACCAGGGTGGAGCGCGGCAGGTAGTGGCAACGCTGCACGGGACGGCAAGTTGAATTTTTTTTGGCGGTGTCGGTATTTCCGCAGCGCTGGGCTATAACTTACTCCGCTTTGGCATGGCCATGAGGTTGAACATGAGTGACGAAGAACTAGAACAAGACGATCTGGACGTTAGCGACGAGGAGGAAGGGGAAGAGCTGAACGCGGCCGACGAGGGCGACGACAGTCTCGATGATGAAGGGACCGATAGCGAGCGCGCTACGCCGGTCAAGAAAACCAAGGCGAAGGCGGTAGAGCCGGACGAGCTGCCGAGTCTGGAAGCCAAGCAGAAAGAGCGCGATGCGCTGGCGCGGGCCATGGAAGAATTCCTGGCGCGTGGCGGTCAGGTGCAGGAAGTCGAACCCAATGTGGTCGCCGACCCGCCGAAGAAGCCGGACAGCAAGTACGGCAGCCGCCCTATCTGAGCACGAAACGAATTGCGATAAGCCCGCCTCCAAAGCGGGCTTTTTCGCGTCTGGCGTGAGGGTTCTCGCTTAGTCGCCGCGCCAGGCGAGCAGCCGCTTGGGTAGTTCGGCCAGGCTGTGGATCTCGGCGTCGGGATGGTAATCGTGCGTCCAGATGACATGCTTGGGGTTGAACCAGATCGCCCGCAGGCCGGCTTGTTGCGCGCCGGCGATGTCGTCCAGCGCGTGATCGCCGATATGCACGGCCTGCTCCGGACGTGTGTCGCCCAGGCGCAGGGCCTGCTGGAACGGATGCGGGTCAGGCTTGCCAATGCCCAGCTCCTCGGCGCATAGGGTGAACTGGAAATAGTCGGCCAGGCCCAGGCGGCGCACGTCGGCATTGCCGTTGGTGATCACACCGAGGGTGTAGTGATTGGCGAGAAACTCCAGGGTCGGCTGCACATCCGGGAATATCTGGACCTGGTGGCGCGCGTCGAGAAAAACCTCAAAGGCCTGCTCGGCCAGTTCGCCCGCTTCGTCGCTGGGGTAGCCGGCATCGTGCAGCGCATGCTGCAGAATGCGCCGACGCAGTTCGCTGATACGGTGGCGCAGCGCCGGTTCCTGTTCGACCAGCATGCGCCGGATCGCGCCCAGCGCCTCGACGGGAAATTCGCCCAGGCGAGGTGCGTGGATGCCCAACCAGTCGCGTAGCGCGGTCTCGGCGCTTTGGATGGCTGGCGTGGTTTCCCAGAAGGTATCGTCCAGGTCGAACGTGATCAGGCGAATGCTCATGTGTCGGTGCCCTGCTTGCGCTTGGCGCGCGGATGCGCCTGATCGTAGACCTTGGCCAGGTGCTGAAAATCCAGATGGGTATAGATTTGCGTGGTGCCGATGTCGGCGTGGCCTAGCAGCTCCTGCACCGAGCGCAGGTCTTGAGACGATTCCAGCATGTGACTGGCAAAGCTGTGGCGCAGCATGTGTGGATGCAGATGCTGGCCGAGTTCCCGGACGCCCGCTTCCCGTACGCGCATCTGCACCGCACGGGCGCCGAGGCGCCGGCCCTGCTGACCGATGAAGACCGCACCGTCGGCCGGATTGGTCAGCGCCCGCAGCGGCAGCCACGCCCGCAGCGCCTCGCGTGCCTTGCGCCCGACCGGCAGCTCGCGCACCTTATTGCCCTTGCCGAGCACCCGGACGAGGCCGGCGGGCAGGTCGAGCTGATCAAGGTTCAGGCCGACCAGCTCCGACAGGCGCAAGCCGGACGAGTAGAAAAGTTCGAGCATGGCCTGATCGCGCAGCGCAATGAAATCATCCTCGACGCCGCCATCGAGCAGCTGCATGGCGCGGTCGGTATCCAGCAGCTTCGGTAGTCGACGTTCACCTTTCGGTGCAGACAGGCCGGCGGCTGGATCGTGCTGGCAGAGCCCTTCCTGATTGAGATAGCGATACAGGCCGCGTACCGATGACAGCAGGCGCGCCAGGCTACGGCTGGATTGGCCCTGGCGATGCAGTTCACCGACCAGTTGGCGCAGATGCCGGCCTTGCAGCTCGCGCCAGTCGGCGATGTGCTCGCGCTCACAATAGGCCAGCAGTTTGTTCAGGTCGCGGCGGTAGCCATCCAGCGAGTGGCCGGACAGCTGCCGCGCACTGCGCAGGTATTCGAAGTAGGCGTCGAGAGCAGTTGCAAGCATCAAGCTTCGAGCTCCAAGTGAAAGCCTTTGGTCTTGCCGCGCGGCCTTGTTCCTGCTGCGCGAAGCTTGCGGCGTATCGCTACGTCTAGCGTACCGAGCGCAGCGGGGTGCCGAAGCGCGGCAACACGCGGGTCAGCACTTCGGCGATATAGCCGAGGAATAGCGTGCCCAGCGAACTCTTGTAGTGTTGCGGGTCTGGGCTGCCAATGGCCAGCACACCGAGCTGATTGTTCAGGCTGACCACAGCGGCGGAACCGACGCTGCCGCTGTCTTCTGCGCCAAATAGAAAGCTCAGCTCATGCGGGCGGAGCACGCCGCAGATGGTCTTGCCACCTTCGAGCAACCCGCCGATGCTCTGCTGCGCTTCGCCAGTGCTGACGCAGCGGCCGACCGGCAGCGTGGCGTCGCTGAACAGGATCAGGCTGACATAAGGGACCTGAAACTCATGGCGAAGGCTATCTTCGACCGCGCTGACCACTTCTTCCAGGCTGCCGGCGTCGAGCAAGTCGAGCACCAGTCGGCGAGTCTTGTCGAACAGGCGGTCGTTGTCGCGCGCCACATCCATCAGCTGCGACAGACGATGCCGCATCTCGATGTTGCGTTCGCGCAGCAACTTGACCTGGCGCTCCACTAGCGACACCGCAGCGCCCGGCTGATGGGGGATGCGCAGCTCCGGGATCAGCTCGTCGTGATCGACGAAGAATTCCGGATGGGCGCGCAGGTAGGCAGCGACGGCTTCGGCGTCGGGTAGCGGCATGCTGCCCTGGGTCTGGTCGGTCATAGGCGAACCTGTCCTTCAAATACGCGAACGGCGGGGCCGGTCATCATAACCGGCTGTCCGGGACCTGCCCATTCGATGGACAGACGGCCACCAGGCAGGTCGATTTGTACTGGCGAATCCATCCAGCCCTGGCGAATGGCGGCTACCGCGGCAGCGCAGGCCCCGGTTCCGCAGGCCTGGGTTTCGCCGGCGCCGCGTTCCCATACGCGCAGACGCGCATGGTGGCGGTCGACGACCTGCAGGAAGCCGACGTTGACTCGTTGTGGAAAGCGCGGGTGATGTTCAATCTGCGGTCCCAGCTCATGCACCGGCGCCTGTTCGACACTGTCGACACGCAGCACCGCATGCGGGTTACCCATCGACACGGCGGCCAGCTCGACGCGCTGTCCATCGACCTCGAGTGGGTAACTCAGGCCTTCCTGCTCGGCCTGGAACGGGATATCGGCCGGTACCAGTCGGGGCTGGCCCATGTCGACGCGGATCTGGCCGTCGGGGCGGATGTCCAGCTCGATCATGCCGCCCTTGGTTTCGACCTTGATCTTGCGTTTGACGGTCAGGCGCTTGTCGACCACGAAGCGGGCGAAGCAGCGCGCGCCGTTACCGCATTGCTCCACTTCCGAACCGTCGGAATTGAAGATGCGGTAGCGAAAATCCACGTCCGGGTTCTGTGGTGGTTCGACGATCAGCAGTTGGTCGAAGCCGATGCCGGTGTGGCGGTCGCCCCACTGCTTGGCGTGCTTAGGCTGGATGTGTGCGTGCTGGCTGACCAGGTCGACGACCATGAAGTCGTTGCCCAGACCGTGCATCTTGGTAAAGCGCAGAAGCATGATCTTGGCCTCAAGTGGGCAGCAGGCTTTCGCCGGCGTATAGCTCCTGAACGCTCTCGCGACGGCGCACTTCAAACGCCTGGTCACCGTCCACCAGCACCTCGGCGGCGCGGCCGCGGGTGTTGTAGTTGGAGCTCATGACGAAGCCGTAGGCGCCAGCCGAACACACTGCCAGCAGATCGCCTTCGGCCAGGGTCAGCTCACGATCCTTGGCGAGGAAATCACCGGTTTCGCAGATCGGACCGACGATGTCGTAACGACGTGTATCGCCTTCGTGCGGTTGCACCGCGATGACATTCATCCAGGCCTGATACAGGGCTGGACGGATCAGGTCGTTCATCGCTGCATCGACGATGGCGAAATCCTTGTGCGCGGTGTGCTTGAGGTATTCCACGCGGGTCAGCAATACGCCGGCATTCGCGACGATGGAACGGCCCGGTTCGAACACCAGCGCCAGCCCGCGGCCTTCGATACGCTGACGTACGGCCTGGATGTAGTCACCGGCCAGCGGTGGCTGCTCGTCGCGGTAACGCACGCCGAGGCCGCCGCCCAGATCCAGGTGACGGATCTGGATGCCGCGTTCCGCCAAGCGATCGACCAACGCCAGCAGGCGGTCGAGGGCATCGAGGAAGGGCGGCAAGCTGGTCAGCTGCGAACCGATGTGGCAATCGACGCCGACCACTTCCAGGTTCGGCAGCTCGGCTGCACGGGCATAGGCCGTCTCGGCGTTGTCGATATCGATGCCGAACTTGTTCTCTTTCAGGCCTGTGGAAATGTACGGGTGGGTGCCGGCATCGACGTCTGGATTGACCCGTAGCGACACCGGCGCCTTTGTGCCGAGCTCGGCGGCGACCTGCTGCAGGCGCTCCAGCTCATCGGTGGATTCCACGTTGAAGCAGTGCACGCCGACTTCCAGCGCACGGCGCATGTCGTCGCGGGTCTTGCCAACGCCGGAGAAGACGATACGGTCCGGCTGCCCACCGGCGGCCAGCACGCGCTCCAGCTCACCGCGCGAAACGATATCGAAGCCCGCACCTAGGCGCGCCAGCACATTCAGCACGCCTAGGTTGGAATTGGCTTTGACGGCAAAACAGACCAGATGTGGCATGCCATCCAGCGCATCGGCATAGGCCCGATACTGGGCTTCGATGTGCGCGCGGGAATAGACATAGGTCGGGGTGCCGAAGCGTTGCGCAAGTGCGGGCAGTGCCACGCCTTCCGCGAAGAGTTGACCGTCGCGGTACGAGAAGGCCTCCATGAACAGCCTCCTTTAGAGTTCGAAACGATCTTTGGAACGTTCTTTGACGGCTTGCTCG
Source organism: Stutzerimonas stutzeri (assembly GCF_038561965.1). Lineage (NCBI taxonomy): Bacteria > Pseudomonadati > Pseudomonadota > Gammaproteobacteria > Pseudomonadales > Pseudomonadaceae > Stutzerimonas > Stutzerimonas stutzeri. The sequence continues at coordinate 4,154,210 of NZ_CP139348.1, read as the reverse complement.
TCATCCGGTAGGTACAACGGACCTTTCTGGCCGCAACCGCTGAGCGCGGCGGCGAAGACGGCGAGAGCAATGAAGGGAAGCAGGAGACGCTTCATGGGGACTGGAATCCTTGAAAAATCTAATCGCCGGAGTATACCCAGCACCCAGCGGATTGCCTATGCGAGCAGCACGTCACACGGCGGCCATGCTGGCCGGCGGCTCGCTTGATTCGACCGCCCCCTGCTAAGCTCGCCGCCATCGCGTGCGGCAGGGTCGCGCGCAGGACAATTCGAGGAAGTGTTGCATGAGCCTGAGTGAAGCCCGTTATCACGATCTGATCGATGCTGTGCAGGAGAGTGTCGAGGACGTATTCGATGACACCAGCATGGACATCGACCTGGAAAATTCCGCTGGTGTGCTGACTGTGCGTTTCGCCAACGGTAGCCAGCTGATCCTGAGCCGTCAGCCTGCGCTGCGTCAGTTGTGGGTCGCGGCTCGCTCCGGCGGCTTTCATTTCGACTACGACGAGGGCAGCCAGCTGTGGCTGTGCGATGCCAGCGGCGAACGCCTCGGTGAACTGCTGACGCGGGTGACGCTGGAGCAGGGTGGCGAAGCCATGGAGTTCGAGGATATCTGACTCATAGCACCTGCAGGCCTTGTAATCCGAGGCCTGCAGGCAGGGGTCTTGCTTATTCGGGCTGCTGTGATAGTGTCTTTCGCAGGTCAACAAAACCCCGCCTTCGGGCGGGGTTTTGCTTTTTTCGTCTTTTAACTTTTCGCAGGAGCTTGCCAGAACCCATGACCAGTGCACCGCCGATCATCCTTACCCAACTCGATCTGCAGCGCCTTGAGCGGCTGCTCGACAGCCTTGACGACTACGGTCCGGCTGCCGAAGCGCTCGAGCAGGAACTGTCGCGGGCGCAGATCGTGGAACGCAGCGAGATGCCTGCGGGCGTCGTGACCATGAACTCGCGGGTGCATTGCCTCGATGAGGGAACTGGCAAGGAATATCACCTGACGCTGGTCTACCCGCACGATGCCGGCAAGGAAGGCACCGTATCGGTCCTGGCGCCGGTCGGCACCGCGCTGCTGGGCATGAGCGTCGGCCAGCACATCGACTGGCCAACCCCGGCCGGCAAGATCATCAAGCTGACCCTGCTCGCCATCGAGTATCAGCCTGAAGCGGCTGGCGATCCGTTCTGACCCTAAGCGCCTGCTCCCTCCGTTGCCCGGCAGCCCAGCTGCCGGGAACAGTGCTCGCCAGCATCTTTCCTGGCGATGAATCCAACGCATCGTAATCGCTGGCAGACAGCTGCTGCCGTTCTTGAGCCCTGCCCGATGACGGCCGAGCCGAGCGTTTCCATCTGGTTTATAAGGCGTCGAGAAAGCTGCGTAAGGCGCTTAGCTCATCGCTGCTGAGATTCAGTGCCTTGAAGCGCGGCGACGTCTGCGGAAAGAGCGGGTCGTCCCGCTGTGCGGCGGTTGGTTTTGGCCTGGGCATGCCTACGTTGTAGAAATTGAGCACGCCCATCAGATCAGGGAACAGGCCGTTGTGTAGCCATGGCCCGGTCTTGCTTACCAGGCGCAGCGACGGGGTACGGAACCGACCCACATCCTCTACCTTGCCGGTCACCTCATAGCGCCCCAGATCTTCGTACTTGCGACCGTAATAGGTCATGCCGGCGTTATGGAACTGGTCATCGCTCAATGTAGCGCCGTGATGACAGTTCATGCAGCGTGCCTTGGTGCGGAACAGATGCAGGCCGTGCAGTTGGCGGTCGTCCAGCGCATCGTGCTGACCACGCAGGAAGCGCTCAAAGCGCGTGTTGCGGGCGAAGCGCACCAGCGTGCGCTGATAGTTGGCCAGCGCCTGACGTAGCATGTCGGCCTGGATGGTCGTTTCGCCGAATACTGCGGCGAAGCGATCGCGATAGGTTGAGTCGGCGTTCAGGCGCATCAGCAGCTCCTCGATGCTGAAGGCCATCTCCAGCGAGTCGACCACCGGCATCAGCGCCTGTCCTTCCAGACCCTGCGCCCGGCCATCCCAGAAGGGGTGCTGGGTGAAGCCGCTCATCACCACGCTCGGCGAGTTGCGCCGTCCCGCCTGGCGGTCGTGGCCGAACGAAACCTTGCGGCCGTCGGCGAAGGCGAGATCGGGCTCGTGACAGGATGCGCAGGCAATCTGTCCGGAGCGCGACAGTTTCGGATCGAAGAACAGCTGTTCGCCGAGTGCGGCGCGGGCTTCGCTAAAGGGTTGCCCGTGGGGCGAGGGCGCGCGGTCGGGCAGCGGCCCCAGTTCCTGCCAGGCGACATCGCCGTCCACCTGGGGCGCCGGCCATTGCGCCGACGGCCGGCTGTAGGTTTCCCGCAGGCAGGCGTAATCCGGTTTCCCGCCCGGCTCTTGCGTCAATGTGCAGGCTGCCGGTGTTGTCGATGCCAGCAGCAGGAACAGGCCAAGCGCATGCAACTCCACCATGCGCGCCATCAGAAGCGGTAGCCGACTTCGACCATGAACTGCCGGCCGATCTCGTAGGTCGGCACGCCGCTGCTGGTCACCGAGCTGACCACCACTTCGTCCAGCAGATTGCTGACATCCAGGTTGACGAAGATCGCCTGGCTGCCGCCTGTTGGCTGTTCCCAGGCCAGGCGCGTGTCCCAGACCAGAGCAGCGGCGAAGGCCTGTTCTGCCCAGATATCGATTGGCGCGCCGTTGTGCAGCGTGTTCTGGCCCGTATCGGCGATGCGACGATAGCCATCCCGGTAACGGAGGAAATTGCTCCAGCTGAGGTTCAGCTGCGGAATGTCGGTGATGGTGGTCAGGCGTACCGTCCAGGGGCGATTGAAGTTGTCCGCCGGACGCTCGGAGTAGCGCATGATTGCGCCGTCGTACTGGATCAGCGGATCTTCCAGTAGTGCCTCGCTGACTGCGGTCGAGTAGTCCTCATGCGAGCTCGTCACGTCGGTCCAGTCGACCGCGAGTTCGGCATGGGTGCGCGTCCCGAGCAGTTCGAGATCGTGCAGCGGGGCGATACTCAGCGTGTAGACGTCGGTTTCGCTACTGCCCAGGTTCGCGTAGGTGTAATAGCTGGTGCTCAGCTCGTTCGGGTTGCTGGTGGGCTGATCGAGATATCGGCCCTGGGTGCGGATGATCTGGTCGCGACCCTTGCGGTTGACGTACTTGAAGGCGAAACGTGTGTCCCACCATATCTGCTCCAGTCCGAGGGTCAGCTCGTCATCGTAAGGAATGTCCAGCTGGCTGAATTTGCTGGCATTGGCTGTGCGGATCGGTGCGGACCACTCCTTGCTGCCGTTGGCGCGGGTCTGGGTGGTTTGCAGTGCGGCGCGTCCGTCATATAGGCGGTAAGCGCCCATGCTGCGACCGTAGTAGCGGTTGGCTCCGGCAATGATGCGGGTACGGCCGTTGCCGAACACGTCCAATTCCATGGCGAAGCGCGGAGCGAGGGTTTTCTGCTCCATGTAGTCGTCGCCATCCAGGCGTAGGCCGGGTCGCAGCGTCAGCCTGCCGACCTTCATTTCGTCCTGTAGAAACAGAGCCCAGGCGCGGGTATCGAACTCGATCTTGCCGGCTTCATAGGTGTTCAGACGGGTGAAGGCCTGGGCGGGCGAAGAGAAGTTCGGCGTATAGCCCATCGAACACCAGTCGCTCTCGATGCAGCTGCTGGTGGCGCGCAGCAGCGAGCCGTACTGGAACTGTTCGAGCCGCTTGTAGTAGGTGTTCTGTTGCGATAGCTCCAGGCCGCTCTGCATGCGGTGGTCTAGGCCCAGCAGACGAAACGCTGTCCAGTCCGCGTTCAGCTTGTAGCCGTGGGTGGTCTGCTGCTGTTCGATATCGCCGTAGCTCCCCTCGGCGCTGAGCCGGGTGGTGGGGGTGCTGGAGCTCCAGTTGGTGGTTTCCGACCAGTACCAGCCCTTGTAATAGTCCTTCTCGCTATCTCGCGAGTTCTCCAGGCGATTCCAGAGCAAGGTATTGCTGACCTTGGCCAACGTACCTTCCCAGTCGATGCGCCAGTTGAGCATGTCGCCGCCGGATTGGATGCGCGTCGATGAGTCTCGCGCGTTGACGATGAAGTACTCATTGACCTGCGGCGCGTGCGTCAGACTCAGGTTCATTTCCAGAGCGTCGTTCACTTGCCAGCTGGCCTTGACGAAGTAGTTGTCGATCTGGCGTTTTTGCTCTTTGTCCATGCCCTCTTCAGGGGTGCTGTAGTTGCCGTTGTAGCCTTTGAGCGGGATGGTCGAGGTTTTCCGCGAGAAGTTCGCCAGCAAGCCGAAGTTGTCGGTCAAATGGCCTTCCAATGTGCCGCGGGTAATCAGCTTGTCGAATTCCGGTTGGTTTGCCGCGCTCGATGAATTCTGAAAGTCCTCCTCCTGGGTTTCGTCGATGTGATATTCGGTCCATTCCGACCGCGCCATCTGTAGCGAAACTTTGCCCTGCAGTTCCTTGCGCGGTTTGCGCGTGATGGCCTCGACCACACCGCCATTGAAACCGCCAAAAGCGGCTGGCACGTTACTGTCGAGGATACGAATCTCTTCTAGAAGGTCAGTGTCCAGGGCCATGCCCTGACTGCGGCCGGGCACATCGGTCATGCTCACCGGGTTATCGGCTACCGGATCGATGTCGTTGTTCATGCTGATGCCATCGACCAGATAGAGGTTCTGCCAGTACTTCGCGCCGTTGATGCTGATATCGGCCGGGTCGATCTCACCTGGGGTCTTGCTGCTCAACTGGCTGTCATCGAACTGCACATTCGGATGTGTTCGCAGCAGGCTGGTGATGTCGCCATTGCCCGCAGGTAGCGCCTCGATGGTGCGCCGGTCGATTACCGTATCGCCCTGTTTGCGCTGCTGCTCGGCCAGTACGACGACGTCGTCGAATTGCATGGGGCGCTCGGAGGGTGCTGCGCGAGAGGGTTCCGGTTCGAGATTGAGTGCGCCGTTGGGGCTGAGGTGCCAGATCAGTCCTGTGCCGCCAAGTAAACGTTGCAGGGCCAGCTCCAGAGTGAGCGTGCCCTGTACCGCCCCAGAGTATTTGTCGCTTAGCAGCCGGCTGTCGGCGCTGACTTGCATGTTGGCCTGCTGGCCGAAGTCGATCAGCGCTGCGGACAATGGTTGAGAAGGAATATCGTAGTGCCGCGCCTGCTGTTGTAAGGCTGGCGTTGTGTCCGCCGCGGCGGGTCCATGGGCTAGCAGCCCGGCCAGCACGGCGGCGCCAAACAGGCTTTGGAAAACAGGTTGATGGTGGTGGGCTGGGGCGCGCGGACTCACTGATCGTTCCTTCTTCTTGATTCTGCAAATGCAAATACTTATCGGTTGCATGCAGTTAGACGAACGGCGCTGACGAATTTTCAGAAAATAAATCGTGTGCTCAGCGATCAATGACCAAAACGAAGGGTGACCAGCGCTGTACACGACCACCATGTGGCTGGACCAAGGCTTCGAGAGCGGCTTGGGGATCGTTCAGGTTGTACAACCCGGTAACGCGCTCAGCGGCGAGGCTATCGTCCCTGAGCAGAATCCAGCCCTGATGGTACGAGCGGAGCTGGTCCACCACCTCGCTGATCGGCTGGTCTGCTGCGATCAGCTGGCCGTGGCGCCAGGCTGCAACATGTGTCGGGGCTATGGCCGTGCGTCTGCGCAAGCCCGCATCAGTGTTCAGCCGCAGGCGTTGGCCTTGCTTGAGCACGGTGGCGCGCTGCGGGTTCTCGACCCGAACCGAACCGTGTGCAACCGCCACGTCTAGCGTGGTGCCATCAAGGGCGACCGTAAATGCGGTGCCGGTAACTTCAACGTTGCTGTCAGCGGCATGCACGATGAAAGGGCGCGCTGGGTCAGTCGTGACGTCGAGGAATATTTCGCCTTCGAGAAGATCCAGTTGCCGATGCGTCGCGTTGAAGTGTGGCCGAATGGAGCTGCCGCCCTTCAGCCAGATGCGGCTGCCGTCCTCCAGCACCAGCTTGCGCAGTCCACCGTGAGGGTTATCAATGGCGCCCTGGGGCGTTGGCAGCAATACCATCAGCAGCGCAAGGCAGGCTGCCACAGCCGTTGTGAATACGGCAGATCGACGTCTACGACTGCCCGGCCAGCGGTTCCGGCTGGAGGATGGCAGCTGGCCGCTGAGATGCCAGACGCGCGCGGCCCGCTGCCAGGCTCGGGCGTTGGCAGGTGACGCGCGCTTCCATGCCTCGCAGGCCGCACGCAATTCTGGGTCATCGGGTGATTCCTGCAGCCAAAGCAGCCACTCCATGGCTGAGTTCCAATGAGGGTCCTGGCGAGGTGTATTGCTCATCGCGACTTCCGCTGAGGTTCGGTCGCTTTCGTGGGCGGCGTGATCGGTCGATTGCGCTTCAGCATGACTCGTCGTCCAGTGCCGCTGCGCAGTGACTGAGGGCAGTACGCACGAGTTGGTGGGCCAGGCCGACGGAAATACCCAGGTGAGCAGCGATCTGCTGCAACGTATAACCGCCCAGGCGGTGCATTTCGAATGCCACGCGGGTTCGCTCCGGCAATCGCGCCAGCGCCTCGGCGATCCGGCGCAGTTCGTCCTGCTGACAAAGATGCTGTTCCGGCGACGGTGTACTGGCCGGCAGCCCCGCGAACAGCTGTTCGGCGTCTTCTTCGCGTCGCTGATTGCCGGCGCGTCGCGCGATGTCCAATGCCAGATTGCGCACGATGCGATAAAGGTAGGCCAGCGGCTGGGTGAGGTGGTTTTGTTGGGTCTGGCTGAATCTGAGCCAGGCCTCCTGCACGACTTCCTCTGCTTCGGCTCGGCAGCCAGTGATGGGAGCCGCGTAATCAACGAGGGCGTTGCGATGGTTGACGAACAGATCGGTTCTGCTGCCTTGCTCGTTCACGTTGGATGCTCGGATTGGGGCGATGCGCCGGTGGCGGGGCGATCCTAGCGTGAAGGCAAAATGGTATCAACTAATAATCGTTATCATTACGATTCTATTGCGGCATTCAGCGCGGCTTCCAGGCGTGACTTGTAACGCAGGTATTGCACCGTCTGGCTGCGGCCACCGCCGTGCAGGCCGGTGAGATCGAGATCGGTTATATAGCAGGGATAACGTTGGTTCTCGCGTCGGCGCGAGATGATGGTGCGCGCCGCGGCGGCAAAGAGTTCGGCGCCGTACTCCAGGCCGGAAAACTCCTGCTGATTGCAGTAGAGCGTGACCTGCGAGCGCCCACCTTCGGCGGCTTCCACAATCGCCTGCACATCATAGAACGGATCATTGATCTCGCCCTGCGGCGGCGGGCGGCGTTCGAGCTGCGCTGGTTGCGCGCCATGGCCGGAGTGAATGCGATAGAACAGGATCGTCGTGTCGACCAGTTCCGGCACCTGACCAGCCTGCTGCGCGTTGCGCCGAAACAGCATCGATTCGAGGAAACGCATCAGTGGGCGCAGCAATGTGCGTTCGTCGTGATAGCGAAATTGCTGGTGCCATAGCGCGTTGCACTCATCGAGTACGCTGAGTTCGGCGGTTTCGCCTGCGACGCGATAGAACACCTGCAAGCAGCCCGGGCGCCCCTGCGCAAGCATCAGCGCCAGGTCATCACCCTCCAGCGCCGCACGATCAAGTCGCAGCGGACTAAAATCATGATGGGCTTCGCCTAGGTGCTCAAGCAGTGCTGGGCGGTCGGTCAGGTTGGTCAGGCGCAGGTCGTTCGCGCTGCGCTGGAACATGTGGAAATGCTGGCGGATCTGTAGCAGGTAGCGCCCCCGGGGCGCGTCGGAAACGCTTTGCTGCGCCTCCTCGAAGATCTGCTCGACTCGCCGGGCAACGGGCAGCCCGCGATTGCGCGCAAAGCAGAACACCTGCAGCAGCGGTACTGACGCAGTGGGTTCGAGACTGTCCAGGAAGTCGCGCAGGCACAGGGCGAGCGCCTTCGGTCCTTCGAAACGGGTCACCAGCATCTCGTTCCAGCTGTTCAACGTGACCTGATCCACGCTCAAAACCAGGTTCTCCGGCGCTATGGTCATCAGGCTTGAGTGCTCTCCGTTCGCGAGCCCCGCAATATCCCGGGTGGGGTCCATTCCCACATTGACCAACAGCAGGATGCGGCTTGGCCTGCTTGCTGCCAGCAGCGCCTCTTCATCGACCTGACTCAGGGGCATCGGCAGGGAGCGGCGCAGATCGCTGAAAATTGCGAACAGCTCCGCTTCGCTGAGGCCGCTATCACCAGGGAACAGCGACAGATGGGTGCCGCCGTCCACGATGCCGTTGCGATGACACCAGGCGAGCAGTGCGACCAGTTCGCGGGAGCGTTTCAGTGGGGCGAAATTAGGCAGTTCCTGCGCCGTGAGCTGGCCTTGGTAGAGCGACCAGCGCACGTTACCCGCAGCGTCGTAGTCATGGACCAGGGTCAGGCTGTCTTCGGCCATATCTGGCGAGATGCCGAGATTGACCACTTCCACTTTGCCGGCCTTGCGTTCGATGGCGGCATACAGGCGGCGGCCGAGTACACCGAGATCGCGGCTGGTGAGCGGGCTGGTCGCCTGCAGGCGACGGGTGAAATCGCTTAGGAAGCGATAACCGTAAGTCAGTTCGTTTACCAGTGCGCGGCGCTCCTGGCTGACCTGGCGCACCTTCCAGTGGCTACGGTTATCAAGTAACGCCAACTGCCGCTCGTCCCAGTGCCAGCCGCGGGTCAGGTTTTCGAGCAATGTGCGTTGCCAGCTCTTGTTGCGATTGATCGGGGGTCGGCTAAGCGGGCGATTGACCTTCAAATACAGGCAGCGCCTGGCCAGCTCCAGGCGCTCTGGATCGCCGCGATCACTCAGATAGCGCTCGATGGCTTGGTAGGCCGCGATATAAGGGTCAAGTTCGTTGAGCTCGATTCGGCCCTGATAGATGGCCTGTTTGAAATCCAGCGCCAGACAGCGCAACTGTGGATATCGACTGGCATAGACCTCCACCAGCAGTAATTTGAACAGGGACTTGTACGGCGCGCTGATGGCCTTGTAGAGCTGCCATAGCCCGGCACCGACGAACTCTCCCGGTGGCACTTCACCGAGGTGGCCCAGGTCGAGCACATCGTCTCCGCGCACGAAGCGTTTGGCCAGCAGCGTTGCCACGTACTCGTCGTAGCGGTGCTCCTCGTAGTCGGGCACCAGCCACCACAGCGGCGTGCGTCCGCCGAGCCACAGGGCGGTGCGGTAGAACTCGTCCAGCAGCAGGTAATGCTGAGTGGTGCCGCAGTCATCGGAGGTCAGTTGCGCGTCGCGTTGGCCCTGAGTGAAGCGCTGCGGGTCGACCAGGAAGAAGTGTGCTTCGCTGCCCTGGCTCTCGGCCCAGGCTTGTAGCTGCTCACATTTACGGCGCAGTTCCGCGGTCTGTCGAGCGTCCAGTTCCGGCGCATGGCAAACCCAGACGTCCAGATCGCTGTGTTCGTCCTGTGCCACGGTGCCCAGGCTGCCCATCAGAAACAGGCCGAGGATCGGCTGCGGTGATTTCCCGCGCACCGGTTTATAGGCGAACGAGCGGGTCAGGCGTTGTGCTTCGGCCAGCAGCTCGGCATCCGGTTCGAAATTGGCGAGCCCGGCAGGCGTGGTTGCCGAAACATAGCCTGGCAGGATCGGATGATTGACGTGGAACAGCAAAGGCAGAAGCCGGAGAACCTGCTGCTGTCGCGTGGACATGGCCTGCAGCGTGCGCTCCAGGCGTGCGCTGTTAACCGCGAGAAAACGCGCGCGCAGCGTGGCCAGCACCTTGCGATCAATGCCTTCTTCGAGAATCGGATGGATATGCTGGGAGTGGATCATGCTGGTTCGTGCAGGCGAAGCTGACACCTGTACATCGGCCGATTGACGCAGGGCTTGAGGCTGGTGGTGCGCTTGTCGATTGAACAGGCAAGTTGCCGAGGGCCGGTTTCATCCGTACCCCGGGCAAGCACAGCGCAACGGCATTGATACGTCAGGCCGTGGCGGTTTCCGACAGGATGGTGAGCAGCGTTTGCGCTTGTTCGGCCGCATCACGACCGAGGCTGGTGAGATAACCGCCATCGGCCTGGGTGATCAGACCCTTGGCGTGCAGGCGTGAAAAGGCAGCGATAGTCGAAGGACTGGCATCGTGATGCACCTTCAGCCCTTCCTGCAGGTTTTCCAGATTGAACTGGCGAAGTACGTCCAGTTCGGCGACCAACTCAGGGGTGTACGACATGCTCGCTCCTCGGATGGTGGGCTCATGCCCTGTTTGCTGAGTGTAGATGCTGTCAGTGGCCCTGCCTTGATCCAAGTCTTATTCGGCGGCTTCAGGCAGCTCCGGCAGCTTGCGCAGCATGCCCTCGTAGCGGGCGGCGTCGAACGGCCGGTCTTCGGCCAGCATGCTGTGGATTTCGTGCGCCAGGACCAACGCCATCATTTGCAGGCATTCATCACGCTCGTAGCCGACCAGGGTGAGCTTGTTCAGCGTCGCCTGAACGGCGGCTGGCTCGCCAGCTTCGAGCTGGTTCTCGATCGCCTGGATCAGGGTGGATTCGGCAAAGGCTTCGTTTTCTTCGTTTTCTTCGTTTTCTTCGTTGCTGGGGTTGTCTTGCGCCATGGCGGGGTTCTCGTCGAGCGGTGCCGGATTTTCCTCGTCCAGCTGGCAGAGCGTGCAGCTGCCGTCATCCGGTCGGTTGGTTTCGACGTAGCGTACCCGCCGATGGGCGTTCTGGCGATCCGCCTCGACGCGAAAACGGGGGCGGTCAGAATCGGGCATGGGGTTCTCCGTACGGATGGTTCCAGCTAAGCACTTGCGAGCATCCGAGGCAATGCGCGGCGTCAGTCCATGAAGCTCAGTGCCAGGCACAGCAGGCCGAATGCGCTCCAGACCAGGGAAAAGATGATCGGCGTGCGCAGCGAGAACAGCAGGGTGCGCTTGTAGCGATGGCCGCCGACCGGGCTGTTGCCCTCGCCGAACAGCGCCGACTCGTTGTTTGGCAGCATCCCCACGCGGCCTTCGAGCTGCAGCAGTTCGGCCTGCTTCTGGTGCCAGCGTTCGATGACTTCGAAATTGGCCTTGATGCCGGGCATGGCGTGGAGCGAGGTAATAAGCCCCAGCACCGAGAGGATCGCCGGTACTACGAGGCGGAACAGGTCGCCCCATTCGGGGTTGCTGTTGGCCATCGAGGAGGCGAAGGCGATCATCAGAAACGACTGCGACGACAAGTAGGCGCTGGTGCGTTCGGCCAGTAGTGACGATTCGAAGTGAATTTCAGAGCGGTAGAACATCAGTCGCTCCTTGGGCGAGTCGAAGAGCTCGGCGCCCTGGGTGTCCTGGTTCAGCAGCAGGGTGCGCAGGTCAGTCATGCAGGCCTCGATGAGTGCGAGAGGCGCGGCTGCAATTCGCCGCCGGCTGCATGTAGGTCAAGCGTAATGCCCGAGAGTTCCGGTTGATGACTTAGCGGTCGGCGCTGCCGCGGGCGCTGTCCGGGTGCACATCACGACAACGCCAGAGCAGCAGTGCCAACGCCAGAAAGGCCAATGACCAGCAGCCTGCGGCGAGTAGCAGCCAGCCTGGTCGTCGATCCAGCAACGTCGGCAGCACGCGCGCCAGCGCAGCCAGGCTGATCAGCAGCGCCATGGCTTGAATCCGGCTTTGCTCCGCGGGATCGCGAAAACGGTAGATCAATCGCGTGCGCGCCATCACCGCGAAGGTCAGGCTGCCCAGTGCGCCGACGCTCAGCGCATGCAGCGTCGCACTGAGCGGCAATCGCGGCAGCACTGTGGCCAGACCGAAAAGTAGCAGCCCGAGCGCGAGCCAGGCATAGCCGAGCAGCAGGATCAGCAGGTCCGGGCGAGCGCAGCGCCACGGCTGCCAGCGCAGTAGGCGGATGGTCGTGAGCGCGCCGGCGCTGATCAGTACGGCAGCGGTCAGTTGCTGGGCGAGCGGCCAGGGCAGCAGATTCAACAGCAGTGCGAGCCCGAGCAGGATCAGCACTGCACCCTCGATATGCGGTTGGACTCGGGCGTCCAGTCGCCAGCCCTGGCTCTGCGCATAGCCGGCGATCGCCGGCGCGATGATTCGTCCGCCCATGAAGAACATCAAGGTGGCAAGCAGCAGCAGGGTTTGCAGTAGGGCGAGACGATCGATTTCGGCGCCGAAGCCGCTGCTGGCGATCGCGCTGAGCAGCCCGAGCCCAGCAACCGCCGGCGCGACCGTCTGGTTGCGCCACTTCTTTGCCGCGCCGAAAAAGCGTGGCAATACTTTCCAGGCTAGGGCGCCGGCAAAGGCGGCGGCGCTCGCCAGCGCCAGCCAGGAACCCGGCCAAAGCAGAAAACTCACGCGCGCCAATGCCCAGCAGCCAAGCAATATCAGGGTAAAACACAGTGGCTGCGGGCCGAGCAGATAGCCGGCGACCACCGCCAGGGCGAAGCCGAACAGCATTTCATGGGCGTGACCGGAGGATGTCGCCAGTCCGGGCAGGGCGGGGACCAGTCCAAGCAGAGTGAGGACCGACCAGGGCAGCAGGAACGCCGCATACAACGTCGCCGCTGGGAAGAGCCAGGCGTTGGCAAAGGGCAGGCGAGGTTTGCGCGGCTGCATCGCTTCTCCGGAATCTGAGGCAGACGTGCTTGAACGGTTGATCAACCTGCTGCGAAATCTTGCAGCGCGTCGCCGGTAAGACGGTAGCTGATCCACTCGTTCTGGGGCTTGGCGCCGATGGAGTCGTAGAAGTCGATGGCCGGCTGATTCCAGTCCAGCACCGACCATTCGAAGCGACCGCAATCGCGCGCCACTGCCAGTTTGGCCAGATGGCGCAGCAGCGCCTTGCCAGCGCCTACGCCGCGCTGCTGCGGAGTGACATACAGGTCTTCCAGATACAGGCCGTGCTTGCCGAGCCAGGTCGAGTAGTTGAAGAAGTACACCGCATAGCCGATGGGCTCGCCGTCCAGCTCGCAGATCAAACCATGGGCGGTGCCGTCCTCGGCGAACAGGCTGTTCTCGATGCCAGCGACATCGGTCTTTACCTCATGCTCGGCCTTCTCGTAGATGGCCAGATCGGTGATGAAGCGTAGGATCAGTGCGGCGTCTGCGCGTACTGCCGGGCGAATGTTCAGGGACATTGCGGCAAGCCCTCAAGAAGGTTTAACGGGACGGCAGGTCTGCCAGAAAGGCATCGACGGCCTGCCGTGAATCCAGGCGCAGGTATCGGCAGGATGGCGGTGCGTTACGCATTTCCTCGGAATAACGCTGCCGGTACACCGGGTGGCGCGTCCATGACCAGGCCAGGATGGATTGGCGCGGATTCAGCTTGAATAAATTGCGCCAGCGTTCGCGGTTGCCATTCCACAATTCCTCCCGGCAGGCCAGGCGCCGCAGGGTGCGCCAGATGACTTGGCGCATCACCTTGTGGCGTGGCAGATCCAGCCAGATCACCATGTCCGAACGTTCTCGTATCAGCGGGCGCACGGCCGAGTAGTTGCCTTCTGCGACCCAGCTGTCGCCCTGCAGCGCGTCACGGGTTGCCTGCTGAAATTGCTCGGTGGGCAGCGGCTGCCAGTCTGGCTGATGAAACAGCGAATCCAGCTCGATATGGCGATAACCGAGCTGCTGCGCCAGACGGCGCGACAGCATGGTCTTGCCGGCACCCGAACAGCCAACCACCGAAATGCATCGGCCGGGTACGATCATCGCGAAGCGAGCAATGCCTGGCCACGCTTGACCGCAGCGCGCACCTGATTCGGTGCGGTGCCGCCGATATGATCACGGGCGTTCACCGAGCCTTCCAGCGTTAGCACGGCGAACACGTCATCGCTGATCTGATCGCTGAACTGGCGCAGCTCGTCCAGGCTCATCTCGGCCAGGTCCTTGCCGGTCTGTAAGCCGTATTTCACCGCATGGCCGACGATTTCGTGGCAGTCGCGGAACGGCAGGCCCTTGCGTACCAGATAGTCGGCCAGGTCCGTCGCGGTGGAGAAGCCACGCAGCGCCGCTTCGCGCATGATCTCGCGCTTGGGTTTGATCGCGGGAACCATGTCGGCGAATGCGCGCAGGCTGTCACGCAGGGTGTCGGCGGCGTCGAACAACGGCTCCTTGTCTTCCTGATTGTCCTTGTTGTAGGCCAGCGGCTGGCCCTTCATCAGCACGAGCAAGCCAGCGAGCGCGCCAAATACGCGGCCGGTTTTGCCACGCACCAGCTCCGGTACGTCCGGGTTCTTCTTTTGCGGCATGATCGAGGAGCCGGTGCAGAAGCGGTCGGGCAGGTCGATGAACTGGAACTGCGCACTGGTCCAGAGCACCAGCTCTTCGGAGAAACGAGACAGGTGCATCATTGCCACGGACGCGGCGGCGCAGAATTCGATGGCGAAGTCACGGTCGGAGACGCCGTCCAGTGAGTTGCCGGAGATCGCCTCGAAACCTAGCAGTTCGCAGGTGATCTCGCGTTGTATCGGATAGGTGGTACCCGCCAGTGCAGCCGAGCCCAGCGGCATGCGGTTGGTGCGCTTGCGGCAATCGACCAGGCGCTCATGATCGCGTGAAAGCATTTCGAACCAGGCCATAAGGTGGTGGCCGAAGGTTACCGGCTGCGCGGTCTGCAGGTGGGTGAAACCGGGCATGATGGTGTCCGCTTCAGCTTCTGTGAGGCCCAGCAAACCCTCCTGCAGGCGGGTGATTTCGTTGAGGATCAAATCGATTTCGTCGCGCAGCCATAGGCGAATATCGGTAGCGACTTGGTCATTGCGCGAGCGGCCTGTGTGCAGCTTTTTACCGGTCACGCCGATGCGATCGGTCAGGCGTGCTTCGATGTTCATGTGCACGTCTTCCAGGTCGACGCGCCAGTCGAAAGTCCCAGCTTCGATTTCGCGCTGAATGTCCTTCAGGTTGGCGACGATCTCGTCACGTTCGGCATCGGTCAGCACACCGGCTTTGGCCAGCATCGTCGCGTGGGCGATGGAGCCCATGATGTCGTGGCGGTACAGGCGCTTGTCGAACTCGACGGAGGCGGTGAATCGGGCGACGAAGGCGTCGACGGGCTCGCTGAAGCGGCCGCCCCAGGACTGGTTGGTCTTGTCGGTGCTCATGTATGCGCTCGCTGAAATCCGAAGGCTGAGGAAAGGCGGCGATGATAACAGGGGATGGCGCAGCTGTCGGGTACGTCGCGCCTTGCGCCGAAGGGTGCGCTGGCTGGCAATTCCGGATTATTCCCCCTGGCTGATCGGCACCCGACTTGCCGTTGTCCGGGCGTGCAAGGAAACTGCCGGGCAGGTAAATCCACAGGCTGAAGCGCGTGAAACCCACTGCCGTATCCGATGACTTTTTCGTCCCCGAACTGTGCCAGCCCGAGGCCTTGCTTGGCTTGGTGCTGCTCGCCGAGCTACTGGTGTTCGTGCTGGTGCTGGCCGAGCCGATGCAGCCCAGCTTCAACTGGATGCGTCTGGCGCTGACCTCGCTTTTCGTGCAGTGGATCGTGCTGCTCTCGGCCGGCACCATGTGCTTGTTGAGGCCCTTGTTGGCGCGGCTGCGCGCCGCGTTTGCCGGGCTGATCTGTTGTGCGCTGGTGGTCGGATTGACCCTGGCCTGCACAGCGGTGGCCGATATCTACCAGCTCGGTGGCCCGCTCTCACGCGACGGAGAGGTCAATCTCTACCTGCGACATGCGTTGATCAGCCTGATCATGTCGGGGTTGCTGCTACGCTATTTCTATCTGCAGAGCCAATGGCGCCGTCAGGAGCAGGCTGAACTGCGGGCTCGGATCGAGTCGCTGCAAGCGCGTATCCGACCGCATTTTCTGTTCAACAGCCTCAACAGCATTGCCGCGCTGGTGGCGAGCGATCCGGTGAAGGCCGAACAGGCCGTGCTGGATTTGTCCGATCTTTTTCGGGCGAGCCTGGCGCGTCCCGGCACGTTGGTGGCCTGGCGCGACGAGTTGGAGCTGTCGCGTCGTTACCTGTCGATCGAACAGTACCGGCTGGGCGATCGTCTACAGATGGACTGGCAGGTCGACGGCGTACCGGACGATCTGCCGATTCCGCAGCTCACGCTGCAGCCGCTGCTGGAAAATGCGCTGGTCTATGGCATTCAGCCACGTATCGAGGGAGGAGTCGTCAGCGTAACCGCCGATTATGTCGGCGGCGTGTTTCAGTTGGTGGTCAGCAACCCGTTCGACGAAGCCGCTCAAACGCAGGCTTCTCGCGGAACGCGCCAGGGCTTGCAGAACATCGACGCACGATTAGCGGCACTTTTCGGTCCGCTAGCGAGTCTCAGCGTGGAGCGCCGTGAAGGCCGCCATTACACATGTCTACGCTATCCATGTGCGAGACAAACGCAGGAAGCCAGATCTATATGAATGTCCTGATTGTCGATGACGAACCTCTAGCCCGCGAGCGCCTCAGCCGACTGGTAGGTGATCTCGACGGCTATCGTGTCCTCGAGCCTGCTGCCAGCAATGGCGAAGAAGCGCTGACGCTGATCGAGGAAATGCGCCCCGATGTCGTGCTGCTGGATATCCGCATGCCCGGGCTCGATGGCCTGCAGGTTGCCGCCAAACTTTGCGAGACGGATGCGCCGCCAGCGGTGATTTTCTGTACTGCCCATGATGAATTTGCCTTGGAGGCGTTCCAGGTCAGCGCGGTTGGCTACCTGGTCAAACCGGTGCGCCCGGAACACCTCTCCGAGGCCTTGAAGAAGGCCGAGCGGCCCAACCGTGTGCAGCTCGCTGCCTTGACTCGGCCGGCGGCGGTATCCGGTGCCGGACCGCGCAGTCATATCAGTGCGCGTACCCGCAAGGGCATTGAGCTGATTCCGTTGGATCACGTGATCTATTTCATTGCCGACCACAAGTACGTCACCCTCCGCCACGTTGGGGGTGAGGTGCTGCTGGACGAGCCGCTGAAGTCACTGGAAGACGAGTTCGGCGAGCGCTTTGTGCGCATCCACCGCAATGCGCTGGTGTTCCGTGATCGGATCGAGCGCCTGCAGCGCACGCCGCTCGGGCACTTCCAGCTGTTCCTCAAGGGGCTCGAAGGTGAAGCATTGACCGTGAGCCGGCGCCATGTGGCCGGTGTGCGCAAGCTGATGCAGCACCTCTGAAGCAACGCTGCCCGCCGCGTTGGCGCTTGCCGGCCATCGTGGCTGGCCAGCCCATTGCTGCGGATTTGGCTGGCTGTCGTACCCGCCCTTTACTTGATTCCGGCCAACCCAGGCTGGTTGTCCGGCCTGTTATCATCGCCGGCAATTCACTGTTCTGGAATTGTCCATGTCTCGCGAAATTCGCATCGCCACCCGCAAGAGTGCCCTGGCCCTGTGGCAGGCCGAATACGTCAAGGCGCGTCTGGAGGCGTCGCACCCAGGGCTGAAGGTCAGCCTGGTGCCGATGGTCAGTCGCGGCGACAAGTTGCTCGACGCCCCTTTGGCGAAAATCGGTGGCAAGGGGTTGTTCGTCAAGGAGCTGGAAACGGCGCTGATGGAGAACGAAGCGGACATCGCCGTGCACTCCATGAAGGACGTGCCGATGGAGTTCCCCGAAGGGCTCGGGCTGTACTGCATCTGCGAACGTGAAGACCCGCGCGACGCTTTCGTCTCCAATCACTTCGACAGTCTCGATGCGCTGCCGCCCGGCAGTGTGGTCGGCACTTCGTCGTTGCGCCGTCAGGCCCAACTGCTGGCGCGTCGCCCGGACCTGAAAATCCAGTTTCTGCGAGGCAACGTAAACACGCGGCTGGCCAAGCTTGATGCTGGCGAATATGACGCCATCATTCTCGCCGCCGCCGGGTTGATTCGTCTTGGCTTCGGTGAGCGCATCCGCTCCAGCATCAGTGTTGACGAGAGTCTGCCTGCTGGCGGTCAGGGTGCGGTCGGCATCGAGTGCCGTACCACCGACAGCGAACTGCATGCGCTGCTGGAATGCCTGAACCACGCGCCGACCGCGATCCGTGTCGTTGCTGAGCGCGCCTTGAACAAGCGCCTCAACGGTGGTTGCCAGGTGCCGATCGCCTGTTACGCCGTGCTCGAAGGAGAGCAGCTATGGCTGCGCGGGTTGGTCGGGCAGCCGGACGGTACGTTACTGCTGCGCGCCGAAGGCCGTGCGCCAGCCGCCGACGCCGAAGCATTGGGTGTGCAGGTTGCCGAAGAGTTGCTGGACCAGGGCGCCGAGCAGATTCTCCAGGCAGTTTACGGCGAGGCTGGCCACGAGTGACTGGCTGGCGTCTGCTGGTGACCCGGCCTGCCGAGGAATGCGGCGCGGTCGCAGCGTCATTGGCCGAAGCTGGGGTCCACAGTGCAAGTCTGCCGCTGCTGGCGATCGAGCCCTTGCCGGAAACCCCCGAGCAGCGCGCGACGATTCTTGAGCTGGATCGCTATTGCGCGGTCATCGTGGTCAGCAAGCCCGCCGCGAGACTGGGCGTTGAGCTGCTCGATAAATACTGGCCGCAACCTCCGCTCGGCCCGGCCTGGTTCAGTGTTGGCGCCGCAACCGGCGCGATCCTGGAGAGCTACAGGCTGGATGTCAGCTGGCCGCAGCGCGGCGATGACAGTGAGGCATTGCTGGGGTTGCCGCGACTCGATGAGGCGCTGGCCAGGCCCGATCCTAAGGTGCTGATCCTGCGTGGGGAGGGTGGCCGGGAGCTGCTCGCCGAGACATTGCGCGCGCGCGGCGTGCAGGTCGATATTCTCGAGCTGTACCGTCGCGAGCTTCTGGATTACCCAGCCGGAGCACTTTGCGCGGCGGTCCGCTCGGAACGGCTCAACGGCCTGGTGGTCAGCAGTGGGCAGGGTTTGCTGTCGCTGCGTGAGCTGGCGGCTGATACCTGGCCCGAACTGCTTGAGCTACCCTTGTTCGTACCCAGTCCGCGAGTGGCGGAGATGGCTCGACAGTTGGGCGCCAAACGAATTGTGGATTGCCGCGGCGCAGGCGTCGCGGCATTGCTGGCGGCCTTGCGGGATACCGCGGTGGCTGCCTCCTGAAGCAAAGGATGGAAACGTGAGCGAAGCAGATTCCAAGAAAGACCCGCTGCAACCCCCCGCCAGCGAGCCGACTCCAACCGTCGAGCCTGCAAAGCCCACCAAGCCTGCACCATCATCCAAGCCTGCCAGCGCCAATGGTGGTGGCCATGGCGGTGGCAAGCCCCTGGCCGCACTGGCGCTGCTGGTTGGCCTGGGTGGCGTAGCGCTCGGTGGCTATGGCCTCTGGCAGCTGCAGCAGCTTGGCGCCAGCGAAGATCGCCAGCTCGAAGCGTTGCAGAGTACCGGCGAGCAAACTCGCCAACTGGCCGAGCGTGAACGCGAGCTGTCGGCGCGACTGGGGCGTCTGGAACAGTTGCCTTCGGCCAATGAGCTGGAAGAGCGGCGTCGACTGTTGGCTACGTTGCAGAGCGATCAGCAGCGCCTTTCCGGGCGCGTCGAGCAGGTGCTGGGAGCCAGTCGCGAAGAATGGCGCCTGGCCGAAGCCGAGCACCTGCTGCGCATGGCCATGTTGCAACTGTCGGCCATGCAAGATGTGAACAGCGCGGAGATGCTCGTCCACGAAGCCGACCTGATTCTGCAAAAGCAGGATGACCCGGGTGCCTACGGCACGCGGCAGAAGCTGCTGGAAGGGCTCGAAGCGCTGCGCAGCCTGCCGGAGCTCGACCGCACCGGGCTGTTCCTGCAACTCGGCGCGCTGCGCGGGCAGACCGGTCAGCTCAGCGCGCTTGCGCCGGAGTTCATCAACGGCGAGGCGCTGCCGGAGAGCGCGCAGGACAGCCGCTGGCAGCGCTGGCTTAACGAACTGACGCGCTACGTGCGGGTGGACTTCGATGCCAGTGGCGACGTCAAGCCGCTGCTCGCCGGGCAGACACTCGGGCAGGTGCGTCTGGCCTTGTCGCTGGCTATCGAGCAGGCGCAATGGGCAGTGCTCAACGGCAATGCAAAGGTTTATCGGCAGTCGCTGGAGCAGGCGAGCACAGTGCTCAAAGATCACTTCGGTGAAGACAATGGCCAGGCCCGCGGCCTGCGAGAGCGTCTCGAAAAGCTATCCCAGCGCGAAGTTGAGGTGACCCTGCCTGATCTCGCACCGGCGTTGCAGGCGCTGCAGGCTTACGTGCAGAAGCGCGAACGCCGCGATGAGGACCAAACGCCCGAATCTTCGCCTCAGTCCGAGACGGAGAACGAGGCGCAGGAGGCTCAGCGCACATGAAACGCCTGGCGTTGGTATTCATCCTTCTGCTTGCGATTGCAGGCTTTCTCGGTTGGGCGGTCAGTCAGAGCGCCGGCTATGTGCTGATCACCTATGACCAGTTCCGTTACGAATCAAGCTTCTGGATCTTTCTCGCGCTGGTGGCCTGTCTTTGGCTGCTAGCGATGGCCATGCACTGGCTGCTGGGGCTGCTGCAGACGTCCGGGGCGCTGGTCAATCCGTGGTCGCGGCGGCACCGTGCACGGCGGGTCGAAAATGCATCGCGTCGGGGGCTTCGTGAGCTCGCCGAAGGGCAGTGGGGCCCGGCGTTGAGTCATCTGCAGTTGGCGGCAGAAAAGGATCGCCAGCCGCTGGTGCATTATCTGGGGGCGGCGCGCGCGGCTAACGAACTGGGTGAGTACGCTCAGAGCGATGAGTTGCTGCACAAAGCGCGCGAGCGCGAGCCCGAGGCAGCGCTGGCGATCGGCCTGACGCAGGCGCAGCTGCAGATTGCCCGCGGCCAGTATGTCGAAGCGCGTGCCTCGCTCAGCGAGTTGCAGAGCGAGCATCCGCGACATCCCTACGTGTTGACGCTGCTGCAGCAACTCTATGTGCAGCTCGAGGACTGGGCCGCGTTGTGCCGCTTGCTGCCAGAGCTGCGCAAGCATCGTGTACTGTCGCCGGCGCGCCTGAGCGAACTTGAAGTGCTGGCCTGGACGGCGGCGGTCGAGCAGGCCGGTCAGCCGTCCGAATTGGCCACCGAGGCGGGCATCGAGAGGCTGAACCAGCGTTGGCAGACGGTCCCCAGCGCGCTGCGCAGCGAGCCACTGGTGGTGCGTGCGTATGCCGATGGGTTGTCTCGACTGGGCGCGCAGCCCAAGGCGGAGGAAGTCTTGTATGCAGCGATCAAACGCCAGTTCGATGATCGTCTGGTTGAACGCTACGGACGTGTCCATGGCCGCGATGCGGCGCGTCAGCTTGCGCACGCCGAGGGCTGGCTCAAGGATCATCCGCAGAACCCGGTACTGCTGCTGGCG
Source organism: Stutzerimonas stutzeri (assembly GCF_038561965.1). NCBI lineage: Bacteria > Pseudomonadati > Pseudomonadota > Gammaproteobacteria > Pseudomonadales > Pseudomonadaceae > Stutzerimonas > Stutzerimonas stutzeri. The sequence continues at coordinate 4,133,100 of NZ_CP139348.1, read as the reverse complement.
CTGGGTCGGCTGAGCTTGCGTAACGAGCTATGGGGCAAGGCGCGCGATTATCTCGAGGCGAGCCTGCGTTTCGATCATCGTCCGGAAACCTGCGCCGAGCTTGCTCGCCTGTTGGCCCAGCTGGGCGATACTGAAAACAGCAACCGTCTGTTTCAGCAAGGCGTCGGTCTGCTCGATCGCAATCTTCCCGCTACCTTGTGATCGGCTAGACAGGTCCGCCAGATGGCGGGCCTGACGCGCCGGTGCGGCTTTCTCGCCGCTTGTAAGGCTGTCGGCGTTTCCACTACCGTAGCGAACTTTTCCAGCTAGTGGAGCCATCATGCGCCTGGCCAGCCCTCGTTCCCTGTTCGTCGTTGCCTTCGCGGGTAGCGCCCTGCTGATCGCCATTGCGCTCTACATGGAGCACGTGATGGGCCTCGTGCCCTGTCCTCTGTGTATCGTCCAGCGTATCTGCGTCATCGGTTTCGGCTTGATCTGCCTGGCGGCGGCGGTTCACGGGCCGGCGAAGACAGGTCGTCGCGTCTATTCAGGCTTCGCCCTGTTGTTCGTGCTGGCCGGTGCCGCCACGGCGATTCGCCAGATATGGCTGCAGAGCGTGCCGGCTGATCAGCTGCCGAGCTGCCTGCCAAGCCTGGAGTACATGATGGAGGCGCTGCCGTTCCAGGAGATTGCGCGCCTGGTGCTACACGGTACCGCCGAGTGCGCCGAAGTGAGCTGGACGATGCTCGGCATGAGCATTCCCGAGTGGAGCCTGCTGGGCTTTATCGGCATGGCCGGCGTCTGCCTGTGGCAATTGCTGCGCCGCGATTGACGGCTTCTTTTAGCTTTTCGCGTCGAACTCCCGTTGCGTTTGTACGGTCTTCTCATGGACGTGCAGCGCCGTCGGCGCTGCTGCACACCCGCAAGATTCGTCGGCTTTTTGCTTGATGCATCGGGCGGCGCGGCATAGTCTGCTCGTGCGGTGACGGATTCCTGCCATTCGCTGCCGCCACTCACCCAAGGCCGATACCGAAAGACAAAAAACCGTCTCGGAATGGCGTACAAGCATCATCGATTAGGGAAGTGAGGTCATCATGCTCGAGAGCTGTCGGAATGCCCAGGAACGCTGGGGTGGTGTACATCTGCTGATCGACCGTTGGCTGCACGAGCGCCACGCACTGATCAACGCGTACGATGGGCTGCATGCCGAGCGCGACGATGCCGCCGCTCGCCAGGGCCTGCAGCAGTTTTGTGAATACCTGGTCGACTATGTCTCGGCTGGCCACTTTGAAATCTACGAACAGTTGCTCGCCGAGGCTGAAGCCTTCGGCGATGCGCGAGCCATCGAGCTTGCCAAGCAAATCTATCCGCGTATCGAAACCATCACTCAGGTCGCGCTGGGCTTCAATGATCGCTGCGACAAGGGCGACTGCCTGGGCAGCCCGGGCCTGGCCGATGAGCTGAAGAAGCTTGGCCAGCTGCTGCATGAGCGTTTCGAGTTGGAAGACTGCCTGATCGAAGTGCTGCATACCGCGCACAAGCAAGCCGCTACGCCGGCCTGAGCATCGAGCCAAGCGCTGACAGGTGCGGCGCTTTCTGGCCTCTGGCGGCCACCTTGCAGGCCGTCTAGTATGGCTGCATCGTTCCTGCCAGGAGGCACCTTCATGCCCGCGAAGAAAAAGTCGGTCACTACGCCGCTGCATCTGCTGCAACAGCTTTCGCACAGTCTCGTCGAGCATTTGGACATGGCTTGTAGTCAGGCAATCAAGGATGCCGAAAGCGTCCTCGCCAAGCTGCAGAAGCAGCGTGGCAAAGCACAGGAAAAACTGACCAAGGCCCGCGCCAAGCTCGACGAAGCGGGTAATGCTGGCAAGGCCAAGGCGCAGACCAAAGCGCGCACACGGCTCACCGAACTCGAAGATTCCCTCGCACTCTTGCAGAACCGCCAGAGCGAAACGCTGACCTATCTTGCCGAGCTCAAGCGCGATGCTGAGCAGAGCCTGAAACTGGCACAAGGCATCCGGCAGGTTGCCGATGCTGTGGACAAGCAGCTACTGAGCCGTCAGCAATCGACCTCCGCGACCCCCACAGCTGCAGCGCCTCGGCAGGCCCCGCGCAAGCCGGCCAGCAAGACTGCTCCGGCTGCGGCGAAGGTCACTGCTACATCCGCCAGAACTCAAGCCACCAAAGCACCGGCAAAGCCGGCGGCTAAAGCTCCAGCCAAAACGCCAGCGAAGACATCGGGCAGTCCTGCTGCTTCCAAGCCTGCGACGACACGCCCGGCCACAGGCAAGGCGCCAGCGCGTACTCGGCCATCTGCGAGCAAGCCGGCTGCCGCTCCGCAGCCTGCCGGGAATGCAGCGCCCGCCGCCCAAACATCGGCTAAGCCTGCCGCCACCAAGCCCGCCGCGAAAAAGCCAACCTCGCGCAAGCCAGCCGCCAGCAGCGCTCAAAAGCCGTCCAGCTCCAGCTGAATCCGATACGCCGCACCGCGCAGGGTCTCCAGCCCTGCGCGGCAATGGCAGGACGGCGCTAGGGCGTTCAGCCAGGCGTTGGATTCGGAAGACTCAACCCATGCACCGCTCGTTGCCTGTAGCCGCGCCAGCAGGCGGCGCTCGGCTTGCAATTCCAGTGTCTTCAGCGTCTCGCGCAATTCGCGCAGAGCATCATCGTTCTGGGCCAGCGGGCGCCATGCCTGGCGCAGTGCTCGCAACGGCTCGATTACATCCTGCTGCCAGGGCGCGGCAATTTCCCTCAGTGCGTGCAGCCGATCTTCGTTGCAGGCCACCCTTCGTGCCTCCAGCCACGCAGCGCAAAGCAGCACGCAGACGTCTGCGCCCTGGCTTTGCAGTTCCAGGCAGGCGCTCTCGACACCGGGTTGTGCGTAGCAACGCAGAGCGAAATTCCAGAGGTTCAGGTCAGGCATTAGCGGTGCGCCTTTTTTTGCGGGTAGCCCAGCTGGCTTTCCGGGCGAACTGATAAACTCGCCGGCATTATGATCCGACTTCAGAATCTCACTCTACAGCGTGGCCCCCAGCGTTTGCTGGAAGGCGCCGAGCTGACCCTGCACCCCGGCCAGAAGGCCGGCCTGATCGGCGCCAATGGCGCCGGCAAATCTACCCTCTTCGCATTGCTGCGCGGTGAAATGGTGCCCGATGGCGGCGATTGCCAGTTGCCGCCGGACTGGCGCATCGCGCACATGCGCCAGGAGATCGATACGCTCGACCGCCTGGCGGTGGATTACGTCCTTGATGGCGACGTCGAGCTGCGCCGCATCCAGCGCGAGCTTGTTGCCGCCGAGCAGGCACACGACGGCAATGCCCTGGCGCGCCTGCACACCGAGCTGGACAACGTCGACGGATACAGCGCCGACGCGCGCGCACGCAAGCTGCTCGCCGGGCTGGGTTTTGCCAACGAGCAGATGACGCTGCCGGTCAGCAGCTTCTCCGGCGGCTGGCGCATGCGTCTCAACCTCGCGCAGGCCCTTATGTGTCCGTCCGATCTATTGCTGCTGGACGAGCCGACCAACCACCTCGATCTCGATGCGATTCTCTGGCTGGAGGATTGGCTCAAGGGTTATCCCGGCACGTTGCTGCTGATTTCCCATGACCGCGACTTCCTTGATGCGGTGGTCGATCACGTCATCCACCTCGAACAGCGCAAGCTGACGCTATACCGTGGCGGCTACTCGGCATTCGAGCGCACCCGTGCCGAGCGCCTTGCGCAGCAACAGCAGGCCTTCGAGAAGCAGCAGGCGCAGCGCGCGCACATGGAAAACTACATCCGCCGCTTCAAGGCCCAGGCAACCAAGGCACGCCAGGCCCAGAGTCGGATCAAGGCGCTGGAACGCCTTGAGGAACTGGCGCCGGCGCATGTGGATTCACCTTTCGATTTCTGCTTTCGCGAAGCGGACAAGGTTTCCAGTCCGTTGCTGGATCTCGCCGAAGGGCGCCTCGGTTACGGCGAAAAGGTCGTGCTGGAGAAGGTCAAACTGCAGCTGGTGCCGGGTGCGCGTATCGGCCTGCTGGGACCGAACGGGGCGGGCAAATCGACGCTGATCAAGACACTCGCAGCTGAACTCGCTCCGCTGGGCGGCCGCTTGCAGCGTGGCGAGAATCTGGCTGTAGGCTACTTCGCTCAGCATCAGCTGGATTCGCTCGATCCCAAGGCCAGCCCCTTGCTGCACCTGCAGCGCATTGCGCCTGCTGAGCGTGAGCAGACGTTGCGTGATTTTCTCGGTGGCTTCGACTTTCGTGGCCCGCGCTGCGATGAACCGGTGTTGAATTTCTCCGGTGGCGAGAAGGCGCGCCTGGCGTTGGCGCTGATCGCCTGGGGTAAGCCGAATCTGTTGCTGCTCGATGAGCCGACCAACCACCTCGATCTGGAAATGCGCCTTGCGCTGACCTTGGCCCTGCAAGATTTCGAAGGCGCAGTGCTAGTGGTTTCCCACGACCGGCACCTGCTCAAGAGCACCACCGACGAGTTTCTGCTGGTGGCTGACGGCCAGGTGCAGAATTTCGACGGCGATCTGGAGGACTACGCGCGCTGGTTGGTGGACTACCGTGCGCGCCAGCAACCGGTTGCCAATGGCGAACCCGCGGCGGACAAAACCGACAAGCGCGCCCAGCGCCAGGCGGCGGCGGCCCTGCGTCAGCAGCTGGCCCCGCATAAGCGCCAAGCGGACAAGTTGGAGAAGGATCTGGCGACGGTGCATGAAAAGCTGGCCACGCTCGAGACGCAGTTGGGCGACGGTGCGCTTTATGAATCTGCTCGCAAAGACGAGTTGCGTGAGCTGCTGGCCAAACAGGCTGAGCTGAAGGTTCGCGAAGGCGAGCTGGAGGAAGCCTGGTTGGAGGCGCTGGAAATGCTGGAGAGCCTGCAGGCACAACTGGAGGCCAGCGCATGAGCGAACCCTGGCTGAGCTTGGTCGAAGAGTGGCGGTTGCAGTGGATGCTGGGCCTGCAGGTGTTACTGATCCTGCTGGTGGCCTATGTGCTGCAACGGGTGGTCGCCCGCGGCCTGACTCGGCTGTCGTCGCGCTATCCATTGCCGCCGGAGTTGCTGATCCCGGTTCGCGGCGGCATCCGCTGGTTCATCATCGGTGGCGCGCTGATCATGGTGCTGGAGCGCTTCGGCGTTTCTGCCACGGTGCTATGGACAGCCATTTCCGGGTTCGTGGCCGTGGCGGCGGTCGCCTTCTTCGCGATCTGGAGTGTGCTCTCCAATCTGCTCTGCGCGGTGCTGATTCTGACGGTCGGGCCGTTTCGTCTGGGCGACGTGGTGGAAATCGTCGAGGCATTCGACAAGCCGATCGTCAAAGGCCGGGTAATCGACATCAATCTGGTCTACACCACTCTGGAAGAGGTGGCCGAAGCCGGCACCGGCGCCATCGTACAGGTGCCCAACAGCCTGTTTTTCCAGAAGGCCGTGCGCCGCTGGCGTGGCGCCGAAGTTCAGCTCTACAACCGTAACGCCAACGAGTAACAACCTTCATGGAATGGCTCAGCAACCCTGAAATCTGGGTCGCTTTTCTGACCCTGACCGCCCTGGAAATCGTCCTCGGCATCGACAACATCATTTTCATCTCGATTCTGGTCGGCCGACTGCCAAAGGAACAGCAGCCCAAGGCGCGCTTCTTTGGTTTGGCGCTGGCTATGGGCACGCGAATCCTGCTGCTGCTGTCCATTGCCTGGGTGATGCGCCTGACCAACGACCTGTTCACGGTTCTGGGCGAAGGTGTCTCCGGGCGTGACCTGATCCTGTTCTTCGGCGGCCTGTTCCTGCTGTTCAAGAGCACCCTGGAAATCTGGCACAGCGTCGAGGGTGAGGAAGAGCAGGGCACTGCGGGCGGCGGCGCGGTGAAGGCCGGTTTCATGGGCATCATTCTGCAGATCGCGGTGATCGACATCATTTTCTCGCTCGACTCGGTTATCACGGCGGTCGGCCTGGTGCAAAACGTCCCGGTGATGGTTGCGGCGATCGTCATTGCGGTATTGGTGATGATGCTGGCAGCCGGCACCATCAGCGACTTCATCGACAAGCACCCGACGCTGAAGATTCTCGCGCTGTCGTTCCTGATCGTCGTCGGTACGCTGCTTATCGCCGAGGCCTTCGACGTGCATGTACCGAAGGGCTACGTCTATTTCGCCATGGCGTTCTCGCTGGGCGTCGAGGCGCTGAACATTCGCATGCGCAAGGCCATGAAGCGCAAGCTCAAGGCACCGGTGAAGCTGGGTAAGGGCTTGCCGGACTGAATCGAAGCGCCGGGCGACCGGCGCAACCGCTGAACGGAGGGGACACACATGTCACTGGAAACCTGGCTCGCTTTCTTCGTCGCCTGTTGGGTGATCAGCCTGTCGCCGGGCGCCGGTGCCATCGCATCGATGTCCTGCGGGTTGCAGTACGGATTCTGGCGCGGCTATTGGAATGCTATCGGTCTGCAGCTGGCGTTGGTGCTGCAGATCGCTGTGGTCGCCGCGGGCGTCGGCGCCGTGCTGGCCACCTCGGAACTGGCGTTCGGTCTCATCAAGTGGTTCGGTGTCGGCTATCTGTTGTGGCTGGCCTGGAAGCAGTGGCAGGCGCAACCGCAGGCTCTGGATGATTCCGCCGCGCCGCGGCCCATCGGCAGGCCGCTGAGCCTGGTGCTGCGCGGGTTCGTGGTCAATGCCAGCAACCCCAAGGCAATCGTCTTCATCCTAGCGGTCCTGCCGCAGTTCCTCGACCCGCAGCGGCCGTTGCTGCTGCAGTACAGCGAGATGGCCGCAACCATGGTGGTGGTCGATCTGATCGTCATGGCTGGCTACACCGGGCTGGCGGCGAAAGTGCTGCGGTTGTTGCGCACGCCGCGTCAGCAGCGGCTGATCAATCGCAGTTTTGCCGCGGCATTTGCCGGTGCGGCGGCGCTGCTGGCAACGGTACGGCGAGCGGTCGTATGAGCGAGGCAAACTCCATGCGCATGTGGATCGATGCCGATGCCTGCCCGCGCGCGGCGAAGGATCAGGTGATCAAGTTCGCCCTCAAGCGCAAACTCGAGGTGCTGCTGGTCGCCGGGCAGAGCCAGGTCAAACCAGCCTTCGCTTGCGTGCGACTGATCGTGGTGCCGAGCGGTCCGGATGCGGCCGACGACTACCTGGTCGAGCATGCCGAGCCCGGCGATCTAGTGATCTGCAGTGACGTGCCGCTGGCCGATCGGCTGGTGAAAAAGGGTGTCGCGGCGCTGGACCCACGCGGTCGCGAGTTCGACGAGCGCAACATGGGCGAGCGGCTTGCAGTGCGCAATCTGTTCACCGATTTGCGCGAGCAGGGCCAGGTGGGGGGTGGTCAGGCAGCGTACAGTGAGCGTGATCGCCAGGCTTTCGCCAATGCCCTGGATCGCCTGCTCACGCGGTTGTCTCGGCCGCAGTGAGCGCCGTTCGAGCAGCGAGCCATTCACGCAATGCTGACAGCGGAAGCGGGCGGCTGTAGTAATAGCCTTGGATAAAGTCGCAGTCGTTTTCGCGCAGGTACGTCAGCTGCACCTCTTCCTCCACGCCTTCGGCCACCACCTTCAGGCCGAGCTTGTGCGCCATCGCGATTATGGCCGCAGTGATGGCGCGGTCATTGGCCTGCTCGGCGATCTCCTGAACGAAAGCACGGTCGATCTTGAGCGTATCCACCGGCAGCTTGCGCAGGTATGCCAGCGAGGAATAGCCGCTGCCGAAGTCATCGATGGATACCTTCACCCCGAGCTCGCGCACCGCGTCTAACGTGCGGACCGCCGCGCCCAGACTGTTCATGAGGGCGTTCTCGGTGACTTCCACTGTCAGTCGCGCAGGGTCGAGGCCGGTGCGCTCGAGAATGTGGGCGACCACCTCCGCCATATGTGGGTTGGATAGATTGAGTGCCGAGCAGTTGACCGCTACGCGCAGATCGTGGCCCTCGGCAAGCAAGGTGACCAGATCGGCGCAGGCGCGGCGCGCTACCCATGCATCGAGCTCAGCGACGAAACCGTGCTGTTCGGCCAGGCCGACGAAACGCTCCGGGCTGATAAAGCCTTGCTGTGGATGCTGCCAGCGCACCAACGCTTCGAGGCTTACCGGTTCACCACTGCGGCCGTCGACGATTGGCTGATAGTTCACACTTAGCAGGTTTTCGTTCAGCGCTCGGCGCAAGTCCTGTTCCAGCGATAGGTCCTCCTGAGCACGCAGTTCCAGCGCGGGGTTGAAGCGCAAGCTGCGGTTGCGCCCACTGGCTTTGCATTGGCCGACTGCCAGGCCAGCGTGGCGGAACAATGCATCGAAGTTCAGCCCGTCTTCGGGATACTGGCTGATGCCGATACTGGCGGTCAGGCGCAGCTGGGTGTCGCCGAGCGTGAAGGGAGGGCGCAGCTGGTCGAGGATCTGATTGGCCAGCGCCTGGGCATGCTCCCACTGGCCGAGGGTCAAGACGCAGAACTCATCACCGGAAAAACGCGCCAGCATGTCGTGCTGGCCGAGTACTGCACGAATTCTATGGGCGGCCTGCTGCAGCGCCAGGTCACCGCTGCGGTGGCCCAGGCTATCGTTGATGCGCTTGAAGTTGTCCAGGTCTACCACGAGCACCGCAAGGGCTTGGCGTTCCTCGCGCGCGGCCAGTACTTGGGTGACCATCTCGGTGAAGGCGCGGCCGTTGAACAGGTTGGTCAGCGGGTCGTAATGGGTCATCGCGTTGAGCTGATGCTCAGCCTGGTCGAGCGCCTGGCGCTGCTCGTTGAAGCGCTGCTCCGCCCAGCTTGCGGCGATGCCGGTGACGATTACCAGCAGGGCCACCAGGCCAATCGCCGAGGCGAGGGCGCCGTGCCCGGCGTGACTGCCGAAGGGCGCGGCATGTTCGAGCATGTCAGCCGGGACCGCCAGAGTCAGTGCATGCATGCCGGTGTAGTGCATGGAAACAATCGCGGCGCCCATCACCAGGCTGCAGAGCAGTTGCTGCCAGCGTTGATGGCGGCTCTGGCTGGCGCGAAAGTGAAAGCCCAGCACCAGGGCAGCTATTGACGCGCCGATGGCAATGAGCACCGAGACCCCAAAGGCCAGCGGCGCATAGTAAAGCGTGGCCAGCGAACGCATCGCTGCCATGCCGGTGTAGTGCATCGCCGCAATGCCGATGCCAGCTGCAGTTCCGGCCAGGGCGTATTGCAGTACGCTGAGGCGGTCGCGGCCGAGCAAGCGCATCACCACATACGAGACGGCAACCGCGATCAGCAGTGAGAGAGCCGTAACGCCGTGGTCGTAGCTGATATCCAGCGGTGCGCTGAATGCCAGCATGCCGATGAAGTGCATCGACCAGATCCCGCCGCCTAGTGCCAACGCACCGACCCAGCGCCACAGCTCACGGCTGCGCGAGCTGCTACTGCGGCTAACCCGTTTGGCCAGTGCCAGGGCGGTGAAGGCCGCAGCGCTGGCGACCAGATAGGAGAGCACGACCAGTAGCGGATCGTGGCTATGGCCAAGCAGGGCAACCTGGTCGGCAGGGAGTTCGGAAAACAGGAGTCTGGACACGCGGCGGCACTCGATGAATCGGGCGTCCTGCCTCCTTGATATGATGGCTCATGGCCATATCGGCAGAGTGTACGAGAGGTCGCTCGGGCCGCCAATCTCCTATCGGCAGATCAGCCGCAAAGATAAGTGCCGGTGCCTACGGCAATGAGGGTACCCAGTTCGTTGTGCAGCTCCGAGCGCACCACCGCGACTTTGTTGCCCGAGCGCAGCAGCATCGCGCTGGCGCTGAAGCGGGTGCCGCGGCCCGGTCGTAAATAATCGATGCGCAGGTCGATGGTGCCCAGCCGGGATAGTCGTGCGGCGCGCTCCTGGGTTGTCAGATGGCGATGCTTGTCGAAGGCGCCGAGCATCGCCATCGCCCCACCCGCCACGTCCAGCAGCGAGGCGATGACGCCGCCATGCAGAATGCCGTGGACGAAGTTGCCTACCAGCTCCGGCTTCATGGGCAGGTGCATGACGACCTGTGTCGTTGAGACTTCGTCGAGCTCGATACCCAAAGCCTGATTGAACGGGATGCGCTCGAACATCTGGCGTACCGCCTGAGCCTGTTCGGCGAGCAATGCATCGTCTTGATTCATAGTCGGCGTTCCTGTGTATGAGCGATCAAGCTGCACCAGGTTGTTCGCGCTGAACAGGGTGGCGGCACGAGCAGCCGCGGCTTTGGCGACTTTCGCGCAAAAAAAAATCCCGGGCGGACCCGGGATGTTTACGGCGTTGGGATCAATCCTCGGTGGTCATCTCCAGTACTCGATCGACCATCTTGTAGATGCCCGATGCGGCTTCGCTGATGGACTGCGCCAGCATGTATGCCGGAGTAGTGACCAGTCGGTGCTTGTCGTCCACGACGATATCGCTGACTTCGCACGCCTGGTGTTCGGCGCCCATCTGACTGACCGCCTTGGCCGCGTCTGCGTCGTCGCTACCCAGGGTGCACACCACGCCAGCGCCGAAAATCTGCGCCGCCATGGTCGGTGCGATACACATCATGCCGATCGGCTTGCGCGCTTCGGCGAAGGCCTGGGCCAGTGCGATTACTTCTGGTAACGCCTTGCTGGCGACGCCTTCGGTGGCAAAGGTCGACAGGTTCTTCGCAGCGCCAAAGCCGCCGGGAATGATCAGCGCATCGAAGTCCTCGGCGCGGGCTTCGCGCAGATCCTTGATCTCGCCGCGGGCCAGGCGTGCCGACTCGGTCAGCACGTTGCGCGACTCTGGCATCTCGTCGCCGGTCAGGTGATTGATCACGTGCATCTGCGGAGTATTAGGTGCGAAGCACTGCACCTTGACGCCGCGCTGGTCCAGGCGCAGCAGGGTGATGACGCTCTCGTAGATCTCCGAGCCGTCGTAGACGCCACAGCCGGAAAGGATCACGGCGACTTTCTTATTCATGGTGGTACTCCTGGTCAAGTTCAGCGGCCCTGCGGAGGGCACGGCGATGCGTTCGATGCTAATACCTGGGACGGTTCCAGGTAAGCCCCACATCTTTCTTCGATTCTTCCGAGCCGCCGGTGTTCATTGCCGCGGGTCTGGCACGGTGGTTTGCGCTTGATCAAAGCACTGGCAGTTGCGGGCATGGCTGGCGACAATGGGTACGGTTTCGGAGGCCGGCGGTATGGCGTTGTCATCATTTCGTCATGCTTCGGGCCTATAAACGTCATATTCGCCCGCTCTGCGGGCCAGGAGTCCGTCGTGAGTTTCGTTCCTGCCAGCCGGTTGTTCCCTGCTACTCGTCTGCGTCGCAACCGTCGCGATGATTTTTCCCGCCGCCTGGTGCGCGAAAACGTGCTGACGGTCGATGACCTGATCCTGCCGGTGTTCGTGCTCGATGGCGAGAACCGCCGCGAACCAGTGCCGTCGATGCCGGGAGTGGAACGCCTGTCCATCGACCTGCTGCTCGAGGAAGCCGAGGAATTGGTGGCGCTGGGTATTCTGGCGCTGGCGCTGTTCCCGGTGACGCCGCTGGAGAAGAAGTCTCTCGACGCTGCCGAGGCCTGGAATCCCGACGGCATCGCCCAGCGCGCCACCCGTGCCCTGCGTGCACGTTTCCCGGAGCTGGGAATCATTACCGACGTTGCGCTCGATCCGTTCACCACCCACGGTCAGGACGGCATCCTTGACGATAACGGCTACGTGCAGAACGACGTCACGGTCGATGCGCTGGTCCGCCAGGCGCTGTCCCACGCCGAGGCCGGTGCCCAGGTGGTCGCGCCGTCAGACATGATGGACGGTCGTATCCAGGCGATCCGCGAGGCGCTGGAAGTGGCCGAGCATCACAACGTGCGCATCATGGCCTACTCGGCCAAGTACGCCAGTGCCTACTACGGCCCCTTCCGCGACGCGGTCGGTTCGGCTGCCAACCTCGGCAAGAGCAACAAGAACACCTATCAGATGGACCCGGCCAACGGGGACGAAGCTCTGCACGAAGTGGCTGCCGACCTCGCCGAAGGCGCGGACATGGTGATGGTCAAGCCCGGCTTGCCTTATCTGGATATCGTCTGGCGAGTCAAGGATGCCTTCAAGGCGCCGACCTTCGTCTATCAGGTCAGCGGCGAGTACGCCATGCACATGGCTGCCATCCAGAACGGCTGGCTGAGCGAGGCCGTCATCCTTGAGTCTTTGGTCGGCTTCAAGCGTGCCGGGGCCGATGGCATCCTGACTTACTTCGCCAAACAGGCGGCACAACAATTAAAACGGGGCCAGTGAGCCCTTTCGAGGCAAAGCGATGATCAACCAGGGACTCAGCGAAAAGGAACTGCAGGACGCCGTTGTCAGCGAGGTGCTGGAGCCGGTCGAGCCTGAAGCGGTAGCGGTGCCCCCCGCGCCGCCGGAAGTTGTCGAGGAAGCGCCTGCCGCGCCAGTAGCCAATCTGGATGACAGCGTGCTGTACATCCATCGCGAGCTTTCCCAGCTGCAGTTCAACATCCGCGTGCTGGAACAGGCGCTGGATGAGTCCTATCCGTTGCTGGAGCGGCTGAAGTTTCTGCTGATCTTTTCCAGCAACCTGGACGAGTTCTTCGAGATCCGCGTCGCCGGGCTGAAGAAGCGCGTCACCTTCGCCCGCGAGCAGGCCGGCGCCGATGGCCTGCAGCCGCATCAAGCGCTGGCGCGCATTTCGGAGCTGGTGCACGAGCAGGTCGATCGGCAGTACGCGATTCTCAACGACGTGCTGTTGCCGGCATTGGCCGAGCATCAGATTCGCTTCATCCGCCGCCGCCACTGGACGACCAAGCTCAAGACCTGGGTGCGGCGCTATTTTCGTGATGAGATCGCGCCGATCGTCACGCCGATCGGCCTGGACCCGACACATCCGTTCCCGTTGTTGGTAAACAAGAGCCTGAACTTCATCGTCGAGCTGGAGGGCGTCGATGCCTTCGGCCGAGACTCCGGTCTGGCGATTATCCCGGCGCCACGTCTGCTGCCGCGGGTCATTCGCGTGCCGGAGTCGGTAGGCGGCCCGGGTGACAACTTCGTGTTCCTCTCCTCGATGATCCACGCCCATGCCGACGATCTGTTCCATGGCATGCGGGTCAAGGGCTGCTACCAGTTCCGTCTCACGCGTAATGCCGACCTCTCGGTGGACACTGAGGACGTCGAGGATCTGGCGCGCGCGCTGCGCGGCGAACTGATCTCCCGCCGTTACGGCGATGCCGTGCGCCTGGAGGTTGCCGACACCTGCCCGCAGCACCTGGCCGACTTCCTGCTCAAGCAGTTCAGCCTGAGCGAGGGCGAGATGTATCGGGTCAACGGTCCGGTCAACCTGACCCGGCTGTTCAGCATCACCGGTCTGGACAGTCACCCGGAGCTTCAATACAGCCCGTTCACGCCGTCGATTCCCAAACTTCTGCAGAACAGCGACAAGATATTCAGCGTGATCAGCAAGCAGGACATCCTCCTGCTGCACCCCTTCGAGTCCTTCACGCCGGTGGTCGATCTGCTGCGTGAAGCGGCCAAGGATCCCTGCGTGTTGGCAATCAAACAGACCCTATACCGCTCGGGGGCCAATTCCGAGATTGTCGATGCGCTGGTCGATGCGGCGCGCAGCGGCAAGGAAGTCACCGCGGTGATCGAGTTGCGCGCGCGCTTCGACGAGGAGTCCAACCTGCAGCTCGCCAGCCGCCTGCAACAAGCCGGTGCGGTAGTGATCTATGGCGTGGTCGGCTACAAGACCCACGCCAAGATGATGCTGATCCTGCGTCGCGAGAACGGCGAGCTGTGCCGTTACGCCCACCTGGGTACCGGCAACTACCACGCGGCGAACGCCCGGCTGTACACCGACTACAGCCTGCTGACCTCCGACGATGCGCTGTGCGAAGACGTCTCCAAACTGTTCAGCCAGCTGATTGGCATGGGCAAGACCATGCGCATGAAGAAGCTGCTGCACGCGCCCTTCACGCTGAAGAAGACGCTGCTCGACCTGATAGCCCAGGAAACCCAGCATGCGGCCGAGGGCCGGCCGGCGCACATCATCCTGAAGATCAATGCACTGACTGATCCGAAGATGATCAAGGCGCTATACAAGGCCAGCCAGACCGGCGTGCGCGTCGATCTCATCGTGCGCGGCATGTGCTGCCTGCGCCCAGGCATCGCCGGGGTCTCGCACAACATCCATGTGCGCTCGATCATCGGGCGCTTCCTCGAGCACAGCCGCGTGTTCTACTTCCAGAACGATGGCGACGAGAAGCTCTACCTGTCGAGTGCCGACTGGATGGAGCGCAACCTCGATCGTCGGGTGGAAACCTGCTTCCCGGTGGAAGGCAAGAAGCTGGTAATGCGGGTGAAGAAAGAGCTGGAAGGCTTCCTCAGCGACAACACCCAGAGCTGGATCCTGCAGCCTGACGGCAGCTACCTGCGCAACAGTCCCACCGGCAATCAGAACGCGCGCAATGTGCAGAGCACGTTATTGGAGCGTCTCACCGGTCCGCAGGTCGTTGCACGCTGAGGCATCGGCCTGGGTCGGCCGAGGTTACGCTTGAGCTGAATCGCTTCGGCGTTGCTCGGGGGATCAGGACAGGCTGGCGTCAGCCTGTCCTATTGGCTGACTGAACCTGTCCCTACTTCATCCGCAGTTCGTAGCCAACCCGTGCGAGCCAGGCAGCTTCGGCTTCGAAGTCGGCGTGGGTCAGCGGATTGGCACCCAGCCAGCCCGCCGGGAAGATCAGCTCGAGACTGCGCTCGGCGGCTTTCAGCTTTACCTCGGACACCGCATTGGCGCCGCGGATGTGATGAAACAGGATCGCAAAGCGCAGCAGGATGCACAGCCGAACCAGTGCATCCGCGTCGGCGCCGGTCTCACCGAACTTTTCCTGTGGGATATTTCGACGGTGGCCACGTACCAGCAGCGCCAGCATCAGCTGATCCTGGCGGGAGAAGCCCGGCAGATCAGAGTGCTCGATCAGGTAGGCGCCGTGCTTGTGGTAGTGGTAATGCGCGATATCCAGGCCCACTTCATGCACCCTCGCCGCCCACGCGAGCAATTCACGGTGCCAGTCCTGGTCCAGATTCCACGCCTCGGCAACTTGGTCGAACGCCTCCAGCGCTCGGGCTTCGACCCGTGCGGCCTGCTCCATGTCGACGTGGTAGCGCTCCATCAGGAAGCTCAGCGAGCGGTCGCGGATATCTTCGTCGTGGTGACGGCCGAGCAGGTCGTAGAGCACGCCTTCGCGCAGAGCGCCTTCGGAGTGGGTCATGCTGCTGAGCTCGAGTGCATCGAAAATCGCTTCGAGAATCGCTAGGCCGGCCGGGAACACACCGCGACGATCCGGCTTAATGCCATCGATGTCGATCTTTTCCGCGTCGCCGAGCTTGAACAGCTTGCGCTTGAGCCAGCCAAGCCCTTCGAGATTGACTTCGCCATTGCCGAAACCGCCACTCTTGATCGCCAGCCCCACGGCGCGGATGGTGCCGGAAGCGCCGATCGATTCCTGCCAGCCGAGCCGGCGCAGGCCGTGCTCGATTCCCATCAGCTCGACCCGCGCCGCGGTGTAGGCTTGGGCGTAGCGTGCCGGGGTAATCTTGCCGTCGCGGAAGAAGCGCTGGGTGTAGCTCACGCAGCCCATCTGCAGGCTTTCGCGCAGCTGCGATTCGAAGCCTTCGCCAATGATGAACTCGGTGCTGCCGCCGCCGATGTCGGCCACCAAGCGGCGGCCATGGTTACCGGGCATGGTGTGCGATACGCCGAGATAGATCAGGCGCGCTTCTTCACGGCCGGAGATAACCTCGACCTGATGATTGATGATCTCCTCGGCGCGACGAATGAAGGCGGCACGATTGCGCGCTTCGCGCAGGGCGTTGGTGCCGACGATGCGCACGGCGCCCTGGGGCAGATGATTGACCAGCTGGGCGAAGCGCCTTAGGCAGTCCAGCCCTCGCTGCATGGCGGCTTCGTCGAGCAGGCGATTCTCGTCGATGCCGGCGGCCAGCTG
This sequence comes from Stutzerimonas stutzeri, assembly GCF_038561965.1. Classification (NCBI taxonomy): domain Bacteria; kingdom Pseudomonadati; phylum Pseudomonadota; class Gammaproteobacteria; order Pseudomonadales; family Pseudomonadaceae; genus Stutzerimonas; species Stutzerimonas stutzeri. Next base: position 4,117,187 of record NZ_CP139348.1, on the reverse strand, counting down.
GACCTTTTCGCCGAGCCGCTCGAGGATGCGCATTTCGCCATTGGCGGTGCGGGCTAGCACCATATGAAAGCTGTTCGAGCCCAGATCCAGGGCGGCGATCATGGGAAAGGTCTCAGCGGTGTTCTGGCGCATTGGGCAGTCTCGATGCAAAACCCCGACATCCTGACATGATCATCCCCATCCGCCAACGCAGTCGTCGCCGCACCACTCTGTCAGGAGCGGGCACTCGTCGCCTGCTGGCGGCTCTGCGGCTTTCGGTCCGCTCATAGTAGGGCTATGATGGCGACCTTTCCGTTCCGACCCTGGAGAAAATCCATGAGCGAATACATCAACAATGTCAGCGACAGCAGTTTCGAGCAGGACGTCCTCCAGGCCGACGGTCCCGTACTGGTCGACTACTGGGCTGAGTGGTGTGGCCCCTGCAAGATGATCGCGCCGGTACTCGACGAGATTGCCAAGGACTACGAAGGCCGTCTGAAGGTTTGCAAACTCAACATCGATGAAAACCAGGAAACCCCGCCCAAGTACGGCGTGCGTGGCATCCCGACGCTGATGCTGTTCAAGAACGGCAACGTCGAAGCCACCAAGGTCGGCGCGCTGTCCAAGTCGCAACTGGCGGCATTCCTCGACAGCAACATCTGAGTTCACTGCCATTCTTTCCAAAGCCCCCGCAGATGCGGGGGCTTTTTTTATCGGCAGGGTGGACGCTTCGTCTGCACGGTGCTAAATTCGGCCTCGCGACGCATTCTTCCGTCGCCCTCTGCACGCCGTCGCCGACGCACTTCAGCCTCATAAAGCACAACGAACCTGTTCGTCTCTTGCTGCGCGGCTTCTCAAGCTAATCGCTTTCTACATCCTTCCTGACTCTTTCTATGAATCTGACTGAACTCAAGCAAAAGCCCATCACCGAACTGCTGGAAATGGCCGAACAGATGGGCATCGACAACATGGCCCGTTCGCGCAAGCAGGACGTGATTTTCTCTCTGCTCAAGAAGCACGCTAAAAGCGGCGAGGAAATCTCCGGTGATGGCGTGCTGGAGATCCTCCAGGACGGCTTCGGCTTCCTGCGCTCCGCGGATTCCTCTTATCTGGCCGGCCCGGACGACATCTACGTCTCGCCCAGCCAGATTCGCCGCTTCAACCTGCGCACCGGTGACACCATCATCGGCAAGATCCGCCCTCCCAAGGAAGGCGAGCGCTACTTCGCCCTGCTCAAGGTCGACTCGATCAACTACGATCGGCCGGAGAACGCGAAGAACAAGATTCTCTTCGAGAACCTGACGCCGCTGTTCGCCAACCAGCGCCTGAAGATGGAAGCCGGTAATGGCTCCACCGAAGACCTCACTGGCCGTGTGATTGACCTTTGCGCGCCGATCGGCAAGGGCCAGCGTGGTCTGATCGTCGCTCCGCCGAAAGCGGGCAAGACGATCATGCTGCAGAACATTGCCAGCAACATCACCCGCAACAATCCCGAGTGCCACCTGATCGTCCTGCTGATCGACGAGCGCCCGGAAGAAGTGACCGAGATGCAGCGCACCGTGCGCGGCGAAGTCGTTGCTTCCACCTTCGACGAGCCGCCGACCCGCCACGTGCAGGTCGCCGAGATGGTGATCGAGAAGGCCAAGCGCCTGGTCGAGCACAAGAAGGACGTGGTCATCCTGCTGGACTCCATCACCCGTTTGGCCCGTGCCTACAACACCGTGATCCCGAGCTCCGGCAAGGTGCTCACCGGTGGTGTCGATGCTCACGCACTCGAGAAGCCGAAACGTTTCTTCGGTGCTGCGCGGAACATCGAAGAGGGCGGTAGCCTGACCATCATCGCCACTGCGCTGGTGGAAACCGGCTCGAAGATGGACGAAGTGATCTACGAGGAATTCAAGGGCACCGGTAACCTGGAGCTTCAGCTCGATCGTCGCATCGCCGAGAAGCGCGTCTTCCCGGCCATCAACATCAACCGCTCGGGTACGCGTCGCGAAGAATTGCTGACCAGCGAGGAAGAGCTGCAGCGCATCTGGATTCTGCGCAAGCTGTTGCATCCGATGGATGAAAGCGCCGCAATCGAGTTCCTGCTCGACAAGCTCAAGGACACCAAGACCAACGACGAATTCTTCATGTCCATGAAGCGCAAGTAAGCAATCGTCGTTACCAACAAGGCCGGGGAAACCCGGCCTTCGTCTGTCTGCAGGTTTTCGGAACTCCGACGCTGGGGCTAAACTTTGCACCCCGACCCTGCCGGCCCCATGCGAGGCTCAAGCATGCAGTATCGCGATCTGCGCGACTTTATCAGCGGCCTGGAAAAACGTGGTGAGCTCAAACGCGTCACCACTGCCGTCTCTCCCGTTCTGGAAATGACCGAGATATGCGACCGCACCCTGCGCAAGCAGGGCCCGGCGCTGCTGTTCGAGAACCCGACTGGTTTCGATATGCCGGTGCTCGGCAACCTGTTCGGCACGCCGCAACGGGTGGCCCTGGGCATGGGCGCCGAGGATGTCTCCGAGCTGCGCGAGATCGGCAAGCTGCTGGCCTTCCTCAAGGAGCCGGAGCCGCCCAAGGGGTTGAAGGACGCCTGGAGCAAGCTGCCGATCTATAGAAAGGTCATAAGCATGGCGCCCAAGGTGCTCAAGGATGCGCCCTGTCATGAGGTGGTCATCGAAGGCGACGATGTCGACCTGGCGAAGATTCCGGTGCAGCACTGCTGGCCGGGTGACGCCGCGCCGCTGATCACCTGGGGCCTGACCATCACCAAGGGGCCGAACAAGGAGCGGCAGAACCTCGGCATCTACCGCCAGCAGGTGATCGGCCGCAACAAGGTGATCATGCGCTGGCTCAGCCATCGCGGCGGCGCGCTGGATTTTCGCGAATGGTGCGAGAAGTACCCGGATAGGCCCTATCCGGTAGCGGTGGCGCTGGGCGCCGACCCGGCGACGATTCTCGGTGCGGTCACGCCGGTACCCGATAGCCTCTCCGAATACGCCTTCGCCGGCCTGCTGCGTGGCTCGCGTACCGAGCTGGTCAAGGCGATCGGCTCCGACCTGCAAGTGCCGGCGTATGCCGAGATCGTTCTCGAAGGGCACATCTACCCAGGCGAAATGGCCGACGAAGGTCCTTACGGCGACCACACCGGCTACTACAACGAGATCGACCGTTTCCCGGTGTTCACCGTCGAGCGCATCACGCAGCGCAAGAATCCGATCTACCACAGCACCTATACCGGCCGTCCGCCAGATGAGCCGGCGATTCTCGGCGTGGCGCTGAACGAAGTGTTCGTGCCGATCCTGCAGAAGCAGTTCCCAGAGATCGTTGACTTCTACCTGCCGCCGGAAGGCTGTTCCTACCGCATGGCGGTGGTGACCATAAAGAAGCAGTATCCCGGTCATGCCAAGCGGGTCATGTTGGGTGTGTGGAGCTTCCTGCGTCAGTTCATGTACACCAAGTTCGTCATCGTCACGGACGACGACATCAATGCCCGTGACTGGAACGATGTGATTTGGGCCGTCACCACGCGCATGGATCCCAAACGCGACACGGTGATGATCGACAATACGCCGATCGACTACCTGGATTTCGCCTCGCCAATCTCGGGGCTGGGCTCGAAGATGGGCCTGGATGCCACCCACAAGTGGTCGGGCGAAACCAGCCGCGAATGGGGGCGGGCCATCGTCCAGGACCCGGCGGTGAAGCAGCGGGTCGATGAACTCTGGTCGCAGCTGGGTATCGACTGACATAACCGAAGAGGCGGGCCCGAGCCCGCCCTAAGCCTTGGCGGGTCATCCCGTTCACTGATAAGACGTGCACATGAAAGTTACCTTGCAGCCATCCGGCGCCATGCTCGACGTGCGGCCCGGCGAACGATTTCTCGATGCCGCCAGGCGTCTGGGTTACGAATGCCCGCAAAGCTGTCGCAACGGCAATTGCCATATCTGCGCCTCGCTGCTGGTTGAGGGAAGGGCGCGGCAGAACGGTGAAGTGCGTGATCACGGCGAGCTGCTGGCCTGCCTTGCCGAGCCGCTGGAAGACTGCGTGCTGCTCTGGGATGGCGTGCTGGCGCCCGGCGAGCTGCCGGTGCGCGAGCTGAGTTGTCAGCTGAGCGGCTACGAAGACGTTGGTGGCGATGTGGTGCGTGTACGCCTACGCCTGCCTGCCGGTCGACAGCCGCGCTATCACGCCGGCCAGTACCTGCTGCTGCAGCGGGAGGATGGCGAGTGGTCGGCGTTTTCCCTTGCCTCGGCGCCTGGCAGTGGTCGGGAGCTTGAACTGCATGTGTTGGCTCGCGAGGAATCTGCCATCGAGCTCCTGGCCTTCCTGCAGCGACAGGGCTTTGCGCGAATTCAGCTGCCGTTTGGCGATACGCATCTGGCCGAGCTGCCGGACGGGCCGCTGGTGCTGATCGCTGCCGGCACCGGCATGGCGCAGATGCACAGCCTGATCGAATATTGCCGCGCCACCGGTTTCGCGCATCCGGTGCACCTGTATTGGGGCGTGCGGCGGCCTGAGGACTTCTACCAACTGCCGCATTGGGATGAATGGCAGGGCATGAGCAATCTGCACCTGCATCGCGTGGTCAGTGACGTCTGTGGCTGGGAAGGGCGCTGCGGCATGCTGCATGAAGCGATCCGTGAGGATTTCACTGATCTAAAATCGCTGCATATCTATGCCAGCGGCTCCCCTTCGATGGTCTACGGCACGCTCGATGCGCTGGTGGAGGCTGGGATGGATCCGCATCAGATGCGCGCAGACGTGTTTGCCTACGCGCCGCGGGAAGCCTGAAACGGGTTCGCTGCTTGAGATAAAAAACGCCGGGTCGAAGCCCGGCGTTTCTCGTTCAGCGCGTTTGCCGCTGTTGCAGTAGCAGGTTCTTGTAGCCACTGGCGGCGAGCGTCTTCTGCGCGGCGTTCAGTTGCTCGCGAGTGCCGAACGGCCCGACCAGTACGCGATACCAGGGCTCGTCACGCACCTTGACGCTTTCCACGCGCACGTCCTGACCGAGCAGGATGATCTGAGCGCGCACGCGATCGGCCTCCGCCTGTTGACGGAAGGAACCCGCCTGCAGGAAGAACTGGGTCACCGGCGCCTTGGCCACTGTGGGCGGTGGTGGCGGTACTTGGCCATTGAGTGCGGCCTGGGCGCGAGCTTCATCGATCTTCGCCGCTTCCTCCGGTGTTACCGGCTTGGCGGGCGGCTCTGGCTGCTTGGCTTCCGGTGGCAGGATCACTTCGGATTCGGGCAGCAGCGTATAGAAGTCGTACTTCGGGCGTGGCGGCTGTTCTGAGGTCGGCGTTCGCTTGGGCTGCTCCTTTATCGCAGTCTTGGGCGCTTCCTTGGCTCGCTTGACCTCTTCGCCGCCCGGCTCGAGGCTCATCAAAAACATGATGAAGCCGCCGATTACCAGGCCGCAGACCAGCCAGATCCAGCCTGGCACGGCCTGCTTGGCGGGTGCCTGGTAGCGGCTGGCGCCCCGTTTGGGCGCGGCTTTCTTCCTTGCAGCCACTTACATGCGCTCCAGAGTTTCCAGGCCGAGAAGTTCCAGGCCCTGCTTGAGGGTCTTGCCGGTCAGGGCGGCCAGGCGCAGACGGCTCTGCTTCTGTTCTTCCTGCTCGGCGCTGAGAATCGGGCAGTGCTCATAGAAGCTGGAGAACAGCCCGGCCAGATCGTACAGGTAAGCGCACAGCAGGTGCGGTTCGCCTTTTTCTCCGACGATGTTGAGCACTTCGCCGAACTGCGCGAGTTTGGCGGCCAGGGCGAGTTCCTGCTCTGCCTCGAGACGGATGTGCCCCGTGGTCTCGTCGACGCCTTTGCCCAGCTTGCGGAAAACGCTGGCCACGCGGGTGTAGGCATAAAGAAGGTAGGGCGCGGTGTTGCCTTCGAAGCTGAGCATCAGTTCGAAGTTAAAGCGGTAATCGCTGGTGCGGTGTTTGGACAGGTCGGCGTACTTGACCGCGCTGATGCCCACCGCCCGTGCAATCTGGCGCAGTTCAGCTTCGTCGAGGTCCGGGTTCTTGCCTTTTACCAGGGCGTAAGCTCGCTGCTCGGCTTCGTCGAGCAGATCGATCAGCTTCACCGTGCCGCCGTCGCGGGTCTTGAACGGGCGGCCATCGGCGCCGTTCATGGTGCCGAAGCCCATGTGTTCCAGCTGCATGCTTTCATGAACGAAGCCGGCGCGACGTGCCACTTCGAAGGCCATCTGGAAGTGCAACGCCTGGCGCTGGTCGACGAAATACAGCGCGCGATCGGCATGCAGCACCTGGCTGCGGTAACGCATGGCGGCCAGGTCGGTAGTGGCATAGAGATAGCCGCCACCGGCCTTCTGCACGATCACCGGCAGCGGGTTACCCTCGGCATTCTTGAATTCGTCGAGGAAGACGCACTGCGCGCCGTTGTCCTCGGTGAGCAGGCCCTTCTCGCGCAGGGCGTCGACGATGCCCGCCAGCTCAGCGTTATAGGCGCTTTCGCCCTTCACGTCGGCCGGGGTCAGCTTGACGTTGAGGCGGTCGTAGAGCTTCTGGCAATGCGACAGCGAGATGTCGTTGAAGCGGGTCCAGAGGCTCAGGCACTGTGCGTCGCCAGCCTGCAGCTTGACCACCAGCTCGCGAGCGCGGTCGGCGAATGCGGCGGACTCATCGAAGCGCTGTTTCGCGGCGCGATAGAACTGCTCCAGGTCGGACAGCTCGCTTTCCGCGGCGGCTGGCTTCTCTTCGAGGTAAGCGAGCAGCATGCCGAACTGGGTACCCCAGTCGCCGACGTGGTTCTGGCGGACCACCTCATCGCCGAGAAACTCCAATACCCGGCCCACCGCATCACCGATGATGGTCGAGCGCAAGTGGCCGACGTGCATCTCCTTGGCCAGGTTCGGCGACGACAGGTCGATCACCACGCGTTGCGTAGCGCTTGCCTTGCGCACTGCCAGCTGAGGGTCGGCCAGTGCCGTTTCGAGGCGCTCGGCCAGTGCATCGCTGTTCTGGAAGAAATTAAGAAAGCCCGGTCCGGCGATCTCCACCTTGCTGACCTGCGCATCCTGCGGCAGTGCGGCGATCAGCTTCTCGGCCAGCTCGCGCGGCTTCAGCCCGGCCGGCTTGGCCAACATCAGGGCGATGTTGCTGGCGAAATCACCGTGACTTTTGTCCTTGGTGTTCTCCACCTGGATTGCAGGAGTCAGTCCATCGGGCAGTACGCCTTCGCTGGTCAGACGAACAAGGGCTTGCTGGATCAGGTGGCGAATGCTGTCTTTCATGGTCGGCTCGGTCCGCAAGAGTGCGCGAAAACCCGGCATTATCGGGGTGCGATGGGTGTCGCTTCAAGGTGCGTCGTGCCCAGGCCGGGAAAAGTAGGCATATATGGCAGGCGATCAGAACAGATCGATCGGGTCGACATCCAGGCTCCAGCGCACGGCGCGGCCGCCGGGCAGCTGCTCGAGCATGGGCACCCAGTCGCCCATCAGTCGGTGCAGAGTCGCCCTGGCGTTGCTCTGTAGCAGAAATTGAGCTCGATAGCGTCCGGCGCGCCGCTCCATCGGTGCGGGTATAGGGCCGAGCAATTCGATACCGTTGAGTTGCAGTTGTTCGAGCAGCTGTTCGGCAAGACTGCATGCATCATCGAGGAAGGCTTCGGCCTGGCCGGGTTTCTGTGCTTCGGCGCGCAACAGCGCCAGGTGGCTAAAAGGCGGCAGTCCCGCCGCGCGGCGTTCGGACAGCGCCTGCTCGGCGAAGGCGAAGTAGCCTTGCTCGGTCAGCTGCACCAGCAGCGGGTGGTCGGCAAGATGCGTCTGGATGATCACCTTGCCCGGCTCTTCTGCGCGTCCGGCCCGCCCGGCGACCTGGACGATGAGCTGGGCCATGCGTTCGCTGGCGCGAAAATCGGCGGAAAACAGCCCGCCGTCCGCATCCAGAATTGCCACCAGCGTGACGCGGGGGAAATGGTGGCCCTTGGCAAGCATCTGAGTGCCGACCAGCAGGCAGGGCTCGCCGCGGTTGATGGTGCCGATCATCTGCTCCATCGCACCCTTGCGCGCGGTGCTGTCGCGGTCGATGCGCAGCACCGGGTAATCGGGAAAGAGGATACCCAGGCGCTCCTCGGCGCGTTCGGTCCCGGCGCCTACTGGGCGTAGGTCGACCTTGCCGCAATCCGGGCAGTTGCGTGGCGGGCGCTCGACATGGCCGCAATGGTGGCAGCGCAGTTCGTTGTGGCGCTGATGCAGCGTCATCCGCGCGTCGCAACGCGGGCATTGGCTGAGCCAGCCGCAGTCGTGGCAGAGCAGGGTAGGAGCGAAGCCACGCCGGTTGAGGTAGACCAGCACCTGCTGGCCGGCACCGAGCGTCTGGCCGATAGCTTGCTGCAGCGGGCCGGAAATGCCGGCATCTAGCGGGCGGCTCTTCACATCCAGGCGCAGAAATCGCGGCGACTGGGCGTTGCCGGCGCGCTCGGTGAGTTTGAGCAGTGCATAACGACCGCTATGGGCGTTGTGCAGGCTCTCCAGTGACGGCGTGGCGGAGCCGAGCACAATTGGTAGGTTTTCCTGGCGTGCGCGCAGCAGGGCCAGGTCGCGGGCGTGATAGCGCAGGCCTTCCTGCTGCTTATAGGAGGCGTCGTGCTCCTCGTCGATGATGATCAGCCCCGGGTTCTTCATTGGCGTGAACAGCGCCGAGCGGGTGCCGATGATGATGTCCGCTTCGCCGTCGCGGGCAGCGAGCCAGGCATCGAGTCGATCACGATCATTGACATTGGAGTGCAGCAGGGCTATCCGGGCGTTGAAGCGCTGTTCGAAGCGGGCGAGCGTCTGCGGTCCCAGGTTGATCTCCGGGATCAGCACCAGGGCCTGCTTGCCGGCCTCAAGTACTCGATGGATCAGCTGCAGATAGACTTCTGTCTTGCCGCTGCCGGTTACGCCGGCCAGAAGGAACGCCTGAAAGCCATCGAGGCCGGCATTGACTGCCTCGAATGCTGCGCGTTGCTGCGCATTGAGTGTCAGCTCGGCCTGTAGTAGCCAGCTCCCGCTGTGCTCGCGCGACGGTCGGCTGCGACGGGTTTCGATACGCACCAAGCCCTTTTCCAGCAGCAGGTCGAGGCTGTCCTTGTTCAACTGCAGTTTGCTGAGCAGCGCATGCGGCAGGCCGTGAGCATGCTGGGCGATGGCTTTCAACGCGTCGCGCTGCCTGGGTGCGCGAGCCAATCGCGGGTCGTCGGGACTGGCGCCTTCAACCATGCGCCAGTAACGTTCCTGACGCGCTTCGGCGGGCTCACCCTGACGCAACAGTACCGGCAAGGCCCAGCTGAGGGTGTCACCAAGGCTGTGCTGGTAGTACTGCGCGGTCCACAGGCAGAGTTTGAACAGTGGAGTGGGTAGCGGGGGTTTTAGATCCAGCAGCTCAAGCACCGGTTTGAGCTTTTCTACCGGCACTTCGCTCGTTTCGGCCAGCTCCACCAGGATGCCAATCACTTCGCGCCTGCCGAACGGTACGCGCAGCCGCACGCCCGGCTGTAAAGCAGTACGGGCGATGCCGGACGGCGGCAGGTAGTCGAATAAGCGGCGCAGAGGCGAGGGCAGCGCCAGGCGGAGGATGCAGGAAGGCAAGCGGTGTTCCTTGGCAATGAGCGCAGATGGTAAACGATCGTACCGTTTGGCGCCGATGGTAAGCACATCTTCGGCGGGTCGGTGCGCCCGTCGCCTGCGCTTGCATCACCCTAGCGCTCTGGTATGATTCGCGCCCTACTTCGTGCGGTACTCGACATAGGGTCGGGTGGCGGCACACAATCCTAGAGGATTCACCATGAAAGCCGATATCCATCCTAATTACGTCGAAATCGAAGCCACCTGCAGCTGCGGTAACGTCATCAAGACCCGCTCCACGCTGGCCAAGAACCTGAGCCTCGACGTGTGCTCCGAGTGCCACCCGTTCTACACCGGCAAGCAGAAAGTGCTGGATACCGGCGGCCGTATCGATCGCTTCAAGCAGCGTTTCGGTGTGTTTGGCGCCAAGTAAGCTGGCGTATCGGGAATCCGATGGGGTTTTCCGAGCACATGAAGAAGGCGTCCCTGGTGGGCGCCTTTTTCGTTTCCGTCTTCTGGCACGTTCAGGCGCTGGCGTTCTGTCCATCGCCGGGGCGCCTGCCATCGTTTGAAGTGGCGCGGGTGGTCGACGGCGACACGCTGCGGCTGGTCGATGGTCGCAGCGTGCGGCTGATCGGAATCAATACGCCGGAGCTGGGCCGTGACGGGCGCAGGGCAGAGCCATACGCTCTGGCGGCACAGCGACGGCTGCAGGCTTTGGTGCAGGGCAGTGAAGGGCGTATAGGACTGGTCATTGGCCGGGAGCGTCGTGATCGCTACGGGCGAACCCTTGCGCATGCCTATGATGTCCAGGGCCGAAACCTTGAGGCAACGCTGCTTGCCGAAGGCCTCGGCTTCATGGTTGCGATCGCACCGAACACCGCATTGGTGGCCTGTCACCAGCGAGCTGAACAGCAGGGTCGCCAGGAGCGCCTTGGCGTCTGGCGCAAGCTGACGCCTCGCTCGCCGCAGTCGCTCAGGCAGGGCGGTTTCAGTCTGATCGATGCCAAGGTCGAGCGGGTCGAGCGCAATCGCGGCGGTTATTGGCTGGAGATGGAAGGCCCATTGGTGCTGCACATACCGCCACAGGCGTTCGAGGCCTTCGATCTTCGAGCACTGGATGCCCTCGTCGGACAGCGACTCGAGCCGAGGGGCTGGTTGGTTGATCGTCGCGGGCGGGCAGGAAAGAACGAGGCTCGCTGGATGCTGCGCGTTACCCATCCGGCCATGCTGGGGCTGTCTCGCTAAGTGTTTTCTTCTTCGCTGGCCGGGCGCGCATCTACCCGGAAAGTCGTACTGGCTCGGGCTTGACAGCTAGCTGGGCAACCTGGCTTGTGACTGCGCTTGTTCTTGGCGTATGCTCGACCGCCTGTCTGTCCCAGTAAAATAAGCGGAAATGCCACATGACTGACCTGAAAACTGCCGCGCTCGAATACCATGCCCAACCCCGTCCGGGAAAACTGAGCGTCGAGCTGACCAAGCCCACCGCTACCGCTCGTGACCTATCTCTGGCGTACAGTCCAGGTGTCGCCGAGCCTGTTCGTGAGATCGCTCGCGATGCAGAGCTGGCTTACCGTTACACCGGTAAAGGCAATCTGGTGGCGGTTATCTCGGATGGCACCGCTATTCTTGGCCTGGGTAACCTTGGTCCCCTGGCATCCAAGCCGGTGATGGAGGGCAAGGGCGTACTGTTCAAGCGATTCGCTGGCGTCGACGTATTCGATATCGAAGTTGATGCCGAAAGCCCTCAGGCTTTCATCGATACCGTCAAGCGTATCTCCATCACCTTCGGTGGCATCAACCTTGAGGACATCAAGGCACCAGAGTGCTTCGAAATCGAGCGCGCCCTGATCGAGCAGTGCGACATTCCGGTTTTCCATGATGATCAGCACGGCACCGCCATCGTCACCGCGGCGGGCATGCTCAACGCATTGGAAATCGCTGGCAAGACGCTTGAGCAGGCCAAGATCGTCTGTCTCGGTGCTGGTGCGGCTGCGACCTCGTGCATGAAGCTGCTGGTCAGCATGGGCGCGAAGATCGAAAACATCTTCATGATCGACCGCAAGGGCGTGATCCATGCCGGCCGTGACGATCTGAATCAGTACAAAGCTGTGTTTGCCCATGAAACCGACAAGCGCACCCTGGATGATGCGCTCGAAGGTGCCGACGTTTTTGTTGGCCTGTCAGGCGCCAATCTGCTGAGTGCCGAAGGTCTCAAGCGCATGGCGGCCAATCCGGTTGTCTTCGCCTGTTCCAATCCGGATCCGGAAATCAGTCCGGAGCTTGCACATGCAACGCGCTCCGATGTCATTATGGCCACCGGTCGTTCTGACTACCCGAATCAGGTCAACAACGTGCTCGGCTTTCCGTTTATCTTCCGTGGTGCACTGGACGTTCGTGCCAAGCGCATCAATGAGGAAATGAAAATCGCCGCCGCCATTGCGCTGCGTGAACTCGCCAAGCTGCCTGTGCCGGCAGAAGTGGCTGCCGCTTATGGAGTGGATAGTCTGGAGTTCGGGCGCGAGTACATCATCCCGAAACCCATGGATCCGCGCCTGATCACGCTGGTATCTGACGCCGTCGCCAAGGCAGCGATCGAGAGTGGTGTGGCGACGCTGCCTTACCCGTCGCACTACCCGCTGCAGTCGGTACACGACGTATTCAACGGCTGACCGTCGATGAATAAAAGAAACCCCGCTTAGGCGGGGTTTTTTTATGGGTCGACTAATCGGGTTAGCGATCAGAACAAGTCGAGCGGTGCTGCCTCATCGGCGGGCAGTGGGCTACCGGGAGCCTGATAGCCGGAATCGAACTCGCCCATCGGAGGTGGCGAATCTTCGCTTTTGAACACCTCGAAATAGGCGTCGGGCGTGCTGGGCGTGGCCGCTCGACCACTGACTGGGTCAATCCGCAGTTTGAGTAGCCCGTCCGGCTCTGCCGGAGGGTGCTCGGGCATATCCTTGAGTACCGCACTCATGTAGCTCATCCAGATCGGCAGAGCGACCGTGCCGCCGTACTCATTGCGGCCAAGGCTTTGCGGCTGATCGAAGCCGGCCCAAACAGTGGTGACGATGTCGGCGTTATACCCGGAGAACCAGCTGTCTATGGAATCGTTGGTGGTACCGGTCTTACCGGCAATGTCATTTCGACCCATCGCCAGGGCACGACGGCCCGTGCCGCGTTTGATGACGTCCTGCAGCATGCTGGTCATGATGTAGGCAGTGCGCTCATCCAGCACTTGCTCGGCAAACCGCGGCTCGGTATCTGTCGATTCGTCTGTGATGGGTGCGCGGTTTTCTGGCGCGGCATAGGCGTCGGCGTCGGCGTCGGCGTCTGCATGCTGGATATCGCCTTCTGGGACCCGTGCAGGGTTGGCCTCAAAGACCAGATTGCCCTCCCGATCTTCGATCCGTTGAATGAGATACGGCTCGATCTTGTAGCCGCCGTTAGCAAAGGTCGTCCAGCCAGTGGCAATTTCCATCGGCGTCAGCGTCGCCGTACCCAGCGCAAGCGAAAGGTTGCGTGGTAGGTCCTGCGGATTGAAGCCGAAGCGGCTGATGTAGTCGACCGTATGGTCAATGCCCATTGTCTGTAGCAGGCGGATCGAAACCAGGTTCCTCGATTTGTACAGTGCCTCCCTCATGCGGATCGGGCCGAGAAAGGTGTTGTTGTCATTCTTGGGGCGCCAGATGCGATCCATACCCTGCTCGACGAAGACGATGGGGGAATCGTTGACCAGGCTCGCGGCGGTGTAGCCCGCGTCCAGTGCCGCACTATAGATGAAGGGCTTGAAGCTCGAGCCGGGCTGGCGCTTGGCCTGGATGGCGCGGTTGTAGTTGCTCTGGCCAAAGGAGAAGCCGCCCGCCAGTGCTTCGATCGATCCATCTTGAGGATTCAGGGAAACCAAGGCTGCCTGTGCAAGCGGTACTTGGCTGAATAGAGCGGCCTCGTCCTGCCAACGAATGCGCACCACATCGCCAACCTTCACCACGTCTGCCGGGCGTTGTGGTCTGGGTCCCATGCTATTGATGCCGAGGAACGGGCGGGCCCACTTCATGCTCTCCCAGCTGACCGGCTGCTCTTTGCCGTCCCTGGTGAGCACAACAATGCCGCTGTTCTCGATTTGCGTCACTGCGGCCGGCTGGAGACCGGACAGTCCCCTGTATTTGGCCAGTTCCTGCACCCAGTTATCACGAGGCAGATCGGCAAGGCGGCCCTCAGGTCCACGATAACCATGGCGCTGGTCGTATTCGATAAGCCCGCTATTGAGCGCGTTGTTTGCCGCCATCTGCCGCTCGCTCGAAACAGTAGTCTGTACCCTGAATCCATCAGTGTAAGCGGCGCTACCGAAGCGCCCGACCATCTCTGCGCGGGCCATTTCGGCAATGTATGACGCATCAAGCTCGGGCGCAGCTCCGTGGTATCGCGCAGTCTCAGGTTCAGCCAGCGCCTGCCGATAACTAGATTCATCCAGCGTGCCCAGTCTGTACATGCGCCCCAGGATCCAATCGCGCCGCTCTTTACTGCGGCTCGGGTTGACCACGGGGTTGAATGCGGAGGGGGCCTTGGGGAGTCCGGCGATCATCGCCAGCTGCGCAACGCTCAGTTCAGAAATGGATTTGCCGTAATAGACCTGGGACGCCGCCTCGATACCGTAGGCTCGGTTACCGAGGTAAATTTTGTTGACGTATAGCTCGAGAATTTCGTTTTTGCTGAGCTCGCGCTCGATTTGCAGTGCCAGCAGGATTTCGTTGATTTTGCGCGAGAAGCTTCGTTCGCTGGTAAGGAAGTAATTCTTCGCCACCTGCATGGTGATGGTGCTGCCGCCGGTCTGAATCTGTCCGCTTTTCAATAATTGCGTGGCAGCGCGCATCAGGCCGGTTATGTCGACGCCATAATGATTGGCGAAATTGTCATCCTCTGCAGCCAGCAACGCATGGATGAATTCCTCGGGAATGTCATCGAACCGAATTGGCGAGCGGCGCATTTCGCCGAACTCTGCGATCAGCTTGTCATCAGCGCTGTAGACCCTTAGAGGAATCTGAAGCTGTATGCTGCGAAGAGCGTCGACCGAGGGAAGGTTGGGGCTTAGGTAGAGGAATGCACCGCTGATGCTGAGCAGCAGCGTGCAAAAAACTGCGAAGCACGACCAGAGAAGAAATTTCAAAAAACGCATCGGGGTTCTTGGAATCCAGGATTTTTGGGGGGAGGAGTGGCGGCGATGCTGAAAAGGAAAACCGTTCACATTATATGCGTTTTTTTTGCCGGGTAGCCATTTGCGCTTCTGTCAAGGCTGTTATCTAATGTGGTTAAACATAATTAATCCGTAAGTAGCGGATAAGATAGGAAATCGGTCGTGCTAGGGCTCTTCACTAAGAAAGCGAACACGCTGCTTGGGATCGATATCAGTTCGACCTCAGTCAAGCTCCTCGAATTAAGTCGATCAGGTAATCGGTACCGTGTCGAGGCGTATGCCGTTGAGCCGCTTCCGCCGAACGCTGTGGTCGAAAAGAACATCGCCGAGCTTGAGGGCGTTGGTCAGGCTTTGCAGCGCGTAGTAGCCAAGGCTAAGACAGGGTGTAAGTCTGCCGTAGTCGCTGTTTCGGGATCTGCGGTCATTACCAAGATGATCGAGATGGATGCCGGGCTGTCCGATGAGGAGCTCGAGAATCAGTTGAAGATCGAGGCAGACCAGTACATCCCTTACCCGCTCGAAGAGGTTGCAATCGACTTTGAGGTTCAGGGCCCAGCACCTCGTGCCCCAGGCCGTGTTGAAGTCCTGCTTGCAGCGTGTCGCAAAGAGAACGTCGAAATTCGCGAGGCGGCCTTGGCGCTGGCTGGGCTCACCGCCAAAGTGGTTGACGTTGAAGCCTATGCGCTTGAGCGATCTTACGGCCTGCTGGCCTCTCAGTTGGGAGCCGGGCACGGCGAGCTCACCGTGGCGGTTGTGGATATCGGTGCGACGATGACAACCCTTAGCGTGTTGCACAACGGCCGTACGATCTATACGCGGGAGCAGCTGTTCGGTGGTCGTCAACTGACGGAAGAAATACAGAGGCGCTACGGGCTATCCCAAGAGGAAGCCGGCCTCGCCAAGAAGCAAGGTGGTCTCCCAGACGACTATGACAGTGAGGTCTTGGTTCCGTTCAAGGAGGCTGTTGTTCAGCAGGTCTCTCGCTCGCTGCAGTTCTTCTTCGCCGCTGGGCAATTCCATGATGTCGACTGCATTCTGCTCGCAGGCGGGACGGCGTCGATTTCCGGTCTGGATCACATGATCCAGCAGAAGATCGGTACGCAGACTCTAGTGGCGAATCCGTTTGCCGATATGGCTTTGAGTAGCAAGGTCAACGCGGGAGCGCTGGCCAGTGATGCGCCGGCATTGATGATTGCCTGTGGCTTGGCGCTGAGGAGCTTCGACTGATGGCGCAAATCAACTTACTTCCGTGGCGTGAACAGCTACGGGAAGAGCGAAAGCAGCGTTTTCTCGTCTCTCTCGTCGGCGTGCTTGTTGTCGCGGCAGGCCTGGTATTCCTTGGTGATCGCTACTTTCAAGGAGCGATTGAGCAACAGAATGCTCGTAATGAGTTCATCAAAAAAGAGATCGCTGTCCTTGATGCGCGCATCAAAGAAATTAAGGAGCTTAGAGAGCGTAGGCAGCAGCTGCTGGAGCGGATGAAAATCATCCAGGATCTCCAGGGCAATCGACCGATCATCGGTCGTGTGTTCGATCAGCTCGTCAGAACGCTGCCAGATGGGGTGTATTTCACCTCGCTTAAAATGAACGGAAAGAACATAGCGATCGTCGGGGCTGCCGAGTCCAACAACCGCGTTTCAAACCTCATGCGAAATCTCGATGGCTCCGACTGGCTCCAGTCGCCCAATTTGAATGAGGTCAAGGCTGTCACCGCCGGCGCTGTAGATCAAGAGAACGTGTTCCAGTTGACGGTTCAGCAGACGCAGCCAGTCGTAGCTACGCAAGGAGCAAAGCCATGAGCCTGGCTGATTCGTTGGATAGTCTCCGTAAGGTCGATTTTGCGGATCTTGATCTGAATAACCTGGGCTCCTGGCCCGGTCCAGTGAAATTTATAGCAGGTGCTGTTCTGCTCGCCGTGGTGCTCGGCTTGGGTTATTACTTTCATTTGCAAGACATGCAGATTCACTTGGAGCAGCAGCGAGCTCAAGAAGAGTCTCTGAAACAGCAGTTTTCCACCAAGGCGTTCCAGGCTGCTAATCTCGAGGCTTATAAAGATCAGATGGCTGAAATGGAAACATCTTTTGGCGCATTGCTTCGTCAATTGCCAAGCGATACGGAAGTACCTGGGCTTCTAGAAGATATAACCCGTACGGGTTTGGGTAGTGGTTTGGAGTTCGAAGAGATTAAGCTTCAGCCGGAAGTTGTGCAGCAGTTTTATATTGAATTGCCAATAAATATTAAGGTTGTAGGCGGGTATCACGACTTGGCTACCTTCGTCAGCGGTGTTTCGAGTCTGCCTCGAATTGTCACTTTGCATGACTTCGAAATAAAGCCGGAGAAAAATGAGGCTGCATCGAAGCTGCGAATGAGCATCGTAGCTAAGACTTATCGCTACAACGACAAGGGGCTGCAGAAATGACCGGATGGCGAATGGTTATGCTGGGCTTGAGTGTGGCGGCCCTGTCGGGCTGTGGCGGCACCACTGACTTCAATGACCTTCAGCGATATATGGAAGAAGTGCGAGCGAAGCCGAAAGGGGCTATCGAGCCTTTGCCCGCCTTTATTCCATATGAGGCCTTTACTTATAGTGCCGCTGCATTGCGTCATCCATTCCAGCCGCCAGTGAAGCTCGATCTGGCAAAGCGCCAGAAGGGGTCGAAAGACATTCAGCCTGACGAGTCGCGGGTGAAGCAGTTTCTTGAAGGTTTCAATATCGAGAATTTCACCATGGTCGGTACGCTGACCAATGGCGCGGGCCGTTATGCACTAATCAAAGGCGGCGATGGGGTTCATCGAGTCAAGATCGGTGATTATTTGGGGCGTAACCACGGCTCCATCGTCGAAATCAGTGAGGCCGGAATAGAGGTGGTGGAAATCGTTCCTGATGGGGAGGGTGGGTGGCTTGAGCGCCCGCGCAGTCTGACTTTGAAAGAGCGCGGCTAGCGCGGGGCAAAAAGCATGGAAAACCTTTACCGGTCTGCACAACGGAAGCAATTTATGAATACTACTCTTTCACGTCTAGGCGTTGCTCTGCTGGCAGCGTTCATCTCGCCCGCACTGTTGGCGGCCAAGCTTAATACTCTTGATGTTGCTGCGCTGCCTGGCGATCGTGTCGAGCTGAAACTCGCTTTTGACGAACCTGTTGCGTCGCCGCGTGGATACACGCTGGACCAGCCCGCACGCATCGCGGTTGATCTTCCTGGTGTCTCGAACAATCTTGGGACTAAGAATCGTGAGCTTGGAATTGGCAATGCGCGAAGCGTAACCGTTGTCGAGGCTCAAGGGCGCACACGGCTCATAATCAATTTGACCTCGCTTGTGCCTTACTCGACGCGGGTAGATGGCAATAATCTCTTTGTGGTGTTGGGCGAGAGTGCTGGAGTTGGTAGTTCTGCTGCGGTTTCTGCAGCGACTGCAGTTTCATCAGTTCCTTCCGCGCCTGTTAAATCTTCACTGGCTAGTAAGGCTATCGAAAATATCGACTTTCGTCGTGGTGATGACGGTGCTGGAAATATAGTTATCAGCCTGTCCGATCCGTCGATAAGCCCCACCATTGAAGAGCAGGGTGGCAAGATTCGCGTCACATTCGACAAAACGCAGTTGCCCGAGTCGCTGCGCGTTCGTCTAGATGTTCAGGATTTCGCTACACCGGTACGGTTTGTCGACTCCACAGCGCAGGCAGGTAAGGCCAGCATCGCGATCGAGCCGGTAGGGCGTTATGATTACTTGGCCTATCAGACAGACGACAAGCTGACAATCAGCGTCAAGCCTTTAACCGAGGATGAGGCTGACAAGCGCAAGGCTGACCGTTTCGCCTATTCGGGCGAAAAACTCTCGCTTAACTTCCAGGATATTGATGTTCGTTCCGTGCTGCAGTTGATAGCTGACTTCACTGATCTGAACTTAGTAGCCAGTGATACGGTTAGCGGCAACATCACACTGCGGCTACAGAACGTGCCGTGGGACCAAGCTTTGGATCTGGTGCTGAAGACCAAGGGGCTTGATAAGCGGCAGGTAGGCAATGTGCTCTTAGTCGCTCCTGCAGACGAGATCGCCGCTCGTGAGCGCCAAGAACTGGAATCGCAGCGACAGATTGCCGAACTCGCCCCGCTGCGTCGGGAAGTGGTGCAGGTAAATTATGCCAAGGCCGCCGACATTGCCCGGTTGTTTCAATCTGTTACCAATAACGCCGCTTCAGCAGAGGATCGGGGATCCATCGCGGTAGATGATCGTACGAACAATATTATCGCCTATCAGACGCAGGATCGGCTTGACGAGCTTCGCCGTATCGTTGCGCAGCTTGATATTCCCGTTAGACAGGTGATGATCGAGGCGCGGATCGTAGAAGCCAACGTCGACTACGACAAAAGCCTGGGCGTTCGTTGGGGAGGAAACTTGTGGGCTGGCGATAAATGGAACGCCTGGGGTAAAAATGGGCAGCTAGGTGTGGCTGATGATCCCGATGCAAGCGGCAGTCCCGGAGACGATGGGTATCGGCCGTCTCGCCAAGTCGGGCGCTTTCCAGGTATACCTGAGGTGCCTATGAATAGCCCCTTCGTTGATATGGGGGCGATTGGGGCTAATTCAGGTATAGGGTTAGGGTTCATTACTAACAATGCTATTTTGGATCTTCAGCTCTCTGCAATGGAGAAAACTGGCAACGGTGAAGTAGTGTCGCAACCAAAAGTTGTGACAGCTGACAAGGAAACCGCGAAAATTTTGAAAGGTTCAGAGGTCCCGTATCAAGAAGCTAGCTCGAGTGGAGCTACTAGTACCTCTTTCAAGGAGGCAGCTCTTTCGCTGGAGGTCACACCACAGATCACGCCAGACAACCGCATCATCATGGAGGTTAAGGTAACTAAGGATGAGCCTGACTTTTCTCAGGCGGCGAGCACTGGCGGTGTGCCTGCCATCCGAAAAAACGAAGTGAACGCCAAGGTTCTAGTTACTGATGGTGAAACCATCGTCATTGGTGGTGTGTTCTCCAATACACAAAGCAAGTCGGTGGACAAGGTGCCGTTCCTTGGTGATCTACCATTCGTTGGTCGGCTTTTCCGCCGTGATCTGGTGCAAGATCGAAAGTCTGAGCTGCTTGTATTCATCACTCCTCGGATCATGAATAATCAGGCGATACAGGTCAGTCGCTGAGATAGATGCACAATTTCATCCTTGTAGGCCCGATGGGTGCTGGAAAAAGCACCATCGGGCGTTTGCTTGCCAAAGAGCTGCGTCTGCCGTTCAAGGACTCCGACAAGGAGATCGAGCAGCGGACCGGGGCCAGCATCCCCCTGATTTTTGATGTCGAGGGGGAGGCAGGCTTTCGCGAGCGTGAACGCGTGGCGATCGCGGAGCTTTGTCAGCTGGAAGGTGTGGTGCTCGCCACTGGCGGCGGCGCGGTGTTGCAAGACGATAATCGGCGAGCGCTTCGTGAAGGTGGGCGAGTCATCTATCTCTGTACGTCGGTCGACCAGCAACTCGAGCGTACTTCTCGTGATCGCAATCGGCCGCTATTACAGACTAACGATCCTCGCAGTGTTCTGACTGCGCTTATGTCCGTTCGCGATCCTTTGTATCGCTCAATCGCAGACATCATCATCGAGACCGACGAGCGCCCACCGAGACTGGTGGTCATGGAAATTCTCGATCGGCTTGCCTCGCTGCCTCCCCGTGAAAGCCAGGATGAATCTGCGCTATCCTAGGCCCCTTTATTGTTGGGGGCCCCATGCAGACTCTTCAGGTCGATCTCGGCGAGCGTAGCTATCCCATCCATATTGGCGAGCGGTTGATCGATCGCGCCGAGCTTCTTTCTGATCGAATTCGTGGTCGGCAGGTAGCCATTGTCACCAATGAGACCGTTGCGCCGCTGTATCTGGATCGACTGACCCAGACACTTTCCGGCTACGCTGTTACTCCTGTGGTTCTCCCTGATGGTGAGGGTCACAAGAACTGGCAGACCCTACAGCTCATCTTCGACGCACTGCTTCGTGCCAGGCATGACCGTAACACTACGGTAATCGCGCTGGGTGGCGGTGTTATTGGCGACATGGCAGGTTTTGCAGCGGCCAGTTACCAGCGCGGCATCGATTTCATTCAGATGCCTACCACATTGTTGTCGCAAGTCGACTCTTCGGTGGGCGGCAAGACTGGGATCAACCACCCGCTCGGCAAGAATATGATCGGTGCGTTTTATCAGCCGCGTGCGGTGATTATTGACACAACGACCCTGGCAACCCTGCCGCCGCGCGAGTTATCGGCGGGTCTTGCTGAAGTCATTAAATACGGGCTGATCTGCGACGAGCCGTTCCTTGGATGGCTCGAAGCCAATATCGATAAGATCCGGGCGCTTGATTCCATGGCGCTGACCGAGGCAATCCATCGCTCCTGTGCTGCAAAGGCGAAGGTTGTGAACGCCGACGAGCGCGAGTCCGGGGTGCGGGCAATTCTCAACCTGGGTCACACTTTTGGTCACGCGATCGAGACGCATATGGGCTATGGCGTGTGGCTGCATGGTGAGGCTGTCGCAGCGGGAACTGTAATGGCGTTGGAGATGTCATGTCAGCTTGGCTGGATAGCTCAGGCGGAGCGTGACCGCGCTATTCGATTGCTGCAGCGCGCGGCACTGCCAGTCACTCCTCCCGCGCAAATGCAGCCGCAAGATTTCCTTGAGCACATGGCCGTCGACAAGAAGGTTCTGGACGGCCGGTTGCGTCTGGTCCTGCTGCGCCAAATCGGCGAGGCGGTTGTAACCGGTGACTTTCCGCGCGACGTATTAGAGAGCACTTTGGGCGCCAATTACGGTGCAATGACGGAACATTTGGGAGCATAAGAAGATTTCCATGACCAGTTTGTCTGCGGACGACGCGTTTCTGAATCACTATGGCTTCAGCCATGATCCTTTCGCTGCTCGCGTTCCGGGCTTCAAATTTTTCCCTGCGCAGCGCAAGCCGGTGCTGGGGCAGCTTCACCATCTGGCTCGGTACAGCCAATTGCTGCTGCTGGTCACCGGGCCGGAAGGTAGTGGTAAGACGCTACTGCGTCAGGCGCTCGTGGCCAGTAGCAACAAACAGTCTGTACAAAGCGTGGTGATTACGCCGCAGGGCACAACGGATGCCAGTGCGTTGCTCGCGCAGATCGCTCAGGCGTTGAATAGCCCGGCTGCTGATTTCGACGGCATCATGTTGCAAGTGACCCAACTCGCCCTGACCGGCCAGGAAGTCTACCTATTGGTGGATGATGCCGAGTGCCTAACCGGGGCCGCGGTTGAAACCCTGTTGCGGCTGGCTGCCGGCAGTCCCGAGGCGCGTCCGCATGTATTTCTATTTGGCGAGCCTTCACTTGCCGGGCGGCTTGAGGCCCTGAGCGAGGGCGAAGAGCGCTATCACACCATTGCACTTCAGCCATACGAGGAAGACGAAACGCGGGAATATCTTGCGCTGCGCCTCGAGGGTGCAGGCAGCGGTATTGAGTGCTTGAATGAAGAGCAGATAGTCCGCATCCACGAGCAGTCCGGAGGCTGGCCTGGTTCGATCAATCAAGTGGCGCGTGACGAGTTGCTTGCTGCTATACAAAGTCGCCGTGGTCGTCGCAAGAAGGGTGGGATGGCGTTGCCGCTGCCCAAAAAGCATCTGCTGGCGGCCGCGGCAGTCATTGCAGTTGTCGCGGTTGGCTTTCTGGCACTGCGTGGCGGCGACAGTGAGCAGCCTCCAATTGCTCCGGCAGTCACGAATCTGCCCCTCGATGGCTCGCCAGCTGATGGTTCCGCCGGGCAAGACCGGCAGACAGCAATCGAGTTCGATGGTGAAGAGCGTCCGTTGTCGCTGCCTTTGGGCGGAGATGCGCAGCCAGTGATCCGTGAGCCGCTTGCGGCTGTGGCCGGAAATGAGGAGGAAGAAGCTTCCCGCCCGGATTCGACTGCCCCAACGATGTCAGCTCCAGCTCCAGCTCCAGCTCCAGCTCCAGCTCCAGCTCCAGTCGAGCGCGCCCAGCCGGCTCCTACGGCGCCAGTCGCTACCCCAGCCCCAGCCCCAGCGCCCGTAGCGCCTCCGGTGCGGCCGAATGTCGCTGAGCGCGCCCCTGCGCCTGCAGCGGCCCCGGCCAGCTCGGGTCACGGCGCTTGGTATGCGAGTCAGCCGGGAAGCAATTATCTGGTTCAAATCCTAGGTACGCGCGTCGAGAAGAATGCCCAGGCGCTCGTTCAACAGCACGGTGGTAGCTATCGCTATTTTGCCAAGCAACATGAAGGCAAGCCGCTCTATGTCGTCACTTACGGCAATTTTGCTAACCGTGCAGCGGCAGTGGCGGCGGTCAAGTCATTGCCCGCTTCGCTGCAGGCTGGGAAGCCCTGGGTGCGAAGCATGACCAGCGTACAGCAGGAAATGACGCCGTCACGATGAAAAATGCCCCAAAAAAGTGCGCAGCGCACCTTTTTGGGGCTTGCAAAAATAAATTGTGCCGATCTAGCGGGCTTTGTAAACTGCTCCCCCTTTTGCCCACGTGAATGACGGGGTGATTTTCTACCCGTCAATAAGGGGTTGATTTACAACGCATTTAGCTGGTGGAGTGCCTATGAGAGCAGGTCTGTTTCGTCCTGAAGAGTTCAAGGATAACTGCGGCTTCGGCCTGATTGCCCATATGCAGGGCGAGGCGAGCCATCACCTGCTAAAGACTGCCATTCAGTCCCTGACCTGCATGACTCACCGCGGCGGCATCAACGCCGATGGCAAAACGGGTGATGGCTGCGGTCTGCTGATGCAGAAGCCGGACGCCTTCCTGCGTGCCAAGGCGTTGGAGCATTTCGGCGCCGAACTGCCGGTGCAGTACGCCGTTGGGATGATTTTTCTGAATCCGGATGCCAGCAAGGCGGATCAAGCCCGTGCTCGTCTGAGCGAAGAAATCGTTGCGCAAGGCCTGACCCTGATCGGCTGGCGCGAAGTACCAATCGATACCAGCGTGCTGGGCCAGTTGGCCCTCGAGCGTCTGCCGCGAATCGAGCAGGTGTTCGTCTCCGGCGACGGACTGGACGAGCGCGAGTTCGGTATCAAACTGTTCTTTGCGCGGCGTCGGGCCGAGGTCGCGCTTGCTGACGACAGCGCCTTCTATGTCTGCAGTCTCTCCGACAAGGACATCATCTACAAAGGCCTGATGATGCCCGCCGACTTGGCGCAGTTCTATCCCGACCTGGGTGACGAGCGTCTTGAGACGGCTATCTGCGTGTTCCACCAGCGTTTCTCCACCAATACCATGCCGCAATGGCGCCTGGCTCAGCCGTTCCGCTTTCTCGCGCATAACGGTGAGATCAACACCATCACCGGCAACCGCAATTGGGCACAGGCGCGTCGCCTGAAATTCGCCAATGAGCTGCTGCCTGATCTGGAAAGCCTGTCGCCGCTGATCAACCGCACCGGCTCCGACTCATCGAGCATGGACAACATGCTTGAGCTGTTGGTCACCGGCGGAATGGATCTGTTCCGCGGGCTGCGCATGATCATTCCGCCGGCCTGGCAGAACGTCGAAACCATGGACCCCGATCTACGGGCGTTCTACGAATTCAACTCCATGCACATGGAACCCTGGGACGGCCCCGCCGGCGTGGTGCTGACCGACGGTCGACATGCGGTCTGCCTGCTCGATCGCAACGGCCTGCGTCCTGCCCGTTGGGTGACCACCAAGAACGGCTACATCACACTCGCCTCCGAAGTTGGCGTGTGGGATTACAAACCCGAGGACGTCCTGGCCAAGGGTCGTGTCGGCCCGGGGCAGATCCTTGCCGTCGATACGCACACCGGCACGGTGCTGCACACCGACGATATCGACAACCGCCTGAAGGCACAGCAGCCCTACAAGAAGTGGCTGCGTCAGAACGCGCTGCGCATCCAGTCGACGTTGGACGACAACGATCATGGCTCGGCCTTCTATGATGCCGACCAGCTCAAGCAGTACATGAAGATGTACCAGGTCACCTTCGAGGAGCGCGATCAGGTACTGCGACCATTGGCCGAGCAAGGCCAGGAAGCGGTCGGCTCGATGGGCGACGACACGCCCATGGCTGTGCTATCGCGTCGCGTACGTTCGCCGTACGATTATTTCCGTCAGCAGTTCGCGCAGGTCACCAACCCGCCGATCGATCCGCTGCGTGAAGCCATCGTCATGTCGCTGGAAACCTGCCTGGGTGCCGAGCGCAATGTCTTCGAGGAAACCGCGGAGCACGCCAACCGCGCCATCCTGACAACTCCGGTGATCTCGCCGGCGAAGTGGCGCTCGATCATGAACCTGGAGCGCCCGGGTTTCGAGCGTCTGGTCATCGACCTTAACTACGACGAAACCATCGGTCTTGAGGCGGCGATTCGCAACATCGCCGACCAGGCTGAGGAAGGTGTGCGGGGCGGCAAGGTCCTGCTGGTTCTCAGCGACCGTCACATCGCTCCAGGCAAGCTGCCAGTGCATGCTTCCCTGGCGGTGGGTGCGGTGCACCATCGCTTGGTCGAGACCGGCCTGCGCTGCAGCTGCAACATTCTGGTGGAAACCGCTACTGCCCGCGATCCGCATCACTTCGCGGTGCTGATCGGCTTCGGCGCTACAGCGGTTTACCCGTTCCTTGCCTTTGAGGTGCTGGGCGATCTGATCCGCACCGGCGAAGTGCTGGGCGACCTTTACGAAGTGTTCAAGCACTATCGCAAGGGTATCTCCAAGGGACTGATGAAGATCATCTCCAAGATGGGCATCTCGACCATCGCGTCCTACCGTGGCGCGCAACTGTTCGAGGCCGTTGGCCTGTCCGATGAAATCGTCGAGCTCAGCTTCCGGGGCGTTGCCAGCCGCATCAAGGGCGCCCGTTTCGAGGACCTCGAGGCCGAGCAGAAGGCGCTCGCTGCCGAAGCCTGGAGCAGCCGCAAGCCGATCCAGCAGGGTGGTCTGCTGAAGTTCGTCTATGGCGGTGAGTACCACGCCTACAACCCGGACGTGGTCAGCGCGTTGCAGATAGCCGTGCAGAGCGGCGACTACAGCCGTTTCAAGGAGTACACCGCGCTGGTCGACCAGCGTCCGGTGGCGATGCTGCGCGACCTGCTCAAGGTCAAGGTGGCCGAGCAGCCGCTGGCCCTGGAAGAAGTCGAGCCGCTGGAGGCGATCCTCAAGCGCTTTGACTCGGCGGGTATCTCGTTGGGCGCGCTGTCGCCGGAAGCTCACGAAGCCATCGCTGCGGCGATGAACCGCATCGGCGCTCGCTCGAACTCCGGTGAGGGCGGTGAAGACCCCGCCCGATACGGCACCGAGCGTAGCTCGAAGATCAAGCAGGTCGCGACTGGCCGTTTCGGTGTAACGCCTGAATACCTGGTCAACGCCGAAGTGCTGCAGATCAAGGTGGCGCAGGGCGCCAAGCCTGGAGAGGGCGGCCAGTTGCCCGGCGGCAAGGTCAACGGTCTGATCGCGCGGCTGCGTTACGCGGTACCGGGCGTTACGCTGATCTCCCCGCCGCCGCACCACGATATCTATTCCATCGAGGATCTGGCACAGCTGATCTTCGACCTCAAGCAGGTCAACCCGCGGGCGCTGGTTTCGGTCAAGCTGGTAGCCGAGCCGGGTGTCGGCACCATCGCCGCCGGCGTGGCCAAGGCCTATGCCGACCTGATCACCATCTCCGGTTACGACGGCGGCACCGGCGCTTCGCCGCTGACGTCGATCCGCTATGCCGGCTCGCCGTGGGAGCTCGGTCTGGCCGAAACCCACCAGACCCTGCGTGGCAACGACCTGCGTGGCAAGGTCCGCGTACAGACCGATGGTGGCCTGAAGACTGGCCTCGACGTGATCAAGGCGGCGATCCTCGGCGCCGAAAGCTTCGGCTTCGGCACCGCGCCGATGATCGCGCTGGGCTGCAAATACCTGCGTATCTGCCACCTGAACAACTGCGCCACCGGTGTTGCCACGCAGAACGAGCAGCTGCGCAAGGATCACTTCATCGGCACCGTCGATATGGTGGTCAACTTCTTCCAGTTCGTTGCCGAAGAAACTCGTGAGTGGCTGGCCAAGCTGGGCGTACGCAGCCTGGGCGAGCTGATCGGCCGTACCGATCTGCTCGAAGTGCTGCCGGGTGAAACAGCCAAGCAGAACAATCTGGATCTGACGCCGCTGCTCGGCAGCAGCCATATCCCGGCCGACAAGCCGCAGTTCTGCCTGGTCGAGAAAAACCCGCCGTTCGACCAGGGATTGCTGGCCGAAGAGATGGTCAAGCTGGCCAAAGGTGCCATCGATACCAAGAGCGGTGGCGAGTTCGAACTGGAAATCTGTAACTGTGACCGCTCCATCGGTGCCCGTGTGTCCGGCGAAATTGCTCGCCAGCATGGCAACCAGGGCATGACCGGGTCGCCGATCACCTTCCGCTTCAAGGGTACTGCTGGGCAGAGCTTCGGTGTCTGGAACGCCGGCGGCCTCAACCTGTATCTCGAAGGCGACGCCAACGATTACGTCGGTAAAGGTATGACTGGTGGCAAGCTGGTGGTTACGCCGCCACAGAGCGCCAGCTATCGTTCGCAGGATTCGGCGATCATCGGCAACACCTGTCTGTATGGTGCCACGGGCGGCAAACTGTTCGCCGCTGGTACGGCAGGCGAGCGTTTTGCGGTACGCAACTCTGGCGCCCATGCGGTCGTCGAGGGCACCGGTGACCATTGCTGCGAATACATGACTGGCGGCTTCGTCTGCGTGCTGGGCAAGACCGGGCATAACTTCGGCTCGGGCATGACCGGTGGTTTCGCCTACGTGCTGGATATGGACAACAGTTTTGTCGACCGCGTGAACAACGAACTGGTCAACTTGCAGCGCATCACCGGCGAGGCGATGGAAGCCTATCGCAGCCACCTGCAAGATGTGCTGCGTGAATACGTTGCTGAAACCGCGAGTGAGTGGGGGGCTGAACTGCTGGAAAATCTCGACGACTACTTGCGTCGTTTCTGGCTGGTCAAGCCCAAGGCGGCCAACCTGGCCTCGCTGCTGTCGAGCACCCGGGCCAACCCGCAATAACAAGAAGCCGCTTCAGGCGGCGGCCCAGCTTCGGCGGGGCCGCCGCTTACCCTGATTGTCTTGCTGCCGTATGTATTGCCTACGGCTGCTGTTGAGAGGTTTTGAAATGACTGAACGTCTGAATAACGACTTCCAGTTCATCGAGGTCGGGCGCAAGGATCCGAAGAAGAAGTTGCTGCGCCAGCGCAAGAAGGAGTTCGTCGAGATCTATGAACCCTTCAAGCCCCAGCAGGCTTGCGAGCAGGCCCATCGCTGCCTGGGATGCGGCAACCCGTACTGCGAATGGAAGTGCCCGGTTCATAACTACATCCCCAACTGGCTGAAGCTGGTCTCCGAGGGCAACATCCTCGCCGCCGCCGAGCTGGCGCATCAGACCAACACCCTGCCGGAAGTCTGCGGGCGCGTATGTCCGCAGGATCGTCTCTGCGAGGGTGCCTGCACCCTTAACGATGGCTTCGGCGCAGTGACCATCGGCTCGGTGGAGAAGTACATCGCCGATACCGCCTTTGCCATGGGCTGGCGGCCGGATATGTCGAAGGTCAAGCCGACCGGCAAGAAGGTTGCGATCATCGGTGCCGGCCCTGCAGGTCTGGGCTGTGCCGATATCCTCGTGCGCAACGGTGTGACCCCGGTGGTGTTCGACAAGAACCCCGAGATCGGCGGCCTGCTGACCTTCGGTATCCCCGAATTCAAGCTGGAAAAGACCGTACTCAGCCGTCGTCGCGAAATCTTCGGCGGCATGGGCATCGAGTTCCGCCTCAATACCGAGGTGGGCAAGGACATCACCATCGACCAGCTGCTGGCCGACTACGATGCCGTGTTCATGGGCATGGGCACCTATACCTACATGAAGGGCGGCTTCCCCGGTGAGGACCTGCCAGGCGTGTACGACGCACTGGATTTCCTCATTGCCAACGTCAACCGCAACCTCGGCTTCGAGAAGGCTGCTGAAGACTTCATCGACATGAAGGGCAAGAAGGTCGTGGTGCTCGGCGGCGGTGATACCGCGATGGACTGCAACCGCACCTCCATCCGCCAGGGCGCCAAGAGCGTGACCTGCGCCTACCGCCGCGATGCGGCGAACATGCCGGGCTCGCGCCGTGAAGTGAAGAATGCCAAGGAAGAGGGCGTAAAGTTCCTCTTCAACCGCCAGCCCATCGCCATCGTCGGCGAAGGCAAGGTGGAAGGCGTGAAGGTGGTCGAAACCCGTCTCGGCGCGCCAGATGCACGCGGTCGCCGCAGCCCTGAGCCGATTCCGGGATCCGAGCAGGTGCTGCCGGCGGATGCCGTGGTCATTGCCTTCGGTTTCCGGCCGAGCCCGGCGCCGTGGTTCGAAGTCCAGGGCATCCAGATCGACAACCAGGGCCGTGTGGTTGCGCCCGAGGTGGGCCAGTTCAAGCACCAGACCAGCAACCCAAAGATCTTCGCTGGCGGCGACATGGTCCGCGGCTCCGACCTGGTGGTGACGGCGATCTTCGAAGGGCGCCAGGCTGCCGAAGGCATCATGGATTATCTCGGCGTCTGATCTGACATTGCCGGGTGTCGACAGGCTCCCGGAGTGGCCTGATTTGAATCAAGCCCATCGCTAAATGGCACGGCGCTCGCCGTGCCTTTTTTTTTCCGCTTTGCGACAATGCACGGCACTTTTCGCTGGAACCCTGCCCATGACCGCCTTGAAGAACGACCGCTTCCTTCGTGCCCTGCTCAAGCAGCCTGTCGACGTCACCCCTGTATGGATGATGCGTCAGGCCGGCCGCTATCTGCCCGAGTACCGAGCCAGCCGCGCCAAGGCAGGTGACTTCATGAGCCTGTGCATGAACCCTGAGCTGGCCTGCGAAGTGACCTTGCAGCCACTGGAGCGTTATCCGCTGGATGCTGCGATCCTGTTCTCCGACATCCTCACTGTGCCGGACGCCATGGGGTTGGGCCTGTATTTCGAAACCGGCGAGGGCCCGCGTTTCAAGAAAGTCGTCAGCACCCTTGCGGACATCGAGGCGCTGCCGATTCCTGATCCGGAAAAGGACCTGGGCTATGTGATGGATGCGGTGCGCACCATTCGCCGCGAACTCAATGGCCGCGTACCGCTGATCGGTTTCTCCGGCAGCCCCTGGACGCTGGCGACCTATATGGTCGAGGGCGGCTCGTCGAAGGACTTCCGCAAGTCCAAGGCGATGCTCTACGAGAACCCGCAAGCGATGCACGCGCTGCTGGACAAGCTGGCTCAATCGGTGACCAGCTACCTCAATGGGCAGATTCTCGCTGGTGCTCAGGCGGTGCAGATTTTCGATTCCTGGGGTGGCAGCCTGTCGGCGGCGGCCTATCAGGAGTTCTCTCTGGCCTATATGCGCAAGATCGTCGATGGCCTGATTCGCGAGCATGACGGCCGTCGTGTGCCGGTCATCATGTTCACCAAGGGCGGCGGCCTCTGGCTGGAGTCGATGGCCGAGGTTGGCGTCGAAGCGCTGGGGCTCGACTGGACCTGCGACATCGGCGAAGCCCGTCGTCGTGTTGGCAATAAGGTTGCGCTGCAGGGCAACATGGACCCGAGCGTGCTCTACGCCAAACCCGATGCCATCCGTGCCGAGGTGGCGCGCATCCTGGCCAGCTTCGGCCACGGCAATGGCCACGTGTTCAACCTCGGTCATGGCATCACGCCGGAAGTCGATCCGGCCCATGCCGGCGCGTTCATCGAGTCGGTGCACGAACTGTCGGGCCAGTATCACGTCTGATCCGTCTGAGTTCGATCAAGACGCCCCGCCATTGCGGGGCGTTTTGCTTTGCGCGATCAGTGCGCGGTGCGCAGCTCCGGCAGCGGCTGCAGGCGCGCCAGGTGCAGCGCTACCGCGAAGGAAACCAGCAGCAGCGAAGCGATGAACAGGCCGACGCCGTCCCAACCGGCCGCATGCCAGAAAATCCCACCCAGGGTGCCCGCGACACTCGACCCCAGGTAGTAGCTGAACAGATAAAGCGACGATGCCTGGCCGCGTGCATGCCTGGCGCGACGGCCGATCCAGCTGCTGGCGACCGAATGTGCGCCGAAGAAGCCAAAAGTGAACAGCAACATGCCCAGCAGCACCATCGGCAGATGATCGAACAGGGTCAGGCTGATCCCGGCGAGCATCAGCAGGATCACGATCCAGAACACCTTGCGCCGCCCGAACCTGTCGGCCAGTGCGCCCACCTGCGCCGAGCTGTAGATGCCTGACAGATAAACCACCGCCAGCAGTCCGACCATCGTCTGGCTCAATTGAAAAGGCGGCGCGAGCAGGCGATAGCCTATGTAGTTGAAGAGGGTCACGAAGCTGCCCATCAGTAGAAAACCCTGCAGGAACAGCCAGGGCAGGCCGGCATCGCGAAAATGCATGCCGTAGCCCTGCAACAGCCCGCGCGGGCGAAGCGGTCGCGGGGAGAAGTGCCGTGATTCGGGCAGAAACCGCCAGAGCAGCAGTGCCGCCAGCAGCGCCAGTGCGCCCATCAGGCCGAGTACGGCGTGCCAGCTCAGGTAATCGACCAGCACGCCGCTCAGCAGCCTACCGCTCATGCCGCCGATAGCGTTGCCGCCGATGTAAAGCCCCATCGCCAGGCCAAGATGCTGCGGATGGATTTCCTCGCTGAGGTAGGTCATCGCCACGGCGGCCAACCCGCTCAGGGCGAGGCCTGTCAGTGCGCGCATCAGCAAGACTCCATGCCAGCTGGGCGCGAGTGCGCTGCCAAAGGTGAACAGAGCGGCTGCGAGCAAGGAGGCGACCATCACCGGCTTGCGGCCAATAGCGTCGGAAACTGGCCCGGTTATCAGCAGGCCGACTGCCAGCGTGATGGTCGACAGCGAAAGGATCAGGCTACTTTCTGCCGCGTTGATGCCGAACACCTGAGACAGCATCGGCATCATTGGTTGCACGCAATAGAGCAGGGCGAAGGTAGCGAAACCTGCGGCAAACAGGGCCAATGCCGTGCGGGTAAACCGCGGTGTACCTTTCTCGGTGTGAATAGACGCGGTGGCGTCTTTTTTCTCTGCCGGCGCGCTTGTGGCGCACTGCGTAGTGTTCACGTTCTGAGCCTCTGGACGATTCGTCTTTTTCAGACCAAGAGCTGCCCGTACGCCTGCGCTCTTGAAATCAAAGTGCAGGCATGGACGCTTTTTGGTTGGGTTTATGGGGCGAATGATAGGAAGCTTTATTTGAGCTATCCAATATATTATTCGACCCTATTGATATGTTTTACGAATCGTTCGGAGGGCTCTTGGAGCTGCGCCATCTACGCTATTTCGTCGCCGTGGCCGAAGAGCTGCACTTCGGTCGCGCTGCCGAGTTGCTGCGCATCTCGCAACCACCGTTGAGCCAGCAGATCCAGGCGCTGGAGCAGGAGCTGGGGGTGCGCTTGTTCGATCGCACCAACCGGCGGGTGTCTCTGACCGACGCGGGACGGCTGTTTCTCGAAGAGACGCGGCGCACCCTCGCCCAGGTGGACAAGTCGGTCGATGTGGTGCGGCGTGCCGAGCAGGGGGAAACCGGCGAGCTGCAGGTAGGCTTCACCTCGTCAGCACCGTTCACCTCGATTCTGCCGCGAGCGATCCTCGCGTTCCGTCAGGCGTTTCCGGCTGTGCACCTCGCCCTGCAGGAAATGACCAGTAAACAGGTCATCGATGCGGTGCAGGACGAAACGCTGCAGGTCGGCATGATCCGTCCCTTTGCCTTGCCGCCAGGGTTGCAGACCGTGGAGCTGTTCAGCGAGCCGTTGGTGGCGCTGATGCATGCTGGGCATCCGCTTGCGGAGGCGGGGGAGGAAGGGTTGGCACTAGCGGAGCTGGCCGAGGAGCCGTTCGTGTTCTTTCCGCGCAGTTACGGTACCGGGCTCTACGACCAGCTGCTCAACCTGGCACGGCAGGCCGGGTTCAGTCCGCGGATTGCGCAGGAGGCGAACGAGGCGCTGACCATCATCGGGCTGGTTGCTGCAGGGCTGGGCGTTTCGGTGCTGCCGGCATCCTTTCGCCGTATTCGCATTGACGGGGTGAGGTTCCGCACGTTGTCGGACAAGGACGCCACCACGGCCGTTTGGCTGGTCAAGCGGCGTCAGGAACAGTCGCCGCTGGCTAAGGCCTTCATGGATCTGGTCACCCGCGAAGCGCTGAGCCAGCGCTAGCGCGCCGTTAGGCCGGCGACCCTGTCAGGGCTGCTTGTAGTGACCGGGCGTATCGCCCTTTTCGTGCTTGTGCACCCGCGTGACGCGGATGTCGGTGATACCCATCACTTCGGCCTGCTCCAGCAGCTGAGCCTCGTCGGCATCGGCCTTTGGCATCACCAAGCTGTTCTCGGCGTCTGCATTGTGTAGCTGGATGAGATGGCGCGCGGCTTCGCCCTGAGACAGGCTGTCGACATCGGCGTCGTAGGTCTCGGCACGCGGATCGTTCTGGTAGATGTAGTTGATTTCGTAGGTATGCGAAGACTTGCCGAACATGAGGGGCTCCTGTCGAAGGGTCACTGATACTCAGTGGACTCAACGGCGCCGCCAATCGTTCCGGCACGCTATCGCCGAGCGATTGAAGGGCGGCTGCCTACTTCAGCGCATCCGCCCGTGGTGCTTACTTGACGTTGGCCAGATCGCCCTTGATCGCGACGCCAGCCATGATTGCACCGGCATGGCATTCGTATTTCTGGTTGTCCTTGTACTCGACATGTTTGTAGTTGCTGGCGATGTTGACGACGGCATTGGCACCTGCGGCCTTGGCCGATTGCTGCATGGCGATCAGCGCCGATTGCAGAGCCCAGCTGCAAGCGCCTTCATCCGTCTTGTTGAAGGCGTTGGTCTTCTTGCTGGTGGAAACGCCGCTGCGCACGACCTTGGCGTTTGCAGGGGTTTTGCCTGCCAGATAGAACTTCACGCTGCCATCCAGTCGGCCGGCCTGGGTTGCTTCGGCGACGACGGCATCGAATGGCAGGTAGTGGGTGGTGTCACGGGCCTGGCTGATAGTGGGCAGGGCCATAATCAACAGTGCTGTGCCGATCCATGCGGTTTTTTTCATCTTTTTTTTCCTTGCGGTCGGTGGTGAGACTCAGGCCCAGCGGCGGAAGATCAATGACGTGTTGATCCCGCCAAAGGCGAAATTGTTGTTCATGACGTATTCGTGCTGCATGACGCGCGGAGCGCCTTGCAGATAGTCGAGTTCGCCGCAGCGTGGATCGACGGTGTCCAGGTTTAACGTGTGGATGTAGCGGTCGCGGTTGAGCATTTCGATGCTGAACCAAGACTCCAGCGCACCGCATGCACCCAGCGTATGGCCGAGGTAGGACTTCTGCGAGCTGATCGGCATGCTGCTGCCGAACAGCGCCTGGGTGGCGTGTGTTTCGGCGATGTCGCCCTGTTCGGTGGCCGTACCGTGACCATTGACGTAGCCGATGGCCGCAGTCGCAAGACCGGCGTCTTCCAAGGCCAGCTCCATGGCCCGGCGCATGGTCAGCTGCTCGGGTTTAGTGGCGTGCTGGCCGTCGGCATTGCTGCCGAAGCCGACCAGCTCGGCATGGATCTTCGCGCCGCGCGCCAGTGCATGCTGCAGCTCCTCGAGCACCAGGATGCCGGCACCTTCGCCGATCACCAGGCCATCGCGGTCGCTATCGTAGGGGCGCGGCGAAGTATGCGGCGCGTCGTTCTTCAGGCTGGTGGCGTAGAGCGCGTCGAACACCATCGCCTCCGTAGCGCACAGCTCCTCGGCGCCGCCGGCGAGCATCAGCGGCAAGCGGCCGAACTTGATCGCCTCGTAGGCGTAGCCGATGCCCTGGCTGCCACTGGTACAGGCGCTGGACGTGGGGATTACCCGGCCGGTAAGGCCGAAGAAGATGCTGATGTTGGCCGCAGTGGTGTGCGGCATCATGCGGATATAGGAGTTGGCATTGAGCCCATCGGCCACCGAGTTCAGCAGCATGTTGCCGAACGCCTTGATCTCCTCGGTGCTACCGGTGGAAGAGCCGCAGGCGACGCCCATGCGACCGTCGCGGATCAACGGGTCGTCCAGCAGGCCGGCGTCTGCCAGCGCGCGCTCTGCGGCCAGTACCGACAGTCGCGAAACTCGGCCCATGCTGCGCAGCTGCTTGCGCGTCCAGTGCGCCGGCACGGCGAAATCGTCTACGGGACCCGCCAGGCGGGTGTTCAGCTCGGTAAAGCGATCCCACTCATGCATACGGCGAATGCCGCTGCGGTTGGCGCTGAAATTCGCTTCGATGCTTGCCCAGTCGCTGCCCAGAGAGGTGATGCCGGCCATGCCGGTAACGACCACACGCCTGCCACTCATCAACACAGCCCCCCGTTGACGGCGATGACCTGCCGGGTGATATACGCCGCCTCGGCGGACATCAGGAAATTCACTGCGCCAGCGACCTCTTCCGGGGTGCCCATGCGTTGCGCCGGAACCATCTTCAGCATTTCCTCGATGGGGAGCTCGGCATCAAGCATTTCGGTGTCGATAAGGCCAGGCGCGACGCAATTGACGGTAATTCTGCGCTTGCCCAGTTCAACCGCGAGAGCCTTGGCCGCACCCATGACGCCCGCTTTGGATGCACTGTAGTTGACCTGGCCACGGTTGCCGATCAGACCGGATACCGAGGTGATGCAGACGATGCGTCCCGGCTGGCGCCGGCGGATCATCGGCATGGTCACGGGCTGCAGCACGTTGTAGAAACCGTCCAGGTTGGTGCGCAGCACCTGATCCCAGTCGTC
This sequence comes from Stutzerimonas stutzeri, assembly GCF_038561965.1. NCBI lineage: Bacteria > Pseudomonadati > Pseudomonadota > Gammaproteobacteria > Pseudomonadales > Pseudomonadaceae > Stutzerimonas > Stutzerimonas stutzeri. Next base: position 4,081,731 of record NZ_CP139348.1, on the reverse strand, counting down.
GTCGGTCAGCGCCGGGAAGGCTCCATCACGGGTCAGGCCCGCATTGCAGACTACGCCGTAGTAGGCACCATGGGCTTCGACATCGGCTTCCAGCTCACGGCGGCAGGCGACACGGTCGGCGATGTCAAATTGCAGGATGCGCGCAGCGCGTCCCATCGCCTGGACCTCGACCTGGACCGTTTCGGCCTGGTCGCGTCGGGAGCGGCAGTGCAGCACGATGTCATAGCCGGCCTGGGCCAAGCGCAGCGCGATGGCGCGACCGATGCCGCGACTGGAGCCGGTGACGAGGACGGTTTCACTCATGGGGCAGACTCTTGTAGGTAACTCGCCACTTCGGGCGGGCGGAATACGTTCAGGCGCGCTTCGGCATGAATGCCGGGCCCGTCGAGATGGCATTCGAAAACGCCCATGCCATTGTCGTCCTGTAGCGAACGAGTGGCGCGAACGCGCAATTGGGCGCCGACCGGAAAGGACTCGACATTGCATTGGTAGTTGCGGGTGCCCAGCAGGAAACCCAGCTCCACCGCTTGACCGGCCTGGCGCGCATGGCAGCCGGCGAAGGCAGCGACGCTCTGCGCCATGATTTCCACGCCGGTCCAGGCCGGCAGGTTGCCGTCGGCGGCGCTGAGCAGGCCGTCGGCACGCACCTGCAATACGGTTTCGACACTGTCGTCATCGAACCGCTCGACGCCATCGAGCAGGATCATGTCGCCGGCATGCGGCAGTAGCTCGGCGATAGGCCAGTCGATCATGGCGCGTCTCCCAGAATCAGGCTGATGTTGTTGCCGCCGAAGGCGAAGGAATTGCTCATCATCCGTCGCGAACCTGACGTGTTCATTCGTGTACCTGGCGCCACCAATTGCAGCGCTGGTAACGACGAGTCGGATTGGCCATCCCAACGATGGGGCGGCAGCCGCTGTTCGGTATTGAGCTGCGATAGCGACAACCAGCAGAACGCCGCCTCCAGCGCGCCTGCCGCGCCGAGGGTGTGCCCGGTCAGCGGCTTGCTCGACGAGCAGGCTACGCCGTGGGGGAACAGCGCGGCGACGGCATTGCTTTCCATGGCGTCGTTGTGTGGCGTAGCGGTGCCGTGCAGGTTCAGATAGCCGATCTGTTCCGCTGTGCAATCGGCGTTGGCCAGTGCCTGACGCATCGCGCTCAATGCACCGCGGCCGCCTGGGTCAGGCGCTGAGATATGGTGGGCATCGGAACTGGCGCCGCCGCCGAGCAGGGCGATGCTGACTTCAGCGCCGGCTTCTCGTGTCATCAGGAACAGCACCGCCGCCTCACCGATGTTGATGCCGTTGCGGTTGCGCGAGAACGGATTGCACAGCGTCTCGCTGGTGGCTTCCAGCGAGCTGAAGCCTTGCAGCGTGAGATCGCTCAGACTGTCGACGCCACCGCACAGCACCGCATCGCAGAGGCCGGCGTCGAGCAGGCGCTTGGCGCTGAGCATCGCACGGGCGCTGGAGGTGCAGGCCGTGGAGATCGAATAGCAGGGGCCGGCCAGTTGCAGCCATTCGCCGAGAAAGCTCGCCGGCGCCGCCAGCTCCTGGTGTGCGTAGTGGTAACCGGTTGGAAATTCACCGTCGCGCAACAGCCCGGCGATTCCCCGCGAAGCTTCCTGGATACCGGTTGTGCTGGTGCCCACGACCACCCCGATGCGGCTGTGGCCGTAACGGCTGATCGCCTGGCGGATAGCCGTTTCGATCTCCAACGCCGCGGCCAGCAATAGCTGGTTATTTCGTGTGGCGTGGCGCGGGTCATCGTTGGGCAAGCTTGGCAGCGCTGAGCGGACGGCGCCCACCGGCAACTGTCGGCCAACGACCGGCTGCGGGTAGGGCCGCATGCCCGAGGTATCGCCGGCGAACAGGTGCGTGGCTGCCTCGGCCTTGCCGCTGCCCAGGGCGCAGATCACGCCGAGGGCGTTGAGGTAGGCGGTCATCGATCGCGGCTTCCGGTGGCAGCGGGCAGGGGGGCGACACCATAGGTCAGGCCCGGCGCCACGTCGAGTTCGAAGATCAGCGGTGCTTGATAGCGTACCTGCCAGCGCAGCGTCTCGCCCTGGCGTAGCTGTCGCTCGCTCGCACTGGTTTGCCAGCCTTGTCCGTCATACAGCGCCTGCAGCTGACGGGTTTCGGTCAGGGCGAACAGCAGGGCCGCGAACAGCTCGCGTGCCTCGGGGTTCGGGCGCAGCAGCCCTTCGGCGTGCCAGCGGCCGTCGCGCAGCTGTTGCCGCGCGAGTGGAATGCCCAGCGGATCGAGCAGTGACCAGCGCAGGGCCGGCCCTTCACGCTGGATCACCAGCAGCCAGTCCGCCGGCTCGTTGCCGCGCCGCTGGACGTGCAGTTGCAGCGGCACATCCAGCGCGGGCGTCTGGGTCGGCAAGGGCGCGCGCGCCGCACAACCGGCGACCAGCACGACGGCCAGCCAGGCCAGCAGTCGCTTCATGCCCGTCGACTCATGCATCTGCCGCGCAGAGTTCGGCCAGTACGCGCAGACGGCGTTTGGGTTCGGCGACATAGGGGTTCTTTTGGTCCCAGGCATAGCCGGCGAGGATCGAGCTGATCATCCGGCGGATTTCCGGCTGGGCGTGTTCGTAATAGATCACGTCCTGGAAGCTGCAATCGTACCAACCCTCCACATAGGTCCGGAAGGTATCGACGCCGCGCTTGAGCGGTACGGCGAACTCGGTTTCCCAGTCCACCGTTTCTCCGCTCAACTGGCGGTGCAATACGGCTGCGGCCATGTGCGCCGAGCGCATGGCGATGGTCACGCCGGAGGAGAACACCGGGTCGAGAAACTCCGCGGCGTTACCGAGCAGTGCGAACCCTGGGCCGTGCAGGCTTTTGACATTGGCCGAGTAGCCGCCGATCAGGCGTGCCGGCGTGTCCCATTCGGCATTCTTGAGGATGCGCTTCAGGTTTGGTGCTTCCTGAACGAACTCGCGCAGGCAGGCGTCCAGATTCACCGGGCGGCCCTCATAGCGCTCGGCGCTGGCGACCACGCCCAGCGAACAGCGGCCGTTGCTGAACGGGATGGTCCAGTACCAGACGTCGCGCAGCTCGGGGTGGGTGGTGATGAGGATCTTTTCGCGGTCGAAGCGCGGATCGTCGATGCGATCTTCGATGTGGGTGAAGATCGCCCGGCGTACCGGAAAGCCGGAGGGCGCCTCCAGATCCAGCAACTGCGGCAGCACCCGGCCATAACCGCTGGCATCGAGCACGAAGGCGGCTTCGACGCGATACTCACTGCCGTCGGCGCGGCGGATTTGCAGCCAGGGCCGCTCGCCGCTGAAGTCGGCAGCAGTGACTTCTTCCTCGTAGCGGATCTCCACACCCTGCAGTTCGGCCTGGTCAGCCAATAGCTTGTCGAAGTCGCCGCGCTGGACCTGATAAGTGCTGCCGTGGCCTTCGGTGAATTTGTCGCGGAAGTCGAACTCGGTATAGCGCTCGCCCCAGCCAAAGGCTGCGCCGTGCTTGGTCTGGAAGCCCGCGGCACGCACCGCTTCAAGCATCCCGGCTTCCTCGATGAAATCCAGGCAATGCGAAAGCAGGCTCTCGCCGATGGAGAAGCGCGGAAAGCGTTGCCGCTCGACGATCAATACGTCATGGCCCTTGCGCTTGAGCAGCGCGCCGGCAATGGCGCCGGACGGCCCGGCGCCGATGATCACGACTTCACGGTGTTGCAACTCAAGCGGCGCCATGGGGGCTCCCTGCATGTGGTGGTGGGTCTTGCTCGATGGTGGCCCAGGGGGCCAGGAAAAAACTGAACGCCAGCCCGAGGCTGACCGTGAGGCCGAAATTACTCACCGCCGGTGTGCTGGAAATCGCCAGCAGACCGAACGACAGCCACGTCGTGGCCGCCGCCAGCAGCGTGCCGACCAGGCTGACCGCCGCACCGCCGACCCGCTCGCGCATCAGGATCGCGTAATCGACGCCGATTGCGGTGACCAGCAGCAGGCCAAAAAGGCCGAACAGGGTCAGCGGCTGACCGAGCCAGCCCAAACTGGCCAGGCTGGCCAGCGCGGCGAGCAACGGCACCGCGATGCAGCGCAAGGCACCACCAGCGCCGAATGGTAGGCAAAGCAGGGCGAAGATCAGCAGGCTGGCAATTACCTTCAGCTCGGCTGCCTGCAGCTTTGTTTCGGCAAACAGCTGATTGAGCTGCGCTGGCCGATCAACCAGTGTCGTACCTGGAACAGTCTCGGCGATCGCCAGCAGTGGTGCGCTGTCACGCAGGCCTTGCAGGCTGATCAGCCCGGCTACGCCATCGCCCGTCTGGCCGAGCCATAGTGCCCGCCAGGCTTCACCCAACGGCCCGGCAAGCGCCGCCTCGATGGTCACCGGCGACTGGGCCTGCAGGTGCTCGATCTCCGTCTGCAGCTGTTCGGGCGCAACGCCCAGCGCTTCAAGCGGCTGGCGCGCGTTGAGCAATTGCGGCAGGGCCGCACGCAAGCGCGCTTGTTCGAACGTCGGCGCGACCAGCTGACTCAGGGCGAGATGGCCACCTAACCGCTGCTCGCTTTGCAGCGCGTCCAGCTCTCGGCTCAGCTCGGCCTGGCGTTGGAGCAGCTGGTCGGCACCTGTGGCACGAACGAGGAAGTACTGGCTGGTGGGCTGAAATCCGGTAATCGAACCGATGCGTTCGGCTTGCCGTTGCAGCTCCGGCGCGTTGCTCACCCATTGGCGCAGATCGTCCTTGAACGACAGCTGCAGCACGCCGCCGACGCAGAACAGGCCGAGCCCGGCGAGCAGCCAGGGCGTAGCGATGCGCGCCAACAGCGCCTGGCGCAGCTGCAGCCAGTGCCGCGCCCAGCCGAGAGGCTGTGGCCAGGGTGTCAGGCGGCCATTGAAAAAAACGGGCAACAGGCAGGTGGTGCAAAGAAAGGCGCCGAGCAATCCGGCAGCGGAGAACACCGCCACCTGGGTTAGTGCCGGAAACGGGGTGAAGGCCAGGGCGAGGTAGCCGATCAGGTTGGTCGCGAGTGCCAAGGCCAGCCCCGGAAGGATCAGCCGCAACGCACGCCGGCCATGCCAGGGTTGCAGCGTCCAGCTCTTGGAAAGGTAGTGCAGCGGGAAGTCCAGGCTGACGCCGATCAGGCTGGCGCCGAGTACCAGAGTCAGTACGTGCATCTGTCCGAACAGCGCCACGCACGCCGCTGCACCGGCCAACGCACCGACGGCCACCGGCAGCGCCGCCAGCAGGATGCGCGGGGTGCGAAACAGCCAGAGCAACAACAGCAAAGTGGCGCCCAGCGACAGGCTGCCGATCAGGCTGGCTTCCTGGCGCGCCTGCTGCTGGCCGTGGGCAGCATGCAGCAGACCACCGGCCGCGAGCATTTCGCCCGCGCCGGATTCGACGTTGTCACGCACCGCTGCGACGAGCGCAGCCACCTGCTGCGGCAACTGTTCGTCGAAGGCGTCGCCATGGGTGCGGGCGTGAACCACGGCCCAGCGCTGGCCGGCATACTCGGCAACCAGGCTGCCGTCCGTGTCTGCCCGCACGTTGCCCGCCTGCGGCAAGCGCTGCAGCGCAAGGCCGGCGATGCCGAACCAGTCCTGCTCGATCGGCAGCGGACTGGTGGCAAATGGGTCATAGAGCCGCTCGACGCGATGCAGGATGAATTGCTCGGGGTGCTCGATCAGCTGCTCGCGATCCGCGCTGGCGAGCAATGCCAGTGACTGCTGCTGCAGCTGTCGACTTACCGCAGGAAGGTCGCTTTTCAGGCTGCTGCGAATCTGCTCGAACAAGCCGCTTTCCAGCAAATCGGTGGCGGCGGCCACGGCCAGGCGTCGTGCCTGCTGTTCATCGGCATGCCGGACCAACAGCATCAGGTCGCGGTTGAGCGGCTCCTGCATGCGTTCGGCGGCCAGTTGCTCAAGGGTGTCATGGCTGCCGCTGGGCAGCAGTTGCAGCAGATTGGCGCTCAGTGGCGGGCCATTGCGCCATTGCCAGGCGCTCAGTGCCAGCAGGCCAATCAGCGCGAGAGCGAAGAGAATCGCCGGCCAGCGCCGGGAAGGCAGCTGATCAGTTGGCAAGATCGCGCTGCTCGCTGGTGTTGAGGTGGTCGTCGATCTGGCTGTCGAGCAGGCGCAGCACGGTGCGATCGCCTTGAGCTTCGCGCAACTCGACCTGTGCAACGGTGCCGCCGCCCTCGATCTCGATGGCCTCGAAAACCTGTTTGAGCAGCGCGCCACGCGGGACCAGCTGCAGACGCCAGGCGCTCGGCTCGCCGCTGAGAGTAAGCTCGAAGTCGCGCTGCAGGGCCTGCGTATCGCCGCTCAGTACGGCGAGGAATAGCTGGTTCTGCCGGGCCGAACTGCCCTTCGGGTCGATCGCCAGCCAACCGTGCTCGCTGCGCCGCGCGATGCCTTTCACGGTGATGCGGTAGTCCTGGCGGATCGGCTGCTGCAGCAGCCAGAGCAGACCATGGTTGCGGGCGAGGACGAAATGGCCCTGGCTGGTCAGCGGTTGTGGCAGTGCTCGCAGGTGCTTTTCCTGAATGAAGTCGCCACGCACCACGGCAGGCTGGCTCAGCTGCTGGGCAAGCTGTGGCAGGTCGAACGCCTGTGCCGGTGCCGTTACGCTGATCAGCAGCAGGCTGGCGGCGGTCAGCAGTTTCTTCAGCACTATGGCGATCGGCCTCATGCCAGCGCCCGTTCAACCGCGTCGACGAAGACCCGCGGCGAGGCCAGCAGCATTTCGCGGCTGGCGATTTCCACGGCTACCTGCACCGTGCTGCCACGGGTCATGCGTTCGCCGGTTTCGGCGTCGCGGATCAGGTAGTTGATCTTCAGACGGTTCTCCCACTCCACCAGATCGGCACGCACGATGATGCGCTGATTGAAGCGGGCGCCGCGCATGTAGCGCAGCTGCACGTCGATGATCGGCCAGGCATAGCCGGCGTCGCGCATCTGCTGGTAGTTGTGGCCGATGCGTTCGAGCAGCGCGCAGCGGGCAACTTCGAAGTACTTGACGTAGTGGCCGTGCCAGACCACATCCATGGAGTCGACATCGAAGAATGGCACGAGGATCTCAACCTCGGCCTGCAGTACACCGTCCTTACGCATAAAGGCTCCACTGCCGGTTGCGGATCTGCGCGATACACAGGCGCAGCTCGCCTTCCAGTGCGCGGTCTTCGATCAGTGGCGGGAAGTCCTCGGCCAGCGTGGCGTGCATGGCTGCCAGCGGCGCGGGAAGCTCATGTGCATCGCTCTGACGCTGGCGCAGCCAGACGCCCTGCTGGGCCGCGAGCAGTGTGGCCGCAGCGACTTGCTCGGTCAGCTCCAGGCTGCGCAGGGCGTCGCGGGCGGCGATTGTGCCCATGCTCACCTTGTCCTGGTTGTGGCACTCGGTGGAGCGAGAAAACACGCTGGCCGGCATGCTGTTCTTCAGCGCTTCGGCGGTCCAGGCGCTGGTACCGATCTGCACCGCCTTGAAGCCGTGGTTGATCATCGCGGTGGCCGCCGGCGCACCGGAAAGGTTGCTCGGCAGGCCATGGTTGTAGCGGCTATCGACCAGTAGGGCGAGCTGGCGGTCGAGCAGGTCGGCGACGTTGGCCACCAGATTCTTCAGGCTGTCCATGGCGAAGGCGATATGCCCCCCATAGAAGTGTCCGCCGTGCAGTACGCGCTCGTTGTCGGCATCGATGATCGGGTTGTCGTTGGCGCTGTTGAGCTCGGTTTCGATGAACTGGCGCAGGAGGCCCAGGCTGTCGGCCAGCACGCCGAGCACATGCGGCGCGCAGCGAATCGAGTAGCGATCCTGCAGGCGGTGAAGGGGCGCCGCCGGTGCGTCGATGGCCAGGTCCTGGCGAATCCAGGCGGCGACCTGGCTCTGCCCCGGATGGGGTTTGGCGGCGAACAGACGCTCGTCGAAATGCTCCGGGTTGCCTTGCAGTGCCACGACATTGAGCGCGGTGATACGGGTCGCCAGCTGCAGCAGGTAATCGGCACGGGCATAGGCCAGGCAGGCCAGACCGGTCATCACCGCGGTGCCGTTCATCAACGCAAGGGCTTCCTTGGGCCGCAGCGTCAGCGGCGTCCAACCCAGCTGGCGGTGCACGTCGGCAGAGCTGCGGCGTTCGCCGCCAAACAGCACCTCCCGCTCGCCCGCCAAGGCTGCAGCCACGTAAGACAGGGGGGTCAGGTCGCCGCTGGCGCCAACCGAGCCTTCCTCGGGAATCAGTGGCAGGACGTCGTGTTCGAGCAACGCCTGCATGCGCTCGAGCAGCTCGATGCGTACCCCGGACATGCCGTGGGTCAGAGAACGCAGACGCGCGGCGAGTACGGCGCGGGTGGCTTCGGCGTCCAGCAGCTTGCCAAGGCCGCAGCCATGAAAGGTGAACAGGTGCTGCGGCAGTGCTTCGACCTGATGCAGCGGCACCGCCACCACGCAGGAGTCACCATAACCTGTGGTGACGCCATAGATCACGCCTTCGCGATCCAGCAGCGTGTCGAGGAACTGTGCACCGCGGGCGATGCGGCTGCGGAACGCTTCGTCTGCTTGCAGCCCGACCGGCGCACGGCGCTGTGCCACGGCCAGCACATCTTCGATGCGCAGATGATTTTCGCCAAAGATCACGGGCTCAGTCACGACGTCGGTCCTGTGTGTTCCAGAAGGGGTAGAAGTTGAACCACTGTAGCGGTGCCTCCAGGCAGCGCGCTGCGAGGCGATCGGCGTAGCGCTGCACCGCCTGCTTGATCACTGCGTCGCGCTCGGCGCGGCGCCAGTGGATGCGTTCGGCGAAGGGCTCCAGATGCACATGGAAGCGGCCTTCATGTTTGAGGCAGAACAGTAGGTTAACCGGGCATTCGAGCAGGCCGGCAAGCAGCCAGGGGCCCTGGGGGAACGCTGCGGGCCGGCCGAGGAAGTCGACCTCAGCGATGCGTCCGCCATGCAGCGGCACCCGATCGCCGGCGATCGCCAGCCACTCGCCGCGCTCCAGGCGCTGGGACAGCTGCAACATGGTCGCCGGATTCAGCTCGCTGACCTGGATCAGGCGCAGGTTATCGGCGCCGGATTGGTCGAGCAGCCGGTTGAACTGTTCGGCATGGCGGGTATGCACCAATACGTTCATCTGCACTTCGCCGCCCATCTCCGCCAGCGCCCTGCAGATCTCAAGGTTGCCCAGGTGCGAGCCGACCAGCAGCTGGCCGCGTGTACCGGCGAAGCTGGCGTGCAGATTCGCCGGGTCGTGGATCACCAGGCGCTCACGGCCAACGCGCCCGCTCCAGACATCCAGCTTGTCCAGCAGCGCTTCGGCGAAACTCATGAACTGGCGATAGACCGAACGGGTGCTTCGCTGCAGTTCAGTGCGACCGCTCCAGCGCGCGAGGTTGCCCTGGTATTGGCGCGCGCTGTCACGGGCGCTGCGACCAAACAGGTAGAAATACAGCACGATCAGATACAGCAGCGGTGCCATGGCTCGCCGGCCGAGCACGCGCACCGCCCAGGCGGTCAGGCGCATCAGCGCAAAGCTGCCGCGCTCGCGTTGCGCGGCCCAATGCGAGGGCATCGGTGCCTCGCTCATCGCTGCAGTCGCTGGGCAAGCAGCTTCGGCGCACGCAGCAACATGCCGAAGAACAGCCGCGCATGCATGGCGGAAATCAGCGTGTTGTCCAGCCAAAGGCGGAAGTGCGAGATGCCGTCCTGCGGGTAATGCACCCGTGTTGGCAGCCAGACCATCGGCTGCTGCTGCCAGTGCAGGCGCACCAGAATCTCGGTGTCGAAATCCATGCGCCGGCCCAGGCGCACGCTGTCGATCAGCGCCAGCGTGGGCGCCAACGGGTAGACACGAAAGCCGCACATCGAGTCGCGGATCGACAGCGACAGCGTGTTGATCCACACCCAGACATGGGTCAGGTAGCGCGCGTACAGGCGGCCCTTGGGCACGCTGGCGTCATAGTGCGGATAGCCACAGATCAGCGCATCCGGTGCCTGGCTGGCGCGGTCGAGAAACAGTTCGACGCCGGAGAGATCATGCTGGCCGTCGGCGTCGACCTGCAGCGCATGGCTGAAACCCAGCCGCTGCGCTTCGTGCAGCCCGCTAATTACCGCGCCGCCCTTGCCCTGGTTGCGCGGGTGGCGGAGCAGGAAAACCTCGGCTTGCTCGGCCAGCGCGTCGATGACTGCCGCAGCGGCAGGGCAGGAGCCGTCATCCACCAGCACGCAGGGCAGATCCGCGGCGCGTAGCGTGGCGACTACGGCGGGCAGGCTGCGCTCATGGTTGTACACCGGGATCACCGCGCAGGGCTTGAACCAGTCTTCCTCCGGCTGCGCGAGAGGGGTAACCACCGCGGTTGCAGTCGCCGCAACCGCCATGGGTGGCAACTCGTTCAAGGTGGTCATGGTTGTGCTCCGAGCAGGATGCGTCCGGACGAACAGGGTTTGCCGTCGTTGTGGTAGGTGAAATACAGCTTGCCGCGCTCGTGATCGAATCGCAGGCTCAGCTGCAGCCGGTCGCCGGGACGGGCGAGCTGTTGGAATTTCAACACTTCCATGCCGCCGAAACGTGGCGGCAAGTCGCCGATCAGGTCGCGTGCCAAGTTCATTGCCCACTCGATCTGGACGACGCCGGGCAGCACCGGTGTGCGCGGAAAATGGCCGCTGAAGTGGGCCAGATCCAATGGCACTGCCAGTTCGATCTGCCAGTGATCGTCATGCCTGTGCAGTTGCAGACGTTCTGGTTGCCGGGGGCGCGGTGCCTGCAGCAGCGTGTCCAGTTCGGCCTGAGGCAGTTTGCCCTGAGCATTGCCCGGCAGTTCCCGCACCAGCCGCCAGCGCCGCGGTAGTGCCAGCGCCTCGCAGTGGGCGATCAGGTGTTTGCGCAGCGCCTGAGTAACGGCACGCCGCCCCTGATTGCGCAGCGCGAAAATCCCGGCATCGCTCAGCGCCACAAGCGCACCGAGGTACGCCCGGTTCTCCTGAATCACGCCAAGGCGCGCCTCACCGACCCAGGGATGCTCGGCCAGTGCGCATTCGAGCATCGGCAGCGAGATACGCTTTTCCTCCAGCTTGACGATGCGATCCAGCCTCCCGCGCAGCGCGAAACGGCCGTCCGGTTCCATTTGCACCGCATCGGCGGTCTGCTCCACATGGCCGCGCGGCAGCCATGGCGAAGCCACCTGCAGTGCGCCCTGAACGTCCTGAGCCAGCTTGACGCCCGGCAGCGGCTGCCACAGTTGGCCGCCCTGGCGCCAGGCGATGCCGCCGGTTTCCGAACTGCCGTAGATCTCGGTAGGCCACTGGCCAAGGCGCTGTTGCAGAAGCTCCGCGGCTTCGGTTGGCAATGGGCCGCCCGAGGAGAACACCCGGCGCACCTGGCGCAATGCCGGCCAGTCGAGGTTGTCACCCATGCGCTTGAGCAGCGCCGGGCTCGCGACCCAGCAGAACGCTGGCTGGGCGCGACTGGCCAGTTGCATGTCCTCGGCGAAGGGCAAAGCCCGGCGCAGCAGCGGGCGGCCGGCGCACAGCGGCCAGAGCACCCGAAACAGCAATCCGTAGATGTGCTGCGTGGCGACGCTACCGATTACGGCGGCATCGCCAAGATCGGCGGCCCACAGCGTCTCCAGCGCCTCAACTTCACTGGCAAGCTGGTGCAGGCGTTTGTCGATCAGCTTGGGCTCGCCACTGGATCCGGAGGTGCAGAGCGTCAGGCCGAGTAGCTCGGGATCGAGCTCAACAGCGGCAAGCGGGGTTGCCAGCAGATCCGCCAGGTGCAGGTCATCCGCCTGGTCGGTCAGCCAAAGCTCCGCCAGCGGGCTGAGCCGTGCGCGGCTGGCCGGCTGCAGGTCGGCAGGCAACAACACGCGCACACCTGCACGCCAGGCGCCGAGCAGGGCCACAGCCAGCTGCGCGGCATCTTCCAGATGCACCGCGAGGGTTCGCACACCGCGCTGTTGCAGGCCGCCGGCCAATCGGAGCGCGTCGTGCTGCAGCTGGTCGAGCGATAGCACCGGGTCGCCTGTTACCGGGCGCGTCTCGCTGCTGGCGAGGAGTTCGCACATCGCAATCCAGCTCACTGGCGACTCCTGACGCGTTGACGAATCAGCCATTCGCCAGCGAACAGCAGGCCCATCAGGCCGTAGGCGATCAGGCCGTTGTACAGCGCCCACCAGGTCAGCGGTGCCCACAGCGTCAGCGCTGCGGCCATCGAGCCGTTGAAGATGAAGAAGCCCACCCAGACCTTGGTCACCTGCCGCGTATAGCGCACGCCGGAGGGCGGCAGGTCCGGTTCCTGCAGCCGCGCCAGGCGCTCGATAACCGGCATGCCGCTGAACAGGCTGGTGGCGAACAACACGAGCATGGCGGCATTGATCAGCACCGGGTACCAGCGCAGCAGGATGGCGTTGTCGAGCAGCGCCAGCAGCAGGCAGAACAGCAGTGCGACGCCGGCAGTCCAGCGGCTTGCGGAGCGTCCGCTGCTCAGTAAGCGCGCGCACCAGAGCGCCCCGAGCAGCGCGGCGAAAACGCGCGGCGAGAGGTGCTCGATGCCGAAATAGACGGCAAAGGGGTACGCCAACCCGGCAAGGAGCAGTGCGAAGCCCGCCATCCGGGCCATGCTGGCCGGGATGATGGAGGAACGTATGAGCATCAGGGAGTCCGGAAAATACCGTGGGTACGCTGCAGCGCTTGTTAGGCCGTCTCGGTGTTGGTCAGGCGATAGACCGCCTCGACGACATCGCCCACGGTACGCACGGCCTTGAACTCTTCGGCGGCGATTTTCTTGCCGGTCTGGCGCTTGATGTGATCGATCAGGTCAACGGCGTCGATGCTGTCGATCTCCAGGTCCTGATACAGATTGGCTTCGAGGGTAATGCGCTCGGGCTCGAGTTCGAACAGTTCGACCAGGGCATCACGCAGGGTCTGGAAAATCTCGTTACGGCTGTTCACGGGAGATGCTCCTCAGGCGGTGGCGCGGTTGGCGCTGACGAAGGCCGCCAGGCTGTCGACGTTAGCGAAGTGCTTGCGAGTGTCCTTGGCGTCGGCGTCGATCTTGATGCCGAAGCGCTTCTGGATTGCCAGGCCAAGTTCCAGCGCGTCCACCGAGTCCAGGCCAAGGCCTTCGCCGAACAGCGGTTGGTCAGCAATGATGTCATCCGGGCCGAGGTCTTCCAGACCCAGGGCGTCGATGATCAGTTGCTTGATTTCAAGCTTGAGTTGGCTCATCGAATGCGAGTTCCTTTATGAAGTGTCGGTGCAGATGGTCGTTGAGTCGTCGCGAGGCGATCGGTGCTGCGCCTTGGGCGGCGAACACCTGTGGGTCGATGTCGTCACCGACACGCAGGCGGAAATGGAAGCGTCGCGATGGAATGCGATACCAGGGTTCGGCTTTGGTCAGCGTGGTTGGCGTCACGCTGATCACCACGGGCGTCACCAAGCGTGCGCCGCGCAAGGCAATGGCTGCTGCGCCGCGATGAAACTGCGGAGACTGTCCGGGAGTGGTGCGAGTCCCCTCGGGAAAGATGATCAGCGTCTGGCCCTGCTGCAGGGCTTCGGCTGCTTCGTCGAGCATATCGGCACTGCCGTTATTGCTGATGTACTGCGCCGCGCGGATCGGGCCACGAGTGAAGGGGTTGTCCCAAAGGCTCTGCTTGACGATGCAATTGGCGTCGCGAATCAGCGCGATCAGCACGACGACGTCGATGAGCGATGGGTGATTGGCGATGATCAATTGCCCCGGGCGACCGAGCCGTTCGGCGCCCTCTACCTCATAGGTCAGCACACCGCTGCGGTACATGAACTGCACAAACAACCAGAACAGCCGGCTTACCGTCTGGCGAGCTCGGCGACGGTGCGTGGCGGCATCGCCCGGCAGCAGTGAAAGCAGCGGGAAGATAATCAGGCGCAGGCAAAGGCCGCCGATGCCAAACAAGGCGAAGGAAAGCCCGGTGGCAATGAGTCGCCACAGCCACGGCGCATTGGGGCGCTTCAGCGAGTCCGCTGCCAGTTCCATTTGCGCGTCTTCCAGTGATGCGTGAATTGGGGATGGCCGCCTAGCAAGGCCCTGATCAATTGCAGAGCATGGACTTGCGGCAGCTGCGCTGCAGTTTCATCGGCGGGCTGCAATTGCAGTTGCCAACTGTCACCGGCGGTCAATCGCAGCGCCAGTGCATAGGGGATGCTGGCGTCGTCGATCCAGGGACGATAGGCCTCGGGGGGCGTTTCTTCTGCTATCACCAGCAGCACGGCTGGCGCGCCTTCGTTCAGCAGCAAGGTTGCCTCGAGCATGGCGTGCTCCAGCCCGTCGCCCTCTGCCGCAAGAGCCGTCATCTCGCTGCAGTCGCCCTGGAAGATCGACCAGAGCCCGACGATGGCGTTGTGCACGGACAGGCTGAACTGAGTCGGCGACAGCGGCTGCTCGTTCGCCAGGTCGCTGAGCAAGGCGAAATTGCGCGTGGTTTCGCCATGGCGCGAGGCGTATACCAGCGGCATCGGAGGCTGACCTTCGGCCAGTGGATGGGCGACGGCAAATACCATCCGCGCCAGCCGGCTCAAGCGGCGGCGCTGCATCGCTGGCAGAAAGGATGCATCTGGCTGCGCCTGCGGATCGTCCTCCCAATCACCGGACTGCGCCCAGCGCAACCAATCGGCCTGGCAGGTACGGCCCGGAGCCCAGGCCTGCCATTGGTCGATGTCGAAGCGTATTGCGCTCATGCTCGCGCGGCTCTCGTGGCGAGGCCGGCGCGCAGACGTCCGTGTATTGCTTGCATTGGAAGTGCCGCTCGAAAAGTGCGTGCATTATCCAAGTGCCATGAACGCTAGGCAAACATTGCGATACATATCCTGATGGGAGGTCGCAATACTTGTGGAACTCGCCGCTTTATCAAATGTCCGGCAGGCGTTATCGAACTCCCTGCTGCGCCAACCATGCCATCAGCTGAGGCAGCGGCATGGCGCCGCTCTGCCGCGAAACTTCGTGGCCGTTGCGGAACAGTATCAGGCTGGGAATCGAGCGGATGCCGAGTTGCGTCGACAGCTGTGCATTGGCTTCGCTGTCGAGCTTGGCCAGGCGGCAGCGGCCTTGGAGCTGGATGGCTGCCTGGGCGAAGGTCGGGGCGAAGCTGCGGCAGGGGCCGCACCAGCTGGCCCACACATCCACCAGTAGCGGCAGGTCGCCCTTGATCTGGTTGGCGAACTGGCTCTGTTGCAGGTCGAATGGCGCATTCGTCAGTGTCTCGGCCTTGCAGCGGCCGCAACGCGGCGCGTCTTGCAGGCGGTCGGCGGGGATGCGGTTGAGGCTGGCGCAATGCGCGCAGGGGACGATCAGCGATTCGGTCATAACGAGGTTCCACAGCGGTATGCCGATAATGTGGAGCCTCGCCGCGGGATATCAAGCCGCGGCGTGCTGCTTTGTGGTCTTAGCCTTTCGACGCGCTAAGCGCCTGGGCCAGATCGGCGAGGATATCGTCGATGTGCTCGATGCCGATGGACAGCCGGATCAGATCCTGGGAAACACCCGCCCGAGCCAGTTCGTCGGCATTCAGCTGACGGTGCGTGGTACTGGCCGGGTGACAGGCCAACGACTTGGCGTCGCCGATATTGACCAGCCGCACCACCAGCTCGAGCGCATCGATGAACCGCGCGCCGGCTTCGATGCCACCTTCGATGCCGAAGCAGAGGATCGACGCCGGGGTGCCGCCCATGTAGCGACGCGCCAACTCATGCTCAGGGTGATCCGGCAGCCCGGCGTACTTCACCCAAGCCACTTGCGGATGCGCCTGTAGGAATTCGGCAACCTTCAAGGCGTTCTCGCAGTGGCGCTCCATGCGCAGCGCCAGGGTTTCCAGCCCCTGCAGGATGAGGAACGAGTTGAACGGCGAGATTGCCGCGCCCATGTTGCGCAGCGGCACCACGCGGCAGCGTCCGATGAAGGCAGCGGGGCCGAATGCCTCGGTGTACGTAACGCCGTGATAGGACACATCGGGCGTGTTGAGCAGCGCGAAGCGCTCCTTGTGCTGCGCCCAGGGAAACTTGCCGGAATCGACCACGATGCCGCCGATGCTGGTGCCGTGACCGCCCATGTACTTGGTCAGCGAGTGCACGACGATATCCGCGCCATGCTCGAACGGCCGGCAGAGCATCGGCGTGGCGACGGTGTTGTCGACGATCAGCGGCACGCCATGGCGGTGCGCGGCTTCGGCCAGCGCGGCGAGATCAATGATGTTGCCGGCAGGGTTGCCGATGGATTCGCAGAACACCGCCTTGGTGCGCTCGTCGATCAGCGACTCCAGCGCGGCGATGTCATCGTGGGCGGCGAAGCGCACCTCGATGCCCTGGCGCGGCAGGGTGTGGGCGAACAGGTTGTAGGTGCCGCCGTACAGCTTGGCCACCGAGACGATGTTGTCACCGACTTCAGCGATGGTCTGGATGGCGTAGGTGATCGCCGCCATGCCCGATGCAACGGCCAATGCCGCCACGCCACCTTCCAATGCCGCGACGCGCTGCTCGAGCACGTCGGTGGTGGGGTTCATGATGCGCGTATAGATGTTGCCCGGTACCTTCAGGTCGAACAGGTCCGCACCGTGCTGGGTGTCGTCGAAGGCGTAGGAGGTGGTCTGGTAGATCGGCACCGCCACCGCTCGGGTGGTGGGGTCAGGGCTGTAGCCGGCATGGATGGCCAGGGTTTCCAGTTTCATGACTCGCTCCTTTTTCTTGTTGGTCGGGCAAAGGCCGCAGAGCATGAAACTGAATGGCAAACCGGTCAATGACCCAGGGCAAGCCTGATCGTCAAAGCGGCGTAAGCGGCCAGAACAGCGGGATCACCAGCGTGCCGACCATCCACAGCAGCAGGTTCAGCGGGATGCCGATCTTGAGAAAGTCGGTGAAGCGATAGCCGCCGGCGTTATAGACAAAGGTGTTGGTCTGATAGCCGATCGGCGTGGCGAAGCTGGCGCTGGCGGCGAACATCACCGCGACCACGAACGCACGGGGGTCGACACCCATGTGCTGGGCCAGGCCGATGGCGATCGGGGTGATGAGCACCGCCACAGCGTTGTTCGACAGCATCTCGGTGAGCAAGGACGTCAGCAGGTAGATAAAGGAAAGCATGAACAGCGGCCCGGCCCAGGGCGTCAGCGTGGTCACGTTCTGCACGATCAGCTGCACCAGGCCCACCTTGTCCATGGCGATGCTGATCGCCAGCATGCCGAAGATGAGACTGAGGATCTTCCAGTCCACCGCTTTATAGGCATCCTCAACATCCAGGCAGCGGGTCGCCAGCACGGATGCCGCGCCGATGATCGCCAGGCCCTCGATGGGCATCACGCCGAAGGCCGCCAGCGTCATGACTGCCAGCGTGGCGATGATTGCGATCGGTGCTTTGTCGCGGCGGAAGGCGCGCTCCTGCACGGCATTGAGGCTGATCAGCTCACCGTTATCGGCGAAACGCTTGATCTGCGCCGGCGTACCTTCGACCAGCATCACGTCGCCGAACTGCAGCTGGAAATCGTCGAAGTTGCCCTGGATGTTCTCGTCCTGGCGATGCACCGCCAGCACGCTGATGCCATAGCGCGCAGAAAGGTCGAGATCGCGCATCGGGCGGTGGCTGTAGCGCGAGCCGCGGCCGACGATGGCCTCGGCGAGAATTACGTCCTCACTGCTGATGGTTTCGAAGGCGTCGCCACGGTTGAAGGTCAGGTGGCCACTTTCGCGCAGCTCCACCACGTCCTTTACCTGGCCGTGAATCATCAGCAGGTCGCCGGCGTTCAGGGTGAAGTCATGCTCCGGGCGGCTGAACACCTGGGCTTCACGGCTAACCTGCAGTACCTGCAGGCCGCTGCCGCCGTTGAGGTTGGCCTCGGCAATGGTCTTGCCGATCACCGGCGAGTTCGACGGCACGCGCAGCTCGGTCATGAAATTGCGATCCAGGCGCGGGCCGAGCAACTTGGACAGCGTGTCGCGTTCCGGCAGCAGATGCTTGCCGATGGTCAGCAGATAGGCCATCCCGGCGGCGGCCATGATCAGGCCTGCCCCAGTGATTTCGAACATGCCGAACGGCGCCAGGCCTGCTTTGCGCGCCACGCCGTCGACAAGAATGTTGGTCGAGGTGCCGATCATCGTCAGCGTGCCGCCAAGAATGGTCGCGTACGACAGCGGAATCAGCAGCTTGGAGGGCGTGGTGCCGGCGCGCTTGGCCAGCGAAATCGCCACAGGGGTAAGGATCGCCACCACCGGTGTGTTGTTCAGGCAGGCGGAGATTACCAATGCAGTGATCGTCAGGCCGAACAGTACCCGCGTAGGGCTGGTGCCCACCAGATTGCCGAGCCAATTGCCCAGCGCATCGATGCAGCCGGTACGTTCCAGTGCCGCGGAAATGATGAACATGCAGGCGATGGTGACCGGGGCCGAGTTGGACAGCACACCGAGCACCTCGCCGGGCGTCAGCAGCTGCGTCGCCAGCAGCACCGCCACAGCAATCGCCACGACGATATCCGGGCTCCAGCTCTCCCTTACGAACGCCACCAACACCCAGATCAGCAAGGCGCAGACGAACAACAGCGGCAGCGATTCTGGAAGCATGGACGTCCTTAAGGGTGGCGAGTAGTCGGGTCGAAACAACGACCCCGCGGCGCACGATAGAGACGTCAGCTTAGAGAGTCCAGAAACCTTTCCTGATGTTTATATGCGATTTGGTTATTACCAATAGTGGCCACGTGGCGCAGGCGCAGAGGCTTCATTGGGTAGCGTCACGGCCCCAGCACCGCGCGGCTTTGATGGTGGCGGACCCACACGGACTTAACCACCTGGCGCGAGCGTAGAGAACTATCAGCAGGTGCTGGAAACCTACCGCAAACGCAGTCGTAGCGCCGCTTCGTGGAGTTGAGCAAGCCAAAGACCTTTGATTTCTTGGCTGGTCAGGTATACGTTACATTTCATAAAAATTGTCGCGTATACAGAACATGGACTACTCCCTCATCACACTGCGCCTTGGCGAGCAGCTTCGGCAGCGCCGTCTCAATCGCGGGCTGACTCAAGCCGCGCTCGCTTCCCTGGCCGGCATCACCCGGCAAAAGGTTATCGCCATCGAGAAGGGCGACCTCTCGGTGGGGATGATTGCCTATGCGCGAGTGCTGGCAGCCCTCGACGCTGAGCTCAATGTGGTGCCGGCAGCCATGCCCACGCTGGACGAAATCCACGGAGTATTCGACTGATGACAGCCGTGCTGCAGGTTGCAACGCCAGAGGGTGACAGCGGGAAGATTCTTACCAGCGCCGGAGACTATCTGTTCCGCTACCGCGAGGACGCAGAAGCAAAGGCCGCCATCAGCTTGCTCATGCCGGTGCGCCTGGACGAATTCCGCCATCGGGAGCTGCACCCCATTTTCCAGATGAACCTGCCGGAAGGGTACGTCCTGGAGCAGCTGCGCAACCGCCTGGCCAAGGTGGCGAACGTTGACCCGATGTTGCTGTTGGCGCTGTCTGGTAGCAGTTCGCCTATCGGGCGGGTGGCGGTCAGCTCGCCTGAGGTCGATGCGCTGTTGCGCAGGCAGCAGTTCCCCGGAGAAAAACTCGAAGAAATCCTCGCCTGGGACGGTGCAGAAGATATTTTCGCCGGCCTGGTGGATCGCTACATCCTGCGTGCCGGCATATCGGG
This sequence comes from Stutzerimonas stutzeri, assembly GCF_038561965.1. Classification (NCBI taxonomy): domain Bacteria; kingdom Pseudomonadati; phylum Pseudomonadota; class Gammaproteobacteria; order Pseudomonadales; family Pseudomonadaceae; genus Stutzerimonas; species Stutzerimonas stutzeri. The sequence goes on along the minus strand of NZ_CP139348.1, from coordinate 4,062,132 downwards.
CGTGCAGCCGAAGGTGCTGGTGCCAGAGCATCCGGATTCAGCGCCACAGCGCTTCACCTCGAAAACCTCTGACCTGATCATCAAGAGCGGCCGCGATGAGTTCCCGGGGCTGGCGATCAACGAGTTCCTTTGCATGTCTGTGGCCAAGGAGGCGGGCATTGCAGTGCCGGAGTTCTACCTCTCCGCCAATGCCAAGCTGTTCGTAATGCGCCGCTTCGACAGGGATAAGCAGCTCAACCCCATCGGTTTCGAGGATATGGCGGCATTGATGGGGCTGGCTGCGGAGCAAAAGTACAGCAAGAGCTATTCGGCCATCGCCAAGGCCGTCCGCCTGTTCTGCCCGCCCGAACAGGTGCAGAGCTCATTGGCGCAGCTATTTGCCATGGTGGCCCTGAGCTGCATCGTCGGTAATGGCGACGCCCATCTGAAGAACTTTGGGCTGCTGTATTCCGACCCGACCCAGCGCGATGCGCGACTCGCCCCGGCCTACGATATCGTCAACACCACGGCCTATATTCCAGAGGACGTATTGGCGCTGGACCTTGTGGGCAACAAGTCGCTGTTCGCCTCGCGCCAAGGGCTGCTGGACTTCGCGCGGGTCTGCGATGTGGCGCAGCCGGAAGAAGTGATCCGCAAGCAGTTGCAAGCACTGGAGCGGGTGCTAGCTCGCTCAACTGAGCTGGGCGAGCAGGCACCGCATGTGGTCGCGGCAATCAGGCATTGTGCTGAGCCATTTATGCAGACGTTTGGCTAGCCCGCTTGGGGCGACTCCAGAGAGTGCCGCCGGATACGAAAAAGCCGCGCAGTGCGCGGCTTTAAAGGTGGTGGGCCCACACGGACTCGAACCGTGGACCAAAGGATTATGAGTTGCCTGGAAACACTGCAAAGCCCGTGAAATCGGGCGTAGCTTAGCGCAGGTACAGTGAGCTGAAGGCAGCGCCGTAGAGCGGTTCGAGCGAAATTAAGCGAAAGCTGTAAAAGCTGGGCACTGTACCGCCAGTGGACTGTTTTTTGTACCGCGAAACGGTCAGGTGTTGATTAGGGAGCCGTTACCAACGCTGGGGTACATTACTTGCCCGCTCACACAAGCGTGGCAAGCAGGCATCGATATAGTTGCGGTAATGTGCTGATCTGTGGCTCGTGCGCGCTCAGGATTGAGATTGCGGTGGGTGGGCAGCAGGGAAAGACCAGGTTTAATTTCCTAAGCCATGGTCTGCCCCATTGCCTTCACAGGCTGATGTCAGAGCTTCGAGCAGGAATACTGCTTCTTAATATGCGAATGCATACGTGTGCCTTTTGAGCCCGAATCCATGAGCCCTGTATATTCATATTCAGGAACGCCTGAATATTGATATACAGCCCCGTTGTTGTACTCTACTTCAAGAGTTTGGCTGTCAACGTCATAGCCAATTGAACAGACATTGCTTGATGTGACTGCGGTACGTTCCATTAGGCTTTTCCTTTGGTTTTGTTCAATAGTAGGGTTTACGGAATAGATCACCCTGCGTTTGGGTCCTGTTTACGCCAAGCTTCAATTAATGGCTTGTAATTCTCGTCAAGAACAGGCTCAGTCCAGCCGCCACTTCTTATACGATTTCCATTATTGTCCTTTGGTACTACGACTGCTGGATCGTCACTTTCAGGGCGCCTACCTTCAGGAGGTCGATCAATAATAGCTCTGATTGGCATATTGACGGCCTCGCCGACGATTAACGCTTCGCCGGTCCGGAGAATAGGTAGCATTGAAAAAAGGCCCTTTAAGTTGTCAGATGCGCAAGACGTAACTTGGGAGCGGTCTGAGTCGTTAGTCAGGCGGAGAGCAATAACAGTTCCGCATTGTGAGAGGATGGTTGTATCTATTTCAGATGGGCGCTGGCTAACCAGCATCAATCCAACTCCGTACTTTCTACCCTCTTTTGCGATGCGTTTTGCTGCTGTTGAAGCTCGGTTTCTTGCTTGTGGGCCTAAATATACGTGCGCCTCTTCAAGAACGACTAAGAGTGGCCGGCTCCTCCCGCCCTCTTTCTTCATTCGGCCCCAGAAGATTGAGTCATACAGTATTCGCAGAACAGCACCAACCAAATCGTCTACCACAGCGGTGGGAATGCCTGATAAATCAAATACTGAGATAGGTTTGTCCGCACCGATCCATTCTTCGAGCAGCGCGTCAAGATCCGCGACGGTCGTACCGTTTTTATCTGGCGCCCACTGGCCTGGGCGAAATAGAAACTGCATCCGAGGATCGCGAAGTTTGCTTTCGAAGCTATCGAGATGCGCGCGGGGTAAATCGCTATATAGCCCAGAATAAACTTTGTCAGGGTCATCTTTTACATCTTTTAATGGCCTGAAACGAGGTCGAGAAAGTAGATCGCCATTTCCCACTTGCTTAATTGGTGGCGTGCCGTCCTCTAAATATGCTCGTGTAGCCTCAGTCTGGTTCTGATTTTTACTAACGGAGTGGCTAGCGCAATGAAGCGAGTATAGGTCATGCCAAAGTTGGTACGCCGAGAATGGCAGAGGTGTATCAACTGTGATTGTGAGGTCGGGTAAGCCATGCGCAAGACCTCCGGCCTTAGCCGCGCGCTTGCTGGCTAGCAACTTTTCTTGCAATAAGGTCAACGGAGTACCGGTGACAGAGCCCATCGACAGAGAGATAAACTCTTCGGCTGTAAGTGCCCAAAACGGAACATGTAACTCCCGTTCTCCCGCATTTATGTCAGCGCCTACTCGAAATACACGAGCCTGATCACCAAACGCCTTTGCGTACTCCCCATGAAGATCGAACAACACCACGCGGGCAGACTGAAAGCGTGATCGATCGGAAACAGCGCCCAATATATTTGCTACTGCGTTTGACTTTCCTGAGCCTGTACTTCCGACAATGGCCGAATGGCGGGTAACTAGGCGGTTCATATCCAGGTATGCACGAATAGAGTCGGCGCTGGTAACGCGCCCCACTGCTACATAGCCATCGTCGTCCTCCGGCGCATAAACTGTTTTTAAATCGGACTCAGTGACTACATGTACTGAGTCTCCAATCGATGGGTATTGGGCGATACCGCGCTCAAATTTAGTCCCTCTTCGTCCTTGTCCCACGAGCTCTACCCTAAGCCAGCGATTGCCAAATTGAGGCGCAAGCTCAGGCGGGCCTGGCGCGGCACCGGCCCCAACTTGCGATATGACGCCATATAAGTCTACATAGCCAGATGGAATGCGAACAAAACCGCCAACTTGGCCAACTCGATACGCCTCACCATTTACGAATAGAAGCCCTCCCGGTGTGCTATCAGAAAGTTTCACGCTAATACTGGAACCATTGACGTCCTCAACACTTCCCAGTCGAGATGGATCAGAATTAAAGGGCGTGTTGCGCATCATGATTGCTTCCACCGCACAGTTGCTCAAGAAATAGACCGAAGTAGTGAAAGTCACCTAGGCGGCTTCGGGGCTGGAGTACTATAGGCTCGTCCTCGCCTACTTGTTCCTCTGTTAGCCACGGCTTGTGCTCATTTCCTCCAGTTGTCCCAGGACGGTATAGACCTACGCGGGTTCCCACTACTGCGCCGTCCCAGGCAAGGACCGTAAGGTTGCTTTGCTTTACGGCATATTCAACAGCTCTTGAGTGGTTATTGAGACCCGAATACATAAGGGCAAAGCATTGAGCGTTGCGATTGCCTCGCAAACCATCCAGTAGAACTTCATTCAAGTGCTCATCAAGGAAGGAGTAGCCACAGACTATTAATCTTGGAGCATCTTTCCCGTGGAAGAATGCTCGTAATCTGTCGAGCATTGCGAGGTATGGCATACGGCGGCTTTGGTCATACTTGAGGTGTGATGGGAATATCATGACCTTGCCTGCTTCAGCTTCCCGTGTGACGCGAACGACGCGCGTAACTTTCGCGCCGTTTACTATTTCTTCGCTTTTTTCCCAATTGATTGAGCCGTGTAGCTTCCACAGTCTCGTCCACCTTGACGGTATTACATCGTGCTCAATTGATGACAAGTCAAACCAGGGTTTATGCGATCCTACGAAGCCGTCGAAATGGGGAAGCGGATGTTGTTCAAATGCTTGTTCAAAAAGCACGTCGTAATTAGGTGTAAATATCTCAACGGGTGAGTCCCGGTGCACTCCGCCAATCCAGGACGCGAAGCGGTTGTAGGCGTTTCTGTATTCGGGCAATGGCTTACGAACTTCCACAGCGATCAGAAAGCAGATTTTTTCATCCAGTTCGCTGAGCTCCGTCTTCGTCATCCCCAACACTGCGGCAGTCCCTCGGCGATTGGCCAGAGTGCGTAGTTCCGTCAAAACATCTTCGACAGTCGGATCTTTTTCTGTATCCGATTTGCACTCAGCCCACAATGCATCCCAGTTCGCTTTGTATTTCGACTTCGCGACGGCGGCCTCGTCGATAGCTTGGAGGCCGGCAGCGATTCGCTTAGTCAGCTCCAGGACTGCCGGGATCAGGACGATACTTTTATTACCAGCTGCATCGTAGACGCCTAAGGGGCACCCAGCGCCAACAAAGCAGCCGATACGCTGCTTATCGTCTTGAAGTACCTGTCGTAGGTTTCGGGCCTGCTGTGCTGCGTCATGGATGGCAGGAAGGGCAGGGGGCGCAAATGCGCCGCCAGTTGTCGCCGCAGTTTGCGAAGGATTTGTGCTCGAAGTATTGGTCACAGCTTCAGTTCCCTTGGGCTTTATTATCTGGATACAACACACGATCAACTCTCGATGGTCGTGGTGAAATGCAATGCATATCTCAAGTCGCTGTTTCCGGGCTCCGGGCCTATATTTATTCAAGCCCCATTGGTGGGGCATCCACGATTTCCAACCCTACGCTGCGGCCTTTCATAGGCTCTGCATCGTCCGACACTTAGGAAATGCCGAGCACCCCCAAAACTTCGCCCCCGCTTTAGCTCCTGATTTCACTGTACGAATCAGTAACGCGCTGCCGCATTTAGGGCACTGCCGCTCGGCTGTTGGGTCACTACGACGTTTAACGTTTTGCACATGCTCGCGGTGGGTGGCGAGGGTTGGCGCGCGGCGGCCGGTTAGCAAGGCTCGCAGCATCGCGTCGACTTCAGCCTCGCTGAATACCGGCTGCTGGAATGACTTGATATCGCGGATAAAGCCGATGCCCTGGGTCACGTTGGGCGGCACTTCGGTTTTGAAGGTGCTGCCGCCGACAAAGGTGATTACCGAGTGCAAGTGCTCGGGGTCTACGCCGAGGGTGGCTTCCAGGGCTTTGAGGTGCTTGTAATTCTGCCGCAGCGGGTTCTGGAATTTGAACGTGCGTTTGTAGAGCTTCTGCGTCCACTGCGCCTGCTTCTCGCTGCCGAAGATCCAGCCACTCATGTTCTTCGTTTCCAGCACGAAGATGCCGTAGGGCGAGAGGAATACGTGGTCGATCTGCGTGGTGCCGTCTGGCGTATTCAGCGTGACGTTGTGCAGGCGGCGGTAGGTCCGCTTATCCAGTTGCCAACGGGCAAACAGCCGCACCAGGAGTTCACCAATATGACCCTTGGCCCAAGGCGACTTGAACAGGCCTATCAGCAGGAACAGCGGGATAAACCAACCCAGCGTGCCCCACACTTGCGCGATGATCGGGGTGAAGTCCATTTCTCTGCCTCGATTGATTCAGCAACTTGCCGGATCTTACCGAAAGCGAGTGTAGTTGAACGAACCTTTATTTCTGTTGATCTAGAGCCATTTCGATGCGCTGCCATTAAGGCTCGAATTCGTCATTTATCGCTCCTGCAGACCCTACACAGCGTAGCTAGTGAACCAATCCGGCACTTGGATTTTGCGTTGGGTATTGTTCATCCGCAGTAGGCAGCCGGAGCCAACCTTGCACCTTGTCATTTCCGAGATACCAGCGGCCGTCACGGTGGGCTAGGGCCAGACTTTCCCTGGAACGGCCAAAAGGCCCTGGGTTTTGTTGAGCTATCTCCAGTGCGTCGCTGCCGACGCTGGCAATGATCGCGACGTGCCCGTAGCGGTTGAGCAGTGAGGGGGCGAACACCAGTAAATCGTCTGCCTGCGGCGGCATGGTGCTGCCGTTGGTGAACTGCAACATGCCGCGCTTGGCATTCATGCTGCCATCACCGACGCGACGATCAAAGAAGTCTTTGGCATGCCCGTAGGTATCGGGCATGCGGTGGCCGTGGCGTTCGAAGTAGTAGCGTTTGACGAACTCAACGCATTGAAAGCGAAGCCCGAGGTTGTATCCGTCCTGAGTCAGGTTACGGCCTTGCACCGTATTGACCCCACCGTTGTAGTAAATGGCTACGCCGTTTAGCTCATCGAGTTGCTCGCCGATGGAATGCCGGGGATTGGGATCTATTCGGGTAACGGCGGCATAAACCGCCAGCGCGGCCAGCGGCAGTAGCGCACCGGCAATGAGCCAGGTGCGTAGGCGTTTTCTCATATCAAAACTCGCTGCCGCGGAGTTGGCGCGGCACTGTGGCAGTCAGTGTGCTTTACGCTCGAACTCGTCTATTTCGGCGAAGGCTTTACGGTGCTCGGCTTGCGAGGCGTAATCGCCAATGATTTCCTTGACGGCCTTCCCGGTGAGGTTCTCACCACTTTGAGCATCGCGAGAAAAGGTGACTGCAAAACGTCTACCGGCTAGATCCAAGTAGAGGTAGTAATAGTCTTCAGGCTTGTTCGGCTCGGCAAATGCGCTGTAGGCGTAGCGGATGCGATGGCCAAGCTCTGGAGGGTTAAGAACGAATGCCTCGGTATCTACGCTTTCGAGATCGCTGGCATCGAATGCCTCGGCTGCGGCATACGGGAGTTCGCTTAGCTGCTCGCGGGTAAACGGCTTGGGCTGGCTACGCAGCATGGTGACATTACTGGCGCCTCCATCGGCTTCAATGTTTCGCGTTTTGTACATACCGCGAGTAAACCACTGGCTCGCATCGAACATATCTTCGATTTCAAAGCCGCCGTAGTACATCATCATTTTCTTAGGCATCTCGCCCTCCTTGGCGTTTAGATTAGGCGCAGCGGCCAGGCTGACGGCAATAGCGGCGCACCCTAGTAGCTTTCTGATCCTGGGTTTCATTGCGGCTTGAACTCCAGCATCCTAGCCGGCACGCCAGTCGGCGAATCTACAGTCCAGGCGGGGCGAACGGGGTAGAACCCATGCGGTGAAAGTTCGCATGCGCACATGTTTAGTTTTGGCCGCGTCCGATTGTCGGGCGTGCATATCGGCCCGAGGCCTCAGATGTTGATTTCGCGTCCGCGAATTACCGACGCATGATGCCCATAGTCGTAGCGGGAATAGGTCAGGTTACTTCAGGTCGGACGGACTCCCTGCGTGTGACTACTATGCGACAGCATCAATGCTGCATAGCGAGCCTGTTCGGCTCACTGTCTAGTCAGGCCCAACCTGAGGCCTCATTGTTGAAACCTCCGCTATGGCATCACTTCGAGTTTATAAAGTCGTTCCACATCTTGCCCCGCGCATTGGGTGCCGAAGGTGTTCCCGTATACCAGTACGTCATAGGAACCGGTTTTAGTCGGTGTCCCTTGGATGAGGCCATGCTTTTTCCTTGTTTCATGGCTCAACGCCAAGCCTTCAGGCAGGGGGTGGGCTGGAGCCACTAGCAGTTTGCTAATAGGGGTGCTTGCGTCGACCACATCAACCCGAACGCTATATGGCGTCCCTACTTCGGCGATCGGAAGCTCCGTAGGCATTAATTTTGGTTCTGGTCTGGTAGCGCAGCCGGCAAGGACACTGCCAAACATCACAGCTTCACAGCCGGACAACATCATCACCAATCCGCCAATGGCGAATGACCTAAATCTCATGTGCATTTCCTTCTGCGTTATGGAATTCGGGTGAATACCTGGCCACCAAAAATCTTGTCGAGCAACTGGTCTAGCCGATAGCCACGGGTTACCAGATGCCCAACCATTCCCCAAGAGAAAAAGTTGGAGTGGGTAATTGTTTCTTCCAGCGATGTGGCGGGTGTGATGACGCCATTTGATGTTTCGGGAGTACCCTCCCACAAAATCCAGTGGTTCTTCCCGACCCCCGCCCCACCATCAACCATGGCCGCATTTACGAGCGACACAACGTGATGTGCGGTGGCTACAAAACCAAGCAGTTCGAGTAAGCGATCCAGGTTTACGCTGCCAAGCTGGATGTTGTTGAATACAACTGATGCGCCAGCTTTCACGAACCACGATTCAATCGCGCCAGGAAAGGTGATCCCTGCGGCCTGATCGTCCGGCGAGTCGTAGTTCAATAACCCGTTCTCGCTATCTCGCAGACTTGCCAGGGAGATCCAATCTATTGGGGGTATACGGTCGCCCGGTGCCTTGTTGCTAAAGTTCTTAGGGTTGCAGCAGGCATAACTGGGCTTGATGTGTAGGTGGCCAATTGTCGTTTCTCCCGTTTCCCACAAATCGATGATGGATTGCGCGTATAGGTCTGGCCTATCCATCAACAGTGCATAGAAGAAGACAGCAGGGCCACATAACGATGTTCGGTCTTGATCCGGGTAGACCGGAAGGCGCATCTGGCTATTGGTCTGTCTGCCGTGCGCGCGTGCGACTCGTAGCCGAAGCTGATCAAGGATTTGCTGCTTTTCGAATGGGTCTCCCGGACCTCCCTTGGGGTAGCCGCGATCATTAAACACGCGCCCTTTGGGCACTGAGTATTCGAAGTCGTCCAGGATCTTCTCGGCCGCAGCGATTCGATCTATCGCCGGCGTAGATGGGGCCAGCGGTGCGGCTGGCTGTGCGGGTTGTGCCGTGAGAGCCGTAGCCGATGGTTGCCTGTCTGGTGTCTTAACAGTAGCCGCTGCGGCTGCGGCCGCTGCCAGCGCTAGTGAGGTTGGCGCGGTGAAGGGTGCGGCTACTGGGGAGTCCCCAATGATCACGCTAGCTGATCCGCCGATGATCACGCTCCCATGGCCACCCGTGCTCCCAAGTGTCGCGGCGGGCAGGCCGTTGATCAATACAGTGCTTGCGACAGCCCCGACTATTGGGCTTCCGCAGGCTGACGTATCGCTCATCCGTGCAGCCGGCAGGTTATCGAAGAAGACGTTCGGTGAGCCTGCTGCGATGGGGTTTGTGCCATGGCCCGGCACTGGGCAAGAGGTGGGGTCAGTTTGGCGAGCCGCCGGTTTTCCGCTCATGGTGTTGCTCCCTGTTTACGTACGCGGATCCTACGCGTGTCGTCCGGCCAGCTTTTGTCGCCTTCGCTAAATTGTGGCGATGGTCACCGTCTGCTGTTAGGTATCTTGCGTCGGGTGAGGACCTTATCTGGTAGGAGGCTTGGGACTGCTTCTGCTTTTTAAAAGGCGTTTTCAACTTTAAAAGCACCCTGAGTTCGTCATCCGGTGCATCTCCAGCCTGACTGTGCTGTGCTCGTGGGTTGATTAAGGTGTGAGCAGTACTCCTCTGTATCTCCTCCGTCAGCGCTCACGCGATAACGTGTGCTGCGCCAACCGCCAGGCAGTCGCGCCAGGCAGCCCTTTTCCAGGAGCCCGCTTAAATGACGGGTAGCAGTGGCTTTGGAAACCCTGGCCGCGGTCTGGTATTGAGCGGCGCTGATACCGTCCTCAAAGCCTCGTTCGCCGCCATCCAGCAGGCGATTGAGCATTTTGATTTGTTCGGTGGAGAGGGGCTGGCCGCGGTGCTTCTGCCAGAAGCGAGCTTTGGCCAGCACTCTGTCGATACGGGCAAGGGCTTGCTCCAGACTCTTCGGTATCACCACCAATGGCATCGGGCATGCCGAGCAAGCGCCCCTGAGCGCAGGCGCGCAGCAGCGGGGCGTGTGCATCGGCCTGTCAACTGAAGTGCGGCCAACTGGGCTGCTGCCAGATCCAGCGTGGGTCATTCGGGGGCTGCTCGTCTGTGAGCCGATTAGTGAGGTTATTCGGCTCATATAGTGAGCCGAATAACCCGCCTACTCGGCTCGCTGTCGAACTGCAGGATTGAACTAGGGAGTGCGGGCCACTTTTCCATCGTGCACAAAAAAGCCGCGCAGTGCGCGGCTTTGGATTTGGTGGGCCCACACGGACTCGAACCGTGGACCAAAGGATTATGAGTCCTCTGCTCTAACCAACTGAGCTATAGGCCCCAAAAGCCGGCGGATTATACCGGCGGTGTCCTGGTGCGCCAACCTGCTTGGTGAAATTGAGTAGCCGTCGTAGCCACTATCTGCGTCAGGTTGCCATTCGGGGGCGTCTCGCTTTCGAAAAAATCTGTTTGATCTGAGCTGGATACGAGCCAGGCACCAACGCCGATGTGTTGGGGTTGAGCAGGAGCGCGCTTGGTCCCCAATGCCGCGAGAAGGAGGGACTGTCAAAAGTGAGCCTTACGGCAATGCTATCTACCTGAGACCGGTCACGGTCACATTAGTGGCCTACATCGAACTTCCTCGATGCGCTATGCATGGCATAACCGTTGTTAAGTAACTTTGCTTCAGCAGCGGTCTACTAGCAGGAGAGGCTTGTCATCCGTGGTGATGCTTGCCGTGATCCAGGACTGGAAGGCGAGGTAGACGGTGGTCGCAGTGTGGAAGGCTGGTAGTGCGCCTCGCCCATTTGGTGGGCAATGGGTAGCAAGCGAAAGCAGGATCGGGTCGCTAATTGTTTTCTGGTATGCCTGGCTCGGCGCGACCGCAGTTGCGCCTAGGTGGAGTGCTGCCCTGCTTGCTTCTAATACTGTGCTGAATCCGTTGTTGGCGGTAACTGCGGTAAAGCGCTTGTGATGGAAGATTGCCCGTCTGTTACCGCGCAACACGAGAAGACCATCCAGTATTCCCTGATCATCGCGACGCTGCATGACGATGGCGACCTGGCGCTGTGCCTGGCGAGCTTGGTCGGCCAGGTGGATGCACCGATGTTCGAAGTGATCGTCGTCGATCAGAACGGCGATGACCGTTTGCTTGAGGTCGTCGACCAGTTCTCTGGGCAACTGCTCATCACCCATGAGCGTGTCTCGTTTCGAGGCGCAAGCCGCGCGCGCAATTTGGGTGGCAGGCTGGCTCGAGGTATCTGGCTAGGCTTTCCTGATGACGATTGCAGGTTGCTGCCCAATGCGCTGAGCGAAGTAAGTCGCGTCGCGCGCGATCCACAGGTTCAGGTGATTACTGGCCAAACCATTGATGAGGCAGGGGCCCCGAATGTGCTGCGTTGGAAGCAGGCACCGACTGTGTTTTGCCGGCGCACGATGTTTGGTTGCCTGACCGAGGCGACGCTGTTTGTTCGTCGAGACTTGTTCATCCTGACCGGAGGGTTCGACGAACGATTTGGCCCCGGTGCGCCTTATCCCGCGGCGGAGGGCATCGATCTGATGCATCGCATGTTCGAACATATCGGCTCCGGTAAGGCTTGTTACGACCCGCAAATCAAGATGCGTCATCCGAGCAAGATTCCGCCATGGAACCGCTGGGCCGTCAGTCGTTTCCACTCCTATGCAATCGGCGACGGTGCGTTGATCGCCAAGAACCCTAAACCTCACATTCTCAACTGGGGTTTGCGAGCTTTGGTTTCGGCTCTTTTGCAGGTTTTTTCGTTCAAGGGCTGGAAGAGCGCAGCGTTCGCCGCGCGGATTGTCGGCCTGTTCAAAGGCTTCGTTACCTACCATCTCGCATCCTGGCGCAAATGATATGCGCGGTCTGAAGTACATATCCTGGGGCGATACCACCGGCTACGCAGTCGCTGCGAAAGCCTATGTTCGAGCGTTGGTCGACGCAGGCGTCGTCCTGACTTGGACGCCCATGATGCCGGGCGCTGCTCAATACGAGGCGGTGACCAGCAGCGTCTGGCCCTGCGCCAAGCTGGCCTCGGTCTGCAACAAATCGATTGAGTACGATCGGGTACTCATCCATACAGTGCCGGAGTATTACCCACCTATCATCGAGCGGGAGCGGGGCAAGAACCGGCTCATCTTCGGTTATACGGTATGGGAGCTGGAGCGCCTGCCGGAACACTGGCCGGCCATCCTCAATCGGCTGGACGGAGTGATCGTCCCCTGCAGGTGGAATGTCGAGGTGTTCCGCCGTTCCGGGGTGACGGTGCCGATCCACGTGGTCGCGCATCTTTCTCAGTTCGATGATATTCCTCTGGCTGGCGAGGCAGCCCACGCGGCGTTGCGCGCTCGTTTTCCCCGTTCGCTGAATCTTGACGGGCGCCAGGTGTTTTACAACATCGGGTTCTGGTCGCATCGCAAGGCGCCTTACCTTGCGCTGGAAGCCTATTGGCAGGCGTTCGATGTGGATGATCCGGTGCTGATGATCCTCAAGACCAGCCGCCAGGACATCACGCGCTGGCATCGGCATTGGCGCAACGGGTTCCGCTTGAGCCATCCTTCGCCAGCCACGACGGTCGCCGAAATGGCCCGGCGTTTCCCTCGTGCGGCCACGGTCGCACTCATCGAGGACGAGTCGTTGGATGACGCGCAAATGCTCGCCCTGCATGAATTGGGTGATTGCTTCATCTCGCTCGCACGCGCGGAAGGGTGGGGCCTGGGCGCATTCGAAGCTGCACGCCTTGGCAAGCCGGTGGTAATGACCGCCTATGGCGGCCAGCAGGATTTTCTAAACCCTGCGTTCAGCTATCCCGTTGATTACACGCTTGTGCCGGTGCATGAACCTACCTGGGCCGCTAGCTACAAGCCGAGCGATCAATGGGCCGAACCCTTGGTGGCACAGGCTGCCGCGCACCTGCGTACGATCCATGCTGACCCGCAAAGCGCGCAAACACGTGCGCGCCACCAAGCGGAGCGTATCGCCCACGACTTCTCCAAGGGCGCAGTGACCGATGCGTTGGTCGAGGTGCTTGCATGACATCGGCACCGACCATTCCCAACGTGTTTCATTTCGTCTTTGGCCTGCGGGAGCAAAGCGAACCGTTTCACTTGATGTATTACTTGTGCCTGGCGTCCTGCATTGAGGTGAACCGGCCTGACGAGGTGCATTTTCATTACCACCATGAACCCCATGGCGAATGGTGGGAGCGGATCAAACCGAAACTGCGGCTGCGCAGGATAGATCCGGAAGGTTTCGTCGCGGCATACCGCTACGACGATCCGCAGATCGCTGCGTTTCGCTATGCGCATCTGGCAGATTTTGCTCGGCTGCGCATCCTGCTAGAAGAGGGAGGCATCTATGCAGATATCGATACGCTCTTCCTGCGACCGTTCCCCTCATCCTGGCATTCGCGTCAGTTCATTCTCGGCGAAGAGAAGGCGCCCGCAGCGGCGGCGGATGGCCGCTCGCTGTGCAACGCCTGGATCGCCTCCGCTCGTGGTGCAGCGTTCTGCCGTCGCTGGTTGGATGGCATGGAGGAAGCCTTCGATGGCAGTTGGAGCAACCATTCGACGCTCCTTCCATATCAGCTGAGCAAGGCCTTTCCAGATCTGGTGGATATCCAGCCGCCCAGTGCGTTCTATGCCCTCGACTGGACCCCGCGCGGGATCGACGATCTCCTGCTGCGCGACGTAGTGCTGCCGGACCGGGCCTACAGTCTGCATCTGTGGAATCATCTATGGTTCGCCGAAAAACGGCTGGACTTCAGCCATTTCCACGCGGGGCTGCTTACGGTTGATTACGTGGCGTTTGCCAACAGCACCTATGCCCGCCACGCCCGTCGCTTCCTGCCAGAGGATGTCGCGGTCAGTCGCGCGGCCTATTGCCGACAATACGCAATGTCGATGCTGCGCCATCCGCGGCACGCGGTGCGCGCGCTGCTGGATGGCCGATGAGTGCGCTGAGCAAGGGCAGCAACAGCGAGTGGAAACTTCGGCAGCTCGTCGGCGCCCTGTCACGCTTCCTGTCACCGCGGCATAAACGTCAGCTCCTGCTCGTGTCGCTTTGCGCCTGCGGTTTGTCGCTGCTCGAGATGCTGGTCGCCGCGAGTATCATTCCTTATGTGAGCTGCCTCAACGATAGGTGCCCGGTGGTGGTGGAGACGGTCATCGCCCGCATGGGGTGGTCGACAATACCGGCACTGAGTTTCGGTTTGTTCTTACTGATCCTGGCCAAGCTGGCCTCGCAGATATTGCTCAACTGGATTGGCGCTCGTTTCAACCAGCAGGTTCAGCACGATACGGTCAATCGCCTGCTCGATGGTTACCTGCATCTGGATTGGCTGGGGTTTCGCAGCGAGAGCCGCACTCACTACTTTCGCCGCTGCGCGACCACTGCTGTAGATGCCGCCTACGTAAGCCATCTGTGCGTGGTGATGATTTCTTCCGCGTTGATGTTGCTGTTTCTAAGTGGCCTGATGCTGTGGCAGTACCCACTGGTTTCGATTCTCCTGGCCGTTCTCTTCCTGATCCTGAATGCCTTGACCCAGGGCTTGCTGGGGCATGCCCAGAAGCAGGCGGCGCATAACCGGGAGAGTGCGTTGCAACGCTGGAACGTTGGCATGGCAGAGGCCTTCGCGTCGTTTAGGGAGGTCCGCGTTTACCGGCTGGAGAGGTTCTTTCTCCAGCACATCAACCGTGCGCTGGATGACATGGCTGGCGCCAATGTGAAACTGAATTTCTATCCTGCCTTGCCTCGGCTGGTATTGGATTTCGTCGTACTCAGCATTTTGTTGCTGACGGTATCTGTATGGATGCTGCTGCAGTTGCCCTTGGCCGATCTGCTGCCGCAGCTGATCTTCTATGCCGTGGTGGCCCGGGCTATGTTGCCGGCGATGATGAACCTGCTCAGCACGCGAACCGGGCTGTACGGCGCCGGGTACAACATCGAGCTGGTGCTGAATGAGCTTGAGCGGACGACAGCGGGGCGCACAGAGCAGGTGGGGGTTGTCTCGCACCCAGCCGATACGTCCTGCTTTAGCCTGGATTGCGTGACCTTTCGCCATGCGCCGCACCTGCCGCCGGTGCTGGTTGATGCAAGCCTGAACATTGCTCATCCGTCCTGGTTGGCCATTGTTGGACCGTCTGGGAGCGGCAAGAGCACCCTGATGGAGCTGCTCTGTGGCATCCATACACCGCAAGCCGGAGCGGTACGTCACGCCTGGTCCCTTGCTCGGCCACCGGGCATCGCTTACCTGCCTCAGCATGTCGCTCTGCTAGATGGCAGCGTCATGCAGAACGTCGTGTTCGGCTTCGACGCTGGCGACATTGCCCGTGTCGACGCTGCGCTGACGCTGGCCTGCCTGAGCGAGGTGGTCGGCCGATTGCCGGGCGGGCGCGATGCGCAGGTTGGCGCGGACGGAGCGCGGCTCTCCGGCGGCGAGCGGCAGCGGCTGGCATTGGCTCGAGCGCTTTACCGGGAACCTGATCTGCTGTTGCTGGACGAAGCCACATCAGGGATCGACGAGACAAGCGAAACCCGTTTGCTGTCCAGCCTGCGTCGCGAACGTCCGGGCATGAGCGTTGTGTACATCACCCATCGCAGCGGCAATCTGCGCTTCGCTGACCAGGTGCTGCGCCTGCGGGACGGCACATTGGGGGAGGTCGTGACGCCATCGCCATGAACGAGAAGCCCGTCGCCATTTTTATTTCGCCCGTTCTGCCACTGCCAGGCGGCTCTGGACGTGCACTGCGCGCCTGGGACTGGTTGCAGGCGCTCGCTCGCGAATATCGGGTCCATCTGATCGTGCCGGGTGCAGACGCCGATTGGCCGCCGATTCCTCTCGACTACCCTGCCGAGCGAATCTGGCCGCTGCGGTCAGCCACGGCACCCACGAGGGGGGTATATCGATTGGTGGGGCTTTGGCTGCCGTTTCTTGCCCGTTATTCCCGGCGCCTTGTGACGGACTGGCAGCAACCGACCTCAGTGACGGCGTTGGACTTCTTGGTATCCCACCTGGCCGAGGAACCGGTTCGGCGCATCGTCGTCTTCAGACTTTACCTGCACGAAATTGGCGAGGTTCTATCTCGGCGTTTTCCCGCTGCAGCCATCGATCTCGATCTGGACGACCTTGAATCAAGCACCCGCCTGAGCGTTGCTGGTGCGGCCTGGCGAATCGGACATTATCGTGAGTCGGTCTGCGGTCTCTCCGTTGCGCTGCAATACCGAGTGGTCGAACGCACCCTCAAACACCGCTACCGGACTCTTTACCTGGCGGCAGAAGAGGACTGCCGCCGCATGAGCAACACCGCGACAGCGACCGTCGAATGCCGGGCCAACCGCATTGCCGTGTCGGACGTGCATCCACCAGTGCCTGCGGGGGGTGAACTCGGCCTGTTGTTCGTCGGCACCCTGAATTATCCCCCTAACGCAGAGGCGGCACGTGTACTGGTGCAGGAGCTAGTGCCCGAACTGGCTGCAAGATTGGAACGGCCATGGCGGCTGCGCATCGTAGGCCGGCATGCGTCTCCCGTTCTCACGCGGTTGCTGCAGACCACGCCCCATGTGGAATTTTTGCCCGATGTGCAGGATCTCGCGGCCTGCTATGCCGCGACTCACGTCGTGCTAGTCCCTTTGCGATCCGGCGGCGGTACCAAGTTCAAGACATTGGAAGGGCTTGCGCACCGTCGTCCAGTGGTATCCAGCCGCCATGGCGTGCGAGGACTGAAGTTAACGTCGGGTGAGCACTTCCTGCTGGCCGAAACAGCAGATGAATTTGCCTCGGCGGTCCTGCATCTGGGCAGCCACCCTGAGGCCGCCGAACGCATTGCCGCAGCAGGCTGGGCGCGTTGCTGGGAGCAGTACCGCACCCCATGAAAACGCTGTTTATCCTATCTATTGCGTCGGGCTACGGCGGCGCGGAGCGCAGTGTCGAGATCATCGCTCGACACGTTCCGGCCGATATCTATGTCCGGATTTTTGTAGCGAATTCAATTCATCTGGAACAGCTCACTCGGCCGGGCACCTTGCCCAGCAACGTAACAGTGATCCGAGTACCAGGGGGGGAGACACGCACGGACAGACGGCTAAGCGCACTGCGTCTGGTTGCGGAGTGTCTGCGCTACCGCCCGCACGCATTGCTGCTCAATACCCAGGCATCCGCATTGATCGCGGCTATGGCTGCCAGGTTCGTGACCTCTCTGGGTGCCCGCTGCCACCTCTACGTGCGCGACTTTCTGTGGGAAGACATCGACTTCATCTTCAAACGCTTGCACGGCGTGCGTGTTCTGGTGCCGGATGCCGTGGTGGCTGAGCGGCTGGGCTACCTCAGCCCCTTCCACCTGCAGCCGTTCGGGGCATCGCCCTGGACCGTCGTGCCGGACATGGTAGAGATGGAGGATGGAAACGTTTCGTACGGGGGACCGATCCTACACCTCGCCACCGTGAACCCCTGGAAGGGACATGTAGAGCTGGCAGTTGCGCTGCAGTACCTGCATGCACAGCGCCGACCAGTCTCGTTGATCTCCTGCGGTATGAGAACGGATCCAGCGCTATGGGAGCGGCTGATGAAGCTGGTTGACCGGGTCGGCCTCAGTGGCAGCTATAGATTTGTCGATTATGTGCCCGATCCTTCGCCGCTCCTGCGGACCTGCTGCGCAGTAGTGGTGGCATCGGTACCGCACTCCGGTGGCCCTGAGGCCTTCGGTAGGGCCGTGATCGAGGCTTGGGCGCATCGAAAGCCCGTGGTCGCGTATGCCGCTGGTGCGCCGGCGCGGCTGATCACTCATGAAGTAGACGGGTTGCTGGTGCCTCCAGGCGACACTCGCGCGCTGGCCGAGGCCCTAGCGCGCATCGTTACCTCTCCGCATTTGTGTCGTCGTCTTGGTGAGGCAGGCCATGCCAGGGCGGCGCAAACCTACGAAGCGCGTCTGGTTACGCTGCTTTTGCTGGATCGCCTTGTTGGGGGTGACTGCCCATGACGCCAACGAGATGGGTGCTGCACGACTATCTGCAGGTCAGCGGAGGAGCGGAGCGTCTGGTCATCTCTCTGGCGAACGGTCTGGACGGATTCTCTTTAGGCGTTTCCGGGATATATCCAGGGTTTCTCGAGACGGGCGAGCGGTCGATCATGCAGCCGTGGGTTATCGGCAGTCCGGCGCTGCGAGTGTTGCCCCGCATTCCGCGCGCGTTGGCCGCGTTTGGATGGGGTCATTCGTGGCTGGGCAACGCCGAGTGCGTGATATACAGCGGACTGTATGCTCCGCTAGCAGTGCTGGGACAACCGCATGGAAGGCGGATCTACTACTGTCATACTCCGCCGCGCTTCGCGTTCGACTTGATGGAGACCTATCTTCAACGAGCTCCCGCTTCGTTGCGGCAGTGCCTGCGTCTGGCGATCTCGCGTTATCGCTCGGCCTACCTCACGGCCATCCGTGCCATGGACGATGTGTTAGTCAATTCAGCGCATGTTCGGGAGCGTCTGTTTCTGCAAACGGGCATCGATGCCCGAGTCGTCTATCCACCAATCGACACCCAACATTTCCGTTATCTCGGGCAAGGTGACTATTACATCTCGCTCGGACGGCTCGAGCCCAACAAGCGCATAGACCGCATCGTCCAGGCGTTCCTGAACATGCCAGACAAGCACTTGGTAGTGGCATCTGGCGGCTCACAGCTGGGGGCCCTGAAAGCGCTCGCAGGCGATGCTCGCAATATCCGCTTCGTGGGTTGGCTGGGTGAGGCCGAGCTGGCGCACTGGGTGGGCCATGCCATCGCTGCTCTATACGTGCCCAAAGACGAGGATTTCGGCATGTCAGCCGTCGAGGCTATGGCGGCAGGCAAGCCGATCGTTGCGGTGAATGAGGGTGGCCTGCGGGAAAGCGTCATTCATGGCGCCACCGGTTTGCTCCTCGATTCCGATCCCTCGCCGGAAGCCATCGCCGATGCTGTAAAGCACTTGTCCGGCAGCGTGGCGCTCGCAATGCGCCCGGCTTGTGAGCATCGCGCGAACGACTTTTCGTTGAGTCGCTTTATCTCAACCTTCGACGCCATTGTCCGGTAGGTGCCTCAGTATGCGTGTACTGCATTTCTACAAAACCGCCCTACCGGACAGCATGGGGGGTATCGAGCAGGTCATCGATCAAATCGCCAGGGGGACGGCCAAGCTGGGGGTGACTACCGATGTTTTGTCATTGTCCCGAAACCCAAGCGAGCAACCGGTCGATATGAACGGCTACCGATTGCACCGTGCGAGGTTGGATTTCGAGGTCGCATCGACCGGATTCTCGGCTCCCGTTCTCCCGATCTTCCGCAGGTTGGCAGGCCAGGTCGACCTCATTCACTACCACTTCCCTTGGCCGTTCATGGATCTGGTGCATTTCATGGCGCGGACGCGCAAGCCGACCCTGGTGACCTACCATTCGGACATCATCCGTCAGAAGCACCTGCTCAAACTGTACCGCCCTCTCGAAAGGCGCTTTCTTGCGGACATGCACCATATCGTCGCGACCTCGCCCAACTATGTGGCGACCAGTGACGTTCTGGGCAGGTATCGAAGTAAGGTCAGCATCATTCCGATTGGCCTTGAAAAGGCGAATTATCCGCAGCCGTGTATGGAGCGATTACGTTTGTGGCGAAGTCGTTTCGGGCCGAAGTTCTTTTTGTTCGTAGGGGTCATTCGTTATTACAAGGGGTTGCACATCCTGCTGGAGGCGGCGCAGGAAACAGGCTTTCCTATCGCCATCGTAGGCGCTGGGCCCATTGAGCTTGAGCTAAAAGCGCAAGCGACTCGGCTGGGGCTCACGAACATTCATTTTCTTGGTTACTTGCCCGACGAAGACAAGGTCGCCTTGCTGCAGCTGAGCTATGCCATTGTGTTCCCGTCGCACCTGCGGTCGGAGGCTTTTGGCATTTCGCTGCTTGAGGGGGCCATGTATGGCAAGCCGATGATTTCCAGCGAGATTGGCACGGGAACAACCTTTATCAATGTCGATCGAGAAACGGGGTTGGTAGTGCCGCCAGACGATGCAAAGGCGCTGCGCGTAGCTATGCAGCAGCTTTGGGGAGATGAGGCGGAGGCGGCTCGGATGGGGAAGCGTGCGGAGCAGCGATACTGGCAGCTATTCACTGCGCAGCTGATGGCCGAGCGATACATGACGCTGTATCGCAATTTAACGCGCGATTCTCGAGGATAAAGCGCTAGCAAAAGAAACCCCCGGCATGCCGGGGGTTCTGGTCTTACTCGTCGAGGAAGGAGCGCAGATGCTCGCTTCTCGTCGGGTGGCGCAGCTTGCGCAGCGCCTTGGCTTCGATCTGGCGGATCCGCTCGCGGGTGACATCGAACTGTTTGCCGACTTCCTCGAGGGTGTGGTCGGTGTTCATGTCGATGCCGAAGCGCATGCGCAGTACCTTGGCTTCACGAGCGGTGAGGCCGGAGAGTACTTCGCGAGTCGCTTCCTTGAGGCTTTCCACGGTGGCTACGTCGATCGGCGATTGCATGGCCGAGTCTTCGATGAAGTCGCCCAGGTGCGAGTCTTCGTCGTCACCGATTGGCGTTTCCATGGAGATCGGTTCTTTGGCGATCTTCAGTACCTTGCGGATCTTGTCCTCGGGCATTTCCATGCGCTCGCCAAGCTCTTCAGGCGTGGGTTCGCGACCCATTTCCTGCAGCATCTGACGGGAGATGCGGTTGAGCTTGTTGATCGTCTCGATCATGTGCACCGGGATACGGATGGTCCGCGCCTGGTCAGCAATGGAGCGAGTGATCGCCTGGCGAATCCACCAGGTGGCGTAGGTCGAGAACTTGTAACCGCGGCGGTATTCGAACTTGTCCACTGCCTTCATCAGGCCGATGTTGCCTTCCTGAATCAGATCGAGGAATTGCAGGCCGCGGTTGGTGTACTTCTTCGCGATGGAGATGACCAGGCGCAGGTTGGCCTCGACCATTTCTTTCTTCGCCCGGCGGGCCTTGGCCTCACCGATGGACATGCGACGATTGATGTCCTTGATGTCAGCAATTGCCAGGTTGCATTCCTGCTGCAGCTCGATCAGCTTCTGCTGGCAGCGTTGGATGTCTTCCTTGCGATTGCCGATAGCTTCGGCGTACTTGCCTTTGCCGCCAGCTAGCTGGTCAGCCCAGTCGAGGTTGATCTCGTTGCTCGGGAACTGACGCAGGAAGTCGGCACGCGGCATGCGGGCATCACGCACGCACAGCTGCATGATGGCGCGTTCCTGAATACGGATCTGGTTCAGGGCGTTGCGTACACGTTCGACCAGCGCATCGTACTGCTTGGGTACGAGCTTGATCGGCATGAACAGGATGGCGAGGGCTTCGAGCTCCTCGATGGCCTGTTGGCTGGCGCGACCATGCTTCTTGAGCGCCTTGTTGGCCTTTTCCAGTTGTTCTGCAACCGCGCCGAAACGCAGGCGTGCAACTTCTGGATCCGGACCGCCGTCGCCTTCTTCCTCTTCACTATCGGAGTCGTCTTCTTCCTCGTCGTCCTTGTCGTCGGTCGCCGTTTTCGCGGCGGCCTTCGGGGCTTCGGGTTCGACTTCCTGAGGGCCGGCAGCGCCGTCGTCGTCAGGATCGATATAACCACTGAGGATGTCGGACAGCCGGCCACCCTCGGTCGTTACACGCTGGTAATCGGCGAGGATGCTGTCGACGGTGCCGGGGAAGTGAGCGATAGCGCTCATCACCTCGCGAATGCCTTCCTCTATGCGTTTGGCGATTTCGATCTCGCCTTCGCGGGTCAGCAGTTCAACGGTACCCATTTCACGCATGTACATGCGCACAGGGTCGGTGGTGCGACCGATGTCGGTTTCGACCGCAGCGAGTGCGGCCGCGGCCTCCTCGGCAGCGGCTTCATCGGTATCGGCTTCGGCCAACAACAGGGCATCGGCATCCGGGGCAACCTCGAATACATTAATGCCCATGTCGTTGATCATGCGAATGATGTCTTCCACCTGTTCCGGATCGGAAATATCCTCCGGTAGGTGGTCGTTGACCTCGGCGTAAGTCAGGTAACCCTGCTCACGGCCACGCTGGATCAACTCTTTGAGGCGGGACTGCTGTTGCGCTTTTCCGGACATATAACCCTATCCACTGAAGGTTCTGGCGGGCTGAAAACAAGCTGAGCATTATAGCCGAGCAAGGACCTCAGGCGCCAGTTGAGGTCGGTGTAGCGGGTATTGCGTTACGGCTCAATAGGTTACGCAGTTGGTCTTTTTCCTCTGCGCTGAGTTCACCCAGGCGAGCCTTGCGCAGCAAGCTTTCGAGTCGGCGTTCCCGCTGTCGGGCGACAAGACTATTAATGGTGTCGAAAAACTGCTGTTCAAGGTTATCGGCAGAGATCAGCCATTCTTTCTCCGCAAGTGCACGTAAAAGTCGCCCTTGGTCGGTTCCATGCCAGCGGGCGATCAGCTGCAGGCTACGCAGCTTCGGATTCTTTTGTAGCGTGCCGAGCAGTGCGACAAGCAATTGCGCGTATGTATCGTCTTCCGCAGCGAAATGACTGACATCTTCGACTTTCTGTGCCAGCTCGGGATGATGCAGCAGCGTGCGCAAGGTGGTCAGAGTCGGTGGCTCGACTGTGGCTGGTATGCGAGGTCCGCGAGGTTTGAAGTCTGGTCGCTGCCCGGATTTTTTCCAGTCTTTCTTCCATTCTTTCTTGCCGCTGCGCTGTTGTTTCGCGGCTTCGGGGGGCTCGAAGTAATCCGTTTCGGCGTAGTGTGCGCCGGTTTCGTAGTACACCGAGTCGTCGTATTCAGACGTATTGCTGCCGGGGCTCGGCGCAGGTGCAGTGGCCATGTGCTGCAGGGCTTCCCCGTTCAGGCCGGTGATTTCGGCGAGGCGCTGGCGCATCAATGCGCGCAGATTGGTGCCGGGGATCTTTTCGATGAGCGGCGCTGCGAGCGTAGCAAGATGGGCTTTGCCTTCCAGCGAGCGCGGATCGGCTTCATCGCTCAGCTGCTGAAAGAAGTAATCGGCCAGCGGCTGCGAATGCTGCTGAATGCGTGCACGAAACGCATCGGTGCCCTCGGCGCGGACAAGTGTGTCCGGGTCTTCGCCGTCCGGTAGGAACAGGAAGCGTGCGCGACGACCATCCTGCAAGTTCGGCAGGGTAGCTTCCAGTGCCCGCCAGGCGGCCTTGCGTCCGGCGGCGTCGCCGTCGAAGCAGAACAGCACGCTTGGCACGATGCGGAACAGTCGCTTGAGGTGTTCTTCGCTGGTTGCAGTGCCAAGGGTGGCGACGGCATTGCGCAAGCCTTGCTGGGCTAGGGCGATGACATCCATGTAGCCCTCGACCACCATGATCTCGTCGAGGTCGCGGTTGGCCTGGCGGGCTTCATAGAGGCCGTAGAGCTCTTGGCCTTTGTGGAATACCGGGGTTTCTGGCGAGTTCAGATACTTGGGCTTGTCGTCGCCCAGAACGCGGCCGCCGAAGGCGATCACCCTGCCGCGGCTGTCGCGGATGGGGAACATCACACGGTCGCGGAAGCGGTCGTAGCGCTTGCCGTTTTCGGCATTCTCGATCAGTAGACCGGCGTCGATCAGGGCTTTCTGCTGCAGCGCATCGCCGCCGAGATGCTTCATCAGGTTGTCCCAGCCGGGCGGGGCGAAGCCCAGGCTGAAATCACGGGCGATCACGCCGGACAGGCCGCGACCCTTGAGGTAGTCCACGGCCGATTTGCGGGTCGGGTGGCTCTTCAGGGCCTGGCGGTAGTAGTCGGTGGCCGCGGCGAGCAATGGATAGAGCGGCGAGTCGACCGGCTGACGTGGCTTGTGCTTGCGCCCGCTGTCCTCGTAGGTGACTTCCATGCCGGCGCGCTTCGCCAGTTCCTCGACCGCCTGGGGGAAATCCAGCTGGTCGTGGTCCATGACGAAGCCGAGCGCGTTGCCGCCAGCGCCGCAGCCAAAGCAGTAGTAGAACTGCTTGTCCGGGCTGACGCTAAAGGATGGCGTCTTTTCCTTGTGAAAGGGGCAGAGGGCGCTGTAGTTCTTGCCGGCCTTTTTCAGCTGGATGCGCGAACCCACCACTTCGACAATGTCGGAGCGGTTGAGCAAATCATCAATGAAGGATTGCGGGATCAGGCCGGCCATAGGTGTGTCAGATTATGCTCGCATTGCATGAGCCGGAAATGAAAAAACTCCGGCCATTCGCCGGCTGGCGAAGCGGAGTATGCATGCAATGCAAAGCCCGGCCTTAGCCGGGCTTGATGCGGCGTCAGCTGTACTGGATTAGTACAGGCGAACGCTGCGGCGCTGCTCGCGCTGCACTTTCTTGGCGTGACGCTTGACTGCAGCAGCAGCCTTGCGCTTGCGCTCGGAAGTCGGCTTCTCGTAGAACTCACGCGAGCGGACTTCTGCAAGAACGCCTGCTTTTTCGCAGGAACGCTTGAAGCGACGCAGAGCTACGTCGAATGGTTCGTTCTCTTTGACTTTAACGTTGGGCATCCAGGACGTACCTTCACTTGTTTACCGGTTACAACGCGCTTCGGCAAATATCGCGAGCACGCTGGTTTTAAGGGTTGCGGATGTTAACGCCTTGCCGCTTGGAATGCAAAGCCCCCTGAGCGAAAAGCGCTGGTCGGTCGCTGGCCCCGGCGATTAATATGCGCGGCTTCATTCGCTTCTTAGAAAGGGTCGTGCCCATGCTGGTGCTAGGGCTGGAAACTTCATGTGATGAGACCGGTGTCGCGTTGTATGACAGCGAGCAGGGCTTGCTGGCCGACGCGCTATTCAGCCAGATCGACCTGCATCGCGTCTATGGCGGTGTGGTGCCGGAGCTGGCCTCGCGCGATCACGTGAAACGTATGCTGCCGCTGATTCGCCAGGTGCTGGAGGAGGCTGGGCGCGAGGCTGGCCAGGTCGACGCAGTGGCGTATACGGCCGGTCCTGGACTGGTCGGCGCGCTGCTGGTTGGCGCCTCTTGCGCCCAGGCGCTGGCGTTGGCCTGGGGCGTGCCAGCCGTCGGTGTGCATCATATGGAAGGCCATTTGTTGGCGCCGATGCTCGAAGCACAACCGCCGGCATTTCCGTTCGTCGCTTTGTTGGTATCGGGCGGACATACGCAATTGGTCCGCGTGGATGGTATCGGCCAGTACGAGCTACTCGGCGAGTCGGTGGACGACGCCGCCGGTGAAGCTTTCGACAAAACCGCGAAACTCATGGGATTGCGTTATCCCGGTGGGCCGGAGATTGCCCTCCTAGCCGAGCGGGGCACACCGGGTCGCTTCGTTTTCCCGCGGCCGATGACCGATCGGCCCGGCCTGGATTTCAGCTTTAGTGGCCTGAAGACCTTCACCCTCAATACCTGGCAGCAATGCCGCGCCGCTGGTGATGAATCCGAGCAGACCCGCTGCGATATCGCGCTGGCCTTCCAGCAGGCGGTGGTCGAAACCCTGACCATCAAGTGTCGCCGAGCGCTCAAGCAGACGGGCCTGAAGTCGCTGGTCATCGCCGGCGGCGTGAGCGCCAATCAGTCGCTGCGTCAGTCTTTGGAGAAAATGCTCGGCGAGCTCAATGGCCAGGTGTTCTATGCGCGTCCACGTTTCTGCACCGACAATGGCGCGATGATCGCCTACGCTGGCTGTCAACGCCTGCTTGCCGGTCAGCACGATGGACCGGCGATCACTGTGCAGCCACGCTGGTCAATGGAAACGCTGCCGGCGATCTGATGAGCGCTGGTGCGGTCAGAAGTGTCGTTCTCGCCCGGCGAACAGGTCGCGCACGTTGCTGCGATGCCGCCAGACGATCAGTGTAGCCAGCAGGTTCATCGGTAATAGGGAGTCGGGTTGCTGCCAGGCCAGCAGTGGCAGGCAAAGCGGCAGGGCGATGAGGGCGGCCAGCGAGCTGGTGCGGGTCAGGCGGAACACCACCAGCCAGGCGACGACGGCCAGCAGCGCGGCCGGTGGGTAGAGCGCGAGCAGGGTGCCGGCGGCCGTAGCCACGCCCTTGCCGCCACGGAAACGAAAGTACAGCGGGTAGAGATGGCCGCACACCGCGGCCAGCCCAATCCAGGCCTGTTGTTGGATCGACATATCCAGCGAGGCGGCCAGCAGTACGGGCAGCAAGCCTTTGAGCAGATCGCCGAATAGCGTGCAGATCGCCAGTCGCTTGCCTGCCAGACGAAGCATATTGGTAGCCCCGGGATTGCCGGAGCCGCCGGCACGCGGGTCGGGCATTCCGGCCAGGCGGCTGAGCAGTATGGCAAATGACAGCGAGCCGATCAGGTACGCGAG
This sequence comes from Stutzerimonas stutzeri, assembly GCF_038561965.1. Lineage (NCBI taxonomy): Bacteria > Pseudomonadati > Pseudomonadota > Gammaproteobacteria > Pseudomonadales > Pseudomonadaceae > Stutzerimonas > Stutzerimonas stutzeri. The sequence continues at coordinate 4,036,120 of NZ_CP139348.1, read as the reverse complement.
CAATGTCAGCAGCCAGAACATGGAATCCATCCGGGGCAGGGAGTCCCTTGAGTCTAACGGCGCGTTTCGAGCTTGTCGTGCCGTAGGAGAACGTTGCGTGGACACAGTCTTCATAGAAGGCCTGGAAGTGGATACGGTAATCGGCGCCTATGACTGGGAGCGGGGCATTCGACAGTGCCTGCATCTGGATCTGACGCTGGGCTGGGACATCCGACCGGCCGCCGAGCATGACGAGTTGGACAAGGCGCTGGATTACGCCCAGGTTGCCGCGAATATCGAGCGCTTTGCTGGCGAAGCGCGCTTCGAGCTGGTCGAGACCTTTGCCGAGCGTTTGGCACAGGCCCTGATGAGCGAGTTCGGTATTGTCTGGCTGCGCTTGCGTGTGACCAAGCCCGGCGTCAATGCGCGGGCCCGAGCGTTGGGTGTGGAGATCGAACGCGGATGTCGCTGACCCCTGTCATGCTCGGCCTGGGCAGCAATGTGCAGCGCGAACTGCGCTTGCATGCGGGGCTCGAGGCACTGGTCGATTTGCTACAGGACATGCGCTGCTCGCCGGTATTCGAGAGCTTGGCGGTGGGCTACAAGGGCGACAATTTCTACAATCTGGTGGTCGCCGGCTACACCGACCTGCCGCTTACTGAATTGGACCGCCGGCTCAAGTTCATCGAGGCCGATAACGGTCGTTATGCTCCCGACCGCAAAGGGCTGCCATTGGATATCGACGTGCTGCTGTATGACGGTCTGGTCGGTAATTTCCATGGTTTGCTATTGCCGCGCGCCGAAATTCTGCAGAACGCCTTCGTGCTCTGGCCGCTGGCGTTACTGGCGCCCGCCCTGCTGCATCCGGCTGTTGGAAAGAACTTCGCCGAACTATGGGAGCAATCATCCATAGACCAGCAGCTCTGGCCGGTGCGGTTTCAGTGGCGCGGTATCGAACTCACTCCGCCGGAGCTGATTCGCAGCCATCCCCCGCGCTCCGTCTGAGCCCGCGGCTTACCCCACATTCTGCTGGCAGTAGGCGTGCAAGGCCTCGAGCCGAGCAGCACCGAGCGCCTTGCCTAGTTCGGCGCCCTTGAAACCTTGGTCCAGCAGCGGCTTGACCGCCACGGCGCGTGCTGCACTGGCGGCTCCACGCAAAAAGTCGGCTGGCGGAAACGGCTGATCGGGTTTGGCTGCTTGGGCGTGCATTTCGCAGGCAGCAACGAATTGCTCGAAGCGCTCGGGGCGGCGATAGATATCAAAGTGCTGCAGCATGTCGAGCAGTGTATCGGCCGGCAGCGTCCAGGCAGCGCAAGCATCCTGGTGATATCGACCAAGCAGCATCGCCAGTTCCTGGCAGTCCCTCGGCGCCTTGCAGCGTTGGTTGAGCGCATCGATGGCGGCCAAGTGTGCCTGCTGGTCGACCTCCGGCGTTGCGCAACCGAGCAGCAAGCACGCCCAGCGTATCGGCAACGGTTGCCCATGCGCTGCGCACTGGCGCAGGGTGCCGAGCAGGTGTTCACCGTGGGCGTTCCCTGTGATGAACGCTGCGGCCAGTTCCGGGAATAACTCGGCCAGCGCGCCGCAATCACGCAGTACCTGAATAAAAACATCTGGCCGCGGCTCCATCAGCGCACGCGAAATCTCTTTCCAGCTGCGCTCCGCCGTCAGTGCCGACAGCTCGCCGGAGCGCGCCAGCTGGCACATCAGTTCAAGCGTCTCATCGGCGATACGAAAACCGAGTTCGGCGTAGCGTGCGGCGAAGCGCGCGACGCGCAGCACACGCAGCGGGTCTTCGGCGAATGCGGGGGAGACGTGGCGAAGCAGCCGCGCCTGCAGATCGTGTTGGCCGCCGTAGGGGTCGATCAATTGGCCATCGTCGTCTTCAGCGATGGCGTTGATGGTGAGGTCGCGCCGCTGCAGATCTTCTTCGAGCGTGACGTCGGGGCTGGCATGGAAGGTGAACCCTCCATAGCCGCGGCCGCTTTTGCGTTCGGTACGCGCCAGCGCGTATTCCTCGCCGGTCTGCGGGTGCAGGAATACCGGAAAGTCCGCACCGACCGGGCGAAACCCGCGGGCCTGCATTTCTTCCGGCGTGGCGCCGACCACCAGCCAGTCCACCTCGCTGACCGGGCGGCCTAATAAGCGGTCGCGCACCGCGCCGCCGACTTTAAAAACCTGCATATATCCACCTCCGTTGGCGCGGAGGATAAAGGATATCTACGCGGAGGCCACGCGCGATGATGGCGAGGCAGGGGCGCGGAGCATGCCCGCGGCCCGAGGTCAGGCGAAGTTCATGCCGGGAAAACGCCCGTCGGCTTCCGACTCGCCGCTCGTGCGCGGCGGCATGTGGTGGGTGTTGACCAGCTTGTCGTCCTGCATCGACTGCAAGTGCACGTCGAAGCCCCAGAGTCGGTGCAGGTGCTTGAGCACCTCCTCGGTGGATGCGCCCAGCGGCTTGCGGTCGTGCTGCGTATGGCGCAGGGTCAGCGAGCGATCACCACGCCGGTCGACGTTCCATACCTGCACATTGGGCTCGCGGTTGCCGAGGTTGTATTGCGCGGCGAGCAGTTCGCGAATGGTGTGGTAGCCGCTTTCGTCGTGGATCGCCGGGACCAGCAATTCGTCCTTGCGGTCGTCATCGAGAATGCTGAACAGCTTGAGGTCGCGGATCACCTTGGGTGAGAGGAACTGCAGGATGAAGCTCTCGTCCTTGAAGTTGTTCATGGCGAATTTGACGGTGGTCAGCCAGTCGCTGCCGGCGATCTCCGGGAACCAGCGTTTGTCCTCCTCGGTGGGATGCTCGCAAATCCGGCGGATGTCCTGGTACATGGCGAACCCCAGCGTGTAGGGGTTGATACCGCTGTAGTAGGGGCTGTCGAAGCCCGGCTGGTAGATCACGCTGGTATGCGACTGCAGGAACTCCATCATGAAGCCGTCGGTGACCAGGCCCTCGTCATACAGGTCGTTGAGCAGGGTGTAGTGCCAGAACGTCGCCCAGCCTTCGTTCATCACCTGAGTCTGGCGCTGCGGATAGAAGTACTGCGCGATCTTGCGCACGATGCGCACCACTTCGCGCTGCCAGGGCTCAAGCAGCGGCGCATGCTTCTCGATGAAGTAGAGGATGTTTTCCTGCGGCTCTGCCGGGAAACGCTGGCTGTCTGCCTGACCATCGCCCTTGTCCGTACCCTTGGGAATAGTGCGCCAGAGATCGTTGATCTGCCGCTGCAGGTGCTCCTCGCGATCCTTCTGGCGGCGGCGCTCTTCTTCCGCGGAGATGGGGTAGGGGCGCTTGTAGCGGTCGACGCCGTAGTTCATCAAGGCATGGCAGGAATCGAGCAGGTCTTCCACCGCGTCGATGCCGTGGCGCTCTTCGCACTGCATGATGTACTGCTTGGCGAATACCAGGTAGTCGATGATCGAACTGGCGTCGGTCCAGGTGCGGAACAGGTAGTTACCCTTGAAGAAACTGTTGTGCCCGTAGCTTGCATGAGCGATTACCAGTGCCTGCATGCACATGGTGTTTTCTTCCATCAGGTAGGCGATGCAAGGGTCGGAGTTGATCACGATCTCGTAGGCCAGGCCCATCTGGCCGCGCTTGTAGTGCTTCTCGGTGTGCAGGAACTGCTTTCCGTAGGACCAATGGTGGTAACCCAGCGGCATACCGACCGAGGCATAGGCATCCATCATCTGCTCGGCGGTGATCACCTCGATCTGGTTCGGGTAGGTGTCCAGTGCATAGCGTTCGGCGATCCGACCGATCTCACGGTCGTATTGCCGAACCAGGTCGAAGGTCCATTCCGAGCCGGTGGAAATGGGCTGTCGTTTCATGCTGCACACCTCAACTGGTCATGCGCCGCTGGAAGAGTTCGCGGAACACCGGGTAAATGTCCGCGGCGCTCACCAGTTGCTGTTGGGCGAACGCATCGGAAAAGGCTTCGGCGACCTGGTTGTACTCGTACCAGAGCGCCTGATGCTCGCGCGGGGTGATTTCCACGTAGGTGAAGTACTGCACGAACGGCATGATCTGGTTGATCAGGATGTCGCGGCATAGTGGCGAGTCGTCATTCCAGTTGTCACCGTCGGAAGCCTGCGCAGCGTAGATGTTCCACTCGTTGGCCGGGTAACGCTCAGCCATGATCTCCTGCATCATCTTCAGCGCACTGGAAACGATGGTGCCGCCGGTCTCCCGCGAGTAGAAGAACTCTTCCTCGTCGACTTCCTTAGCGCTGGTGTGGTGACGGATGAACACCACGTCGATCTTGTCGTAATTCCGCTTGAGGAACAGGTACAGCAGGATAAAGAAGCGCTTGGCGATGTCCTTGGTGGCCTGGGTCATGGAGCCGGAAACGTCCATCAGGCAGAACATCACCGCCTTCGAGCTGGGGTTGGGATGCTTGACCAGCAGGTTGTACTTGAGGTCGAAGGTATCGAGAAACGGTACGCGCTTGATCCGCGCGGTGAGCCGCCCGATTTCCTCTTCGGTAGCCTTGATGTCGCCGAAGTTGTTCGGCTCCTCCAGGCGCAGACGCTCCAGCTCCGCCTTCAATGCCCGCAGCTGGGCACGGCTGCTGCCAGACAGCGCGATGCGCCGAGCATGGGCCGAGCGCAGCGTGCGGACGATATTGATGCGTGACGGGTTGCCTTCGTTGCTGATGCCGGCGCGCACTGTTTTGAAGGTGTCGGTGCCGGTCAGGTGACGCTTGACCAGGTTGGGCAGCTCCAGATCCTCGAACATGAAATCGAGGAATTCTTCCTGGGTGATCTGAAAGACGAAGTCGTCCATGCCGTCGCCGCTGTTGCTGGCCTGACCGGCGCCCTGGCCACCGCCGCCACCCTGCGGCCTTGGGATACGTTCGCCAGCGACGAACTCCTTGTTGCCGGGGTGCACGATGGTCTGCCGGCCGCCGCGGCCGTGGTGAAGCACCGGCTCGTCGATGTCGCGGCCGGGGATGCTGATCTGCTCGCCATGCTCCATGTCGGTGATGGAGCGCCGACCGACGGCTTCCTCCACGGCTTTCTTGATATGTCCGCGGTACCGCTGCAGGAAGCGCTGGCGGTTCACCGTGCTCTTGTTCTTGCCATTCAGGCGACGATCGATCACGTAGCTCATAGGCCCTCCGGGCTAGGCTGAAACCATAGCCTGAAGCTGGAAGCGTGCCGCAATCCTCCAGCTTCAGGCGTCCAGCCGCTTACTGCGATTTACGCACCCGCAGATACCATTCGGACAGGAGGCGAACCTGCTTCTCGGTGTAGCCACGCTCGACCATGCGCACGACGAAGTCGCTGTGCTTCTTCTGGTCTTCCTTGCTCGCCTTGGCGTTGAAGCTGATGACTGGCAGCAGGTCCTCGGTGTTGGAGAACATTTTCTTCTCGATCACCACGCGCAGCTTCTCGTAGGACAGCCACGACGGATTCTTGCCGTTGTTGTTAGCCCGGGCGCGCAGCACGAAGTTGACGATCTCGTTGCGAAAATCCTTCGGATTGCTGATGCCGGCCGGCTTCTCGATTTTCTCCAGCTCTTCGTTGAGTGCCACACGATTGAGGATCTCGCCGGTTTCCGGATCGCGGTATTCCTGATCCTGAATCCAGAAGTCGGCGTACAGCACGTAGCGGTCGAAGATGTTTTGCCCGTACTCGCTGTAGGACTCAAGGTAGGCGGTCTGGATCTCTTTGCCGATGAACTCGATATAGCGCGGCGCCAGGTACTCCTTGATGAAGCGCAGGTAACGCTCGCGAACCTCCGCCGGGAACTGCTCCTGCTCGATCTGCTGTTCCAGTACGTAGAGCAGGTGTACCGGGTTGGCGGCGATCTCGTGGGGGTCGAAGTTGAACACCTTGGACAGGATCTTGAAGGCGAAGCGGGTGGAGAGGCCGTTCATGCCCTCGTCGACACCGGCGGTGTCGCGGTATTCCTGGATCGACTTGGCCTTGGGATCGGTGTCCTTCAGGTTTTCGCCGTCATACACGCGCATCTTCGAATAGATATTGGAGTTTTCCGGCTCCTTCAGGCGCGACAGCACGGAGAACTGCGCGAGCATCTTCAGCGTATCTGGCGCGCAATGGGCGTGGGCCAACGAGCTGTTGGTCAGCAGCTTGTCGTAGATCTTGATCTCGTCCCTGACGCGCAGGCAGTAGGGCACCTTGACGATGTAGATACGGTCGATGAAGGCTTCGTTGTTCTTGTTGTTGCGGAAGGTATGCCACTCCGATTCGTTGGAGTGCGCCAGCAGGATGCCGCTGTAAGGAATCGCGCCGAGGCCTTCGGTACTGTTGTAGTTGCCTTCCTGGGTTGCAGTCAGCAGCGGATGGAGCACTTTGATCGGCGCCTTGAACATCTCGACGAATTCCATCAGGCCCTGATTCGCCCGGCACAGCGCGCCCGAATAGCTGTAGGCGTCCGCGTCGTTCTGCGGAAATTCTTCCAGTTTGCGGATATCGACCTTGCCCACCAGCGAGGAGATGTCCTGGTTGTTCTCGTCGCCTGGTTCGGTTTTGGCGACGGCGATCTGGTTGAGGATTGACGGGTACAGCTTGACCACGCGGAACTTGGAAATGTCGCCGCCGAATTCCTGCAGGCGCTTTGTGGCCCACGGCGACATGATCGAACTCAGGTAGCGGCGCGGAATGCCATAGTCCTCTTCGAGGATCTGCGCATCTTCAATCGGGTTGAACAGCCCCAGGGGCGATTCGAACACCGGCGAGCCCTTGATGGCGTAGAACGGCACGTGCTCCATCAACTGCTTGAGCTTTTCGGCGAGGGAAGACTTGCCGCCACCGACCGGACCGAGGAGGTAGAGGATCTGCTTCTTCTCTTCCAGACCCTGCGCGGCATGGCGGAAGTAGGAAACAATCTGGTCGATGCATTCCTCCATGCCATGGAAATCCTCGAAGGCCGGATAACGGCGGATCACCTTGTTGGAGAAGATGCGCGACAGCCGGGAGTCCACCGACGTATCGACCAGTTCGGGTTCGCCGATCGCCATCAGCAATCGCTCGGCGGCGCTGGCATAGGTTCCGGGGTCCGCCTTGCACAAATCGAGGTATTCCTGGAGCGAATACTCTTCCTGGCGGGTCGCTTCGAAACGTTGTTGGAAGTGGCTGAAAATGCTCATGACTTCACCTCGATCGATGCACGAATAGGCGCGTCATCAGGCACTCTGGGCCCGGCCGAAGTGGCGGCCAGTGGAGTTCCCCCGAACACCTAATGGTCGAAACCCTGAATTCCGTCAGCCGTTTTCCGGCTTCGTTTATTTGGATGGCCTGAACTGAAGGATAGTTCGGATTCGGCAATATCAAGGGGAGGGCGGGACATTCGGCGCTGCCGTTCGGCTGTCGGCAGCGCCTAGCCCGCGGATGACGGGGCATTGGCGGGAAATAAATTTTTACGCTTGTTCGTCGCGCTCGACGTCGCTGGGATAGGTGTGCCGCCAAAGTTCGAAGCCGCCGTCGAGGCTGTAGACATCCGAGAACCCCTGATTGACCAGATACGCCGCTGCGCTCTGGCTGGAGTGTCCGTGGTAGCAGGTGACGATCAAGGGCTGGTCGAGATCGGCTGCGGCAATGAAGTCCGGCAGCGAGTGGTTATCCAGATGCAGCGATCCGCTGACGTGGCCGTTGGCATAGCTCTCGGCGTCGCGAATATCCACAACCACTGCGCCAGCACTGCGCATGGTCTGGGCCTGTTCCGGTGGGATGCGTTTGAAGTCGGTCATGCGGGTTTCCTAGCATTCGCAGCGATGCATCTCGCCGCTGTCGAGGTTCATTAGCGTCATGGCATTGCCCCAGACACAGCCTGTGTCGAGCGCGAAAACGTTCGGTTCATCGCACTGGCCTTCCAGAGCGGCCCAGTGACCGAAGATCAGCTTGACGTTGCGGGTCTTGCGATTGGCGTGGCTGAACCAGGGCGCATACCCGGCAGGCGCGCTGTCGGCACCTTCCTTCGCTTCCAGATCGAGTGTGCCGTCAGCCTTGCAGAAGCGCATGCGGGTGAAGTAGTTGGTGATCAGGCGCAGCCGCGGTACACCGTGCAGCTCCTTGTTCCATTTCGCCGGTTGATTGCCGTACATGCCATCGAGAAACGGCAGCAGCAGCGCATCGTCCTGCAGCGCCTGTTCCACTTCCACGGCGCGCTTGAGCGCTTTTTCCAGCGACCATTGCGGTGGAATACCCGCATGAACCATGGCGGTGTGCCGCGCCGCGTCATAGTGGATGAGCTTTTGCCGGCGCAACCAGTCGATCAGATCCGCCCGGTCCGGTGCGTCGAGAATCGACTGCAAGGTGTCGGATTTGCGCATGCGTTCGATATTGTGGGCGGTCGCGAGCAGATGCAGGTCGTGATTGCCCAGTACCGTGATCGCGGACGACTCGAGATCGCGCACGAAGCGTAGCGCCTCCAGCGACTGCGGGCCGCGATTGACCAAGTCGCCCGCCAGCCATAGGCAGTCGCGCGACGGACTGAAGTCGACGCGTTCCAGCAGACAGGTCAACGGTTCGAGGCAACCTTGCAGGTCGCCGACGGCATAGGTCGTCAATGCAATGCTCCGGGTACGGCCAGGCGGAACGGTGCAATGAGCGCATCGAAGCTGTGGCCGTCCTCGGCCAACATTTCGTAGCTGCCCTGCATGCTGCCGACACAGGTCGCCAGCAGTGTCCCGCTGGTATAGACGTGGTGCTCGCCTGGTGCGATCAGCGGCTGCTCGCCAATGACGCCAGCCCCGCGCACTTCCTGCACTTGGCCGTCGCCGTCGGTGATGATCCAGTGCCGCGAAAGCAGCTGCGCTGCCACCTCGCCTTTATTTTCGATAGTTACGGTGTAGGCAAAGGCATAGCGGTTTTGTTCCGGCTCTGATTGCGCAGCCAGATAGCGAGGCGTGACGCTGACGTCGATGCGGTAGTGGTTATCGTCGGACATGAGTCTGCTCGCTGGTAAAGGCAGGGTAGGAAAATCCCTAGCTGCGTTCTGTCAGTTGATCGGAAAGGCGAACGAAGGCCGCCAGGTCCAGCTGCTCGGGGCGCAGGCTGCCATCCACGTCCGCGGCTGCGATGGCTTCGGCGTCTAGCAGTCCCTTGAGCGTGTTGCGCAACGTCTTGCGCCGCTGATTGAACGCCTCGCGTACGACTCGCTCGAGTTGGCGATGATCGCGTGCGGGATGGGGCAGCGTCTCGTGTGGTACCAGACGGACGATGGCCGAATCGACTTTTGGCGCCGGGTTGAACGCGCCCGGCCCGACGTTGAACAGGTGCTCCACGCGACAGTGGTACTGCACCATGATCGACAGCCGTCCCCAGTCACCACCACCAGGCTCGGCCGCAAGGCGCTCTACCACTTCCTTCTGCAGCATGAAGTGCATGTCGCGGATGAGGTGTGCATGGGCGAGCAGGTGGAAGATCAGCGGTGTGGAGATGTTGTACGGCAGGTTGCCGACGATGCGCAGGCTGTTCTGCTGCTCGCTGAGGCGGCTGAAATCGAACTTCAGTGCATCGCCCTGGTGCAAAGTGAAACTGTCCCGCTCGGCAAACTTGCTCTGCAGGATGGGAATCAGATCCAGGTCGAGCTCGACGACATCCAGATGCGCGCCGCTGTCGAGTAATCCTTCCGTTAGTGCGCCCTGGCCCGGCCCGATTTCGACGAGCCGCTCGCCTGGTTTGGCATGAATCGCCCGCAGGATTCGGTGAATGACGCCAGCGTCGTGCAGGAAGTTCTGGCCAAAGCGCTTGCGCGCACGGTGTTGATAATCGGACATCGGGGCTCCAGGGAGCAGCTTGAAGCCTGAAGCTCGAAGCTGAAAAGCGGATAAGGCGCATATTTTAGCAGGCGAGTGCGGCAAGAAGATCGGCCGGGCCGTATCTGACCGGCCGGATGGTGGTTAGCTGCGCTCGCCGACCATCTGATAGGCAGTTTCCAGTGCTACCTGCAGGCTGCCGGTGTCGATCTTGCCGCTGCCGGCCAGGTCCAGTGCGGTACCGTGGTCGACCGAGGTGCGCACGATCGGCAGGCCGAGCGTGACGTTGACGGCTGCGCCAAAGCCCTTGTACTTGAGCACCGGCAGGCCCTGGTCGTGATACATCGCTAGTACGGCGTCGCAATGCTCGAGGTGCTTTGGTGTGAACAGTGTATCGGCTGGCAGCGGACCGATCAGGTCGATGCCTTCTTCGCGGAGCCTGGCTAGCGTCGGCTCGATTATTTCGATCTCCTCGCGGCCCAGGTGTCCACCTTCGCCGGCATGCGGGTTAAGTCCACAGACCAGAATGCGCGGTTGGGCGATACCGAACTTGCTGACCAGATCGTTGTGCAGGATCCGCGTAACCCGTTCGAGCCGCTCGGGCGTAATCGCCGCCGCGACGTCCTTGAGCGGCAGATGTGTGGTCACCAGCGCCACCCTCAGGCCTTGCGTTGCAAGCATCATCACCACTTGCTCGGTGTGGGTCAGGTCGGCGAGGAATTCGGTGTGGCCCGAGAAGGGAATGCCGGCTTCATTGATCACGCCCTTGTGCACGGGGGCGGTAATCATGCCGGCGAAACTGCCGTCCAGGCAGCCGCGGCCGGCGCGGGTCAGTGTTGCCAGCACGTAGCGGCCATTGCGCGAATCGAGCTGGCCCGCCGTCACGGGCGCATCGAGCGGGGTATCCCAGACGTAAAGGCTATTGGCGGGTGCTGGCTCGCTGGGCCAGCTATGCGGGCCAACATCCCGCAGCTCGATGGTCAGCCCCAGCTGCGCGGCACGCTCGGTCAGCAACGAGCGGCTGGCGATGGCTATCAGGGCCTGAGGCTGGGCCTTGCGCGCCAGTAGCAAGCAAAGATCCGGGCCGATGCCGGCCGGTTCGCCAGGCGTGAGAACGAAGGGGCGGGGAGCGGTCATCAGTCTTTTCTCAGCATGGTGTATGGCGGTCCCCCGCCTGAAATGAAAACGGGGCGGCGACCCTTCGGCCAACACCCCGTATTCCTGTCTAGCTTGATAGCTGCTACCTGAAGCTTAGAGCTTGATCTCGACGTAGGCTTCGTCGCGGATCTGGCGCAGCCAGGCCTGCAGTTCCTCATCGTACTTGCGGTTGCGCAGCAGGGTCAGTGCCTGTTGCTCGCGGAATTGCTCGCTTGCATCGGTGGCGCGGCGGCCGAGCACTTCGAGGATGTGCCAGCCGTACGGCGACTTGAACACCTGGGAGAGTTCGCCGCTCGCTGTGTTCGCCATGACTTCGCGGAATTCAGGAACCAGCGAGGCCGGGTCGATCCAGTTCAAATCGCCGCCATTGAGCGCTGAGCCAGGATCTTCGGAGAAGCTCTTCGCCAGCTGGGCGAAGTCTTCGCCAGCATTGATGCGGTCGCGCAGGCGCTGCACCAGCAGGCGCGCTTCCTCTTCACTGCGGATCGCGCTGGGCTTGATCAGGATATGCCGGACATGCACTTCGTCACGCACCTGCGTCTCGCCACCACGCTTGTCCAGCAGCTTGAGCATGATGAAGCCCGGCGGTGTGCGGACCGGCTCGGTTACCTCGCCGACCGACAGTTCGCGTACTGCGGTATCGAACGGAGGTGGCAGCTGAGCGGCCTTGCGCCAGCCCATGTCGCCGCCTTCCAACGCGTTCTCGCTTCCGGAGCGAGACACGGCAAGACGGGCAAAGTCCGCGCCCTGCTGCAGTTGTTGATAGGTGTCCATCGCCGTACGTTCGGCGGCCTGGATGGTCGCCGAATCCGCCGCTTCCGGGACGGCGATGAGGATATTGCCCAGGTGATACTCCTCGGACAGTTGCAGCTTGCCGAGGTCGGAGGCCAGGAAGTTCTGCACCTCCTGGTTGGACACCTGGATTCGCTCGGCCACACGACGCTGGCGTACACGGCTGATAACCATCTCGCGGCGAATCTGCTCGCGGGCGCTCTCAAGGCTCAGGCCATCACGCGACAACGCTTCGCGGAACTGCTCCAGCGACATGTTGTTGCGCTGGGCAATGGTGCCCATGGCCTGATTGAGCTCCTCGTCCGCGATGCGAATACCGGAACGATCGCCGATCTGCAGCTGCAGGTTTTCGGTGATCAGACGCTCCAGCACCTGCTGTTGCAGCACGTCCATCGGAGGCGCATCGGCGCCACGTTTCTCGATGGTCTGCTGGACTTCACGAATCCGCTGCTGCAGCTGGCTCTGCATGATGACGTCGTTATCGACGATCGCCACCACGCGATTCAGTGGTTGAACCTGGGCCAGTGCCGCAGGCGCGAGGGTCGCACCGCTCAGCAGCAGAGCGCCGAGCGCGAGCGGGCGCAGTACTTCAGAAAGCTTGATCTTCACGTTCACGGTAGCCTTGAATGCCTTCGTCGAGGAAAGTTTCGGTCCCATTGCCGACTACGCCGCCGAGCCCTTTGAGCACGATCTGCAGGAAGATCCCGCGGTCCGGCTCGTCGTTGCGGTCAGGGTTGAGGCTGGTCTCGTCGTAGTCGACCCAGTAGCGATTGATCAGGCGCAATTTCCAGCAGCAACTGTCGTACTCGAAGCCACCGAAGGCCTCCAGCGTGCGGCTGCGGCTGTAGTCATGCTGCCAGCGGGCAATGACGCTCCACTGCGGGACGACCGGCCAGATGACGGAGAAGTCATGCTGGTTGATCTTGTAGTAGTCCTTGATGTATTCCGGCGAGTCTGGCGTGCCGTAATCGCCACCGTAGGTCCACTCGCCGCTCGCCTGGTCGAAACGCATGGTGTCGTTGCGATAGCGATAGCCGAGGTTGATGATCTTGCCTGGGTTTTCTTCCGGCTGGTAATGCCACATAGCGCTGCCAGAGCGAGTGCTGTGGCTGTCCGGATCCCAGTTGAAGGTCGAGGTGAAGCGCCAGTCGCGGTTGTAGCGGTACATGTACTCCAGCGCGTACGGCGATACATCGGAGGTGGCGTTGGAGCGGGTGCGGTAATCAATACCACGCAGCTGCACCTTGCGATCCTCGAAATAGAACGCCTGGCCGATGCTGAAGCGCTGGCGCTCGAAACCGTTGGGCTCGACCCAGCGGCTGGTGACGCCGAGCGAAACCTGATTGGCGTCGCCGATGCGATCCTTGCCGGAGAAACGGTTTTCGCGCCACAGCGAGGAATAGCTGAAGCTGCTTTCGCCTGTATCAAAGATTGGGATGTCGTCCTGATCTTCTTCCGGAACGTAGAGGTAGAACAGGCGCGGCTCGAGCGTCTGGCGATAGTCCTTGCCGAACCACTGAGTGTCACGATCGAAGTACAGGCCACTGTCGACGCTGAAGATAGGGACGCTGCGGTTCTGGCTGCTATCGAAAGACTCATAATCAGCCAGGGTATTTTGGCCACGCCCATCCAGATCGAGGTCGTACTGGGTGTACGCATATTTCAACGATGGATTGACGAAACCCCATGACCAGTTCATCGGGAGGCTTACGCCGGGCTCGAGATGGAGACGCTCGCCTTCGGCGCGTGTCAGGCCCTGGAGGCGATCGTCGTACCACTGTTCTGGATTGCCATCCTCGTTGATGAAGTTTCCACTGCGCAGGCTGCGCTGGAAGCTGACGAACTCGGTCTTGTAGGCGAAGTTCAGGCCGCCCGGCTGGAAGGGCAGGCGTCCGTCCAGGGTCAGCTGTGGCAAGCGTTCGTACGGCGAGATATCGGCGACGGTAGCGCGCTCATAGGCGTGCATGTTCAGGCGCGCGGTGTAGGTGTCGCCGCGGTAAGTAAGCGTGCCGCGCTGATCGAGGTGATCAGGTTGGCTAATGTCCAGATTGGTACTCAGGTCCTGGAAATAATACGGGTCGCTGATATCGGTGTAATCCACCTCGGCGAGCCAGCGCGAGTCCAGCCCGGTACGGTTCTGCCAGCTGTACATCCAGCGCTGGTCTTCGTACTCGGATTGCAGCTTGCGATCGTCGTTGCTGTCATCCAGGTAGGCCGCGCCAAATTGACCTTCGCTGCTGCGCGTCAGGTAGCGGAACTCGCCTTCCATCAGCAGGCCACGCTCGGTCATCAAATGCGGATACAGCGTGGCGTCGAAGTTTGGCGCCAGGTTGAAATAGTAGGGCGTTTGCACCGAGATGCCGTTGTCGCTAGACGAACCGATGCTCGGTGCGAGGAAGCCCGACTGGCGGCGGTCATCGATGGGGAAGTGAATATAAGGTGTGTAGAACACCGGAATATCCTTGACCCGCAGCGTGACGTTGGTCGCCGAGCCGAAGCCGGTGGCCGGGTTCAGCGTGACGTTGTTACCGCGAAGGTGCCAGGTGTTCTCGCCCGGCTCGCAGCTGGTGTAGGTGCCATCTTTAAGACGGATGATCGCGGTTTCTTCGCGCTTGGCGTACTGCGCGCTGCCGCGGACCTTGCCGGAGTGCACGACGTACTCGGCGTTTTCCACCTTGGCTTCACCGCTGTCGAGGAATATCTCGGCGCGGTCACCGACCAGCAGTGCATCGCGGTCGCGGAAGCGGACGTTGCCGGTCAGCTCGCCACGATTTTCCAGCTGGTGCAGGCTGGCTTCGTCTGCCTCGACCTGGATGCTGCCCTGTCGCAGGACCACCTCACCGGCAAGGGTGGCGACTTCCTGCTCTTGCTCGTAGCGGGTCGCTTTGGCCGACACATAGGTCGGCGCTTCGCTCATCGGCGTGGTGTCGAACTTGCCCGGACGATCCGGCTCGACATAGGCGCCTGCACAGTAAGGGCCGGTTTCGGCGAGCTGGGCTGGGGTCAGCTGTTCACGCGGTACCCAGTCGAGGTGGCTGAAGTCGGCGCTGCGCGAGGCGAGCGCGCGGCCCTTGCTTTCGGTGACCAGCTTGGTGGTAGCGGTCGGCGCCTGCGCGGTTGTCGACTTGCTGCTGCTCGGCGTGCTCGCAACGCTGCCGCTCTGCGCTGGGCGCGGCGGGAGTGTCTGGCTCGGCGCGTTGGAGGCGCAATTCCAGCCACCGGACGCATCGGGTTGGCAGGCAAACTGTTCGGCTGCGAAGACAAAAGGTACAGCTACCGGTTGCAATGCAAGCAGACCGCCAGTAACCAGTAGAGGGAATTTTTTACGAAACGCGGGGTATTTGACTGCCATCTTGTTTTTTGGTCCGTGCTTGCGGCGAGCCATCGGCCGGCTGGGCCGCACGCCTCTCGATGGGCTGAGAAAGATGCAGGATAATAAAGCATGACCCGCCTATCGGCTAGCGCCGTGGAGACCCCTGGATGCCGCATCAAGATCAACGTCTGCTGGACCTGAACGTCTGGCTGGACCAGCAACTACCTGAAGTCTTCGCCCGTTGCGGCTGGGGCGAAGTGCCGGCTGCACAGCTCACCGCGGCTAGCAGCGACGCGAGTTTTCGCCGTTACTTCCGTTGGCAGGGCGGCGAGCGCAGCCTGATCGTGATGGACGCGCCGCCGCCTCAGGAAGATTGCCGTCCGTTCGTCAAGGTCGCGCAGATGCTGGATGAAGCTGGCGTGCATGTACCGCAGGTGCTGGCGGCCGACCTCGAACGAGGCTTTCTGCTGCTCACCGACCTGGGCCGCCAGACCTATCTGGATGTGATCGATCAGACTAACGCCAACGAGCTGTTCGATGATGCCATTGAGGCGCTGCTGAAATTCCAGCTGCAGCCGGTCTCCCAGCCGGTGCCGGCCTATGATGAAGCGTTGCTGCGTCGCGAACTGCAGCTTTTTCCCGAATGGTATGTGCAGCGACACCTAGGCCATGCCTTCACCGAAGCGCAGCAGGCTGCCTGGGAGCGCATCTGCCAATTGTTGATCGACTCGGCACTGGCGCAGCCGCGGGTGCTGGTGCACCGCGACTACATGCCGCGCAACCTGATGATCAGCGAACCCAATCCCGGCGTGCTGGATTTCCAGGATGCGGTGCTCGGCCCGGTCAGCTATGACATCACCTCGCTGTTCAAGGATGCCTTCCTCAGCTGGCCCGAGGCACAGGTGCAGCAGTGGCTGGAAGGCTACTGGCGCAAGGCGCGTGCCGCTGGCGTGACGCTTCCCGATTCGCTTGATGAGTTCCTGCGTGCCAGTGACCTGATGGGACTGCAGCGGCACCTGAAGGTAATCGGCATCTTCGCGCGGATCTGCCACCGCGACGGCAAACCACGTTATCTGGCCGACGTACCGCGCTTCTTCGCGTATATCGAGGCCGTGCTGGCACGCAGGCCAGAGCTGGCCGAACTGCAACAGCTACTCAGTGAGCTACCGCAGGCGCCGCAAGCATGAAAGCGATGATCCTGGCCGCTGGCAAGGGCGAGCGGCTGCGCCCACTGACCTTGCATACGCCCAAACCACTGGTTCGCGCCGCTGGCGTGCCGCTGATCGAGTACCACGTTCGCGCTCTGGCGGCTGCCGGGTTCGACGAGCTGGTCATCAATCACGCCTGGCTCGGCCAGCAGATCGAGGACTATCTAGGCGATGGCAGCCGTTTCGGCGTGACGATCCGCTATTCGGCGGAAGGCGAGCCGCTGGAAACCGGTGGCGGTATCCACCGGGCGTTGGGGTTGCTCGGCGATGAGCCTTTTCTGGTAGTCAACGGTGATATATGGACCGACTACGATTTCGCCCAGCTGCGACGGCCGATACACGGGCTTGCCCATCTGGTGCTGGTAAATAATCCGCCACATCACCCTGCTGGTGATTTCAGTCTGGCTGACGCGACCGTTACAGAGCCATGCGGCGATGGCGCAGCGTTGACCTACAGCGGTATTTCCGTGCTGCATCCGGTGCTGTTCGAAGGCTGCCAGCCGGGTGCGTTCAAGCTGGCGCCGTTGCTGCGACGCGCCATGGCTGATGGGCAGGTGAGTGGCGAGTGCCATGCCGGAGCCTGGGTGGACGTGGGAACTCACGAGCGCCTGGCTGAAGTCGAGCGACTATTGGAGGCGCGACACTGACATGTTCTGGCCCATCACGCTGTTGGGGTTGCTGATCGGCTGGTTGCTGGCCAGCATTCCGGGTGCTCTGCTCGGCGGCCTGCTGGGGCAGGTGCTGGACCGTCGTCTGGGGCTCGACTCCTGGGCCAGTCTGCGTAGGAGCATGGCCGGCAAGCCAGTGCTGCAAGGCAACGAATTACTGTTCTTTTTGCTTGGCCGGCTGGCCAAGAGTGGCGGGCGCGTGAGCCCGGCGCATATCCAGGCCGCGCGCGACGAGATGCGCCGCCAGGGGCTCGATGCAGGGGCGCAGCAGCTAGCCATTGCTGCGTTCAACCGCGGCAAGGCTAGCGGTGATGGCCTACGCGATACCTTGCAGCGACTGCGTGGCCAGCGCGAAGAGAGTCGCCGTTTGATTCAGGCCTGCTGGCGCATGGCGCGTGCGCAGGGAAGCATGGGCGCGCGTGAGCACGAACTGGTGCTGCTCTGGGGCAAGTGGCTGGGCTGGAGTGCGGTGGAGATCGCTGCGCTTGATCAGGGGGCGACACGGCGCAAGGAGGCACCCGCCAGCCGCGGCGGCGCCTATGAGCAAGCCTTGCAGTTATTGGGCGTACGCCAGGACACCGATCCGCAGTTGATCAAGCGCGCCTACCGGCGCTTGCTGAGCAAACACCATCCGGACAAGCAGGCGGGCGCAGGTGCGAATGCGGTCCAGGTGCGCGAGGCCACAGAGCGCACCCGCGAACTGCAAAGCGCCTATGCACTGATACGCGAGCGACGCGGTTTTCGTTGATCTGCTTTCAGCGACGCGCAGGTTTGCGGTCCAGCCAACCACGCACGCGGCGCACCAGACGCTCTTGTTCGGTGTGGCGATCGCCCGTCAGGTCTGCTAGCGCGACCTGCCGGTAATCCGCGTGCCCGGCACGGCGCGCCGCGTTGCGCCGTTGCAGTGCCTGCTCTACCTCAGCTGGCCGCGTGCCGGTATAGAAATCACCTACCCCGACCGACCGCGCCGCGAGGTAGGTCTCCAGTGCCTGTTCTGGCTGCGACGGAGTGCGCGGGTCGATCACCGCCAGTTGGCCGACATCCTTCGGCTGAAGCTGCACCAGGTACTGGCTTGCCCAGTAGGCGCCCGTGCCATGGCCGATCAGGACGATCATCGGCGCCTGCAACGTACGGGCGTGCTCGATGGCAGCGTCGATGCGCGCCTGCATCCGTTCGGCGTGGCTCGCTTGCGCTGTGTCCTGCTCCGCTTGCGCTGGCTCGTCGCTGTCTACTGCAGCTGTCTGCTCGGGCAGATAGCCAGCGCTCTCGGGTTCGACAGGCTGGTCGGCGTCGGTGCTGGCTGGGGCCGCTTGGGTATCGGGCGTTTCGGCTGCTGCTGGCGCCGCGGGAGCACGCGGGCCTGGACTCAGGGTTGGATCAACGGGCGACAAGCTGAGGGTGTGCCAGCCATGTTCGGCAAGGCCGCGCCGCAGCGGTCCGATCGCTCGGGGCCAATCGGCAGTTTCGCCTTCACTCGGCACGATGACGAGCACGCCGCGGGCCTCGGCGACATTGGCTGGCTGCCAGAGTGCAAGGAACTTGTCGTCGTCGCCTAGCTGCAGCTGTGCTGCCGCTTCGAGCTGCCGTTGCAGCCCTGCGGCCAGCGCCTCGCTTCGTGTCTGCGGCGCCGGGCGCTGCGCTGCCGGCTCATCTGCTGGTGGCGCCTGAGGCGCTTCAGTCTCCTGTGCGGCCGCGATATCCGACGCGGCTCCGCCAAGTATGGCGCTGAGCAGAAGCACGAAAGCGGGCACGCGACGCATGGGTTGTCTCCGGTAATCGAGCCGGCGCCACGCTGGCGCCGGCAGGGGTTATGCATTACAACAGCGTGTCGGCACGCCCATCAATTGCGTGAATATATGCTCGCCCTATCCCTGCGTTTCCTTCTTCTACTTACCCTGACGCTGCCGTTTGCTGCCGGCGCCGTGATGCTGGACGACGATAGCCGCGTCTGGCTGGAGCAGCATCCGGAGTGGCGCGTCGGGGTGGTGATGGGAGCACCCTATGCCGAGTATGACCAGCGCCAGCGGCGCCTGTCAGGCTTTCACGTGCAGTTGATGGAGCATCTCGCTACTGACCTTGGCGTGCGTCTGCAATGGCGGCGATTCAGTGACGAGGCTGCGCTGGAGAAAGCCGCCCGCGACGGCCTGATCGATGTCGCGCCCGGCCTGCGCCAGACGCCGGCCGGCTTGCGGCTGTGGCGCTACAGCGACCCTTTCCTGCGCATTCCGCGGCTGCTCGTCGGTGATCGTGGCGGCCCGCGCGCCATCGATCTCGAGTATCTGCACCCGAGCGAACTGGTCTCTGCCGTTGGGCCGGGACCAGTCACCGAATTTCTTGCCGGTAACTATCCCAACATCACCGTGCTGACCGCGACCAGCCAGGCCGATGCGCTGCGTCAGGTGCTGGAGGCAAAAGCCAGCTACGCGGTAATCGATGAGCCGGTGTTCGGACGCCTGTCGCAGCAGGTGGAATATGACTCCCTGGCCGTGGTCGGTGATCTGGGTAATCCGCAGCTGCTGCGTATTGCTTCGCGGCGCGACAGCCCCGAACTCGCCGCGGTGCTCGATGCGGCGGTCCGGCAATTCCCCGCGCGGGAATTCAGCCAGCTGCAAGATCAGTGGCTCAAACCGCGCAGCATCGATCTCGGACGCGAGGTCAGCTACTGGCGCAGCCTCAGCCTATTGCTCGGCGTGTTGCTGCTGGCCTGCCTGCTGATGCTCGCCTGGCAGCGTCATCAGCATGGGCTGTTGGAGAGCCGCCTGAAAATTGCCCGACGCGACATCGAACTGCGTGAGGCCGCCGAAGAAGCGCAGCGTTTGACGCAGTTCTGCCTCGATCACAGTACCGTCGGCATCCTCTGGCTCAACTGGGACAGCCGCGTGCGTTACGCCAACCAGGCCGCCGAGGTGCTGCTCGGGCATTCCTCCGGCGGACTGCTGGATCACCCGCTGGAGAGATTCGACCCGGCGCTGGGCATGGATGCCTGGCTCGCGCGTTGGCGTGCCGCGCGTACTGGCGAAGACGATCGCCAGGTGCATGAATGCGAATGGCTGCGCGCCGACGGCCAGCGCTTTCCGGCGGCGGTCACTTACAGCTTTCTGCGCTTCGGCAGCCGTGAATATCTGGTGGTGTTTCTTGCCGACATCACCGAGCGCCGTCGCGCCAGCGCCCAGTTGCAGGAAAGCGAGGCGCGTCTCAAGGCAATGGCCGGCAACGTGCCCGGGCTGGTGTTCCGCCTGGAGCGTGACGGGCCGCAGGAACCGGTGCGAGTGGCCTATATCAGCGAAGCCAGTCAGCGCCTGGTGGGCTATTCCGCCGAGCGCCTGCTACAGCCCGGACTGGGCATTCGCAGCCTGGTGCACGCCGATGACGAGGCCGGCTACTGGGCGAGTCAGCAATTGGCGTTGGAAAAAAGCCAGGACTGGCGCTGGCAGGGGCGAATCCTCAATCGCGACGGTGAGGTGCGCTGGGCCGACATCCGTGCGTCCGTGCGTGGTCAGGCCGATGGCCGCCAGGTGTGGGACGGGATCGTCTGGGACATCACCGACAACAAGCGCATCGAGCTGGAACTGGATGCATCGCGCGCGCAGCTGCGTGAGCTGGCTGCGCACCTGGAGACGGTGCGCGAGGAAGAGAAGGCGCATATAGCCCGTGAGGTGCACGACGAGCTGGGCCAGGTACTGACCGTGCTCAAGCTGGAAACCTCGATGTGCGAGCTGGGCTTCGCCGATCTCGATCCAGCCCTGGCACAGCGGCTGGAAAGCATGAAACGGCTGATCGCCCAGCTGTTTCAGCGTGTGCGCGATGTCGCTACCGCGCTGCGCCCGCCGATTCTTGATGCTGGCATCGCCTCGGCCGTGGAATGGCAGGCGCGGCGCTTCGAGGAGCGCAGCGGCGTGGCTTGTCTGGTCGAAGTGCCGGAATGCCCGCCGCTGCTGGGTAACGCCAAGGCCATCGGCCTGTTCCGCATTCTTCAGGAGTCGCTGACCAACGTGATGCGTCACGCCCAGGCGCAGACGGTCAGCGTGCAGTTACTGCTCGAAGGCAACATGCTCTGTCTGCGCGTCAGCGACGATGGCTGCGGTTTCCCGGTCGCCGCGCGCGGCGCCGGCAGCTCGTTCGGCTTGGTCGGCATGCGCGAGCGGGTGCAGATGCTCGGCGGGCAACTGATAATCGACAGCCAGCCCGGCGAGGGCACCACCATCACGGCGCGGGTTCCACTGGACCCGGTGCCGCTTCCATCAGCCGCAAGCACTGGAGCACTGCCGTCATGATCAGGGTCATGGTCGCCGAAGATCACACCATCGTCCGCGAGGGCATCAAGCAGCTGATCGGCATGGCGCGCGACATGGAGGTCGTCGGCGAGGCTGCCAATGGCCAGCAGTTGCTCGATCAGCTGCGGCAGATCAGTTGCGACGTGGTGCTGCTGGATATCTCCATGCCTGGGGTCAACGGCCTCGAGGCGATTCCACGGATCCGCGCGTTGAACCAGCCGCCGGCGGTGCTCGTGCTGTCGATGCACGACGAGGCGCAGATGGCCGCGCGGGCGCTGAAGATCGGCGCGGCGGGTTACGCGACCAAGGACAGCGAGCCGGCGCTGCTGCTGACTGCGCTGCGCAAGGTCGCCGGTGGCGGGCGCTACATCGACCCGGCGCTGGCCGATCGCATGGTCTTCGAGGTCGGTCTCACCGATTCGCGGCCGCCGCACGCGTTGCTTTCCGAGCGTGAGTATTCGGTGTTCGAGCGGCTGGTGCAGGGCGATTCGGTGAATGACATCGCTGGCAAGCTGGCCCTGAGCAGCAAGACCATCAGCACCCACAAGGCGCGACTGATGCAGAAGCTGGCGGCGCACTCGGTGGCCGATCTGGTGCGCTACGCCATGGAACACAAGCTGGTCTGACCGACACCTGCCGACCCAGCGTGTAGGGCGTTCCCTACACGCGACTCTCCCTCACGCCTAGGCCAATCGCTCCGCTGTACCGATTTCTCCGCTGTCGTTGCGCTTCTACGCTGTAGCCACGGTTCAACGGTTACGCAGGTGCAGCAGCATGGTCGAGTCAACGGCGAACGATATCCTGGTGAGCTTCCGCGGCATTCAGAAGAGCTATGACGGCGAGTCGCTGATCGTCAGAGATCTGAATCTGGACATCCGCCGCGGTGAATTCCTCACCCTGCTTGGGCCGTCCGGCTCGGGTAAAACCACCAGCCTGATGATGCTGGCCGGCTTCGAAACGCCGACGGCAGGGGAAATCCTGCTCGACGGTCGGGCTATCAACAATGTGCCGCCACACAAGCGCGACATGGGCATGGTGTTCCAGAACTACGCGCTGTTCCCGCATATGACCGTGTCGGAGAACCTGGCGTTTCCGCTTAGCGTGCGTGGTATGGCCAAGCCCGACATCAAGGATCGAGTCAAGCGCGCGCTGGCGATGGTGCAGCTGGAGGGCTTCCGCAATCGCTATCCGGCGCAGCTTTCCGGCGGCCAGCAGCAACGTGTGGCGCTGGCCCGGGCGCTGGTGTTCGAGCCACAGTTGGTGCTGATGGACGAACCCCTGGGCGCGCTGGACAAACAGCTGCGCGAGCAGATGCAGATGGAGATCAAGCATCTGCACGAACGCCTCGGCGTCACCGTGGTGTACGTGACCCACGATCAGGGCGAAGCGCTGACCATGTCTGATCGCGTGGCGGTATTCCATCAGGGCCAGATCCAGCAGATCGAAGATCCGCGCACGCTCTACGAAAAGCCGGTGAACACCTTCGTCGCCAATTTCCTCGGCGAAAACAACCGCCTGCCGGCGCATCTGCTCGACCGGCGTGGCGATAGCTGCACGGTCAAGCTTGGCCGCGGCGAAACCGTCGAGGCGCTGGCCGTCAACGTCGGGGCGACGGGGGCGCCGGTCAGCCTGTCGATCCGCCCGGAGCGGGTGCTGCTCAACGGTGCCAGTGCCAACTGCCCGAACCGCTTCACCGGGCGCGTTGCTGAGTTCATCTATCTCGGCGACCACATCCGTATCCGTCTCGAGGTATGCGGGGTCAGCGATTTCTTCGTCAAGCAGCCAATTGCCGAGTTCGACAGCGCCCTGCGCGTCGGTGACGTGGTGCCGATCGGCTGGCATGTCGAGCACGTCCGTGCGCTGGACCCGCTGCAGGCGGCTTGAGCGAAACCGACAAGAAACCCAAACAACTGCATCAAGGAGCGACTGGTATGAGCAACTACCTGAAACTGTCCGCGCTGGCGCTCGGACTCGTCTGTGCCGGGCAAGTCGCTGCTGAAAACCTCACTGCGGTGAGCTTCGGCGGCGCCAACAAGCAGGCCCAGGTCAAGGCCTTCTATCAGCCTTGGGAAGCGGCGGGGCACGGCCGGATCATCGCTGGCGAGTACAACGGCGAAATGGCCAAGGTCAAGGCGATGGTCGACACCAACAGCGTGTCGTGGAACCTGGTGGAAGTGGAGTCACCGGAGCTGTCCCGCGGTTGCGACGAGGGGCTGTTCGAGGAACTCGACCCGGCCATCGTCGGCAATCCGGGCGATTTCGTCGAGGGCGCGATACAGCCCTGCGGTGTTGGCTTCTTTGTCTGGTCGACGGTACTGGCTTACAACGCCGACAAACTCAAGAGCGCGCCGTCCAGTTGGTCCGACTTCTGGGATACCGAGAAATTTCCCGGCAAGCGCGGCCTGCGCAAGGGCGCCAAGTACACCCTCGAATTCGCACTAATGGCCGACGGTGTGCCGGTCAAGGACGTCTACAAGGTGCTGGCCACCAAGGATGGACAGAACCGCGCCTTCAGAAAGCTCGATCAGCTCAAGCCGAACATCCAGTGGTGGGAAGCCGGCGCGCAGCCGCCGCAGTTTCTCGCCTCCGGCGACGTGGTGATGAGCAGCGCCTACAACGGCCGCATCGCCGCCGTGCAGAACGAGAGCAACCTGCAGATCGTCTGGAGTGGCGGCATCTATGACTTCGATTCCTGGGCCATTCCCAAGGGCGCAAAGAGCCAGGAGCAGGCGCGCAAATTCATCGCCTTCACGGTCGAGCCGCAGCAGCAGAAGCTCTATGCCGAGAACATCGCCTACGGTCCGGCGAACACCCAGGCCGTGCCGCTGCTGGATGAAAAGCGCCTGACGCAAATGCCCACCGCACCGGAAAACATCGCCGACCAGGTCGCGATGGATGTGACCTTCTGGGCGGACTATGGCGAGCAGCTCGAACAGCGCTTCAACGCCTGGGCAGCACGCTGACCTGAGCGCCCCGCCGCATTGGCGGGGCCGGTCCCAGCTATCGGAACGAATCGCGGAGTCTTCATGGCCACAGCAATATCCCTGCCGGCGAACGAGATCGCCGAGCCCAATCTGAAACAGCGACTGGCACGGGCCGAACGGGTAAACAAGCTCAAGTCGCAGGCGCTGATCCTGCCGCTGCTGCTGTTCGTGCTGCTGACCTTTCTGGTGCCCATTGCCTCGCTGCTCTGGCGCAGCGTCGAGAATCCCGAGGTGGTGAACACGCTGCCACGCACGCTGGCGGCGCTTGCCGAATGGGATGGTCGCGGGCTGCCAGCGGAGCCGGCCTATCAGGCACTGGCCGAGGATCTGTATCAGGCCCGCCGTGAACAGAGCCTGGGCGATCTGTCCAAGCGGTTGAACATGGAGCTGGCGGGCTATCGCAGCCTGCTGACCAAGACTGCGCGGGCGATGCCGTTTCGCGAGACACCAGCCTCTTATCAGGAGGCGCTGGAAGCCCTCGACGAGCGCTGGGGCGATCCGGCGTTCTGGCAGGTGATCCAGCGCAACGACAATGCGGTGACCGGCTACTACCTGCTGGCGGCGCTCGATCACCGCATCGACGAGCTGGGCGAGTTGGCCAAGGTCTCGCCGGACCAGGCGGTGTATCTGGATATCTTCGCCCGTACTTTCTGGATGGGCCTGGTGATCACCGCGATCTGCCTGCTGCTGGCCTACCCGCTGGCCTATCTGTTGGCCAACCTGCCGGCGCGGCAGAGCAACCTGCTGATGATCCTGGTGCTGCTGCCATTCTGGACCTCGATCTTGGTGCGCGTGGCGGCGTGGATCGTGCTGCTGCAGTCCGGCGGGCTCATTAATGGTGCGTTGCTGAAGATGGGCCTGATCGACGAGCCGTTGCAGCTGGTGTTCAACCGCACCGGCGTCTACATCGCCATGGTGCACATCCTGCTGCCGTTCATGATCCTGCCGATCTACAGCGTGATGAAGAACATCTCGCCGAGCTACATGCGCGCCGCGGTGTCGCTGGGCTGTCACCCGTTCGCCAGCTTCTGGCGGGTGTACTTTCCGCAGACGCTGGCCGGTGTCGGTGCGGGCTGCCTGTTGGTGTTCATCATCTCCATCGGCTACTACATCACCCCGGCGCTGCTCGGCAGCCCGAACGACCAGATGGTCAGCTACTTCGTCGCTTTCTACACCAACACCACCATCAACTGGGGCATGGCCACGGCGCTGGGCGGTCTGCTGCTGCTCGCCACCATGTTGCTGTACGTCATCTACAGCTGGCTGGTCGGTGCCAGTCGCCTGCGGCTGGGTTGAGATGACGCACGTCGCGGCGCGGCCGCCTTTTCAGAGTCTTCATGCCGGGCAGGAGAACCTTTCATGCTGAGCCCCTATATGTCGCCCGTCGAACGGGCCTGGTACTACGCGCTGCGCATCCTCTGCGCGCTGGTGCTGCTGTTTCTGATCGTGCCGGTGCTGGTCATCGTGCCGCTGTCGTTCAATTCCGGCTCGTTCCTCGTCTATCCCTTGCAGGGCTTTTCCATGCGTTGGTACGAGGCGCTGTTCAGCTCGGCCGACTGGATGCGCTCGCTGAAGAACAGCATGCTCATCGCGCCCGCCGCGACGGTTCTCGCTGTGGTGCTCGGCACCCTGGCGGCGGTCGGCCTGACCCGTGCGGAATTTCGCGGCAAGGCGCTGCTGATGACCATACTGATCTCGCCGATGGTGGTGCCGGTGGTGATCATCGGTGTCGCCAGCTACCTGTTCTTCGCGCCGCTGGGCATGGGCAACAGCTACCTGTCGCTGATCTTGGTGCATGCAGTGCTCGGCGTGCCCTTCGTGATCATCACGGTTTCGGCGACGCTGCAGGGCTTCAACTACAACCTGGTCCGTGCTGCGGCCAGTCTCGGCGCATCACCGCTGACGGCATTCTTCCGCGTGACCCTGCCGCTGATCGCGCCGGGGGTGATTTCCGGCGCGCTGTTCGCCTTCGCCACCTCGTTCGATGAGGTGGTGGTGACGCTGTTCCTCGCCGGCCCGGAGCAGATAACCCTGCCAAGGCAGATGTTCAGCGGTATACGGGAAAACCTCAGCCCGACCATCGCCGCCGCGGCGACTCTGCTGATCGGCTTCTCCATCGCCCTGCTGCTGACTCTGGAGTGGCTGCGTGGCCGCGCCGAGAAGCTGCGCACCCAACAACCTGCCTGACGGAATACGCACATGACTCTGCAACTTGGGCAACCCGATCTGTTGCGCCAAACCGCCTATATCAACGGTGAATGGTGCGAGGCCGACAGTGGCGCGCGCACCGAGATCTTCAATCCGGCCACGGGCGAGCTGATCGGCGCCGTGCCGAACATGGGCCACGGCGAAACCCGTCGGGCCATCGAAGCCGGGCAGGCAGCCCAGCCGGCTTGGCGCGCCTTGACCGCCAAGGAGCGCGCCGCACGGCTGCGCCGTTGGTACGAACTGATGCTGGAGAACCAGGAAGACCTGGCGCGGATCATGACCGCCGAGCAGGGCAAGCCGCTGGCCGAGGCGCGGGGTGAGGTGGCCTACGCCGCATCCTTCCTCGAGTGGTTCGCCGAGGAGGGCAAGCGCCTGTACGGCGACGTGATTCCCGCCCACGCCGGCGACAAGCGCATCCTGGTGCAGAAGGAGCCGGTCGGCGTAACCGCCGCAATTACGCCGTGGAATTTTCCCAGCGCCATGATCACCCGCAAGGCCGGGCCGGCGCTGGCGGCCGGTTGTGCCATGGTGCTCAAGCCGGCGCCGCAGACACCGTTCTCGGCACTGGCGCTGGCCGCGCTGGCCGAGCGTGCGGGCATTCCGGCGGGACTGTTCAGCGTGATCACCGCCGATGCCGCCACGTCCCGTGAAGTGGGCGCCGAGCTCTGCGAAAACCCCATCGTGCGCAAGCTGTCCTTCACCGGCTCGACCGCGGTGGGCATCAAGCTGATGCAGCAGTGCGCGCCGACGCTGAAGAAGCTCTCGCTGGAGCTGGGCGGCAATGCACCCTTTATCGTCTTCGACGACGCCGATCTGGATGCGGCGGTGGAAGGCGCGATGATCTCCAAGTACCGCAACGCCGGTCAGACCTGCGTCTGTGCCAACCGTATCTATGTGCAGGACGGCGTCTACGACGCCTTCGTCGACAAGCTTTCCGCTGCGGTGGCGCGGCTGAAGGTTGGCAACGGTGCGGAGGACGGCGTCACGACTGGTCCGCTGATCGATGCCGCGGCCGTAGCCAAGGTCCGGCGCCATCTGCAGGACGCCCTCGACAAGGGCGCCACCCTGCTGGCCGGCGGCAAACCGCATGCACTGGGCGGCAACTTCTTCGAGCCGACGCTGGTGGGCGGCGTCACCGCCGAAATGACCGTGGCGCGCGAGGAAATCTTCGGCCCGCTGGCGCCGCTGTTCCGCTTCCATGACGAAGCCGAGGTGATCCGCCAGGCCAATGACACCGAGTTCGGCCTCGCCGCCTATTTCTACGCGCGCGACCTGAGCCAGGTGTTCCGTGTCGCCGAGGCGCTGGAGTACGGCATGGTCGGCATCAACACCGGAGTGATCTCCACCGAGGTGGCGCCGTTCGGCGGCATGAAGGCTTCCGGCCTCGGCCGCGAAGGCTCGAAGTACGGACTGGATGAGTATGTGGAGATCAAATACCTGTGCCTGGGCGGCATCTGACCAAACGACCCAAAACAGGCGTGCAAAATAATGCACGGAGTTTTACTGTAATCCGAACGCTCTGGATGGCGCGGCAGTCGATCATCGTATGCTGCCGCGCCCGCTTCCTGGCGTTCTTTCCGACCCGTGCCGACGATGAGCGGCTACCGAGGAGCTTATGAGCAAGACCAACGAATCCCTGATGCAACGCCGTGTCGCCGCCGTCCCCCGTGGTGTCGGCCAGATCCACCCGATCTTTGCCGACCATGCCAAGAACAGCAGCGTGGTCGACGTCGAAGGCCGCGAGTTCATCGATTTCGCCGGTGGCATCGCCGTGCTGAATACTGGCCACCTGCACCCGAAGATCATCAAGGCAGTGGAAGACCAACTGCACAAGCTCACGCATACCTGCTTCCAGGTGCTGGCCTACGAGCCCTATGTCGAGCTGTGCGAGAAGATCAACGCGCGGGTGCCGGGTGATTTCGCCAAGAAGACCCTGCTGGTCACAACCGGCTCCGAGGCGGTGGAAAACGCGGTGAAGATTGCCCGCGCCGCCACCGGGCGTGCCGGCGTGATCGCCTTCACCGGCGCCTACCATGGCCGCACCATGATGACCCTCGGGCTGACCGGCAAGGTGGCGCCGTACTCGGCCGGCATGGGCCTGATGCCCGGCGGTATCTTCCGTGCGCTGTACCCCTGCGCGATTCATGGCGTCAGCGTCGATGACTCGATCGCCAGCATCGAGCGCATCTTCAAGAACGACGCCGAGCCACGCGACATCGCGGCGATCATCATCGAGCCGGTGCAGGGCGAGGGCGGCTTCAATGTTGCGCCGAAAGACTTCATGGCCCGCCTGCGTGCACTCTGCGACGAGCACGGCATTCTGCTGATCGCCGATGAAGTGCAGACCGGCGCCGGGCGTACCGGCACCTTCTTCGCCATGGAGCAGATGGGTGTGGTCGCCGACCTGACCACCTTCGCCAAGTCGGTTGGCGGTGGTTTCCCGATCGCCGGTGTCTGCGGCAAGGCCGAGATAATGGATGCCATCGCCCCCGGCGGGCTGGGCGGCACCTATGCAGGCAATCCGCTGTCCTGCGCAGCGGCGCTGGCGGTCTTGGATATCTTCGAGGAAGAGCAGCTGCTCGACCGCTGCAAGGCGGTAGCCGAGAAACTCACCACCGGCCTCAAGGCCATTCAGGCCAAGCACAAGGAAATCGGCGAAGTGCGCGGACTCGGCGCGATGATTGCGATCGAGCTATTCGAAGACGGTGATCATGCGCGACCGGCTGCCGCCCTTACCTCGCAGATCGTTGCCCGTGCACGGGACAAGGGGTTGATCCTCCTATCCTGCGGCACCTACTACAACGTGCTGCGGGTGTTGGTGCCGCTGACTGCCGAAGACGAACTGCTCGACCGTGGTCTGGCCATCATCGGCGAGTGCTTCGATGAGCTGACCTGATCCGACCTGGCGGCTCGCCGGCATCCGCAATGGATGTCAGGCGAGCCGCAACCCTGACCCCTCGGGTACAATGCGCGGCATTCCGCCGTGCTACCCGAGGTCGTCATGCAGCCGTTCGCTATCGCCCCTTCCATTCTTTCCGCCAATTTCGCCCGCCTGGGCGAGGAAGTGGACAACGTGCTGGCCGCCGGCGCCGACATCGTCCATTTCGATGTGATGGACAACCACTACGTCCCCAATCTGACCATCGGCCCGATGGTCTGCTCAGCGCTGCGCAAGCATGGCGTGACCGCGCCCATCGACGTACACCTGATGGTCAAGCCGGTGGATCGCATGATCGGCGATTTCCTCGAAGCCGGTGCCAGCTACATCACCTTTCACCCGGAAGCCTCCGAGCACATCGATCGCTCGCTGCAGCTGATCAAGGACGGCGGCGCCAAGGCCGGTCTGGTGTTCAACCCGGCCACGCCGCTGGACGTGCTCAAGTACGTCATGGACAAGGTCGACATGGTCCTGCTGATGAGCGTCAACCCGGGTTTCGGCGGACAGAAATTCATCCCTAACACGTTGGACAAGCTGCGCGAAGCGCGTGCGCTGATCGACGCCAGCGGTCGCGAGATTCGCCTGGAGATCGACGGCGGTGTGAATCCGAAGAACATCCGCGAAATCGCTGCGGCGGGCGCCGATACTTTCGTTGCCGGCTCGGCGATCTTCAACCAGCCGGATTACAAAGTCGTGATCGATCAGATGCGCGCCGAGCTGGCGCTGGCGCGTCCATGACCCGCCTGGAGCAACTGTTCGACGGGAAATTGCCACGGCTGGTGATGTTCGACCTGGACGGCACCTTGATGGATTCGGTGCCGGACCTGGCCGCGGCGGTGGACAAGATGTTGATGCTGCTCGGCCGCGAGCCTGCCGGCATTGCCCGGGTGCGAGACTGGGTTGGCAACGGCTCGCGCGTGCTGGTGCGCCGCGCATTGGCCGGTCAGCTGAACCATGACGGTGTGGCCGACGAACTGGTCGACGAGGCGCTGGCGCTGTTCATGCAAGCGTACGCCGGTGGCCACGAGCTGACCACGGTCTATCCGGGCGTCGGTGAATGCCTGAACTGGCTGCGCGAACGCGAGGTGAAGCTGGCGATCGTCACCAACAAACCGGCGCAGTTCATCGAGCCGCTGCTGGAAGAGAAGGGCTTGGCTGGGTATTTCGATTGGCTGGTCGGCGGCGATACCTTGCCGCAGCAGAAGCCAGATCCGGCCGCGCTGTTCTGGGTGATGGACGCGGCGGGCGTTGCGCCCGGCGAATCGCTGTTCGTGGGTGACTCGCGCAACGACGTGCGGGCTGCGAAGGCCGCCGCGGTCCCTTGTGTCGCGCTCACCTATGGCTACAACCACGGCGACCCCATCGCGGATGAGCAGCCAGCGCTGGTGCTCGATGACCTGCGCGAGCTGGTTGCTTCGGCTCCGGGGCTGCGCTAGTGTGGCCGGACTCTTTTTGACCCACCGAAGAGATCAGCTCGTGGTGCTCTCCCGCAGACAATGGATGAAAGTCATCAAGGCCCTGGCCCGTTGGCGCTGGCGCGCCTGACTTTCCCTGCCGGCCAGGCCGGCGCGTTTGCCGTTGTTCGTTCGAACCCTCCTCAGACCACGAGGCTGACATGACCCGCGAAGAATTTCTGCGTTTGGCCGCCGAAGGCCATAACCGCATTCCCCTGTCGTTCGAGACCCTCGCCGACTTCGACACCCCGTTGTCGCTATACCTGAAACTGGCCGATGCGCCGAATTCCTACCTGCTCGAGTCCGTCCAAGGCGGCGAGAAGTGGGGGCGCTATTCGATCATCGGTCTGCCGTGCCGCACTGTAATGCGCGTCCAGGATCACCGCATCAGCATAACCACCGATGGCGTCGAGACCGAAACCTGTGAGGTCGAAGATCCGCTGGCGTTCGTCGAGTCCTTCCAGCAGCGCTACCGCGTCGCACCGGTGGACGGCCTGCCGCGCTTCAATGGCGGCCTGGTGGGCTACTTTGGCTACGACAGCGTGCGTTATGTCGAGCACAAACTCGGTAACTGCCCCAATCCCGATCCACTGGGCACGCCGGATATCCTGCTGATGGTTTCCGACGCCGTGGTGGTGTTCGACAACCTCGCCGGCAAGCTGCACTGCATCGTGCTGGTCGACCCGTCGCAGCCGGAAGCCTACGAGGCAGGTCAGGCTCGCCTACAAGCGTTACGGGCGAAGCTGCGTCAGTCGATCACGCCGCGCCTGGGCCTGGATTTCGAAAAGAGCAACGGTGCCGAGCCGACCTTCCGTTCCAGCTTCAGCCGCGAGGATTACGAGCAGGCGGTCAACCGCATCAAGGACTACATCCTCGCCGGCGACTGCATGCAAGTGGTGATTTCCCAGCGCATGTCGATCCCGTTCAAGGCTGCGCCGATCGATCTCTACCGCGCGCTGCGTTGCTTCAACCCGACGCCCTACATGTACTTCTTCAATTTCGGCGACTTCCATGTGGTGGGGTCGTCGCCGGAGGTGCTGGTGCGGGTCGAGGAAGGTCTGGTCACGGTTCGTCCGATCGCCGGCACCCGTCCGCGCGGTGCCAATGAAGAAGCTGATCTGGCACTGGAGCAAGATCTGCTCAGTGATGACAAGGAGTTAGCCGAACACCTGATGCTGATCGACCTGGGCCGCAACGACGTTGGCCGTGTCGCCGAGACCGGCACGGTGCGCCTCACCGAGAAGATGGTTATCGAACGCTACTCCAACGTCATGCACATCGTTTCCAACGTCACCGGCCAGCTCAAGGCGACATTGACGGCGATGGATGCGCTGCGCGCGATCCTGCCGGCCGGCACGCTCTCAGGTGCACCGAAGATTCGCGCCATGGAAATCATCGACGAACTCGAGCCGGTCAAGCGTGGTGTGTATGGCGGCGCCGTCGGCTATTTGGCCTGGAACGGCAACATGGACACCGCGATCGCCATTCGCACCGCGGTGATCAAGGACGGCGAGTTGCACGTGCAGGCCGGCGCCGGCATCGTCGCCGATTCGCAGCCGGCGCTCGAGTGGGAAGAGACGCTGAACAAGCGCCGCGCCATGTTCCGCGCGGTGGCCCTGGCCGAACGCGACCAGCAGGAGAACTGATCATGCTGTTGATGCTGGATAACTACGATTCTTTTACCTACAACGTCGTGCAATACCTGGGCGAACTCGGTGCAGACGTAAAGGTGGTGCGCAACGACGAGCTGAGCGTGGCCGAGATCGAGGCGCTGAGCCCCGAGCGCATCGTCGTCTCGCCGGGGCCGTGCACGCCGAACGAGGCGGGTGTGTCGCTGGAACTGATTCTTCATTTCGCCGGCAAGTTGCCGATTCTCGGCGTTTGCCTCGGCCACCAGGGCATCGGCCAGGCCTTCGGTGGCGATGTGGTGCGCGCCCGCCAGGCCATGCACGGCAAGACCAGTCCGGTGTTTCACCATGACCAAGGTGTGTTTGCCGGGCTCAACAATCCGCTGACCGTGACCCGTTACCACTCGCTGGTGGTCAAGCGCGAGATGTTGCCCGAGTGCCTTGAGATCACGGCGTGGACCCAGCTGGACGATGGCTCGGTCGACGAGATCATGGGCTTGCGACACAAGACGCTGAACATCGAGGGCGTGCAGTTCCACCCCGAATCGATCCTCACCGAGCAGGGTCATGAGCTGTTCGCCAACTTTCTGAAGCAGACCGGAGGCGTGCGCTGATGGATATCAAGGAAGCCCTCAATCGCATCGTCGGTCAGCTCGATCTGACTACCGAAGAAATGCAGGCGGTGATGCGCCAGATCATGACCGGCCAGTGCACCGATGCGCAGATTGGTGCGTTCCTCATGGGCATGCGCATGAAGAGCGAAACCATCGACGAGATCGTTGGCGCCGTGCAGGTGATGCGCGAGCTGGCCGCCCCGGTGCGCTTCGACACCGACAAACTGGTCGACACCTGTGGCACCGGTGGCGACGGGATGAATATCTTCAACGTGTCCACCGCGGCCTCCTTTGTCGTTGCGGCGGCCGGCGGCAAGGTTGCCAAGCACGGTAATCGCGCCGTGTCGGGCAAGAGCGGCAGCGCCGATCTGCTCGAGGCGGCCGGAGTCTTTCTCGACCTGACGCCCGATCAGGTGGCACGCAGCGTCGATACCGTGGGTGTCGGTTTCATGTTCGCCCCGGCCCATCATGGCGCCATGAAGCATGCAGCCGGGCCGCGCCGTGAACTCGGCCTGCGCACACTGTTCAACATCCTGGGCCCCATGGCCAACCCGGCGGGCGTCCGTCATCAGGTGGTCGGAGTGTTCAGCAAGGCGTTGTGCCGGCCGATGGCCGAGGTGCTGTCGCGCCTGGGTAGCAAACATGTGCTGGTGGTACATGCACAGGACGGGCTGGATGAAATCAGCCTGGCTGCGCCGACGCATGTCGCCGAGCTGAAGGATGGCCAAATCAGTGAGTACAGCATTCAGCCGGAGGACTTCGGCATCAAGAGCCAGAGTTTGATTGGCCTGAACGTAGAAGATGCCCAGGGCTCGCTGGCCTTGATCCGCGATGCGCTGGGACGCAGGCAGAGCGAGAACGGCCAGAAAGCCGCCGACATGATCGTACTCAACGCCGGCGCTGCGCTCTATGCAGCCGACCTGGCAAGCAGCCTTAAGCAGGGCGTAGAAATGGCCCACGACGCGCTCAGCACCGGGTTGGCGCGCGACAAGCTGGAGGAGCTGGTTTCCTTCACCGCAGTATTCAGGCAGGAGAACCAGAAATGAGCGTGCCGACCGTGCTGGAGAAGATCATCGCACGCAAGTTCGAGGAGGTTGCCCAGCGCAGCCGCGAGCTAGGACTAAGCGAACTCGAGCAGCGCGCGGCGCTGGCCGATCCTGTGCGCGGCTTCGCTGCGGCGCTGGAGCGACGCGTGCGCAGCAAGGAGCCGGCAGTCATCGCCGAGGTAAAGAAGGCTTCGCCGAGTAAGGGCGTCATCCGCGATCCGTTCCTGCCCGCTGAGATTGCTGCCAGCTACGAGGCTGGCGGCGCTGCCTGTCTGTCGGTACTGACTGACATCGATTTCTTTCAGGGCGCCGATGAGTACCTGCAACAGGCGCGCGCGGCCTGCTCGCTGCCGGTGATCCGCAAGGATTTCATGATCGACCCCTATCAGGTGATCGAGGCGCGAGCGCTGGGGGCCGACTGCATCCTGCTGATCGTCGCGGCACTGGATGACGCACGTATGCACGAGCTGGCGGCGGTAGCCAAGGAGCAGGGGCTGGATGTGCTGGTCGAGGTGCATGACGCAGCCGAACTGGAGCGCGCGTTGCGCCTGGAAACGCCTCTGGTGGGAATCAACAACCGCAACCTGCATACGTTCGAGGTCAACCTGGAAACCACGCTGGATCTGCTGCCGCGGATGCCGAAGGATCGCTTGGTGGTGACCGAGAGCGGGATCTTCAATCGGGCCGATGTCGAGCTAATGGAGATCAACCAGGTCTATGCGTTCCTGGTGGGCGAGGCGTTCATGCGCGCCGAGCAGCCAGGCGTCGAGCTACAGCGTCTTTTTTACCCCGATCGCACGCGCGGCCGCGTTGTTGCTATCGCTGCCGATCCGGAGTGACCGCCCGCCCGCCTGCGCTAGGCAGGCTGCGGGCTGAATGCGATCAGCGAGTACCGAACACGACCATGGTCTTGCCTTTCACGAAGACGAGGCCCTGAGCTTCCAAGCTCTTGAGAACTCTGCCGACCATCTCACGCGAGCAGCCGACGATACGGCCGATTTCCTGACGCGTGATCTTGATCTGCATGCCATCTGGATGGGTCATTGCGTCGGGTTGCTTGCACAGATCCAGCAATGTGCGAGCGACTCGACCGGTAACATCGAGGAACGCCAGATCGCCGACTTTGCGGGTGGTGTTGCGTAGGCGCTCGGCCATCTGGCTGCCTAGTGCGTACAGAATGTCCGGATCCTGCTGGGTCAGCTCGCGAAATTTCGCATAGCTAAGCTCAGCCACTTCGCACTCAGTCTTGGCGCGAACCCAGGCACTGCGTTCCTTTTCTGTTCCTTCCTTCTCGAAGAGCCCCATTTCTCCGAAGAAGTCGCCCGCGTTCAAATAGGCAATGATCATTTCACGGCCATCGTCATCCTCGATAAGGATAGTGACGGAGCCTTTGACGATGAAGAAAAGCGACTCGCAGCGGTCGCCAGCGTAAATGATCGTGCTCTTGGCCGTGTATCGCCGTCTATGACAGTGCGCGAGCAACTTGTCGATATTCTTTATCTTGGGCGTGAGGGTGATAGCTACCATGCTGTGGGTCCCGGATAAGTATTCAAT
Organism: Stutzerimonas stutzeri; assembly: GCF_038561965.1. Lineage (NCBI taxonomy): Bacteria > Pseudomonadati > Pseudomonadota > Gammaproteobacteria > Pseudomonadales > Pseudomonadaceae > Stutzerimonas > Stutzerimonas stutzeri. The sequence continues at coordinate 4,000,577 of NZ_CP139348.1, read as the reverse complement.
AAAGACTCATTATTATTATATGTGGCTGTCATTCAGCTTTCGTCAGCTTAACAGAGCAGGGTGGGCTGGTTGCAAAGGTGCGACAGCCGAAACGTGCGGGTCAACGCACCTTTAGTCGAGTACATGCTCGCCGAGCAATTAAACGGCCATGTTAAGCTATCGACCTTGTTTGTATTGGAGTTGGCGATGAAAGCGCGCATTCAATGGGTCGACGGAGCCATGTTCTTAGGTGAGTCTGGTAGTGGGCATGTCGTCGTGATGGACGGCCCGCCCGAGAACGGTGGCCGGAACCTCGGCGTGCGACCCATGGAAATGCTTCTGCTTGGTCTGGGCGGCTGCAGCAATTTCGATGTCGTAAGCATCTTGAAAAAATCGCGCCAAGCGGTAGAGAGTTGTGAAGCTTTTGTCGAGGCCGAACGCGCTTCCGAGGACCCAAAGGTATTCACCAAGATCCACCTGCGTTTCGTGGTCAAAGGCCGTGGACTGAAGGATGCACAGGTCAAGCGGGCGGTCGAGCTCTCAGCGGAGAAATACTGCTCGGCCTCCATCATGCTCGGTCGAGCCGGTGTCGACATCACTCACGCTTACGAAATCGTCGAGCTCGGCTGATAACGCCAGCCACACCGTGCGGACTCGCTCGTCTGGATGAGCGGCCAGCCTCTGGTTACACAATGCGTGCCCCGATTTAGCCGAGTCCGTTCTATTCAACGCGAAAGCCAGATCGGCGGTGTGAAGAGGTGTCATGCGCTTAGGCGTCTGAAGGGCATGCTCAATCACGCGCATGGCCGCACAAGAGAGCTTCCAATGGTGAAAAGCAAACTCAAGCTCCACGGGTTCAATAACCTGACCAAGACCTTGAGCTTCAATATCTATGACATTTGCTATGCCGAGACGCCTGAAGACCAGCACGCATATGTGCAATACATCAATGAAGAGTACGACGCCGAGCGGCTGACCCAGATCCTTACCGACGTCGTTGATATTATTGGCGCCAATATCCTGAACATAGCCCGCCAGGATTACGAGCCTCAGGGCGCCAGCGTGACGATTCTGATTTCCGAGCAGCCGGTGACGCCCACCGAAAGCCAGATTGAGGAATCGCCGGGGCCATTGCCTGAAACAATTCTTGGGCACCTCGATAAAAGCCACATCACAGTGCACACCTATCCGGAAATCCATCCGGTGGACGGCATCGCTACATTCCGCGTTGATATAGACGTGTCGACTTGCGGCGTGATTTCCCCGTTGAAGGCGCTCAACTACCTGATCCACCAGTTCGATTCGGATATCGTCACTGTGGATTATCGCGTGCGTGGCTTCACGCGTGATGTCGAGGGCAGAAAGCACTTCATCGATCACGAGATCAATTCGATCCAGAACTATCTATCTGAAGACACTCGTTCGGCCTACCAGATGACCGATGTGAACGTGTATCAGGAGAATCTGTTCCACACAAAAATGCTGCTCAAGGACTTCGAGCTTGCGAACTACCTATTCGGCGACGCGACGAGCAATTTGTCGGCGGAACAGCGCAAGCAGGTCGAGAAGCTGCTGCGTCACGAGATGCTGGAGATCTTCTATGCGCGCAACATGCCGCGCCATGCCTAGCCGTATCAGCATCTTTGCGATGACGAAAAAGGGCGCCGAGGCGCCCTTTTCTCGTTGCGGTCGATCAGATGCGATACGTCGCTTTGGTCATGACTTTCGATATTAGGCTCATGCCGAATTTGACCGGTGCGGGGAAGCGCAGTCCGCCAGCGGCGATGGCAGCGGTTGAATGTTGCGCCTCGTCCTCGCGCATCTGCTCAAGAATGGCGCGAGATTTTTCATCCTCTGCCGGTAATTGGCCCAGATGTTCGTCCAAGTGCTTGCAGACCTGATCCTCTGTGGCGGCGACAAAACCAAGACTGATGCGATCACTGATCAGGCCGGCAGAAGCACCGATACCGAAGGACAGCCCATAGAACAACGGATTGAGCACGCTGGTATGGCTGCCAAGCTGGCGGATGCGCTGTTCGCACCAGGCCAGATGATCGATCTCCTCATCCGCCGCATGCTCCATCGCTTGGCGAATCTGCGGTAGGCGCGCCGTCAGAGCCTGCCCCTGATAAAGCCCTTGGGCACAGACTTCTCCGGTGTGGTTGATCCGCATCAGGCCTGCTACGTGGCGCGTTTCGCTCTCGCTCAACTCGGTTTCGCTCTTCAGTATCCCTGGCGATGGACGAGCTGGCTGGCCACTGAAGGGGAGTAATGTCCTAAGTGCCGCATCCGCCTGCATCAGCAAACGATCAGCTGGCGAATAATGGCGTTGGCTGGTCATGTGTCCTCCGGAGAATATGAGACCGTAGCAAGTCGGTGAGACGTCAGGGCGAAACGCGCCGCTGCCAAGCCGGTAGCCAATGCATCTGGCGTTGACCAATTATGTGCATGTGAATAGACCAGCTGCCCGCCAAGGTCGTTGCAGCTCATCACCACACGCACGCTGCTGACGCCTCGCCCTTCGGCACAAACGTTGTGCGGTAAACAGCATATGTCCGGCCAGCACCTGTCGTTCTCCCTCTCTCAAGCCGTGCAACGATGCGATATGTTTCTTCGCAATGGCCGAAAGTGCACACCGGCGCCTGCGCGATAACTTGTGGAAAAGCGATAATCTGATCGCCTACGTAAAGCTTGCGTGCGGCAACTTCTCCGCCCACGATCTTGCAGAACCAGCAGTCCTTCACGTCTGCTTCAGGCGATAGCCTGTCGCACATTGTATCAGGGCAGTTCCGAGCCGGTGAGGCCGTACAGGGAGGTAAAGTGAAGAACGATATACATGATCTGGGATTGGTGCTGGATTCGCGGGTCAAGCTGGTGGTGCTTGAATCATGGGACGAACGAAGAGTCCTCGAGACGGTGACAGGCCTTGCCGTGCGGCAGGGCTTGGGCATCTATGTGTGGTCTGCAAGCGAGGGGCTGCATCATTTGTCCTTTGAGGGGGATCTGCACGGCGGTGAGGAGAGTTGTGCGCCCGAGACGGCGCTGAAACTGGTCAAGCATGACCCGCGCCCAAACCTCTATGTTTTCTGCGACCTGCATCCGTATCTCGACGAGCCTAGACTGGTGCGGTTGCTCAAGGACATCGCAATGAGCGAAGCCCCATCGGCACCAACCCTGGTGCTGGTATCCCATGCGCTCAAATTGCCGCCTGAAGTCCAGCGCTACGCAGCACGTTTCAGTCTGTCATTACCTGCTGAAGAGGAGCTGCTCGCCATCGTGCGTGAGGAAGCTGCCCGATGGAGTGAGCGTAATCGCGGCGCACGCGTGCGCACCGACAATCGAACACTGCAGCAAGTGGTGAAAAACCTGCGCGGCCTCAGTCATGCCGAGGTACGGGCGCTGGCGCGCAATGTCATTTGCGATGATGGTGCCATTACCCAGGAGGATCTGCCCGAGCTCAATCGTGCCAAATTCCAGATGCTAGATCTCGACGGCGTACTGGGTTTCGAATACGAGACCGCGCGCTTCGCCGAAGTGGGTGGATTGCTCAATTTCAAGCGCTGGCTAGCAGAGCGGCAGGGTGCGTTTCTGAGTGGACAGGGCGACGATCTGCCACGAGGTGTGATGCTGGTAGGTGTTCAGGGTGGAGGTAAAAGCCTCGCCGCCAAGGCAGTAGCCGGGTTGTGGGGCTTGCCTTTGCTGCGCCTCGATTTTGCCTGCCTATACAACAAATATTTCGGCGAAACCGAGCGCAATCTGCGCGAGGCCTTGATGTTGGCCGAACAGATGGCGCCTTGCGTGTTGTGGATGGACGAGATTGAAAAGGGCCTGGCAACCGGTGAGATGGACGGCGGCGTCAGCCAGCGCGTGCTCGGCACATTGCTGACCTGGATGGCCGAGCGCGCAGCGCCTGTTTTCATGGTGGCTACCGCGAACACGGTTGATCGGCTCCCGCCGGAGCTTTTGCGCAAGGGGCGCTTTGACGAGCTGTTTTTCGTTGACCTGCCCGATGGGGCGACGCGCGCGGAGATCTTTCGTATCCATCTTGCGCGACGCGAGCTGCAGCCAGGTGACCTGAACCTGACGTCACTGGCCGAGGCCAGCGACGGGTTTTCCGGTGCGGAGATCGAGCAGGTTGTGGTGAGTGCTGTGTATGCCGCACAGGCTCAGCAGCGGCAAGTGGACCAGCTCATGCTAGTTGATAGCATTCGTGCAACCTCGCCGCTGTCTATTGTCATGGCTGAGCGCCTGGACGCGCTGCGTGCATGGGCTCTCGGACGGACCGTGCAAGCCGATTGACCGGCTTCGATAAAGTCAGAAGCCTGCTCCGTGGCGCATATCAACCAGTGCCGGGACGGTTAAAGCCGCTACCAAGCCGGAGATGATCAGCAACAGCCATAGCGTAGCGAGTACCTTCACCGGCCGGCTGTTGGGTGGCGGCGGCGAACCGTAGCGGTTGACCTCGCGACTGCCGGGCATCAACAGCATGACGAAGGGGAACAGGCTGCCCAGGATCGGCACCAGGTTCAGCAGTATCAGCCAGCCGGACCAGCCGAAGTCGTGCAGACGCTGGACGCCTATTTGGACGCTAACCACCAGCATCCCGATACCGATCAGGCCCATGCAGACCAGTCCGAATGTGCTGGAAATCATCATGATGAGCGCGGCGATCGCGAACAATCCCGTCGCTGAGAGCATGATGACCAACGACCATGCCAGGTAGCGCAACCGGCCGATGCGTCCGCTAACGGAAAACGGCTTGAGGTCGCCGTGCTGCGGCATTGCTTCGCTGACGTTCGCTGCCGGCGGCGCATAAGGAGACATCGTTGCGGTTTTGGTTTGAGTTGTCGTGCGCTCAGCAAGTAGCGCCTTACGAGCCAAGTACTTCTCGATGATGATGCCGCACGCGCTGCATTCGCTGGACTGGCGTTGCACGTGCCCACACTTAGGACAGCTCATCGAATCCGCGGCGGGATCGTCTATTTGCGTGCTCATCCGCTCTTCGTCGGTTTGCACCAGGCTCAATACCGGAGCAGCGCGCTCGTGCTCTTTGTGTGCCTTGGCCCCCGCACGACGTAGTGCGCCAAGGTACTTGTCGGCCTCCTCGCCGCTGAGCTTGCTTTTGATGACTGCAGCCTGGCCGTTAAACAGGCGCTCGACTTTGCTCGCGTCTGTTTTGAACAGCATTGCCAAGTTTGACTTGACCGTCTCGAGTGGCACGTCGGGCATCAGTTCGCCGCTGAAGACGATTTTGAAATGAGCTTCTTGCATGTGGCGTCCGTGTCACAAATGGATGATGGGAGCAGATTAGAAGGCTCGCCTGGCACAAACAATAGTGGCGAGCTAGGACTCAGAGGGAGGTAACACTATGGCTACGAAGTACCCAAGTAAATCGGCAAGTTCAGAACGGTTTGACGACTACGAGAATGACGATGGCCAGCAGGAAAAGCACCGGAACCTCATTGAACCAGCGATAGAACACGTGACCACGCATATTTTCGTCCCGAGCGAAGCGCTTCAATTGTGCGCCGCAGACGTGGTGATAGCCCACCAGCGCAATCACTAGCGCCAGCTTCGCGTGAAGCCATCCGCCTGTGCTGAAGAGCCCGGGGTTGATAACGACCATCCATATTCCTAAAGCCAGTGTGGCGATCATCGATGGAAGCATGATGCCGCGGTAAAGCTTGCGCTCCATGATCTTGAAACGCTCTCGACTAGGCTGGTCCTCACTCATGGCGTGGTAGACAAATAGGCGGGGGAGATAGAACAGACCGGCAAACCAGCAAACGATGGCGATGATGTGCAGTGCTTTAAGCCAGAGATAGAGCATCGGTTGAATCCTTTGAAAATGAATGCGTCGATAGTAGTGGCTGAGGTTGCTGCCGTCATCCCAGCGGTTGGCCCGAGGCCAAAGCAGCTTTATCATCGCGCTTCTACGTTTTTCAGTTGAGGGCAGGTCATGATCAAGGTCGGTATTGTTGGCGGCACAGGCTATACGGGCGTCGAATTGCTGCGCCTGCTCGCTCAGCATCCGCTGGCTGAAGTGGCGGTTATCACCTCGCGCTCGGAAGATGGCGTGAAAGTCACCGACATGTATCCGAACCTGCGCGGTCACTACGATAATTTGGCATTCAGCGTCCCGGATGTGGCAACGCTGGGCGGTTGCGATGTGGTGTTTTTCGCTACGCCCCATGGTGTTGCTCATGCATTGGCAGGAGAACTGTTGGCAGCCGGAACTCGGGTTATCGACCTGTCCGCCGATTTCCGTCTGCAGGATGCCGAAGAGTGGGCAAAATGGTACGGCCAAGCCCATGGCGCTCCCGAACTGCTGCCTCAGGCCGTTTATGGACTGCCGGAAGTCAATCGCGAGCAGATCAAAAAGGCTCGCCTCATCGCAGTTCCCGGTTGCTACCCGACCGCTGCACAGCTGGGCTTTCTGCCGTTGCTCGAGAACGGCCTGGCAGACGCTTCACGCTTGATCGCCGACTGTAAGTCCGGCGTGAGCGGTGCCGGGCGCGCGGCGAAGATCGGTTCGCTGTACACCGAGGCAGGTGAAAGCATGATGGCCTACTCGGTGAAGGGCCATCGCCATTTGCCTGAGATCAGCCAGGGGCTGCGCCGTGCTGCCCAAGGTGATATCGGGCTGACTTTCGTTCCGCACCTGGCACCCATGATCCGAGGTATTCACGCGACCCTTTACGCCACAGTTAGCGACACCTCGGTAGATTTGCAACGCCTGTATGAACAACGCTATGCCAACGAGCCCTTCGTCGACGTGATGCCAGCAGGTAGTCATCCGGAAACGCGCAGCGTTCGTGGCGCCAACGTATGCCGTATCGCAGTGCATCGGCCGCAAGGTGGTGAGCTGGTCGTCGTGTTGTCTGTAATCGATAACCTGGTGAAAGGCGCATCAGGCCAGGCGATCCAGAACATGAATATTCTGTTCGACCTGGACGAGACGCAAGGGCTTGGCAACGTAGCGCTGTTGCCCTAATGACGGCTTCTGCTACACACTGCGGCCCGTCGAATAGTTGACCGGTTTTGTCAGGAAAGCCGATAATGCACCGTCAATGCAGTAGGGCGTTTCACGCCAGGAGAACCTAATGAGTGTCGAATCCTTCACGCCCACCGCCATCCAGTTCAGTCAGGGGGCTGCGAGCAAGGTGAAGAGCTTGGTCGATGAGGAGGGCAATCCGCGCTTGAAGTTGCGTGTCTTCGTCACAGGTGGCGGCTGCTCGGGTTTTCAGTACGGGTTCACCTTCGACGAGGATGTGGCCGACGACGATACGATCATCGAGCGAGAGGGGGTGAGTCTTGTGGTCGACCCTATGAGCTATCAATACCTTGCCGGCGCTGAAGTCGATTATCAGGAAGGCCTGGAGGGCTCTCGTTTTGTGATCAAGAACCCAAACGCCACCACCACTTGTGGGTGCGGTCAGTCATTTTCAATTTGACGGTTTTTGCCCCGAAAAAAAACGCCGTGCAATGCACGGCGTTTTTGTTTCAGCGCATCAAGCCGGATAGATAGCGCCGAGGATTCGCGCACCACGCGCGCCGGTCACCGCCGGGCGGTTCGCTGGTATGCGCTCCAGGCAGCAGTGGGCGAGCCAAGCAAACGCCATTGCCTCCACCCAGTCCGGCGGTACTCCCTCTTTATCCGTGGCTTTTACGTCACTCTCGGGGAGTAGAGCCTGCAGCCGCTGCATCAATACAGCGTTGTGCGCACCACCTCCGCATACAAGCACGTCCAGTGCTTCCGGTTGGATGGCAGTGAGCGACTCGGTAATGCTTCTGGCGGTCAGTTCGAGCAGCGTGGCCTGGACATCCTCTGGCGCCATGGGGCGTACCGCTAGATGTTTATCGAGCCAGACAAGATTGAAAAGCTCTCGACCGGTGCTCTTAGGCCCGCGGTCTTTGAAGAAGTCTTCGTCGAGCAGCGCTGTGAGCAGATCATCATTCACGCTACCGCTGGCGGCCCAGTCGCCGTTGCGGTCGAACGCAAGGTCCTTGTGGCGCTGAATCCAGGCGTCCATCAGTACATTGCCGGGCCCGCAGTCAAAGCCACGAGTCGGCATTTCGGGCGATAGGATGCTGAGGTTGCTGAATCCACCGATATTTAATACTGCGCGGATTCGCTGTGGACAGCCGAACACTGCCTCGTGGAAGGCAGGCACAAGCGGCGCGCCTTGGCCGCCAGCAGCGACGTCGCGCCTGCGAAAATCGCTGACGACACTGATCCCGGTAAGCTCAGCCAAGAGAGCCGGGTTACCGATCTGAATGGTAAAGCCAAGATGGGGTTCATGGCGTACGGTTTGCCCGTGGCTGCCGATGGCGCGTACTGCTTGCGGGGAAAGCTGTTGCTCAGCGAGTAACTGATTAATCGTGTCTGCGGCCAACCTGGCCCAGCGCTGCTCGGCAATAGCAGCGCGTGCTAACTCATCCTCACCGGTTGAACAGAGCGCCAACAGTTCCTGGCGCAGGGTGGCCGGCATTTCCTGAAATCGTGTGGCTATCAGTCGAGTGTCGCTGTCCTGCTCTATGAGCGCGACGTCCAGGCCGTCGAGACTGGTACCAGACATCACACCCAGATAAAGAGCCATGCCTAGCGTTGATTCAGGGCCAACATGGTGGCCTTCTCGTCGTCCATCCGCGCCATCAGTGGTTGGCTCAGTTGCATGAAACGCTGCTTCTCGTTCTGAGCAATCGGATCGGCCATCGGCAACTTGAGGCCCAGCGGGTCGACATGAACGCCGTCGACCTGGAATTCATAGTGCAGGTGAGGGCCGGTGGAAAGGCCGGTCGTGCCGATATAGCCGATGATCTGGCCCTGTTTTACCGTCGACCCGTTACGTACGCCTTTGGCGAAACCCTGCATATGCGCGTAGAGCGTGCGGTAGCGTTGGCCATGCTGAATGACAACCGTGTTGCCATAGCCGCCTTTGCGCCCCGCAAGGAGCACCTTGCCGTCGCCAGCACTCTTGATCGGGGTTCCGTGGGGGGCTGCGTAGTCAACGCCCTTGTGCGCGCGGATTTTGTTCAGAATCGGGTGTTTGCGACCATTGGAGAACCGAGAGCTGATTCTGGCGAAGTCCACCGGCGTTCGAATGAAGGCCTTGCGCATACTGGTGCCGTCAGCGTTGTAATAGCTGGTGGCGCCATCCTTACTGGTGTAGCGAACAGCAGAGTAGGTCTTACCCCGGTTGGTAAAGCGTGCAGCAAGAATATTGCCCGTACCGACACGTTCACCCTCAACCGTCTTCTCTTCGTATATCACTTCGAAGCTGTCGCCCTTGCGGATGTCGAGAGCGAAGTCGATGTCGTAACCAAATACGTTCGCGAGGTCCATCGTCAGGTTATGACTAAGACCGGCGCGCTTTGCCGCGAGGAACAGGCTGCTGTCGATCTCACCATGAGCATAAACCGTGTCGACTTCAGGTTTGATTTGCTCTTTCTTGAAAGCGTAGCCATCGGCGGTTTTCTCCAGCGCCAACGTCTCCAGGCTGTTGAGTTTGCTTCGTAGGCTCGCTAGATCGCCCTGTTCGGTCAGCTGGAACTCAAGACTCTGGCCAATCTTCAAGCGGGAAAATTGCTTGGCTTCCTTGCTGCTCGACAACACCGCATGCATAACCGACGGCGATAGGCCAACTTTGGCGAATACTGTTGACAGCGTATCCCCATTGGCAACGACGATTGACTTTTCCAGAGGGGATGTTTCAGCCAGTGCTATTTGAGCGGGCTCGCCTTCATGCAGCTCCTCTCGATTGGCTTTGGAGGACATCTGCAACGGAGTAGACGAGGCAAACGGGGACTCTGCCAAGCTAGGCTCGTCGCTGCCCGGCTCGCTGATGATCAACCCTGAGGACGTCTCGAGCTTCAGATCAATAAAGGTCTTCTTGGCCTCGACCTCGCGTGATGGAAAAACGAGCAGCGCCAGGCTCAGCAGCGCAGCTACACCACTGGCAGCCAACAGATGGCTCTTGGGGTAGTTCGGAGCTTTTGATTTGGAAGGCATCATTGGGCTTCTGGCATATTTTTGCACGGGAAATAACTGACTAAAATATAAGCAAAGGCTGTTTGAGGCAACCCTTGCGACAGGTGAACTGCTGGCCGGTACCCGGTCTGTAGCTTGTAATCGGCCTACGATCTTGTAAGGTTGTCGCCCTTTATTAATGGTGCGGGGGCTTGCTATGACGTCGGTCGAAGATCAACTGTCGGTGATCAAACGGGGCGCTGATGAGGTGCTCGTGGAGTCGGAGCTGATCTCCAAGCTGGAGCGGGGCGAGCCCTTGCGTGTTAAGGCTGGATTCGACCCTACCGCACCGGACCTCCATCTCGGGCACACCGTGCTTATCAACAAGATGCGCCAGCTGCAGGATTTGGGGCATCAGGTGATCTTCCTTATAGGAGATTTCACCGGAATGATTGGTGACCCAAGTGGCAAAAGCGCCACAAGGCCTCCGTTGACCAGGGATCAGGTACTAGAGAACGCTGAAACCTATAAGGCTCAGGTTTTTAAGATCCTAGATCCAGAGAAGACCGAGGTGGCGTTCAACTCTACCTGGATGGACAGGCTGACGCCGGCCGACTTCATTCGTCTGGCTTCCCAATATACGGTTGCTCGGATGCTCGAGCGTGACGATTTCAGCAAGCGATACTCCACCAACCAGCCGATCGCCATCCATGAGTTCCTGTATCCGCTCGTTCAGGGGTATGACTCGGTCGCGCTAAAAGCCGACATTGAGCTGGGTGGCACCGATCAGAAGTTTAATCTGCTAATGGGGCGTGAGCTTCAGCGAGCGTATGGTCAGGCATCTCAGTGCGTAGTGACCATGCCCCTGCTCGAGGGGCTGGATGGCGTTAAGAAGATGTCCAAGTCGCTCGGGAATTACGTTGGCATTCAAGAGTTGCCGGGGGTCATGTATAGCAAGCTGGTTTCGATTCCTGATGCGCTCATGTGGAGATATTTCGATTTGCTTAGCTTTCGCACACAGGGCGAGATCGAGGAGTTTCGGGCGGACGTTGCGCGCGGAGCCAACCCACGAGATATCAAGATCAAACTGGCAGAAGAGATTGTGGCGCGGTTCCATGGTGACGAGGCGGCAGCGGCAGCGCATCGTTCGGCAGGTAATCGAATGAGGGAGGGTGAGCTGCCTGAAGATATTCCGGACGTCGAGTTGGTCTCCGATCAAGATATGCCTATCTCATCTGTGCTTAACAAAGCTGCACTTGTTAAGAACGCTGCGATGGCGCGCGACTTACTCGGCTCTGGTGGGGTCCGCGTTGACGGGCAGGTTGTGGATCGTGGGTTTGTGTTCAAGCTTGGTGTTACTCATGTTTGCCAAGCAGGAAAGAAGTCATTCGCGCGCATTTCGCTGAGGGCGGAACAAAACTGAAATAAACGGTTGACGTTATTTTTCAGGCTCCTATAATGCGCACCTTCTCCGGCGCAGTCCTTAAGCAAAACCTCTTGTAAATCAAAAGGTTAGCGAAATAAAAGGGTTGCACGGATGGCGAATTCGAGTAGAATGCGCCGGGCTGACAGGGTGGTGGGTGAGTCCTGTTGGTGGCTTCGATCAGATTGATCGGAAGCGGTTGAAAGAGGTGGTTGACAGCGGTTTTGAACGCTGTATGATTCGCCTCCCGCTGACGAGAGATGAGAGTTGATCGAAGGCGCAAGCGGTTGAGAAGAAAGAAAAAGTTCTTCAAAAACAGCTTGACAGGTAACAAGGCTGCTGTAGAATGCGCGGCCTCGGTTGAGACGAAAGACTTGATCGAAACGCTCTTTAACAACTGAATCAAGCAATTCGTGTGGGTGCTTGTGAATGTAAGACTGATGGTCAGCTAGATTATCAGCATCACAAAGCAACACTCGAGTATTCGAGAGTTACTCTTTACTTGTAAAGAGATTTGCGATTGCTGAGCCAAGTTTAGGGTTTTCTCAAAACCCAAGCAGTATTGAACTGAAGAGTTTGATCATGGCTCAGATTGAACGCTGGCGGCAGGCCTAACACATGCAAGTCGAGCGGATGAAGAGAGCTTGCTCTCTGATTCAGCGGCGGACGGGTGAGTAATGCCTAGGAATCTGCCTGATAGTGGGGGACAACGTTTCGAAAGGAACGCTAATACCGCATACGTCCTACGGGAGAAAGCAGGGGACCTTCGGGCCTTGCGCTATCAGATGAGCCTAGGTCGGATTAGCTAGTTGGTGAGGTAAAGGCTCACCAAGGCTACGATCCGTAACTGGTCTGAGAGGATGATCAGTCACACTGGAACTGAGACACGGTCCAGACTCCTACGGGAGGCAGCAGTGGGGAATATTGGACAATGGGCGAAAGCCTGATCCAGCCATGCCGCGTGTGTGAAGAAGGTCTTCGGATTGTAAAGCACTTTAAGTTGGGAGGAAGGGCAGTAAGCTAATACCTTGCTGTTTTGACGTTACCGACAGAATAAGCACCGGCTAACTTCGTGCCAGCAGCCGCGGTAATACGAAGGGTGCAAGCGTTAATCGGAATTACTGGGCGTAAAGCGCGCGTAGGTGGTTTGTTAAGTTGAATGTGAAAGCCCCGGGCTCAACCTGGGAACTGCATCCAAAACTGGCAAGCTAGAGTATGGCAGAGGGTGGTGGAATTTCCTGTGTAGCGGTGAAATGCGTAGATATAGGAAGGAACACCAGTGGCGAAGGCGACCACCTGGGCTAATACTGACACTGAGGTGCGAAAGCGTGGGGAGCAAACAGGATTAGATACCCTGGTAGTCCACGCCGTAAACGATGTCGACTAGCCGTTGGGATCCTTGAGATCTTAGTGGCGCAGCTAACGCATTAAGTCGACCGCCTGGGGAGTACGGCCGCAAGGTTAAAACTCAAATGAATTGACGGGGGCCCGCACAAGCGGTGGAGCATGTGGTTTAATTCGAAGCAACGCGAAGAACCTTACCAGGCCTTGACATGCAGAGAACTTTCCAGAGATGGATTGGTGCCTTCGGGAACTCTGACACAGGTGCTGCATGGCTGTCGTCAGCTCGTGTCGTGAGATGTTGGGTTAAGTCCCGTAACGAGCGCAACCCTTGTCCTTAGTTACCAGCACGTAATGGTGGGCACTCTAAGGAGACTGCCGGTGACAAACCGGAGGAAGGTGGGGATGACGTCAAGTCATCATGGCCCTTACGGCCTGGGCTACACACGTGCTACAATGGTCGGTACAAAGGGTTGCCAAGCCGCGAGGTGGAGCTAATCCCATAAAACCGATCGTAGTCCGGATCGCAGTCTGCAACTCGACTGCGTGAAGTCGGAATCGCTAGTAATCGTGAATCAGAATGTCACGGTGAATACGTTCCCGGGCCTTGTACACACCGCCCGTCACACCATGGGAGTGGGTTGCTCCAGAAGTAGCTAGTCTAACCTTCGGGGGGACGGTTACCACGGAGTGATTCATGACTGGGGTGAAGTCGTAACAAGGTAGCCGTAGGGGAACCTGCGGCTGGATCACCTCCTTAATCGAAGACTTCAGCTTCTTCATAAGCTCCCACACGAATTGCTTGATTCACTAGCGAAAAGCGATTGGGTTTCGACCCGAGAGAGACGATTGGGTCTGTAGCTCAGTTGGTTAGAGCGCACCCCTGATAAGGGTGAGGTCGGCAGTTCGAATCTGCCCAGACCCACCAATTGTCATGGGATGTGGCCGATCTGTAGATGGGGCCATAGCTCAGCTGGGAGAGCGCCTGCTTTGCACGCAGGAGGTCAGGAGTTCGATCCTCCTTGGCTCCACCATTAACTCGATAATCGCTGAAAGCTCAGAAATGAGTGCTGCTTGGGCATCTGATGGATGTTTGAGGGTATTGATTTCTGGTCTTTGCGCCAGAACTGTTCTTTAAAAATTTGGGTATGTGATAGAAGTAGATTTGGGTAGTTACTTTCACTGGTAATTATTCAAGTCAAGGTAAAATTTGCGAGTTGCTCTTTATGGGCAGAATGCGGATTTTCGGCGAATGTCGTCTTCACGTTATTAGACAGTAACCAGATTGCTTGGGGTTATATGGTCAAGTGAAGAAGCGCATACGGTGGATGCCTTGGCAGTCAGAGGCGATGAAAGACGTGGTAGCCTGCGAAAAGCTTCGGGGAGTCGGCAAACAGACTTTGATCCGGAGATGTCTGAATGGGGGAACCCAGCCATCATAAGATGGTTATCACACACTGAATACATAGGTGTGTGAGGCGAACCAGGGGAACTGAAACATCTAAGTACCCTGAGGAAAAGAAATCAACCGAGATTCCCTTAGTAGTGGCGAGCGAACGGGGATTAGCCCTTAAGCTTCTTTGATTTTAGCGGAACGCTCTGGAAAGTGCGGCCATAGTGGGTGATAGCCCTGTACGCGAAAAGGTCTTAGAAGTGAAATCGAGTAGGACGGAGCACGAGAAACTTTGTCTGAATATGGGGGGACCATCCTCCAAGGCTAAATACTACTGACTGACCGATAGTGAACTAGTACCGTGAGGGAAAGGCGAAAAGAACCCCGGAGAGGGGAGTGAAATAGATCCTGAAACCGTATGCGTACAAGCAGTGGGAGCCTACTTTGTTAGGTGACTGCGTACCTTTTGTATAATGGGTCAGCGACTTATTTTCAGTGGCGAGCTTAACCGAATAGGGGAGGCGTAGCGAAAGCGAGTCTTAATAGGGCGTTTAGTCGCTGGGAATAGACCCGAAACCGGGCGATCTATCCATGGGCAGGTTGAAGGTTGGGTAACACTAACTGGAGGACCGAACCGACTACCGTTGAAAAGTTAGCGGATGACCTGTGGATCGGAGTGAAAGGCTAATCAAGCTCGGAGATAGCTGGTTCTCCTCGAAAGCTATTTAGGTAGCGCCTCGTGTATCACTGCTGGGGGTAGAGCACTGTTTCGGCTAGGGGGTCATCCCGACTTACCAAACCGATGCAAACTCCGAATACCAGCAAGTGTCAGCACGGGAGACACACGGCGGGTGCTAACGTCCGTCGTGAAAAGGGAAACAACCCAGACCGTCAGCTAAGGTCCCAAAATCCTGGTTAAGTGGGAAACGATGTGGGAAGGCTTAGACAGCTAGGAGGTTGGCTTAGAAGCAGCCACCCTTTAAAGAAAGCGTAATAGCTCACTAGTCGAGTCGGCCTGCGCGGAAGATGTAACGGGGCTCAAACCAGGTACCGAAGCTACGGGTTCAACGTAAGTTGAGCGGTAGAGGAGCGTTCTGTAAGCCTGTGAAGGTCAGTTGAGAAGCTGGCTGGAGGTATCAGAAGTGCGAATGCTGACATGAGTAACGACAATGCGAGTGAAAAACTCGCACGCCGAAAGACCAAGGGTTCCTGCGCAACGTTAATCGACGCAGGGTGAGTCGGTCCCTAAGGCGAGGCTGAAGAGCGTAGTCGATGGGAAACGGGTTAATATTCCCGTACTTCTAGTTACTGCGATGGGGGGACGGAGAAGGCTAGGCCAGCAAGGCGTTGGTTGTCCTTGTTTAAGGTGGTAGGCAGAGATCTTAGGTAAATCCGGGATCTTAATGCCGAGAGCTGATGACGAGCTTTCTTTTAGAAAGCGAAGTGGTTGATGCCATGCTTCCAGGAAAAGCCTCTAAGCTTCAGGTAACTAGGAACCGTACCCCAAACCGACACAGGTGGTTGGGTAGAGAATACCAAGGCGCTTGAGAGAACTCGGGTGAAGGAACTAGGCAAAATGGCACCGTAACTTCGGGAGAAGGTGCGCCGGTGAGGGTGAAGTATTTACTACGTAAGCCCATGCCGGTCGAAGATACCAGGCCGCTGCGACTGTTTATTAAAAACACAGCACTCTGCAAACACGAAAGTGGACGTATAGGGTGTGACGCCTGCCCGGTGCCGGAAGGTTAATTGATGGGGTTAGCGCAAGCGAAGCTCTTGATCGAAGCCCCGGTAAACGGCGGCCGTAACTATAACGGTCCTAAGGTAGCGAAATTCCTTGTCGGGTAAGTTCCGACCTGCACGAATGGCGTAACGATGGCGGCGCTGTCTCCACCCGAGACTCAGTGAAATTGAAATCGCTGTGAAGATGCAGTGTATCCGCGGCTAGACGGAAAGACCCCGTGAACCTTTACTATAGCTTTGCACTGGACTTTGAATTTGCTTGTGTAGGATAGGTGGGAGGCTTTGAAGCGTGGACGCCAGTTCGCGTGGAGCCAACCTTGAAATACCACCCTGGCAACTTTGAGGTTCTAACTCTGGTCCGTTATCCGGATCGAGGACAGTGTATGGTGGGTAGTTTGACTGGGGCGGTCTCCTCCTAAAGAGTAACGGAGGAGTACGAAGGTGCGCTCAGACCGGTCGGAAATCGGTCGTAGAGTATAAAGGCAAAAGCGCGCTTGACTGCGAGACAGACACGTCGAGCAGGTACGAAAGTAGGTCTTAGTGATCCGGTGGTTCTGTATGGAAGGGCCATCGCTCAACGGATAAAAGGTACTCCGGGGATAACAGGCTGATACCGCCCAAGAGTTCATATCGACGGCGGTGTTTGGCACCTCGATGTCGGCTCATCACATCCTGGGGCTGAAGCCGGTCCCAAGGGTATGGCTGTTCGCCATTTAAAGTGGTACGCGAGCTGGGTTTAGAACGTCGTGAGACAGTTCGGTCCCTATCTGCCGTGGACGTTTGAGATTTGAGAGGGGCTGCTCCTAGTACGAGAGGACCGGAGTGGACGAACCTCTGGTGTTCCGGTTGTCACGCCAGTGGCATTGCCGGGTAGCTACGTTCGGAAGAGATAACCGCTGAAAGCATCTAAGCGGGAAACTTGCCTCAAGATGAGATCTCACTGGAGCCTTGAGCTCCCTGAAGGGCCGTCGAAGACTACGACGTTGATAGGTTGGGTGTGTAAGCGCTGTGAGGCGTTGAGCTAACCAATACTAATTGCCCGTGAGGCTTGACCATATAACACCCAAACAATTTGGCTGTTAGACGGAAAGTCGACAGAAAAGCCGAAAATCAGCATGAACACGCATTACCTGATCACATACCCAATTGGCTGTAGCGGCTAAACCCCGAGACAGCAACTGAATTGCTTGACGACCATAGAGCGTTGGAACCACCTGATCCCATCCCGAACTCAGTAGTGAAACGACGCATCGCCGATGGTAGTGTGGGGTCTCCCCATGTGAGAGTAGGTCATCGTCAAGCTCCTTTCCCAAACCCCCGATCCGCGAAAGCGGGTCGGGGGTTTGCTTTTGCCCAAAAGAAAGCTGCGATAGGCACGTACTGTCGCTGTCGTTATATTCTGGCCTCGTCATTGGGGGTGGCATGAATAAGCTATTGAGGTTGCTTCAAGATGGGCACTTTCATTCCGGCCAGGAGTTGGGGGAGGCCCTTGGCGTGAGCCGAAGTGCGGTCTGGAAGCACGTGCAGCGTATTCAAGCCGACGCTTCGGTGACCGTCTATAGAGTTCCTGGGCGTGGATACCGCCTGGCTGAGTCTCTATCCTTGCTCGATGAAGAGGAGCTTGCGCCGAAACTTAGCCGCTTCGGGTGGGCGTTGCACCTTTATGATTCTATTGATTCGACAAACGCCGAAGCCTTGCGTCTTTTACAGCTAGAACATGTTCCGTTTCTGGTACTTGCGGAGACCCAAACCTCGGGGAGGGGTAGGCGGGGGCGGCGTTGGGTGAGCCCGTTCGGGCATAACCTGTACTTCAGTCTAGCAATTAGAGTGCAGGGGGGGGCGGGGCGGCTCGCGGGCTTGAGTCTGGTGGTCGGGCTGGCTGTCATGCAGGCACTACATTCGGTTGGCATTCCGCAGGCAGGCTTGAAATGGCCAAATGACGTCTACATTGATGGCCGCAAGGTCGCTGGAATCTTACTGGAGCTGACCGGCGATCCTGCTGACGTATGCCACGTGATCATTGGGGTAGGCGTCAACGTAAATATGGTTGAGGCTGCGGGTATAGATCAGCTCTGGACATCAATTAAAGAACACGTCGGCATGATTGATCGGAACCAGTTGATGCTGACGTTAGCTGACAAGCTGAGAGGTTGCCTTGAGCGGCATGCTGACTTTGGATTTCCTGCGCTGAAACTAGAGTGGGAGTCCAATCATATATGGCAGGGCCGTAGCTGCACGCTAAGCACTGGAACGCAGGACTATTCTGGTGTGGTTTTGGGCGTCGACAACGAAGGTGGGTTGAGACTCATGATCGATGGGTGCGAACGTTCGTTCAGCGGTGGAGAGCTAAGCTTGAGGCTGGATCAATGATTCTTGAGCTGGATTGCGGAAACAGTTTTATCAAATGGCGCGTATTGGACATGGGGGCAGACGTGGTCGTCGCTCATGGTGCGTCTGCGTCCGCTGTGGCTCTGCTTGAGGAGTTTTCATGTCCCGTTGGGGTAAATGTCTCGCGCGCGCGGCTAGTCAGTGTGCGCGGAGATCGCGAAACAGATGAGATATGCATATGCCTTTCCGAGGCGCTAGGCATTGAGGTAGAGCGCGCTTCGCCTGCAGTCCAGCTTGGTGGGGTGATAAATGGATATGTTGACCATGGGCGACTAGGGATGGATCGTTGGCTCGCCATGGTCGGCGCATTTCAGTTCAGGCGCAGTGCAATGATGGTAATCGACCTAGGGACTGCGGTCACCGTCGATCTAGTGGATCCTCAGGGCATGCACCTGGGTGGTTATATATGCCCAGGTGTCTCTTTGCTACGGCATCAGCTGCATACTCATACGCGTCGTATCAGCTATTCACTGCCGGAAGGGGATGCTTCCCAATGCGCGACTGCGCCAGGCCGTACTACTGCTGAAGCGGTGGAGCGGGGTTGTATTTTGATGTTGCACGGATTCCTAAGCTCGCAGATTTTGCAAGCGGAGGCGTATCTGGGTGCGAGCTTCGATATATATGCCACTGGCGGAGATGCAGCGTTCATTAGCGATATCCCCCGGATAAAGTGCATACCTGATCTGGTATTTCGGGGCTTAGCGATCGCTTGCCCCTAGAATTACATATAAGGCCGAAGTGCGTATGCGTTGGTTGTTTCTTCTTTTGGTACTGTTAAATGTCCTATTTTGGGCGCAGCACCTTTACCAGTCGCCAGTACGCGTCAAGGAGGTCGCGCCCCTTGATGCTTACAGCCGATCCGAGCCGAACATTACTTTGCTCAGTGAGTCGTCGCGCGTGCGAATGGCGGGGAAGGGCACGCGATCGGAGCCCTTCGAGAGCAGCGGCTGTCTTTTTTTGGGCGGCTTTGACGACCAGCTGCTTGCGCAGGCCTTGGAGCAGCGCCTTCTGAGCCTGGATATTCAGTCTGATATTCAGCAGCTGGACGTGGCAGTGGGCGTAGATTATTGGGTTTATCTACCGCCGCTTGCCTCCAGGCAAGCCTCCTTGCGGCAGTTGAGGGAGTTGCAAAGCCGCAATATTGATAGCTACATCATTACGGTTGGGGATCTGGCGAACGGCATTTCGCTAGGCATATTTTCCCGTAAAGATTCGGCCGAGGGAGTGGTCACCCGTTTGCGCGGAGTGGATTATTCAGCCTTGGTAAGAGAGCTGCCTAGAACGCACAATAAATATTGGGTACAGGTAGCCGCTGCTAGCCGGCCTCTGCTCGACGACGGCGTCTTGGAGGTTATTAAGAAGGACATGCCAGCCCTTCAGCATCGCCAAATGGCTTGTGTGGCCGTTGCATCTTCGGAGTAGTTTGCATAGAATAGCGCCCGCTTCGTCGTGGGGCTTTAAACACTCACCGGCGAATCGGCTGTCAGTGTAGCTAACCTCAAGATTTTAATGAGAAAAAGCTTGACAGTAGGGTGGCAAGTGATGAAAATGCCGCCTCACTTTGGAGGGGTTCCCGAGCGGCCAAAGGGATCAGACTGTAAATCTGACGTCATAGACTTCGAAGGTTCGAATCCTTCTCCCTCCACCAGATTCAAGCGTAAGCTTCGGCGTTCGCGGGTATAGTTTAGTGGTAGAACCTCAGCCTTCCAAGCTGATGATGCGGGTTCGATTCCCGCTACCCGCTCCAGCTTCGATGGTTACGGAATATGCTTCGCTCATGTAGCTCAGTTGGTAGAGCACACCCTTGGTAAGGGTGAGGTCAGCGGTTCGAATCCGCTCATGAGCTCCAAACTCCAAAGGCAGATATGTAAATATCTGCCTTTGTTTTAATGGTGGCGTGACTAGCTCAATTCAACGATGGGAGACGGTCTCGATGGCTAAAGAAAAATTCGAACGTAACAAACCGCACGTCAACGTCGGCACCATTGGTCACGTCGACCATGGCAAGACCACTCTGACGGCTGCTCTGACTCGCGTGTGCTCCGAGGTATTCGGTTCCGCTCGTGTCGACTTCGACAAGATCGATAGCGCCCCGGAAGAGAAGGCTCGCGGTATTACCATCAACACCGCTCACGTAGAGTACGACTCCAACATTCGTCACTACGCGCACGTTGATTGCCCGGGTCACGCTGACTATGTGAAAAACATGATCACCGGTGCTGCCCAGATGGACGGCGCGATCCTGGTTTGCTCGGCTGCTGACGGCCCCATGCCGCAGACTCGCGAGCACATCCTGCTGTCCCGTCAGGTAGGTGTTCCGTACATTGTCGTGTTCCTGAACAAGGCCGACATGGTTGACGACGCTGAGCTGCTCGAGCTGGTGGAAATGGAAGTGCGTGATCTGCTCAGCACCTACGATTTCCCGGGCGACGACACTCCGATCATCATTGGCTCTGCGCTGATGGCTCTGAACGGTCAAGACGACAACGAGATGGGCACCACTGCCGTCAAGAAGCTGGTCGAGACTCTGGATACTTACATCCCTGAGCCGGTTCGTGCTATCGACAAGCCGTTCCTGATGCCGATCGAAGACGTGTTCTCCATCTCCGGCCGCGGTACTGTTGTGACCGGTCGTGTAGAGCGCGGCATCGTCAAGATCCAGGAAGAAATCGAGATCGTTGGCCTGCGTGACACCACCAAGACCACCTGTACCGGTGTGGAGATGTTCCGCAAGCTGCTCGACGAAGGTCGTGCTGGTGAGAACTGTGGCGTCCTGCTGCGCGGCACCAAGCGTGACGACGTCGAGCGCGGCCAGGTTCTGGCCAAGCCGGGCACCATCAAGCCGCACACCAAGTTCGAAGCTGAAGTTTACGTGTTGTCCAAGGAAGAAGGCGGTCGTCACACTCCGTTCTTCAAGGGCTATCGTCCGCAGTTCTACTTCCGTACCACTGACGTGACCGGTTCGTGCGAACTGCCGGAAGGCGTTGAGATGGTAATGCCGGGCGACAACGTGAAAATGGTTGTCACCCTGATCAAGCCGATCGCCATGGAAGACGGCCTGCGCTTCGCAATTCGCGAAGGTGGTCGTACCGTTGGTGCCGGCGTGGTTGCCAAGATCGTCGAATAACGATTGATCTGTTTGAAGCAGGTCGGCATAATAGTCGGCCTGACTCTTTCTAGGCCAGTAGCTCAATTGGCAGAGCGGCGGTCTCCAAAACCGCAGGTTGGGGGTTCGATTCCCTCCTGGCCTGCCATTTTCAATAACGAAATTGGCAGTCTTTACAAGGTTCTAGCAGATGAATATCAAAGCTGAAGCCAATGACGCGCGCTTCGATCTGGTGAAGTGGCTTGTTGTGGCTGCTTTGGTGGTTGTTGCCGTTGTCGGCAATCAATACTACTCCGCTGAGCCGATTCTCTATCGTGTCCTTGCGGTCCTGGCAATTGGTGTTATTGCTGCGTTTGTTGCGCTGCGGACCTCCAAGGGTCGTTCCTTCGCTGTGTTGCTGAAAGAAGCGCGCGGTGAGATTCGCAAGGTCGTTTGGCCGACCCGTCAGGAAACCACTCAAACAACGTTGATCGTGGTTGTTGTGGTGCTTGTGATGGCGCTTCTGTTGTGGGGGCTTGATTCCCTGCTCGGTTGGTTGGTCTCCATGGTTGTTGGTTAAGGGTGTCTCGTGGCTAAGCGTTGGTATGTTGTGCATGCTTACTCGGGTTACGAGAAGCACGTCATGCGCTCTTTGGTTGAGCGCATCAAGCTTGCCGGAATGGAAGATCAGTTCGGTGAGATTCTTGTTCCGACTGAAGAAGTCGTCGAGATGCGTAACGGGCAGAAGCGCAAAAGCGAGCGCAAATTCTTTCCTGGCTACGTTCTTGTTCAGATGGAAATGGGTGAGGGTACCTGGCACCTCGTAAAGGATACTCCTCGCGTGATGGGCTTCATTGGTGGTACGGCGGACAAGCCGGCGCCCATTACGGACAAAGAGGCAGAAGCTATCCTGCGTCGCGTTGCTGACGGAACCGATAAGCCCAAGCCTAAAACGCTCTTCGAGCCGGGTGAAGTGGTGCGGGTGGCGGATGGTCCGTTCGCAGACTTCAATGGCGTGGTCGAAGAAGTGAACTACGAGAAAAGTCGTATCCAGGTGGCTGTCCTGATCTTTGGTCGCTCTACCCCGGTAGAGCTGGAGTTCAGTCAGGTCGAAAAGGTTTAACTGGACGAAGTATCCCGCCCCGCAGCTTCAGGCTGCGGGGTTTTGTCGTCACTGGGATAAATCATCAATGGGGAGCCGTAAGGCGTTATAACCCGTAACGGAGTATCTATGGCTAAGAAGATTCAAGCTTACATCAAGCTTCAGGTAAAGGCCGGTCAGGCTAACCCGTCGCCGCCCGTTGGTCCTGCGCTGGGTCAGCACGGCGTCAATATCATGGAGTTCTGCAAGGCGTTCAATGCCCGGACCCAGGGCCAGGAGCCCGGTCTGCCGACTCCAGTGATCATCACTGTCTACAGCGATCGCAGCTTTACTTTTGAAACCAAGAGTACTCCCGCTGCAGTTCTGCTGAAAAAAGCTGCTGGTATTGCCAGTGGCTCCGCTCGTCCCAACACCCAAAAGGTCGGCACCGTTACACGTGCGCAGTTGGAAGAGATCGCCAAAACCAAGCAGGCTGATCTGACTGCTGCCGAAATGGAAGCTGCCGTTCGAACCATCGCAGGTTCGGCTCGCAGCATGGGCCTGAACGTGGAGGGTGTGTAATGGCTAAGTTGACCAAGCGCCAGAAGGCTATTGCCGAGAAAATCGAAGCTGGTAAGCAGTACTCGTTCGAAGATGCAGCGAAGTTGTTGGCTGAAGTCTCTGCGGTGAAGTTTACCGAGTCCTTCGACATCGCGATCAACCTCGGTGTGGATCCGCGTAAATCCGATCAGGTCGTGCGCGGTGCTACTGTTCTGCCGAACGGCACTGGCAAGAGTGTTCGTGTCGCCGTGTTCACTCAGGGCCCGGGCGCTGAAGCCGCTCTGGCTGCTGGTGCAGATCGCGTTGGCATGGATGAGCTGGCTGCCGAAATGAAAGGTGGTGATCTGAACTACGACGTAGTGATCGCTTCGCCAGACGCCATGCGTGTGGTTGGCCAGCTGGGTCAGATCCTCGGTCCGCGCGGCCTGATGCCGAACCCGAAGGTCGGTACCGTTACGCCGGACGTCGCTACCGCTGTCAAGAACGCTAAGGCCGGTCAGGTGCGTTTCCGTACGGATAAGAACGGCATCATCCATACCTCCGTGGGTAAGGTTGGTTTCGAGGCGGGTCAGCTGAAGCAGAACGTTGAGGCGTTGCTCTCGGACCTCAAGCGTCTGAAGCCGTCGACTTCAAAAGGTATTTACGTCAAGCGCGTTACCCTGAGTACCACCATGGGTCCGGGACTGGTCATCGATCAGGCTTCCCTGGAAGCGTAAGACTAAGGCGCCCTGTTGACAGGGCGCTGCGAAATTGGGGTCCCTGCCTGGCGGGGGCTATCCAAGACCGTAGGCGGCGCAAGCCTTAAACCAAAAGCCTACGCAGAGGTGCTCCCGATTCGTACCGAATCAGACACCAACACCCGTCCGGTTTCGATCGGATGAAACGGTAACATCCAGGAGTGTATCCCGTGGCAATCAAACTCGAAGACAAGAAGGCCATCGTCGCTGAAGTCAACGAGGCTGCCAAAGCTGCCCTGTCCGCTGTCGTGGCTGATGCCCGTGGCGTGACCGTGGGGGCCATGACCGGACTCCGTAAAGAGGCCCGCGCAGCTGGCGTATACGTACGTGTTGTACGTAACACCTTGCTGCGCCGCGCAGTTGATGGCACTCAGTTCGAAGTGCTCAACGACGTGTTCAAAGGCCCGACCCTAATTGCGTTCTCCAACGAACATCCGGGCGCTGCTGCTCGTATCTTCAAGGAATTCTCCAAGGGTCAGGACAAGTTCGAGATCAAGGCCGCTGCGTTCGAGGGTCAGTTCCTCGCAGCCAATCAGATCGACGTGCTGGCAACTCTGCCGACCTACGACGAAGCCATTTCTCAGCTGATGAGCGTCATCCAAGGCGCTACCAGCAAGCTGGCTCGTACACTGGCGGCCGTTCGCGACCAGAAAGAAGCTGCCGCCGCATAAGCGTTTGGCTACTTTCGCAATCACTTTTTGAATTAGATGGCCGAAGGCTGTCACCTAAATACAGGAACTAGAGTCATGGCTCTGACCAACGAAGATATCATCAACGCCGTTTCCGAAATGTCCGTGATGCAGGTTGTTGAACTGATCAAGGCAATGGAAGAGAAGTTTGGTGTTACCGCTGCTGCTGCAACCGTTGCTGCTGCCGGCCCGGCTGCCGCTGCTGTCGAAGAGCAAACTGAGTTCACCATCGTCCTGACTGAAACCGGCGACAAGAAGGTCAACGTCATCAAGGCTGTTCGCGAACTGACCGGTCTGGGCCTGAAAGAAGCCAAGGCTGTCGTTGACGGTGCCCCGGGCGTGGTCAAGGAAGGCGTTTCGAAAGAAGAAGCCGAAGCTGCCAAGAAAGCTCTGGAAGAAGCAGGCGCCAAAGTCGAGCTCAAGTAAGCGACGACTTTGCGTCTACAGCCCGAGCGACTCGCGAAAGGCTGATGGCTGGTGGCTCTTGCCACCGGCCTTTTTCCGTTATAGCTGCTTGGTGTTCGCCTGGTAGCGATGATGGAAATGCCGTCCTTAGGGGCGGTGCGAATCAAGGGATTCGCAAGATTTTCTGGCTGCTCCCGTCGGGAGAGCCAAACAAGCAGGTGACCAAGCTGGGGAACGCTGATGGCTTACTCATATACTGAGAAAAAACGAATCCGCAAGGACTTTAGCAAGTTACCGCACGTGATGGACGTGCCGTATCTTTTGGCCATCCAGCTGGATTCGTACCGCGAATTCCTGCAGGCGGGAGCGACCAAAGATCAGTTCCGCGACATTGGCTTGCATGCAGCCTTCAAATCCGTTTTCCCGATCATTAGCTATTCCGGCAATGCAGCGCTGGAGTACGTCGGCTACCGTCTGGGTGAGCCGGCTTTCGATGTCAAGGAATGTGTCCTGCGCGGTGTGACATTTGCAGTCCCGCTGCGGGTTAAAGTGCGCCTGATCATTTTCGACAAAGAATCGTCGAACAAGGCCATCAAGGACATCAAAGAGCAAGAAGTTTACATGGGGGAAATCCCCCTGATGACCGAGAACGGTACCTTTATCATTAACGGTACCGAGCGTGTCATCGTGTCTCAGTTGCACCGCTCGCCGGGCGTGTTCTTTGACCACGACCGCGGCAAGACTCACAGCTCCGGAAAGCTGTTGTACTCGGCTCGCATCATTCCTTATCGCGGCTCCTGGCTCGACTTCGAGTTCGACCCGAAGGATGCGGTCTTCGTGCGTATTGATCGTCGCCGCAAGCTGCCGGCGTCAGTGCTGCTGCGTGCGCTGAGCTATAGCACTGAAGAGATCCTTGATGCTTTCTACGACACCAATGTCTTCCATGTGAAGGGCGAGAACCTTTCGTTGGAGCTGGTGCCGCAGCGTTTGCGTGGTGAAATCGCCAGCTTCGATATCAAGGATGAGAACGGCAAGGTCATCGTCGAGCAAGGTCGTCGTATCACTGCTCGTCACATCAATCAGCTCGACAAGTCTGGCATCAAAGAACTCGAGATGCCGATGGACTACCTGGTCGGTCGCACCGTTGCCAAGGCGATCGTGCATCCCGCCACCGGTGAAATCATCGCTGAGTGCAACACCGAGCTGACCGTCGACGTCATGGCGAAGATCGTCAAGGCTCAGGTCGTTCGTATCGAAACCCTGTACACCAACGACATCGATTGCGGTCCTTTCATTTCCGATACGTTGAAGATCGACTCCACCACCAATCAGCTAGAAGCGCTGGTGGAAATCTATCGGATGATGCGCCCAGGCGAGCCGCCAACCAAGGATGCTGCCGAGACGCTGTTCAACAACCTGTTCTTCGCGTCGGAGCGTTACGACCTGTCCGCGGTCGGCCGAATGAAGTTCAACCGTCGTATCGGTCGTACCGAGATCGAAGGTTCGGGCGTGCTGAGCCGCGAAGACATCGTTGCAGTCCTCAAGACCCTGGTCGACATCCGTAACGGCAAAGGCATCGTCGACGATATCGATCACCTGGGTAACCGTCGTGTCCGTTGTGTCGGCGAGATGGCTGAGAACCAGTTCCGTGTCGGCCTGGTGCGCGTTGAGCGTGCGGTCAAGGAACGTCTGTCTATGGCCGAAAGCGAAGGCCTGATGCCGCAGGACCTGATCAACGCCAAGCCGGTTGCGGCGGCGGTGAAGGAGTTCTTTGGTTCCAGCCAGCTATCGCAGTTCATGGACCAGAACAACCCGCTGTCCGAGATCACCCACAAGCGCCGTGTTTCTGCACTCGGCCCGGGCGGTCTGACTCGTGAGCGCGCTGGCTTCGAAGTACGCGACGTACACCCGACCCATTACGGCCGTGTGTGCCCGATCGAAACGCCAGAAGGCCCGAACATCGGTCTGATCAACTCACTGGCGGCCTATGCCCGGACCAATCAGTACGGCTTCCTGGAAAGCCCGTACCGTGTTGTCAAGGAAGGCGAGGTTACCGACGAGATCGTGTTCCTGTCGGCGATCGAAGAAGCTGACCATGTAATCGCCCAGGCTAGCGCCAAGCTGGACGGTCGCAAGCTGGTCGACGAACTCGTTGCCGTGCGTCACCTGAACGAATTCACCGTCAAGGCGCCCGAAGATGTGACGCTGATGGACGTGTCGCCGAAGCAGGTCGTTTCCGTCGCTGCCTCGCTGATTCCGTTCCTCGAGCATGACGACGCCAACCGCGCCCTGATGGGTTCGAACATGCAGCGTCAGGCCGTGCCGACTCTGCGTTCGGATAAGCCGCTGGTCGGTACCGGTATGGAGCGTAACGTGGCGCGCGACTCCGGCGTCTGCGTGGTTGCTCGTCGTGGCGGTGTTATCGATTCGGTCGACGCCAGTCGTGTGGTCGTACGTGTTCATAATGCTGAGGTCGAAACCGGCGAGGCTGGTGTCGACATCTACAACCTGACCAAATACACCCGTTCCAACCAGAACACCTGCATCAACCAGCGTCCGTTGGTTCGCAAGGGTGACGTGGTAGAGCGCGGCGATATCATGGCCGATGGTCCTTCCACCGATATGGGTGAGCTGGCGCTTGGGCAGAACATGCGCGTCGCGTTCATGCCTTGGAACGGCTACAACTTCGAAGACTCCATCCTCCTCTCGGAGCGTGTGGTTCAGGAAGACCGATTCACGACTATCCATATCCAAGAGCTGACCTGCGTGTCGCGTGACACCAAACTCGGCCCAGAGGAAATCACCGCGGACATTCCGAACGTGGGTGAGGCTGCGCTGAACAAGCTGGACGAGGCAGGCATTGTCTACGTCGGAGCCGAAGTCGGCCCAGGCGATATCCTGGTTGGCAAGGTGACGCCGAAAGGTGAAACCCAGCTGACGCCGGAAGAGAAGCTGCTGCGCGCGATCTTCGGTGAGAAGGCGTCCGATGTTAAGGACACCTCCCTGCGTGTGCCGACCGGCACCAAGGGCACTGTTATCGATGTGCAGGTATTCATCCGTGACGGCGTCGAGCGTGACACCCGTGCGTTGGCCATCGAAAAGATGCAACTCGACGAGATCCGCAAGGACCTCAACGAAGAATTCCGCATTGTCGAAGGCGCCACCTTCGAGCGCCTGCGCTCGGCTCTGGTGGGTGCGACTGCCGAGGGTGGTGCTGGCCTGAAGAAAGGCGCGGTGATCACCGACGAAACTCTCGACGGGCTGGAGCATGGGCAGTGGTTCAAGCTGCGCATGGCAGAAGATGCCCTGAACGAGCAGTTGGAAAAGGCCCAGGCCTACATCTCCGACCGCCGGCAGCTGCTTGATGACAAGTTTGAAGATAAGAAGCGCAAGCTGCAGCAGGGCGATGACCTGGCACCTGGCGTACTGAAGATCGTCAAGGTCTACCTGGCTATCAAGCGTCGTATCCAGCCGGGCGACAAGATGGCCGGTCGTCACGGTAACAAGGGTGTCGTCTCGGTGATCATGCCGGTAGAAGACATGCCGCATGATGCCAACGGTACTCCGGTAGATATCGTGCTCAACCCGCTCGGTGTACCGTCGCGTATGAACGTCGGTCAGATCCTCGAGACTCACCTGGGCCTCGCGGCCAAGGGCCTGGGCGAGAAGATCAACCTGATGCTCGAAGAGCAGCGCAAGGTCGCCGATCTGCGTAAATTCCTGCACGAGATCTACAACGAGATCGGCGGTCGTCAGGAAAGCCTAGATGACCTGAACGACCAAGAAGTGCTGGACCTGGCGAATAACCTGCGCAAAGGCGTTCCGATGGCTACTCCGGTATTCGACGGAGCCAAGGAGCGCGAGATCAAGGCCATGCTCAAGCTGGCCGACCTGCCGGAAAGCGGTCAGATGCAGTTGTTCGATGGGCGCACCGGTAACAAGTTCGAGCGCACCACGACCGTCGGCTACATGTACATGCTCAAGCTGAACCACTTGGTCGACGACAAGATGCACGCGCGTTCCACCGGTTCCTACAGCCTGGTTACCCAGCAGCCGCTGGGTGGTAAGGCGCAGTTCGGTGGTCAGCGCTTCGGTGAGATGGAGGTCTGGGCACTGGAAGCCTACGGCGCCGCCTACACCCTGCAGGAAATGCTCACGGTCAAGTCGGATGACGTGAACGGGCGGACCAAGATGTACAAAAACATCGTGGACGGCGATCACCGTATGGAGGCCGGCATGCCGGAGTCCTTCAACGTGTTGATCAAAGAGATCCGCTCGCTCGGTATCGATATCGATCTGGAAACCGAATAACCACGCACCGCCTACGCGGCAACCGGCACTAGCCGGTTGCCGCAGGTCCGTGAGGAGGAAAGGCCTTGAAAGACTTGCTGAATCTGCTGAAAAACCAGGGTCAAATCGAAGAGTTCGATGCCATCAAGATTGCCCTGGCTTCGCCCGAGATGATCCGTTCCTGGTCCTTCGGTGAAGTAAAGAAGCCGGAAACCATCAATTACCGTACGTTCAAGCCAGAACGCGACGGCCTGTTCTGCGCCAAGATCTTTGGCCCGGTCAAGGATTACGAGTGCCTGTGCGGTAAGTACAAGCGGCTCAAGCATCGTGGCGTGATCTGCGAGAAGTGTGGTGTAGAAGTCGCGCTGGCCAAGGTGCGTCGCGAGCGCATGGCGCACATCGAACTGGCTTCGCCGGTCGCTCACATCTGGTTCCTGAAGTCGCTGCCGTCCCGTATCGGCCTGCTGTTGGACATGACCCTGCGCGATATCGAGCGCGTGCTCTATTTCGAGAGCTACGTAGTTATCGATCCAGGCATGACTACCCTGGAGAAGGGACAGCTGCTGAACGACGAGCAGTACTTCGAGGCGCTGGAAGAGTTCGGTGACGACTTCGACGCGCGTATGGGCGCCGAAGCGGTGCGCGAGCTGCTGATCCAGATCGACCTGGAGCACGAGATCGGTCGCCTGCGCGAAGAAATCCCGCAGACCAACTCGGAAACCAAGATCAAGAAGCTCTCCAAGCGACTTAAGCTGATGGAGGCCTTCTTTGGCTCGGGC
This sequence comes from Stutzerimonas stutzeri, assembly GCF_038561965.1. NCBI lineage: Bacteria > Pseudomonadati > Pseudomonadota > Gammaproteobacteria > Pseudomonadales > Pseudomonadaceae > Stutzerimonas > Stutzerimonas stutzeri. Next base: position 3,970,713 of record NZ_CP139348.1, on the reverse strand, counting down.
AACCTGCCGGAGTGGATGATCCTGACCGTTCTGCCGGTGCTGCCGCCGGATTTGCGCCCGCTGGTTCCGCTTGATGGCGGTCGTTTCGCAACCTCGGATCTCAATGATCTGTATCGCCGCGTGATCAACCGCAACAACCGCCTGAAGCGTCTGCTCGACCTGTCGGCGCCGGACATCATCGTGCGCAACGAAAAGCGCATGCTGCAGGAAGCTGTCGATGCGCTGCTGGATAACGGCCGTCGCGGTCGTGCCATCACCGGCTCCAACAAGCGCCCGCTGAAGTCCTTGGCCGATATGATCAAGGGTAAGCAGGGTCGTTTCCGTCAGAACCTGCTCGGTAAGCGCGTGGACTACTCCGGTCGTTCCGTAATCACCGTCGGCCCGACCCTGCGTCTGCATCAGTGCGGTCTGCCGAAGAAGATGGCTCTGGAACTGTTCAAGCCGTTTATTTTCGGCAAGCTGGAAATGCGCGGCATGGCCACCACCATCAAGGCGGCCAAGAAAATGGTCGAGCGCGAGCTGCCCGAAGTCTGGGACGTTCTCGCCGAAGTCATCCGCGAACATCCGGTTCTGCTCAACCGCGCTCCGACCCTGCACCGTCTCGGTATCCAGGCGTTCGAGCCGGTTCTGATCGAAGGCAAGGCAATCCAGCTGCACCCGCTGGTTTGTGCTGCGTACAACGCCGACTTCGACGGTGACCAGATGGCCGTTCACGTGCCGCTGACGCTGGAAGCCCAGCTGGAAGCGCGCGCGCTGATGATGTCGACCAACAACATCCTGTCGCCTGCCAACGGCGAGCCGATCATCGTTCCTTCGCAGGACGTGGTGTTGGGTCTGTACTACATGACCCGTGAGGCCATCAACGCCAAGGGTGAAGGACGCGTGTTTGCCGACCTTCAGGAAGTCGACCGTGTCTTCCGCGCCGGTGAAGCATCGCTTCACGCCCGGGTGAAGGTGCGCATCAACGAAGTGATCAAGGATCGCGACGGCAGCATCACGAAGAACACTCGCATCGTCGACACCACCATCGGCCGCGCGCTGCTGTTCCAGATCGTGCCGGCCGGCCTGGCGTTCGATGTCGTCAATCAGCCGATGAAAAAGAAGGCGATCTCCAAGCTGATCAACCTGTGCTACCGCACCGTTGGCTTGAAGGACACTGTCATCTTCGCTGACCAGCTGATGTACACCGGCTTCGCTTACTCGACCATTTCCGGTGTCTCGATCGGCGTGAACGACTTCGTCATTCCGGATGAGAAGGCGCGCATCATCGATGCGGCTACCGAGGAAGTTAAAGAGATCGAGAGCCAGTACGCGTCGGGCCTGGTAACTCAGGGCGAGAAGTACAACAAGGTGATCGACCTTTGGTCCAAGGCCAACGACGAAGTTTCCAAGGCGATGATGGCCAACCTCTCCAAGGAGAAGGTCATTGATCGTGATGGTAAGGAAGCCGAGCAGGATTCGTTCAACTCGATGTACATGATGGCTGACTCGGGCGCGCGGGGTTCTGCTGCGCAGATTCGTCAGCTGGCCGGTATGCGTGGCCTGATGGCCAAGCCGGATGGTTCCATCATTGAAACGCCGATCACTGCGAACTTCCGTGAAGGTCTGAACGTACTCCAGTACTTCATCTCCACTCACGGTGCTCGTAAAGGTCTGGCGGATACCGCATTGAAAACCGCTAACTCCGGTTACCTGACCCGTCGTTTGGTCGATGTCGCGCAGGATCTGGTGGTTACCGAAGTCGATTGCGGTACCGAGCAGGGCCTGTTCATGACGCCGCACATCGAGGGCGGTGACGTCGTCGAGCCGCTGGGTGAGCGTGTACTTGGTCGCGTGATCGCGCGTGATGTACTCAAGCCGGGCACCGATGATGTGTTGGTGCCGGCCGGTACGCTGGTCGACGAGCAGTGGGTCGACTTCATCGAGCTGAACAGCATTGACGAAGTAGTCGTGCGCTCGCCGATTTCCTGCGAAACCCGTTACGGTATCTGCGCCAAGTGCTACGGCCGCGATCTGGCACGTGGTCATCAGGTGAACATTGGTGAGGCTGTGGGCGTTATCGCTGCTCAGTCCATCGGTGAACCGGGTACCCAGCTGACCATGCGTACGTTCCACATCGGTGGTGCGGCTAGTCGTACTTCGGCCGTAGACAACGTTATGGTAAAGAACGGCGGTACCATCCGCCTGCATAACCTGAAGCACGTAGAGCGTGCCGATGGCGCGCTGGTCGCGGTTTCCCGTTCGGGCGAGCTGGCGGTTGCCGATGACTTCGGTCGTGAGCGCGAGCGCTACAAGCTGCCGTACGGTGCGGTGATTTCCGTCAAGGAAGGCGACAAAGTCGACGCCGGTGCTGTGGTTGCCAAGTGGGATCCGCACACTCACCCGATCGTCACCGAGATGAAGGGTGTCGTGACCTTCGTCGGCATGGAAGAGAACATCACCATCAAGCGTCAGACCGATGAATTGACCGGCCTGACCAATATTGAAGTGATGGATCCGAAAGACCGTCCGGCATCGGGTAAAGACATTCGTCCGGCGATCAAGATGGTAGATCTCAATGGCAAGGAACTGCTGTTGCCGGGTACCGACGTACCGGCCCAGTACTTCCTGCCGGCCAACGCGCTGGTGGGCGTGGCCGACGGTGCTGAAATCAACGTGGGCGACGTCATTGCACGTATCCCGCAAGAAACCTCGAAGACTCGCGACATTACCGGTGGTCTGCCGCGCGTAGCCGACCTGTTTGAGGCGCGTCGTCCGAAAGAGCCTTCGATCCTGGCTGAGATCAGCGGTACGATTTCTTTCGGCAAGGAAACCAAAGGCAAACGCCGACTGGTCATCACGCCGACCGATGGTAGCGATCCGTACGAAGAGCTGATTCCGAAGTGGCGCCACCTGAACGTCTTCGAAGGCGAACAGGTGAACAAGGGTGAAGTAATCTCCGACGGTCCGAGCAACCCGCATGACATTCTGCGTCTGTTGGGTGTCAGCGCACTGGCCAAGTACATCGTCAACGAGATTCAGGACGTGTACCGCCTGCAGGGCGTGAAGATCAACGACAAGCACATCGAGACGATTCTTCGCCAGATGCTGCGCAAGGTGGAAATTAGCGAATCGGGTGATTCCAGCTTCATCAAGGGCGACCAGATGGAGTTGACGCAAGTTCTGGAAGAGAACGAGCGTTTGAGCGACGACGACAAGTTCGTCTCCAAGTACGTCCGCGTTCTGCTGGGTATCACCAAGGCATCGCTGTCGACCGAGTCGTTCATTTCGGCGGCGTCGTTCCAGGAGACCACGCGCGTTCTGACCGAGGCGGCCGTCACCGGCAAGCGCGACTATCTGCGCGGCCTCAAGGAGAACGTGGTCGTGGGTCGTCTGATCCCGGCCGGTACTGGTCTGCAATATCACAGCGAGCGCAAGCGCAGGCGTGAAGCAGACAAGCCCGTTCGTGTGAGCGCCGATGAGGTCGAAGCGGCTCTGACCGAGGCGCTGAACTCCAGCGGTAACTAAGTGCTGAGCCTTGGCTGTGAGCCAGGGCTTGCCTTGACGGTGGGCGAGAAGCTCTTTAGACTCTCGTACCCCTAATTTGGCGGGGCTTCGTGCCCTGCCATTTTTCGTTTGTGTCGAAAGACAACAGTGGAGCTTGTAGATGGCAACTATCAACCAGCTGGTACGTCAGCCGCGTAAGCGGGTCGTCGAAAAAAGCGACGTCCCTGCGCTGCAAAACTGCCCGCAACGCCGTGGCGTGTGCACCCGCGTGTACACCACCACGCCGAAGAAACCGAACTCTGCACTGCGTAAAGTGTGCCGTGTTCGCCTGACCAATGGCTATGAAGTCGCTTCGTATATCGGCGGTGAAGGCCACAACCTGCAAGAGCACAGCGTAGTGCTCATCCGTGGCGGTCGTGTAAAAGACCTTCCGGGTGTGCGTTACCACACCGTGCGCGGTTCGCTGGATACCTCCGGCGTTAAAGACCGTAAGCAGGGTCGTTCCAAGTACGGCGCCAAGCGTCCGAAGTAAGCAGCATTTCTATTTATTTGAGTCGATAAGAGTAAGGTCGGACGTAACCTCCGCGTTACCGTTCCGGGCTAACCTGAAGACCGTTTGAGGGCTTATCAATGCCAAGACGTCGTGTAGCAGCCAAGCGTGAGATCCTTGACGATCCGAAATACGGAAGTCTGATCCTGGCCAAGTTCATGAACCACGTAATGGAGAGCGGCAAAAAAGCCGTTGCCGAGCGTATCGTTTATGGTGCGTTGGACAAGGTGAAGGAGCGCAAGAATAGCGACCCCCTGGAAATCTTCGAAAAAGCACTCGATGCCATCGCTCCGCTGGTCGAAGTTAAATCCCGCCGTGTAGGCGGTGCTACCTACCAGGTTCCGGTCGAAGTTCGTCCTTCCCGTCGTAATGCTCTGGCCATGCGTTGGCTGGTTGATGCAGCGCGTAAGCGCGGCGAGAAATCCATGGCGCTGCGCCTTGCTGGCGAGCTGATGGATGCTTTTGAAGGTAAAGGCGCTGCAGTCAAGAAGCGCGAAGATGTGCATCGTATGGCTGAAGCCAACAAGGCCTTTTCGCACTACCGCTTCTAAATCAAGCGCACTTTTTACGAGGACCTTATTGTGGCCCGTACTACCCCTATCAACCGCTACCGTAACATTGGTATCTGTGCCCACGTCGACGCGGGCAAGACCACCACGACGGAGCGGATTCTGTTCTACACCGGCCTCAGCCATAAGATGGGTGAAGTGCACGACGGCGCGGCGACTACCGACTGGATGGTTCAGGAGCAGGAGCGTGGTATTACCATTACCTCCGCTGCTGTAACTACCTTCTGGCAGGGTTCGCGCGGTCAGTACGACAACTATCGCGTCAACGTTATCGATACTCCCGGTCACGTTGACTTCACCATTGAGGTGGAGCGCTCGCTCCGCGTTCTCGATGGTGCTGTGGTTGTATTTTGTGGGACTTCCGGCGTTGAGCCGCAGTCCGAAACCGTATGGCGTCAGGCCAACAAGTACGGCGTTCCACGTATCGTCTACGTGAACAAGATGGACCGTCAGGGTGCCAACTTCCTGCGCGTAGTCGCTCAGATCAAGCAGCGCCTGGGTCACACTCCTGTTCCGGTCCAGCTTGCAATCGGTGCCGAAGAGAACTTCGAAGGTCAGATCGATCTGATCAAGATGAAGGCTATCTACTGGAACGATGAAGACAAGGGCACCAGCTACCGCGAGGAAGAAATTCCGGCAGAGCTGATGGATCTGGCTGAAGAATATCGCTCGAACATGATCGAGGCTGCGGCCGAGGCCAATGAAGAGCTGATGAACAAGTATCTCGAGGGCGGTGAGCTCACCGTTGAAGAGATCAAGGCCGGTCTGCGTCAGCGCACCATCGCCTGTGAAATCGTTCCTGCGGTCTGCGGTTCGTCGTTCAAGAACAAGGGTGTACCTCTGGTTCTCGATGCCGTTATCGACTTCCTGCCCGCGCCGACCGAGATCCCGCCAATCCAGGGTGTCAACCCGGACAACGAGGAGCAGGTCGATGAGCGTCACGCGACTGATGAAGAGCCTTTCTCTGCGTTGGCATTCAAAATCGCTACCGACCCGTTCGTCGGTACTCTGACCTTCGCTCGCGTCTACTCGGGTGTTCTGTCTTCCGGCGACTCGGTGATGAACTCGGTCAAGGGTAAGAAGGAACGCGTAGGTCGGATGGTGCAGATGCACGCCAACCAGCGTGAAGAAATCAAGGAATGCCGCGCTGGTGATATCGCTGCACTGATCGGTATGAAGGACGTCACTACCGGTGACACTCTCTGCTCGATCGACAAGCCGATCATTCTCGAGCGTATGGATTTCCCGGAGCCGGTAATTTCGGTGGCTGTAGAGCCGAAGACCAAGGCCGACCAGGAGAAGATGGGTATTGCGCTGGGTAAACTGGCTCAGGAAGACCCATCGTTCCGTGTTCAGACCGACGAAGAAACCGGTCAGACCATTATCTCGGGTATGGGCGAGCTGCACCTCGATATCCTTGTCGACCGCATGCGTCGCGAGTTCAATGTCGAGGCGAACATTGGTAAGCCTCAGGTTTCGTATCGCGAAACCATCACCAAAGACAAGGTCGAGATCGAAGGTAAGTTCGTTCGTCAGTCTGGTGGTCGTGGTCAGTTCGGTCATTGCTGGATTCGTTTCTCCACTCCGGATGTGGACGAAAAGGGCAATATCACCGAAGGTCTGGTGTTCACCAATGAAGTGGTAGGTGGTGTGGTTCCGAAGGAATACATCCCCGCGATCCAGAAAGGTATCGAAGAGCAGATGAAGAACGGCGTTGTTGCCGGCTATCCGCTGATCGGCCTGAAGGCGACCGTGTTCGATGGTTCCTACCATGACGTCGACTCCAACGAGATGGCGTTCAAGGTCGCAGCTTCGATGGCTACCAAGCAGCTGGCCAGCAAGGGCGGCGGCAAGGTACTTGAGCCGATCATGAAGGTTGAAGTAGTGACCCCGGAAGATTACATGGGCGATGTGATGGGTGACCTGAACCGTCGTCGCGGTCTGATCCAGGGTATGGAAGACTCGGTCTCCGGCAAGGTTATCCGTGCTGAGGTTCCGCTCGGAGAGATGTTCGGTTATGCAACCGACGTTCGTTCCATGTCTCAGGGTCGCGCGAGCTACTCCATGGAATTCTCCAAATACGCTGAGGCTCCGGCGAATATCGTCGAGACACTCGTTAAAAAACAAGGTTGATTCAGCCCTTTAAGTAAGAGGTTTACTGTCGTGGCTAAGGAAAAATTCGAACGTAACAAACCGCACGTCAACGTCGGCACCATTGGTCACGTCGACCATGGCAAGACCACTCTGACGGCTGCTCTGACTCGCGTGTGCTCCGAGGTATTCGGTTCCGCTCGTGTCGACTTCGACAAGATCGATAGCGCCCCGGAAGAGAAGGCTCGCGGTATTACCATCAACACCGCTCACGTAGAGTACGACTCCAACATTCGTCACTACGCGCACGTTGATTGCCCGGGTCACGCTGACTATGTGAAAAACATGATCACCGGTGCTGCCCAGATGGACGGCGCGATCCTGGTTTGCTCGGCTGCTGACGGCCCCATGCCGCAGACTCGCGAGCACATCCTGCTGTCCCGTCAGGTAGGTGTTCCGTACATTGTCGTGTTCCTGAACAAGGCCGACATGGTTGACGACGCCGAGCTGCTCGAGCTGGTGGAAATGGAAGTGCGTGATTTGCTCAGCACCTACGATTTCCCGGGCGACGACACTCCGATCATCATTGGCTCTGCGCTGATGGCTCTGAACGGTCAAGACGACAACGAGATGGGCACCACTGCCGTCAAGAAGCTGGTCGAGACTCTGGATACTTACATCCCTGAGCCGGTTCGTGCTATCGACAAGCCGTTCCTGATGCCGATCGAAGACGTGTTCTCCATCTCCGGCCGCGGTACTGTTGTGACCGGTCGTGTAGAGCGCGGCATCGTCAAGATCCAGGAAGAGATCGAGATCGTTGGTCTGCGCGACACCACCAAGACCACCTGTACCGGTGTGGAGATGTTCCGCAAGCTGCTCGACGAAGGTCGTGCTGGTGAGAACTGTGGCGTCCTGCTGCGCGGCACCAAGCGTGACGACGTAGAGCGTGGTCAGGTTCTGGCCAAGCCGGGCACCATCAAGCCACACACCAAGTTCGAAGCTGAAGTGTACGTGTTGTCCAAGGAAGAAGGTGGTCGTCACACTCCGTTCTTCAAGGGCTATCGTCCGCAGTTCTACTTCCGTACCACTGACGTGACCGGTTCGTGCGAACTGCCGGAAGGCGTTGAGATGGTAATGCCGGGCGACAACGTGAAAATGGTTGTTACCCTGATCAAGCCGATCGCCATGGAAGACGGCCTGCGCTTCGCAATTCGCGAAGGTGGTCGTACCGTTGGTGCCGGCGTGGTTGCCAAGATCGTCGAGTAATATTTGTCGATGATGAAAAAGGCCCCTTCGGGGGCCTTTTTCTATTGTTGATCATTTATTGACACCCTCTGGGCGCGTCCGTACAATTGCGCCTCCTTTTACCGGGGGTATTGCGCCTGGTAGGGTGGCTACTTGGAGTCTGAGGTCAAAATGCAAAACCAACAAATCCGTATTCGGTTGAAGGCTTTTGACCATCGCCTGATCGATCAATCAACCCAGGAAATCGTGGAAACCGCGAAACGTACTGGTGCTCAGGTGCGTGGTCCGATTCCGCTGCCAACCCGCAAAGAGCGGTTCACTGTGCTGGTTTCTCCGCACGTCAACAAAGACGCGCGCGATCAGTATGAAATTCGAACCCATAAGCGTGTGCTGGATATTGTCCAGCCGACCGACAAGACTGTCGATGCGCTGATGAAGCTCGATCTTGCGGCTGGTGTGGAAGTGCAGATCAGCCTCGGCTAAAACCTGAGAGTTTTAGTCGTGTAACGCTCTGAAATGGGCGGCCATAGCGGGTGAGAGCCCCGTACACTCAAGAGGTTTCAAAATGACTATTGGTGTAGTCGGTCGCAAATGCGGTATGACCCGCGTTTTCACCGAGGATGGTGTCTCTATTCCGGTTACGGTCATCGAGATCGAACCGAATCGCGTCACTCAGTTCAAGAATGAAGAGAGCGATGGCTATCGTGCAGTGCAGGTCACTGTCGGCGAGCGTCGCGCGTCCCGTGTTACCAAGGCTCAGGCCGGTCACTTCGCGAAGGCGAATGTTGCTGCAGGTCGTGGCGTCTGGGAATTCCGCCTTGATGGCGAGGAGTTCCAAGTTGGTGACCAGATCAATGCCGAGATTTTCCAAGCTGGACAAATGGTGGATGTCACCGGTCAGTCCAAGGGTAAAGGCTTTGCCGGTACCATCAAGCGCTGGAACTTCCGTGGTCAGGACAATACCCACGGTAACTCCGTATCCCACCGCGTCCCGGGCTCTATCGGTCAGTGCCAGACTCCAGGTCGTGTATTCAAGGGCAAGAAGATGTCCGGGCACATGGGCGCCGAGCGCGTAACCGTGCAGTCTCTGGAAATCGTGCGTGTCGATGCTGAGCGGAACCTGCTTTTGGTGAAGGGCGCAGTGCCCGGCGCCACTGGTGGTGACGTGCTCGTGCGTCCGGCCGCCAAGGCTCGCGGTTAAGGGGGAGTTCACATGCAATTGAATGTAAATGGCGCACAGGCCATCGAAGTCTCCGATCGCACCTTTGGTGGCGATTACAACGAGACGCTGGTGCACCAGGCAGTTGTCGCCTACATGGCTGGCGGTCGTCAGGGTAGCAAGCAGCAGAAAACCCGTTCCGATGTGTCCGGTGGTGGCAAGCGTCCGTGGCGCCAGAAGGGCACCGGTCGTGCTCGTGCTGGTACCACTCGTGGTCCGATCTGGCGTGGCGGTGGCGTGACTTTCGCTGCTCGTCCGCAAAACCATGAGCAGAAGCTGAACAAGAAGATGTATCGCGCTGCGCTGCGTTCCATTCTTGCTGAGCTGGTCCGCTCCGAGCGTCTTGTTGTCGTAGAAGATTTCGCCGTCGATGCCCCGAAAACCAAGGTGCTTGCTAACAAGCTCAATGGTATGGGTCTGAGCGATGTGCTGATCGTTTCCGATGCTGTCGATCAGAACCTGTACCTGGCTGCACGCAACCTGCCGCATGTAGATGTGCGTGACGTCCAGGGTTCCGATCCGGTCAGCCTGATCGCCTATGACAAGGTGTTGATCACTGTGTCGGCTGTGAAGAAATTCGAGGAGCTGCTGGGATGAACCAGGAACGCGTATTTAAAGTCCTGCTTGGTCCGCACGTCTCTGAGAAGGCTACCGTGCTGGCTGACAGCAAGAAGCAATTTGTTTTCAAGGTTGCTACTGACGCAACCAAGCTGGAAATCAAGAAGGCTGTTGAGAGCCTGTTCGACGTGAAGGTCGCTGCCGTCAACACCCTGAATGTTCAGGGTAAGACCAAGCGTACCGCTCGCGGTCTGGGCAAGCGCAACGACTGGAAGAAGGCGTATATCGCTCTTCAGCCAGGCCAGGATCTCGATTTCTCCGGCAGTGCTGAGTAAGGAAGGGGTGCATCATGGCAATTGTTAAATGCAAACCGACTTCCGCGGGCCGCCGTTTTGTGGTCAAGGTGGTCAATCAGGAGCTGCACAAAGGCGCTCCTTACGCACCGCTGCTCGAGAAGAAGTCGAAGACTGGCGGCCGTAACAACAACGGTCGTATCACCACTCGCCACATCGGTGGTGGTCACAAGCAGCACTATCGTCTGGTCGATTTTCGCCGCAACAAGGATGGCATCCCAGCCATCGTCGAGCGTATCGAATATGACCCGAACCGTACTGCACACATCGCTCTGCTGAAGTATGCCGATGGTGAGCGTCGCTACATCATCGCGCCGAAGGGTGTAAGTGCTGGCGATCAGCTTGTCTCGGGTATCAATGCCCCGATCAAAGCTGGTAATAGTCTGCCGCTGCGCAATATCCCGCTGGGTTCTACCGTCCACGGTGTTGAGCTCAAGCCGGGCAAGGGTGCTCAGATCGCTCGCTCCGCTGGTGCCTCGGCTCAGTTGGTTGCTCGCGAGGGTTCCTATGTGACGCTGCGTCTGCGCTCCGGCGAGATGCGCAAAGTGTTGGCTGAGTGCCGTGCGACGCTGGGCGAAGTCTCGAATTCCGAGCACAGCCTGCGTTCGTTGGGTAAGGCCGGCGCCAAGCGCTGGAAGGGCATTCGTCCTACCGTTCGTGGTGTCGCGATGAACCCGGTCGATCACCCACACGGTGGTGGTGAAGGTCGTACCTCCGGTGGTCGTCATCCGGTGTCGCCATGGGGCTTCCCGACTAAGGGCGCGAAGACCCGCACTAACAAGCGCACCGATAACATGATCGTCCGTCGTCGCAAGTAACTAGAGGGATACGACAGTGCCGCGTTCTCTGAAAAAAGGTCCTTTTATCGATCTTCACCTATTGAAGAAGGTCGAAGTGGCATTGGAAAAGAATGATCGCAAGCCGGTGAAAACCTGGTCGCGTCGTTCGATGATCCTGCCGCAAATGGTCGGTCTGACCATCGCTGTACATAACGGTCGCCAGCATGTTCCGGTCCTCGTGTCCGAAGACATGGTCGGCCATAAACTCGGCGAGTTCGCTGCTACCCGCACCTATCGCGGGCACGTAGCGGACAAGAAAGGCAAGCGCTAAGGGGTAAGGAAAGATGGAAGTAGCCGCTAAGTTGTCGGGCGCTCGCATCTCCGCCCAGAAAGCCCGCCTGGTCGCCGACCAGATCCGCGGGAAGAAGGTGGGCGAAGCGCTCAACCTCCTGGCTTTCAGTAGCAAGAAAGCCGCCGAGATCATGAAAAAAGTGCTGGAGTCGGCCGTTGCCAACGCCGAGCACAACGAAGGCGCTGATGTGGATGACCTCAAAGTCTCCACAGTCTTCGTCAACGAGGGGCGTTCGCTTAAGCGCATCATGCCGCGTGCCAAAGGCCGCGCTGATCGCATCGTCAAGCGGTCTTGCCATATCACTGTCAAGGTTGCGGACAAGTAACGGAGTCGATCAGATGGGTCAGAAAGTACATCCCACTGGCATTCGCCTGGGAATCGTCAAGGAGCACACCTCCGTCTGGTACGCAGACGGCCGTACGTATGCAGACTATCTGCTTGCAGATCTGAACGTGCGTGAGTACCTCCAAGACAAACTAAAAAGCGCGTCCGTAAGCCGTATCGATATCCATCGCCCGGCACAAACCGCACGCATCACCATCCACACCGCTCGTCCCGGCATCGTGATCGGCAAGAAAGGTGAGGATGTTGAAAAGCTGCGTCAGGACCTGACCAAGCAAATGGGTGTGCCTGTGCACATCAACATCGAAGAGATCCGCAAGCCGGAGCTCGACGCCATGCTGGTTGCACAGAGCGTAGCTCAGCAGCTGGAGCGTCGCGTAATGTTCCGTCGCGCCATGAAGCGCGCCGTGCAGAACGCCATGCGTATTGGTGCCAAGGGCATCAAGATCCAGGTCAGTGGTCGTCTAGGTGGGGCTGAAATCGCCCGTACCGAGTGGTATCGCGAAGGTCGTGTGCCTCTGCACACCCTGCGTGCCGATATCGATTACAACACTTACGAAGCGCACACCACTTACGGTGTGATCGGCGTGAAGGTGTGGATCTTCAAAGGCGAAGTGATTGGTGGTCGCCATGAAGAGCTCAAGCCTCAAGCGCCCGCTCCTCGTAAAAAAGCTGCTAAGTAAGGGGTACGCCAAATGTTGCAACCCAAGCGTACAAAATTCCGCAAGCAGATGACCGGCCACAACCGTGGTCTGGCTCAGCGCGGTAGCAAGGTCAGCTTCGGCGAGTTCGCGTTGAAGTCTGTTTCCCGTGGTCGTCTGACCGCGCGCCAGATCGAGGCTGCACGTCGTGCGCTGACTCGTCACGTTAAGCGTGGCGGCAAGATCTGGATCCGCGTGTTCCCCGACAAGCCTGTTACCAAAAAGCCCCTCGAAGTTCGTATGGGTAAAGGTAAGGGTAGCGTCGAGTACTGGGTAGCCCAGATTCAGCCGGGCAAGGTGCTCTACGAGATCGAGGGTGTTTCCGAAGAGCTGGCGCGTGAGGCTTTCGCCCTGGCTGCTGCAAAGCTGCCGCTCGCCACCTCCTTTGTTAAGCGGACGGTGATGTGATGAAAGCGAATGAACTTCGTGAAAAATCCGTTGAGCAGCTGAACGAGCAACTGCTCGAGCTGCTGCGGGACCAGTTCAATCTGCGCATGCAGAAGGCGACTGGCCAGTTGGGGCAGTCTCACCTGCTCTCGCAAGTCAAGCGCGACATCGCTCGCGTCAAGACTGTGCTCAACCAGCAGGCAGGTAAGTGATCATGGCTGAAGCTCAGAAAACCGTCCGTACGCTGACCGGTCGCGTCGTCAGCGACAAGATGGACAAGACCATCACCGTTCTGATCGAGCGTCGCGTTAAGCACCCGATCTACGGTAAATACGTGAAGCGTTCGACCAAGCTGCACGCCCACGACGAAACCAACCAGTGCCGTATCGGCGACAAGGTCACCATCCGCGAGACTCGTCCGCTGGCAAAGACTAAGTCCTGGATGCTGGTTGATGTCGTTGAACGCGCCGTCGAAGTCTAAGGGCTAGGGGTCGGAGAAATTATATGATTCAGACTCAATCCATGCTCGATGTGGCTGATAACAGTGGCGCTCGTCGCGTCATGTGTATCAAGGTGCTCGGCGGTTCCCACCGCCGTTACGCCGGCATCGGCGACATTATCAAGGTAACCGTCAAGGAAGCGATTCCTCGTGGCAAGGTCAAGAAGGGCCAGGTGATGACCGCAGTTGTGGTTCGCACCCGTCACGGCGTTCGTCGTCCCGATGGTTCAATCATTCGCTTCGATGGCAATGCTGCTGTTCTGCTGAACAACAAGCAGGAGCCTATCGGCACCCGTATCTTTGGGCCGGTGACGCGTGAACTTCGTACCGAGAAGTTCATGAAAATCGTCTCGCTCGCCCCTGAAGTGCTGTAAGGAGTAGCCGCATGCAAAAGATTCGTCGCAACGACGAGATCATCGTCATCGCCGGCAAAGACAAGGGCAAGCGCGGTAAGGTGCTCAAGGTTCTCGCTGACGACCGTTTGGTCGTTGGTGGGATCAACCTGGTAAAGCGCCATACCAAGCCGAACCCGATGTCCGGCGTTCAGGGCGGTATCGTCGAGAAGGAGGCGCCTTTGCACGTCTCTAACGTCGCCATTTTCAACGGTGAGACCAACAAGGCAGACCGCGTTGGCTTCAAGGTTGAAGAGGGCAAGAAAATTCGTGTCTTCAAGTCGACCCAGAAGCCGGTTGACGCTTGAGACTGCTAGGTAGATAACCATGGCACGACTAAAAGAAGTTTATCGGAAGGAAATCGCGCCCAAGCTGAAGGAAGAACTTCAGCTCGGCAACGTGATGGAGGTTCCGCGCATTACCAAGATCACCCTTAACATGGGTATCGGCGAAGCGATCGGTGACAAGAAAATCATCGACAACGCAGTTGCCGATCTTGAGAAGATTACCGGCCAGAAGGTCGTAGTGACCCACGCTCGCAAGTCCATCGCAGGCTTTAAGGTTCGCGAAGGCTGGCCGATCGGCGTCAAGGTGACTTTGCGCAGTGATCGTATGTACGAGTTCCTGGATCGCCTGCTTTCTATCTCCCTGCCGCGCGTGCGTGACTTCCGCGGCCTGAATGCCAAGTCCTTCGATGGGCGCGGCAACTACAGCATGGGCGTGAAAGAGCAGATCATCTTCCCGGAGATCGACTACGACAAGATTGATGCCCTTCGTGGTCTGGACATCACTCTGACTACCACTGCTCGGACGGATGATGAAGGACGCGCTCTGCTGCGTGCTTTCAACTTCCCGTTCCGTAACTGATTGGAGTAGGCACATGGCTAAGCAAAGCATGAAGAACCGTGAGCTGAAGCGTCAGCAGACGGTTGCCAAGTTCGCCCAGAAGCGTGCTGCACTGAAGGCCATCATCGCTAGCCCGGAGTCCACTCCGGAGGCGCGTTGGGAAGCTCAGGTAGCTCTGCAGAAGCAGCCTCGCGACGCAAGCGCTGCGCGCCTGCGTAACCGCTGCCGTCTGACCGGGCGTCCGCATGGCGTTTATCGCAAGTTCGGCCTTTCGCGCAACATGCTGCGGCAGGCTGCAATGCGTGGTGACGTGCCAGGTCTGGTCAAGGCCAGCTGGTAATGAAATAGACAGGGCCTTCGGTCCTGTTTGTTTTTGATCAAGCCCCTCATGGGGCTTGATTCGTTTCAGAAGTGTCTCTAGAATGTCCGGCTCGCCCGAGCCTCGCACTGTAGTGCTCGCTCATTCGGTAGGCGACACGAGCCCTTGCGGGCTTATTTTTTTGTATTAGGAGCTAAGCGCCCATGAGTATGCAGGACCCGTTAGCGGACATGCTAACTCGTATCCGTAATGCCCAGATGGCCGAAAAGTCCGTCGTAAGCATGCCGTCTTCCACGTTGAAGGTGGCTGTAGCCAACGTTCTTCAAGGTGAAGGCTATATCGCAGGATACAACGTCAGCAGCGACGCCAAGCCGCAGCTGTCTATCGAGCTGAAGTACTTCGAGGGCCGTCCGGTCATCGAGGAGCTTAAGCGCGTAAGCCGTCCTGGCCTTCGCCAGTACAAATCCGTTGATCAGTTGCCGAAAGTACGCGGCGGTCTGGGTGTTTCGATTGTCTCCACCAACAAAGGTGTGATGACTGATCGGGCCGCTCGCGCTGCTGGCGTTGGCGGCGAAGTGCTCTGCACAGTGTTCTAAGGGGGGATAAGCATGTCTCGCGTTGCTAAGAACCCCGTCAAGCTGCCCGCTGGTGTTGAATTCAACATTTCCGGCCAACAGCTTTCGGTAAAGGGTGCCAAGGGTACTCTGGAACTGAATGTGCACTCGTCTGTGGAAGTAGTCCATGAGGCTGGTGAATTGCGTTTTGCTGCTCGCAATGGCGATCAGCAGACTCGCGCCATGGCCGGTACTACCCGTGCACTGGTCAACAATATGGTGATCGGCGTCAGCCAAGGCTTCGAGCGTAAGCTCCAGCTGGTTGGTGTTGGTTACAAGGCGCAAGCCAAAGGTCAAGTGCTGTCCCTGGCTCTCGGTTTCTCGCATCCGGTGGATTATGAACTGCCGCAAGGCGTTACCGCTGAGACCCCCAGCCAGACCGATATCCTGATCAAGGGTGTCGACAAGCAACTGGTCGGTCAGGTGGCTGCTGAAATCCGCGACTTCCGTCGTCCTGAGCCTTACAAGGGTAAAGGTGTGCGGTACTCGGATGAAGTAGTCCGTCGCAAAGAAGCTAAGAAGAAGTAGGGCATAGCAAATGAGCGTAAAGAAAGAAACTCGTCTGCGTCGCGCTCGCAAGGCACGCCTGAAGATGCGCGAGCTGGAAACCGTACGCCTTTGCGTGTACCGCTCTTCCCAGCACATCTACGCCCAGGTCCTTTCGGCCGACGGCGGCAAGGTCCTGGCCAGCGCCTCGACTCTGGACAAAGAACTGCGTGATGCTGCCACCGGCAATGTCGACGCTGCCAAGAAAGTCGGTCAGCTGGTCGCTGAGCGTGCGAAAGCCGCAGGTGTCACTCAGGTGGCGTTCGACCGTTCTGGCTTCAAGTACCACGGTCGTGTGAAGGCACTGGCTGATGCTGCTCGTGAAGGCGGGCTGGAGTTCTAAGTTATGGCAAATAACGAGCAAAAGCGCGACGAAGGCTACATCGAGAAATTGGTTCAAGTTAACCGCGTCGCAAAAACCGTAAAAGGTGGTCGTATCTTCACCTTCACCGCGCTGACTGTAGTGGGTGATGGCAAAGGTCGCGTAGGTTTCGGTCGCGGTAAGTCCCGTGAAGTACCGGCTGCGATTCAGAAGGCCATGGAGGCGGCTCGCCGCAACATGATCCAGGTTGATCTGAACGGCACTACGCTGCAGTACGCTACCAAAGCCGCCCATGGCGCTTCGAAGATCTACATGCAGCCTGCTTCTGAAGGTACTGGTGTGATCGCTGGTGGTGCTATGCGTGCCATTCTGGAAGTGGCTGGCGTGCAGAACGTCCTGGCTAAGTGCTACGGCTCTACCAACCCGGTGAACGTGGTTCATGCCACCTTCAAGGGATTGAAGGCGATGCAGTCGCCTGAGTCGATTGCTGCCAAGCGCGGCAAGAGCGTCGAGGAGATTTCCTGATCATGGCTAATACCGTAAAGGTCACGCTGATCAAGAGTGTCAGCGGTCGTATCCCTAATCACAAGCTGTGCGTCAAGGGTCTGGGCCTGCGTCGCATTGGTCACACCGTCGAAGTTCAGGATACTCCTGAAAATCGCGGCATGATCAACAAGGCTTATTACATGCTCCGTGTGGAGGGCTAAGCCATGCAACTGAACGATTTGCGTTCTGCGCCGGGTGCCCGTCGCGAAAAGCTGCGTCCGGGTCGTGGTATCGGTAGCGGCCTGGGCAAGACCGGTGGCCGTGGTCACAAAGGTCAGACTTCCCGTTCCGGTGGCAAGATTGCCCCTGGTTTCGAGGGCGGTCAGCAGCCTCTGCATCGTCGTCTGCCGAAGTTCGGCTTCGTTTCGCTGAAAGCCATGGATCGCGCAGAAGTGCGTACCTCCGAGCTGGCCAAGGTGGAAGGTGATGTTGTCACCGTGCAGAGCTTGAAAGATGCCAACATCATCAACCAGAACGTTCAGCGTGTGAAAGTCATGCTGTCGGGCGAGGTTGGTCGTGCGGTCACTCTCAAGGGTATCGCAGCCACCAAAGGTGCGCGTGCGGCTATCGAAGCAGCTGGCGGCAAGTTCGAGGAATAAATGGCTAAGCAAGGTGCTCTCTCCGCGCTGAGTAATGGTGGTCTGTCCGAACTCTGGGCTCGTCTGCGCTTTCTGTTCATGGCGATCATCGTCTACCGGATTGGCGCGCACATCCCCGTTCCCGGGATCAATCCCGATCGGTTGGCCGAGCTGTTTCGTCAGAACGAGGGGACCATCCTTAGCTTGTTCAACATGTTTTCTGGCGGTGCGCTGGAGCGTATGAGCATTTTTGCACTGGGGATCATGCCGTACATTTCGGCGTCGATCATCATGCAGCTCATGACCGCTGTCAGCCCACAGCTGGAGCAGTTGAAGAAAGAAGGTGAGGCCGGACGGCGCAAGATCAGCCAGTACACGCGTTACGGTACGCTGGTCCTAGCGATCGTTCAGGCTGTCGGGATGTCGGTCGGTCTGGCGGGGCAAGGTGTCGCGTTCAGTAATGATTTCGGCTTCTACTTCGTGGCCATCACTACCTTCGTTTCCGGTGCGATGTTCATGATGTGGCTGGGCGAGCAGATCACCGAGCGGGGTGTCGGTAATGGCATTTCGATGCTGATCTTCGCGGGTATTGTCGCCGGCTTGCCGGGCGCGCTAGGCCAGTCGTTCGAGTCGGCTCGTCAAGGCGACATCAATATCATCGCTCTGCTGGCTGTCGGACTGTTGGCTGTTGCAATCATTGGCTTTGTGGTCTTCATCGAGCGTGGGCAGCGTCGCATTGCGGTGCACTACGCTAAGCGTCAGCAGGGTCGTAAGGTCTTCGCTGCGCAGACCAGTCACTTGCCGTTGAAGGTGAATATGGCGGGCGTGATCCCGGCTATTTTTGCCAGCAGCATTTTGCTATTCCCTGCCTCTCTGGGGCAGTGGTTTGGTCAGTCCGAGAACATGGGGTGGTTGGCTGATATTTCCCAGGCGATCGCTCCGGGGCAACCGTTGAATATCCTGCTGTTCAGTGCTGGGATCATTTTCTTCTGCTTCTTCTATACGGCATTGATGTTCAATCCGAAGGATGTTGCAGAGAACCTGAAGAAATCCGGTGCGTTTATTCCCGGGATTCGTCCTGGAGAGCAGTCGGCTCGCTACATCGATGGTGTGCTGACACGTTTGACCATGTTCGGCGCCCTGTACATGACGGCTGTCTGCCTGCTGCCACAGTTTCTTGTGGTTGCGGCCAATGTGCCGTTCTACCTTGGTGGGACCTCGTTGCTGATCGTTGTTGTGGTTGTCATGGACTTTATGTCCCAGGTGCAATCACACCTCATGTCGCACCAGTACGATTCCCTGATGAAGAAAGCCAACCTGAAGGGCTACGGCAGCGGAATGCTCCGCTGAGGTGGTTCGTAAGGTTCTAGGAGTTGGTGATGAAAGTTCGTGCATCGGTTAAAAAGCTGTGCCGTAACTGCAAGATCATCCGTCGCGACGGTGTCGTGCGCGTGATCTGCAGCGCAGAACCGCGTCACAAGCAGCGCCAAGGCTGATTGTGTAAGGCGTATAACCCGGCAGCTAGTGCGCTGCCGGGTTGAATATTTGTTATTACAGCGTTAATATCTCGCGCCCTTTTCTTGGCTTCCGGGGCGTAGGTAGCTGTCAATTGGAGTTTCACTGAATGGCCCGTATTGCAGGCGTAAACATTCCGGATAACAAGCACACTGTTATCTCGCTGACCTACATCTTCGGTGTTGGTCGCACCCGTGCGCAGGAAATCTGCGCCGCTACCGGTGTGAATCCGGCAGCAAAGATCAAGGATCTTTCCGACGAGCAGGTCGAACTGCTGCGTGGCGAAGTTGGCAAGTTCATCGTTGAAGGCGACCTTCGTCGCGAAGTCAACATGAAAATCAAGCGCTTGATGGACCTGGGTTGCTATCGCGGCCTGCGTCATCGTCGTGGTCTGCCGGTGCGCGGTCAGCGTACCAAGACCAACGCTCGTACCCGTAAGGGCCCGCGCAAGCCGATCCGCAAGTAATCGCGTTAGCGAATCGACAGGAATTTAGTCATGGCAAAACCTGCTGCTCGTCCTCGTAAAAAAGTCAAAAAGACAGTGGTTGATGGGATCGCCCACATCCACGCGTCTTTCAACAATACTATCGTGACCATCACCGATCGTCAGGGCAATGCGTTGTCTTGGGCTACCTCCGGTGGTTCCGGTTTCCGCGGCTCGCGTAAGAGCACTCCGTTCGCTGCCCAGATCGCTGCAGAGCGCGCTGGTCAAGCTGCTTTGGAGTACGGCCTGAAGAACCTCGACGTCAACGTCAAGGGTCCGGGTCCGGGTCGTGAGTCCGCCGTGCGTGCTTTGAACGCATGTGGTTATAAAATCGCCAGCATCACCGACGTGACGCCTATCCCGCATAACGGGTGCCGTCCGCCGAAGAAGCGCCGCGTGTAATCAGGAGACAGTGAAGAATGGCTCGTTATATTGGTCCCAAGTGCAAACTGTCTCGTCGTGAAGGCACCGATCTCTTCCTGAAGAGTGGTGCGCGCGCGCTAGAATCTAAGTGCAATATCGAAACGCCCCCAGGTGTTCACGGTCAGCGCCGCGGGCGTCTGTCCGACTACGGCACCCAGCTGCGTGAAAAGCAAAAGGTACGCCGTATCTACGGTGTGCTGGAGCGTCAGTTCAGCGGTTACTACAAGGAAGCCGCTAGCCGTAAGGGCGCTACTGGCGAGAACCTGCTGCAGCTGCTCGAGTGCCGCCTAGACAACGTCGTGTACCGTATGGGCTTCGGCTCGACGCGTGCCGAGTCGCGTCAGTTGGTCTCGCACAAGTCGATCAGCGTCAACGGTCAGACCGTGAACGTCCCGTCGTACCAGGTCAAGGCCGGTGACGTGGTGGAAGTTCGCGAGAAGTGCCGTAACCAGCTGCGTATCGCCCAGGCCCTCGAGCTGTGCGCTCAGCGCGGCCGCGTTGAATGGGTCGAAGTAGATGCCGACAAAAAATCTGGTGTTTTCAAGAATGTTCCGGCTCGCAGTGATCTGTCCGCCGACATTAACGAAAACCTGATTGTCGAGCTCTACTCCAAGTAAGGGCTAGAAAATAGGTGTATCCATGCAGAGTTCGGTAAATGAGTTCCTGACCCCCCGCCATATTGATGTGCAGGTGGTCAGTCCGACCCGTGCCAAGATCACTCTCGAGCCCCTCGAGCGTGGTTTTGGCCACACCCTTGGCAACGCGCTGCGTCGTATTCTGTTGTCCTCCATGCCCGGCTGCGCTGTGGTCGAGGCTGAGATCGACGGTGTGCTCCACGAGTACAGCGCCATCGAGGGCGTGCAGGAAGATGTCATCGAAATCCTGCTAAACCTCAAAGGTATCGCCATCAAGCTGCACGGCCGTGATGAAGTGACCTTGAGCCTGGTGAAGAAGGGCGCGGGCGCTGTTACCGCTGCCGATATCCAGCTGGATCACGATGTCGAAATCGTCAATGGCGATCACCTGATCGCCAACCTGGCGGCCAACGGCTCGATCAACATGAAGCTCAAGGTCGCTCGCGGCCGTGGTTACGAGCCTGCTGATGCGCGTCAGAGCGATGAAGACGAAAGCCGTAGCATCGGTCGTCTGCAGCTCGACGCTACCTTCAGTCCGGTTCGTCGCGTGGCTTACGTGGTCGAGAATGCTCGTGTCGAGCAGCGCACCAACCTGGACAAACTGGTCATTGACCTGGAAACCAACGGCACCCTGGATCCCGAAGAGGCGATCCGTCGTGCAGCGACCATCCTGCAACAGCAGCTGGCTGCGTTCGTCGACCTTAAGGGCGACAGCGAGCCGGTAGTTATCGAGCAGGAAGACGAGATCGATCCGATCCTGTTGCGTCCGGTTGATGACCTGGAGCTGACCGTACGTTCGGCCAACTGCCTGAAAGCGGAAAACATCTATTACATCGGTGACCTGATTCAGCGCACCGAAGTAGAGCTGTTGAAAACGCCGAATCTGGGCAAGAAATCCCTGACTGAAATCAAGGATGTTCTGGCTTCGCGTGGTTTGTCCCTGGGTATGCGTCTGGATAACTGGCCGCCGGCAAGTCTCAAGAAGGACGATAAGGCCACTGCCTGATCGCCCCCAGTAACCGAACTGAACGTTTGGTAAGGAATTTCAATCATGCGTCATCGTAAAAGTGGCCGTCACCTGAGCCGCACCAGCGCCCACCGCAAGGCCATGTTTCAGAACATGGCGGTGTCGCTGTTCGAGCACGAACTGATCAAGACCACCCTGCCCAAGGCGAAAGAGCTGCGTCGTGTCGCTGAGCCTCTGATCACCCTGGCCAAGGAAGACAGCGTCGCCAACCGTCGTCTGGCTTTCGACCGTACCCGTTCGAAAGCTATCGTCGGCAAACTGTTCAACGATTTGGGCAAGCGCTACGCCACCCGTCAGGGCGGTTATCTGCGCATCCTCAAGTGCGGTTTCCGTGCTGGGGATAACGCTCCTATGGCCTACGTCGAGCTGGTGGACCGTCCGGTCACTGGTGAGGTTGAGGCTGCAGCCGAGTAAAATTGGCTGCCGAAAAAAAGAACCGGGCTTAGCCCGGTTTTTTTTGTTTGACTGATTTGCCCAGTCTATTGGCTTTGTTCATTTAATAAATTAGCTCTTTTGTCCTGCCTCGTTAGAATCTCACCAAGCCGAGCTTTTCTACGGAATGTTCAAGGAGAATCATCATGAGCCAGGGCAATACCCTTACTACCGCTAGCGGCGCTCCGATCGCCGACAACCAGAATTCTCGCTCCGCTGGTGCTCGCGGGCCGTTGTTGCTGGATGACTTCCATCTGGTTGAAAAGCTTGCACACTTCAACCGCGAAGTCATTCCAGAGCGCCGCGTACATGCAAAAGGCTCAGGTGCTTACGGCACCCTGACAATCACCGCTGACATCACTCGATATACCCTGGCTAAGCCTTTTCAGACTGTCGGCAAGCAAACGCCCTTGTTTCTGCGGTTCTCCACTGTCGGAGGCGAGCGTGGCTCGGCGGATACCGAGCGTGATCCACGCGGTTTTGCGGTTAAGTTTTACACTGAAGAAGGCAACTGGGATGTGGTGGGCAACAACACCCCGGTGTTCTTCATTCGTGATCCTCTGAAGTTTCCTGACTTCATTCATACGCAGAAACGTGACCCTCGAAGCAACCTGAAAAGCCCGCAAATGATGTGGGACTTCTGGTCCCATTCGCCCGAGGCGTTGCACCAGGTCACCATCCTGTTTTCCGATCGTGGCATCCCTGACGGCTACCGCTTCATGCACGGGTTCGGTAGTCACACGTTCAGTATGCTCAACGCTGCTGGCGAGCGGCACTGGGTGAAGTTTCACTTCAAGAGCATGCAAGGGATCAAGAACTTGCAGCCGGGCGACGCGGCTCGCTTGGCTGGCACGGATCCGGACTACGCCCAGCGCGATCTTTTTCAGGCAATCGAGCAGGGCGAGTTCCCTCGGTGGAAGCTTTGCATTCAGGTGATGACCGAAGGGGAGGCGGCCACCCGCGCCGAAAACCCCTTCGACGTTACCAAGGTATGGTCACAGAAGGACTATCCGTTGATTGAAGTGGGTGTCGTCGAGCTCAATCGTAACCCGCAGAACTATTTTGCAGAGGTCGAGCAGGCTACATTCGCTCCGAGTAATGTTGTGCCGGGCGTCGGCCTGTCACCGGATCGTATGCTTCAGGGGCGGGTGTTTGCCTACGCTGATGCTCAGCGTTACCGGGTCGGTACCAATCACCAGCAGCTCCCGGTTAACGCACCGCGCTGCCCTGCCAGCAACTACCAGCGCGACGGTGCCATGCGTTTCGACGGCAATGGTGGCTCTGCGCCGAACTATGAGCCGAACAGTCACGCCGATGCACCGAAGCAGGTGCCGCGTTATGCAGAACCGGCTCTCGCGCTTTCCGGCGGCGCGGACCGTTATGATCATCGCGTCGACGGCGATTATTTTAGCCAGGCCGGGGCGCTGTTCAGGTTGATGACGGGCGAGCAGCAGCAGTTGCTGATCAACAACATCGTTGGTGCGATGAAGGGCGTATCGCGTGATGTGCAGTTGCGTCAGTTGGGGTACTTCTTCCAGGCCGACGCGGATTACGGTGCGGGTATCGCCCTGGGGCTAGGCGTCCATCCGAGCGAAGTCGCATAACCTGAGTTGGGAAGGAAAGTAAAAGAAGCCGGGCCTCGTAAGAGGCCCGGCTTTTGCGTTTTGCTTCAGTGCCGGTCGCGCTCGAGCAACGGCTTGAGGAAATGGCCCGTATGCGACTGGGTCATGTCTGCCACCTCTTCTGGAGTACCGCAGGCGATTATCTGGCCACCTTTCGAGCCGCCTTCCGGACCGAGATCGACCAGCCAGTCGGCGGTCTTGATCACGTCAAGGTTGTGCTCGATTACCACGACGGTGTTGCCGTGATCGCGCAGACGATGCAGTACGTCGAGCAGTTGCTGGATATCGGCGAAATGCAGGCCGGTGGTGGGTTCGTCGAGGATGTACAGGGTCTTGCCGGTGTCGCGCTTGGATAGCTCGCGGGACAACTTGACGCGCTGCGCCTCACCGCCGGAGAGGGTTGTCGCACTTTGCCCCAGCTTGATATAGGACAGCCCTACATCTATCAGCGTCTGCAGTTTGCGTGCAACGGCGGGAACCGGATCGAAGAATTCGCGGGCTTCTTCGATGGTCATATCGAGCACTTCGGTGATGCTCTTGCCCTTGTATTTCACCTCCAGCGTCTCGCGGTTGTAGCGCTTGCCCTTGCACACGTCGCAGGGCACGTAGATATCCGGCAGGAAGTGCATCTCCACCTTGATCACACCGTCGCCCTGGCAGGCTTCGCAGCGTCCACCCTTGACGTTGAAAGAGAAGCGGCCCGGACCGTAGCCGCGTGAGCGCGCTTCCGGAACGCCGGCAAACAGCTCGCGAATCGGCGTGAACAGACCGGTATAGGTCGCCGGGTTGGAGCGCGGGGTGCGGCCGATCGGGCTCTGATCGATATCCACCACCTTGTCCAGATGCTGCAGGCCATCGAAGCTGTCGTGCGGCGCTACTTCCAGCGTGGTCGCGCCATTGAGCGCAGTAGCTGTGATCGGGAACAGCGTGTTGTTGATCAGGGTCGACTTGCCCGAGCCCGACACGCCGGTGATGCAGGTAAGCAGGCCGACCGGGATTTCCAGGTCGACGTTGCGCAGGTTGTTACCACGCGCGCCCTTCAGTTTGAGCAGCTGCTTTGGATCACGACGAGTACGCTCGGGCCGGTAGTTGATCTTCACCCGTCCAGAAAGGTACTTGCCGGTCAGCGAATCCGGGTGCGCCATCACCTCGTCCGGCGTGCCCTCAGCGACGATGCGGCCGCCATGTATGCCGGCGCCGGGGCCGATGTCTACCACGTAGTCGGCGAGACGAATCGCATCTTCGTCATGCTCGACGACGATTACGGTATTGCCGATGTCGCGCAGATGACGAAGTGTGCCCAGCAGCCGCTCGTTGTCGCGCTGATGCAGGCCGATCGACGGTTCGTCGAGGATGTACATCACCCCGACAAGCCCGGCACCAATCTGGCTGGCCAGGCGGATACGCTGGGCTTCACCGCCGGAGAGCGTATCTGCGCTGCGGTCCAGAGTCAGATAATCGAGGCCGACATTGACCAGGAACTGCAGGCGTTCACTGATCTCCTTGAGAATCTTGTCGGCGATCTCGCCGCGCCGTCCGCTGAGCGAGAGGCTGCCGAAGTAGTCGGTGGCATCGCCGATGGGCATGGCTGTAACCGCAGGCAAAGTCTTGTCGCCGACCCATACGTGGCGGGCCTCCCGGCGCAGCCGTGTGCCGCGACAGTCCGGGCAGGGCTGGGTGCTGAGGTACTTGGCCAGCTCTTCGCGAACCGAGTTGGACTCGGTTTCGCGGTAGCGCCGTTCCAGGTTGGGAATGATGCCCTCGAACGGGTGCGAGCGCTTGACGATATCCCCGCGATCGTTGAGATAACGGAATTCAACGTTTTCGCGACCGCTGCCGCGCAGGATGAATTTCTGTTGGTCGGCTGCCAGCGAGTCGAACGGCTCGTCCAGGCTGAAGTCGTAGTGCGAGGCCAGTGAGCCGAGCATCTGGAAGTAGTAGACGTTGCGTCGATCCCAGCCGCGTATGGCGCCTTCGGCAAGGGTCAGCTCGCCATTGACCAGGCGTTTGGCATCGAAGAACTGCTTCACACCGAGGCCGTCGCAGGTCGGGCAGGCGCCGGCCGGGTTGTTGAAGGAGAACAGCTTCGGCTCCAGCTCGCTGATCGAGTGGCCGCAGATCGGGCAAGCGAAGCGCGCAGAGAAGATCATCTCTTCGCTGTCGTCATCCTCTTCCATGGAAGCGACCAGGGCGATGCCATCGGCCAGCTTCAGCGCGGTCTCGAAAGACTCGGCCAGGCGTTGCTGCAAGTCGCCGCGAACCTTGAAGCGGTCGACCACCACATCGATGGAATGCTTCTTCTGTTTGTCCAGCTTAGGTAGTTCGTCGAGCTCGTGCAGGCGCCCGTTGATGCGGGCGCGCACGAAACCCTGGGCGCGCAGTTCGTCAAACACGGCCAGATGCTCGCCCTTGCGCTCGCGAATGACCGGCGCCAGCAGCATGAGTTTGCGGCCCTCGGGCAACGCCAGCACCTGATCGACCATCTGGCTGACGGTCTGTGCTTCCAGCGGTGCGTCATGATCCGGGCAGCGCGGCGTGCCGACGCGTGCGTAAAGCAGGCGCAGGTAATCGTAGATCTCGGTAATGGTGCCTACGGTGGAGCGCGGGTTGTGCGAGGTCGATTTCTGCTCGATGGAGATCGCCGGGGATAGCCCCTCGATGGTGTCTACGTCGGGCTTTTCCATCATCGAGAGGAATTGCCGCGCGTACGCCGAGAGCGACTCGACGTAACGGCGCTGGCCTTCGGCGTAAAGAGTGTCGAAAGCCAGCGAAGACTTGCCGGAACCGGACAGGCCGGTAATAACGATCAGCTTGTCGCGCGGCAGGGTGAGGTCGATGTTCTTCAGGTTGTGGGTGCGAGCCCCACGAATCAGAATCTTGTCCAAAACAGCCTCGCGTGGCGGGCGGAAACCCGAAAGTATACGGCCGGGGAGATAGTCGCGGCAAAACCGTGCGCCTGTGCCGAACAGGGTTGGGCTGCTAGAATCGCCGCCGGTTCATACAAGCGAGACCCTCCATGCAGGACCCCTACAGCGAGCGCATGAGCGCCAGCGAGACACGCGCAGCCTCCGGGCTGGCATTGGTGTTCGCTTTTCGCATGCTCGGCATGTTCATGGTTTTGCCCGTGCTGGCCACCTACGGCATGGATCTGGAAGGCGCTACGCCGACCCTGATCGGCCTTGCGATAGGTGCCTATGGTTTGACCCAGGCGCTGCTGCAAATTCCCTTCGGTATTCTCTCCGATCGCATCGGGCGCTTGCCGATCATCTATTTCGGCTTGTTGATCTTCGCCGCCGGCGCCGCGCTGGCGGCGATGTCTGACAGCATCTGGGGCGTCATCGCGGGGCGCATTCTGCAAGGAGCCGGAGCGATTTCAGCGGCTGTGATGGCACTTCTTTCAGACTTGACCCGCGAACAGCATCGGACCAAGGCGATGGCGCTGATCGGGGTGAGCATCGGGTTTTCCTTTGCTGTAGCGATGATTGTCGGGCCGTTGCTGACCCGTGCCTTCGGCTTGTCCGGGCTGTTCTGGGTGACCGCTGGGATGGCAATGCTCGGTGGCGTCATCGTCGCAGTGCTACCAAAGGCCGAGGCCCATGTGCGTCATCGAGAGTCCGCGGTCGCCAAGCAGGCGCTCGGGTTGACCCTGCGCCATCCCGATCTACTGCGTCTGGATTTCAGCATCCTGGCGCTGCACGCCATTCTGATGGCCAGTTTCGTCGCGCTGCCGCTGGCGCTGGTGGAGCAGGGCGCGCTGCCCAAAGAAGAGCACTGGTGGGTTTATCTCACGGCCTTGCTAGTCGGCTTCTTCGGCATGATCCCTTTCATTATTTATGGTGAGAAGAAGCGGCAGATGCGTCGCGTGCTGTTGGGGGCGGTCACCGCGTTGCTGCTTTGCGAGCTGTTTTTCTGGTGGTTCGGTAACGGGCTGTGGATGCTGGTTGTCGGCATGGTGGGCTTCTTCATCGCGTTCAATCTGCTGGAAGCTTCCTTGCCATCGCTGATCAGCAAGGTTGCGCCTGCTGGCGGCAAGGGCACCGCAATGGGCGTCTATTCCACGAGTCAGTTCCTTGGTGCCGGTCTGGGTGGCGTGCTGGGCGGCATGCTCTATCAGCAGGGTGGGTTAGCGTTGGTGTTCGGCGGCTGCGCTGCACTCTGCGCGCTGTGGTTCGTGGTCGCTTTCAGCATGCGCGAGCCGCCCTATGTGACCAGTCTGCGCCTGCCTCTCTCCAGCGGTGCGCTCGCTAATGCCAGGCTTGGCGATGACCTGCTGCAGGTTGCCGGAGTCAGCGATGTCCTGATCGTTATCGACGAGGCGGCGGCCTACATCAAGGTCGATACGCAATTGCTGGACCGTGAAACGCTGGATCGTCTTGTCGCTTAAGGTTGTGCGCTTGTAATCCAGATGGGTCGCGCAAAGCCGGCGCAACTTGAATGTGCGTCGGTTGGTTGTAAGGGGTGGCTGAGGTAAGATTCGCGGTCATCGGGTTTGTTGGTAGCAGGAGCGCCATCGGCGAGCCCATTTAATCTCATTGTTCCAAGAGGAGTTACCCATGGCCAGAGGGGTGAATAAAGTCATCTTGATCGGCAATGTCGGCGGCGACCCGGAAACCCGCTACATGCCCAATGGCAATGCGGTGACCAACATCACGCTGGCAACCACCGACAGCTGGAAGGATAAGCAGACCGGCCAGCTACAGGAACGCACCGAGTGGCACCGTGTCGTGCTGTTCGGTAAGGTCGCCGAGATCGCCGGCGAATACCTGCGCAAGGGTTCGCAGTGCTACATCGAAGGCCGTCTGCAGACCCGCGAGTGGGAGAAGGACGGCGTCAAGCGCTACACCACCGAGATCGTGGTCGACATGAACGGCAGCATGCAGCTGCTCGGCGGTCGTGGCGGCAGTGCCGACGAAGCACCGCGTCAAGCTCGTCCGCAGCGCGAGCCGCAACAGGCGCCGCGTCAGCAGGCACAGCCGCAGTCGCAGCAGCCCGCTGCACGGCAGCAGCCGGCACCGGACTACGACAGCTTCGACGACGACATCCCCTTCTAGAGTTTTTTGAATGCGAATGCGCCTGATGCTGTTGGGCGGCGGCAATGCCCTGGGCCAGGCGCTCATCCGCCTCGGCGCTGAGGAAGACATCGGTTTTCTCGCGCCGCGCCCGCCTGCCCAGGGCTGGGACGCCGCCAGTCTTACCCAGTTGCTCGACGACAACCGTCCGGATGTCGTGGTCAATCTTGCCTACTATTACGACTGGTTTCAGAGCGGGCAGCCCAATGAGACTGCGCTTGCTGCTCAGGAGCGCGCGGTCGATCGCCTCGCCGAACTCTGCCAGCATCACGATTTCGTGCTATTGCAGCCGTCGAGCTACCGCGTGTTCGACGGTGCCCGTACCACGGCGTACAGCGAGAAGGACGAAGTCGCGCCGTTGGACACGCGGGGCAAGGCGCTCTGGCGTATCGAGCAGAGCGTGCGCTCGTTATGTCCACGCCACGTACTGCTGCGTTTTGGCTGGTTGCTTGATGACAGTCGCGACGGTGTATTGGGGCGTGTACTGCAGCGGCTGGAGCAGAGCGATCCGATACTGCTGGCGGATGACCGGCGCGGCAATCCGACGCCAGTGGACGATGCCGCTCGGGTGATCCTGGCGGTGTTGAAGCAGCTCGACTGCCAGGCACCGCTGTGGGGCACCTATCACTACGGCGGGCATGAAGCTTCCACGCCTTTGCTGGTCGGGCAAGCGCTGCTCGGTGAGGCTGGTAGGTACCGCGACGTAACGAAAGCGAACCTGACAGCCGTGGCTCATGCCGATTGTTCAGATGCTGCTGCCGAGCCGCAGCACGGTGTGCTCGCATGCAAAAAGATTTTCACCACATTCGGCATCAAGCCGCGCGCCTGGCGCACGGGGCTGCCGAGCCTGCTGGAGCGCTATTACCGTCATGGCTGATGCCCCAATTCTGGTCACCGGCGGTGCCGGGTTCATTGGATCGAATCTGGTCGATGCGCTGCTGGCGCGCGGCTACGCCGTTCGTGTGCTCGACAACCTTTCGACCGGCAAGCGCGAGAACCTGCCGCAGAGCACGGACGTTGAGCTGATCGTCGGTGATGTGGCTGATGCTGAGTGCGTCCGCCTTGCGATGCAGGGCTGTAGAGCTGTTGTGCATCTGGCCGCCGTGGCGTCGGTGCAGGCGTCGGTGGACGATCCGTTCGGTACGCACCAGAGCAACCTGATCGGCACCCTCAATCTGTGCGAGGCAATGCGCGAGGCGGGCGTGAAGCGCGTGCTGTTCGCTTCGAGCGCTGCCGTCTATGGCAACAATGGCGAAGGCCAGTCTATCGACGAAGACACGCCGAAGGCGCCGCTGACGCCTTATGCCGCGGACAAGCTGGCCAGCGAGCATTACCTGGATTTCTATCGCCGCCAGCATGGTCTGGAACCGGTGGTCTTCCGTTTCTTCAATATCTTCGGGCCGCGACAGGATCCCTCGTCACCATATTCCGGTGTGATCAGCATCTTTACCGAGCGCGCGCAGAAGGGCTTGTCAATCGCGGTGTTCGGCGATGGTGAGCAGACGCGAGACTTCGTCTATGTTGGCGACTTGGTCGACGTGCTGGTGCAGGCGCTGGAGTCGCCCGGGGTGCTGGAAGGGGCGGTGAATGTTGGGCTTAATCAGGCGACGTCGCTGAATCAGCTGCTTGAGGCGATCGGCGATGTGCTGGGTGGTTTGCCCGAGGTGAACTATCAGGCTCCGCGTTCGGGGGATATTCGTCATTCGCGAGCGAACAATGCGCGGCTGCTACAGCGCTATCGCCTGCCGGAGCCGCCGACCAGCATGCGGGAAGGGTTGGCGAAGTTGTTGGGCTTGTAAGAGGCGAACGCTAAAAGCACAAAAGGCGCCTTAGGCGCCTTTTGTCTGTCTGCGATTCGGCTAGGCCGGTTTCGTCAGAACTTGTAGCCGAGACCGACCATGTAGACGAACGGGTCTACGTCTACGTCGACTTTGACTTTGCCGAGCGCCGCATGGTTGGAGGTCGCTTCGGTGTCGATGTCGATATAGCGAACCTGGGCGTTCAGCATGATGTTGTCGGTGAGCATGTAGTCCATGCCGACTTGAGCAGCCAGGCCCCAGGAGTTTTTCAAATCCAAGCCATTGAAGCCGTTGCTCTCGGCTTGGCTGCTTAGCTTGTCATCGAAGAACCAGGTGTAGTTAACGCCTGCTCCGACATAAGGCTGGAATGCAGAAGTCTTGTCGAGCGGGTAGTAGATAACGCTCAGGGTCGGCGGAAGGTGCTTGATGGTCCCGAATTTGCCATCGAGCGGTGCTCCCAGCCCTTTAACACCAACGTCGTGGCTGAACGGAGTCGCAGCCAGCAGCTCGATGCCTACCTTGTCGGTCACCATGTAGGCGAAGTTCAGACCAAGCTGAGTGTTGCTGTCGAGAGTAGCCTTTGTGCCCCCGATTGGGCCGGTCACCGCTGTAGAAATACTGCTGCTATCTTCACGCGGATCAACGGTAATAGCACCGGCGCGAACGATGATGTCCCCGGCCTCGAAAGCCTGGGCGAAGGGGGCGGCCAGCGCCAGGGCCAGCGCGGAAACGGTGAACAGGGTCTTGCGCATGATGATGCTCCGTTTGGTGTAATGCGATTGGGGGCCATGGTAGGGATTGAGCGCGGGGGCTTTTTGATCCAGCTCAATGAAAAACGCCTCGCTGCATGCGACATAGCGGCAGGGTTGCTTTGCGTCAATTCTCAGATGATAATGTTTCTCTTTTGAGTTAACGCCCGTCTGCAAGGATCCTTCAATGCCTTCCTTCATCCCCCGCCTGTTGGCGGTTGCCGTGCTGCCGTGCTGTCTGCAGCTTTACGCGGGGTCGCTGTCTGCGGCTCCGCTGGACGCTGCGCTGGGTGAGAGCGAGCGTCTGTCTGCCGAAGCCAAGGCTTCGCAAGCGCGGATCGATCAGCTCGACGACGCCACTCGCGAGATGCTCAACGAGTACCGCAGTGCTCTGCAGCAGACCGAGGCGCTGAAGGCATACAACAAGCAGCTTCAGGAACTCACCGCGGCGCAGCGCAAGGAGTTGGTCGGATTTCAGCGCCAGCTGGACAGCATCGAGCGTACCCAGGAAGCGGTGACGCCGCAGATGAGTCGTATGGTCGAGGTGCTGGGCGAGTTCATTGCCGCCGACGTGCCGTTCCTGCCCGATGAGCGCGCGGACCGTCTTGCCGGTCTGCAGGACTTGCTGGCGCGGGCCGATGTCAGCCTGGCTGAAAAGTATCGCCGCATCCTTGAGGCCTATCAGATCGAAAGCGACTATGGCCGCACGCTGGAGGCCTGGCGTGGTGAGCTGCCTGGTGATGGCGACTCGCGCAGCGTGGAATTCCTGCGGCTGGGTCGGGTAATGCTCTATTACCAGACCCTCGATGCTCATGAGAGCGGCTGGTGGAACCCGCAGACGCGCAGCTGGGAAGTGCTCGAGGGCAGCGCCCGCCGTCCGCTGACGCAGGCTATTGCCATTGCCCGCCAGCAGCAGGCGCCCGCCTATCTGCAACTGCCCGTGAAGACCCTGGCCGAGGAGGCCGCGCAATGAGTCGTCTGTTTTCCCTCTTCCTTATAGCGCTATTGCCACTCTCGGCTCATTCGGCAGAACCGCTAAGTCCTGATCAGCTGCTCGAACGCATTCGCAGCGACCGAGCAGCGGAAGTCAGCGCGATGCAGTCCCGTGAGCAGGCTTTCGTCCGCGACCGTGGTGAGCAACAGCAGCTTCTTTCGCGCGCACGTGCAGCCCTGGCTGAACAAAAAGCCGAGGCCGAACGACTGAAAGCCGATTTCGACCGCCAGGAAGCCGAGCTGGCCGAGCAGGAGAAACTCCTGGCTCAGCGGGTTGGCCACCTGGGCGAATTGTTCGGTGTGGTCCGTCAAAGTGCCGGTGACATCGCGGGTCAGTGGCAGGACAGCATGCTCAATGCTCAATATCCCGAACGCGTGAAGCAGCTGCGTAGCCTGGCGGAAAGCCGCACCCTGCCGTCCGCCGACGATCTGGACGCGTTCTGGATGACGCTGCTGGAAGACCTCGCCGCCAGTGGCCGAGTGGAACGGGTGCAGCTTCCAGTGGTGGGTGCCGATGGTGCCCGTAACGAGCAGCCTGTGCTGCGCGTTGGCAGCTTTTCTGCCTTTACCGACAATGCTTTCCTGCGCTACGACGCCGATGCCCGCGAGCTGCTGGTGCCGACACGCCAGCCATCCGGCAAGGGCCTGATCGACGACTACCTGAAAAGCTCCGACGCGCTCGCCACCCTGCCGGTGGACCCGAGCCGCGGCACCTTGATCGCGCAATTGCAGCGCCAGCCCGACCTCTGGGATCGCGTCAAGCAAGGCGGCCTGGTCGGTGGCGTGATTCTGGTGCTCGGCGCGATCGGTCTGCTGCTGGCGATCTGGCGCATGGTTTACCTCGGTGGCGTCGGCCGTAAGGTCAGTAGCCAGATGCGTGAACTCAACCAGCCGCGCGACGACAATCCGCTCGGGCGCATCATCGGCGTGCTGGGGCCTAAGCCTCAACTGTCGGACCTGGAGACGCTGGAGCTCAAGCTGGACGAAGCGATTCTTCAGGAAACACCGCCGCTGGAGCGTGGTCAGCCGCTGCTCAAGCTGCTTGCCGCCGTGGCGCCGCTGCTCGGTCTACTGGGTACCGTGACCGGCATGATCATCACCTTCCAAGCGATTACCCAAAGTGGTGGTGGCGACTCGCGCCTGATGGCCGATGGCATCTCGCAGGCGCTGGTGACCACGGTGCTGGGCCTGGTCGTGGCGATTCCGCTGCTCTTTCTGCACAGCCTGCTGGCCAGTCGCAGCAAGGGGCTGATTCAGCTGCTGGAACAACAGAGTGCCGGGCTGATTGCGCTGCACCTATCGGGGGCTCCACGCCGTGACTGATCTGCGTGCCCACTGGCTAGGTCTGGTAGACAGCGGTCATGCGCTGCTCGACTTCATGACTGCGGGCGGGGTGGTGATGTGGGCGCTGGCGGGCCTTTGCGTGCTGTATTGGACGCTGGTTTTCGAACGTCTCTGGTTCATGCGGCGGGTCTTCCCGCATTGGGTGGAGTCACGCCGGCAGGCCTGGGCGCAGATGGCCGACGAGCCTGGTAGCTGGCAGCGGGCGGTGCGTTCGGCCTGGCTGGCGCAAGCGCAGCAGCAGTTGTCCGGGCCGCTACGGCTAAGCAAGACCCTGGTTGCGATGTATCCGCTGCTCGGGCTACTCGGCACGGTCAGCGGCATGATCGCGGTATTCGACGTGCTGGCGCTGAGTGGCTCCGGCAACCCACGCGGTATGGCCGCGGGTGTCTGGCAGGCGACCCTGCCAACCATGGCCGGCATGGTGCTGGCTATCACAGGATTGTTCAGTCTGGCGCGCCTTGAGCGTATCGCGCGCCAGTCTCTCGACCGGCTGGCTGACCAGCTGCGTCATGACTGAGGATTAGCGGGATGCGTATGCGTCGTCATCATTACCAGCAGGAAGAGGACACCGGCATCGACCTTACGCCGATGCTCGACGTGGTCTTCATCATGCTGATCTTCTTCATCGTCACCAGCTCTTTCATAAAGGAGTCCGGTGTCGAGGTCCATCGTCCACAGGCGGACACCGCCAGTGCTCAGGACAAGGGCAATATTCTTATCGCCGTCACCGCCGACGGCCAGGTCTGGATCGACAAACAGACTGTGGACGTGCGCAGCGTGCGGGCGCATGTCGAGCGGTTGCGCGTGGATCAGCCGGAAGGCGCGGTGGTTGTGCAGGCTGACCAGGATGCGCGCACTGGGCTCGTGGTGCAGGTAATGGATCAGGCGCGACTGGCTGGCGTGCAGGACGTCGCGCTGGCTGCCAGCACGGGGTCGCGCTGATGCAGCCGCGGCTGGTTCGTTTCAGTCTGGCCTTCGTCGCCGCGTGCGTGGTGGCGCTGTTGCTCTTCGTCCTGATGCTGAGCATGGTCAACCCGCCGCGCAGCAAGATCGAGGAAGACCCGCTGGCGATCGCCAACTTCGTGCGCATGGATGGGCGCAACGAAGACAGTGCTGCGCGTTCACGTCAGCAAGCACCACAGCCGCCACAACCCAAGACGCCGCAACCACCGACACCGCCAACGCCGAACATGGCTACGCCGGACGCCAATCTGCCGAAACTCGATCTCGATCTGCCAAGCATCAATGCCGGCATCTCGGTCGCTACGGCACCGGCACCGAGCTTGTCCGGCCTGACGGCTGCGCCGAGTGCGCCTGCGGCGGCTCCGGCCCCGGCGAGTGCCGCGGTGGAGGCCGCCGGGAATCCAGGGGGGCCGGAGCAGGAAGTGATGCCGCTCAATGATGTGCGCCCGGAGTATCCCTATCGCGCGCGTCAACAGGGCATTGAGGGGCATATCAAATTGGCTTTCACCATCAACCCGCAGGGGCGGGTGGAGAACATACGCGTGCTGGAGGCCTCGCCGCGTAACATCTTTGACCGCGAGGCTCGGCGTGCCGCGGCCCGCTGGCGTTTTGCGCCACGCACTGAGGGTGGTGCGGCGGTATCCCGTGAAGCCGTGAAAACCCTGCACTTCCGTCTGCAAGGAGAACGCTGAGATGCTTCGTCTGCTGCTCGTGCTATCGCTTTTTCTCACTGTTTCCGTTCAGGCCGCTCAGGCAATCGATCCGGCGGTATTCATGGCGCTCGAGCGAGCGCAAACCGCGCAGAGCAAAGGCGATTACGCTGCAGCGCGCAAGGCGCTCGACGGCGTGAGCGCCAAGGCCGGTAGCGGTGAAGAGGCTTTGCTCTGGCGCAGTCGTGGGTATCTCGCCTGGGCGGAGGGCAACAATCGCCAGGCCCTTGAATGGCTGGACAAGGCGGTCGCCAGCGGCAAGCTGGATGAAGAGCTGCTTGCCGGCGAGCGCCTCAATCTGGCGCGACTGAATCTCGTCGAGGGTCGTTACGCCAAGGTGGTCAGCCTGCTCGGCTCGGCCAGCCAGAGCAACGAGGAAGTGCTGCAGATGCTGGTGCAGGCGTACCAGGGCCTCGGCCAGCATGCCAAAGCGCTGCCATTGGCCGATCGCTACGTGCAGGCCAATCCGAAAGCGGGCGATACCTGGCTGCAGTTTCTAGTTGCCGGCAATGCCGAACTGAAACGCTATGAGGCGGCCGAGCGCTGGCAGCAGAAATTGCTGCTGCGTCACCCTGATCAGGGCAAGGCTTGGCGCCAGTTGGCCGGTCTGCAGCAGATGGCCGGTGCGGAAGACCGTGCGCTGGCAACGCTGCGCACGGCGCACGCAAAGGGTTTGCGCTTCAGTGAA
Source organism: Stutzerimonas stutzeri (assembly GCF_038561965.1). Classification (NCBI taxonomy): domain Bacteria; kingdom Pseudomonadati; phylum Pseudomonadota; class Gammaproteobacteria; order Pseudomonadales; family Pseudomonadaceae; genus Stutzerimonas; species Stutzerimonas stutzeri. Next base: position 3,934,966 of record NZ_CP139348.1, on the reverse strand, counting down.
GCGGAGCTGGACAACTTGGTTGCTCTCGCCAGTGCCGCCGGCCAGCCATGGCAAGGCGCCAAGTTGCTTGAGGGGATGATCGTGTCGCGCTTGTTACCCAGCAACGCCGCGCGCCAGGAACGCATGGGCATGCTCTGGTGGCAGGCACGCGAGCGTACCGAAGCATCGAAAATATACCGGCAGCTGGCGAGCCAGACGGGCAGCGCCAAGTTCTGGATGAATGTCGCACAGCTCGAGCTGGAGCAGGCCCGCTGGCAGGCCGGGCTTGAGGCGCTGAAGCAGGCCGAGCGGGCTGGCGCCGAGCGCCGGCGGGTGCGCGAATGGCGCGAGTGGGCCGAAGGTGAACTCAGCTTCGAGCGCGAGAAGCAGATAGCCAGCGCCCACTGAGGCCTGGCTAGGGCGGGTTAGGCGTTCATGCGGCTGTCGTGGCGAGACGCTACCAGCCACAGCCCGGCGCGCATCGCACTGCTGCGACTGCTCGCTTTGGTTCTGGCTGATTCACTGGTGAGTCGTCATTGCAGCTCGTAGGGATAGATCTTCTGAGCCTGCATGCGGTAACCCGCTTCGGCCAGCTCGCTGCTGGCGTGTTCGACACTCAGCGGCCCCTCGATCCAGAACGGCTCGTATAGCGCGTCCATTCGTACGCCCAGTTCGCTGGTGGCATGCACGATCTGGTTGGATGGCGGTGGCGGCACGTGGATGCAGGCGCCGAAATAAGGCACTAGCAGAAACTCGATCACGCGGCCTTCATCGGTCATGTCCAGCGGAACGATATAGCCCGGTAACTTGACCATCTTTCCATCCAGCGCTTCGACGACAGGCGCGGCCGGCGATTGCTGCGAGGCAGCCGGTCCGGCTTCGGCAGCGAGCGCATCGGCCAGCTGCGACATGTCATGAATGGCCAGTGGCGGCGGCGGTGGCGGCGCTCCTTCCGGGATCAGCTCCGCCCATTGCAGCTCGCGGACGTTATCGGCATACACCGGGAGCGTGCAGGCCAGCAGCAGAGCAATCAACAGGCGCGACATCGGGTTCCTCACAGTCGAATCGACAGGCCATCGGCGAGCGATTGGCGATAGGCCCGCCAGGCGGGCACGCTGCCCATCAGCAGTGCCGCCAGCAGGATAGCGCCGAGCAGGCTCCACTCATAGGCGCTTGGCCAAGCAAGCGGCAGATACAATCCATAAAGGCTCTGCAGCGGCGACTGGGCCACGGCAATGCCCAGGTAAAGCAGGCCCAGGCCGCACAGCGTACCGGCCAGGGCCAGGCCGAAGGCCTCGATGATCAGTAGCGCGGCGATATGCCAGGGGCGGGCGCCCACCGAGCGCAGTATTGCCATCTCGCGGCGTCGTTCGTTGAGGCTGGTCAGGATCGCCGTCAGCATGCCGATCAGGCCGGTCAGTACAACGAACAGTGAAACCACGAACAGTGCCTTCTCGGCCGTGCCCATCAGGCTCCACAGCTCCTGCAGTGCGACACCGGGCAGAATGGCCAGCAGCGGCTCGCCGCGGTACTGGTTGATCTCCCGTTGCAGGGTGAACGTGGCGATCTTGCTGTTGAGCCCGAGTAGAAATGCGGTGATCTGCTGCGGCTGCAGGTCGAGCTCGCGCGCCTGGTCAGCATCGATACGCGCCGCACCGCGGGCCGGCATGCCGTTCTGCCAATCGACATGCAGCGCCTCCATACCCGCAAGGCTGATATGCAGGGTGCGGTCGACCGGCGTACCGGTGCGCTGCAGCACGCCCACCACGCGGAAGGGTTTGTCATCGTGCTGAACCAGGCTGACACGCGCTACGCCGTGGGCGAGGACGATGCTGTCATCCAGCTGGTAGCCCAGCGCGCTGGCCACCTCGGCACCAAGCACCACTTCGAACGGATCGCTCTCGAAGGCACGGCCTTCGGCCAGCTGAAGCGGCTGTTTGCGGCCATAACGGTAGTGCTCGAAGTAGGTGGTGTTGGTGCCCATCACCCGGTAACCACGATGGGAATCGCCCAGGGAAATCGGAATTGCCCAGTCGACCCGCGGATGCTCGGCGAAATGCTGATAGCTGTCCCAGCGGATGTTGTTGGTCGCATTGCCGATGCGAAACACCGAGTACAGCAGCAGGTTGACCGAACCGGAGCGGGCGCCGACTACCAGGTCGGTGCCGCTGATGGTGCTGGCGAAGCTCGCACGGGTCTCGTTGCGCACCCGTTCAACGGCAAGCAGCAGGCACACCGACAGCGCGATGGCGAATACCGTCAGCAGGGCAGTGAAGCGGCGATTGTTAAGGCTCGCCAGGGCCAGGCGCAGGAGATACACCGGTCAGCACTCCGTTGCGTGTGTGGCGCGATTGAGTTCGGCCAGCGACAGGCTGCGGTCGAATAGCGGCGCCAGGCTCTGGTCGTGGCTGACGAACAGCAGGCTCGCCCCGGCGGCGCGGCACTCGGAGAACAGCAGCTGCAGGAAGGCCTCGCGGCTGTCCGCATCCAGTGCCGAGGTCGGCTCATCGGCAATGACCAATTCCGGTTGACCGATCAATGCGCGGGCGGCTGCAACGCGCTGCTGCTGGCCGATGGAGAGCGCATCGGCGCGACGCTCGAACAGCTCGGACGCCAGGCCCAGATGCTGCAACAGGCTCGCTGCCGCTGCATCGGTGCTGCCGTGCCGTTTGCGCGCACGCTCGGCACGCAGCCGTGAAAAGTGGCATGGCAGGCTGACGTTCTCGCGTACCGAAAGAAAAGGCAGCAGGTTGAACTGCTGGAAGATGTAGCCGGTGTGATCGACACGGAAGCGATCACGCGCACCAGCCGAGAGGCAGCCGAGGTCGTGGTCGAGCAGACGGATGCTGCCGCGCCCGGCCTTCTGTACGCCGCCGATCAGCCCCAGTAGCGTGGTCTTGCCACTGCCCGAGGGGCCTTTGAGAAAGAGGCTTTCGCCGCGCTCGAGGCGAAACGTGGGAATGTCCAGCAGCTCGGCCTGGCGAGGCCAGGCGAAGCCGAGACTGTCGATTGCAAGTAGAGGAGCAGTCATCTAGGTCCAGTGTGTTTCAGAAGGGCAGCTGCGAGCGTGCCGGAGTCAGTTCTACGCCCTGCTGACCGTTCGGGCCGATCAGTTGTACCTGAATCTTTTCCGTGCCGGGGAAGCTTTCAAACAGCCCTTTCAGATTCAGTGCGCGCAGTGCCTCTGGGTTGCTGCAGTCGAACTGGTAGTGCGCTTCGATATCACTGTGCCCACCATCTTCGTGATCGTGATCGTGATCGTGATCGTGATCGTGGTCGTCCCCGCGCTTGTAGCCTGCGTGGGCTGAACCGAGCAGCTCGCCTTCGAAGTGCTGTTCGCTCACGGCGCATCCCGCTGCGGACGGCAGGCCGAACAATGCTTGCGGTTGTTCCAGTTTTGAGCGGGCGCTGGCGATTTTCGCCTCATCCGCTGCGCTGGCCGGGGCGTGTTCGAAACCGAGCAGATTCATCGCCGGGCTGATCAGTTCCAGTTCCAGCCGCTTGCCATCCAGTGCCGCATTCAGGCGCGCGGCGCCATGCTCATGCGCACCCAGGGTGGAGGCGTCCTCGTGGTCGTGATGGTGGTGTTCTTCGCGCGCGTGGCTGTAAGTCAAAGGCAGCAGAAGCATAGGCACGGCAAGCAGTAGGTGGCGCATGGTCAGCTCCATCGAAAGGGGTGTTACCTTATAACAACTTTGCCGCGCGGCTGGCCAGCCCGTTTCCGTCATGTGAGCATGGCGCATCACTTGGGAGGCGCAGCATGATTCGAATTCGCGGACGTATAGGGGATTGGCCGGTCGATCTCGAGATCGAGCTTGAAGAGCGTGACTGGTCGCAGCTGGCCCGTGGCTTTGCCGATGCCGGCGAGGTGAGCAGTAGCGTTCCTGCGCGTACGGCGCCTGCAACTGATGCGCATTGGCACAGCGCTCGCGAGCGATTGCGCGGCGCTGGCAAGCTGGACGGTCCGGAGCTGCTCGCCGAGCTGGAAGCGCTGACCGGAAACGCACCATTGGCCAAGCGGCTGCTGGTGCGTCTGCGGCATTGCGAGGAGGTGAAAGTCGAGCATGGTGCCGACTCGCCCTGTTACCACTGGATTGGCGAGCCGTCCTGAACGGCTCGCCTGCTGTTGCGAACGATCAGTAGATGGCCTGATAGAGCTTGCGGCGGTACAGCGTCACCAGCGGATGCTCGTTGCCGAGCAGGTCGAAGACCTGTAGCAGTGTCTTGTGCGGTTGCCCGTCGGCATAACCACGGTTACGCACGAACAGCTTGAGCAAACCGTCGAGCGCCGCCTCGTATTGCTGGCGAGCCAGCTGCTGGACAGCCAGCTGGTAAGCCGCTTCGTCATCTTCGCCGTTCTGTGCCAGGCGACTCTTCAATGTAGCCACTTCCGGCAGCTCGTTGGCCAGGCGCAGAAAGGTCAGCTGGGCGCGCGCACCGGCCAGTGCTTGCTTATGCTCGTCGCCTTTCACCGCATTGAGCACCGTTTCCGCCTCGCCCAGTTCACCGCGTTCGGCCAGGCAGCGGGCGTACAGAATCAGACCGGCGCCGTTTTCGTTGTCTTCGCTAAGCAGTTGCTGCAACTGCGCTTCGGCATCGGCGAAACGACCTTCGGCGAACAGCGCCTGAGCGTTTTCAAGAAGGCTGCCTTGTGGTGCCTCCGGAGCTTGAACATGCGGCTCGAGCATGGCGCGAACGGCTGATTCCGGCTGCGCGCCGGCAAAGCCGTCCACCGGCTGACCGTCCTTGAACAGCACCACGGTCGGCAGGCTGCGAATGCCGAAACGAGCGACGACTTCCTGCTCGATATCACAGTTGACCTTGGCCAGTAGCAGCTCGCCCTGAAACTCCTCGGCGATCTTCGCCAGCATTGGCATCAGCGCCTTGCATGGCGCGCACCATTCGGCCCAGAAGTCGACCAGTACCGGCTTGTGAAACGAGTTCTCGAGCACCAGCTGTTCGAAGCTGGCGGTAGTGACATCGAAGATATAAGGCGTCTGGCTCATCGGAATTCTCGTGGGCACGAATGTCAGGAAAGGCGTGCATGGTATGTGGGGGCGCCTGCCGCTGGAAGCAAGGGCTCGCACGACCGTGGCCATCGCGCCCGTCGGGTGGCATGGCTCCTTGCCGGCTCATCATGGCGTAACCCTTTTCCTAGACCGATGCGGCGTTTGCAGTCGCGCGTCATAAGGAGCGTCACATGTCGGTTCTCTCCGACTTCCGGGAGCGCTACCTCGTGCGCTTCTGGTCGCCGCTGCCCGCGCTTGTCGCGCTGGGTGTCGCTTCCGCTGACTACCTCGCCATAACCGGCACCTTCTAGGGGTTGCTGCCGACCTTCGCCGGCCTGGCCATGGCAATGTTGCTGGTGCACCTGAATACACGTCGTTTCCAACCGAAAAGGAGCCCTGCCCGTGAGCCAGGCCAAACCGAATCTCTCGCTTGATCTGCGTGGCGAGCATTGCCCGTACAACGCCATCGCCACGCTGGAAACCATGCAGCCGGGGCAGTTGCTCGAGGTGGTGACCGATTGCTCGCAGTGGGCGCATGGCATCCCCGAAGATGCCAAGGCCAAGGGCTACAACTGCCTGGCGGTGGAACAGCACGGCGCGCTGTTTCGTTTTCTGATCAAAGTGCCGCGTTGAGCGATGGCGCCGAGGCTGCCCTGAACGGTCGCTACGGCGCTGATAGAGACCAGCTTCCCAGTTCATCGTAGCGCACACCATCCGCGACATTGCTCGAGCGGTAGAGCACGAAGCGGTCGACTTGCCAGGCGAAGCCCGGCGCCAGTTTCTGCGGTCGGCTCCGGGCCTGGCGGCTCAGCGTCAGGTGCGGCAGGAAGGGTCGACAGTCGAGCACCACGCCAAGCGCCGCCAAGCGTTCGCTCAGCGCTGCGACCAGCCGCAACAGTTCGGGAGGTGTCGTGCCGGGCTGCAGGCAGATGAAGCCCTTGCCGATGGTGGTGAGCCGGTCGAGGGTCAGGCTGAAGGCCTCGGCTTGCACCGTCGCAGCCATTTGCAGCAGGGCATCGAGGTGATGCGTCGGCTGTGCGCCGAGAAAGGCCAGGGTCAGGTGCAGGTTGTCGCGCGCAACCGCCCGGCCGTCGAAGTCCTGGCTATCACGCCACGCGCAAATGGCCGCTGCCTGCTCGGGCGGGCAGGGTAGGGCAAAGAACAGGCGCAGGGTGTCGTCGATCATGGCGGGTCTCCGGCCGCAGCGGCGCAGATATGTGGAAAACGCTTCGCGGTTTTTCACCTACCTCGGGCTCTTCAGCTCCTCGCTGCGTGATAGAGGCTCACACGCCTGAACTCTGCAGGCTCTGCCAGATCCGGCCAGGTGCAGGCATCAAGCACATCCAGGCGCCGGTACAGCGGGTGGGCGAAATCGCGCACTCGCGAATCGGCCACTAGCGCTTCGCGTCCGCGACTGAGGAAGTGGTCCAGCAGCGGCAGGTTGGCGCGGTCGTAGAGCACATCCGCGACGATGATCAGGTCGTAGTGATCCGCTTCGCCGAAGAAGTCCTGCGAATAGCGTAGCTCGACATCGTTCAGGGCGGCATTGGCCTGGCAGGCGGCAAGCGCCAGCGGGTCGAGGTCGCAGGCCACCACTTCGGCTGCGCCCGCCTTGGCAGCGGCGATGGCCGCGACGCCCGAGCCGGCACCGAAATCCAGCACGCGCTTGCCACGTACCCACTCCGGCCGCTCGGCCAGCCAGCGGGCCAGCACCAGGCCGCTGGCCCAGCAGAAGCTCCAGTACGGCGGGTCTTCGAGAATCCGCCGGGTTTCTTCGGGGCTGAACGCGCGGTCCATATTGGCGGCGTCGATCAGCCATAACTTTAAATCGGTGCCCGGCAGCGGTTCGGCGACCAGGTATGCGTCGCCCAACAATTCATTCAGCGCCACCTGTAATACTGCGGGTGCCGTCACGGCGCTGGGACTAGCTGCAGCGGGCCGAGAGCCTGGCTGGCTGGGCTGGAGATGGTTCGTGGTGGGAGGCGCATGATCAGCTGGCCGGCCCGCGTGACCCGGCCGCGCAGCTCGACACGCTGACCGGTGGGGAAGGCGTCGGGGTTGAACTGCAGGATGAAGGGCAGTTGGCTGTCGCGGCCCTTGAGCTGCACGTTGCTGAGCAGGCGATCCGGCTGGTCGCGACGATCGACCTCCAGCAGGGCCAGTTCCACATCGCTGCCAGCCGGTGCACCAATCAGGCTTCCGCTCAGCTCGTTGAGCAACTTGGAGTGGGGCGCGCTGCTCAGTTCGACAGGTGCCTGTGGCGGTTCGCTGGGCTGGCTGCTGCAGCCCCCAAGAAGGGCCAGCAAGGCGGGTAGAACGAGAAGACGTGGTGGCACGGAAAGGCTCCTGAGCGACGGGTGCGGGCTTGTATAGCAGCAAAGCCGTCGCCTTGTCTTGCCGGTCGGATGCGCTACCATGGCCGTCCCGACGTACGACCGATTTCAGCCCCATGCATTGTCCCTTCTGTGCCGCCAACGATACCAAGGTCATCGATTCCCGCCTGGTTGCCGAAGGCGATCAGGTGCGCCGTCGCCGCGAGTGCCTGGCCTGTGGCGAGCGTTTCACCACCTTCGAAACCGCCGAGCTGGTGATGCCCCGACTGATCAAGTCCGATGGCAGCCGCCAGCCATTCGACGAGCAGAAACTACGCGCCGGTATGCAGCGCGCGCTGGAAAAACGGCCGGTCAGCGTCGAGCGCCTTGAAGCGGCCATCGCGCATATCAAGCATCAGTTGCGCGCCACTGGCGAGCGCGAGATCAAGTCGCGCGTGCTCGGCGAGCTGGTGATGGCCGAGTTGCAGAAGCTCGATGAGGTCGCCTATATCCGCTTTGCCTCCGTCTACCGCCGCTTTCAGGACCTCAACGAGTTCCGCGAGGAAATCGAGCGACTGTCCCGCGAGCCCGCGAAGCCCGAATGACTACCGATCACGCCTGGATGGCCCATGCGCTGCAGCTGGCGCGTAAGGGGCTGTATTCGACTCATCCGAACCCACGGGTCGGTTGCGTCATTGTCGCGGGCGGTGAGCTGGTCGGCGAAGGCTGGCATGCGCGCGCCGGCGAGCCGCATGCTGAGGTCCACGCGTTGCGCCAAGCGGGTGAGCGTGCGCGCGGCGGCACCGCCTACGTCACCCTCGAACCTTGTAGCCACCATGGGCGCACGCCGCCCTGTGCCGAAGCGCTGGTCAAGGCCGGTGTCGGGCGGGTGGTCGCGGCCATGCAAGACCCCAACCCGCAGGTCGCTGGGCGTGGCCTGCAATTGCTGCGCTGCGCCGGCATCGAAGTCGCCAGCGGTGTGCTGGAAGCCGAGGCGCGCGAGCTCAATTGCGGCTTTATCAAACGCATGGAAAGCGGCCTGCCATTCGTTCGCGCCAAGCTGGCGATGAGCCTGGATGGGCGCACTGCGATGGCCAGCGGCGAAAGCCAGTGGATTACCGGCCCGGCGGCCCGTGCCGAGGTGCAGCGCCTGCGTGCCCGTTCCAGCGTAGTGCTGACCGGCGCCGATACCGTAATGATGGATGCCGCGCGGCTGACCGTGCGCGGCGCCGAGCTGGGGCTGGATGCGGAAACCACGGCGCTGGCGCTGCAGCGCCCGCCGCTGCGGGTGCTGGTTGATGGCCGCCTGCGCGTGCCGCTGGAGGCGCCATTCTTTCAGGCTGGTCCGGCACTGGTCGCTACGGCTGTGGCGGGCTGCGAGGATGGCTATCGTGCTGCGGGCCATGAGGTGCTGGTGCTGGGCCAGGAGCGGGTCGATCTGGCTGCGCTGTTGAATGAGCTGGCCGCGCGCGGCGCTAACGAAGTGCTGGTCGAAGCCGGGCCGCGGCTGGTCGGTGCCTTCGCCAGTCTCGGTCTGATCGACGAGTATCAGCTGTTCATGGCGGCCAAGTTCCTCGGCTCCTCGGCGCGGCCGTTGCTTGAGCTGCCGTTGGAGCGCATGAGCGAGGCGCGCGAGCTGAAGATCGTCGACATCCGGGCGGTGGGCAACGACTGGAAGATCGTGGCGCGCCCGGCGAACTGATAGACAGCGTGTCAGGCGATAGCCTGGGTCTTGCATTCCCATAGCTGCTATCGGGCGATAACGGGCTGCCCCGCGTCGCTATTTGTGTTAAAAACGCTGCCGGGCCGCAAGCGGCCCAACGTTCTCAGGGCGGGGTGCGATTCCCCACCGGCGGTAATGGCTTCGGCCTAGCCCGCGAGCGCTTGCTTAGGCAAGGTCAGCAGACCCGGTGTGATTCCGGGGCCGACGGTATAGTCCGGATGAGAGAGAGCGGGATATCCCGATGGGCGCCGTTCGTGCGTCCGTCATGCATCCCTATCGATCTGTAGCGCCCTGTTTTTCTAAAACAGGAGTTCGTCGTATGCAGCGTTTCACCAGCCTTCCACGGGAGGCCACATGTTCACTGGAATAATCGAAGCCATCGGTACCATCCGTGCGCTCACGCCCAAGGGCGGCGACGTACGCGTGCTGGTCGAAACCGGCAAGCTGGATCTGGGCGACGTCAAGCTGGGCGACAGCATTGCGGTCAACGGCGTCTGCCTGACTGCAGTGGAGCTGCCGGGTAACGGCTTCTGGGCCGATGTCAGTCGCGAAACCCTGGCACGTACCGCCTTTATCGATCTCAAGGCCGGTAGCCGGGTCAATCTGGAAAAGGCTTTGACGCCCACCAGCCGCCTCGGCGGGCACCTGGTCAGCGGTCATGTCGACGGTGTCGGCGAGGTCGTGGCCCGGGAAGATAATGCCCGCGCCGTGCAGTTCCGTATCCGTGCACCGCGCGAGCTGGCCAAATATATCGCGCTCAAAGGCTCGATCACCGTTGATGGCACCAGCCTCACGGTCAATGCAGTCAACGGCGCCGAATTCGAGTTGACCATCGTGCCGCACACCCTCGGCGAAACCATCATGGCCGACTACCGCACTGGGCGGCAGGTGAACCTGGAGGTCGACCTGCTGGCGCGTTACCTGGAGCGCCTGATGATGGGCGACAAGGCCGCCGACCCCAAGGCCTCGGGGCTTACCGAAGGTTTTCTCGCCGAGCACGGCTACCTGAAGAATTGAGGAGACGCCCCATGGCGCTCAATACCGCTGAAGAACTGATCGAAGACATCCGCGCCGGCAAGATGGTCATCCTCATGGATGACGAGGACCGCGAGAACGAGGGCGACATCATTGTCGCTTCCGAATGTGTGACCGCCGAGCACATCAACTTCATGGCGCGCTTCGCCCGCGGCCTGATCTGCATGCCGATGACTCGCGAGCGCTGCGAGCTGCTCAAACTACCGCTGATGGCGCCGCGCAATGGCTCGGGCTTTGGCACCAAGTTCACCGTCTCCATCGAGGCGGCTGAAGGCGTGACCACCGGCATCTCTGCCGCAGACCGTGCGCGGACCGTGCAGGCCGCCGTGGCCCGTGGTGCGAAAGCCGAAGACATTGTCAGCCCCGGCCACATCTTCCCGCTGATGGCGCAACCAGGTGGCGTATTGGCGCGTGCCGGTCATACCGAGGCCGCCTGCGATCTGGCGCGCATGGCCGGTTTCGAGGCCAGCGGCGTGATCTGCGAGATCATGAACGACGACGGCACCATGGCGCGTCGCCCGGAGTTGGAGCTGTTCGCCGAACAGCACGGGCTGAAGATCGGCACCATCGCCGACCTGATCCACTACCGCATGATCCACGAGCGCACCGTCGAACGAGTTTCTGAGCAGCCGCTGGAAACCGAGCTGGGCCAGTTCAACCTGGTTACCTATCGCGACGGAGTCGAGGACACCGTGCACATGGCGCTGACCCGCGGCGAAATCTCCCCGGAAGAGCCGACCCTGGTGCGCGTGCACAACATGGAGCCGCTGCGTGATTTGCTATTGGTCACCGTGCCGGGCCGCTGGAGCCTGCGCGCCGCAATGAGCGAGGTGGCCAAGGCCGGCAAGGGCGTGGTGCTGCTGCTCGGCAACCCGCTCACCGGCCCGCAATTGCTGGCGCAGCTGACCCGCCAGCAACCGCCGACACCGGCCACCTACAGCACCGTCGGCGCCGGTTCGCAGATCCTGCGTGACCTGGGCGTGCGCAAGATGCGCCTGATGAGTGCGCCGATGAAGTTCAACGCGATATCCGGCTTTGATCTGGAAGTTGTAGAATACCTCCCGGCCGAATAATCAGAGGCGCCGCGCAGTCCGCGGCGCCTTCGTTCTTTAAAGAGATGAGAAAACACCCATGCCCCTGAAGACCATCGAAGGAACCTTCATCGCCCCGCAGGGCAAATACGCCCTGGTCGTTGGCCGCTTCAACAGCTTCGTCGTCGAAAGCCTGGTCAGCGGCGCGGTCGACGCGCTGGTTCGCCATGGCGTCAGCGAGAACGACATCACCATCATCCGTGCACCGGGTGCCTTCGAGATTCCGCTGGTCGCGCAGAAAGTCGCACAGCAGGGTGAATACGACGCCATCGTCGCCCTGGGCGCGGTCATTCGTGGCGGTACACCGCATTTCGAATACGTCGCCGGTGAATGCACCAAGGGCCTGGCCCAGGTTTCCATGGAGTTCGGCGTGCCGGTCGCCTTCGGCGTGCTGACTGTCGATTCCATCGAGCAGGCCATCGAGCGTTCCGGCACCAAGGCCGGCAACAAGGGCGCCGAAGCCGCACTCTCCGCGCTGGAAATGGTGAGCCTGCTGTCGCAGTTGGAGGCGAAGTGAGCCTGAATCACGACGATAGTCAGGACGCCCCGCAGCCCAAGGCGAAGGGCAAGATCGCCACGCGCCGGGTTGCGCGCAGCCTGGCGATGCAGGCGTTGTATCAGTGGCATATGGCCGGCCAGAGCCTCAACGAAATCGAGGCGCAGTTCCGCGTCGACAACGATTTCTCCGGCGTGGACGGCAGCTACTTCCATGAGCTGTTGACCGGTGTTGCGCGCAGCAAGAGCGAAGTCGACGGTGCCATCGCGCCGAACCTCGACCGTCCGCTGGACGAGCTCGATCCGGTTGAACTGGCGATCCTGCGATTGTCCACCTACGAGCTGATGCAGCGCATCGATGTGCCCTATCGTGTGGTCATCAACGAAGGCATCGAGCTGGCCAAGGTTTACGGCGCTACCGACGGGCACAAGTTCGTCAACGGCGTGTTGGACAAGCTGGCCCCCTCGCTGCGCAGCGCCGAAGTGCGCAACCACAAGCGCTGAGGGCTGCTCGCCTTGCTGGGTGAGTTCGAGCTGATCCGTCATTACTTTGCTGCCGCCGCTTGTGCCAGGGCTGGCGGCGAAGTCGTTCTCGGCATCGGCGACGATTGTGCCCTGCTGCAGATTCCGGCCGGCGAGCAACTCGCCGTGTCCACCGACACCCTGGTTGCTGGGGTGCATTTTTCCGATCCCTGCAATCCCTTCCTGCTCGGCCGGCGAGCGCTAGCCGTGGCTGCCAGTGATCTCGCCGCCATGGGTGCCGCGCCCATCGGTTTCACCCTTGCGTTGACCCTGCCTGCCGGTGACCCACTCTGGCTGGCGGAACTCGCCCGTGGTCTGGATTCGATGGCGCTTGATTGCAGCCTGCGTTTGATTGGTGGCGACACCACCCGTGGTCCACTGAGCCTGACTGTGACGGTGTTCGGCCGGGTCCCGGCCGGGCAGGCGCTGCTTAGATCCGGCGCGCAGGTCGGCGATCTGCTCTGCGTGGGCGGTGTGCTCGGTGAGGCGGCCGGGGCGTTGCCGCTGGTGCTTGGCCAGGCCGCAGCCGACCCAGACATCGCCGAACACCTGCTGGCGCGCTACTGGTCGCCACAACCACAGCTGGCCTTGGGCGAGGCGCTGCGAGACAAAGCCACCGCAGCGCTGGATATCTCCGACGGGCTGCTGGCCGATTGCGGGCATATCGCCAAGGCTTCGGCTGTTGCGCTGCAGATCGAGCGTGATCGCCTGCCGCTGTCCGAACCTTTGCGGCGTTTCGCCGGTGAGGCCGAAGCGTTGCGCTGCGCGCTGGCCGGCGGTGATGACTACCTGTTGGCCTTCACGCTGCCGCCCGCTGAACTGCCTGCACTGCTCGAGGCCGGTTGGCCGCTCCATGTCATTGGCCGGGTAGAGGCGGGGCAGGGTGTGCAACTGCTCGATGCGGCGGGCAACGAAGTGGCCGTGTCCGAACGCGGTTACAACCATTTCAATGGGTAAGCGCTGCCGCGGGCCTGCAGCCGCTTGCCACCGATCCGATAAGGAACGCTGTTTTGACTGACTCCTCACCGGTCGCGGCCAAGCCGCAAAGCCTGGTCTGGTCCAATCCCTGGCACAACCTGGCGTTCGGCTTCGGTTCGGGGCTCATGCCCAAGGCCCCGGGCACCTGGGGTTCGCTGGTGGCGCTGCCGTTCGTGCCACTGTGGCAGCTGCTGCCGGGCTGGGGTTATCTGCTGATGCTCGGCGTGACCATGCTGTTCGGTGTCTGGCTGTGCGGCAAGGTAGCCCGCGAGCTCGGCGTGCACGACCACGAAGGCATCGTCTGGGATGAGTTCGTCGGTATCTGGATTACCTTCTGGCTAGTGCCGGAAGGCTGGTACTGGATACTGCTCGGTTTCGTCATCTTCCGCGTGATGGACATCGCCAAACCCTGGCCGATCAGCTGGGTCGATCGCCACATCCATGGCGGCATCGGGATCATGCTCGATGACATCCTCGCCGGTATCGCCGCCTGGGCCGTCATGCAGGGGCTGGTGGCGCTGTTGGTTTGATTGTGCGTCCGGTCGCTGCAGCGGGCCGGCTGTTGATGGATGATCGGCCGTCTGGCCTGGACGGCCTGGTTTCGAGGAAAGAGCCATGCGTAGCATCCACGTTCTGTGTGCCAGCCTGTTGCTGCTGCCTGCTCTGGCGCAAGCAGCGCCCATGGTGCAGGTGGTCGGGCTGTTTCCGGGTGCCGCGGTGGTCAATGTCGACGGCCAACGCAAGCTGGTCAAGGTCGGCCAGACCGGCCCAGGCGGCGTGCAGGTGGTCAGTGCCGATGCCAGCGGTGCGGTGCTGCGCGTCGATGGCGTTGAGCGTCACTACAACCTGAGCCGCGAATACAGCGGGGCCTACGCCACGCCAAGCAAGACCCAGCTGAGCGTGGCCAAGGGCGCCGGCGGCCATTACTGGATCGCCGGTACGATCAATGGCCAGCCGATCCAGTTTCTCGTCGATACCGGTGCTACCTCGGTCGCGATCAACGAACATCAGGCGCGCCGACTGGGCATCGACTATCGGGTCGACGGCCGGCCGATGGTGGTGAGCACTGCCAGCGGTACCGCTAAGGCCTGGCGCGTGCATCTCAGCAGCGTCAAGGTCGGTGCGATCGAGGTGATCGGTGTGGAGGCGGTGGTTGTCGAAGGTGGCTCGCCCACCGAGGCGCTGCTTGGCATGAGCTTCCTCGGCCGCGTCAGCTGGCGCGAGGAGCAGGGCGTGCTGGTGCTGGAATCGAAGACGTCCTGACGACCGGCCGCTAAGCTCGCAGGGCGGCACGATTGGCGCTTTTACCGGCGAAACTCTCCAGCCTGATTCGCCTTTTGTTGGTGTTACAATGTCCGCTTTTCCGCCTCTGGGATTTCCGCCCGTGTCTGTCGTGTTCGTCGCCGCTTCCCAACTGCCGACGCCGTTCGGCGTGTTCACCATGCATGGTTTTCTCGACCAGGACACTGGCAAGGAGCATGTCGCGCTGACGCTCGGCGACGTGGCTGACGGCGAGCCGGTGCTGGGCCGCCTGCATTCCGAATGCCTGACCGGTGATGCCCTGTTCAGCCTGCGCTGTGACTGCGGCTTTCAGCTGGAAGCGGCACTGCGCGCGATTTCCGACGAGGGCCGCGGCGTGCTGCTTTATCTGCGTCAGGAAGGTCGTGGCATCGGCCTGCTGAACAAGATCCGCGCTTATGAACTGCAAGACGCCGGCGCCGATACCGTCGAGGCCAACGAGCGCCTCGGCTTCGCGCCTGACATGCGCGACTACGGCATCTGCCTGCCGATGCTCGAACATCTGGGCATTGCCGAAATCAAGTTGATGACCAACAACCCGCGCAAGGTCAAAGCGCTGCAGGGCTTCGGCATTCGCGTTGCCGAGCGCAAGCCGCTGCAGATCGCACACAATCCGCATAACCGCAAATACCTCGCGACCAAGGCTGGCAAGCTCGGCCACATGCTCGGCGAGATTCACCAGGGCGAAGCCGAGCAGTCGTGACGCGAGCCGCCGCCCGCCGCCAGCTCGCGCGCGATGGCTGGCTGCATACGCTGCTGATGGTGCTGCCGGTGCTTATCCTTGGGCGCGCATCGGTCGTGTTGGCCGACTGGGGCTTGCCGCTTTTCGCCGCAGGCCTGGTCTCGCTGTTCTTCAGCCTGCGGGCCTTCACCCGATTCAAGCATGCACTGATTGCCACCGAGCAGGCGCTGAACAGCCCTGCAGAGGCCGACGCCTGGAGCCATCTGCGCCGCGTTCGCCGTCGCGGCCTGCTGGTCGCCTCGCTACCGGCCTGGTTTGCCGCCGCCGGCGCGCTGCTGGGCATGGAGCCGGTTGCTCGCCTGTTGCTGGTATTCGGCAGCCTGGTCTTGCTGGTGCTCTACCGCATTCCGCGACACCTGCACTGATGCGACGTCTGCTGCTAGCCGCGCTGGTTTCTCTGGCGACGCTACCTGCGCTGGCCGCCGAACGTGTTGTGAGCCTGGCGCCATCGCTCAGCGAAATCATGCTCGAACTCGACGCCGCCGACCGGCTGGTCGGTGTGCTGGACGGCGGTGAGCGGCCCACTGCGCTGCAGTCCGTACCGTCTGTGGGGCGCTATGGGCAGGTGGAAATGGAAACCCTTCTCAGCTTGCAACCTGATCTGGTGCTGCTCTGGCCGGACAGCGTTCCGCGCAGCCAGCGCGAGCAGCTGCAACAATTCGGCATCCCCGTCTTGGTTGTCGAGCAAACCCATCTTGAAGGCCTGGCCGAGCAGTTCGTCGTGGTCGGCAATGCGGTGGGTCGCGCCGAACAAGGCGAACGCCTGGCCGAACAGTTTCGTGCAGGCCTCGCCGAGCTACGCATGAGCTATGCCCGCGAGCGTTCGCTACGGGTGTTCTATCAGGTCTGGAACCAGCCGCTGTATACCCTCGGCGGACAGCAGATCATCAGCGAAGCCATTGAAGTCTGTGGCGGCCGGAACGTCTTTGCCGACCTGACCCTGGCAGCGCCGCAGGTCAGCATCGAGGCTGTGCTCGCCCGCGACCCGGAGGTGATCCTCGCTGGCAGCGGCGCGCAGTTGGATGAATGGAAGGCCTGGCCACAGCTCAGTGCCGTGCGCAGCGGTCGGCTGCTTGAAGTGCCCGACAAGGGACTGGAGCGGCCGAGCTTCCAGATGCTGGGTGCGATCGGGAAGCTCTGCGAGGTGATGGCGGCGGCGCCCTGAGCGAGCGCGCCGTTGCACGCGATTAGAGCGAGGGCGTCCAGGTGACGGCGAATAGCGCGGTGCGGCCTTCGGTGTTGTATCCGTAGCGGCCGTTGGCGGTGCTGTAGGTGGTTTCCGCATAGTCCTTGTCGAACAGGTTGTTCAGCTTCAGGTCCAGCTTCACCTCCGAGTTGGTCTGCCAACTGCCACGTAAGCCAAGCAGGCCGTAGCCGCCCAGCTCGATGGTATTGTCGGCGTCGTCATAGCGGCCGCTGACGGCTCTCCAGCTAGCGCCCACCGAAAACTCGCCCAGCCGCCGGTCCAGATCCAGGCTTAGCGTGCGCTTGGCGCGACGGGCGAGTGTATGACCGCTATCGCGATCGCGTGGGTCCATCAGGCCGGCCGCGAGGCTAGCCTGCCAACCGAACACGTCCTGCCGGAGGGTGGCCTCCAGGCCGTTGATCCGTGCGGTCTGGACATTCTGAGGGATCCAGGAGGCGTCCGAGACGATGGCGTCCTGAATGTCAGTGCGGTACAGCGACAATTCCAGCGACCCGCTGTCGCTATAGCGATTGCGCCATTGGAACTCATAGCTCTTGGATTTTTCGGGCGTAAGGTCCGGGTTTCCGAACCTAGAGTCGTACAGTTCGTTAAATGTCGGGGCGCGGAAGCCCTCGCTGTAGGACACGACCACGTCGTTGCGGGTATCCAGCGGTACGGTTAGCGCCGCGTTCCAAGTGTTCTCGCTTCCGTACTGTTCGTTCTTGTCGTGGCGCAGGCCAATCTCTGTAGAGAACGCATTGCTGGTATAGCGGTGCTGGATGAAGGCTGCCTGGTTCCAGCGTGAATCCTGGGCAAAGTCGCTCGAACTGTGCAGTTGGTCCTCATGCCAATCGGCACCGAGCAACAACTGATGAGCCGGATCGAGCTGAAGCGTGTTTACCCAGCTGGCTGAGTCACGATAGGTCGAGTAGCTGTGAAACACATAGTCAGGAGCCAGTGGGCTGTCGTTTCCAGTGTCCCGCTTGTCCTCGCTGTGCCCGACCTCGACGCGACTGTTCCAGACATCATTGAGTTCGGCGTCAACGAACCCGGAGATGCTGCTCAGCTGGAAATCCACGGTCGGCTGAAAGCCCTCGAAGGTGTCGTCGAACTCAATTTCGCCTCGCTGATCCAGTGCGCTGATACCCGCCTCGAACCGATCATTAAAGCGGTGCGCAAGATTCAGGCTAAGCGAACGATTGCGGTAAGCGTCGTCATCGCCATTGGCGCCGAAGCTATCGCGCGTAGCGTCGATACCTTGGGTTTCATCCAGCGCGGCCCCCAGGTTAAAGCGAGTCTGGCCATTCCCACCGGAGAGGTTCAGGCTGCGTTCGAATGTGCCGTTGCTTCCCACGCCGAAGCGGACCGCAGGCGCAAGCCCCTGACCGCTGCCTTGGCGAGTGAAGATCTGTACCACCCCGCCGATGGCATCCGAGCCATACAGCGCAGACCGCGGGCCGCGCACGACTTCGATCCGTTCGATCTGATCGGGGCTGAGAAATTCGAGGCTGCTGGTGCCGCTGGAGGTTGCTGCGATGCGCTGACCATCGACCAGAACCAGGGTCTGGGTACTGGAGGTACCGCGAAGAAACAGGCCGGTTTGGCTGCCTGCTCCGCCTGTGCGGGTAATGCTTGCGCCCGGCACACGTTCTAGCAGCTCGACGACGCTGCGGACCTGCAGCCGCTCGATATCTTCGCGGTTGAAAACGGTGGTAGCCGCCGGGGTCTGGCTGCGTCGCTGTGGTTCGCGGTTTGCGCTGACCACCGTGTCGGAGAGCTTAAGCGCTTCTTCTCGCGACAGATCGGCCGCATATGCGTGAACGCCAGGCAGCAGCGCCACGGCCAGGGCAAGTCGGGACAGTTTCATTCTTGGAATTCCTCAAAAGATCGCAGACTTTTGAGGAGGGCAGGAACAAGCGCGGGAATGACGGGCAGCAGCGCTTGACGGTGCTGCCCTCCGCAACACCAGTCGAATCCGTCAGGCCGGTCTCCGGGCTTTCGACGCGCATCACGCTCACCTTCCCATGTCGAAACACAGTGGCTTTCGAGCGGACGGCGATCCCTGAGGATCGCGGTCGATTACCGTTGCGGGGGCAGCGCCGGCCTTGCTCATCGAGCGCACCGGCTTCCCGTTTAATGCGGACCTTGCGGTCGTGCACACCTGGGCGGATAAGAAAACGCGCGAACCTTACGGCGGGTGGTGGGCAAACACAAGCGGACGAATGGCCGCAAGGGCCGCCAGCGCCTGTGGTTTCCGAGCAAAGCCGCGTTCCAAGGCTGCTCGCAGGTTGCTTGAAAAACATCCAGCCGCGATGGTGTTGCGCGCAGCAGAATGTTCAGCGATCTGCGCTGACTTGCTTGACGGCCGCGTTGGGCTCGAAGCGACCGAGCCCGTTGCCGATCACCGCCGAACGACGGCGTCGAAAGCGCCGGTCCTTATGACGGCCCTCCAACAATCTGCAGATCACTCTGCCCATTACCCTGCCGGCGCACGCGAATCTGCACCGGGATGCGCTCGTGCATTTCCGCCACGTGGGAAATCACCGCCACCTTGCGGCCCTGGGCCTGCAGTGAATCCAGCGCGTCCATGGCGATCTGCAGCGACTCGGGGTCTAGGCTGCCGAAGCCTTCGTCGATGAACAGCGACTCGATCTTCAGCTTGCTCGAAGCCATCGACGCCAGGCCGAGCGCCAAGGCCAGCGAGACGAGGAAGGTCTCGCCGCCGGACAGCGAATGCACCGAGCGCAGCTCGTCACCCATCTCGGTATCCAACACCAGCAACCCCAGCGGGCTGCCGCCGCGCTTGAGGCGGTAGCGGCGCGCCAGTTGGCGCAATTGCACATTGGCATGCTGCGCCAGCAGGTCGAGGTTGTAGGCCTGGGCGATTTTGCGGAAGGCTCCGCCGTCGCTCGAGCCGATCAGCGCGGCGATGCGCCCCCAGCGCTGGTGCTCGGCCCGTGCGGCGTCGATCTGGGCGAGCAGCGCCTGGCTCTGGCTGCGGCGTTTGTCATCGTCGATCAGCCTGGCACGGGTTTCCGCGCAGCGCTGATCGGCATGCTCGCACCGCTGCAGTTGCTCGGCATGGCGCTGTTGCAGCTGTTCGGCATCCGGCGCTTCGGCCTGCTGCTGTTTATGTAGCGTCAGGCGATTGAGGCAACCGTCGAGACGCTCGCGACAGCGGGTCAGGTTTTCACTGTTCTGCTGCAAGCGCTGGCGCGCCTCGGTAATCAGCTGGTCATCCATGTGCAGCAGCTGGGCGAGGGTGGCATCGTCCAGCTCCTGATGGCTGGCGCGCCAAGCCGCCAGCTCGGTGTGCAGGGCATCGCGTTCCTGTTCCAGTTCAGCGTGGCGCTGCTGGCAGTTCTGCTGGTCGCCGTGCAGACGGGTCAGGTTGAGCTTGCTGTCGTTGAGCTGCTGATCGATCTCGGCCATGGCCTGGCGGGCAGCCTGGATCGCTGCGTCCAGTTGCTCTTGCCAGGCACTGGCGCTGGCTTGTTCGCCAAGGCTGGTACGCAACGCCTGTTGGCAGGCCAGCAGCAGCTTCTCGCGCTCGGTCAGCCGCGCGCCGCAGCTTGCCTGTTTCTCCTGGCGATGGCGCTGTTGCAACTGTTCGTCGCTGCGGCGCTGCTCGCACTGGCGCAGCTCCTCGGCCAGTTCGGTCTGCTCCTGCAGTTGCTGCAGCCGCGTGGCGATGCTGGCGTCCAGCTGCATAAAGCTTTGCGCTGGGTTTTGGCGCCAGCGCTGCAGGTGCTCGGCGGGCAGCAGTTCGGCGAAGGCCTGCAGTTCCTCGTCGAGCTGTTGGCTGTCGCGGGCGAGGGCATCGCGCTGGCGGGCGAGTTGCTGAGTCGCCTCGACACAGGCTTCGCGTGCGGCCTGCCAGGCCTGCTGCAGGGTTTCGCTGCGCTGTTGCAGGGCGAGCAGTTGCTGCTGACGCTGACTGGCGCTGGCGATCTGGTCCTTGAGATTGGTCAGCTGCGCTTCCAGCCATTGCGAACGCTCGGTTTCCGGCTGCTCAAGCAATTGTGCGTGGGCGGGCAGGGCGAGCAGGCGCGGCGCCAGGGCCTGCAACTGCACCTCGACTTCGCCCTGGCGTTGTTGCGTCTGGCGCAACTGCGTGCTGAGCGCGACATGCCGATCACGCAGCTCCTGCAGACGCTGATCCTGCTCCTGCAGCGCCTGGCGCGCGCGCTCGGCCTCGCTGTCATCGTGCTGGTTGATGCCTGCGACCAGCGCATCGGTCTGATGCCAGGGGTGCTCGTCGCTGCCGCAGACCGGACAGGGCTCCCCCGAAACCAGCGACGCGCGCAGGGCTTCGACATTCGCGCTACGCGACAGGCGCTGGCGTTCGAGCAGGGCGAGGATGACCTTCAGCGCTTGGTCGGCAGCATCGCGTTCGCTGCGGACCTGTTTGCCCAGCGGCACCAGGCTGTCCAGTTCGGCCTGCTGGCGGCTGTGGGCCTCGGCCAATTCGCGCTGGCTGGCGGTGAGCGTGAGCTGCTGCGACCAGAGCTGTTGCAGCGCGTCGGTCTCGCGCTCGGCCTGGCGCCATTCGTCGAGCTGGCGATGCAGCTGGGCCAACTGTTCGGCTAGCCCGAGTTCGCTGTCGCGCTCGCGTTGCAGGCTATCCAGCGCCTCACGCGCCAGGTTTTGCTGGGTTTCGGCGGCCTTGGCCTGCGCTTCCAGCGCCGGGAGTTCGCCCTGACCTTGCTGCAGGCGTGCTGCCAGCTGGACAGCCTGTTGCAAGCGCCGACTGTAGCCGCCCCAGGCTGCACAGAGCGGTTGCAGCGCCGCGCTCGTTTTCAGTTGCTGGGTCAGCGTGGTGAGCCGCTCGGCGGCGCGCTGTTGCTGTTCGTTGAGCAGTTTGAGCGTTTTCTCGCCGGTGTGGGCGTCGGCGTCGGCTTGAGCGCTTTCGGCGCGGATCGAGGCGAGGTCAGCGTTCAGGTGGGTGAGGCGTTCCTCTTCTCGGCGTGCCTGGGCCAGCCTGGGTTCAGCTGTCTGGCGCGCCTGTTCGGCCGCACGCAAATTGCTGCCGGCTGCTTCGCACTGGCTCTGCAATGTGTCGAGACGTTGCTGCAGGCTTTTCTCCTCGTGCTGCAGACGAGTCAGGCTGTCGGTGGCCTTACCCAGCAGTGGCTCGAGTTCCTGCTGGCGCAGGAATCGGTGGCGCTGCGGCGCGAGCAGTTCGAACAGGTCGAGGATACGGCGGGCCTCGTTCAGGCTCGCGCGCTCGTCCTCGGCGTCCTGCAGTTGCTGGCGGGCGGCTTCGTGCTCGCCTTCCAAGCGCTGCAGCTCACTGAGCCATTGCTGCTGGGCTTCGAGCACTTTGAGTTGTTGTTGCAGCTTCCTCAGTTCATCGAGCTGGGCTTGATGCTCGCGTTTCAGTACTTCGCGCTGCTCTGGCTCCATGGGCTGCAGACCGCCGGCCTGCTGTTCCAGACGGGTGAGGCTTTCCTTTGCCTGCTTAGCGGCCTCGAAGGCGGCCTGACCGAGTCGGCTGTAGAGGCCGGTGTCGGTGAGTTTTTCCAGCAGCGTGCCGCGCTCGTTGTCGTCGGCCTTGAGGAAGGCGGAAAACTCGCTTTGTGCCAGCAGCACGGCGCGGGTGAATTGCGCCAGGGTCAGGCCCAGGCGGGCTTCGAGCAGTTCCTTGAACTCGCGCTTCTTGCCGCTGGCCAGCAGCGTGCCGCTGTCCAGATCGGTGAGGCTCTGGCTGCTGGCCTGCAGGCGGCCGTCGACCTTTTCGCGGGCGCGTTTGACCTCCCAGCGGGCGCGGTAGCGGTGACCGTCGACGCCGACGAAGTCCACCTCGGCATAACCGCTGCCGCAGCCGCGGCGCAGCAGGTTGCGCTCGTCGCCGCCGCCGATCTCTGCTTCGACGTCGGGGACCTTGTTCAGCGGAGAAACGCTGTCCAGTCGGGGAGTGCTGCCGAACAGTGCCAGGCACAGGGCGTCGAGAATGGTGCTCTTGCCGGCACCGGTGGGTCCGGTAATGGCGAACAGGCCGGCGCTGGCCAGGGGTTCGGCGGTGAAGTCGATGATTTGCTCGCCGGCCAACGAGGCCAGGTTCTTCAGGCGAATGGCGAGGATTTTCATCGGTCATCCTCCTCATGGGCGAACTCGACCCGTTGCAGCAAGGTGGCGAAATCCTCCAGCGCCTGGTCGTCCGCCGGGTTGCCGTACTCGACTTCCCAGGCGCGGGCGAACAGTTCCTGCGGGGTGATCTGATCGAGGCCCAGCAGCATCTCTGACTCTGTTTCGCCGCGCTTGCCGGCGTATTCGCTGGCGATGCGTACCAGTCGGCAGGCCTTGCCGGTTATGGCGGTTTCGATGCGCTGGCGCAGGTCTGGCAGCGGTTCGTCGAGCAGCACGCGTACCTCCAGCCAGGGCAGATGGTCGTCGAACAGGCCGGTTGGCGACAGCGCCTCCAGCGTGGCGATCACCTCGGCCAGCGGCGCGCGGCCGATACGGATCATCTCGACCGCGCGCGGCACCGGCAGGCTGTCGACCTGCACCAGCGCCTCGCCATCGAGTTCGACCAGCAGCACCTGGTGCGGGTAGTTCACCTCGGCAAAGGACAGCGGCAGGGGGGAGCCGCTGTAGCGGATGCGCGTCTGCCCGGCGACCTGCTGCGGCTTGTGCAGATGGCCCAAGGCGACATAGGCGACGGACTCGGGGAACAGGCTGGCCGGCAGCGCCTCGGCATTGCCGATGACGATGTTGCGCTCGGACTCCTCCGACACCGCGCCACCGGCCATATGCGCGTGACTCATGGCGACCAGCGCCTGGCCGGGCTGGCGTGCGGTTTCGGCGGCAGTGATCAGCCGCTCGTGGACCTGACGGATGCCGGTCATGTAGTCGTCGCCCAGCTCCATCCCGGTGACTTCGGCCGGTCGCAGGAAGGGCAGGGTGAGGCACCAGGCCGCGGTGTTGCCAGCGGCGTCTTGCAGCGGCACCAGCAGCCGCCCGTGGTCCAGCTGGCCTTCGGCAATCCAGCTGATGCGGCCGACGGCGTGGGCGTTGAGGCGCTTCATCAGCGGCGCCGGCAGTTCGATGCGCCCGCCGGAATCGTGGTTGCCGGCGATCATGACGATGTCCAGCTGCGGGAGTTTTTCGTGGGCGCGGACGATGAAGTCGTAGAGGCGCTCCTGGGCCTTGAGTGGCGGGTTGACCGTGTCGAACACGTCGCCAGCGATGAGCAGGGCGTCGGCCTGATGGCCAACCAGCTGGTCGAGCAGCCAGGCGAGGAATTGCGCGTGTTCGTAGTCGCGGTCCTGGCCGTGGAGGGTCTGGCCGAGGTGCCAGTCGGAGGTGTGGATCAGGCGCATGGGCTCAGGCTCTTTGTTTGCGGGTGCCGCGGCAAACCGCTGGCGTAGGATGTCTGCGGTTGTTTGAGTCGGATGTAAGGCTTGTGGGAGCAGTCTTGACCGCGGAACTGGTTGGTTTTCGAGTTTGCAGGTGGCTGCCGCCTGTCGTGCCGGTATGACGCGCTGGTTTCGCCCTGCTGGGCGAGTTCCTTTTGGCAGTCGCCGGATGGCCGGCCCCGCCCAAAGGAACCAAAAAGTCTTGCCCCTGCATCCGGGTCTCGCGGCGCTCGACTTCCCTCATTCCATCCACGTTCCACGGGCCGGCGTACAAGGGCCATCCATGGTCCTTTATCGCGGGGACGCCCAGTCCTCTCGCGGCATCCATGCCGCTCGCTCCCCTCCATGCGGATTTCATTCGGCCTCCTGAACGGGGCATTCGGCGTCGCTTGGCAGATTTTTGACTGTTAAACGAGCGAAGCGGCCTCCCGCTATTTATAAACTTACAGACGACTCGGTCTCGAATCCCCTTCAGGAGGCCGAGCGTAGGCGCTGCGCAGGGGGACGAGAGGCATGGATGCCGAGCGAGGAGCGATGGGCCAGGGATGGCCCTTCGCGACGACCCCCGGAGCAGCGCCGGAGCGAGGGAAGTTTTGCGAAGCAAAACCCGTATGTAGGGGTGGCCTTCTTTTTGGTTACTTTTTCTTGGCCAGACAAGAAAAAGTGACGCGCCGTGCAAGGCGCAACCTGCTGGTCGGGTCGAGGAAAGCGCGGCGTCGTACGCATAGGTCTGCGCCGGCAACAGTTCGTGAGCAAGCTCGTTGCTACAAATGGTCAAGCCATGCGAGGCGCAATCTGCAGGTCGGGCCGAGGAAAGCGCGGCGTCGTATGCACAGGTTTGTGCCTGCACCTGATCGCGAGCAAGCTCGCTCCTACAAGTGATCACGTGACGCCTAACCCTCACGAGTACAACCACCCCTTCAACGCCTGCAGATTCCCCACCTGCAACTGCTGCGCCGCCGCATTCGCCTGCACGGTATTCGGGTCGATGCCGAAGCGTTGCAACACGTATTGCACCAGCGCGCCACGGCTTTCCACCGGCAGCTGGCCGTCGACCATGCCGAAGTCCACCTCGATGATTGCCTTTTGCGCCGGGCTCAGGCGCGCGTCCGGCTCGATCAGCACAGTCACCGGCGTGTTCCACGCCTCGTCCTGCTCGCGGGTGTGTTCGCTTGCGTCCATCAGATCCGGCTCGCCGCGGAAGCGGCTGAGGACGAAGTCGCGGTACTCGCGGTTCTTCTCGCAGTAGGCGCGCACGTGCCAGCGCATGCCGGTGAACACCAGGGTGTGCGGCGCCATCACGCGGATCTCGACGTCAGGGTTGGCAAGCGACACGTACTCGCTTTCCAGGCGCAGGCCCTCGCGGCAGGCCTGCAGGATCGGCCGCAGCACCTCCGGGCGGATGCTGCGGTCCGGTACCTGCAGCACTTCAGTGTGCGCATAGGCCAGCGCCAGGCCTTCGATATGTGGGGCGCGGACACGGTTCTGGTCGAGCAGGTGCAGGTAGGCGCTGGCGCTGCCGTCGATGAACAGTGGCTGAAAACCCTTTGTCGGTTTGTAGCCCTTCAGGTGACGGTCATATGTCAGGTTTTTGGGCGCATGTTCGTTCAGGTAGGTGTTGATGTCCTTCGATGCCTGCTGACGGCTGATGCCGAAGCTCTGCATCAGGTGGCCCGTGGTCAGGCGGCCTTCCCACCAGGCGATGGTCTCGATCAGGCGGTAGCGCAGCGCCAGGTCCCAGCGAATCTGACTGATCGATTGCTTGCGTTTCATCGTCGCTGCACCTGTGCCGAAGATTTACATAGCTATGTCGAGCAGGTCGACGTGTCGCGCAACGCTACATATATTCGGGGTATGTTTCAACTCGATCCGGTGGATGAGGAGACGCGACATGAGCTTGCTGATCAATGCCTTGGTGATGTCCTGCGTAGCGTTCGCTGCGATGCTTTTTCTGGCGTGGCTGGCCTATGCCGACGCCGAGCGCAAATGATGACGGCGGTTACATTTTGGTGAAGATCATCGGATTCCCGATGGACGGCATGAATCTCCGAGCGCAGAACACGGTCTTTGTCTCAGGCTCATTGCTAGAGATGCTCATGAAGACTCTATCCCGCTACTTGGCCGAAACCTTCACTTCGCAGTACCGCACGCGCGTCGAGCCGCAAGCGGACGGTCGTCTGCTGGTACACGTCGGCTACCCGATCAATGGCACCCACGCCACGCGCATCATGGCCGGGCATCAGGTGCAGAACACGCTACTGGTCGAAACCATTCTCGAAGACATGCGCAACGAACTGGCCCGCCCGCAGTAATCGCCTCAGCGAGTCGCGGGTAGCGCGACGCGTACACGCAACCCCCCTAACGGACTTTCCTCCAGGCTCCACGTTCCTCGCCAGGCCGCCAGGATGTCGCTGACGATCCCCAGGCCCAGGCCGTGACCCTCCGCCGACTCGTCTAGCCGCACGCCGCGGTCGATGACCTTTGCCCGCTGCTGTGCCGGAATGCCTGGACCGTCATCGTCCACCAGCAGGACGAAGCCGCTGCTGTCGCGTTCGATGGTCAGTTCGACGCGGCTGCTCGCCCACTTGCAGGCGTTATCCAGCAGATTGCCGAGCAGCTCGAGCATGTCCTCGCGATCACGAGGCAGGCGACAGCCGTTAGGAGCGTGCCAGCGCAAGTCGAGTCCGCTGCGGTGGATCATCGCCAGCGTTTCGAACAGTGCTGGCAGTTCGGCATCGCAATCGAAATGAGCGCCCGGCAATACGTCGACCGATAGCCGTGCGCGGCCCAGTTCGCGGCTGACACGCTGCTGGATCTGGCTCAGCTGCTCGACCAGGCTGGCCTGCAGCTCAGGATGGGCGGCCAGTTCTTCGCGCTGTACCAGACTGCCGAGCACCGCCAGCGGCGTCTTCAGCGCATGGCCGAGATTGCCCAGCGCGTGCCGCGAGCGCTGTAAGGTTTCTTCGGTATGGGTCAGCAGATGGTTGATCTGCTTCACCAGCGGTTGCAGCTCGCTTGGTGCTCGCTGATCCAGTTGCTGGCGCTGGCCCTGCTGCAGCTGGGCAATCTGCTGGCGCGCACGTTCCAGCGGGCGCAGTGCCAGACCCATGGCGTAACGCTGCAAAAGCAGTAGTGCGAGCAGGGCGAAGCCGACCAGTCCAAGGCCGCTAAGTCGCACACGGGCGAAGCTGTCGAGAACCGGCGTGTAGTCCTGCGCCACGCTGATGATGATTGGCTGCCCGTCACGGCGGTATTCGGCGCGGTAGCCCAGCAATCGCTGGCCCTGCGGGCCGTCAAGCAGGTCGTCCGCCAGCCCGGCATGTTCCGGCCATTGCGGCGTGGCGTCCCATAGCGAGCGTGAGCGCCAGGTTCGCCCGGGCAGGTCGATCTTGAAGTAGTGGCCGGAAAAAGGCCGCTGATAGCGCGGGTTGAGACGCTGGAGGTCCAGCTGGTTGCCGTTCGGTCCCTTGACCAGGGCGATCAGCAGGCCTTCGGTTTCCTCGCGCAGGTCGGTTTCCAGGCTACGCCTTAGCCCCGATTCGAACAGCCACAAACTGGTCTGCACCAGCACCAGCGCGACCAACAGCAGGGTGGCGATCAGCGCCAGGCTGAGGCTGCGCTGAATGGATTTCACGGCTGGCCGCCGAAGCGATAGCCCTGCCCGCGGCGCGTTTCGATCAGCTCGCGACCGAGCTTGCCGCGCAGGCGATTGATATGCACCTCGATGACATTGGAGTCGCGTTCGGTTTCGCCGTCGTAGAGGTGTTCGGTCAGTTGCGTTTTAGAGAGCAGCTGGCCCGGATGCAGCATGAAGTAGCGCAGCAGACGGAATTCACCCGCGGTGAGTTCGATGTCCTGGCCATCCTTGCAGCAGCATTGGCGCGACTCGTCCAGCTCCAGGCCGCCGGCTTGCAGCAGTGGCTGGTTGGCCAGGCCGTGGGCACGGCGCAACAGTGCCTGGATGCGCAGCAGCAACTCTTCAGGGTGGAATGGTTTGGTCAGGTAGTCATCGGCGCCGGCTTTGAGACCGTCGATGCGTTCGGCCCAGGAGCCGCGTGCGGTGAGGATCAACACCGGCGTGGTAAGACCGCCGGCGCGCCAGGCACGCAAGACCTCAAGCCCCGGTTTGCCAGGCAAGCCAAGGTCGAGAATGATCAGATCGTAGGGCTCGCTAGCGCCCTGGTATTCGGCGTCGCGGCCATCGGTGAGCCAGTCGATCGCATAGCCGTTGCGGCTGAGGCTGGCGACCAGTTCGTCGGCCAGCGGAACGTTGTCTTCGACCAGTAGCAGGCGCATCAGTCTTCTTCATCCTTGATCAGGCGCCCGTCGCGGGCATCGAATTCCAGCTCGCGGGCGACGCCCTGGGTGGTCAGTAATTCGATTTCATAGACGTAGATGTCGTCTTCCTCTTCCAGTTCCGCCTCCAGCAGACGTGCCCCGGGATAACGCTCCATCGCGCGCTGTATAAGTGTTTCCAGCGGCAGGATCAGGCCCTCACGACGTAGCCGCAGGGCTTCGTCCTGATCCAGGTCGCGGCTCGCCGCCGGGGTGGCAGCGAGCAGCAGTGCAAGTGGAAGCGCTACGAGAAATGGGGCACGCATGGATGGCCTCAGTCGTCCTGATGGTCCTTCAGCACTTCGCCGGTCTTGGCGTCGAG
Organism: Stutzerimonas stutzeri; assembly: GCF_038561965.1. Classification (NCBI taxonomy): domain Bacteria; kingdom Pseudomonadati; phylum Pseudomonadota; class Gammaproteobacteria; order Pseudomonadales; family Pseudomonadaceae; genus Stutzerimonas; species Stutzerimonas stutzeri. The sequence continues at coordinate 3,906,580 of NZ_CP139348.1, read as the reverse complement.
TTCGAGATCCCATTGCACACCTTTGTCGTCGCGCAATTCAAGCTGGTAGACGTAACGGCCGTACTCTTCTTCCAACTCGGATTCTTCGATGGTGGCGCCGGGGTGCTTGGCCAAGGCCGCTTCGTTGAGCTTTTCGAACGACTGGATGGTTCCGGCGTCACGCAAGCGCAGCGCTTCGTCGGGGCCGATGTCCTTGGCCAGCGCCAGGTTGGCACCGAGGGCGAGGGTGGCGGCGGTTAACAGCGTAGTCAGTGTTTTCATCGTTTTGATTCCTGTGGTTGGTTTCGACGATTCACAGGTTACGAGGGCTGGCTTAAACGAAACTGAATGCCGGCTTGAGGCCGCGAATGCACCATTCGAGCGAGGGCGAACAACGCCATGACGACTACGCTTGCAGCAGCCATCACAACCGATCGATCGGGGTGTGTCGTCATGAAAACCGTGTTTCTCGCACTACTGGCAGTGGTCTGGCTGAGCGGTCCGGCGGCTGCCGAGGACCTGCTCAAGCCGTCCACCACGCCACCGCCCGTGGATGATGTCTCGGCGGGAAATGCTCTGGAGGCCGAGCCTGCCTACGCGGCCGAAGGGGTGATCCGCGCGATCGACGTGCAGCAGGGCAGCGTGACCATCGCACACGGCCCGGTGCCTGAACTGAAGTGGCCCGCCATGATCATGCTGTTCAAGGCGGGCGCCGCGCAGCTCGCTGGGCTGGCGGTTGGCGACGCGGTGGAGTTTCGCTTCACCGACGGTGAAATGGACCCGCAGATCGTCTTCATTCGACGACGGTAGACAGGGATAGGTACGGGCGACTGGTTGAACTTAGCGCCTGCCGTTGCGCTCGTATTTTAGGCAGGGGCTATCCGTATGGCCCATCTGGTTCCGTTCGAAGAAGGAAAAACGACATGTATAACAAGACACTGACCGCCGCGTTCGCCGTTGCCATTCTGAGCTCTGGCGCTGCCTTTGCCGCCGACAAGCCCGGTGCCGACTGGATCACCCTCGAGCAAGCCGTAGAGAAGGCCAAGGCCGCCGGCTACACCGAGCTGCACGGCATCGAAGCCGACGGCAACGGCTGGGAAGGCGAGGGCATGAAGCAGGACGGCAAGAAATACGAGTTCAAGATCGATGGCCGCACCGGTGAAGTGACCAAGGACAAGGAAGACTGAGTAGGCATACACGCCAGACGTCTTCGCTGAGCGCACGTATCGCCTGCCTGCGCTCAGCTGTCCCGACACTCCCGCAATGGGAGGCAGTTAGCGACAGAGCGGGTATCATCCACCTCCCTCGTCGCGCCGCGTAGCTGCATTCATGTCCGCTTCCAATTCCCGCCCTAGTACCTTGCATCTTCCTCAAGGCGATTGGCTGACGGTGCTCGACTGCCTGTGCGAGCATTTTCCGGCGATCAATCGCGACACCTGGCTCGATCGTATGGCCCGCGGCCGGGTGCTGGATGCCGACATGCAGCCGATCGACGCCCGCCAGCCGTTTCGCGTCGGCATGCGCATTCATTACTTCCGCGAAGTACCGAACGAGACGCCGGTGCCGTTCGAGGAGCGCATCCTCCACGTCGACGAGCATCTGGTGGTGGCGGACAAGCCGCACTTTCTCTCGGTGATGCCGGCTGGCGAATACGTCAATGAAACCCTGCTGGCGCGGCTCTGCAAACGGCTGGGCAATGCCGACCTGGTGCCGATCCATCGCATCGACCGCCTCACTGCGGGGCTGGTGCTGTTCTCCGCCAACCGGGACAGCCGCGGTGCCTATCAAGCGCTGTTTCGCGAACGAGAGATCATCAAGCGCTACGAGGCGATCTGCCCGGCGCTGCCGCACCTGCAATTTCCATTACGCCGCCGCCTGTGCATGGTGCCGGGCGAGCCGTTCTTCCTGATGCGTGAAGGCGAGGGCGAAGCGAACAGTGAGACGCTGATCGAGGTGCTCGAACGGCGCGGCGACCTTTGGCGCTATGGCCTCTCGCCGATCAGCGGCAAAAAGCATCAGCTGCGCCTGCACATGGCCACGCTGGGCGCCGGCATCTGCAACGATCCGTTCTATCCCGACCTTCTCGAGCGCAGCGAACGGGATGCCGACGACTATGCGCGGCCGCTCAAGCTGCTGGCGCGCGGCTTGCGCTTTCGCGATCCGCTGAGCGGGGCGCTGCGCGAGTTCGAGAGCACCCTGCAGCTGGAGTGGTAATCGCGGACGCACCTTCGAGGCACTGGTGAGTCTCAGATCGTAGACAGGCCACTCGCTGGTGCAACCATGCCCGAAGGTCCATCCATCGTCATCCTGCGTGAAGAAGTCGCGGCATTTGCTGGGCGCACAATCGAACGTGCCGAGGGTAGCGCCAAGGTCGATAAGGCCCGGCTGGTTGGCCAGGTGGTGCGCGGTTTTCACAGCTGGGGCAAGCATTTCCTGATCGAACTGGAGGATGTCTCCGTTCGCATCCACCTACTGCTGTTCGGCAGTTACCGCATCAACGAGCGCAAGGACGCCACCGCTCGGCTGAGCCTGGGCTTCGCCAACGGCGAGCTGAACTTCTACGCCTGTTCGGTGCAGTACATCGAGGGGCCACTGGCTGAGGCATACGACTGGACTGCTGATGTGATGGGCGATGCCTGGCACCCGCGGACGACGCTCAAGCGCTTGCGCGAAAGGCCGCGACTGTTGGCCTGCGACGCGCTACTCGACCAGACGCTGTTCGCAGGCTCCGGCAACATCATCAAAAACGAGGTGCTCTACCGTATCCGCGTGCATCCGCTGTCGCTGATCGGCGACCTGCCTGCACCCAAGCTGCGCGAGCTGGTGCGTGAAGCGCGTACCTACAGCTTCGAGTTTCTCGAATGGAAGCGGGCCGGCGTGCTCAAGGCGCACTGGCTGGCGCACGGCAAAACCACCTGTGTGCGCTGCCGAATCCCGCTGGTCAAGGTGAAGGAACTCGGGCGCAGCCGGCGCCGGGCATTCTTCTGCGAACGCTGCCAAAAGCGCTATGGCGATACCACGCAAATCGCGACCGATAACCCGAGCGAGGTTGATGAGGCGTAGCGGCGGACATGAGTGGCAGCGCTCGCTTGCGTAGGGTGGGCTCCAGCCCACCGGGGAAACCGGCTGTGTATTGGCAAGGTGGCTTCACAGCCCACCTACGGGGCTGCCTGAAGCGCCTGGTACAAGTTCGAGCTCGATGAGCCTGGCGTGGTGGACGATGCAGTCGCGGTGGACGAGGAGTCCGCGTGACGCGAATACAGACAGCCGCGCGGTGGAGTACGGTCGATTCGCCAATGGCAAGCGCGTTCAGCGCGCCGTCCAGCCGCCGTCCATGTTCCACGCTGCACCACGTACCTGGTCGCCGGCCTCGCTGCAGAGGAACAGCGCCATGGCTCCCAGCTGCGCGGGGGTAACGAAATCCAGCGAGGGTTGTTTCTCTGCCAGGAGTTCGTGGCGGGCACGTTGCTCGTCGCCATTTTCTCGCGCGCGCTCGTCGATCTGCTGCTGCACCAGCGGGGTCAGCACCCAACCGGGGCAGATCGCGTTGCAGGTGATCGGCGTGGTGGCGGTTTCCAGCGCCACCACCTTGGTCAGCCCGATCAACCCGTGCTTGGCGGCGACATAGGCGGCCTTCTGCTCCGAGCCGACCAGCCCATGCACTGAAGCGATATTGATGATTCGCCCCCAGCCGCGCTGACGCATGCCGGGCAGGGCCAGGCGCGTGGTGTGAAATGCCGAGGACAGGTTGATGGCGATGATGGCGTCCCAGCGTTCGACCGGGAATTCCTCTACCGGCGCCACATGCTGGATGCCGGCATTGTTGACCAGGATGTCGACCCCGCCGAAGTCGCGCTCGGCATAGGCGAACAGCTCTGCAATCTGCCCCGGATCGGACACGTCCGCGCCGTGGTGCCCGACCTTGTGCCCGTGCCTGCCGACGTCCGCCAACGCTGCCGAGCTGTCACCGAAGCCGTTGAGGATCAGGTCGGCGCCGGCTTCGGCCAGCTTCAGTGCGATTCCGAGGCCGATGCCGCTGGTGGAGCCGGTGACCAGTGCGGTCTTGCCTGTGAGGTTCATGGTTTCTCCCGCTTGGCGGCGCCCGCACGGGGCGGCGCCTTTGCTTTTCTTGTTGTCGGAAGGCAATCGCTGAAGCCGCGCCGCTCGCCGATAACGGCGAGCGGCCGCCGCGATCAGACGATGCCGGTAGCGTAGTACACGCCGATCACGAAGAAGGCCGCGGCCGTGGCGATCAGGGTGATGGCGAAGATGTCCTTGTATGACTCGCGATGGGTCAGCCCGGTGACCGCCAGCAGGGTGATCACCGCGCCGTTATGCGGCAGGGTGTCGAGCCCGCCGGAGGCCATCGAGGCGACCCGGTGCAGCACTTCCAGCGGAATCTGCGCGGCATTCGCCGCAGCGACGAAGCTGTCGGCCATCGCCGCCAGGGCGATGCTCATGCCGCCGGAGGCCGAGCCGGTGATGCCGGCCAACAGGTTGACGGTGATGGCTTCGTTGATCAGCGGGTTGGGGATTGCCGAGAGCGCATCGGCGACCACGATGAAGCCCGGCAGGGAAGCGATCACCGCGCCGAAGCCGAATTCCGAGGCGGTGTTCATCGCCGCCAGCAGCGAGCCGCCGACTGCCGTGCGACTGCCTTCGGCGAGCTTGCCGCGCAGAGTGCTGAAGCTGGTCGCGAGCACCAGAGCAATGCCCAGCAGCAGCGCCGCTTCCACCGCCCAGATGGCGGTGAGCTTGCCCACTTCGGTGACCAGCGGGGCGCTCATACCCGGCAGCTGCAGGCTGTGGCTGGCACCGTAGAACTCGGGAATCCAGCGGGTGAACAGCAGGTTGGCGACCAACACCAGAATCAGCGGCGACAGCGCCAGCCAGGGGTTGGGCAGGGCGATATCGGCCGGGGTTTCCGGCTCGTTGCGCAGGTTCGTGCCGTAGCCTTCGCCGGCGGCCATGGCTTTGCCGAGCTGCCACTTGAGATAGAGCATGCCCAGGCTAAACACGAAAATCGTACCGATCAGGCCGAGCCAGGGTGCGGCCCAGGTGGTGGTGTTGAAGAAGGTGGTGGGGATGATGTTCTGGATCTGCGGCGTGCCGGGAATGGCGGTCATGGTGAAGGTGAACGCGCCGAGGGCGATGGTCGCCGGGATCAGCCGCTTGGGCATGTTGCTCTGGCGGAACATCTCGGCGGCGAACGGGTAAACGGCAAACACCACGACGAACAGCGACACGCCGCCGTAGGTCAGCAGCGCGCAGACCAGCACGATCACCAGCATTGCCTGACTGGTGCCGAGCAGGCGGATCGCCGCGGCGACGATGGAGCGCGAGAAGCCGGACATTTCGATCAGCTTGCCGAACACCGCACCGAGCAGAAACACCGGGAAGTACAGCTTGATGAAGCCGACCATCTTCTCCATGAAGATGCCGGTGAACGCCGGTGCCACAGCGGACGGATCGGTGAGCAGCACCGCCCCCATGGCGGCGATGGGGGCGAACAAAATGACGCTGTACCCGCGGTAGGCGGCGAGCATCAGCAGGGCCAATGCAGCAAGGGCGATGACGACGCTCATCGGGACGATCTCCTGGCCCCGCGCGGCACGACCGAACGCTGCCGAGGGCGTTCGGGGGCTCGCTGCTGCACGGCAGGCGCATTGTTTTTCTTGTTTCGGCTACGGACAGTGCCGCACGCTGATTTAGCGAGTTCCGTGCCAGATACGCAACTCGCTGAATCAAAAGGAATTTGTTACAGGGGTCCAGGATTGTGGATGGCGTTATGTCTTGATGGCTGGACAGTGGCGTCCAGCATTCCGGACAGCGTGGCTGTCCGGAATGCAGCGGCGCATCAGGTCAGGAAGTACAGCCCGCCAGCGATCACCACGCCGGAGAACACCAGGCTGAGCAGGCAATAGCCCATGATGTCCCGCGCGCCGAGCCCGGCGATGCCCAGTAGTGGCAGCGCCCAGAACGGTTGGATCATGTTGGTCCAGGCATCGCCCCAGGCGATGGCCATTGCAGTCACCTCCGGCGCCACGCCCAAAGCCGCGCCGGCCGGAAGCATGATCGGTCCCTGCACCGCCCATTGCCCGCCGCCGGAGGGCACGAACACGTTGACCAGCCCGGCGCTGAGAAAGGCCAGCACCGGAAAGCTGTCGGCCGAGGACCAGGCGATGAAAGTGTCGGTGACCTGCCGGCCAAGGGACACGCCAGCGGCATTGGCGCCGACCATCATGCCCATGATTCCGGCGTAGAAGGGGAACTGCACGACGATGCCTGCGATGCCGCGAATGCTCTCCTCGATGGCGCGCATGTAGCGCTCCGGCGTGCCGTGCATCAGCAGTCCGGCGAAGAGGAAGATCGAGATCACGATGTTCAGGCTCAGCGCCAGGCCGTTGTTGCTGAAGTGCTGGTAGAAGAACAACACCGCCAGCGCGACCATGATCAGGCCGAGGATGCGGCTGTCGTCCAGCCGCTGGGTGGCGGTTTCCCGCGGGATGTCGCTCGGTTGCGGTTCTTGCAGCAATACCGGGTCGACCACCTTCGGCGTCTTCGGCTGCATGGCCCAGTTCAGCAGCGGCAGGCCGACCACCAGCACGGCGATGATGATCAGGTTGTAGGAGGCGAACAGCGTCTGGCCTACGCCGATGGCTTCGCTCAGCACGCCGCCGCTCATCTTTTCAAGATCGGCGCCACCGCTGGCCAGCGACAGCGGAATCGAGCCGGAGAAGCCGCCGTGCCAGATCAGAAAGCCGGAGTAGGCCGATGCGACCAGCAGCGGATAGTCGACGCCGCGCACCTGCCGCGCCAGCGCGCGGGCGAACACTGCGCCGATAAAGGGTCGGTTGATGCTTCGCCGCGAGCCGCGTTGCTGCGCCAAATGTCGCCAGGCAAGGCGCGGGACGCAAGCAATGGTATGCCCTTGCTAAGTCCCGCAACGCCGCATGGCGACATTTGGCGCGCAACCCGAAGGGACGGGGCCGGTTTGACGCAGGACGGCGTTTCTCGTCGCTCGTTTGGAATGACCAAACTTCGCTCCTCGTGCCTTGCCCTGCGCCAAACCGACCGCCGTCGCGGCCGCGGCGAAGCATCAACCGACCCTGCGACCAAAGCCCCAGTTGATCCAGGAACCGGCCAGCGCCACCAGCGTCACGAGAATGATCGCCTGCCCGGGCGACTGCGGGATGCGCGCCATGCGGTCGAGCAGGCGATTGATCGCCGGCGCCCGTGCCAGGGCATGGCCGGTGACAAGGATCAGCGACATCTGCATGGTGAAGGCCAGCAGGTTCCAGAAGCCGTTGCCCCAGTGCTGCGCCATCGCCGGCAGGCCCTGACCGGTGCTGAGCATGGCCGCTATCAGCACGATCAACGTGAGCAGGATGGCGAAGACGAAGGGCGAGGGCAGGAAGCGTTGCACCAGATAGACGCTGGCGGCGGTTATTCTGTTGAGCACGATGGGGTTCTCCCTTGTTGTCGTTATGTGCGCCGCGCGGGTGCGGTGCTTCGCTTATGAGTGCGTCCGGGGCCGGCTGTTCCCGTTGTGCGCGGTTTCTGGAGGTTGGTTGATGCGTGTTGCGCTTTTGCTGTTGCTGGTGGCTGTCGCCATGCCTGCCCAGGCGGACGAGCCGCTACCGCTGCGCCTGGGTGGACATGAGCTGCAGGCCGAATATGCGAAGACTGTCGCACAGCGCGAGCGCGGCCTGATGGGCCGCACCGAACTGGCTGAAGACAGCGGCATGCTGTTCCGCTTCGACGAAGTGCGCCGGCATTGCCTGTGGATGAAGGACACACCGCTGCCGTTGTCGGCGGCGTTTTTCGATGAGCAAGGGGTGGTCGTCGATGTGCTCGATCTGGAGCCGTTCAATACCGAGATTCGTTGCTCGAAGCGGCCGGCGCGTTATGCGCTAGAGATGGATCAGGGCTGGTTTGAGACGCGGGGGATCGGCCGGGGCGCGCGGCTGGAAGGGATGCCGGAGGAGTAGGGGCGACTCCCCTACACGAGTGATAAAACCGCCAACCGAGCGCGGCAATGGCCTGTGCGTGGTCCGTTGGAACGCGTGGAAAAGGCCGTGGCCGTTTTCCACCCTACGTTTGGATTCCCTTATGGCGGTTGCTGCGACCGTAGGGTGGATAACGGCTCCGCCTTATCCACCGCCTGCCGCGAGTCCGGTCTGAAGGCTCAATCCAGCGGCAACTCCGTGGTCCGCTTCACTTCGCTCATGGCGATATGCGAGTGCGCCTCCTGCACATGCGGCCGCTGCAGGAGCTGGTCGCGCAGGAAGCGTTCGTAGCTGTCGATGTCTCGTGCCACCACCTTGAGCAGGTAGTCGGACTCGCCGGCCATGGTGTGGCATTCCAGCACTTCGGGGTAACCCACCACCGCCCGTTCGAATTCGTCGAGGTTGCTGCGCCCGTGCGCCGAAAGCTTGATGTTGACGAACACCGTCATGTTCAGCCCGAGCTTCTTTGGATTCAGCAGCGCCACCTTGCGCTCGATCAGCCCTTCTTCCTGCATGCGGTGGATGCGCCGCCAGCAGGGCGATTGCGACAGCTCGACCTTCTCGGCGATCTCCGCGGCGGAGAGATCGGCGTTGTGTTGCAGCAGCAGGAGGATCTTGCGATCAATGCTGCTAAGGGGGGAAGTCTGCATGGTTGTGCCTATTTTCTTGTTGTTAGCGAATGGGTCATGCACAGAAGCGCTGTTCTACCGCAAAAGTAGAAAGAAAATCTCTCTTCGTCACGGCCAGACTGTTAATCGACACGCGACGGTGGGGTGATCCCCTGCCGATTGCCGGCATGAAGAGACAACCGTGCGGTTTCTTCATGACTGCGTCAGGCGGGTAGCGAACAACGCCACCCTGACTCCGATAACAACAAATTAGGAGCGCCCCATGTCTCTGGCCGAGATCCGTCTGGACGACAAGTACCGGCTTGCAACCGGTCATCTGTACCTCACCGGCACCCAGGCGCTGACCCGCTTGCCGATGCTGCAGCATCAGCGTGATCAGGCCCTTGGTTTGAATACCGGCGGCTTCATCTCCGGCTATCGCGGTTCGCCATTGGGCGGGCTGGATAAGAGCCTCTGGGAAGCCCGCGACTACCTCAAGCAACACGCCATCCACTTCCAGCCGGGCGTCAACGAAGAGTTGGCCGCCACCGCAGTGTGGGGCAGCCAGCAAACCAACCTGTTTCCCGGCGCCAAGTACGATGGCGTATTCGCCATGTGGTACGGCAAGGGGCCGGGCGTCGACCGTGCCGGCGACGTGTTCAAGCATGCGAATGCGGCGGGTGTGTCGCCCAAGGGCGGCGTGCTGTTGCTAGCGGGTGACGACCATGGCTGCAAATCCTCGACGCTGCCGCATCAGAGCGAGCATGCCTTCATCGCCGCTTCGATCCCGGTACTCAACCCGGCCAACGTCCAGGAAATCCTCGACTACGGCATCATCGGCTGGGAGCTGTCGCGTTACTCCGGCTGCTGGGTGGCGCTGAAAACCATCGCCGAGAATGTCGATTCCTCCGCGGTGGTGGAAGTCGATCCGCTGCGCATGCAGACGCGCATCCCGGAAGACTTCGAGCTGCCCGAAGATGGCGTGCACATCCGTTGGCCGGACCCGCCGCTGGCGCAGGAAAAACGCCTCAACCTGTACAAGATCTACGCTGCGCGCGCCTTCGCTCGGGCCAACAACCTGAACCAGGTGATGCTCGATTCGCCGAACCCGCGCCTCGGCATCATCACCACCGGCAAGAGCTACCTGGACGTGCGCCAGGCGCTGGACGACCTCGGGCTGGACGAAGCCCTATGCGCCTCGGTCGGTCTGCGAGTGCTCAAGGTCGGCATGAGCTGGCCGCTGGAGCCGGTCTCGGTGCACGAGTTCGCCCAGGGGCTGGACGAGATTCTGGTGGTCGAGGAGAAGCGCAGCATCATCGAGGACCAGCTCACCGGGCAGCTCTACAACTGGCCGGTCAGCAAGCGTCCGCGGGTGGTCGGCGAGTTCGACGAGCAGGGCAATTCGCTGCTGCCGAACCTCTCCGAACTAACCCCAGCGATGATCGCCCGGGTGATCGCCAAGCGCCTCGCGCCGATCTATACCAGCGACAGCATCCAGGCGCGTCTGGCGTTTCTTGCTGCCAAGGAAAAGGCCCTGGCCGCGCGCAGCTACGACACCGTGCGCACCCCGCACTACTGCTCCGGTTGCCCGCACAACAGCTCGACCAAGGTGCCCGAGGGCAGTCGCGCCTCGGCCGGTATCGGCTGTCACTACATGGTGCAGTGGATGGACCGGCGCACCGAGACCTTCACCCAGATGGGCGGCGAGGGCGTCAACTGGATTGGCCAGGCGCCGTTCACTGACACCCCGCACATGTTCCAGAATCTGGGTGACGGCACCTATTTCCACTCCGGCAGCCTGGCTGTTCGCGCCGCCGTCGCAGCAGGTGTCAACGTCACTTACAAGATTCTCTACAACGATGCCGTGGCCATGACTGGCGGCCAGCCCATCGACGGCGAGTTGCGCGTCGATCAGCTCAGCCGGCAGATCTTCCACGAGGGCGTCAAGCGCATCGCCTTGGTCAGCGACGAGCCGGACAAGTACCCGACCCGCGATACCTTTGCGCCGATCACCAGCTTCCACCACCGCCGCGAACTGGATGCGGTGCAGCGCGAGCTGCGCGAGTTCAAGGGTGTCTCGGTAATCATCTACGACCAGACCTGCGCCACCGAGAAGCGCCGTCGGCGCAAGCGCGGCAAGATGGAAGACCCGGCCAAGCGCGCCTTCATCAACCCGGCGGTGTGCGAGGGTTGCGGCGACTGCGGCGAGAAGTCCAACTGTCTCGCCGTGCTGCCGCTGGAAACCGAACTGGGGCGCAAGCGGGAGATCGACCAGAACGCCTGCAACAAGGACTTCTCCTGCGTGGAGGGCTTCTGCCCGAGTTTCGTCACCGTGCATGGCGGCGGGCTGCGCAAGCCGGAAGCGGTGGCTGGCGGTATCGACGCGGCGACATTGCCCGAGCCGCAGCACCCAACGTTGGATCGCCCATGGAACGTGCTGATTCCGGGTGTCGGCGGCAGTGGCGTGACCACCCTTGGCGCGCTGCTCGGCATGGCCGCGCACCTGGAAGGCAAGGGCTGCACGGTGCTCGACCAGGCCGGGCTGGCGCAGAAGTTCGGCCCGGTGACCACCCACGTACGCATCGCCGCCAAGCAGAGCGACATCTACGCCGTGCGCATTGCCGCCGGCGAAGCCGACCTGCTGCTCGGCTGCGACCTGATTGTCGCGGCGGGCGATGAATCGCTGACCCGCCTCAACGAGCAGATCAGCAATGCCGTGGTGAACAGCCACGAGTCCGCCACCGCCGAGTTCACTCGCAACCCGGACGCCCAGGTGCCCGGCGCGGCCATGCGCCAGGCGATCAGCGCGGCGGTCGGCGCCGAGAAGACCCACTTCGTCGATGCCACTCGCCTGGCCACGCGGCTGCTCGGCGACAGCATCGCCACCAACCTGTTCCTGCTCGGCTTCGCCTATCAGCAGGGGCTGCTGCCGATCTCCGCCGAGGCCATCGAAAAAGCGATCACGCTGAATGGCGTCTCCGCCAATCTGAACCTGCAGGCCTTCCGCTGGGGCCGCCGCGCGGTGCTCGAGCGCGAGGCGGTGGAACAGCTGGCGCGGCCGGTCGAAGCAGCCGAGCCCAGCCTGGCCGGACCGATCTGCAAAACCCTGGAAGAGATCGTCGACTGGCGCGTGGACTTCCTCACCCGCTACCAGAGTGCCGGGCTGGCGCGCCGCTATCGCCAGCTGGTCGAGCGGGTGCGTGAGGCCGATAGCGCGGACGATCTGGCGCTGTCCAAGGCCGTCGCCCGCTACTACTTCAAGCTTCTTGCCTACAAGGACGAGTACGAGGTGGCGCGGCTCTATAGCGAGCCGGAATTCCGTCAGCAGCTCGAGGCGCAGTTCGAGGGCGACTACCGGCTGCAGTTCCACCTCGCTCCGGCCTGGCTGGCCAAGCGTGACCCCGTCACTGGCGAGCCGCGCAAGCGCGAGCTGGGGCCGTGGGTGCTGAACCTGTTTGGCGTGCTGGCCAAGTTCCGCTTCCTGCGCGGCACGCCGCTCGATCCGTTCGGCTATGGCCACGACCGCCGTGTCGAGCGCGAGCTGATTACCGAGTACGAGAAGGGCGTGGACGAGCTGCTGGCCCAGCTCAAGCCGACCAACTACCGCACCGCCGTGGCCATCGCCGCGCTACCGGAACAGATCCGTGGCTATGGCCCGGTGAAGGAGCGCTCTATCGCCAAGGCCCGCCAGCAGGAGAAGTTGCTGCGCGAGCAGTTGGCCAAAGGCGACGAGGTGCAGAGCGTGCGGCTGTTTCAGCCGGCGGCGTGATGATGCGTCCGCTGCTGGATTGGCCTCTGGCAGGCCTGCGACCTGCAGTCGCCGCGAGGTCGCGCCTCCCACAGGGTTCGGTGTGCACCGGCCGCTTTTGTGGGAGGCCCGCCCTCGGGGCGATGCTTTTCAGCCAGAACCGTTTTCAGACGGGCCCGACAGCGCGGCCCCGAACCCAATAACAAAGAACGAGGTAACCCAAATGTCCGTCTTCGCTCACCCCGACTTCGACCGCCACGAACAGGTGGTTTTCTGCCATGACCAGGCGTCGGGTCTGAAAGCCATCATCGCCATCCACGACACACGCCTCGGCCCGGCGCTGGGTGGCTGCCGGATGTTCCCCTACGCCAATGACGATGATGCCTTGCGTGATGTGCTGCGGCTGTCGCGCGGAATGACGCTGAAATCCTCGCTGGCCGGGCTCAAGCTTGGCGGCGGCAAGGCCGTGATCATCGGCGACCCGCATACCGGCAAGAGCCAGGCGCTGCTGCATGCGATGGGCGATTTCGTCGACAGCCTCGGCGGGCGTTACGTCACTGCGGCCGACTCCGGCACCGGCGACGCCGAGATGCAGGCGTTCGCCCAGCGCACCCGCCATGTGGTGGGCGCCACCCCGCGCACCACGCTGGACGGCAGCATCGCCAGCGGCGACCCGTCACCGTCCACCGCCTACGGCGTTTTCGTCGGCCTCAAGGAAGCGGTGCGCCAGCGCCTCGGTCGCGATGACCTGGCCGGGTTGAAGGTGGCGATCCAGGGTGTCGGCCATGTCGGCCTGGGCCTGGCGCGACACCTCAAGGCGGCCGGTGCCGAGCTGTGGGTGGCGGACATCTTCGACGCCAACGTCAAGCAGGCGATGGATGAACTGGGTGCCAACGTGGTCCGCCCGCAGGACATCTACGGCCTGGACGCGGACGTTTTCGCGCCCTGCGCCATGGGCGGCATCCTCAACGAGCAGACCCTGGAAGTGCTGCGTGCGCCGGTGATCGCCGGGGCGGCGAACAACCAGCTGGCAACCGCCGAGATCGGCATCGAATTGCAGCGGCGCAACCAGCTCTACGCGCCGGACTATGCGATCAACTCCGGCGGCATCATCGACGTCTACTACCAGCGCGCCGGCGGCAGCGCCGCGCAGATCGACGCCCATGTGAACGCCATCGGCGACACCCTGGGCGAGATCTTCACCCGCTCCGCCGCCAGCGGCGAGCCGACCTCGGTGATTGCCGATCGGCTGGCGCTGGAACGCTTGAACGCCGGTGGCGTAGCGCATGCCGAGGCATTCAAGCGCCAAGCCTCATGAGTGATAACGGCCGGCTGCCTGAGCGTGCCGGCCTTCACTGAGCAGGGCGGCGGGCTCTGATCGCCAATGCCGCGCCCGCTCCGTTCGTTCGCTTCATCCCTGACAAAAACAACAAGCAGGAATCCGCAATGACCGATAAAAGCAGCCTCGCGGCCGGCGCCATCGCTGGCGCCCGCGCACGTATCCAAGACAACGCCAGCCGAGGCCTGTGGTCCTCTCGCTGGGTGTTCTTCCTCGCCGCCACCGGCTCGGCGGTAGGCCTGGGCAATATCTGGAAATTCCCCTACGTGACCGGGCAGAACGGCGGCGGCGCCTTCGTTCTGGTCTACCTGGCCTGCATCCTCTTGATCGGCATCCCGTTGCTGATGACCGAAGTGATGATTGGCCGCCGCGGTCGGGCGAATCCCGATGGTGCCGTAGCCCGGCTGGCCCGTGAAGCTGGCGCCAGTTCGCGCTGGCGCGTGGTTGGCTGGCTCGGTGGGCTGACCGGCTTTCTGATCCTGAGTTTCTATCTGGTGGTGGCTGGCTGGGCCCTGGCCTATGTGCCGGCGACCTTCAGCGGCGGCTTCACCGGGGTCAGTGGCGAGGCCAGTGGCGAGCTGTTCGGTGCGCTGCTGGCGGACCCGGTGCGCCTGGTGGTCTGCGCCACGCTGGTGCTGGCGGCGACCATGCTGATCGTCGGCTTCGGTGTGCGCGGCGGGCTGGAGCGTTCGCTGCGTTTTCTGATGCCTGGGCTGTTCGTGCTGATGCTGGTGCTGGTCGGTTATGCGGCAGTGGAAGGTGAATTTGCCCAGGCGCTGCGGTTTCTCTTCGTTCCGGATTTCTCGGTGTTGACCGCGCAAAGCGTGCTGGTCGCCCTCGGCCATGCGTTCTTCACCCTGAGCCTGGGCTGCGGCGCGATGATGGTTTATGGCTCCTATCTGCCGGAAGGCGCCTCCATCGCCAAGACCTCGATTCTGGTCGCGCTGGCCGATACCGCGGTGGCGCTGCTGGCCGGCCTGGCGATCTTCCCGCTGGTGTTCGCCAACGGCCTGGAGCCGGGAGCAGGGCCGGGACTGATCTTTGTCACGTTGCCGATAGCTTTCGGCCAGATGCCGGTGGGGCAAATCGTCGGTGGGCTGTTCTTCGTCATGCTGGTGATCGCCGCGCTGACCTCAGCCATCTCGCTCTCCGAGCCGAGCATCGCCTGGCTTACCGAACGCTTCCGTATCAGCCGGACCAAGGCCGTGCTGGGCAGCGGTCTGGCGCTCTGGCTGCTGAGCCTGGGCAGTGTGTTCTCGTTCAATCACTGGGCCGACTACCAGCTGTTCGGCAAGACCTTCTTCGACACCCTCGACTACCTCACCACCAACTGGCTGATGCCGCTGGGCGGGCTGGGCACGGTGCTGTTCACCGGCTGGGTGCTGCAGCGCCACGTCGTCAGCGAGGCAATCGGCATTCGTAACGCCGGGCTGTTCCAGGCCTGGTGGAATCTGCTGCGTTACGGCACGCCAGTGGCCATCGTGCTGGTGTTCCTCAACCTGATCGGGTTGATCTAGCGCGATCACGGTTGTCTGTGCAGAACGCATTGGTGGGCTGAAGCCCACCCTACAAGAATGCTGCGGGCTTCTAACGAAGTCCTTTTGGTGGGCTCAGGTCCATCCCATCGGAAGGGCCGACGCAGGCCTTCGTGGGGTGGGCTTCAGCCCACCTTTTTTTTGCGCGACGCCATGCACGAGATGACATGTGCGGCAGGTTGTCGCACCGCTCTGTCAGCTTTTCGTTACGCCTGGCAAGCCGCCGAGCCAGGCGTTTGGTCGAAAACGGCGCTGTAAGGAAAACCTGACAGCGTGGATGGCGCCAGCCGCTTTCCGTACCCACAAACAGCATTGTTCGCCGCTCCGGCCTGGGGTGTGATGGGGCCAGCCAAGCCGTGCAGCGGCAGTCCTCACAACAATAATCAGGAGGCGATATGAACGCCGTGAACAAGATCGAACAGCACAATCCCATCGGTACCGACGGCTTCGAGTTCGTCGAATTCACCGCGCCGAATGCCGAAGGCATAGAGCAGCTGCGCATGCTGTTCACCCAGATGGGCTTTACCGAAACCGCCAAGCACCGCTCCAAGGAGGTCTGGCTGTTCCAGCAGCACGATATCAACATCGTGCTCAACGGCAGCCCCACCGGGCATGTGCGCGCCTTCGGCGAGAAGCACGGCCCCAGCGCCTGCGCCATGGCCTTCCGGGTGAAGAATGCCGCTCAGGCCGCCGCCTACGTCGAATCCCAGGGCGCCAAGCTGGTCGGCAGCCACGCCAACTTCGGCGAGCTGAACATCCCCTGCGTCGAAGGCATCGGCGGCTCGCTGCTGTATCTCGTCGATCGCTACGGCGACAAGAGCATCTACGACGTCGACTTCGAGTACATCGAAGGCCGTACGCCGAACGACAACGCCGTCGGCCTGATGTGCATCGACCACCTGACCCACAACGTCATGCGCGGGCAGATGGATGTCTGGTCCGGCTTCTACGAGCGCATTGCCAACTTCCGCGAGATTCGCTACTTCGACATCGAAGGCAAGCTGACCGGCCTGTTTTCCCGTGCCATGACCGCGCCCTGCGGCAAGATCCGCATCCCGATCAACGAGTCGGCTGACGACAAGTCGCAGATCGAGGAATTCATCCGCGAGTACCACGGCGAAGGCATCCAGCACATCGCGCTGAGCACCGACGACATTTACGAGACCGTCCGCCGCCTGCGTGCCAACGGCGTGGACTTCATGACCACACCGGGCACCTATTACGAGAAGGTCGATACGCGCGTTGCCGGGCACGGCGAGCCAACCGATGTGCTGCGCGAGCTGAACCTGCTGATCGATGGAGCGCCGGGGGATGATGGCATCCTCCTGCAGATCTTCACCAACACGGTGATCGGCCCGATCTTCTTCGAGATCATCCAGCGCAAGGGCAACCAGGGCTTCGGCGAAGGCAACTTCAAGGCGCTGTTCGAATCCATCGAGGAAGACCAGGTGCGCCGCGGCGTGATCAAGGCGGACGAGTAAGTTCGGAGCGTAGGGTGGAAGACTGCGGAGCATCTTCCACGCGTCTGTGTCGGGCCGACCAAAGCGTGGATGTGCTTCGCGACATCCACCCTACGCATCGGCGCCCACTGCGCCGCCATTGAGATCACGCGGTATCACGAGGAGAGGCACATGAGCCGCAAATGGATCAGTTTCCCCATCCGCGAGGGTGAGAGTTCGCGTCAGGCGCACTGCGATTTTCCGCAGGGCACCTACGAGCGCGAAATGGGCCGCGAAGGCTTCTTCGGCCCGGCTTCGCACTTGCATCACAAGCATCCGCCGACCGGCTGGATCGACTGGGAAGGGCCGCTGCGCCCGCACGCCTTCAATTTCAACCATATCCCCAGCGAAGGCGACTGCCCGCTGCAGGCGCCGCTGGCGCTGCACAACGCCGACGTCAAGCTGCGCCTGTGGAAGACCAACGGCGCCATGCGTCATCTGGTGCGCAACGGCGACGGTGACGAGCTGCTGTTCATCCACGAGGGCGCCGGGCATCTGTACTGCGACTTCGGCCACCTGGAGTTCCGCGACGGCGACTACCTGATGATCCCGCGCGGCACCGCCTGGCGCATCGAGGCGACAGAGCCGGTGTTCATGCTGCTGATCGAGAACACCGACGGCGCCTACCAGCTGCCGGAAAAAGGCCTGGTCGGCCCGCATGCCATCTTCGACGCCGCGGTGCTCGACCATCCGCGGCTGGACGACGCCTTTCGCGCGCAGCAGGACGAGAACCCCTGGCAGATCCGCATCAAGCGGCGAGACCAGATCACCACCGTGACCTACCCTTACAACCCGCTAGACGTGGTCGGCTGGCACGGCGACAACACCGTGGTGCGGCTCAACTGGCGCGACATCCGCCCGCTGATGAGCCATCGCTACCACTTGCCGCCATCCGCTCACACCACCTTCGTCGCCAACGGTTTCGTGGTCTGCACCTTCACGCCGCGGCCGGTGGAATCCGATCCGGGTGCGCTGAAGGTGCCGTTCTTCCACAATAACGATGACTACGACGAAGTGCTGTTCTACCACCGCGGCAACTTCTTCAGCCGCGACAACATCGAGCAGGGCATGGTGACCTTCCACCCCTGTGGCTTCCCCCACGGGCCGCATCCGAAGGCGCTGAAAAAGGCCAGTACCGACCCGGCGACCTTTGCCGACGAGGTGGCGGTGATGATCGACACCCGCCGCGCGCTGGAAGTCGGCGAGGCCGCCGCAGCCGTCGATGTCCCCGAATACGTCAACTCCTGGCGTGCGCCGGGCAAGGAATCCTGATGAAACTCGCAACCCTCAACCAGGGCCGCGACGGCGTGCTCGTCGTGGTCTCCCGTGATCTCGCCCAGGCGGTGAAAGTGCCGCAGATCGCCGCCACGCTGCAGGCCGCGCTGGATGACTGGAACTACTGCAAGCCGAAGCTGGAGGCCATCTATCAGCGCCTCAATGACGGGCTGGAGGAGGGCGCCTTCGCCTTCGAGCAGAGCGCCTGCCACAGCCCGCTGCCGCGCGCCTATCACTGGGCCGACGGCAGCGCCTACGTCAATCACGTCGAGCTGGTGCGCAAGGCCCGTGGCGCGGAGATGCCGGAATCTTTCTGGCACGACCCGTTGATGTACCAGGGCGGCGCCGATGCCTTTATCCCGCCGCAGGCACCGATCCGCCTGGCCGACGAGGCCTGGGGTATCGATCTGGAAGGCGAGCTGGCGGTGATCACCAGCGATGTGCCGATGGGTGCAACGCCGGCCGAGGCGGCGTCGCACATCCAGCTGCTGATGCTGGTCAACGACGTTTCGCTGCGCAACCTGATTCCCGGCGAGCTGGCCAAGGGCTTCGGCTTCTACCAGAGCAAGCCGTCGTCGAGCTTTTCGCCGGTGGCGGTGACGCCGGACGAACTGGGCGAAACCTGGCGCGACGGCAAGGTGCATCGGCCGCTGGTCTCGCACATCAATGGCGAGCTGTTCGGCCAGCCGGATGCCGGCACCGACATGACCTTCAACTTCCCGACCCTGGTGGCCCATGCCGCCCGCACGCGTCCGCTGGGCGCCGGCACCATCATCGGTTCGGGCACCGTGTCGAACTACGACCGCAGTGCCGGTTCGTCCTGTCTGGCCGAGAAGCGCATGATCGAGGTCATCGAGCACGGCGAGGCGAAGACGCCGTTCCTCAAGTTCGGCGACCGAGTGCGCATCGAGATGTTCGACGCCGCCGGGCAGAGCATCTTTGGTGCCATCGATCAGCAGGTCGAGCGCTATGAGCACTGAGCTGACGCTCTACGGCTACTGGCGCTCCAGCGCTGCCTACCGGGTGCGCATCGCTCTGAATCTCAAGGGCCTGGCCTATCGCCAGGTGCCGGTGCATCTGGTCAAGGATGGCGGCCAGCAACGTGCGGCCGATTACCGCACGCTCAATCCGCAGCAGCTGGTGCCGCTGCTGGTGGATGACGCCAATGGCGGCGCGCGCATCAGCCAGTCGCTGGCAATTCTGGAATACCTCGAAGAAGTGTTCCCGGTGCCCGCACTGCTGCCGGCCGATCCGGTAGAGCGCGCCCAGGTGCGCTCGCTGGCCATGCACATCGCCTGTGAGATCCATCCGCTGAACAACCTGCGTGTGCTGCAGTACCTCACCGCGGAACTGGGCGTCGATGACGAGGCGAAGAATGCCTGGTACCGACACTGGGTCAGCCAAGGCCTGGCGGCCGTGGAGCAGGGTCTGGAAACCTTTGGTGACAAGCTTTCCCTGAACGATCGGCCAGGTTATCTGGAGGCATGCCTGGTGCCGCAGGTATACAATGCGCGCCGTTTTGCCTGTGACCTCGCGGCGTATCCACGCATTCTCGAGATCGTTGCACGCTGCGAGACGCTTCCGGCCTTCCAGCAGGCCGTGCCGGAGGTGCAGCCCGACGCTCAATGACGCAACCGATTCGCCTTGCACGCTGCCGCGCCCTGCGCGGTGGTCCCGATCCCGTCACAGATAACAACAAACAGGTGACGTATGACTCGTGAAAAACCGAAGAACCTCTGGCTGTCGCGCTGGGGCTTCATCCTCGCGGCAACTGGCTCGGCCGTAGGGCTGGGCAACATCTGGAAATTCCCCTACATCACCGGCGAATTCGGCGGTGGTGCCTTCGTATTGATGTACCTGCTGTGCATCCTGGCAATCGGCGTGCCGGTGATGATGTGCGAGATCGCCCTCGGCCGCCGCGGCCGTGGCAGCCCCATCGACGCTGTCGGCCGGGTCGTTCGCGAGAACAATGGCAACCCGCTGTGGAAGGGCGTCGGCGTGATGTCCATGACGGCCGGCTTTTTGATCCTCTGCTTCTATGTGGTCGTGGCCGGCTGGGCGTTCGCCTACACGGTGAAGATGCTCGATGGGTCTTTGGCCGCCACCAGCGTGGAGGCGCTTGGTGGTGTGTTCGAGGCGCACAACGCCAACCCCTGGCAGCTCGGTGGTTGGAGCTTGCTAGTGGCATTGTTGACGCTGTGGATCGTCGCCAAGGGCGTGCAGAAGGGCATCGAGAATGCGGTGCGCTGGATGATGCCGGGTCTGGCCGTGATGCTGCTGATCCTGGTCGGCTACGCCTACACCAGCGGCGGCTTCGATCAGGGCTTCGCCTTCCTGTTCAGCTTCGACACCTCGAAGATCACCGGTGAAGCGTTACTGGCCGCCCTTGGTCATGCGTTCTTCACGCTGAGCCTGGCGGCTGGCGCGATCCTTACCTATGGCTCGTATATCCCGGACGACCAGTCCATCGCCCGCACCACGTTCATGGTTGCGCTCGCCGACACTTGCGTCGCGCTGATGGCCGGGCTGGCGATCTTCCCGATCATCTTTGCCAACGGCATGGACCCGACCGCCGGCCCAGGTTTGATCTTCATGAGCCTGCCGCTGGCCTTCCAGCAAATGCCGTTCGGCACCGCGTTCGGCGTGCTGTTTTTCGCCATGGTGTCCATTGCCGCATTGACCTCGGCGATCTCGATGATCGAAGCCACCGTCGCCTACCTCAACGAGAAGTACGGTATTTCGCGCCTTAAAGCGGCGATGGTTTCGGGCTCTGTGCTGCTGGTGATCAGCATGCTGGCGATGCTCTCGTTCAACGTGCTGTCCGGCTGGACGCCGATGGGTAAGAACTTCTTCGACTGGCTGGATTACCTGACTTCGCGCTGGATGATGCCGCTGGGCGGGATACTTACTGTGCTGCTGGCTGGCTACGCGCTGCGCAGCGACATCATGCGCGACGAGCTGAACCTGCCGCCGCTGGGCTACGCGCTGTGGCTGTTCATGGTGCGTTACGTGTGCCCGGTGCTGATCCTGATGGTGTTCCTGCACGCCCTCGGCTGGTTGGGTTTCGACCCGCTGCAGCGTTGGTACTGGATCGCCGGTGCCATCGGAGCGCTCACCGTGATCGGGGAGCTGCTGCGGCCACGGGTGGTGCCGGCGCTGGCCGGACGTTGATTGGATGAGCGTGGCGCCCGTAAGCGGCGCCACGCTTGTCTCTGGTCGGAAAGACGATCCCCCGCTTGATCGTCGTCATCTGCGCGTAAAGTTCTGCTGGACGTGGCCGACAATTTAGGGTGACAGCCAGGGAGGCGCACGGAACAGGGATGCTCGCTTGCCCGAACCGATCCGGACACGCTGCCATGCCCAACAGTCTCAAGTTCAGCCACAAGATTCTTCTGGCCGCATCGCTGATCGTGATCGCGACCTTCTCGTTGTTCACCCTGTTCAACGATTATCTGCAGCGCAACGCCATTCGCGACAATCTCGACAGCTACCTCGATGAGATGGGCGACGTCACCGCGCACAACATCCAGAACTGGTTGTCCGGCCGTATCCTGCTGGTGGAAAGCGCCGCGCAGAGCATCGGCAGCGACGACGCCGATGCGCGCGTAGCCGAGCTGCTCGAGCAGAAGGCGCTGGCTTCGACCTTCATGTTCAGTTACCTCGGTGGGCAGGATGGCAGCTTCCTCATGCGGCCTGCCGAAGAGATGCCCGCCGACTACGATCCGCGCGCGCGTCCTTGGTACAAGGACGCGATAGCCGCCAGCGGTTCGACGCTGACCGAACCCTATGTGGATGCGGCGAGCGGCGCGCTGGTCATATCCATCGCCACCCCGGTGCAGCAGAACGGTCGGAACATTGGCGTCGTCGGCGGCGATCTGGGGCTCAAGGTACTGGTTGAGATCATCAACGCACTGGACTTCAACGGCATGGGCCATGCCTTCCTGGTCAGCGGCGATGGCAAGATCCTGGTCCACCCGGACAGCAACAAGGTGATGAAGTCGCTCAGCGAGCTGTTCCCTGGGCACACCCCTTCGCTGGATGCCAACTACACCGAAGTCGATCTGGACGGGCAGACCCGCATTCTCAGTTTCAGCCGTGTGCAGGGCCTGCCCTCGGTGACCTGGTACGTGGGCATTTCCCTGGACAAGGCCGCCGCCTACAAGGCGCTGGACAGTTTCCGTACCTCCGCGGTCGTCGCTGCGTTGATCGCGGTGGTGGTAATTCTGCTGCTGCTCGGCATGCTGATGCGCGTGCTGATGCGCCCCCTTACCGATATGGGCCGTGCCATGGCCAACATCGCTGAAGGCGAGGGCGATCTGACTCGTCGCCTTGCTGTGCAGTCGAAAGACGAGTTCGGCGAACTGGCCTCGGCCTTCAACCGCTTCGTCGAGCGTATCCATACCTCCATTCGCGAAGTGTCTTCCGCCACTCAGCAGGTCAATGAGGTCGCCGCGCGGGTGCTGGCAGCGTCCAACTCCTCAATGACCAACTCCGACGAGCAGGCCAGCCGCACCAACAGTGTCGCCGCGGCAATCAACGAACTCGGCGCCGCCGCGCAGGAGATTGCGCGCAACGCAGCAGATGCCTCGCAGCAGGCCAGCGGTGCACGGCATCAGGCCGAAGACGGTCGCCAGGTGGTCGAGCAGAACATCGCCGCGATGCGTGATCTTTCGGCGAAGATCAGTGCGTCCTGTGCGCAGATCGAAGCGCTCAACGCCAAGACGGTGGACATCGGCCAGATTCTCGAAGTGATCAAGGGCATCTCCGAGCAGACCAACCTGCTGGCGCTGAATGCCGCCATCGAAGCGGCGCGGGCTGGCGAAGCGGGCCGCGGTTTCGCCGTGGTCGCCGATGAGGTGCGCAACCTGGCGCACCGCACGCAGAGTTCGGCACAGGAAATCCAGCAGATGATCGAGCAGCTGCAAGTCGGCGCCGGCGCCTCGGTGCAGACCATGACCGAAAGCCAGCGACAGAGCGAATCCAGCGTGTCCATCGCCGACCGCGCCGGCGAGCGCCTTGGCGAGGTGACCCAGCGCATCGGCGAGATCGACGGCATGAACCAGTCGGTGGCCGCCGCCACCGAGGAGCAGACCGCGGTGATCGAGTCGCTGAACATGGACATCACCGAGATCAACACGCTGAACCAGCAGGGTGTGGAAAACCTGCAATCGACGCTGCAGGCCTGCGGTGACCTGGACCAGCAGGCACGCCGCCTCAAGCAGCTGGTGGACAGCTTCCGTATCTGATCGGTATCAGGCTTTGCAAAGGGCGCTTCGGCGCCCTTTTTCATGGATGCGAGTTGGCAACTGAGCAATGTGCCTGTGATGGCAGTCTGAACTGTTCACGTCGCGCAACCCCAAGGAGGCTCCATGAAAATTCTCATCGTGCTCACGTCCCACGACCAGCTGGGTGACACCGGCAAACAGACCGGCTTCTGGCTGGAGGAATTTGCCGCGCCGTATTACGTCTTCATGGATGCCGGTGCGCAGGTAGTGCTGGCCTCACCCGAGGGTGGCGAACCGCCGCTCGACCCGAAAAGCGACGAGCCCGACGCCCAGACCGAGGCCACCGAACGCTTCAATGGCGATGGCGAAGCGCAGACGCTACTGGCCAATACTTACCGGCTGGATCAGGTCTCGGTCGAGGATTTCGATGCGGTGTTCTACCCGGGCGGCCACGGGCCGATGTGGGATCTGGTGGACAACCCGACCTCCATCGCGCTGATCGAATCGTTCGTCCGGGCCGACAAGCCTGTGGCTGCTGTGTGCCACGCGCCGGCGGCATTGACCGAAGTGCGCGGCAAGGATGGAGAGTATCTGCTCAAGGGCAAGCGCGTTACCGGCTTCACCAACGGCGAGGAGGCGGCTGTGGAGCTTACCGACGTAGTGCCGTTCCTGCTCGAAGACCGTTTGCGCGAGCGTGGCGGCCAGTACAGCAAGGGTGCGGACTGGGCGCCTTATGCGCAGGTCGACGGCCTGTTGGTGACCGGGCAGAACCCGGCCTCATCGGAAGCGGCGGCGCAGGAGCTGCTCAAGCTGCTGCGCTGACCGCGGCGCTCATTGTGGCCAGGTAAGCTGTTCCGCCTGGCCGCAGGCTTCGAACAGCGGCCGGCTGAACAGATAGCCCTGCATCAGATGAATGCCCAGATCGAAGAGGGCGCTGCATTCGCCGGCGGTTTCGACACCCTCGCCAATCACCTGAATACCCAGTTCTTCGCACATGCCCACCGTCGCCCTGACGATGGCCTGGCGGGTGCGGCTCTGGTCGATGCCGCGGATCAGGTCCATGTCCAGCTTGATGATGTCCGGCTGGAAGTCGGCCAGCAGGTTGAGGCCGGCGAAGCCCGCACCGAAGTCGTCGATGGCGGTGAGAAAGCCGATGCGCTGGTACTCGCGGAACACCTCGGTCAACCACTTGCCATCGCTGATGCGCTCGCCTTCGACGGTCTCGAAGATGATCCGGTCGACGGGAAAGTCATGCGCGCGGGCGGCTTCCAGCGTCGAGCGGATGCACAGCTCGGGGCGGTAGATCGCGTTGGGCATGAAATTGATCGACAGCTTGCTCTGCATGCCCAGTTTGGATGCCGTCTTGATTGCCTTGACCCGTCCGGCTTGGTCGAAGCGAAAGCGATTGTCCTCATTGACTTGCGACAGCACGGTGAGTGCCGGCTCGCCGCCTTGGCCGCGCACGAGGGCTTCGTGAGCGAAAATCTCACGGTTGCGCAGGTCGATGATCGGTTGAAAGGCGTAGCTGAAGCCAAAGCCCAGACGCTCGCCGCTGGCGCAGCTTGGGCAGGCGCCGTGTTCGCTGGCGCCGTGGCAGGCGTAGCTTTCTGGAGCAGGGTTGTCGCTGGTGTTACGTGAACTCATGGGCGCACTCGATTGGGGCCGGGCTGACAACAGGTTAGCGGCCGGGCGGCCAATGGCTGTAGCCCGCTTGTCTGGCCGACTCGAACGGCGCTGCGTGCGGGTAGCGTCAGCCATCCTTGACGGCATCAGGCGGCATGGGGCCGGAGGCGAGCTCCTCGATCAGGCTGCGCGCGGCGAAATCCGCTGCGTCGGTAAACGGGTTCAATACGCGGGCGACGCCGGCAGCACCCAGCGCCTCGCCATGCTGGTCATCGCGTACCACGCCGGCAATCTTGCCGTTGAAGCCGGCATGCTTGAGCGCATGGAGGAAGGCGCGGTTGGCCTCCCACTGCGGGAAGCTGGTGACCACCCATTCGGCATGCTGCAGCGGCAGCGATTCGAGAAAGCTGGGGTCCTCGCCGTCGCCGAAGCGCACCGGCAGCCTGCTGCGCCGCAGGTTGCGCACGGCTTCCGGGTCGAAATCCACACCGAGCACCGGCATCCGCGCCGCCGCCAATTGCTGTAGCAGTCGCGAACCGTAGCGGCCAAGGCCGAAGACGATGATGCGTGGATGACCCTGCGGCCTGCCCTGGGCCTCGACTTCCAGTTCGCGGTAGGGACGCTTGCGCTCGAACAGTCCAAGCCAGGGTTCCAGTCTCTCGTACAGCGGTTGCGAGAACAGGATCATGTAGGTTGAGAGCATGATGGTCGCCAGGCCGACCAGCGTGGTCAGCCCCAGCGCCTCTGGCCCGACATGGCCGAGGGTGATGCCCATGGCGACGAAGACAATCGAGAACTCGCTGATCTGCGCCACCGTCAGCCCGGCGAGAAAACCGGTGCGCTTGCGATAGCCCATGTAGCCCATGATCGCCATCACGATCAGCGGGTTGCCGATCAGTACGAACAAGGCCAAGACGACGGCCGGCAGGATCTCGTCGCCGAGCGTGGAGAAATCCAGCTTGCCGCCCAGATCGATGAAGAAGAACAGCAGCATGAAGTCGCGGATGCCGGTCAGCCGTGCGTTCATCGCCTCGCGATAGGCCGTCGAGGCCAGCGAGAAACCGGCGACGAAGGCCCCGGCTTCCTTGCTGAAGCCACTGTAATCGCCCAGCGCCGCCAGCCCTGTGCCCCAGGCGATGGCGAAGATCAGCAACAGCTCCTGAGAGCGCGCCATGCGACTGACCAGGGTCGGCAGCACGTAGCGCATCAGCACGTACATCAGAATGGCGGCGCCAGCCAGACGCAACAACAGCGAGCCGGAGACCTCGGCCCAGCCAGCATCGCCGGCGCCGCGCAGGGCGCTCATGGTCATCATCGCCAGCACCACGGCCAGGTCCTGGACGATCAGAAAGCCGACCGCTATGCGCCCGTGCAGCGAATCCAGCTCGTGTTTGTCCGAGAGCAGCTTGACGATGATGATGGTGCTGGAAAAGGTCAGCGCCACGGCGATGTAGATCGCCTCCATCGCGCTCTTGCCCATCAGCAGGGTCAGTGCGAAGCCGAAGATGATGGTGAAGGCCAGCTGTCCGAGCCCTGTGGCCAGTGCCACCGGGCCGATGTTGCGGATGTGGGCGAGGTCGAGTTTGAGCCCGACCACGAACAGCAGCACGGCGACGCCGACTTCGGCCAGCAGATGGATCTGGTCGGCGGCATTTACCGGGCCGAACAGCGCCGGGCCAAGCAGGATGCCCACCACGATGTAGGAAATCAGCAACGGCTGGCGCAGGCTCACGGCAATCGCTCCGATCACCGCCGAGATGATCAGCAACAGGGCGAACTCGGCAAAGGGGCCGTGGGCGAGCAGCGCTTCCATCGATGTCTCCGTGAAGGTGAATGTTTGACGCCGCAGGCGCCGCGCCTATCCTGCGGCAGCGCCTGGCCTGCCGCCAGCATTGCACCGTGTGAAACTGTGACAGCGCACAGGCAGCTGACGTGCCTGCGTCGGCCGGCGAGCCGATATGGCTGGGCTGCTGCTAGAATCCGCCCTTTTTCATCCCGCCGAAACGGCGCTGCGAGCCTGCCATGACCTTCGCCTCTCTGGGCCTGATCGATCCGCTGCTGCGGACCCTGGAAACCCTCGACTACCGCAAGCCGACGCCGGTCCAGGCTGAAGCGATTCCCGCCGTGCTCAAGGGCCGCGATCTGATGGCGGCGGCGCAGACCGGCACCGGCAAGACCGCAGGTTTCGCCCTGCCGTTGCTGCAACGCCTGACCATGCACGGCGCCCAGGTGGCGAGCAATTCGGTGCGCGCGCTGGTGCTGGTGCCGACCCGCGAGCTGGCTGAGCAGGTCCACGAGAGCTTTCGCGTCTATGGGCAGAACCTGCCGCTGCGTACCTACGCGGTGTACGGCGGGGTCAGCATCAATCCGCAGATGATGGCGCTGCGCAAGGGCATCGACGTGTTGGTGGCTACCCCTGGCCGTTTGCTCGATCTCTACCGGCAGAACGCGGTGGGCTTCAACCAGCTGCAGGCGCTGGTGCTCGATGAGGCCGACCGCATGCTTGATCTGGGCTTTGCCGAGGAGCTGGACGCGCTGTTCTCTGCCCTGCCGAAAAAGCGCCAGACCCTGCTGTTCTCCGCGACCTTCTCCGAGCCGATCCGGCAGATGGCCCGCGAGCTGCTGCGCGATCCGCTGTCGGTCGAGGTCAGCCCGCGCAACGCCGCGGCGAAGACGGTCAAGCAATGGCTGGTGCCGGTGGACAAGAAGCGCAAGTCCGAGCTGTTCCTGCATCTGCTGGCAGAGAAGCGCTGGGGCCAGGTCCTGGTTTTCGTCAAGACGCGCAAGGGCGTCGATCAGCTGGTGGATGAGCTACAGGCCGCAGGAATTTCCAGCGACGCGATTCACGGCGACAAGCCCCAGGCCTCGCGTCTGCGGGCGCTGGAGCGCTTCAAGGCAGGCGAGGTGCAGGTGCTGGTGGCAACCGATGTCGCCGCGCGCGGGCTGGACATCCATGACTTGCCGCAGGTGGTCAACTTCGACCTGCCGATCGTCGCCGAGGATTACGTGCACCGCATCGGCCGTACCGGCCGCGCCGGTGCTACGGGCGAGGCGGTGTCGCTGGTCAGTGCCGATGAGGTCGATCAGCTCGCGGCCATCGAAACCCTGATCAATCAGGTGCTGCCGCGCCACGACGAGCTTGGCTTCGTGCCCGACCACCGTGTGCCGACCACGACGCTTGGCGGACATATCATCAAGAAGCCGAAGAAACCGAAAAAGCCCAAGGAGGGCGGCGGCAAGGGCAAGATCCACCTCGGCAACTGGTTCGACGAGAGCGAAAAGCCCAACGCCAAGCCCATCCGCAAGGTGCCGAGCCTGGGTGGCGGCAAGCCGGCCAAGAAGCGCTGAACCCGTCTCCGACTAGCAGCGTAGGGTGGAAACGGCAGCGCCTTTTTCACCCTTGCTCTGTCAGAGACTCGAAAGCGCCGACACCACCAGCAACAGTGCCATGGCGTAGTTGAACATGCGCATCTTCGCCGCCGAGCGCAGCACTCGCGTCGCCCCCGCGCCAAGCAGCGCCCAGGCCATCAGGCAAGGCAGGGCGATCAGAAAGAACAACAGCGCGTGGATGGCGTAGCGGCCAGCATCCGCGTTGGTGCCGCTGAACACACCAACCACTGCCAGCGCCATCATCCATACCTTCGGATTGACCAGCTGCAAACCGGCAGCGCCCAGCGCCCCGAGGCGGCGGATGGCTGCGGCGGCCTCGACAGGGTCGGCCGGGCTACGGGCAATCTGCCAGGCCAGATAGAGCAGCCACGCCAGCCCCAGCCACGCCATGATCTGCTGCAGCCGCGGATGACTCAGCAGCCATTCACCGGCACCCAGGCCCACCAGCAGCACAATCATTGCCGCCGCCGCGCAGGCGCCAAAAATGATCGGTACGGCCGCTGCCAGGCCGAAGCGCGAACTGTTACTCAGCACCAGTATGTTGGTCGGTCCCGGGGTGATCGAGGCGACGAAGGCGAACAGCATGAAGGGCAAGAACTGGGTCATGACAGCTGCCTTGTGGATGCGGTCTGGAGCGTAGGTCGCGTGGGTATCTGGGTGACGTCAGGCATGGCGGTCAGCTCCATTCGGTGGCGGATGACCGAATGCTCGCCCTTATGCCTTCAGCGGTCTGGAAGATTCGAGCAGCGCTTGCGGTAGCGTGCGGGCGTAAGTCCGTAGGCACGGCGGAACCAGCGCCCCATGTGGCTCTGATCGGCAAAACCAAGCGTCATCGCCACCAGTGCCGGCGGTTGCCCTGCGGCAAGCAGCAGCCGAGCCTTGGCCAGGCGCAGCTGAACCAGATAGGCATGCGGGGCCAGACCGAAGGCGGCCTTGAATGCCCGTGAAAGGCGAAAGCGATCGACCCCCGTTGCTCGCGCCAGATCGTCCAGCCCCAGATCCTGATCCATATGCGCGTGCAGGTAGTCGCGCGCTCGCAGCGCCACCGCCGGCAGGCGCGGGTCGGCGGCCAGGCGTGGTCGCCAGGAAAGGTGCCGCGCCAGCTTGCCCAGCAATGCATCCAGCGCCGACTGGCGGACGATGCGCAGGTCATGGCTTTGCAGTGCCTGGAAAGCATCGGCGATCACCGCTACCAATGCCGGCTCGCTTGCCAGCGTCTTGGCAAAAGCTGGCTGGCACTGATTGGGCGCATCCTCGAACAATGCGCGTAACTCGCGCTCGACCCAGTACGGATCGAGGTACAGCATCGAATAGGTGAAGCCGCCCTGCGTTGGCGCATGGCCGTCATGAAGCTCGCCGGGTTCGAGCAGAAAGACCTGCCCCGGCGTGCTGCTGTGCAAGGCCTGGCGACAATGAAACTGCTGCACGCCCTGTTCGGTGATGCCGATCAGGTAGCTGTCGTGGAAGTGCGGGTCGTAGGCATGCCCTTCGAAATGCGCACGGATCGTCTCGATGCCGGTTTCGGCATCCCTGTTCAGGTCGATCCAGTCATTGCTGCCCATGGCGGCTCCGGTTACGCAGGGTGTGCCGTGTTCATCTCAGTATTGTCCGTTGGGTCGTAGGCGTCTGGAACATTCGTGCAGCGTTCCAGCCATCGGCCTGGCAAGGACGCGGCTCGACGGGCGGTCTAGAGCGACGCGCGATGATTGATCTGGGTCTAGGCTTGATCCGGTCTGCCCGATGCAGACTCGAACGTCCCAATCAAGGAGCAAGCCCATGACCCAAACCATGAAAGCTGCGGTGGTTCACGCCTTCGGTGAGCCGCTGCGCCTCGAGGAAGTCAAGGTGCCGATGCCCGGCCCAGGACAGATATTGGTGAAGATTGCCGCCTCAGGCGTCTGCCACACCGACCTCCACGCCGCCGAAGGCGACTGGCCGGTCAAGCCAGCCCTGCCGTTCATTCCCGGTCACGAAGGTGTAGGCCACGTGGCCGCCGTCGGCGCTGGCGTCTCGCGCGTCAAGGAGGGCGATCGTGTCGGTGTGCCCTGGCTGTATACCGCCTGCGGTTGCTGCGAGCATTGCCTGACCGGCTGGGAAACCCTCTGCGAGGGTCAGCAGAACACCGGTTACTCGGTGAACGGTGGTTACGCCGAGTATGTGCTGGCGGACCCGAACTACGTGGGCATCCTGCCGAAGAACGTCGAGTTCGACGAGATAGCGCCGATCCTCTGTGCCGGGGTCACCGTCTACAAAGGCCTTAAAGTCACTGGCGCCCGACCCGGGCAATGGGTGGTGATCTCCGGTATCGGTGGTCTCGGTCACGTCGCCGTGCAGTACGCCAAAGCCATGGGGCTGCATGTGGTGGCGGTGGATGTGGATGATGCCAAGCTCGAACTGGCCAAGCGCCTGGGCGCCAACCTGACCATCAATGCACGCACGGAAAACCCGGTGGAAGTGGTGCAGCGCGATATCGGCGGCGCTCATGGTGTGCTGGTCACCGCGGTGTCCAACAGCGCCTTCGGTCAGGCGATCGGCATGGCGCGCCGGCGCGGCACTGTCGCCCTGGTTGGTTTGCCGCCGGGAGATTTCCCGACGCCGATCTTTGATGTGGTGCTCAAGGCGATCAGCATTACCGGCTCCATCGTCGGCACCCGTGCCGATCTGCAGGAGGCGCTCGACTTCGCTGGCGAGGGGCTGGTCAAGTCGACCATCCATACCGACAGTCTCGACAATATCAATCAGATCCTTGATGACATGCGTGCCGGGCGTATCGAGGGACGAGTCGTGATGAAAATGTAGCAACCACACTGAGCGGCCGGCCGACCCGGCCGCTCAGGTTCCTCGCTCAATTCTGAGCCGTTGTCGGCCTGTCGGCTTTTAACCTGCGCAGCATCCCCTCGGCGGCGGCCTTGCCACTGGCGAAGCAGGCGGTCAGCAGGTAGCCGCCAGTCGGTGCTTCCCAGTCGAGCATCTCGCCTGCGCAGAACACGCCGGGTAGCTGGCGCAGCATGAGGTTGGCATCCAGCGCTTCGAACGGCACGCCGCCCGCGCTGCTGATGGCTTCGTCCAGTGGGCGCGGGCGGACGAGGTGGATCGGCAGCGCCTTGATCGCCGCGGCCAGGGCCTGCGGCTGCTGAAAGCTTGCGGCATCGGTCAGCTCGCGCAATAGCGCTGCCTTTACGCCGTCGAGCTTCAGCTGGCGATGCAGGTGCTTGGCCATCGACTGCGAGCCCCGCGGTCTGGCCAGTGCGTCAGCGATCTGCGCTTGGCTGCGATCCGGTAGCAGATCGAGCAGTACGCTGGCAGCACCATCGCGATTGATCGTCTCGCGGATCGATGCCGAGAGGGCATAGACCAGGCTGCCCTCGATTCCCGTGGCGGTGAGGACGAATTCGCCCTTGCGCGGAGTCTCTCCGGGCAGGGCCAGGCTGACCGTCTTCAGCGGTGCGCCGGAGAACTTTTCTGTCAGGTGGGTGCTCCAGCCTGCTACTTCGAACCCGCAGTTGGCCGGCTGCAGCGGTGCGATGCTAATCCCGCGAGCCTGCAGCAGCGGAACCCAGGCGCCATCCGAGCCCAGTCGCGCCCAGCTGCCGCCACCAAGGGCGAGCAGGGTGGCATCCGCCGCGACCAGGCTTTCGCCTTCCGGGCCGGCAATACGCAGTTGGCCGTGCTCATCCCAGCCCAGCCAGCGATGGCGGGTATGCAGATGCACGCCGCTTTCGCGCAGGCGCTTGAGCCAGGCACGCAGCAACGGCGCGGCCTTCATGTCGCTGGGGAAGACGCGTCCGGAGCTGCCGACGAAGGTGTCGATACCCAGCCCGTGGATCCATTCGCGCAGTGCGCCTGGTGTGAAGGCATCCAGCAGCGGGCGCAGCACTTCGGTGCGTTTGCCATAGCGGCCAACGAAAGTGGGGTAGTCCTCGGCGTGGGTAATGTTCATGCCGCCGACCCCAGCGAGGAGGAACTTGCGGCCTACCGAGGGCATGGCGTCGTACAGGTCGACGGCAATCCCCGCCTGGCTCAGCACTTCGGCGGCCATCAGCCCGGCCGGGCCGCCGCCGATGATGGCGACACGATGAGGGGGAACGGGCGGGGTCATAACAGCAGCCTGGCGAACATCACGGGGCGGGCATTGTAGCCGCTGGCGGATGCTCAGCCGAGCCCGTGACGCTCCCAGGCCGCGGCGGCACTGACATGCAAGGTGGCGTGGCGGCGGGCGAGCAGGGCGCGGTCCTTGTCGTAGCCGCCGCCGATCAGCCCGACCACCGGGATGTCACGGCCCAGGCAGTGATCGAGCACAGCGCTGTCGCGTGCTGCGAGTCCTGCATCGGTGAGTGACAGCAGGCCAAGGGCGTCGTCGCGATGCACGTCGACACCGGCGTCATAGAGCACCAGGTCAGGCTGATAGATGGGCAGCAGGTAGTTCAGGGTGTCGTGGACCACCTTGAGGTAGGCCTCGTCGCCCATGCCGGGTGGCAGCGGGATATCCCAGTCGCTGTGGGCCTTGCGGGCGGGAAAGTTCTTCTCGCAGTGCAGCGAGACGGTGATGGCATCGGATACGTTTTCCAGGATGCGCGCGCTGCCGTCGCCCTGATGCACATCGCAATCGAAGATCAGCACACGGCCGACGCGTCCGCTCTCCAGCAGATAGAGCGCAATCACCGCCAGGTCGTTGAAGATGCAGAAGCCCGATGCGTGGTCGCGATGGGCATGGTGGGTGCCGCCTGCCAAGTGGCAGGCCAGGCCATGCTGCAGCGCCTGTTCCGCCGCTAGCAATGAGCCGCCTACCGCGCGTACGGTGCGCTGCGCCAGCTCCGGGCTCCAGGGCAGGCCCAGGCGGCGCAGCTCGTCGCGACCCATCTCGCCGCTGCAGTAGCGCGCGACGTAGTCACGGTCATGCGCCAGGGCGAGAATGTCGTGGCTGCACAATTCGGGGCGCAATAAGGCGGCGTCTGTGGTCAAACCCAGGGCGACCAGATGGTCGCGCAGCAGACGAAACTTCTCCATGGGGAAGCGATGGCCCGGCGGAAGCGGCGGGCTGTAATCATCGTGGAAAACCAGGGGAAGCGACATGAACCACGCGTGTTCGATGGATGTGCGCCGCAGTATGCAGGCTGGCCGTCGGAGCGCTCAAGGGAGCAGGGATTG
The DNA here is from genome assembly GCF_038561965.1 of Stutzerimonas stutzeri. NCBI lineage: Bacteria > Pseudomonadati > Pseudomonadota > Gammaproteobacteria > Pseudomonadales > Pseudomonadaceae > Stutzerimonas > Stutzerimonas stutzeri. The sequence goes on along the minus strand of NZ_CP139348.1, from coordinate 3,873,202 downwards.
GCCGAACGAATCGCACTTGAAACATCACGGCTACGGTTGCGTAGCTGGCACGACGAGGATCTGGGCCCTCTGGCGCGGCTTTGTGCCGATCCGGAAGTGATGCGTTACAACCCGTCGCTGCTGTCGCGTGACGAGAGTGCAGCATTACTGGTGCGCAGTCGTCTGCATATTGTTCGACATGGCTTCGGCCTGTGGGCACTGGAGCGCAAGGATAGCGAGGCCTTCATTGGGTATTGCGGCCTGGCCTGGTGCGCTTTGCCTTTGCCGACGCCGGCGGTCGAACTGCTCTGGGCGGTGGCCTGCGATCAATGGGGGCAGGGCCTGGTCCACGAGGCGGCGCACGCCGTCCTGCAATATGCATTTGGTGAACTGGAGCTACCGGAAGTGGTGGCTTGTGCGGCGCAGATCAACGAGCCGGCCAGGCAGCTGATGGAAGGGCTCGGCATGTGCGCAGAGCCGGCCACCTCATTCGGCCATCCGGAGCTGACGCCCGAGCATCCGCTGCACCCTCAGGTGCTATGCCGGCTGCAGCGAGACGATTGGCGACAATAAGCACTGTTGCTGGAGCGTTGACGGCGAAATCCGTAACATGGCGCGCCTGCATGCCCCCTATCAAGGAAGCCGAAATGACTCAGATACTCGACGGCCTGGTCAACTTGCTGACCCTGGAACGCATCGAGGAGAACCTCTTCCGCGGCGCCAGTCAGGACCTCGGCTTTCCCCAGCTGTTCGGCGGCCAGGTGCTTGGCCAGGTGATCTCTGCCGCGAGCCAGACGGTGACGCCGGAGCGCCACGTACACTCGCTGCACGGCTATTTCCTGCGCCCGGGCGACTCACACCAGCCGGTGGTGTATGACGTCGATCGCGTGCGCGATGGCGGCAGCTTCACGACGCGCAGAGTCAGCGCGATCCAGAAGGGGCAGACCATCTTTACCGGCATCGCTTCGTTCCAGGCCGAGGAGAGCGGCTACGAGCATCAGCTGCCCATGCCGGACGTGGTCGGGCCGGACGAACTGCCCAACGAATGGGAGCTGCTGCACAAGCTGTCGCCGATGGTGCCGGAGCGGGTGATGGAGAAGCTGCGCCGGCCCAAGCCCATCGAGATCCGCCCGGTCACGCTGGTCGATCCGGCCAATCCGCAGCCCATCGAGCCGGTCCGCCATTTGTGGTTCCGCGCCGACGGTTCGTTGCCCGACAGCCCGGCGCTGCATAAATATCTGCTGGCCTATGCATCGGACTTCAGTTTCATCGGCACCGCGCTGCAGCCACACGGGGTCAGCTCGTGGAGCAAGTTCATACAGCTGGCCAGCCTCGATCACGCCATCTGGTTCCACCGCGAGGTGAAGCTGGACGACTGGCTGCTGTATTCCATCGACAGCCCATGGGCCGGTAATGCGCGCGGTTTCGCCCGCGGCAGCATCTTCAACCGTCAGGGCCAGCTGGTCGCCTCGGTGGCGCAGGAAGGGCTGATCCGCGTGCGCGAGGACTGGATGTGAAGATCGTCGACGTCCGTCACTGGGTGTTCGACATGGACGGCACCCTGACCATCGCTGTGCATGATTTCGCCGCCATTCGCCGCGCGCTGGAGATCCCCGAGGAAGACGACATCCTGCATCACCTGGCGGCGCTGCCGGCTGACGAGGCCGCGGCCAAGCGCGCCTGGTTGCTCGAACACGAACGCGAGCTGGCCTATGCCGCGCGCCCGGCCGAAGGCGCGCGCGAGCTGTTGCATGCCCTGCGCGAGCGCGGCTGCAGGCTCGGCGTGCTCACCCGCAATGCGCATGAGCTGGCCAAGGTGACCCTGGACGCGGTTGGCATGGGCGACTGTTTTCTATCCGAGGACATTCTCGGCCGCGACGAAGCGCCGCCGAAACCGCACCCAGGTGGATTGCTGCATTTGGCCGAGCGTTGGGATGTCGCGCCGGCGGTGATGCTGATGGTCGGCGACTACCGCTTCGATCTTGAGTGCGCCAGAGCCGCCGGCGCGCGCGGCGTACTGGTCAACACGCCGCACAATGAGTGGCCGGAGCTGACCGACCTGTATGCGCGCAATTGTCGAGTGCTGCACGAGCTGCTGGCTTGAGGCCGGTTCGATAGTGAGAGGCGGCCAAGGCCACTCACACCGTTAACCGTACAAGCCTGCAAATAGGGTGGGCTTTAGCCCACCGATGCTACTGATCTCCGACGCACTGCCCCGGACGCTACTGCGCTAAAGCCGTGCCGCCTTGAAGGTGTCGCAGCGAGCGGGATCGCCGTGCTCGAAGCCGTCGCGGAACCAGCGTACCCGTTGCGCCGAGGTGCCATGGGCGAAGGCGTCCGGCACCACGCGGCCCTGGCTGCGTTTCTGCAGGTTGTCGTCACCGATGGCGTTGGCGGCGTTCAGCGCCTCTTCCAGGTCACCTTCTTCCAGCCAGTCATGCCGCTGCTGCGCATGGTATGCCCAGACACCGGCGAAGCAGTCGGCTTGCAGTTCCTGGCGGACCAACAGACCGTTATCGCCTTCCATCTTCGCGCCACGCTGGCGGGCGCTCTGCATCTGCTGCGAAACACCAAGCAGGGTCTGCACGTGATGGCCGACTTCATGGGCAATTACATAGGCCTGGGCGAAGTCACCGGTGGCAGAGAAGCGTCGGGCCATTTCATCGAAGAACTGCAGATCAAGGTAGACCTGCTGGTCGCCCGGGCAATAGAACGGTCCCACCGCCGAACTGGCGAAGCCGCACGCCGAATTCACCCCGCCGCGAAACAGCACCAGGGTCGGATCGCGGTACTGCGCGCCATGCTGCTCGAAAAGGGCGCGCCAGGTGTCTTCGGTATCGCCGAGCACTGCGCGGACGAACTCGACCTGAGGGTCGTCCCCGGAGGGTCGCTGGCTTGTCTGGGAGACGCTGGAGCCGCCCTGGTTGGCCAGCTGACCGAGAATCTGCAGCGGGTCCTGGCCGGAGAGCAGGCCGACTACCACGACGATGGCGATGCCACCCAGGCCCAAGCCGCCGCCTAGACGCATGCCGCTGCGGCCCCTGGCGTCCACCACGTTGTCGCTGCGTCGGGCGCGATTCCAGCGCATGAGTTGACCCTCTGAACGGTTGGCGGGTTTGGGTTGCTTAGCAGCGAAGCGGCGCCTGCCTCCAGTTGAGACCCGCGCAGTGCGAAAACGCTGCAGCAAAGCGCAGAGTTTTGCTCAGCGAATGGAGGGTCAGTCGCCTGGGTATTCGGAGAGCACGCGTTCCTTGCCATCCTTGCTGACGCCGATGACCTTGAACGCATCCTTGCGCTCACCCAGTTCCATGCCAGGCGAGCCGAGCGGCATGCCGGGAACGGCGGCGCCGATCAGATCGGGTTGCGCGCGCAGCTTGAGGATATCGGACGCCGGCACATGGCCTTCGACGAACTTGCCATCGACCACGCCGGTGTGACAGGAACCGAGTCGATGGGGAATCCGGTGCTCCATCTTCACCGAGGTCATGTCGTTGACGACGTGATCACGCACGGCGAAACCGTTGTCTTCCAGATGCTCGATCCATGCCCTGCAACAACCACAATTGGCATCGCGATAGACGTCGATGGCGATGGGGTCGGCGGCCAGGGCTAAGCCGGTGAGCAGGGAAGGCAGCAGCAGGAAGCGGCGCATGGGATTCTCCATCGGGCGAGAGCCCCAGAATACGCCGGCTCGCGGCCCCGCCCAAGGTGTGGTCTGCGTGCAATTGCCACCGCTGACTTCGCTTTCGGACGTCCGGTCATGTGCTGCAGCGCAGAACGAACCGGCCACGCGACAGTCCTATGCCAACCGGAGTAGCGAGTCGCACATCAGGAGAGTTTTCGATGCGTTTTGCCCGTTTCGTTCTGCTTGTGCAGGCGCTGGTAATGGCCTGCCTGAGCCTGGCCTACTGGTTGCGTCCCTACGAGATGGCCAATCTGAACGGCATGCTGCTGATGGAGGGCGCGTCGGTCAGTCATATGCGCGTCTACTACGGTGGCTTACAGCTGGGATTGGCGTTGTTCCTGATCTGGGCCGCGCGTGCGCCGGAGCGCGCCCGATCCGCGCTGGTGTTGCTCATGCTGACCATGACGGCGCTGGTGCTCGGTCGCCTGGTTTCGCTTTGGCTGGACGGCGGCGAGCTGGTCGGCTTCGATCTGGCTTCGCTGATCTACCGCGTGCTGGCCGCATTGCTCGCCGTGGCCGCTTGGCGCTACATCCGGGAACGCCCGGAGCCTGAACCGGAGCGCATCGAGCCGGCCACTCGCAGGCTGGTCAGTGAGCCACCGAAGCCCTTCAAACTCGGTGACGGACCGCCACCGGTCGAGCCGGCTCCGGCCGATGTCGCCACGCAGCCGTTTCGTCGCGGCGAACCAGGTGCGTAGGCCGGTCAGGCCGCCGCTTCGAGGTAGGCTGAAAGGCTGTTCTGGTCGAGGATCTCGATCCGCCGGCGTTGCACGGCGATCAGCCCTGCGTCGGTCAGGCGATGGAGGATGCGCGACAGGGTTTCCGGTTGGATGCCAAGTTGCGAGGCGATCAGGCGTTTGGGCAGATCAAGGTCGATTACACCGCTGCGCGCCGCGTGCAATTCCTGAAACAGATAGCGCACGACGCGCTGGCAGACATTCGACGAGGTAAGGTTGTCGATCTGGTGCAGGCGCTGGTTGAGTCGTGCGCTCAGGCTGCTGAGCAACTGCATGCATAGTTGTGGTTGGGTCTCGAGCAGGCGCAGGTAATGGCTGTTCTGTACGTTGAGCACCAGGCTTTCCTTGAGCGTAGTGGCGCTCAACGGATGCTCGGGCAGTTTGTTGAACAGCATCGCTTCGGCGAATGCCTCGCCGGGGCGGACCACCTCGATGACCTTCTCCTGCCCGTCGCAGGTGACTCGGTGCAACTTGACCTGGCCACTGATCAGAACGTGAAAGTGCTCGGCCGCATCGCCCTGATGGAACAGCGTGCAGCCGGCCGGCAGGCGCTTGACCGTGGTATGCGTAGCGATGCTTTGCAGCGCCGTTTCGGCGAGCCCGCTGAACAGATGATGACGGCGCAACGTATTGAGTACTGTAGAGCCTGTCAGCATGGCCATCCCCTTCCTTTTGATGAGGGCATGCTAGGTCGCGCGGCGCGACCAAGCCATACCTCTTTCTGGGCAGGGTAGGTAGTGGCTCAGCGACCGCTGCCAGCTAGGCGCTCGTAGTCCAGTGTCAGCTGCTCGATCTTGCGTAGCAGCGAATCACTGGTGGTGACGATCACCGTCGGTACGAAGCGTGCGTCATCCGCGAGGCTGAAACCGGCACGGGCGAAACGCCACTGCGCGCCGATCTGGTCGAGCTGGCGGTTGATCTGCTCGGTGTTCTGCGGCGCCTCGTTCAGCTCTTCCAGCCCGCGCTCGAACTCGGCCACCGCTGCGTCGAAATCACCACGCAGACGCTGCTCTGGCAGCTTCCAACTCATGGCCAGGTAGAGCATGGCGATGCGCTGACTGAGCATGCGCTGCCGGCCGCTGCGGTTGACCAGGCGCGCCGCCTGGTTGCCGCTATGGCGCTCGATTTCCTGCACCAGGGCTTCGCTCTGGCCAAGAAAGCGCTCCGCCAGGCGCAGCAGCTCGGCGGACTGTTCTCGATCCGGGCGGGTGAGCGCGAGCTGGCGATACTGATGCCAGGTCTGCGTGGCCTCCTGCAGCGCCTTGCGCACGCTGTCATTGGGCGCGTAGTCATCCAGCAGTTGAGCGTTTTCCTCGACGTTGGAAATGCTGCTGTCGAGCTGGCCGGCAGCAAGATCGACTCGGGTATCGGTACCGATCATCAGGTAGTTCTTGGCTATCCGCTGACTGAGCATGCGTTGCATGCCGGCACGGTTGATTGCCTCGGCATCGCTGATGGCGGCCTGGCAGGGCAGGCTGGCGGCCAGTAGGCCGAGCACCAGGGAGGTGGGTAACAGAATCTTGAACATGGGCGCTCCTTACGTCTGGCGGGCGCGATGCTGACCGTTTGGTCAGGTCGGTGAGGACGTAACGATAGAGCGCTGTACAGCGATAACATTGATGATCGTCAAGGGGGCGCCAACGCGTGTTCGACGTGAGTAGCTGCGCACAGAAAGAGCGCGGCCGAGGCCGCGCTGCCGTCAGCCCTTTGCTTCGTTCTCCAGCACCCAGACTGCCGCCTCGACGCGCGAACGCAGGCCGAGCTTATGCAGCAGGTTCTTCACGTGAACCTTGACGGTGCCTTCGGTGATGCCGAGCTTGCGCGCGATCATCTTGTTGCTCTGGCCTTTGGCGATCAGGCGCAGCACTTCCTTTTCGCGCTTGGTCAGGCTGGAGAACTGCACCTGTCCGGTAGGCTTGGGACGCACCCGGATCGCTTCGGCAAGCACCTGTGTCAGCTCGGGGCTGAGCGCCATGCGGCCGGTGGCGGCGAGGCGGATCTGTTCGATCAGCTGTTCGGCGTCCATATCCTTCAGCAGGTAGCCGTCGGCACCGTTGCGCAGGGCTTCGAGGACGTGGCTCTGCTCATCGGAGACGGTGAACATGATGATGCGTGCGTCTATATCCACGTCGCGCATGCGGCGGGTGGTTTCCAGGCCATCGATCCCCGGCATGTTCAGATCCATCAGGATCAGGTCGGGCTCGATCTGCTGCGCCAGGCGGATCGCGTCTTCGCCGTTGCCGGCCTCGCCGACCATCTCCAGATCATCTTCCAGTTCAAGCAGATCACGCAGACCCCGACGCATCATGGGATGGTCGTCGACCAGCAGGATTCGTGTGGTTGTCCCTTCATTCATGCGTGACAGGCTCCTGTGTAAGCGGAATATGGCGATAGGCGGGCGGGAATCGCAGGTGTACCGAGGTGCCGCCACCAGCACGCGGGCCGATGCTGATGGTGCCGTTCAGGCTGCTGGCGCGCTCCTGCAGGATGATCAGGCCGTAGTGGCCGGCGCGCTGTTCTTCGGGCCGGATGCCGATGCCATCGTCCTCGATCCTGACGTGGATGGTACCGGTATCGTCCTGGGTCAGGCCCAGCCAGCAGCGGTCAGCCCCGGCGTGCTTGACCACGTTGCTCAGCGCCTCGCGGAGAATCTGCAGGCAGTGCACTTCTTCGTTGGGCGTGAGCGGACAGTGGTCGAGGCGGTAGTCGTTCTCGATCTGCAGACCCGAGTTTGCGCCGAACTCCTCGACGGTCGCCTGCAGCGCGGGTCTGAGCCCTGGCTCGTTGACCTTGATGCGGAACGTGGTCAGTAGCTCGCGTAGCTGTCGGTAGGCCGCATTCAATCCCTGATCGATCTGCTGCACGCTGTCGTCCAGTTGCGCCTGGCTGCTCTCCTTCTGCATCAGGCGTTTGAGGCGCGCCAGCTGCAGCTTCTGCGCGGACAGTGCCTGTGCCAGTGAGTCGTGCAGCTCGCGGGCGATCACCGCACGCTCTTCCATCAGCGCCAGGCGCGCCTGCTTCTGCCCCAGTTGTGCCAGGCTCAGTGACGCGGCGAAGAGGTCAGCCAGGGTCGTCAGCAGCAGCGTCTGCCAGGAAGCCAGCGGCTCGCCGGCCGGGTGTGCGACGCGCAGCGAACCGAGGTCATCCTGGCCGGAGCGCAGCTCGAAGGTCATGAGTTCTTCGCCGCTGGGCAGCCGCCCGGTCTTGTTGACTGGACAGGCGCCACACTGCGGCAGCTTGCAGTAGTCCGGCGGTTGCAGATCGTGGGAGGTCATCGCCGTATGGCTGCCGGCCTCGGCAGAATGGTTCAGGCATAGCGAGATCGGCCCGGTGCCGAGGATCTGCTGCATCTTGGCCAGTAGCGAGCCCATCATCTGCGACGGATCGTCCGGCTGGCTGTAGAGCATCCGCGCGCTGTTGAACAGCAGCTGCAGGGTGGCGTTACTTCGGGTCAGGGCGGCGGTTTTCTCGTCGACCTTCTGCTCCATTTCCGCATAGAGCCCGGCCAGCTCCTGGCCCATCTGGTTGAGCGTGCGAGCCAGCAGGCTCAGCTCGGTATCGCCGGGAATCTGAACCTTGCCGCTGAAGTCGCCCTTGCCGATGTCGCGCGCCATCTTGGTCAGGCTGCGCAGCGGTGAGGCCAGGTTGTTGTGCAAGCCGTAGATCAGCACGAAGGCGATCAACACGATAACGAACAGGGTCCCGGCCTGCAGCGCGCGAATGACACCGAGCTTGCCTTCCGAAGCTTCCTGCAGGCTGCGCACGAACGCGTCCAGCTCGCTGACGAACTCAGGTGCCTCCTGACGATAGTCATCCAGTTGCGCGGGTTGTGAATCGAGCAAGGGGCGCATGCGTTCCTGCCAGTGTTGCAACACGCCGGCATGCAACCCCGGCAGCGGGGTATTTCCGTGCCGGTGCAGTGCAGAACGCAGCGAGGACGAGCGCAACGTGCGTTCGAGCGTCTCGATGCGTTCGTGGAGCAATTCCTGAGTTCCGTGTTCGGCAGTGAATGCCAGCCGATAGGCTTGCATTCGCAGGCTCCCGGCCTGGTTGATCGCTTCGGCGTCGCCTTCCAGGGCGTCGGCCAGATACAGGCTGGCAAGCATGCTGACCAGCGAAAACCCGATGATCACCACGAAGGCCACCAAGGTGTTGAACACGATCGAGTGGCGGGTGGAGAGCTGGTCGCTTTCGGACAGGGGCATGGTCGAATCGTCGGTTTTGGCGGTGCCTCATTCTGCGCTTTGTGGCACCGGCTGGCCATGGCGGGGGATGTACTCCCAATGCATTTACATCCATTTCATACGCGGCCGGCGCTGCGTTTGTTGCCAGTTAACCTATTGATATATAAAGAAATTACCTGGCGTACGGGTGATACCTCGTTGGTGGTAGAAAAGCGTTGTCAAGCAAAATGCCACTAGTCGTGTATTGACCTGAGTCAACTTCGGATCGATCCCGCGCCCTTAGCGTGCGAGCCATTCCTGATCCCGCTGCGTTTGCAAGCAGGGTCCTGGCGCCAAGAGGATCGACCATGAGCAATATCGAAAAGTGGGATGTGGAGGACCAGAAATTCTGGGACACCACCGGCAAGCGGATCGCCAATCGCAATCTCTGGATCTCCATCCCGAGCCTGCTGATGGGTTTTGCCATCTGGCTTATGTGGGGCATCGTCACGGTGCAGATGCTCAACCTGGGTTTTCCCTTCGCGCCCGCTGAGCTGTTCACCCTGACCGCGATTGCCGGCCTCACCGGCGCAACGTTGCGCATCCCGGCGTCGTTCATGATCCGCATCGCCGGCGGACGCAACACCATCTTCCTGACCACCGCGCTGTTGATGATTCCCGCCGTCGGCGCGGGCATCGCGCTGCAGAGCCAGGACACGCCGCTGTGGGTCTTCCAGCTGCTGGCCTTCCTCTCTGGCATCGGTGGCGGCAACTTCGCCTGCTCGATGAGCAACATCAGCACCTTCTTCCCTAAGAGTCAGCAAGGCCTGGCCCTGGGGCTGAATGCGGGGTTGGGTAACTTCGGCGTTACCACCATGCAGATTCTGATTCCGTTGGTGATGACCGCCGGCGTGTTCGGGGTCTTGGCTGGTGCGCCGATGGAACTGCTCAAGGACAGCGGCACGCTGATCGGCAAGATCCCCGCCGGTACCGACACCTGGATTCAGAATGCCGGTTGGGTATGGCTGTTGTTCCTGATTCCGCTGGCCTTCGCCGGCTGGAAGGGCATGAACAACTTGCTGGTGATTTCGCCGACGCCGGGTTACCCGCTGAACGCTTTCGGCAAGATTATTGGCCTCTACGCCGTGGCCTTCGCTGCCGCTGCTGTAGGTCTGTACCTCTACCTGCCGGCACCTGTAGGACTTGGCGTGCTGAACATGTGGGGAGTGATGCTGCTCACCATCGGCCTGACCCTCGGCATGCTGCGCATGCTGCCAGGCAGCATCAGCCCGAACATCAAGCGTCAGTTCGCGATCTTCCGCGACAAGCACACCTGGTCGATGAGCATCCTTTACATTCTGACGTTCGGCTCCTTCATCGGCTTCTCGATGGCGCTGCCGCTGTCGATCACCGTGATCTTCGGCTTCATGAACGAAGTGGCCGCTGACGGCACCGTCACCCGCGTCGTCAACCCGAATGCGCCTAGCGCCCTGACTTACGCCTGGATCGGCCCGTTCATCGGCGCCCTGATTCGTCCCCTGGGCGGCTGGATTTCCGACAAGGTCGGCGGCTCCATCGTCACTCAGATCGTCTCGGTAGTGATGGTGATCGCCTCGGTCGCGGCCGGCTATGTCATGCAGCAAGCCTACGGCTCGGCCCAACCTGAAGAGTTTTTCTTCCTCTTCCTGGTGCTGTTCCTGGTGCTGTTCGCTGCCAGCGGCATCGGCAACGGTTCCACCTTCCGCACCATCGGCGTGATCTACGACCGCGAGAAGGCCGGCCCGGTACTCGGCTGGACCTCCGCTGTCGCTGCTTACGGCTCCTTCGTCGCCCCGATCGTGATTGGCGAGCAGGTCAAGGCCGGTACTCCCGAAGTGGCCATGTACGGTTTCGCGGTCTTCTGCGCGCTGTGCCTGATTCTCAACTGGTGGTTCTACCTGCGCCCCAACGCCTACGTGAAGAACCCCTGAGTCCGGAGAGCCGCGATGAAAATCATGATCGCTTACGACAACTCGCGTAACGCCAGGAAAGCCCTGGACGCCACCCTCGACATGTTCGGCCCGCTCAAGCCGCTGGTCATGTTGGTCGGGGTAGTGGAAGAAACCCGCGACACCAGTGATTCGGCCGTCGAGCTCTACGAGCGCGAGCGGCGCGAATTCCAGGGTTTCCTGCAGGAGGCCGCTGCCAAGGTCAGCGCCTTCGGCCTGGACGCCGACGTCATCCTCGCCGAGGGCGACGCCCGCAAGATGATTCTCAAGGCAGCCGAGCACAAGAAGCCCGACCTGCTGGTCATCGCGCGGCATTCCAACGAACCGGACGGCGGCTTCATTTCCCGCTCGCTGAATCTGCTGGTCGACGAGCTCGACTACATGACGTTCGGCAGCGTGAGCGCTTTCCTGGCCCGCCGGGCGCCTTGCCCGGTCCTGATCCAAGCCTGCCCCTGAGTGAGGAGCTCAAAATGAGAGTTTCTACGCTGTTCGAATGGAAGCGCCCCGAAGTCAGAGCCCTGCATCTGACCTGGATCGCCTTTTACATCTGCTTCTTCGTCTGGTTCGGCATGGCGCCGCTGGCCTCGAGCATGCTGAAAAGCGTGAACTGGCTGACGCCTGAAGACCTCAAGCTGTTCGCCATCGCCAACGTGGCGCTGACCATCCCGGCGCGCATCCTGGTCGGCATGGCGCTCGACCACTACGGCCCGCGCCGGGTCTTCTCGGTACTGCTGGTGGTGATGGCCGCGCCCGCGCTGTTCTTCGCCTTCGGTGACAGCCGCACCCAGCTGCTGGTGTCGCGCCTGATCCTCAGCTCCATTGGTGCCAGCTTCGTGGTTGGCATTCACATGACCGCCATGTGGTTCAAGCCCAAGGACATCGGTTTCGCCGAGGGCTTCTACGCTGGCTGGGGCAACTTCGGTTCCGCTGCCGCCGCCATGAGCCTGCCGGCCATCGCCATCCATGCCTTCGGTGGTCCGGAAGGCTGGCGCTGGGCGATTGCCAGCTCGGCGATCATCATGGCCGTCTACGGTGTGTACTACTGGTTCGCACTCACCGACGGCCCGGTCGGCACCATCCACCGCAAGCCGCACAAGGCCAGCGCGCTGGAAGTCAGCACCTGGGCCGACATGATCAAGCTGATCATCTGGACCATCCCGATGGTCGGCGTGCTCGGCATTCTGGTCTGGCGTATCGAGGGTCTGGGCTATCTGGGCTCCACCGGCGCGATGATCTGCTACGCGGCGATCGTTGTGGTCGTTGTGTTCCAGGTGGTGCAGATCCTGCGGGTCAACGTGCCGATCCTGAAGAAAGGCGTGCCGGAAGATGACAAGTACCCCTTCAACACCGTCGCTGCACTGAACTCGACCTACTTCGCCAACTTCGGTGCGGAGCTGGCGGTGGTGTCGATGCTGCCGATGTTCTTCGAGCAGACCTGGGGCCTGACCCCAACCACCGCGGGCATCATCGCGGCCTCGTTCGCCTTCGTGAACCTGGTGGCTCGGCCAATGGGCGGCCTGGTTTCCGACCGCTTCGGCAATCGCCGCTTCGTGATGCTGGCCTACATGCTCGGCATCTCGGTCGGCTTCCTGCTGATGGGGCTGATGAACTCCAAGTGGCCGCTGATCGTCGCCGTGGCGATCACCGTGCTCTGCTCGGTGTTCGTCCAGGGCGCCGAGGGCGCGACCTTCGGCATCATCCCCTCGATCAAGCGCCGCGTTACCGGGCAGATCTCCGGCATGGCCGGGGCCTACGGCAACGTTGGTGCCGTCTGCTACCTGACCCTGTTCACCTTCGTGACCCCCTCGCAGTTCTTCATGGTGATTGCCGCCGGTGCGCTCGTCAGCTTCGGGCTCTGCCTGCTCTGGCTGAAGGAGCCCGAGGGGGCGTTCTCCGACGAGTACTACGTATCCAGCGTCGACCGGGAGCTGGAGGCCCGCCAGAAGATCGCGTCCTGACGTTGCACCGAATGAATGCGCCAGCCAACTCGGCTGGCGCAAGCCGAGATTGATAAGCCGACCGGTCGGGCCAGTGGTTCGCAACCGGAGTGAGGAGAGAAACCAATGAGCCACTTGCTCGATCAATTGCGCTTCTTCAACAGGAAGCAAGGCGAGTTCGCCGATGGTCATGGCGAAACCCGCATCGAATCCCGCGACTGGGAGAACGTCTACCGCTCGCGCTGGCAGTACGACAAGATCGTGCGCTCCACCCACGGGGTGAACTGCACCGGATCGTGCTCCTGGAAGATCTACGTGAAGAACGGCCTGATTACCTGGGAAACCCAGCAGACCGACTACCCGCGTACCCGCAACGACCTGCCCAACCATGAGCCGCGCGGCTGCCCGCGCGGTGCCAGCTACAGCTGGTACATCTACAGCGCCAACCGCCTGAAGTACCCCAAGGTGCGCAAGCCGCTGCTAAAACTGTGGCGTGACGCGCGGCGCACCATGACCCCGGTGGACGCCTGGGCCAGCATCGTCGAGGACAAGGCCAAGGCCGATTCCTACAAGAGCAAGCGCGGCATGGGCGGCTTCATCCGCTCCAGCTGGGAAGAAGTCAACGAGATCATCGCCGCCGCCAACGTCTACACCGTCAAGCAGTACGGCCCGGACCGCGTGGTCGGCTTCTCGCCGATCCCGGCCATGTCGATGGTTTCCTACGCTGCCGGTAGCCGCTACCTGTCGCTGATCGGTGGCGTCTGCCTGTCGTTCTACGACTGGTACTGCGACCTGCCGCCGGCCTCTCCACAAGTGTGGGGCGAGCAGACCGACGTGCCGGAATCGGCCGACTGGTACAACTCCAACTACATCATCGCCTGGGGCTCCAACGTTCCGCAGACGCGTACCCCGGACGCGCACTTCTTCACCGAAGTCCGCTACAAGGGCACCAAGACCGTCGCCATCACCCCGGACTACGCCGAAGTCGCCAAACTTACCGACCTCTGGCTCAACCCCAAGCAGGGCACCGACGCCGCGCTGGCCCAGGCCTTCGCCCACGTCATCTTCAAGGAATTCCACCTCGAGAAGCCGAGCGAGTACTTCCGCGACTACGCCAAGCGCTACACCGACCTGCCGGTGCTGGTGCGCCTGAACGAGAAGGACGGCAGCTACATCGCCGACCGCTTCCTGCGCGCTTCCGATCTGGCTGACAACCTCGGCCAGGAAAACAACCCCGAGTGGAAAACCATTGCCGTCGACGGCAGCACCGGCGAGCTGGTCTCGCCGCTGGGCTCGATCGGCTACCGCTGGGGCGAGAAGGGCAAGTGGAACATCGAAGCCCGCGAAGGCCGTGACGGCCGTGACGTCGATCTGAGCCTGACCCAGATCGAAGGTGGTGAGACAGCCGAGGTTGCCTTCCCGTATTTCGGCGGCATCCTCCACGAGCATTTCCAGCACGCCGAAGGCGAGAGCATCCAGCTGCGCCGCGTACCGGTACGCAGCATCACCCTGGCCGACGGCACCACCACCAAAGTCGCCACCGTGTTCGACCTGATGGCCGCCAACCTCGGTATCGACCGTGGGCTGGGCGGCGCCAACGTCGCTTCCAGCTACGACGACGCCAGCGTGCCCGGCACTCCGGCCTGGCAGGAAGTCATCACCGGCGTGTCCCGCGAGAAGGCGATCCAGATCGCCCGTGAATTCGCCGACAACGCCGACAAGACCCATGGCCGTTCCATGATCATCGTCGGTGCGGCGATGAACCACTGGTACCACATGGACATGAACTACCGCGGCCTGATCAACATGCTGATGTTGTGCGGTTGCGTCGGTCAGACCGGTGGCGGCTGGGCCCACTATGTCGGCCAGGAAAAACTGCGTCCGCAGTGCGGTTGGCTGCCGCTGGCTTTCGGTCTCGACTGGAGCCGTCCGCCGCGCCAGATGAACGGCACCAGCTTCTTCTACAACCACAGTTCGCAGTGGCGCCACGAGAAGATGAGCATTCATGAAGTGCTCTCGCCGCTGGCTGACAAGTCGCAGTTCCCCGAGCACATGCTCGACTACAACATCCGCGCCGAACGTGCCGGCTGGCTGCCGAGCGCGCCGCAGCTCAATCGCAACCCGCTGCAGGTCTGCCGCGATGCCGAAGCCGCCGGCATGTCGCCGGTTGACTACGTCACCCAGTCGCTCAAGGACGGTTCGCTGAAGTTCGCCTGCGAGCAGCCGGACAATCCGGATAACTTCCCGCGCAACATGTTCATCTGGCGCTCCAACTTGCTGGGCAGCTCGGGCAAGGGCCACGAGTACATGCTCAAGTACCTGCTGGGCACCAAGAACGGCGTGATGAACGAGGACCTCGGCAAGCGCGACGGCTTTAAGCCGCTCGAGGCCGAATGGCAGGACGACGGCGCCATCGGCAAGCTCGACCTGGTCACCACCCTCGACTTCCGCATGTCCTCGACCTGCGTGTACTCCGACATCGTCCTGCCGACCGCGACCTGGTACGAGAAGGACGACATGAACACCTCGGACATGCACCCCTTCATCCACCCCCTGTCCGCAGCCATCGACCCGGCCTGGGAATCGCGCTCCGACTGGGAAATCTACAAGGGCATCGCCAAGGCCTTTTCGAAGATGGCTGAAGGTCATCTGGGTGTGGAAAAGGATCTGGTCACCGTGCCGCTGCTCCACGACAGCCCCGGCGAACTGGCGCAGCCGTTTGGCGGCACCGACTGGAAAACCGCAGGCACAGATCCGCAACCGGGCAAGAACTGCCCGAACATGACGGTGGTCGAGCGTGACTATCCGGCCACCTACAAGAAATTCAGCTCCCTCGGCCCGTTGCTCGACAAGCTCGGCAATGGTGGCAAGGGCATCAACTGGAACACCCAGGATGAAGTCGATTTCCTTGGCGAGCTGAACTACAAGGTACGTGACGAAGGCGTCAGCAAGGGGCGTCCGCAGATCGAGTCGGCCATCGATGCCTGCGAGGTGATTCTCAGCCTGGCCCCGGAAACCAATGGCCACGTGGCGCTCAAGGCTTGGGCGGCGTTGTCCGAGTTCACCGGCCGCGACCACAGCCACCTGGCGCTGCCCAAGGAGCACGAGGCGATCCGCTTCCGTGACATCCAGGCCCAGCCGCGCAAGATCATCTCCAGCCCGACCTGGTCAGGCCTGGAAGACGAGCATGTGTCGTACAACGCCGGCTACACCAACGTCCACGAGTTCATCCCATGGCGCACCATCACCGGTCGTCAGCAGTTCTTCCAGGACCATCCTTGGATGCAGGCCTTCGGTGAGCAGATGATGAGCTACCGGCCGCCGATCAACACCCGCACCATCGATTACGTGAAGGGCAAGAAGAGCAACGGCAATACCGAGATCGTTCTGAACTGGATCACGCCGCACCAGAAGTGGGGCATCCACAGCACCTACTCGGACAACCTGATCATGCTCACCCTGAGCCGCGGCGGCCCGATTGTGTGGATGTCCGAAGTCGACGCCAAGAAGGCCGGCATCGAGGACAACGACTGGATCGAGTGCTTCAACGCCAACGGCGCCCTGACTGCCCGCGCGGTGGTCAGCCAGCGTGTGATGGAAGGCATGGTGATGATGTACCACGCCCAGGAACGCATCGTGAACGTGCCCGGCAGCGAGACCACCAAGACCCGCGGCGGCCACCACAACTCGGTGACCCGCGTGGTGCTCAAGCCCACCCACATGATCGGCGGCTACGCCCAGCAGGCGTATGGCTTCAACTACTACGGCACCGTGGGTTGCAACCGCGACGAGTTCGTCGTGGTACGCAAGATGGCCAAGGTCGACTGGCTCGACGGCCCGAACGGCAACGATCTGCCGCAACCCCTGCCGCAAGACATCTGAGGAATAGGCCATGAAGATTCGTTCACAAGTGGGCATGGTCCTGAACCTGGACAAGTGCATCGGCTGCCACACCTGCTCGATCACCTGCAAGAACGTCTGGACCAGTCGTGAAGGCATGGAATACGCCTGGTTCAACAACGTCGAGAGCAAGCCTGGCATCGGCTACCCGAAAGAGTGGGAGAACCAGGACAAGTGGAAGGGCGGCTGGGTGCGCAACGGCGACGGCACTATCAACCCGCGTATCGGTGGCAAGTTCCGCGTGTTGGCGAACATCTTCGCCAACCCGGACCTGCCGACCATCGACGACTACTACGAGCCGTTCGATTTCGACTATCAGAACCTGCACACCGCGCCGATCTCCAATCACCAGCCGGTTGCACGGCCGCGTTCGCTGATTTCCGGTCAACGCATGGAGAAGATCGAGTGGGGCCCGAACTGGGAAGAAATTCTCGGTACCGAGTTCGCCAAGCGTCGTAAGGACAAGAACTTCGACAACATCCAGGCGGACATCTACGGGCAGTACGAAAACACGTTCATGATGTACCTGCCGCGCCTGTGCGAGCACTGCCTGAACCCGACCTGCGCTGCCGCCTGCCCGAGCGGTGCGATCTACAAGCGCGAGGAGGACGGCATCGTTCTCATCGACCAGGAAAAGTGCCGCGGCTGGCGCATGTGCATCAGCGGCTGCCCGTACAAGAAGATCTACTTCAACTGGAAAAGCGGCAAATCCGAGAAGTGCATCTTCTGCTTCCCGCGCATCGAGGCCGGTATGCCGACCGTCTGCGCCGAGACCTGCGTGGGCCGCATCCGCTACCTCGGCGTGCTGCTGTACGACGCCGACCGCATCCATGAAGTGGCCAGCACCGTCAACGAGCAGGACCTGTACGCCAAGCAGCTGGAGATCTTCCTCGATCCGTTCGATCCGAAGGTCATCGAGCAGGCGCTCAACGACGGCGTACCGATGTCGGTGATCGAAGCCGCGCAGAAGTCGCCGGTGTACAAGATGGCGGTGGACTGGAAGCTGGCGCTGCCGCTGCACCCGGAATACCGCACGCTGCCGATGGTGTGGTACGTGCCGCCGCTGTCGCCGATCCAGAACGCTGCCAGCGCCGGTCACGTCAGCATGGACGGCGTACTGCCGGACGTCGACAGCCTGCGCATCCCGCTGCGTTACCTGGCCAACCTGCTCACCGCAGGTGACGAGGAGCCGGTCAAGCTGGCGCTCAAGCGCATGCTCGCCATGCGTGCCTACAAGCGCGCCGAGCAGGTCGATGGCGTGCAGGACCTCAAGGTGCTGGAGAGCGTTGGTCTGTCGGTGGCCCAGGTGGAGGACATGTACCGCTACCTGGCCATCGCCAACTACGAAGATCGCTACGTGATCCCGACCGCCCACCGCGAAGAGGCGATGAGCGACGCCTTCGCCGAGCGTTCCGGTTGTGGCTTCAGCTTCGGCAGCGGCTGCTCGGGCGCTTCGGACACCAACATGTTCGGTGCCAAGAAGGCCAATCGCCGCGACGTCATCAAAACTGTCCAGCTGTGGGAGGACTGAGCCATGCGCATCCTTAAAGTGATATCCCTGCTGCTGGACTACCCCGACCAGCACCTGCGCGACGGCCATGCCGAACTGGCCCAGGCCATCGGCGCGGCTCGCGAGATCAGCCCGGAGCAGCGCGCCGCGCTGCGCCGCCTGCTCGACGAGCTGACCGAGGACGACCTGATGGACGTGCAGGAGCGCTACAACGACCTGTTCGACCGCGGCCGTTCACTGTCGCTGCTCCTGTTCGAACACGTGCATGGCGAGTCCCGCGACCGCGGCCAGGCCATGGTCGACCTGATGGCTCAGTACACCGAGGCCGGTTTCGACATCGGTGTACGCGAGCTGCCGGACTACATCCCGCTGTACCTCGAGTACCTCGCCACCCGCGATGACCTCGAGGCCCGCGAGGGTCTGGCCGACGTCTCGCACCTGCTGGCTCTGCTGGCAGCGCGTCTACAAGAGCGTGAAAGCCCGCATGCCGCGTGCTTCCGTGCGCTGCTGCAGATCGCTGGCGAGCCGGTGCAGGAAACCCTGGCCGGCCTGCAGGAGCAGGTCGCCGCCGAGGAACGCGACGATTCGCTGGAAGCGCTGGACAAGATCTGGGAGGAGGAGCAGGTCAATTTCCTCCAGGCCGAGCAGCAGGATCGCTGCCCATCCATGGCGAGCGGGCCGGGCAAGGCTCGCGAGGAAAGCCCGGTGCCGCTGCACTGGACCGATTTCAAGCATGACGGGCAGGCCGCCGCGCTCGCCCAGGAGGTGCGCAATGTCTAACTACAATTTCCTGCTGTTCGGGGTCTATCCCTACATTGCGCTGGCCATCTGCCTGATCGGCAGCTGGGCGCGCTTCGACCTGTCGCAGTACAGCTGGAAGGCCGGCTCCAGCCAGATGCTGTCGAACAACCGCATGCGTCTGGCGAGCAACCTGTTCCACGTTGGCATCCTCTTTATCCTGGCCGGTCACTTCGTCGGTCTGCTGATGCCCGAGGCGCTGTACCACTCGTTCATCACCAGCGGCCAGAAGCAGATCGTGGCGATGGTTTCCGGTGGCTTCTTCGGCATCCTCTGCCTGATCGGTCTGGTGATGCTGATTCACCGTCGCCTGACCGACGCTCGTGTGCGGGCCACGTCCAACACCAGTGACATCATGATCCTGTTCGTGCTGTTGGCGCAGCTGGTGCTGGGTCTGCTGACCATCGTCGCCTCCACCGGCCATCTGGACGGTTCGGTGATGGTGTTGCTGGGCACCTGGGCACAGAGCCTGGTCACCCTGCAGCCGGTCAAGGCTGCAGTCGCCATCGAGTCGGTCAGCGTCATCTACAAGCTGCACGTGTTCCTCGGCGTGACCCTGTTCGTGCTGTTCCCCTTCACCCGTCTGGTGCACATCGTCAGCGCACCGGTGTGGTACCTGGGTCGGCGTTACCAGATCGTCCGGCAGAAGGGCGTCAAGCCAAGCGTGCCGCGCCCTCAGCGTCCGCGCACCTACGAAGCCCCGGCACACGAAACCGCCGTGCCGACCGCTGTGCCTGCCACGGCAAAGAGCAAGACCCCGGTATGACCCTCGCCGGCTGACGCCTCGTGCGTCAGCCGTCCTGGCCGATCGGATCGAAGGTTCAAGCGTCTTATCGAGGTAATCATCATGGGTTGTGGATGCGGTGGTAGCACAGGTGGAAGCGGCGGCTGCGGTGGCGGCGCGCGTCCGGAAATCGATATCCCGGCTGATGCCCCTCTGTTCGAGGAGCTGCCGCACGAGGAAGACAACGAGCCGGCTGCCGAGCAGACATCCGGTGAGCCGCTGCTGATCGCCAGCAGCGAGCAGGAATGGCCACGGGTGCGGGTCAATGGTGTGGCTATTGCCTCCCAGGCCATCGCCCAGGAATTGCAGTACCACCCCGCGGAAAGCCGCGAAGAGGCCGTCTACCTGGCGACCCAGGCGCTGGTGCTGCGCGAGCTGCTGCAACAGCGCATCGGCGAACTGGGCCTCGTGGTGCGTGCCGAGGCCGGCGAAAGCGAGGAAGAGGCGGCCACCCGCACGCTGATCGAGCAGGAAGTACCGCTGCCGCTGGCCGATGAGGCTGCCTGTCGGCAGTACTACAGCGGCAATCAGCAGCGCTTTTTCAGCGCGCCGTTGCTGGCCGCGCGGCACATTCTGCTGGCATGTCCGGCGGATGACGCCGAAGAGCGCAGCCTGGCTCGCGAGCAGGGACTGGCGCTGATTGCACAGCTGCAGGCCGCGCCGCAATGCTTCGCCGAACTGGCTCTGCAGCATTCGGCCTGCCCCTCGAAAGAGCAGGGCGGTGCGCTGGGGCAGATCAGCAAGGGCCAGACGGTGCCGGAGTTCGAACGCCAGCTGTTCCGTCTGCCGGTAGGCCTGTGCCAGCAACCGCTGGAAAGCCGCTACGGCTATCACTTGGTGTTCGTCGATCAGCGCATCGAAGGCGAGCAGCTGCCCTACGAGGTGGTGGCCGGCTCGATTCGCGCCGAGCTCAACCAGCGTGTCTGGCAGATCGGCGTCAGCCAGTACCTGCAGAATCTGGTGGGTGCGGCGAACATCGAAGGCATCCTTATGCAGGGCGCGGAAACGCCGCTGATGCAATAACGGCGGCTTGGCTCTACGTCGGGTGGATGACGCTTCACCCATCCACCGGGCAGGGCCATGGTGGATGAAAAAAGTGTCATCCACCCTACGAAGCTTCAGAGGTGTTATCGATGACTCAACTACGCGATGCCCACAACCGCCAGATCGACTACCTGCGCATGTCGGTGACCGACCGCTGCGACTTCCGCTGCGTCTACTGCATGGCCGAGGACATGACCTTCCTGCCGCGCCAGCAGGTGCTCGGTCTGGAGGAGTTGGAGCGCATCGCGCGCATTTTCGTCGGCCTCGGGGTGAAGAAGATTCGCCTCACCGGCGGCGAGCCGCTGGTACGCCAGGGCATCGTCGGTCTCTGCGAGCGCATTGCCGCATTGCCGGGCCTGCGCGAACTGGTGATGACCACCAACGGCTCGCAGCTGGTCAAGCTTGCCGCACCGCTGGCGCGGGCCGGGGTCAAGCGGCTGAACATCAGCCTCGATAGCCTGGACGCCGACAAGTTTCACGCCATCACCCGCACCGGTCAGCTGCAACAGGTGCTCGACGGCATCGACGCGGCACGGGACGCCGGCTTCGAGCGGATCAAGCTCAACGCCGTGGTGATGAAAGGTCGCAATGCCGAGGAAGTTGCCGACCTGGTGGATTTCGCCATTGCCGGCGGGCTGGACCTGGGCTTCATCGAGGAAATGCCGTTGGGCGACGTCGGTCGTTCGCGCGGTGAGAGCTTCTGCTCCAGCGACGAAGTACGTGCGCTGATCGCCGAACGCCATGCATTGATCGATTCCGCCGAGCAGAGCGGCGGGCCGGCGCGCTACGTGCGCCTGGCGGACCATCCGCAGACGCGCATCGGTTTTATCTCGCCGCATTCCCACAACTTTTGCGCTACCTGCAACCGCGTGCGGCTGACGGTCGAAGGGCGCCTGCTGCTGTGCCTGGGCCACGAGAACTCCATCGACCTGCGCGCGCTGCTGCGTCGCCACCCAACCAGCGACCAGCCGGTGATCGACGCCATCCACGCTGCGCTGCAGCGCAAACCGCTGCGCCATGAATTCTCCAGCAGCGGCGAGGTCCAGGTATTGCGCTTCATGAATGCCAGTGGCGGTTGAGGCGGGCGCCGGCACGGGCTACGAGTCGACCGCTTAATTCGCTACCATCGACCGGCATTGCCGGTTTGACCCACATGCCCAGCTGCCGCAGCCGGGCCTTGTCGCAGAACCAGGGCTTGCAATCGCCTGCAGCGTTGTCAGACCTCACGGCACCCGCGCCGCGCGGACATACCTCCAATGGGGAATGGGTTCGCGCACGGCACCGGTGCAGCCTGCGCACACATCTTCAAGGGAGTTTCGAGCCATGGCTCACCTGTCCAACAGCGAATTCCAGCCCCTGAGCATTGCGGTGCTCACGGTGAGCGACACCCGCAACATCGATTCCGATACTTCCGGCCAGGCGCTGATCGACGGCCTGCAGAGCGTGGGCCATAGCCTGGCCGAGCGGGCCATCGTCAAGGACGACATCTGGCAGATCCGCGCCCGTGTCTGCAGCTGGATCGCCAGCGAGAACGTGCAGGTGGTGCTGATCACCGGCGGCACCGGTTTCACCGCCCGCGACAACACTCCACAGGCGGTACAGCCGCTGCTGGACAAAGACGTCGACGGCTTCGGTGAACTGTTCCGCTACGTTTCGCTGGGCGAAATCGGCACCTCCACCGTGCAGTCGCGCGCGCTGGCCGGCATGAGCAACGGCACCCTGGTCTGCTGCCTGCCGGGCTCGACCAACGCCTGCCGCACCGCCTGGAACAAGATCCTCGTCGAGCAGCTGGACAGCCGCACCAAGCCCTGCAACTTCGTGCCGCACCTCAAAGCGTCCGGGGTCGATTATTGCGGGCCGCGCTCATGAGCGCCTGTGGCTGCGATACCGGCGGGCTGAAGCCGGTCGACGAGGCCATCGCCGAACTGCTGGCGCGGGTGCCGGCGCCGCCCGCGGTGGAAGAGGTCGCGCTGCGCGATGCCCTCGGCCGCGTGCTCGCCGAGCCGCTGGATGCGAGCTTTCCGGTGCCGCCCTGGGACAACAGCGCGATGGACGGCTACGCCCTGCGCGCGGCCGATCTGCCGGCCGAGGGCGGCGCACTGCCGCTGGCCGGACGCATCGCCGCAGGTGATGACGCCAGTCAGCAGCTGCCGGCCGGGCATGCGGTGCGCATCTTCACCGGCGCGCCGTTGCCGCCGGGCGCAGATGCCGTGGTCGCCCAGGAAAACTGCCGCGTCGAAGGCGATCGCATCTGGCTGCCGGCGGTAAAGGTCGGTGACAACGTACGTTGCCTGGGCGAGGAAACCGCCGCAGGCGAGCGTCTGATTGACGCCGGCAAGCGTCTGCGCCCGCAGGAACTCGGCCTGCTGGCGACCTTCGGCGTGGCGCGGGTGAAGGTCTACCGGCGTCTGCGCGTGGCGCTGCTGTCCAGCGGCAACGAGCTACGCGAGCCAGGCGAGCCGCTGGGCGCCGGGCAGATCTACAACTCCAACCGTTACAGCCTGCTCGGCGTGCTGCAGAGCCTCGGCTGCGAGGTGCACGACTATCCGATTCTGATCGACGACCTCGGCGCCAGCCGCGACGCGCTGGCCGATGCAGCGAGCCGCTTCGACCTGATCATCACCTCGGGTGGTGTTTCGGTGGGTGAAGAGGATCATCTCAAGCAGGCGATCCGCGAATTGGGCGAGCTGCACCTGTGGCGTCTGGCAATTCAGCCGGGCAAACCCCTTGCCTTCGGCGAGATCAACGGCACGCCCTGGATCGGCCTGCCCGGCAACCCGGCGGCGGCACTGGTCACCTCGCTGGTGGTGGCGCGGCCGTTCCTGCTGCGCGCCCAAGGCTGCACGCAGGTCGAGGTCACGCCGCTGCGCCTGCCTGCCGGTTTCGCCTGGCGCAAGGCCAATGTCCGCCAGCAGTTCCTGCGCGCGCGCCTCGAAGCGGTCGATGGCCGTCTCGAGGTGCGTCTGTTCCCACGCCAGGGTTCGGCCATGCTGACCTCCGCGACCTGGGCCGACGGTCTGGCCATCGTCGAATGCCAGCGCACCCTCGCCGAAGGCGAGCTGGTGCAATACCTGCCGTTCAGCGAACTGCTCGGCTGAGACACGAAAACGCCCGGTCGATGATCAGTCGACCGGGCGTTTTCGCGTCTGCGCTTCAGGCCTGACGGTGGCGCGGCAGCATGCGCTGCAGGGTGCCGTCGCGGCGCACGTATTCGTGGAACAGTGCGGCCACCGCATGCAGGCCGATCAGCCAATAACCAGCCACCGCCAGCGTTTCATGCAGCTCCTTGAACTGGCCGGCGAGATCCTTGTTTGCGCCGATCAGCGTCGGCAGCTCGAAGCCGAAGAAGGGAATCGGCTTGTCCGCGGCGCTCAGCGTCAGCCAGCCGAGCAGTGGCAGGCCGATCATCAGGCCGTACAGCGCCAGGTGCATCAGCTTGGCCAGCGCCCGTTCCCAGCCAGCGCCGGCGACTGCCTTCGGCGCCGGGTGCAGCCAGCGCGCCAGCAGACGCAGCCAGACCAGCGCGAAAACGCTCAGGCCGAGCATGAAGTGCCAGTGCTTGAGCAGCTCGCGCGGCTCGCTGCCCTTGGGGAAATTGCCCTTGAGTTCGATGGTCGCGTAAACCGCCGCGATCAACAGCAGCATCAACCAATGCAAGGCGATGCTCAGGCGTCCATAGCGTAACAACGGGTTGGATGCGGTCATTTCACTTACTCCTTGTATGGAAATGTCGGCAGTCTAGGACGCCAAGCTTAAGCGAACCTTAGCGGCAAGCCGCTGCGCCTGCGGCAGGCTGTCGCGTTAATTTGGGACTTCCTCCATCCTGTGGCCAGCGCTAGGCGCCATCGGCTTCGCAGAGATTCACGTTTCGTTCACGGTGGTTTGACGAAACGCCGACGCTGCAATGCGCAAACTGACCATCGAGACCCGCTGCCTGCGCTTGTGGTGGCGGCCGTTGTTCACTTCGCTAGGTGCTCTATGTCCTATTGCTCGCTGTCTTTGCGTCGCGCGGCCTGCCGACGCGTCGAGTCGTTTCGCCGCCGTCGCGCCTTGTTGGCGGTGATGCTTGCCGCATTTGCCATGAGCGGTTGCCAGAGAGCACCGGGGCAACTGCTGGACGATGACTATCCGCCGGAATACGCCGAGGGCTTTCGGGCAGGTTGTGGCAGTGGCCGACAGGCTGGCGGTGCACTGGTGCAGTTCCGCAAGGACGTGCCGCGCTATATGGCGCAACCGCTGTACGCCGAAGGCTGGGACGATGGCTATCGCCAGTGCCAGGCGATGCAGCAGGCCAGCAGCGGGCTTGCGACATGGCAGGGCAGTGCGCTGGAGCGCCAGCGCGACCGCGACTGGCGCCATCATGTCGATCAGGCCAAGGCGCAAGCCTTTCGTCGTTGACCGCCTGCTGCCGAATATCCACAAGAAACGGCGCACGGCCACTGGTCCGTGCGCCGCTGTCGAATGGTGCTAGCGTGCCGGCTCGGGCGTCGCCGGCACCGACTGCAGCACAACGGCCGGTCGATACAGCACAAGCCGATAGCAGGCCAGGCAGATCGTCCAGTCGAACAGCAGCGTCCACAGATTGTGCGAGACGAAATGCGCTCCCTGCATCACCCGGCCCAGCGACATCACCGCGCCCAAGCCCAGCGCCACGGCCAGCGCATACCGCGCAGCACGCGGCCGCCGATCACGTAGCACGAAGAACAGCGCCAGTAATGAAAAGCCTGCCGAGGCATGCCCGCCCGGCCAGCAGCGCCCGGGTTTTAGCGTTGGCGCACGCTCGGCCAGCAGTGGCGTGAAGGTTTCGCTGCCGCCAAAATCGGTAAGGCTCCACGGGCAGTGGACGCCGGTAAGCGTCTTCAGTGGCGTGACGATGGCGGTCGACAGGCCCAGCGCAAGCACCAGATAGCCCAGCGAACGTCGCCAGGGCGCCAGCCGTGTCGGCAGCAGGCTGAGCAGGAAGCCGCCAATGGCGAGCAGGCCAATGACGATAACCAGTTGCTTGACCCGATCATGCAGAAAGTCTTCGAGTAGCCAGCTGTGGCGCCCGACAAAGCCGATTCCCGGCTCGTAGAACTGCCGCGACAGGGCGAAGTCGAGGTTGCTCGGGTCGCCAAACAGCAGCGCTGCCATCAGCAGGGCGGGCAGGCCGAAGCCGAGGGTGAAGTTGAACGGTCGACTGCGGGAAATCTGATTCGGCGGGTTCATCGTTGCATGCTCCAGAGGCGCCGCGAACGGCGCCGGCAGGTTCAGCGCTGGCTGAGTTGGGTGGCGCTTGAGGACGGACTCTTCCAGCTCAGCAGGGCGTGGCCGTAGTCGTAGCTGGCGCCCTGGTAATAGGCGATATCGCGCCGCACCAGCGGGTCATCGATGCCAGCGCTGGCTTCGCGGCTGGCCTGCAGCGCGTCATCGTGACGGCGGATGCCGCGACGGGGGCTGAGAATCGCCAGGTCCTTGCCGTCGAACAGGCCGAGGTGCTGGTAGTTGCCGATCAGTGCGCGCCCAGGCTGGACGTCGTCGCGCAGCAGGTTGCGGCCGAAGAAGGTCGAGACATAGTCCAGGTTGAGCAGACCTAGCAGGGTCGGGGCAATGTCGATCTGGCTGGCCACCAGGTTCATCTCGCGCGGCTCGATCAGGTTCGGGGCGTAGATGAACAGCGGGATGTGATAGTTGGCCACCGGCAGGTCCTGCGAGCCGGCGCTGCCAGCGGTGTGGTCGGCGACGATGACAAACAGCGTATTGGCGAACCACGGCTTGCTCCGCGCGTTATGCAGGAACTCGCCAATGGTGGCATCGGTGTATTTCACCGCGCCCTCGCGACCTTTGCCGGAAGGAATGTCGATACGCCCGTCCGGGTAGGTGTAGGGGCGATGATTGGATGTGGTCATCAATTGCAGGAGGAACGGCTTGCCGACGGCGTAGTCCGCATCTGCCTCGCGGATCGCCAGATGATAGAGGTCCTCGTCAGCCATGCCCCAGGCGTTCTTGAAGTGCATGTCCGCCTCGTCGACGCTGCTCTGGTCGACCACCCGGTAGCCGTTGCCGCTGAAGAAGGCACTCATGTTGTCGAAGTAGCCGCGCCCGCCATAGAGAAACACGCTGTCGTAGCCTTGCGCACGTAACTGCTGGCCGAGGCTGGCGAAGCCGCTCTCGCGGTCGACGCGCTTGACGATCGAGCGGCCGGGCGTCGGCGGTACGGACAGGGTGATGGCTTCCAGGCCCCGGTCGGTACGAGTGCCGGTGGCGTAGAAGTTATTGAAGAACAGGCTCTGCTGGCGCAGCTGATCGAGGTTGGGGGTCAGCCCGCGGGTGTCGCCGAAGCTGCCCAGGTATTTGGCGCTGAGGCTTTCCACGGTGATCAGCACGACGTTGAGGTTGCGCTGCCGGCCGGGGTTGTCGATTACCCGGCGAATGTCCTGCGGGTCCTGGCCGATAAAGCGTGCGTTGGGTTCAGCGACTTCCGCGCGCAGGCCTTCGGCAGCATCGCGCTCGGGCAGCGTGGCGTAGAACTGTTCGTAGTCCAGCTCGTTGTTGCGAAAAGCGGCGAAGAACTGGAACGGACCGTTGCTCGCCAGTTCGCGTTGATAGGCGTTGCCGCCGTTGCCGCGCGGGAAGTCCTGGCCAACGATCAGCGCGCTTGCTGTCGCAACGACCAGCAGGCCGGCCAGCACCGTGGCGCGGCCTCGCCAGGGCAGACTCGGCGCGCCCAGCGCACGCCTGATCGGCCCCTGTAGCACCGCGGTGGCCAGCAACGTGACCAGCACCAGCAGTGCCAGCAGCGAATAGACGGGATATGACTCAAGGATGTTGTTCAGCACCTCGTCGGAATAGACCAGGTAGTCGACCGCGATGAAATTGAAGCGCACGCCGAACTCGTCCCAGAACAGCCATTCGGCGAGCCCGGTGAACAGCATGGCGTAGAGACTCAGGGCCAGCAGCAGGGTGAGCCCGCGCTGATGCCAGCGATTCGCCCAGAGCCGCTGCGGACACAGCATGAGGTAGCAGCCGAGGGGCAATGTGGCGAAGGCCAGGAAAGTCAGGTCGTAAATCGTACCGATGCCAAACACACGTAATAGCCCGCCCGGGCTGGCAGCTGCATCCTGCCAGTGGGCAAACAGCAAGGCGCCGCGGGTGATCAGAAAAACGCCGAACCAGAGGCCGGCAAGCAGCGACAGATAACGAAGTTGAGCATGGCGAAGGAGTGTCATCGTATGATCCGCGGGTGGGTTTGAACGCGCTGAAGTCTGCGCACCCACCTGTGAGCCCTTCGTAAAGAAGGCGTGAAAATTCCGTCATTTGCCCTGCTAGCGAACCGATATGCGCATCCTCGTCATCGAAGACAATCGCGACATCCTGGCCAATGTGCTGGATTACCTCGAACTCAAGGGCTACGTGGTGGATTGCGCCCAAGATGGCCTCAGCGGCCTGCATCTGGCCGCCACCGAGCGTTACGACCTGATCGTGCTGGACATCATGCTGCCTGGGATCGACGGACTGCAGGTGTGCAAGCGGCTGCGTGAGGATGCCGGGCGCGACACCCCGATCATCATGCTCACCGCTCGCGATGCGCTTGATGACCGGCTGCAGGGGCTTGGCGCAGGCGCCGACGACTACTTGGTCAAGCCGTTCGCGCTGTCCGAGCTGGTGGCACGTATCGAGGCCGTGCTGCGGCGCAGTCAGGGTTCGCGCAAGAACAAGCTGCAGGTCGGTGACCTGCAATATGACCTCGACACCCTGCAGGCCAGTCGCGCCGGGCAGCCGCTGCGGTTGAACCCCATCGGCCACAAGCTGCTGGCGATCCTCATGCAGAGGAGCCCGGCGGTGGTACGCCGCGAGCAATTGGAGGAGGCGCTATGGGGCAACGACGTTCCCGATAGCGACAGCTTGCGCAGCCATATCCACCAGCTGCGTCAGGTGCTCGACAAGCCCTTCGCGACCGCGCTGCTGCACACCGTGCATGGCGTCGGTTTTCGCCTCGCGGAGAGCGAACATGCTGGCTAAGCAACCGTTCGCCCGGCGCATCGTCATTGCCTTCACGCTGATGACGCTGGTGGTCAGCGGTACGTTTTCGCTCGGTATCGTCGCGGTCGTGCATTTCATCGAGGAGCACCTGGTGACCCAGGAGCTGGGGCGCGAACTGGATAGCGTGTTCAATGACGTCATGGTGCACGGGGATGCGCCGCGGCTCGACGCCGCGACCCGCTTCTTTGCCTCGAACCTGCCCGGCTATCCGATACCCGAGGCCTTTCGGGGACTCGCCGATGGGTTCACCGAGGTGGTCCGCAACGACGATGCCTACTACGTCTATCAGCGTGAAGTGGACGGTGCCAAATACCTGCTGGTGGAGGAGCAGCATGAATTCGAGGCACGTGAGGAAGCCTTGTTCATGGTGGTACTGGCCGGATTCCTGCTGAGCATCGTCGGCGCCTGGGCACTTGGCTGGCTGATGGCCAAGAAAGTCATGGCACCGGTGTCCCGGCTGGCGCAGCAGGTTCGCCATCGTGATCAATTGCACCCGGCGGCGCCGCCACTGGCGTTGCAGTACCCGGATGACGAAGTTGGCCACCTGGCGGCGGCCTTCGACAGCACGCTAGGCCAGCTGCGCCAGAGCCTGGATCGCGAGCGGCTGTTCACCAGCGACGTCAGCCATGAGCTGCGTACCCCGCTGATGGTCATTCTCGGTGCCTGCGAACTGCTCGGTCAGACCGAGCTACCGGAAAAATCGCGCACGCAGGCACAACGCATCGAGCGTGCCGCCCAGGAAATGCACGAGCTGGTGCAGACGTTCCTGATGCTGGCGCGGGCGCGACCGGAACAGACCGCCTTTGCCGGCACCGCCAGCCTGCGCAGCGTGGCGCAGGAGCAGGCCGAGCGCTGGGCGCCGCTGTTTCGTGAGAAAGGGCTGGCGTTCAGCGTGGTCAACGAAGGCGATCACGGCGGCGAGTACAACCTCACGCTGCTCGGCTCGGTGATGTCCAACCTGTTGCGCAATGCCCTGCATTACACCGACAGCGGCTCGGTGCGGCTGGTCCTCGAACGCGACGGTTTTTGTGTCGAAGATACCGGCATGGGCATCCCGGTAGAGCAGCAGGAGCGCATGTTCCAGTCATTCGTACGGGGTGCCGAGAGCCGCGGCGAAGGGCTGGGGCTCGGGCTGTCGCTGGTCAAGCGTATCTGCGCGCATCAGGGATGGGCAGTGGGCGTAACCCCTCGCGCACCGCAGGGCAGTTGCTTCCAGGTGCGCCTGAGCGGGGATGGCATTTGACGTTTTTTTCACATTGTTTTGACAGGGCCTTGATGCGCGTCCCGCTAGCGTGATGTCTCGTTAGCCATTTGGAATGCCTGCCATGACGTCATCGAGTCCTGTCGAACTGGAGTTCTCGCGCAAGTACGACCGCCAGCACGCTTACGAATATTTGCATAAACACCAGGATGGGCTGGCCCGGCGCCTCTCGCACTGGCGTGACGAGCAGATGGCTCGTCGCGCGCTGAAGACTGCCGGCGATCCCGATCTGGTCCTTGATCTGCCCTGTGGTGCCGGACGTTTCTGGCCGCTGCTGGCCGAACACCCGAGCCGGATGATCTTTGCCGCGGACAACTCCGCTGACATGCTGGCAATCGCCGAGGCGGCGCAGCCGCTGGATGTAGTCAAACGGGTGGAAACCTTCCAGACCTCGGCCTTCGCCATCGACATGGGCGACAACGCGGTGGACAGCATCTTCTGCATGCGTCTGCTGCACCACGTCGCCGATCCGGCGCACCGCCTGGCGATGCTGCGTGAGTTCCATCGCGTCAGCCGCGACACGCTGATCGTCTCCCTCTGGGTTGATGGCAACTACAAGGCCTGGAAGCGCAAACGCCTGGAGCGCCGCCGGCCGGCCAAGGACAACCAGAACCGCTTCGTCGTCGCCCGCCCGGTCATCGAGGCCGAGTTCGCCGAGGCCGGCTTCGACATTCTCGACCGCAATGACTTCCTCCCGGGCTACGCCATGTGGCGCGTGTACGTGCTGCGCAAGAGGGGTTGAGGATGAGCCAATCACTTGTATTACCAGCCCACGAGGCGTCCACCAGCACGTTCCAGCGCTGGTGGGATACCCAGGGTGAGTGGGTCGAAGAGCCCAACCAGCGGCGAGATGGGGAAAGCGGCGTGCAACGCATACGGTTGCATGGTACGCATCCGCCGCTGTTGTATTGCAAACGCCAGACCGGCCATTTGTACCGCACGCTGTTGCATCCGTTCGGCCGACCTACTGCACTGCGCGAGCGTCACGCGCTCCAGGCGATCGGCGAACTTGGCGTACGGGTGCCGGAACTGGTTTACTGCGGCACCCGACAGCAGGCCGGTCAGTGGCAGGCGCTGCTGGTGACCGCGGAGCTGAAAGGCTTCGTCAGCCTTGAGGATTGGTACGGCGAAGGCATGGCCGAGTACTACGGCCGTGCAGTCCAGGAACGTATGCTCGACGCCGTGGGCATCACCCTTGGGCGCATCCACCAGGCGCGTTGGCAGCATGGCTGCTGCTACCCCAAGCACATCTTCCTCAGCGTTCATGGCGAAGGCGATACGGCCTGGGTCGAGGTCGCGCTGCTCGACCTGGAAAAAAGTCGCCGCCGGCTGCGTCGCAGCGCTGCGGCACGGCACGACCTGCGACAGCTCAAGCGCCATGGGCAAGCGATGT
The DNA here is from genome assembly GCF_038561965.1 of Stutzerimonas stutzeri. Lineage (NCBI taxonomy): Bacteria > Pseudomonadati > Pseudomonadota > Gammaproteobacteria > Pseudomonadales > Pseudomonadaceae > Stutzerimonas > Stutzerimonas stutzeri. The sequence goes on along the minus strand of NZ_CP139348.1, from coordinate 3,842,001 downwards.
CCGAGCAGGACTGGCAGCGGCTGATGGCCGCTCATTATCGATTCAATGAGGTGCGTTGCGATGTCATCTGAGCCGACCGGGATAGTGACCGATAGCGCTGCCCTCAAGGGCCGTAGCGGTCTGGCGCGTATCTGGCATGCCTGCGGCTACTCGCTGGCTGGCCTGCGGGCTGCTTATGCGGGCGAAGCGGCCTTCCGCCAGCTGGTGTGGCTGAGCCTCTTGCTGATTCCGCTGGCGTTGCTGCTCGATGTCAGCCGTGTCGAGCGTGCCGTGCTGGTCGCCGTGGTGTTTGTCGCGTTGATCGTCGAGCTGCTCAATTCGGCTATCGAGGCGACGGTCGACCGTATTTCGTTCGAGCTGCATCCGCTATCCAAACAGGCCAAGGACATGGGCAGCGCCGCGCAATTGCTGGCGCTTTGCCTGATCGGTCTGGTCTGGGCGGTAATCCTGATCCCCTGAAGGGACCTACCTATGCCCTTGTTTCTGCGACGCCACGGTCGAGAGCGCCCGCTGCCCGGCTCCTCCGTTCTGGCTGCACACCTACGTTTCACTGTCGCCGCTGTGCTGGCCCTGCTGGCGATGTTTGCCCTGCTGCGGCTGGGCCTGTTGTTGTTCAATCAGGAGTTGATCGGCTCGGCGTCGAGCGCCGATCTGCTCGAGGCATTCGTCAATGGCGCCCGGTTCGACCTGCGCGCGATAGTCTTCATCATGCTGCCGCTGCTGCTGGCGGCGCTCAGCCTGCGCTTGATGGCGGCGCGGCGGGCGTTCAGCTACTGGCTGGGCAGCTGTGCCAGTCTGGCGATCCTGGTCGGGCTGGTGGAGCTGAACTTCTACCGCGAGTTTCATCAGCGACTCAACAGCCTGGTCTTCCAGTATCTGCAAGAAGACCCGACCACCGTGATGAGCATGCTCTGGCACGGTTTTCCGGTGTTGCAGCTGCTCGCAGCCTGGGGCGTGCTGAGTCTGCTGATGTTCGTCCTGTTCGTGCGACTGGAGCGGCTGACCCGGACCGCCATCGCCACGTCGCAAGGCACCGGCCACCGCGCGACCGCCGGTTGGGCGAGCCGGGCGACGGTACTGCTCCTGCTGGTGCTGGTTTCCGTGGTCGCTGCGCGCGGCACCCTGCGCCAGGGGCCGCCCCTTCGTTGGGGCGATGCCTTTACGACCGACTCGATGTTTGCCAACCAGCTCGGCCTGAACGGCTCGCTGACACTCTATGACGCAGCCAAGAACCGGCTTTCGAGCCATCGTGAAAACGTCTGGAAGGCTACCCAGACGGATGATCAGGCGCGCGCGATCACCCGCAAGCTGTTGCTGACCGGCAAGGACCAGCTGGTCGATGCCGATCTGGCTGCGGTGCGGCGGGATTACAGAACTTCGGCCGACGGCACGCTGCCGGTGCGTAACGTGGTGGTGATCCTCATGGAAAGCTTCGCCGGGCGTTACGTCGGTGCGCTGGGCAGCAGTGACGGCATCACGCCGTATTTCGATAGCCTGGCCAGGGACGGCTTGCTGTTCAGCCGGTTTTTCGCCAATGGCACCCATACCCATCAGGGCATGTTTGCCAGCATGGCCTGCTTTCCCAACCTGCCGGGCTTCGAATACCTGATGCAGTCGCCCGAGGGCGGGCACCGTTTCTCCGGCCTGCCGCAGCTGCTCGGCAAGCGCGCGTTCAATGACCTGTATGTCTATAACGGCGACTTCGCCTGGGACAACCAGGCCGGGTTCTTCGGCAACCAGGGCATGACCCGCTTCGTTGGGCGCAACGACTATGTCGACCCGGTGGTGGCCGATCCGACCTGGGGCGTCTCCGATCAGGACATGTTCGATCGGGCTGTGGTCGAGCTGAACCAGCTGAACAGCGGCGAGCCGTTCTACGCACTGCTGCAGACCCTGTCCAACCACACCCCTTATGCACTGCCCGAACAGCTACCGGTGGAGCCGGTGCAGGGCCATGGCTCAATGGATCAACACCTCACTGCCATGCGTTACTCCGACTGGGCGCTGGGCCAGTTCTTCGAAAAGGCACGTAAGCAGCCCTGGTACGACGAGACGCTTTTCGTCGTGCTCGGCGACCACGGCTTCGGTGCGCGCGAACAGCTGACCGAGATGGATCTGTTCCGCTTCCACGTACCGATGCTGCTAATTGCGCCGGGCATCACCGAGAAGTTCGGCAGCCGCCGCGACGTGGCCGGCACCCAGGTAGACATGGTGCCGACCATTCTCGGCCGCCTGGGTGGCACCGTACGTCACCAATGCTGGGGCCGTGACCTGCTGGCGCTCGATGCAGGTGATCCGGGCTTCGGCATCATCAAACCCTCGGGCAGTGACCAGACGGTGGCGATGATCCGTGGCGACAAGATTCTTGTGCAGCCCAAGGGCCTCAAGCCGAAACTCTACAGCTATCGCCTCGGGGCACAGCCACAGGCCGAACGCATCGAGATCGGTACAGTCGAGTCCGACATGCGCAGCCAGCTCGAAGCCTATCTGCAAACCGCCACCGACAGCCTGCTGTCTGACACCGGTGGCGATCGTGAGCGCGACAGCGTGCCGGTGACCGTCGCGGCCGACCCGGCCAAGGTGCCACCGCGTCGGCAGGTCAAGGCCAGTGAGGGTTAGCGGCCTGTAGCAGCTTGTCGCGCTGCGCAACGATATCGCGATCGAAGGCCTGCAGCTGCGACGAGTCGTTGGCGTGGATCGCCTCCAGATCAGCTCGTCGGCAATTCTGTAACCCGTCGGCGTTTACGGTGATGAACGCTGGTAGGGCGCTGACGGTTACCTGCGAACCAGCAGCACCCCGGATTCCATGTGGTGGGTGTAGGGAAACTGGTCGAACAGCGCGCAGCGCTCGATGCGGTGGGTGTCGGCCAGCTGGGCGATGTTCTGCGCGAGGGTTTCCGGGTTGCAGGAAATGTAGAGGATGCGCTCGAAGCGGCGGGTCAGCTCGCAGGTGTCCGGGTCCATGCCGGCACGCGGCGGGTCGACGAAGACGCTGCCGAAGTCGTAGCGCTTCAGGTCGATGTCGGCCAGGCGGCGGAACGGCCGTACCTCGTTCAGCGCCTGGGTCAGTTCCTCGGCGGAGAGGCGCACCAGCGCGATGTTGTCGATGCCGTTGTCGGCGATATTGGCGAGCGCGGCGTTGACCGAGGTCTTGCTGATCTCGGTGGCCAGCACGCGGCGCACGCGAGTAGCCAGTGGCAGGGTGAAGTTGCCGTTGCCGCAGTAGAGTTCGAGCAGGTCGTCGTCGCGCTCACCGAGCGCTTCGAAGGCCCAGTTCAGCATCTTCTGGCAGACCTCGCCGTTGGGCTGGGTGAAGGCGCCTTCCGGCTGGCGATAGCGGAAGGTTCGCCCGGCTACGACCAGCGCTTCTTCAACGTAATCGCGACCGATGACGATGCGCTTGCCCTTGGAGCGGCCGACGATGCTCACACCCAGTCGGGCGGCAAGCTGCTCGGCTTCGGCCTGCCAGGCCTCGTCCAGTGGCCGGTGGTAGGCGAGGGTAATCAGCGCGTCGCCGGCCAGGGTGGTAAGAAATTCCACCTGGAACAGCTTGAAGCTCATGACTTCCGACGCCTGCCAGGCGGCCTTCAACTGCGGCATCAGCTCGTTGATGCGGCGGCTGGCGATGGGGAAGTCGTCGATCAGGATCGCCTTGTGCTTGTCGCCTTGCTCGAACATCGCGTAGTGGCGCTGGCCTTCTTCGCGCCACAGGCGAAATTCGGTACGCAGGCGGTAGTGCTCACGGGGCGAGTCGAAGACTTCCGGCGCCGGTGCATCGAACGGCGCCAGCAGTTCCACCAGCCGCGCGGTTTTCTCGGCAAGTTGGGCGTCGTATTGGGCGGGGTCGATCTTGGGCAGCGGCATGGCAGGGGCTTCGTGCAGAGGTTTGAGGAGCTTTACGGCGCCGGCCGCTCCCACAGCAATTCGCTCCGTGGGGCGGCCTTGCCGCGAATTAACGCATGTGGCGGACCGGTATTTGTAGGGTGGATCGGGGCGCAGCTGACGCTTCATCCATCCACCGTTGCCGCACGGAAGGTGGATGAGAAAAGCACCATCCCACCCTGCGTTGCGATCAGCCGGCGAACCAGCCCAGCTTGACCACGAACAGCGCCGAGAGTATCCACATCGCCGGGCTCAGCTCGCGCCAGCGGCCGGCGAGCAGCTTGATCGCAGTCCAGGCGATGAAGCCGAAGGCGATGCCGTTGGCGATGGAGAAGGTCAGCGGCATGGCCAGCGCGGCAACCACCACCGGCGCTGCAACGGTGAGGTCGTCCCAGTCGATGTTGGCCAGGCTGCTCATCATCAGTACGGCAACGAACAGCAGTGCGGGTGCAGTGGCATAGGCCGGTACGGCACCGGCCAGCGGGGCGAAGAACAGGCTGAGCAGAAACAGCAGGGCGACCACGCAGGCGGTCAGACCGGTGCGGCCACCAGCGGCGGTGCCTGCGGCGGACTCGATGTAGCTGGTGGTGGTCGAGGTGCCCAGTGCGGCGCCGGCCATGGTTGCGGTGCTGTCAGCCAGCAGGGCGCGGCCCAGGCGCGGCATCCTGCCGTCCTTGTCCAGCAGGTTGGCCTTCTGCGCCACGCCGATCAGGGTGCCGGAGGTGTCGAACAGGTCGACGAAGAGAAAGGCGAAGATCACGCTGATCAGGCCGATATCCAGCGCGCCCATGATGTCCAGCTGCATGAAGGTCGGCACCAGCGATGGCGGCATCGAGACCACGCCGTTGAGCTGCGACAGGCCGAGCAGAATCGACAGGCCTGTGACCACCAGAATGCCGATCATCACCGCTCCGGTGACCTGGCGGTACGCCAGCGCGGCGATCAGGAAGAAGCCCAGGCAGGCCAGCAGCGGGCCGCCGGCGCTCAGATCACCGAGGCCAACCAGGGTGGCCGGGTTGTCGACGACGATGCCGGCATTCTTCAGCGCGATGATCGCCAGGAACAGGCCGATGCCCGCGGCAATACCGGCGCGCAAGGCCAACGGAATGCTGTGGATGATCCACTCGCGGATCTTGAAAATCGACAGCAGGAAGAAGATCGCACCCGAGAGGAAAACCGCGCCCAGCGCGGTCTGCCAGGTGTAGCCCATGGTCAGCACCACGGTGTAGGTGAAGAAGGCGTTCAGGCCCATGCCGGGTGCCAGCGCGATGGGGTAGTTGGCGACCAGGCCCATGATCGCCGAGCCGATGGCCGCGGCCAGGCAGGTGGCAACGAACACCGCGCCGTGATCCATGCCGGTTTCGGCGAGGATGCTCGGGTTGACGAAGAGGATGTAGGCCATCGTCAGGAAGGTGGTGATACCGGCCAGGACCTCGGTGCGCAGCGTGGTGTTGTGCGCCTTGAGTTGAAATAGCTTTTCCAGCATGGTCGATCCTCTATGTGCCGGTCAGTGTGAGGGCTGTCGCCTCTGGCGGGCGATTCGCGTGTCATCGCAAAAGCCGCGCATCTTACACTGGGCGGCAGCACGGTTGAATTTCCATTGAGCAGGTGAACGCCATGAGCAAACGAGTCCTTATTCCGATTGCCGACGGTTCCGAAGACCTGGAGGCCGTCACCCTGATTGACGTGCTGCGGCGAGCCGAGTTCGAAGTGCTCGTGGCCAGTGCCGAAGAGCGGCGCATGCTGACTTGCGCACGCGGCACGCGGATCACCGCCGATGCGATGCTGCTCGACGTGTTGGCGCAGGATTTCGACCTGATCGTATTGCCCGGTGGCATGCCTGGCGCGAAGACCCTCGGCGAGCTGGAGCCATTGGCCGAGCGCGTACGCCAGCAGGCCCGCGCCGGACTCGACTACGCGGCAATCTGCGCCGCGCCGGCGGTGGCGCTGCACCCTTACGGTGTGCTCAAAGGCCGTCAGGTCACCTGCTATCCGGGCATGAGCGACAACCTCACCGGCACGCATTTCCTCGACCAGCCGGTGGTGGTGGACGGCAACTGCATCACCAGCCAGGGCCCGGCAACCGCTTTGGAATTCGCCCTGACCCTGGTGGAACGTCTCGCCGGCCGCGGCAAGCGCCGCGAAGTAGCCGACGCCATGCTGGTGCCGGCAACGACGAACTAACTTCGCCTCGAATCGGTCACTCCTTGCATTGCCGGGAGTCCTGGCAGCAATGGGCTGAATCCGAGGAGAACGATGGACAGTGTCGATCTGGCGGTACTGCGCCGCGCCCGCGACTGGTTGCGTGACGGTCACCCCGTGGTGCTCTACACCGTGCTGGAAACCTGGGGCAGCGCACCACGTCCGGTGGGTTCGCTGCTGGCGTTGCGCGGTGATGGTCGGGTGGAAGGCTCGGTGTCCGGCGGCTGCGTCGAGGACGATCTGCTCACCCGGGTCATGGCCGACCAGCCACCGCAGGCTTGCCAGCTGATCACCTACGGCGTGAGCAAGGAAGAATCTGCGCGTTTCGGTCTGCCTTGCGGCGGTACGCTGCGGCTGCTCCAGGAACCGTTGCGCGATGGCGGCTGGATCGATGAGCTGCTGCGCCGTTGCGCCGCCCATGAACGCCTGCTGCGCTGCGTGGATATCGCCAGCGGCAATGTCAGCCTGCGAGCCGCCGGCCGCGACGCTGCGTTGCAGTTCGATGGCCACACCCTACGTGCACCGTTCGGGCCTGCGTGGCGTTTGCTGATGATCGGCGCCGGCCAGCTGTCGCGCTATGTTGCCGACCTGGCTCACGGCCTCGGCTTCGAAGTGCTGATCTGCGACCCCCGCGAAGGTTATGCCCACGACTGGGATGCGGCGACGGTGCGCTTCGTCTCCGGCATGCCGGATGATGCCGTGCTGGCCATCGAACCGGATGCCCACACCGCCATCGTCGCGCTGACCCACGATCCACGTCTGGACGACATGGCGCTGCTCACGGCGCTGCAGTCCGAGGCCTTTTACGTCGGTGCGCTGGGCTCGCGGGCCAACAGTGAAAAACGCAAGGCGCGCCTGCTTTCGCTTGGGCTTGGCGAGCGCCAGGTGCAGCGGTTGCACGGCCCCATCGGCCTGCCGATCGGTAGTCGTACGCCGGCGGAAATCGCGCTGTCGCTGATGGCCGAGGTGGTGGCACTGAAGAACGGCGCCCAGATTAGCCAGGCGCTGCCGGCACAGCGCTGTGCCTGAAGCGGGCGTCTGCGCCATCGTTCTGGCTGCGGGGCAGGGCAGCCGCTATCGCACTGCCGGAGGAGCGGACAAGCTGCTGGCTGCCAGCTTGGCCGAGGCGCATTCGCCGCCGGTGCTCGCCGCCACGCTGGCAAACCTTCACGGTGTCGCCGAGCGATTGGTAGTGGTGACGAATGCAGACAATCTTCCTTTGCGCGATTGGCTGAGCGTCAATGCTGATGGCTGCGAGGTGCTGGCGGTCGAAACCCGCGGTCTTGGGCACAGCCTCGCCCAGGCCATTGCCTACGCACCGGCAGCGCGCGGCTGGCTGGTTGCGCTGGGCGATATGCCCTATGTGCAGCCCCGAACCCTGCGCGAGATCGCGGCGGCGATCCACGGAGACAGCCTCGTCGTACCGACCTATCACGGCCACGCCGGCCATCCGCGCGGCATCGGCAGCGCCTATCGCGAAGCGCTGCTGCAACTCGACGGTGATCGCGGCGCCCAAGCGCTGTTCGCCGCACATCCGCTGCTGGAATTGAGTGTGGATGATCCCGGCGTACTGCAGGACATCGACCTCCCGAATGATCGCCGATCAGCCTGATGCTCAATGCATCCCGCCTGCCGCAGTTCTGTAGAAGCCAGCCCGTTGGCGAACGGGGGGCGGTGTCTTATTGGACGTGGGACGGTTCGGGCGCCATCGCCAGCAAGCTCGCTCCTACGTGTGCGGATCGTCTAGACGGCGTTGCGAACTGCCGTCGGCAAACGGCCGCCCGCCTTGGCCGCTGAACGTTTTCCGCGCCGCGCCAGTCGTACCCCAAGACGCACGGACAGCGCATACCAACGCCCAAACCGTGAGGCTGCCATGAGCGAAAATTCTTCAGCTGCAGGCCAAACCTGCACCATCAGCCTCGAGCTTAACGGCGAACGCCTTGAGCTTCAGGTGCAACCCTGGACCACCTTGCTCGACCTGCTGCGCGACCAGCTCAGCCTGACCGGCACCAAGAAAGGCTGCGACCACGGCCAGTGCGGTGCCTGTACGGTGCTGCTCGACGGCCGGCGCATCAATAGCTGCCTGACCCTGGCGGTGATGCACGACGGCGCGAGCCTGACCACCATCGAAGGCCTGGCCAGCGATGCGACGCTGCATCCGCTGCAGGCGGCCTTCGTCAAGCACGACGCCTTCCAGTGCGGCTATTGCACGCCGGGGCAGATCTGCTCGGCGGCCGGGCTTGCCAGTGAGAACCGCGCCAGCAGCCGCGACGAAATCCGCGAACACATGAGCGGCAACCTGTGCCGTTGCGGTGCCTATCCGAACATCCTTGCCGCCATCGAAGACGCACTGCCGACGCTGCGCGGCCAGGAGGGTACGCAATGACGCCGTTCAGCTATCAGCGCCCCGAACGCATAGACCAGGCCATCGCCCTGCACGGGCCGCAGAGCCGCTACATCGCCGGCGGCACCAACCTGCTCGACCTGATGAAAGAGAATGTGCTGCAACCCGGCCAGCTCATCGACATCAACGGCCTGCCGCTGCGCGAGATCGAGCAGACCGCCGAGGGCGGCCTGCGCATCGGTGCGCTGGTGAGCAACGCCGACCTGGCCTGGCACCCGCAGATCGAACAGCGCTATCCGCTGCTAAGCAAGGCGATCCTGGCCGGCGCTTCGCCGCAGCTGCGCAACATGGCCAGCACCGGCGGCAATCTGCTGCAGCGCACCCGCTGCTACTACTTCTATGACACCGCGACGCCTTGTAACAAACGCGAGCCGGGCTCCGGCTGTGGCGCGCGGGACGGGCGCAATCGCATTCACGCCATCCTCGGTGCCAGCGAGGCGTGCGTCGCCGTACATCCCTCGGACATGTGCGTTGCCCTGGCGGCGCTGGATGCACGGGTGCACGTGCAAGGCCCGCACGGCCAGCGGCGCATTGATCTGGTGGATTTCCATCGCCTGCCCGGCGACCAGCCGCAGCTGGACAACGTGCTGGCCGACGGCGAACTGATCACCGCCATCGAATTGCCGGTAGAAGGGTTCGCCAGCCACTGCGCCTACCTCAAGGTACGTGACCGCGCCTCCTATGCCTTCGCCCTGGTGTCCGTCGCCGCGGCGCTGGAAATGGACGGCGACGTCATCCGTCGCGCGCGCATCGCCCTCGGCGGCGTCGCGCATAAACCCTGGCGCCTGGAAGAGGCTGAAGATCTGCTCAGCGGCAAGCGTGCCGAACCAGGCAGCTTTGCCGCTGCGGCGGACCGGCTGCTGCAAGGTGCGCAACCGCTGGCGGACAACGCCTTCAAGATCGACCTGGCACGTCGCGCCATTGTGCGTGCACTCACCGAAGCCGCGGGAGGAACCGTCCGATGAACAGCGCCAACTCACCACTGGGCAAACCGCTGGACCGCGTCGACGGCCCGCTCAAGCTCACCGGCCAGGCGTGCTATGCCGCCGAGGCCGAAGTACCCGGCCGGCTCTACGGCGCGGTGGTATCGAGCAGCATTGCCCGCGGCCGGGTCAGTCGCATCGATGCCGCCGCCGCCGAAGCGCTGCCCGGCGTACATCTGGTACTGACCCACCAGAACCGTCCGCCGGTGGCCAGCTACGACGAGCCCTATGAGGACGACGATGCCGCCGACGGTTCGCCGTTCCGCCCGCTGTACAACGACCGCGTGCTCTACAACTTCCAACCGCTGGCATTGGTGGTCGCCGAGACCCAGGCGTTGGCGCGGCACGCGGCGAGCCTGGTGCGTATCGAGTACGAAGTCGAGCCGCATCAAACCGACCTGCAGGCGGTGCGCGAGCAGGCCCACGAAGCACCGGCCGAACTGCCCGAGCCTCGCGGTGATTTCGACGCGGCATTCGCGGCGGCCGCGCACTGCATCGATTGCGAATACAGCACGCCGGTCGAACATCACAACCCGATGGAGCCGCATGCTTCCATCGTCCAGTACCAGCCGGGCGGTGAGCTGCTGGTGCATGACAAGACCCAGGGCGTGCAGAACTGCCAGCGCTATCTGGAACAGGTCTTCGGTATGGAGGGCAAGATCCGCGTGCTCGCGCCCTTCGTCGGCGGTGCTTTTGGCTCCGGCCTGCGGCCGCAATATCAGCTGCCGCTGGCGGTGATGGCCGCACTCAAGCTCAAGGCATCGGTGCGCGTCGAACTGACCCGGCAGCAGATGTTCACCTTTGGCTATCGCCCGCGAACCTTTCAGCAGCTGAAGCTGGCGGCAGATGGCGAAGGGCGGCTGCAGGCAATCGAGCACAAAGCCATCGGCCAGACCTCGCGCTTCGAGGACTTCACCGAGCACGAGGTGGAGTGGTCGGGAATGCTCTACGCCTGCGACAACGTGCGTCTCGGCTATCGTCTGGCACCGCTGGACGTCTATACCCCTTTGGACATGCGTGCGCCGGGCGCGGCCATCGGCGTCTATGCGCTGGAATGCGCGATGGACGAGCTGGCCCATGCAGTCGGCATCGATCCGCTGGAGCTGCGCCTGCGCAACTACAGCGAGATCAACGGCAACCAGGGCAAGCGCTACTCCAGCAAGGAACTGCGCGCCTGCTACCAGCAGGGCGCCGAACGCTTCGGCTGGTCGCGGCGCCCGGCTCAGCCACGCAGCCTGCGCGACGGCCATCAGCTGATCGGCATGGGCATGGCCACCGGCGTCTGGGAAGCGATGCAGATGCCGGCCAGTGCGCGCGCCTGCATTGATGCCGACGGCCGGCTGCTGGTGACCAGCGCCACCGCCGATATCGGCACCGGCACCTACACCGCGATGACGCAGATCGCCGCCGATGCCATGGGGCTGTCGATGAGCGACGTGGAGTTTCGCCTCGGCGATTCCAGCCTGCCGCAGGCACCGCTGGAAGGCGGCTCTGCAACGGTATCGTCAGTCGGTAGCGCGGTGCAGCGGGCCTGCGCGGGGCTGCGGCAGAAGCTGCTGGACGCCGTGCAGCAGTCGCCGGCCTCGGCGTTTACCGGGGCGAATCTGGATACGGTGGAGTTCGCCGATGGCCAGCTGCGGCTGAAGTCTGGCGAGCATGCCGTGGCGCTGCGCGACATCGTTCAGGTCAGCGGTGCGCTGGAAGCCGAGGCCAGCGTCAAGCCGGATGAAAAACGCGACGCCTGGGCGACAGGAACCCATTCGGCGGTGTTCGTCGAGGTGCGGGTCGACGAGGAGCTGGGCACCATCAAGGTCAGCCGGGCGGTCAGCGCCGTCGCCGCGGGGCGCATCGTCAACCCGAAGACCGCCGGCAACCAGATCGTCGGCGGCGTGGTCTGGGGCATCGGCCAGGCGCTGCACGAGGAGACGCTGATCGACCATACGTTGGGTCGCTACATGAACCACAACCTCGCCGAGTACCACATCCCGGTGAATGCCGACATTCCCGAGATCGACGTGATCTTCGTCGAGGAGCACGACGAGGTAGTCAATGACCTGGGCTCGAAGGGGGTAGGGGAGATCGGCATCGTTGGGGTGGCAGCAGCGGTGGCCAATGCGATCTACAACGCGACGGGCAAGCGGGTGAGAGACCTGCCGATTACTCTGGATAAATTGCTGTAACCGTCGACGCGTAGGGTGGGCTGAGGCTCACTGGTGAGGCTGCGGCAGATTGAGCGGTGGATCGTGCCCGCGCTGTTGCGTGGGAACCCTCAGGGCGGCAGCGGACCGGTAGGGTGGGCTTCAGCCCACCAGTGCCGCGAATGACTGCTTGGGGTGGCCAGGCGGATAGCGAGTTGCCTGTTGGCGTGGTTTCGCCCTGCTGGGCGAGTCACTTTTTCTTGTGTGGCCAAGAAAAAGTGACCAAAAAGAAGGCCACCCCGGCATCCAGCCCTTCGCTACGTGAAGTATTCCCTCACTCCATCGCCATTCCAGGGGGCCGCTGAGAAGGGCCATCCCTGCCGACGGCGGCCCCGACCCATCGCAGCTCTCGCGGCATACATGTCGCTCACCCCCTCCCCAGCGGTACCTGGCTGATCTGCGTTTGCTGAAGGAAGCCTTAGGCGTCAAGGTTTATGACTATTGCTTGATGACAAACGATGTTCACTTGCTGCTGCCTCCGGGGCGTCAATAGCAGGGCTTGGTCAGTTGATGAAAGCGTTAGTCGCACGAGCCACTCGGTAGCGAAAGGTTCGTGGCGCCGTGTTGCAGGCGGAGCTATCCCTGATCCGTGAGCGTTTTGCGGCGCGGCCAACTGTCGGGCAATAGCCGCTTCGTAGACGAAGTGCAGCGGATTGCTGGGCTTCGAATTGAGCGAAGAGGGCAAGGTCGGCCGCGGGCCGCAATTGATAAGTAAATCTGCCCCCTTATTACTCTGTCCCGTTTTTACAATTACCCGCAGAGCAATCAGCAACTGATCGCACTGCGCGGTCCGTAATGACTACAACCCTTACGACGACGGAGCATGTATTGGATAGCCAAGAACGCTGGTCCGCAGAGAGAGACGTCGCGCAAGTGCAGCGCTTTAACAAGAAGCTCGCCTGGGCGCCACGGTTTCGGATTCGCAATCGGGTGACGCCCCGTTTGATCCAGGGCCTGCTGCGGCTCGGCCAGATGGTCGGTGCAGACCAGCTTCGCAAGCATGGGCTCGAGGCCGAAAGGCGGCTAGTGGGCGTAGCAGGTGCTTCGGTGCCCGTGCGAATTATCAGGCCCAAAGGAAAGCCACAGGGCGTGGTGCTGGACATCCACGGGGGCGGGTGGGTGATTGGCAATCCAGAGATGAACGATAAGTTCAACATCGCCATGGTCAATGCCTGCAACGTGGCGGTCGTCTCGGTGGATTATCGGCTGGCGGTGTCGACTCCGGTTGAAGGGGTCATGGATGACTGCCTGGCTGCCGCGCGCTGGCTGCTGGGTGACAGCTGCGAAGAGTTTGCCGGCGTGCCGGTGATCGTCGTGGGTGAATCGGCAGGCGGGCATCTCGCCTGCGCAACCTTGCTCTCGCTGAAACGCTGGCCAGCGCTGCTGCAACGCGTGGTCGGTACGGTGCTGTATTACGGCGTCTACGACCTGACGGGCACCGCGAGTGTTCGCGCAGCGCCTCCCGAGACGCTGGTGCTGGATGGCCCGGGGATGGTCGAAGCCTTGCGCATGCTGACGCCGGGTCTGAGCGATGACGAGCGTCGGCAGCCGCCGTTGTCCCCGCTTTACGGCGATCTCACCGGCATGCCGCCGGCGCTCATGTTTGCCGGTGAGCTGGACCCGCTCAGGGACGACACCCTGAAAATGGCTGAGCGCTGGAACCACACCGCGCCTGTCGAGGTGCATCTGTTGCCGCATTGCCCGCACGGGTTCATTCATTTTCCCACCCGCACGGCGGCCAGCGTGCTTGCCTACAGCCGCCAGTGGATATCGAGCCGGCTTGGCGATGCGTCTGATTGAGGCGAAGCCGTCACCCGGTTTAGGGCACTGTCCTTGGACCCGGCGCTGCTTTGAGGCTTGCGGACAAGACCGCTCCCACAGCTCGAGGACCGGCACTAGCAGTGTGAGTGCAGCGATCGCCGTCGAGTCATCCCCAGGATGGATGCTGAGTACTATCCCTTTGATGCGTGGGGTATTCTTGCGGCCCTGCCGTCTTTTGAACACGGCGGACTGCAAAGAGAGACCTCAGATGACCGAATCCAGCCTGCACGACTGGCTTGTCGCGCACGCCGAATCGTTGGACTCCAGTGACAAAGATGCCGAGGCGCTGCTCCCGCGGCTGGCCAGTGATGGCTTGATCGGCCTTGGCGTACCGACCGCAATGGGCGGGCAGGGCGGCGATCTGGGTGATGCGCTGTGTGCTATCGCGGCGTTGGCGGAGCGTTCACTGACATCCGCCTTCATGGGCTGGAGCCAACGCGCCTTTATCGAACTGCTGCTACAAACCCCCAATACCGGCCTGCGCGAGCGCCTGTTGCCTGAGCTTCTGGCTGGACGACTGGCCGGTGCGCCGGGGCTTTCCAACGCGATGAAGTTCGTCTCCGGCCTGGAGTCGCTGCAGGTACGCGGCAAGGTTGAAGCCGATGGCCGTTGGTGCCTGGACGGGGTACTGCCGTGGGTAAGCAACCTGCGCGGTGGTGGTTTTGTCGCCGCCTGCGCGATGGCCAATACGGCCGGTGGCCCACCGCAGATCTGGGTGCTGCCGCATGACGTCGAGGGCCTGTCACGCTCGGCGGACTTTGCATTGCTTGGCATGCAGGCCAGTCACACTGCGCGGCTGGAGCTCGATGGCGTGCGCCTGGACCCGGCATGGCGCCTGCACGACACGGCGCCAGCCTATCTGCCTGGCGTGCGCCCCAACTTCCTGGGTTTACAGTGCGCCCTGGCGCTGGGCCTGGCGCAGCGCTGCCTGCAGGAGGCCGAGGCCAACATGGGCGGCGCCGAGGCAGTGCTGGGTGAGCCGCTGGCGGCCACCGGTGCGGAACTGGCCGAGCGCCGTACGTTGCTGCTGGCTGGCCTGCGTGATGGTCGCTTCCGCGAGGCCCCGGCAACTCTCTGCGAATTGCGCATCCGGCTGGTCGAACTGGCCCAGCAGGCCCTGCAACTGGAACTGCAGGCCAGCGGCGGGCGCGCTTTTCTCAGCGAATACAACACCTCCTTCGCAAGGCGCTGGCGCGAGGCTGCGTTTCTACCGGTAATCACACCCAGCCTGGTGCAGCTCAAGGGCGAACTGGGCCGAAAACGGATGGCCTGCCAATGACCTCCTCTGCTCAATCAGGCGTGCTTCAGGCACGCGATCTGTCCCTCGGTTATCCCACCCCCAACGGCTGGCACGCGTTGCTCGAAGGCTTCTCTCTGGACCTGGCGCGCGGCGAGATCGTCACCATTCTTGGCCCCAGCGGTGTTGGCAAATCCAGCTTGTTGCGCGTGCTCGCCGGCCTGCAGGCGCCTGCCAGCGGCACGGTGAGCGTGCACGGCGAAACCCTGACCCGACCGCATCCGCGTCTGGCCGTCGCCTTTCAGGACCCCAGCCTGCTGCCCTGGCTGAGCCTGGAGAAGAACGTCGCCTTTGGCCTGGATTTCGCCCGCCAACCGCGCATCGACCGGGACAGGCTGCGAAGCCGCGTCGATCAGGCCATCGAGTCCGTGGGGCTGCCCCATGCCCGTGAGCGTTACCCGGCGGCGCTGTCCGGGGGCATGGCGCAGCGCACTGCGCTGGCTCGCTGCCTGGCCCGCGAGCCCGAGGTGTTGCTGCTCGATGAACCCTTTGGCGCGCTGGATGAAGTGACCCGTGCCGACATGCAGCGCTTGCTGCTGCGTCTGGTCGGCGAGTGGGACACCGCCGCGCTGCTGATCACCCACGACATCGACGAAGCGCTGCTGTTGTCCAACCGCATCCTGCTCCTGGGCGGCCGCCCCGGGCGGGTGATCGGGCAATGGCAGTTGGACCTGCCGCAACCACGCGAAGAGCTCGTCGAGGAGCTTGGCGCGCTGCGCATTGAAATCCTCAAGACCCTGCGGCAGGCCAGCCGCGAACCGATTACCGCCTGATACCGGAGCACCCCCCCATGGAACTGGACAACCTGATCCCCAGCCGTCGCGAATTTCTCAAACTGGGCGCGCTGTTCAGCCTCGCTGGCGCCGCGCCGCTGCTGGCGCTGCAAAAAGCCCGTGCGGCTGTGGACCCAGATGCCCCGGTGCGCATCGGCTACCTGCCGATCACCGATGCCACGCCGCTGCTGGTGGCCCACGCCAAGGGCATGTTCGAGGCCGAGGGCCTGAGGTCCGAGAAGCCCGTGCTGCTGCGCAGCTGGTCGCAATTGATCGAGGCCTTTCTCTCCGGACAGATCAACGTAGTTCACCTCCTGTCGCCGATGACCGTCTGGGCCCGCTATGGCAGCCAGGCGCCGGCTAAGGTGGTGGCCTGGAACCACGTCGGCGGCTCTGGCATCACCGTGTCGCCGGACATCCTCGAACCCAAGCAGCTAGCGGGCAAGCACGTCGCCATACCGTTCTGGTATTCGATCCACAACGTGATGCTGCAATACCTGCTGCGCGAAAACGGCCTGACCCCCGTGAGCCTGGGCGCGACCGGTAAGCCGGCTGCCAATGAAGTCAATCTGGTGGTCATGGCACCGGCCGACATGATCCCGGCGCTGGCCTCCAAGCGCATCTCCGGCTTTACCGCCGCCGAACCCTTCAATGCCCAGGGCGAGGCGCTGAAAGTTGGACGGGTGCTGCGCTTTACCGGCGACATGTGGCGCGACCACGCCTGCTGCGTGGTGTACATGCACGAGCGGGACCTGGCCGAGCGCCCCGAGTGGTCGCAAAAGGTGGTGGACGCCATGGTCAAGGCGCAGCTCTGGAGCCAGAACAACCGCGAAGAGACCGCTCGCATTCTTTCCAAGGACGGCGAGCAGAAGTACATGCCGTTCCCCGAGCCGGTGCTGCGCCGCGTGCTGGCGCCCGAGGCTGACGACTGGGCACGCTACGCACAGGACGGTTCGGCACAGCACCTGACCGAGTGGAACGAAAAACGCATCGACTTCCAGCCATATCCCTATCCGAGTTACACAGAAGAGTTGGTCAAGCTGCTGCAGAACACCCTGATCGAAGGCAAGAACGACTTCCTGCCGCGGCTCGATCCGCAGTTCGTCGCGCAGGATCTGGTCGATGACCGCTTCGTCAAAGCGGCGCTGGAAAAGGTTGGTGGCCTGACAGCCTTCGGCTTTCCAGAAAGCTACACCCGCAGCGAAGTGATCAGAGCCTGATGAACAAGCATCTCGTCACCTGGAGCTTTGGCCTGGCCGGGCTTGCCGCGCTGCTGGGCCTCTGGGCACTGGCCGCCTGGCGGGTCGCCGATGACCCGCTGCTCGGCCAGTTCGCACCTTGGCCGACCTTGCAGACACTGCTGGAACTACTCGCCAGCAGCGACCTGTGGCAACACGTGCTGCTGAGCCTCAAGCGGGTCTTCGTCGGGCTGGGCCTGGCGCTGCTGGCCGGCGTGCCCACCGGGCTTCTGGTGGGCAGCTTTCAGCGCATCGAGCTGGCGACCACGCCGGCCTTTCAGTTCCTGCGGATGATCTCGCCGCTGTCGTGGATGCCGCTGGCTGTAATGCTGCTGGGGGTGGGCGATGCGCCGATCTACTTCCTGCTGGCCTTTGCCGCGGTGTGGCCGATCATGCTCAACACCGCCGCCGGGGTCAAAGCGCTCGACCCGCGCTGGCTGCAGCTGACCCGCAGCCTGTCGGCCACGCGGTTGGAGACGCTTCGCCACGTGATCATTCCCGGTGTGCTCGGTCATGTGCTCACCGGCGTGCGCCTGTCGATCGGCATCCTCTGGATCGTGCTGGTGCCCTGCGAGATGCTCGGCGTCAGTGCAGGGCTGGGCTATTTCATCCTCGACACCCGCGATCGCCTGGCCTATTCGGAGCTGATGGCAGTGGTTCTGCTGATCGGCGTGCTGGGCTTCTTCCTCGACGCCGGCGCGCGGATGCTTTACCGCCGGGTGGTGCACTGCTGATAAAGCACGCACGCGACACTCGAGCTGAGCCGCTGGAACAGCCTGCGGCGCGCCTATCGCATCCAGTCGCTCCGCCCAGGTCAGGGCGTCTGCGTTTGTGCGGGGCTGGATGCGGTTAGGCCGGCGCGTCCCTTGTTTTTGTTTTTCTGAAGACCGTCAAATCTTCAGAACACGCCTCAGCAAGAACCGCCTCACTGGAACCACCGCTCGCTCCTGCGCCAGCACGCACACCACGATGCACAACCCCAGATATAGCGGATAGAACGCCGGCGTCAGTGCCAGCTCCCCCGCCCGCGCCACACAATCGGCCCAATCATCGAAACACCCCGACGACACCACCCCGATCAGCTTCTCCGAGCGCGAGAAGAGAATGAACACCGGCACATGCAATACGAACAACGGCAGCGACGCCGCACCCAGTCGCTGCGACCAGCCGACCACCGCGGCATTCTTTGGCGTGGCAATCAGCGCGCAGAGCCAGATCAGCGCCAATTGCGCCGGCAGCAGCAAACCGTTGTGCAGCAGGAAGTACCAGTAGCGCTCGCCCTTGAGCAGCCATACCGTCGCGAGAAAGCTGGTCAGCACGAATGCCGCGAGCGCCAGGCGAGCGCTAATACCCAGCTGGCCACCCGCGTTTCGCCATTCACGGAACAGCCCGCAGAGCAGGATGCCGGCAAGAAACTCCGGCAAGCGCAGCAGCGGCATGCGGTGGAGCATGCCGGTGATCGGGATGCCGTAGGCCTCTTGCTGGATCGCCCACAGCGGCGGCAGCAGATAGACCACGCCGACTGCGACGAGCCACCAACCCTTATGCCGCAGGCGCATCAGGCGAGGCGCCAGCAGCGGGAAGCACAGGTAGAAGAAGAACAGCGTGGATATCGACCACAGCGGCGGGTTGAACGTCAGGTAGAGCGGGTTCCAGGCCTGCAGCATGAACAGCTGCAGCACGAAGTTCAGCGCCAGCTCGCGGTTGTTC
The DNA here is from genome assembly GCF_038561965.1 of Stutzerimonas stutzeri. NCBI lineage: Bacteria > Pseudomonadati > Pseudomonadota > Gammaproteobacteria > Pseudomonadales > Pseudomonadaceae > Stutzerimonas > Stutzerimonas stutzeri. The sequence continues at coordinate 3,823,493 of NZ_CP139348.1, read as the reverse complement.
ATGAAGTGTTCAAGGGCGTCGCGCGCTTCCCCGGCAAGCTCCTCGTTGGTGTCGTAGACCACGTAGCGCAGGCTTGCCTTGGCGTCGTCCGGCGGGATGCCAAGCTTGGCAATGATTGCCAGCACGATGGCCGTCAGCAGTAGGGAGAACAGGTGCAGCGGATAGAGATTGGCCAGGCGCTTGCCGAGAAAGTGCCGGGCTGGCTCGCGCAGTTCCCCTTGTCGGCAGTAGACGTGCGCCAGCAGGAAGCCGGAGAGGATGAAGAAACTGCTGGTGGCGAAGAAACCGACGCCGGCCAGGTCCGCCAGCCAGGAGGGCTCGTCTTCCACATAGGCATGTACGGTGTGGAACAGCACTACGTAGATGGCCAGCAGAAAGCGCAGCCACTCCAGCCCGATGAAATGTTCCTTGTGCGGCACTGCTCACTCCTATGTCGTTGGCTGCGCCGGAGCGGCGCCTAAGCATGGGACTCGTATCCGCTCCAGCCGTTGCGCTGCACCGGTGATCGGGATGTGGTGCACGGCTGGGCGCCGCGGCGGTCGGAACGGGTATCTGCAATGCACGACCACAAGCCGGAGGACCATGCACTCGCTATCGCGATTATCCGCCGCTGCCACACGTCTGCTGCTGGCTGCACTGATGTGCGGCGGCACTGCCCAGACTGCCGTCGCGCAGGAGGCCTTCGAGTGGAGCGGTCCCTTCCTGGCGCGTCTGGCGCACGTGGACAGGCAGACGCCAGGACAGCTCGGCGTTTACGTCAAGGACATGGAAACCGGCATTTCGGTCTCCTATCACGGCGAGGAACCCTGGTACCTGGCTTCGACCGTCAAGGTACCGGTTGCCATCGCGGTGATGCGCCAGACTGAGCAGGGTGAGCTGACGCTGGATAGTCCGGTGGCACTGCTCGCGTCCGACTACGTCGATGGCGCAGGCCCGACCAACAGCCATGCGCCGGGCAAGGCCCTGAGCGTGCGCTTTCTGATGGATCAGATGCTGATCCACAGCGACAACACCGCCAGTGACATGCTGATACGCCTGGTCGGCATCGAACAGGTCAACGCCATCGCCCAGGAGCTTGCGCCCGAAGGGCTTGGGCCGATCACCTCGCTGGCGGATGTGCGGCGGTTGATCTACGGGGAGTTGCACCCGGCCGCGCGCCAGCTCTCCGGCAAGGATTTTCTCGCCCTCAGGCAGCAGCCGAACGACGCCGGCCGCCTGGCGTTGCTGCCACGCCTGCTGGGTGTCGAACGCCGTGCTCTGCAGCCCATCAGTCTCGGCGAAGCCTACGAGCGCTACTACGCCACGCCGTTCAACTCCGGCACGCTGAAGGCTTATGGCGATCTGCTCTCGGCGCTGGATGCCGGCATCGCCTTGAAGCCGGAAAGTACCGAATACCTGCTGAGCGTCATGCGCCGGGTGCAGACCGGCAAACAGCGGATCAAGGCAGGCCTGCCGCCTGGCACCGGCTTTGCGCACAAGACTGGTACCCAGCGGGCGCGCATCTGCGATGCCGGGCTGGTCGACCAGCCGGGCTCAGACAGCGCCACATCCACACGCCTGATCATCGTGGCCTGCGTCCGCGGGGTGGCCTCCGCCTCCCAGGCGGAGCGGGCGTTGCGCGGTACCGGCGAGGCAGTCACCGCAGCGGGGTTGATTCGACGATGAACAGGCTGATCGCGTTATGCGCACTATTGCCACCGCTTGTAGGTTTGACGGCCTGCACCGAGGAAGCCGAAGCGACCTGGAAGGACGGACTGGAGCAGGAGCTGCGGCGCATCGACGAGGCAGCGCCGGGCAAGCTCGGCGTCTACATCAAGCATCTGGGCGAGGATGCCGAGCTGCGTTACGACGCCGAGCGGTTCTGGTACCTCGGCTCGGCGGTGAAAGTGCCAATCGCGATCGCCGTGCTGCAAGGTGTCGATGATGGCGACATCAGCCTCGACCAGCGGCTGACGCTGGAGGCCGAGGACAAGGTGGATGGCTCCGGCGACCTGGTCTGGCAGGACGTGGGCGTCGACTATGCAGTGCGTGATCTGCTCAACGAGATGCTGATCGAAAGCGACAACACCGCGGCCAACATGCTGATCCGTCTGGTCGGAGAAGACGAACTCAATGCGCGCACTGGCAAGAGCATGGGCGGCGATTTCGAAGCCATCACCACCTTCACCCAGGTGCGCCGCGATGTATACGGCGAGGTGCACCCGGACGCAGCCCGGCTGGACAACATGCAGCTGGTGGAGCTGGCCTCCGCACCGTTCAGCAAACCACGCTACGAGGCGCTGGCAAGGGTACTGAACCTGCAGGCGGACGAGTTGAAGGCGGCGAGCATGGAAGAGGCCTACGCGCGCTACTACGCACGCAACCTCAACTCCAGCAGCCTGGTGGCCTATGGCGCGATGCTGGAAAAGCTGGTGCGTGGCGACCTCTTGTCGGCGCAAAGCCGTGAGCTGCTGTATGGCGACATGAAGCTCGACTCCTACGATAACTACCGCCTCGAAGCCGGGTTGCCCGAGGATGTGCCCTTCATCCAGAAGACCGGCACCCAGCTCGAGCGCGCCTGCCATGTTGGCGTCATCGAACCGCAGGACGAAAGCCGCGCCATCGTCGTCGTGGCCTGCGCCGAAGCGCTCGATGAAGGCAAGGAGGCCGGGCGCCTGTTCGAGCAGGTCGGGCAGGCGATCAGCAAGGCGTTGTTGCGTCAGGATCGGCCGAACTAGGTAGTGGGTCGCTCGGCAACATTATCCTTGCGATCATTCGCTCGCTGACTACCGACGACGGGCGAGCGCATCGGTCATTCGCCGACGTCGTCCACAGCCAGCAGGCCTCGTTCGGCGAACACTGTTTTGACGGTGTACATGCCATTGAGCGCGGCCGGGAAGCCCGCGTAAACGGCCATCTGGATGACCACTTCGACGATCTGCTCCGGACGGCAACCGACGTTCAGCGCGCCGTGGACGTGCACGGCCAGTTGCGGTTGGCAGTGCCCGAGTGCCGTAAGCGCCGCGACGGTCGCCAACTCACGTTGAGGGAGGTCCAGGCCGGGGCGCTGGTAGATGTCGCCGAACGGGAACTCGATAACGTAGCGGGCCAGATCCGGGGCAATGGCGTGCAGGCTGTCGATGACCTTGCGGCCGGCCTCGCCGTCGATCTCGTCGAGCTTGGCCAGGCCTTCGGTATAGCGAGCTGATGCGGACATGAAACGTTCCTCTTGATAGGTCAGAGGAAAGCCTGCGGCTTGGAGTGAACTCCAGGTCAAGCGGAAGTTTGCCGCCGATACAGCGCGATCTTCGCCTGCAATGCGTCGAGATGTTCATGGTCGCGCAGCAGACGTGCCTGCAACGTGGCGGCATGGGTTTCGAGCAGCGCCTGACGTGCTGCAAGAGTTGCGTCGCCACACTCGCGCAGATCGGCGTAGCGGATGATGTCGTCCAGCGCCATGCCGGTGTCTTTCAGGCGCAAGATGAAGGCGATCCATTCCAGATCCCGCGGGCCGTAGACGCGATAGCCGCTGGCATCGCGACTGACATGACGCAACAGGCCGATCTTTTCGTAATAGCGCAGCGTGTCGGCAGACAGGCCGGTGTGCGCGGCGAACTGCCGGATGCTCAGCCGAACCGACGCTTCGCTCATGCTTTGATCGAACGCAGGATGACGAACTTCGGCGTGGCAGCGACCTGCTCGGCGTTACCGAACAGGCGCTTGAGCTTGAGGTGATAACCCAGATGACGATTGCCGACGATCCACAGCTCGCCGCCCTTGCCCAGCGCCGCCTTGGCCTGGGTGAACATGCGCCAGGCGAGGAAGTCGCCGACCACTTGCTGTTGGTGAAACGGCGGATTGCACAGAACCAGATCCAGCGAGGCCAGCGGCTGTTCGGCCAGGCCGTCGTCGGCGCGAATTTCGACCGGGCGCTGGCCGTGGATCGCCTGCCAGTTCTCCCGTGCCGACTGCACCGCCATATAGCTCTCATCCACCAGCGTCAGTTCTGCCTGCGGATTGCCTAGCGCGTAGACGATGCCGAGTACGCCATTACCGCAGCCGAGATCAGCCACGCGCAGCGCCCCGAGTGCCTTGGGCAGGTGCGGCAGGAAGGCGCGGGTGCCGATGTCGAGGCCTTCGCGGCAGAACAGGTTGGCGTGGTTGAGCAGCTCCAGCTTTGGTTGATCCAGCTGATAGCGGGTCGGGTACGGCGACGCCGGGGCTGACTTCTCGCTCGGGGTGGCGCTGAGCAGTCGTGCCTTCTTCACCGCCAGCGATGCCTGCACCGGGCCAATGTACTGCTCCAGCAGGTCGCCGGCAGCGCGCGGCAGATGCTTGATCATCGCCGCAGCGATCACCTGCGCGCCGGGCGCCAGCTGGCCATGCAGGCGGATCAGCTGTTCTTCCAGCAGGGCGAGGGTCTTCGGTACGCGGATCAGCACCAGATCGAACGGCCCCTGGGCTGTCTCGCTGGCTGGTACGAAGCGCACGCGGTCCGCCGGCAGCTCGTTGCGTGCCAGGTTCTTCTGCAACGCCAGGTGGGCGAGATGCGAGTCGCCACTGCTGGTGACCGAGACGTGCCCGGCCAGCGAGCAGGCGAGGGCGCCGAAGCTGTCGTTGAGAATCAGCACCCGCGCGGCGGCCGGCAAACCCTGTTCATGCAGCGTGGCGAGCAGGTATTCGTCGGCGGCGTCGAAGGCCTGCAATGGCTCGTTGGGCTGCTCCGGCTGGCGGATCAGATCGAGGCTGGCATAGGGGGTATCGAGAATAGGCATGAGAACTGGCGGTGTTTATCTGCGTCGGAAAGGAGTATCAACAATTCACGGGCGCTGCGAGCGGCAGGTCCGGCAGATGCTCGGAGGGAGCGAAGTATGACCGCCAGCGGAGAGAAGTTCACCCGCCAGCGCCTGCTCAAGGTGCAGACGCTGACGCCCAACCTGTTCACCCTGCGTACCAGCCGTGATCCCGGCTTTCGTTTCAACGCCGGACAGTTCGCCCGTCTCGGCGTACGCAAGCCCAGCGGCTGCATTGTCTGGCGCGCCTATTCGATGGTCTCGGCACCGCACGACGAGTTTCTCGATTTCTTTTCCATCGTTGTGCCGGATGGCGAATTCACCAGCGAGCTGAGCCGGCTCTCGGTCGGCGACGAGCTGCTGGTGGACAAACAGGCCTTCGGCTTTCTCACCCTCGATCGCTTTCCCGATGGTCGCGACCTCTGGCTGCTGGCGACAGGCACCGGCATCGCGCCGTTCCTCTCGATCCTGCAGGACTTCGACGCCTGGCAGCGCTTCGAACGGATCATCCTGGTCTACAGCGTGCGTGAGGCACGCGAGTTGGCCTATCAACAGCTGGTCGCCGAACTGCCGCAGCGCGACTACCTGGAAGGCCTTGGTGCCAAGCTGCTCTACCTGCCGGTGGTAACGCGCGAGGAGATCCCGGGCGCGTTGCATGGTCGCATCACCACGTTGATCGAAAACGGTGAGCTGGAGCGCGCTGCCGATCTTCAACTGACGCCGGAACACTCGCGAATCATGCTTTGCGGCAACCCGCAGATGATCGAAGACACCCGAATGGTGTTGAAGGCGCGCGACCTGAACCTGGCGTTGACGCGCCGGCCCGGCCAGGTGGCGGTGGAGAACTATTGGTAGGTGTACGCTGCAATTTCGGTTTCGGTGGGCTGAAGCCTATCCTACGAGTCCGGGTTCCGAGACCTGAACCTGGCGCCGGCTGGCAACACCGGGCGGGGACGAGAGCGAACGGGCTGCAATGTGTAGGGTGAGCTTTAGCCCACCGTTGCCGGGTGGGAGTTCCCCGGTGGGCTGAAGCCCATCCTACGAGCTCAAGTGCCGAAACCTGAACCTGGCGCCGGCTGGCACCACAGGGCGGGGGACGAGAGCGAACGGGCTGCCAGGTGTAGGGTGGGCTTTAGCCCACCTTTGCCGGGTCGAAATCCCCTGCTGGGCTGAAGCCCATCCTACGGCTGTACGGCAGACACTCTGAACAAAAAGCCCCCGCCGGACGATCCGGCGGGGGCTTTCGTACACCTGGCTCAGCTGAGTTTGCCGTTGGGCGGCGTCTTACACGACGCCTTGGGCCAGCATGGCGTCGGCGACCTTGACGAAGCCGGCGATGTTGGCGCCCTTGACGTAGTTGATCCGGCCATTCTCTTCGCCATGGGCGACGCAGGCATGGTGGATCGATTGCATGATGCTGTGCAGCTTGGTATCGACCTCACCGGCGGTCCAGTGCAGGCGCATGGCGTTCTGGCTCATCTCCAGGCCGCTACAGGCGACACCGCCGGCGTTGGATGCCTTGCCCGGTGCGTAGAGAATGCCGGCCTCGAGGAACAGGTCCACAGCCTCCAGCGTCGACGGCATGTTGGCGCCTTCGGCCACGCAGACACAGCCATTCTTCAGCAGCGTGCGGGCATCTTCGCCGTCCAACTCGTTCTGCGTGGCACACGGCAGAGCGATATCGCACGCCAGGCCCCACGGACGCTGATCGGCCAGGAACGTGACGCCGAAATGCGCGCCCATCTCTTCGAGGCGGCCGCGGCGAATGTTCTTCAGGTCCATCAGGTAGTCCCATTGCTCGCCGGTAAGGCCGTCCGGGAAGTGCAGGGTGCCGCCCGAATCTGACAGCGAGACGACTCGGCCGCCCAGCTCCATGACCTTCTGTGCCGCATATTGCGCCACGTTGCCGGAGCCGGAGATCGAGACGCGCTTGCCCTCGAAGCTGCTGTGAGTGTTCTTGAGCATTTCTTCTGCGAAGTACACGCAGCCGTAACCGGTGGCTTCCGGACGAATCAGGCTGCCGCCATAGGCCAGGCCCTTACCGGTCAGTACCGAGGTGAACTGGTTGGACAGGCGCTTGTACTGGCCGAACAGGTAGCCGATCTCACGACCGCCAACACCGATGTCACCGGCCGGCACGTCGAGGTCTGCGCCGATGTGGCGGTACAGCTCGGTCATGAACGACTGGCAGAAGCGCATGACTTCGTTGTCGCTCTTGCCCTTCGGGTTGAAGTCCGAGCCGCCCTTGCCGCCGCCCATAGGCAGCGAGGTGAGGGAGTTCTTGAAGACCTGCTCGAAGGCGAGGAACTTGAGGACGCCGATATTCACCGAGGGGTGGAAGCGCAGGCCGCCCTTGTACGGGCCGATGGCGCTGTTCATCTGGATGCGGAAGCCACGGTTGACCTGAACACGGCCCTGATCGTCGACCCATGGCACGCGGAAGATGATCGAGCGTTCCGGCTCTACCATGCGTTCGATGATGCCGGCCTGCATGTAATGCGGGTGGGCTTCCAGGAAAGGCCAGAGGCTGCGCACCACTTCTTCCACTGCTTGGTGGAATTCGGGTTGGTGGGGGTCGCGTTGCTTCAGTCGGGCGAGAAAGGCATCAACGGTTTCGATCATCAGTAGGCCCTCGGCAGCTGCGCGTTGGCAGTCATTAATAATTTTTGGCCGGCGACTGTAGCAAACCTGATTTGCACCGCGGAAGTGCGACTTGGTCGCGAGTGCCTTTTGCTGGTGCGTTTCGGCTGAGGTAGGGCGGCCTATCTGGCGGCTCTAAACTGAGCGATAGGAAGGTAGGATGGCTGTGCGGGTGGTCCGGCAGGTTCTCTTTGCGCTGAAATGACGCATGGCGCGCCTTATTTTTGTGCAGGAAAGACGCTGTTCAGGAACTACTCGGCCAGTTCGCATCGATTGCGACCGCTGCGCTTGGCACGTAGCAAGGCGACGTCAGCTCGGTTGATGGTGCTCGAGTATGTTTCGTCGGCGCGAAGCTCGGCGATGCCCATGCTGGCGGTCACGCCGAGCAAGTCATCGTTCACTCGTACGACTAGCGCTGCAATGCTGTCGCCAAGTCGGCGCATGACTGTTTTTGCCATTTCCGCACTGCTTTCCGGCATCACTATGAGGAATTCTTCACCGCCCCAGCGGCCACAGAGATCGTGCTCGCGTATTTCGGACTCCATCACCCGCACCACTTCTATCAACACGCGATCACCGACGTCATGGCCGTATTCGTCGTTGATAACCTTGAAACGGTCGATATCCAGCATGACTATCACCAGCGGTCGCGCATAGCGTTTGGCACGTTCGCTTTCCTCCCGCAGGCGCTCGGTCAGCAACCGGCGGTTGGCGATGCCGGTGAGTGAGTCCAAGGTCGATGCCTCGCGCAGGGAAGCGTTCAGATCTTGCATCATCATCTGGTAGCGGTCGGAGATGCGCGCGACTTTTTCCAGCTGCCGCAGCTGTTTGTCGAAACGCGCGGACAGGCTTTGCTCACGCTCGCGAGCGATGCTCTGGTAGCCGTCCGACACACGAGCGATGCGCTCGATTCGCCCGAGCAGGTCGTGGTGAGCCCCCCACAGTTGGCTCAAGGCCTCCTTAAGCGGATGGCCTTCGAACTGCGGATCGGCGAGGAGACTGGCTACCTCTTGCTCTAACGGCGATGGCCCACGCATATCGACCTTCTGTCAGTCGTGACTGAGTATGGAAAAGGGAAAGTTGCAGTCTTCCTTGAACTCTTCAGCCAGTTCTACCACGCGCTCGTTGCGTATGTCGTAGTACCAGTTGACTGCCACCTGACGGCCGTCCTGGAAGGCAGCTTCGAGCAGGTCGAAGATGTCCATCATCGCCTTGATGCTGCTGGTGTTCAGATACAGCAGGCGCAGCTCCAGGTTGAGCGGGTGTGTGGCCTCGCCGAGAAAACCTTCAATCCACTCATAGACCTGATGGAACAGCTCGTAGGAATTTTCGGGATAGGAGTCGCCCTGCATCGAGACGATGCCATTTTTCCAGTCGGACTGGATGGCGGGAGTGGACTGGCTGCCGGGGATTGAAAAATCGTTCATGGGAATGCTCTTGAGGTTCAGATGACGGCGCTCAGGCTGATGAAGGAAAGCTCATCGGAGACCGGCTGCAACGAGGCCTTGAGCGGCTCGCTGGATTTACGGGCGATATCGATCAGCCCGAGTCCGGCGCCGGTGGCCACATGTTCGTCGCGAGGCTTGCGTAGCTGTTCCTTGTACAGGGCCTTCAGCCCGGCCTTGTCCTTTCGGGCCAGTTCGGCGACGGCGGTGAGCAGCAGCTGGCCGTCCGCGGTTTCGATCAGGTTACCGGCCGAGACGACATACCGACCCTGATCGTCGCGGGACACTACGACCGTGGCTCCGGCCTGCTGATCGGACCAGTTCTTTATGCGGGTGTAGTGACGGATGTTCTGCGTCATCTCGATGTACACCGCGAAAACATCCATGGCCGAGGACGGATGCGCCTGATCCTCGCTCATGTAGTTGCGCAGCGCATTGCCGATTTCTTCGATCAGGCTGCGAGAGATTGGGCCGTTGAAGCACAGCATGATTTGTTGCTGGTTGTAGCATTCGCGCATCGCGAACATATCAATGGGGGCCATGGCCAACTCCCTGACTCAATCGAAACGGAAACATAACATCGTGATGTCATCGCGCTGCGGGAATTCACCCTGGTAGCGCGCTAACGCGAGGCTGAACGCTTCGCCCTGGTCAGCCAGAGGAAGCCGGGCGTGCTCGCGGATCATGCTGGCAAAGCGGCTGTTGCCGAAACCGTAGCCTTCGTCCCCGCCGGCTTGGTCGAGGAAGCCATCGGTGGTCATGTAGAAGGTACGTCCCGGCTGCAGCTCGACACTGGTGTTGCGGTATTCGCCAATCCGTTTATCGCCGATGGCGCGCCGCGCTGCCTTGATCTCGTGCACCTCTTCGCCATCGCAGTAGTAAAGCGCGATCTTGGCCCCGGAATAATGCACCTTGCGCTGGCGCAGATCGACATAGGCGAGGCCGATATCCATGTTGGTCGCCAGAGCATGGGAATCCCGCTCTTCACGAAGCATGCTACGCACGATCGAGTCCGTGCGCGACAGCGCCGCGGCCGGGTCTTCCACGCCGGTTGCGCCGAGGGCCTGGTCAATCGCTGCGTGGGCCAGCATGGTCATCAACGCGCCCGGTACGCCATGACCTGCGCAGTCGACCACGCCGAACAGGCAGCCATGCTCGTCGGCGCGATAGACGTAGAAATCGCCACCTACGACGTCCCGCGGTCGCCAAAGTACCGCATGCCGATCGCCCAGGGCGCTGACCAGCTGGCGGTTCGGCAGGATCGAGCGCTGAATGAGGCTCGCATAGTCGATCGAGTCGTCGATCTTCTTGTGGGCCGCGGCCATTTCCAGATTGGCCTGCTCCAGGTCGCGTGTACGCTCGCGCACGCGGTTTTCCAGTTCGTTGGTATGGCTGCGGACTTGCTGCGCCATGGCGCCGAAGGCGGCGCTGAGCTCGCCTATTTCGTCCTGGCGATGCAAGGGCAGCGGGGCGTCGTACTGCCCTGCGGCCAAGGCTTGGGCGCTGCGGCGCAGCTGACGCAGCGGTTTGAGCACGCGTTTCTCGACCAGCCAGGCGCCGCCACCGATCAGCAGCAGGAACAGCACCAGAAACAGGCCGATGGCTGGCAGTAGCGGACGTACCTCGACGACCTGGGCTGTGCCCAGATCCACGGAGCTTGCGACGAACCACTGCAGTTCGGGGATCCAGCTCAGCGCCAGCAGCCGGGGCGCACCGTCCAGAGTCACCCGCAGCGTGGCCACGGTACCTGGGTTCTCGCGGCTCTCGGCCATGGCCCGACGTACCGCCGAAGCCGCGCTGAGGTCGTCTAGCAGGCCGAGGATGCTGGTCGACAGAGAGCGTCCGCGAGCGGTTTCTGCGTTCAGGGTGACCAGGTTCTGATTAGGATGCACAAGGATGGAGCCGTAGGCGTCGAGCACCATCGACTCGACACCGACCTTGTTGGCCTCGATGAAGTCGTCGAGGAACGCTTGCAGGCTGATGCCGGAGCCGACCAGGCCAAGGCGGCGGTCGCCGTCGCGCACCTGTACGTTGAACCAGACTTTGAGTTCGCCAGTGACCACGGAGCGGTCGACGTTAATGGCGTAGGGGGTTCTGCTTTGTAGCGTCTGGAAAAACCACTCGTCACGCGAGTTGTCCGCGCTCATAACATAGCGAGGGACGTCGGAGGGTGTCTGGCCCGGCCCGTTGGAGTAGTAGCTGTTGCTCTGCGCCGAGGCGGCGAAGTAGGCGTGATCGCCGAATGCTTGTTGATAGCCGGCCGCTTCCTTGAAGAAAGTGGCGCGCTTGGTCGGGCTCTGCTCGTCATCCAGCCAGGCCAATGTCAGCTGCGAGGCGGCAAGCCGCTGGGCAAGCGCCAGTTCGCGCGAAACCGGGGCGAACAGGCGCTCGCGGTTAAGCTGCACCACATTGCGGGCATAGGCTTCGCCGAAGCGGCTTTGTACGCCGAGCAGTGCTTCACGACCAATGAAACCGGCAAAGACGAAAGCGAGAAGGCAGCTGAACAACAGGGCCAGCAGTGATTTGCCGCGCAGTCCAAGTGCCGCCATGCGATTCGTCCTTTGTCGGTCGCGAAGTCCGGCACAAGTGCCGAGCCGGCCGGACCAGATCAGTGATTATTATTGAGTCGCGGCATTGTGCCACTATTTGTAGGTGCTTTCTCTAGATACGCGAACGGAGCCCTCAGGGCTCCGTTCTTATTGCATGCCGCTTACTGTGCCAGCTTCTTGTACCTGACTCGGTGTGGCTGGGAGGCGGCGTCGCCGAGGCGCTTCTTACGATCGGCTTCGTACTCGGTGTAGTTGCCTTCGAAGAACACCACGCCGTCGTCCTCGTAGGACAGGATGTGCGTGGCGACGCGGTCGAGGAACCAGCGGTCGTGGGAAATCACGATGGCTGAGCCGGGGAAGTCCAGCAGTGCCTCTTCCAGCGAGCGGAGGGTTTCCACGTCGAGGTCGTTGGACGGTTCGTCGAGCAACAGCGTGTTGGCGCCCTGCTTGAGCGTGAGCGCCAGGTGCAGGCGTCCCCGTTCACCACCGGAAAGGTCCTTGACGAACTTCTGCTGGTCGGCGCCCTTGAAGTTGAAGCGCCCGACGTAACCGCGCGACGGCACCTCGTAGTTGCCGATCTTGATCTGGTCCAGTCCATCGGACACTGCTTCCCAGACCGTCTTGCCACCATCCAGATCGTCACGGCTCTGATCCACGCACGCCAGCTGCACGGTGTCGCCGATTTCGATGCTGCCGGAATCCGGGGTTTCCTTGCCCATCAGCATGCGGAACAGCGTCGACTTACCTGCACCGTTACCACCGATCACACCGACGATGGCGCCCTTGGGCACACTGAATGACAGATCTTCGACCAGTACGCGGTCGCCGTAGCCCTTGGTGACGTTATTGAAATCGATGACCTTGTCGCCCAGGCGCGGCCCGGCCGGGATGTAGATCTCGTTGGTCTCGGCGCGCTTCTGGAATTCCTGCGACTGCATTTCCTCGAAGCGCTGCAAGCGAGCCTTGGACTTGGACTGGCGGGCTTTTGCGCCTTTGCGCACCCATTCCAGTTCTTCCTTCATGGCCTTTTCATGGGCCGACTGCTGCTTGGATTCCTGCGCCAGGCGGGACGATTTCGCCTCCAGCCAGCCGGAATAGTTGCCTTCGTACGGGATGCCCGCGCCGCGGTCGAGTTCGAGAATCCAGCCGGCTACATTGTCGAGGAAGTAACGGTCGTGGGTAATCGCTACCACGGTGCCTGGGAAGTCGTGGAGGAAACGCTCCAGCCAGGCGACGGAATCGGCGTCCAGGTGGTTGGTCGGCTCGTCGAGCAGCAACATGTCCGGGGCGGACAGCAGCAGCCGGCACAGGGCCACGCGGCGCTTTTCACCACCGGAAAGGTGCTCGACCTTGGCGTCCCAGGCCGGCAGGCGCAGAGCGTCGGCAGCGACTTCCAGCTGGCGCTCCAGGTTGTGGCCGTCGGAAGCTTGCAGAATGGCCTCGAGCTTGGCCTGTTCGGCAGCCAGCGCATCGAAGTCGGCATCGGGCTCGGCATAAGCGGCGTAGACGGCATCCAGACGTGCCTGGGCGTCCTTGATCACGCCAACCGCTTCCTCGACGATCTCGCGGACGGTCTTTTCCGGGTCGAGCTGCGGCTCCTGCGGCAGGTAGCCGACATTGATGCCGGGCATTGCGCGGGCTTCACCGTCGAATTCAGTGTCGACGCCGGCCATGATGCGCAGCAGGGTGGATTTACCGGCGCCGTTCAGGCCGAGGACACCGATCTTGGCGCCTGGGAAGAACGACAGCGAGATGTTCTTGAGAATCTCACGCTTCGGCGGAACGACCTTGCTCAGCCGGTGCATGGTATAGACGTATTGAGCCATGGAAACGAATGCCCGTGACAGTGGTGAATGATGCCAGACCCTGGCTATGAAGGCCGAAAAACGGGTGGCATGGAAAGGGCGCAAAGCTACCCGAATGCACCGGTCAGGGCAAACCGGGGCCGAGTTCAGCGGCCGCTGCGTAAGCGCTCGCTGTTCATCTTGTGCATGACTATCGCTCATACCCGGGTTCCGGCGGATGAGGTAGAATCCGCGCCTCTTTATTACCGCCAGCTGATTCTCAGAGGACTGCCATGTTCAGCCGTGATTTGACCCTCGCCCGTTTCGACGCCGATCTGTTTGCTGCCATGGAGCAGGAAGCCAAGCGTCAGGAAGACCACATCGAGCTGATCGCCTCGGAGAACTACACCAGCCCGGCGGTGATGGAAGCCCAGGGTTCGGTATTGACCAACAAGTACGCCGAAGGCTATCCGGGCAAGCGCTACTACGGCGGTTGCGAGTACGTCGATGTGGTCGAGCAGCTGGCCATCGACCGTGCCAAGGAACTGTTCGGCGCCGACTATGCCAACGTCCAGCCGCACGCCGGTTCGCAGGCGAACAGCGCCGTTTACCTCGCCCTGCTGCAGGCCGGTGACACCATTCTCGGCATGAGCCTGGCCCACGGCGGTCACCTGACCCACGGCGCCAGCGTTTCCTCCTCCGGCAAGCTGTACAACGCCGTGCAGTACGGCATCAACGACCAAGGTCTGATCGACTATGACGAAGTCGAGCGCCTGGCCGTCGAGCACAAGCCGAAGATGATCGTCGCCGGTTTCTCTGCCTACTCGCAGAAGCTGGATTTCCCGCGTTTCCGTGAAATCGCCGACAAGGTCGGTGCCTACCTGTTCGTCGACATGGCCCACGTGGCCGGTCTGGTCGCCGCTGGCGTCTACCCGAACCCGGTTCCGTTTGCTGACGTGGTCACCACTACCACGCACAAGACCCTCCGCGGCCCGCGCGGCGGCCTGATCCTGGCGCGTGCCAACGCCGAGATCGAGAAGAAGCTGAACTCCGCGGTGTTCCCCGGTGCCCAGGGCGGCCCGCTGGAACATGTCATCGCCGCCAAGGCAGTGTGCTTCAAGGAAGCGCTGCAGCCCGAGTTCAAGACCTACCAGCAACAGGTCGTGAAGAATGCCCAAGCCATGGCGGACGTGTTCATCCAGCGCGGCTTCGACGTGGTGTCCGGTGGCACCCAGAACCACCTGTTCCTGCTCAGCCTGATCAAGCAGGACATCACCGGTAAGGACGCCGATGCGGCGCTGGGCAACGCCCACATCACTGTGAACAAGAACAGCGTGCCGAACGATCCGCGTTCCCCGTTCGTGACCTCTGGTCTGCGTATCGGTACTCCGGCCGTCACCACCCGTGGCTTCGGCGAGACCGAGTGCCGTGACCTGGCTGGCTGGATCTGCGACATTCTCGACAACATGGGCGACGAGTCGGTAATCGAAGCGGTCCGCGCCAAGGTCGAAGCGGTCTGCGCCAAGTTCCCGGTATACGGCAACTAACCGATCGAAAGCTGCATCGGAAAGCCCGCGAAAGCGGGCTTTTTGCTATCTGCCGCAGACATGCCGACGGCTTGATTCAGGTCGCCGCGGCAAAGGCTCTACGCGGTAGACTGCCGCCATCTGCCCCGTCTGGAGTTCGATGCATGTTCAAGCGCGCCACTGGAGTGATTCTGCCGCCGCCAGTCATTTACCTACTGTTTCTTGCGGCGGCCTGGTTGCTCGAATCGATAATGTCGATCGCGCTTCCGCACGGCATCTGGACGGATTACTTCGGCTGGGGGCTGATCGACGCGGGAATCCTGCTGATGCTCTGGGCCGGATTGCTCATGCTCTGGCGCAAGACCACGGTCAATCCTTACGGCAAGCCCGCCCGGCTGCTGGAAGAGGGGCCGTTTCGCTTCTCGCGCAACCCGATCTACCTGGCCGACAGCCTGATCTACTGCGGTATCGCGCTGCTGTGGGGCAGTTTGTGGCCGTGGCTGTTGTTGCCTGGGCTGATCTACAGCATGCAGCGTGGCGTGATTGTGCACGAGGAACGCCTGCTTACCCAGCTGTTCGGTACTGACTACCGGGCCTACTGTGGACGTGTCCGGCGCTGGTTGTGACGGCCAGGTGGGGTGTTGTTGTCCTATAGTGAACCCAGACTTCGCGGAGTGATTTCGATGAGTGAAAACCCAAGTGACCGCCGACGCTTCCAGCGCATCGAGTTCGACGCTGCGACCGAGCTGGTTCAGGGCGACCGCCGCTGGCCGGTTGAACTGCATGACCTGTCGCTGAAAGGCCTGCTGGTTCGCCGCCCGGAAGGCTGGGATGCCGACGCGGGGCAGCCGTTCGAGGCGCGTGTGCGGCTTGCCGACGATGCCGAGGTGCGCATGGAAGTGGCGATGACCCACGAAGAGGGCGATCTGATCGGTTTCGTCTGCCAGCACATCGATCTTGATTCGATCGCCCATCTGCGCCGTCTGGTCGAACTCAATCTGGGCGATGAAGCCCTGCTCGAACGTGAGTTGGCGGCATTGGGCGGCGAGTAGCGATCACTCGAACAGCGCGTCGAGCGCCTGTTCCAGACGCGTCACAGCAATGATCTGCAGGCCGGCAGGTGCCTCCTTCGGCGCATTGCCCTTGGGCACGATGGCGCGCTTGAAGCCGTGCTTGGCGGCTTCTTTCAGGCGTTCTTGACCACTCGGCACCGGGCGGATCTCGCCGGACAGGCCCACCTCACCGAAGACCAGCAGATCGGTATCCAGCGGGCGATTGCGCAAGCTGGAGATCACTGCAGCCATCAGCGCCAGGTCCGCCGCGGTTTCGAGCACTTTTACGCCGCCGACGACATTGATGAACACGTCCTGATCGTAGGTTGGGATGCTGCCGTGGCGATGCAGTACGGCCAGCAGCATGGCCAGGCGGTTCTGATCCAGACCCAGGGTGACGCGCCGCGGGTTGGCCAGGTGACTGGTGTCGACCAGTGCTTGCACTTCCACCAGCATCGGCCGGGTGCCTTCCCAGGTGGCCATGACCACGCTGCCGGGCACCGCTTCCTGCGCGCGGGTGAGGAAGATCGCCGAGGGGTTGGTCACCTCCTTCAGGCCCTTGTCGGTCATGCCGAATACACCCAGCTCGTTGATCGCACCAAATCGATTCTTCACCGCGCGCAGCAGGCGCAGGCGGCCATCCGACTCACCTTCGAAATAGAGCACCGTATCGACCATGTGCTCGAGCACCCGTGGGCCGGCCAGGGCGCCTTCCTTGGTCACATGACCGACCAAGAAGATCGCCGTACCGCTCTGCTTGGCGAAGCGCACCAGCAGCGCCGCGCTTTCACGCACCTGGGCGACACCGCCCGGCGCTGACTGTAACTGTTCGGTGAAAATCGTCTGGATCGAGTCGATCACCATGACCTTGGGCTTTTCCAGCCGCGCGGTGGCGATGATCGATTCGATGCAGGTCTCGGTCATCACCTTGAGCTTGTCCTGCGGAAGGTCCAGGCGGCGCGCGCGCATGGCCACCTGCTGCTGGGATTCTTCTCCGGTGACGTAGAGCGCGGGGTAGTGCTGGGCGATGGCGCAGAGGGTCTGTAGCAAGATGGTGGACTTGCCGATGCCTGGGTCGCCGCCGATCAGTACCACCGAGCCGTCCACCAACCCGCCGCCAAGTACGCGGTCCAACTCGCCGGAAGCGGTGGAGAAACGCGGTACTTCCTCGACGCTGACTTCGGCCAGCGTGCGAATGTTGGCCTGCTCGCCCGCCCAGCCGGCCCGCCCGGACGGCGGCGCAGCGCCCTCGATGATGGTTTCCACCAGGGTGTTCCAGGCGCTGCAGTCACCGCATTGACCGGCCCATTTCGGGAAGGTCGAACCGCATTCGGTGCAGCCATACATGCGCTTGGCCTTCGCCATTGGAAACTCCGGGTCTGATAGGTGGTGCCGCATGATAGCGGCTGACTTGATTGCCATCAGCCACAAGCGGCGAGGCAACGGCCAGACTGTAAACAAATCGAACAGGAGTGAGCGCCATGCGGCATCTGTTGTTTCTGCATCTGCTGGGTGCCAGTGTCTGGGTTGGCGGCCATCTGGTGCTTTTGTTTGGCGTACTGCCAAAGGCGTTGCGTCAGCGCGATCCACAACCGGTACGCCAGTTCGAGCAACTCTACGAGCGCATCGGGATTCCTGCGTTGCTGGTGCAGATCGTCAGTGGGCTCTGGCTGGCGAGCCTCTGGCTGCCATACACCCAATGGTTTGATTCCTCACCTTTGGCTCACCTGGTGCAGGCGAAGCTGGTGCTGCTCGGCGCGACCGCGCTGCTCGGTGCTCATGCACGGCTGGCGCTGATCCCACGGCTCGATGCGCAGCGCTTGCCGCAACTGGGGCTGCATATCGTGCTGATCACCCTGACCGCCGTTGCATTTGTCTGGGTCGGCTCGGGCTTCCGCTTCGGCGGGTTGTTCTAGGCAGCCAGACAGCAAGAAGCCCGCGCATGGCGGGCTTCTTTTCGCTCGTAGGCGCTGTCAGCCGCAGCAACCGCCGCAGCAGCTACCGGAAGCGCGCTTGAGGTCGCGCGCGATATCGTCCTTCATGGTCACGCGTTCCTGCTTGAGGGCATTGAGCGCGCTGTCATCGAGGGTTTCGACACCGTCTTCGACGCGGCAGATGCGCTTGTCGAGCGCTTCGTATTCTTCAGCCTTGCGGGCAAATCCCGGATCTTCCTGACGCAGCTTCTGTAGCTGCTCGCGTTTCTCTGGGAAGTCCTTGATCAATGGGTGATGTTCGACGTGCATGGGGACCGCTCCGGTTTGTCAGGAAGGCCCGTACCTTAGTCTCGATCTACCAGGATCCGGTTGACGGCGATCAAGCGAACCTCATTCGCATTGGCCGGTCGATGAAAGGCGTTCCGCCTTGGCCTGCACCGCCAAGGCCGCCTATGCTCTACCCCGGCATTTGCCAGCAGTCCGCGGCTAAGTCGCGGCCCCGCCAGTCACCGACAAAGGAAGCGATGCGTATGAGTCTGATCAATGAGTTCAAGACGTTTGCCGTGCGCGGCAACGTGGTCGACATGGCTGTGGGGATTGTTATCGGTGCCGCGTTCGGCAAGATCGTCTCGTCGTTCGTCGACGGCGTGATCATGCCCCCGCTGGGGCTGCTCATCGGTGGAGTGGATTTCTCCGATCTGGCGGTCGTGCTGAAGGAGGCGGCAGGGGATGCGCCGGCGGTGCTGCTGCGGTACGGGTCGTTCATTCAGACCGTGGTGGACTTCCTGATCATTGCCTTTGCCATTTTCATGGCGATCAAGGCGATCAATCATCTCAAGCGCAAGGAGGCTGAAGCGCCATCCGCTCCGCCTGCGCCGTCCAAGGAAGAGTTGTTGCTGACGGAGATTCGTGACTTGCTCAGGGAGCAGAAGGGCAGCTGAGAAGGCTTTGTAGAAGCTGGAATGCGACCCGGCGGCAAGCGCCGGGTCGCCAGACGATCACTCTGGCTTCGGAGTGCTCGCAGTGCTGGCGGGCAGCACGGGATAAGCCACTTGGGGCTGGTCGCCGGTCACGCTATGCAGGAACGCGGTAATGGCGCTGACTTCGTCCTCTTTGAGCTGACGGCCCAGTTGGCTGTCGCCCATGATCGCAACCGCTTGCTCAAGCTCCCAAACCTCGCCGCTGTGGAAGTAAGGCGGGGTCAGCGCGACGTTACGCAACGGCGCAGCGCGGAAGACGTATTCGTCGCTCGCCGTGTTGGTCACGGTGAAGCGGCCCTTGTCGCCCGCCGGTAGTACTTCCGCGCCCGGCTTCTTGACGACGCCGAAGGGGAAGTAGCCCTGGCCACCCAGGTTCACGCCGTTGTGACAGGAAGAGCAGCCAGCGTCCATGAACAGCGCCAGGCCTTGTTTCTGCTTGTCGTTCAGCGCCTTGTCCTCACCCTTGAGGAAGCGGTCAAACGGCGAGTTGGGAGTTGTCAGGCTGACTTCGAAGGCTTCAAGCGCATAGGCCATGTTGTCGAAGCTGACCGGCTCCTTGTCCTTGGGGAAGGCCTTTTTGAACTCGGCGGCGTACTCCGGAATGCTGTTGAGCGTGGCGACAACGCGCTCGGGCGTGCTGTTCATTTCCACGCTGGCCTGAACCGGACCCTTGGCCTGCTCTTGCAGGTCTTTGGCGCGGCCATCCCAGAACTGGGCGGCATTGAACACCGCGTTCAGCACGGTGGGCGAGTTGCGTGGGCCCTTCTGCCAGCCGTGACCAATGGAGGTTGGCACGTTGTCGCTGCCGCCAATGCTCAGGTTATGGCAGGTGTTGCAGCTGATGACGTGGCTGCTGGACAGGCGTGGGTCGAACCACAACTTATGGCCAAGCATTGCCTGGTCTTCGCTGACTTTTTCGCCACGGACTTCAGTGACCTTGTCTGGAATGGGCTTGAAGATGGCGTTGGCGCGCTCACGCAGCTCATCGGCGTTCGCTGCGCCGCTAAAAATTAGGCTGCTAAGCAATAGGGGAATAGAGGGGCGCATCACGGAAGCTCCTTATTGTGTTGGCTGGCTTTAGGAGGCGCCTTTTCGTCAAGCGACCGCTTGACCTGTATCAAGAGCGCTAGGCCTAACTGGCTCGATCAAATGTATCTGATTGTGTCGTGCCGGATGGCGGCGGGATTCTCCGGTCCTGCCAGACTGGCAATAGAGGGTCGAGAACTGTTGTCGACGCTGGGTGCCAGCCTTGCGGCGCGGCCGAGGCAGCGCCAGAATGGCGGCATCAATCGTGGCCATAGGCGCCACTCCAGCAAGGATTCCCGATGCCTGAACCTGTCGCTGCCGGCTTGCGCCTGGCACCCGATGCGCTGACCCGTCCCTTCGAGCCCAGCCAATTCAATTTCAATACCACTGCCGAACTCGAGCCGTTTCTCGGCGTGCTCGGGCAGGAGCGTGCGGTCGAGGCGTTGCAGTTCGGCGTGGCGATGCCGCGCCCCGGCTACAACGTCTATGTGATGGGTGAGCCGGGCACCGGACGTTTCTCCTTCGTGCGGCGCTACCTCAGGGCCGAAGGCAAGCGGCTGGCTACGCCGTCGGACTGGGTTTACGTGAACAACTTCGACGAGCCTCGCGAGCCGCGGGTACTGGAGCTGCCAAACGGTGGTGCAGCGGCCTTCATCGTCGACATCAATCAACTGATCGACAACCTGCTGGCCACCTTCCCGGCGGTATTCGAGCATCCAAGCTTCCAGCAGAAGAAGAGCGCCATCGACCGCAACTTCAACCAGCGCTACGACAAGGCGCTGGATGTGATCGAGAAGCTGGCGCTGGAAAAGGAGATCGCCCTTTACCGCGACAGCAGCAATATCGCCTTCACGCCGATGAAGGAAGGCAAGGCGCTGGACGAAACGGAGTTTGCTCAGCTGCCCGAGGCCGAGCGCGAGCGTTATCACGAAGACATTTCTGCGTTGGAAGTGCGCCTGAACGAAGAGTTGGCCAGCCTGCCGCAATGGAAACGCGAGTCGACCAACCAGCTGCGCCAGCTGAACGACGAAACCATCAGCCAGGCATTGCAGCCGCTGCTCGCACCTCTGTCGGAAAAGTATGCCGAGAACGCCGGCATCGAAGCCTATCTGCAGGCGGTGCAGGTCAATCTGCTGAAGACCGTGGTCGAGCAGCTGGTGGATGAGAATCGACCGGAAGCGCAGAACCGCGTGCTGCTCGAAGAGCAGTACAGCCCGAGCCTGGTGGTTGGCCATCCGGTCGATGGCGGCGCACCGGTAGTGTTCGAGCCGCACCCGACTTACGACAACCTGTTCGGCCGCATCGAATACAACACCGATCAGGGCGCGCTCTATACCAGCTACCGGCAGTTGCGGCCCGGCGCGTTGCACCGTGCCAATGGCGGCTTCCTGATGTTGGAGGCAGAGAAGCTGCTCAGTGAACCCTTCGTCTGGGAAGCGCTCAAGCGTGCCCTGCAGTCTCGCAAGCTGAAAATGGAGTCACCGCTGGCCGAACTCGGCCGCCTGGCTACCGTGACGCTGACACCGCAGGTCATTCCGCTGCATGTGAAAGTCATCATCATCGGCTCGCGCCAGCTCTATTACACGCTGCAGGACCTGGATCCGGATTTCCAGGAGATGTTCCGTGTGCTGGTCGACTTCGACGAGGACATCCCGCTGGCCGAGGACAGCCTCGAGCAGTTCGCTCAACTGATGAAGACCCGTACCTCGGAAGAAGGCATGGCGCCGCTCACGGCCGCCGCTGTCGCACGCCTGGCGACCTACAGCGCGCGCCTTGCCGAACACCAGGGGCGTTTGTCGGCACGCATCGGCGATCTGTTCCAGTTGGTCAGCGAGGCTGATTTCATGCGCCAGCTGGCCAAGGATGAGGTCACTGATGTCGGCCATATCGAGCGTGCACTCAAGGCCAAGGCCACTCGTACGGGTCGTGTTTCGGCGCGGATTCTTGAAGACATTCTGGCCGGTGTGATTCTGATCGACAGCGAAGGTGCTGCCATCGGCAAGTGCAACGGGCTGACGGTGCTGGAGGTAGGTGATTCGGCCTTCGGTATGCCGGCGCGAATTTCCGCGACTGTTTACCCCGGCGGTTCGGGCATTGTCGATATCGAGCGCGAGGTCAATCTCGGCCAGCCGATCCACTCCAAAGGGGTGATGATCCTCACCGGTTATCTGGGCAGCCGCTACGCGCAAGAGTTTCCGCTCGAGATCTCGGCCAGCATTGCGCTTGAGCAGTCCTACGGCTACGTCGATGGCGACAGTGCTTCGCTCGGCGAATGTTGTGCGCTGATCTCCGGGCTTTCGCGCACGCCGCTCAAGCAGTGTTTCGCCATCACCGGCTCGATCAACCAGTTTGGTGAGGTGCAGGCGGTCGGAGGAGTGAACGAGAAGATCGAGGGCTTCTTCCGCCTCTGTGAAGCGCGCGGATTGACCGGCGAACAAGGCGTGATCATCCCGTTTGCCAACGTGACCACGCTGATGCTCGATGAGCGCGTGCTCGACGCCGTGCGCCAGCAGCGATTCCACGTCTATGCTGTAAAGCAGGTGGACGAGGCGCTGTCGCTGCTGGTGGGAGAGGATGTCGGCGCCGCCAACGACCAAGGGCATTTCCCCAAGGGCAGCGTCAACGCCCGGGTGGTCGAGCGGCTGCGTGATATCGCCGAAATCGAGATGGAAGAGGAAACAAAGAGCGACTCGGCAGTAACAGAAACTGCTGCATCCGAATCCGGCGGGGGCAATTAGCACTCGCCATTGTGCGGTTTTTGAACGGAACGATAGCGCGCGCGGCGGGTCTGCAGTGGAGGAGGGCATCCACCCTCCATCCACAGGATTATCCACAGCTTCAGGGGATAAACAGGCTCTCGCGCTACGTCCGCACAGGATGTTCCCGCGTCAGCCCGACGCGAGGACTGCCGTCATGCCACACAACCTTTGCCTGAACCGCCAGTGCCTAGGCCTGGTCACCCGAATCGAATGCGTGATACGCCCTCTTGCCGGCGGCAACGGACTGTGGACGTTGCTTTGTGCGGCCGGTCTGGCGGACGGACAACCCACTGCGATCAAGGTCCAGGGCCCATTCCGCGGGCCTGCCATGGCTGAGTCGGTGCTCGCTGCGATCGCCGACAATCTGATGGGGCAGGGGTATTGCGAGTCGGATGACCCCTCCATCTGGCAGCTGCACATGCAGGCCGAACTGCGCCGAGTGAACGCCAATCAAGCTCGATTTCTGGCTGGCTGGGAGTCGCGGCCCTAGGCCATCCGCTGCGCCGGCTGCTCGGTAATGAGCCGCTAGCTCCTAGGCTTTGCCGGTGCCGGCCAGTTTCTTATCCACACGTGCAAAGCCAGTCTCCTGCCCGCCTTGGTGAGCCCGATGTGGCTGCGTATACTCGCGCCCTCGTCATTTCCCGCTGTGAGATCCTATGGAGCGCATCCTCGAAAATGCCATGTACGCCGCGCGCTGGCTGCTGGCTCCCATCTACTTCGGTCTGGCGTTCGCTCTGCTGGCATTGGCGATCAAGTTCTTCCAGGAAATCTTCCATATCCTGCCGACGATTCTTGCTATCAGCGAAGCGGATCTTGTGCTGACGCTGCTGTCGCTGATTGATATGGCGCTAGTTGGCGGTCTGCTGGTGATGGTGATGATTTCCGGCTACGAGAACTTCGTTTCGCAGCTGGATGTGGCTGAAGGCAAGGAGAAACTCGACTGGCTCGGCAAGATGGACTCCAGCTCCCTGAAGTTGAAGGTCGCCGCGTCGATCGTGGCGATTTCCTCGATTCATCTGCTGCGCATGTTCATGGACGTCCAGCAGATCAATAGCGACAAGCTCATGTGGTACGTGATCATCCACCTGACGTTCGTGGTTTCCGCATTCGCCATGGGTTACATGGACAAGCTCACCAAGCATTGACCACAGCGCGCCACCTGCGCTGTTGGGCATGCAGGCGAGTTGCCTTGTGTTGTGCGATAAAAAGCTGTACAGGATCTTTGTTTTGTTAAATATTCTGTAGCGGTTTTTCACGGGGATTCGCCATGAACCTTCATGACCTTGCGGCTCATGCCGCCGCCGGGCGTATCGACGGCCTCGAGCTGATTTCGCTCGAAGGCGGCATCTATCTTCTCGATATCTATCTGCAGGGCCAGCGCCATAGCCTGATCGACGAGCGTGGCGCCGTCTGGCATCTGCGCTCGGTGGAGCATGCCCGTGACCTGCTGCGGGCTGTGTCCGAGCTGCCTTTGCACCTTGTGCAGCAATCGGCCTACGACGAAATGTGCGGCCTGGCCGAGGGTGTCCGCGAGCCGCTACGTGTGCCGATCAGCATGCGATCGCAGTGGTGAGGCCTTTCCAGTGCTGCGTCCGGTGCTCCCGCAATGAAGTCGCCGGGTGATGAGTATTGCAATCTGGCGCGCATGGCTGAAAGCAAGCAGCGGGCGTTGTGGCAGCGCGGCGAGGCACTGTTGGCGCAGCTGGATGCCGGGAATCCGTTGTGAAAAAGAAAGCCGAGCTGCCGTTCAAGCATTGTGTTGCATGTCGCCTGCCATTTGCCTGGCGAAAGAAGTGGGCGCGTTGCTGGGAGGAGGTGCGTTACTGCTCGGAGCGCTGTCGGCGCAGCCGGAGTGTGTAGGTGTGCGAGCTACTGGCAGCGTCGTCAGTGGTGTGTTTGCGCGGGCCGGTGACTGCTCCGGCCCGATACAGCTGTGCTAGTCTGCCCGACCTTTTTTCCTTTCGGAGCCCGGTATGACCGACCTCAACCTGTCCACTGACGAAACCCGTGTGAGCTATGGCATCGGCCGTCAGTTGGGGGACCAGCTGCGTGACAATCCTCCGCCGGGCGTCAGTCTTGATGCAGTGATCGCCGGCATTCGTGATGCCTTCGCCGGCGTAGCCAGCCAGGTCAGCCCGGAAGCGCTGAACGCCAGTTTCGCGGTGATTCGCGAGCGCATGCAGGCCGAGGCGCAGCACAAAGCCGAAGCGGCCGCTGCCGAAGGTCGCGCCTTCCTCGTCGAGAACGCCAAGCGTGAAGGCGTGGTCGTGCTGGAGTCGGGGCTGCAGTACGAAGTGCTGACCACCGGCGATGGCGCCAAGCCGTCCCGCGAGGACAACGTACGTACGCATTACCATGGCACGCTGATCGATGGCAGTGTGTTTGACAGCTCCTACCAGCGTGGCCAGCCTGCCGAGTTTCCGGTTGGTGGCGTGATCGCCGGCTGGACCGAAGCACTGCAGCTGATGAATGCCGGCAGCAAGTGGCGCTTGTATGTACCCAGCGAGCTGGCCTACGGCGCGCAGGGTGTCGGCGGCATCCCACCGCACAGCACGCTGGTGTTCGACGTCGAGTTGCTGGACGTTCTCTGACCGGCTATTGCGGCAGCAGGCTGCGCCGCGCGCGGTGAATGAGCCTGACTGCTGCGCATCCCGCGCTATCACCAGGCAGCTTACGCATTCGTAGGCTGCCTGGCTGGCTAAGGCCGCAACGCGCGGGCATAACTGAAAAGAAACAGGTTGCGGACCTGTTCCTTCAGTATGCAGGGCTCACTCGTACTCAGCTCCTGAAGATCGAGATCGCCCTGTTCGCGCAACTCCTCCAGTGCATCCCCTTCAAGTGAAACGCATACGGCACCGGTGTTGCGGTCGAGTATGCGCAGGTACGGTTGCGGGCGATCCAGCCAGGCGTCTATCAGATAAGTCATGCGGCACCTCCAATTAATTCTCTTAATGAGAATAATTGTTATTCGCAAATATGCAAGCGCAATATGCCCTGCGCACGTACGAATGGCCTGAGGTGTTAGAAGGTGACGGCTGCGCACGCGGCGCAGCGTCGTCGTGCGGGGGTCAGTGCGTGCGTGCTACCGCGAAGTGGCAGAGCTCGACCAGTGCATCGCGGTACTGGTTGGCGGGGATGACTTCCAGGCAGGCGATGGCGCGTTCGGCATAGTCGCGCGCGAGTCTGGCGGTGTAGTCCAGTGCACCTGACGCCTCAACGGCGGCACGGATGCTTTCCAGATCTTCCAAGCCGCCTTTCTGAATGGCCTTGCGTACCAGGGCAGCCTGTTCGGCGGTACCTTCGCGCATGGTGTAGATCAGCGGAAGGGTGGGTTTACCTTCGGCAAGATCGTCGCCGACGTTCTTGCCGAGGGTTTCGGCGTCGCCCTGATAATCGAGCAGGTCGTCGACCAGCTGGAAGGCGATGCCGAGATGGTCGCCGAAGGTCCGCAGCGCTTCACGCTGCTCCTCGCTGGCTCCGGCCAGGGTGGCTGCGCTGTGAGTCGAGGCTTCGAACAGCATGGCGGTCTTGCCGCGGATGACCTCCATGTAGATCTCTTCGGTGGTGCTGGCGTCGCGAACTTTCGACAATTGCAGCACTTCGCCTTCGGCGATGACGCGCGTCGCCTGCGAGATGATGCGCATCACCGCCATGGAATCCAGCTCCACCATCATTTCGAACGAGCGCGCATATAGAAAGTCGCCAACCAGCACGCTTGGGGCGTTGCCCCATAGGGCATTGGCGGTGGAGCGGCCGCGGCGCATTCCGGACATGTCGACCACGTCGTCATGCAGCAGCGTGGAGGTGTGCAGGAATTCGATGATTGCGGCGAGCAGGCGCAGTTGATCGCCCTGATGGCCGAGCGCACTGCCGCTGAGCAGTACCAGCAACGGGCGCAGGCGCTTGCCGCCGGCCGACGTGATGTAATCCCCGATCTTTTCCACCAGAGGAACGCGCGAAGTCAGTTGCTTGCGGATGATGCCGTCGACAGCGGCAAAATCGTCCGCCACAACTTGATAGAAAGGCTGGGGTTGCATCGGGGACTCCTCGCAGATTGCGCGGCATGCTAGGGGGCAGGTCTGGCACTGTCAAGGCAACGCCAGTTGGCTATTGCGTGGGGTCTATCGCATGCGTACAATCGCGGACCCTGAACTTCCCCCTGGGCATTTCCCTGCCTTACGCAATTGCACGGGCGTCACCTTCCGGCCCCATGCAGCCATGCCAGCCACTAACCATTATTTCAAAGCGCTGGGTGAGCAGGATCAACGGAGATACACAGATGTACGCAGTTATCGTAACCGGCGGCAAGCAATACAAGGTCGCCGAAGGCGAATACCTCAAGATTGAAAAACTCGAAGTTGCCACTGGCGAAGCTGTCACTTTCGACCGCGTTCTGCTGATCGGCAACGGCGAAGATGTAAAAATCGGCGCTCCGGTGGTTGATGGTGCCAAGGTTACCGCTGAAGTGATCGCCCAAGGCCGTCACGACAAGGTCACCATCATCAAATTCCGCCGTCGTAAGCACCACATGAAGCGTCAGGGCCACCGTCAGTGGTTCACTGAGGTCAAAATCACCGGTATTCAGGGCTAATTGGGCCTGAATCCCCTTATAGGAGTATTGAACTCATGGCACACAAAAAAGCTGGCGGTTCTACCCGCAACGGTCGCGACTCAGAAGCCAAACGCCTTGGCGTGAAGATGTACGGCGGCCAGGCTATCAAGGCCGGTAACATCATCGTGCGTCAGCGCGGCACCCAGTTCCACCCCGGTTTCGGTGTTGGCATGGGCAAGGATCACACCCTGTTCGCGAAAGTCGAAGGCGTGATCAAATTCGAAGTGAAGGGCGCTTTTGGCCGTCGCTACGTGAGCGTCGTCGCAGCCTAACTGCGTCGTTGCTGGAAAAGCCCTGTCATGCGACGGGGCTTTTTTGTTTCTGTATCCTGTGAGGCTCTTGCAAAGAACTGCTCGGTGCTCATTCAGTTTTCGCTGGGTTTTTTGCAAGACCCTTACGTTTCTTGTTTCTTAAGCCCGTCCTGCGACGGGAGGCGTTCTCATGAAATTCGTCGATGAAGTATCGATTTTTGTAAAGGCCGGCGACGGCGGCAACGGCATGATGAGCTTTCGTAGAGAGAAGTTCATCGAAAAGGGTGGCCCGAACGGC
This sequence comes from Stutzerimonas stutzeri, assembly GCF_038561965.1. NCBI lineage: Bacteria > Pseudomonadati > Pseudomonadota > Gammaproteobacteria > Pseudomonadales > Pseudomonadaceae > Stutzerimonas > Stutzerimonas stutzeri. Next base: position 3,795,865 of record NZ_CP139348.1, on the reverse strand, counting down.
GGTGATGGCGGTGATGGCGGCTCCATTTATCTGGTGGCTGACGAGAACCTCAATACGCTGGTCGACTACCGCTATACCCGTCGCTTCAATGCACCCAATGGCGAGAAGGGCGGCAGCACTGAGTGTACCGGTGCCAAGGGGGAGGATCTGATCCTGCCGGTGCCGGTCGGTACCACGGTGATCGATGCCGCCACCCAGGATGTGATTGGCGACCTGACCAAGGCGGGGCAGCGTTTGCTCGTCGCTCAGGGTGGCTGGCACGGGTTGGGTAATACGCGCTTCAAGTCCAGCACCAATCGGGCGCCGCGGCAGACCACGCCGGGCAAGCCGGGCGATGCGCGCGATCTGAAGCTGGAGCTGAAGGTGCTGGCTGACGTCGGTCTGCTGGGTATGCCCAATGCTGGCAAGAGCACGTTTATCCGGTCGGTGTCGGCTGCCAAGCCGAAAGTGGCCGATTATCCGTTCACCACACTGATTCCCAATCTTGGCGTCGTCAGTGTCGGCCGCTACAAAAGCTTTGTCGTGGCTGACATTCCGGGGCTGATCGAGGGGGCTTCGGACGGTGCGGGTCTGGGTATTCGCTTTCTCAAGCATCTGGCGCGCACGCGCCTGCTATTGCATCTGGTGGACATGGCGCCGCTGGATGAGAGCGACCCGGCCGATGCCGCCGAGATCATCCTCAGTGAGCTGGAAAAATTCAGCCCGGCACTGGCTCAGCGTGATCGCTGGCTGGTGTTGAACAAGGCCGACCAGTTGCTTGAGGAAGACCGCGAAGAGCGCGTTCGGCAGGTGGTGGAGCGCCTCGACTGGGAGGGTCCGGTATTCGTCATCTCCGCGCTGGAGAGTGAGGGTACCGAAGCGCTGAGTCAGGCTGTCATGCGTTATCTGGACGAGCGCGCCGTGCGTATTGCCGAAGAGCCAGCCTATGCCGAGGCATTGGCCGAGCTCGATCAGCAGATCGAAGATGAGGCGCGTGCTCGGTTGCAGGAGCTCGACGATCAGCGCGCGCTGCGTCGTGCTGGCGTCAAGGCGGCCGATGAGGTCGAGGATGACGACTTCGACGACGATGATGATGACGAAGGCGGCGCCGAGATCATCTACGTACGCTGAGTCAAGCACCAGGCCGCTGGCGGCCTGGTAAGCGAGTGGTGGCTGGCTCGTGCGCAGCCCGATCTGGAAATGTTTTGGCCGTATAGAAGGCGGGAACGATGCGGGACAAGGTGAGCGGTGCGCGGCGCTGGGTGATCAAGATCGGAAGTGCGCTGTTGACCGCCGATGGTCGCGGGCTCGATCAAGCGGCGATGGCGGTCTGGGTCGATCAGATGGTCGCCCTGCGCGAGGCGGGCGTCGAGTTGGTGCTGGTGTCCTCTGGGGCGGTTGCTGCAGGTATGAGTCGTCTGGGTTGGACCTCCCGGCCCAAGGCGGTACATGAGTTGCAGGCGGCTGCCGCTGTTGGGCAGATGGGCCTGATTCGCGCGTGGGAGTCGAGCTTTGCCCGCTGCGATCAGCAGACGGCGCAGATTCTGGTCACTCATGACGATTTGTCGGATCGCAAGCGCTACCTCAATGCGCGCAGCACGCTGCGTACGCTCATCGATCTCGGTGTGGTGCCGGTCATCAATGAGAACGACACCGTTGTCACCGACGAGATTCGCTTTGGTGACAACGACACGCTTGGCGCGCTGGTCGCCAACCTTGTAGAGGCCGATCTGCTGGTCATTCTGACCGACCGCGACGGCATGTTCGATGCCGATCCTCGCTTCAATCCTGAAGCCAATCTCATCAGCGAGGCGCGTGCTGACGATCCTGCGCTGGATGCAGTGGCTGGCAGCACGGGTGGGGCGCTGGGGCGCGGTGGTATGCAGACCAAGTTGCGCGCGGCACGCCTGGCGGCACGTTCCGGCGCGCATACGGTGATTGTCGGTGGTCGCATCGAGCGGGTGCTGGCGCGGCTCAAGGCAGGTGAGCGCCTGGGTACGCTATTGGCGCCGGAATGCAGCCGGCATGCGGCGCGCAAGCAGTGGCTGGCCGGCCATCTGCAGACGCGGGGCACGCTGACGCTGGATGATGGTGCCGTGCATGCCTTGCGCCAAGGCAATCGCAGCCTGCTGCCTGTTGGTGTTCGTGCAGTGCAGGGCGCGTTCCGTCGCGGTGAAATGGTGATCTGTGTCGGGCCTCAGGGTTCGGAGGTCGCTCGTGGTCTGGTGAACTACAGCGCAGCCGAGGCGCAGCGCATACTCGGGCGGCCGTCAGACGAGATCGAAAAGCTGCTCGGTTACGTCGACGAGCCGGAACTCATCCATCGCGACAATATGATTCTTGTCTGAGGTGAAGATGCGTCTGATTGCTCTCGCGTTGGCTCTTGGACTGGCTGCTCCTGCGCTGGCATCGGCTGAGACCATCGGAGAGGTGGATACGGTCTTCAAATGGCTCGGGCCGAATCACAAGATTGTCGTCGAGGCGTTCGATGATCCCTTGGTCGATGGCGTGACCTGTTATCTGTCGCGCGCCAAGACAGGCGGTATCAAGGGTGGGCTGGGGCTCGCCGAGGATCGTGCGGAAGCGTCCATCGCTTGTCGCCAGGTCGGCCCCATTCGCGTCAACGGTAAGCTCAAGGATGGAGATGTGGTCTTCAAGGAGCGCACATCGCTGGTATTCAAGACCATGCAGGTGGTGCGCTTCTTCGATGAGTCGCGCAATACGCTGGTCTATCTGGTCTACAGCGATCGCATCATCGAGGGTAGTCCGCAGAATGCGGTGACGGCTATTCCGATTCTGCCCTGGCCTGTCGCGCCGTAATCCGGACTTTTTTGCTCGTCATCGTGGTGGCGGGTAGAAGCGGAGCATAAAAAAACCGGCCTAGGCCGGTTTTTTTCAAGAACCTGCAGTTAGGCTGCAGCAGCTTCGCCGAGGGCCTTGATGTGGCCGTTCAGGCGGCTCTTGTGACGAGCGGCTTTGTTCTTGTGGATGATGCCTTTGTCGGCCATGCGGTCAATGACCGGCACAGCTGCAGTGTAGGCTGTGCGAGCCTTGTCCAGGTCTTTGGCGTCGATGGCCTTGACCACATTCTTGATGTAGGTACGAACCATGGAGCGCAAGCTGGCATTGTGGCTGCGACGCTTCTCAGCCTGAATTGCGCGTTTTTTGGCGGAAGGGCTGTTGGCCACCGTCGAACTCCTCGAAAACTGGGGGGATTGCAAGCAAATAAGGCCGCGAATCATGCCGACGCGAAGGGCGCTTGTCAAGCCCAGTCGAATGGCTTGAGAAGCTGGTCGGACAGAAGGGCTGCGGCTAAACTCGCCGCCTCGTTTCGTGTCGTAACTGGCCATCGATCCGGCCGGCGCTGAGCGCTCGGTCGATCAATCTCGCTGCAATTCTAGGAAGACAAATGTCCGAAAAAACCGGCAAGGGCGGATTGTTGCGTTCCAGCGCCGTGGTCAGTGTCATGACCCTGCTGTCACGCGTGCTGGGCATGGTACGCGATATGGTCGTCGCCAGCTACTTCGGTTCAGGGGCTGCCGCCGACGCCTTCTTCATCGCGTTCAAGATCCCCAACTTCCTGCGTCGGCTGTTTGCCGAGGGCGCCTTCGCGCAGGCCTTCGTGCCGGTGCTTTCGGAATATCGCGCCAAGCGTACGCTGGCTGACGTCAAGCAATTGGTCGATCGTACTGCTGGGATGCTCGGGCTGATTCTTGCTGGGCTGACGGCGTTGGGTGTGCTGTTCGCGCCTTATGTAGTGATGGTTTTCGCGCCGGGCTTCCATGACGATCCGGCCAAGATGCAGCTGGCCGGCGAGTTGCTGCGCATCACCTTTCCCTACCTGATGCTGATCTCGCTAACGGCATTCACCTCCGGTGTGCTCAATAGTTACGGGTATTTCGCCGTGCCGGGCTTCACCCCGGTGCTGCTCAATGTCTGCATGATCGCCTCGGCGGTGTTTCTCACGCCCTATTTCGATCAGCCAATCATGGCGCTGGCTTGGGGTGTGTTCGTCGCGGGCTTCGCCCAGCTGGCGTTTCAGCTCCCATACGTTGCCAAGCTGGGCTTGCTGCCCAGGCCGCGGGTCAAGCGCGGCGATGAAGGTGTGCGGCGCATCATGTTGCTGATGGTGCCGGCGCTGTTTGGTGTGTCGGTCAGTCAGATCAATCTGCTGCTCGATACGGTCCTGGCGTCCTTTCTGCAGACCGGCAGTGTGTCCTGGCTGTACTACGCCGATCGGTTGTCCGAGCTGCCTTTGGGTGCGTTCGGCATCGCCATCGGTACGGTGATTCTGCCGAGCCTGTCGCGCCAGCATGCCGGTGACGATCCGAAGGCGTTCTCCGCGACCGTCGATTGGGCGTTGCGCATGGTGTTGCTGGTCGGCGTTCCCGCGGCGCTGGCGTTGGGCATTCTCGCCGAGCCGATGATTGCCAGCCTGTTCTATTACGGCGCCATGAGCGAGGAGGCGGTGGTGCAGTCGGCCAGGGCGCTGCAGGCCTATTCGCTGGGAGTGCTGGCGTTCATGTTGATCAAGGTGCTGGCGCCGGGGTTCTTTGCTCGTCAGGATCTGAAGACCCCGGTGCGCGTCGCGGTCATCTGCATGGTCGCGAACATGGTGATGAATCTGATCCTGATCTGGCCGCTCCAGCATGTCGGGCTGGCGCTTGCGACGTCGTTGTCTTCGATGCTCAACGCCGTACTCCTGTTCTGGGGGCTGTACAAGGTTGGCGTTTATCGCCCTGCGCCTGGGTGGTGGCCGTTCGGGCTGCGTCTAGCGGCCGCCTGTGCTGCGATGGTGGCGGTGGTCTGGTGGCTCAATGTGCCTGCGCAGGAATGGTTCGCCTGGGGTTGGCAGCAGCGTGCGCTGAAGCTGGGAATTCTCGTGTGCGCTGGGCTGGCGGCGTTTGCCGCTGGGCTATTGCTGACGGGGTTGCGACCGCGGCATTTACGGCATTGATCGGCAGTTCGCCGCCTCTGCAAAACTGTCCGGGACGCTCGGCACGTGCGTATAATCGGCCACTTTTCAAGCAAGAAGTGCGGTATGCAGCTGGTTCGAGGTCTTCACAATCTGCGACCCCGGCATCGGGGTTGCGTCGCCACCATCGGCAATTTCGACGGCGTCCACCGGGGGCATCAGGCTATCCTGGCGCGACTGCGTGAGCGTGCGGCCGAGCTGGGGCTGCCTGGCTGCGTGGTGATCTTCGAGCCGCAACCGCGCGAATTCTTTTCGCCAGACAAGGCGCCGGCGCGTCTCACCCGGTTACGTGAAAAGTTGCAGCTGCTGAGCGAGCAGGGCGTTGATCTAGTGCTGTGCCTGGCGTTCAATCGCCGCTTGCGTGAGCTGAGCGCCTCCGAGTTCGTTCACGCCACGCTGGTGGAAGGGTTGGGTGTGCAGCATCTGGAAGTGGGCGACGACTTCCGCTTCGGCTGCGACCGTGCCGGCGATTTCGACTTCCTGCTCAAGGCTGGCGCGACGGAAGGCTTTAGCGTCGAGGCCGCCACCACGATCGAGGTGCATGGCGAGCGAGTCAGCAGTACGCGGCTGCGGCAGGTCCTGGCGGCGGGCGATCTGGACTGCGCCGAGGCGCTGCTCGGCAGACCGTTCGGTATTACCGGACGGGTCATGCATGGTCAGAAACTGGGCCGCCAGCTCGGTGCGCCGACCGCCAACGTGCAGCTCAAGCGTCGTAACACGCCCCTTAGCGGCGTGTTCATGGTCAGCCTCGAGCTGGACGGCCAGCCGCTCGCCGGGGTAGCCAACATCGGCATGCGGCCCACGGTCGAAAGCGATGGCAAGCCACATCTGGAAGTGCATCTGCTCGATTATCAGGGCGACCTGTATGGGCGTCTGGTGCAGGTTACCTTCCATCGCAAGCTGCGCGACGAGCAGCGCTTTGCCTCGCTGGAGGCGCTCAAAACGGCGATCGATGCGGATATCGCCGCTGCCCGCGATTACTGGCGGGCTTCACCCCTTATGACGAGTCAGGACTGAAATGACCGATTACAAAGCGACCCTCAATCTGCCGTCCACGGCATTTCCGATGAAGGCCGGTCTGCCACAGCGCGAGCCGGAGATTCTGCAGCGCTGGAACAGCATTGACCTGTACCGGAAACTGCGGCAGATCGGCGAAGGTCGCCCGAAGTTCGTCCTGCACGATGGCCCGCCGTACGCCAACGGCAACATTCACATCGGCCACGCGGTGAACAAGGTGATCAAGGACATGATCGTCCGTTCACGCACCCTGAGCGGGTTTGACGCGCCCTATGTGCCGGGTTGGGACTGCCATGGTCTGCCGATCGAGCACAAGGTTGAGACTACCTTCGGCAAGAATCAGCCGGCCGACCTGACCCGCGAGCGCTGCCGAGCCTACGCGGCCGAGCAGATCGAGGGACAGAAGGCCGACTTCATCCGACTCGGCGTGTTGGGTGATTGGGATAATCCCTACAAGACCATGGATTTCGCCAACGAAGCCGGCGAGATCCGTGCTCTGGCGAAACTGGTTGAAGGCGGCTTCGTCTTCAAGGGCCTGAAACCGGTTAACTGGTGCTTCGACTGCGGGTCGGCGCTGGCCGAGGCTGAGGTCGAGTATCAGGACAAGAAGTCCGATGCCATCGATGTCGCCTTCGCGGTCGAGGATGCCGACAAACTGGCCGCGGCCTTCGGTCTGGGCAGCCTGGCCAAGCCCGCCAGCATCGTCATCTGGACCACCACACCCTGGACCATTCCGGCCAACCAGGCGCTCAACGTGCACCCTGAGTTCGTTTACGCGCTGGTCGATACCGGTGAGCGCCTGCTGGTGCTGGCCGAGGAGTTGGTGGAGTCCTGTCTGCAGCGCTACGGCCTGCAGGGTGAGATCATCGCGCGCTGCGAGGGCAAGGCGCTGGAGCTGATCCGCTTCCGTCACCCGCTCTACGAGCGCTTCGCTCCTGTGTATCTGGCCGAGTACGTGGAAACCGGCGCCGGTACCGGCATCGTTCACTCCGCACCCGCGTATGGCGAAGACGACTTTCGGTCCTGCAAGCACTACGGCATGGAGAACGACGACATCCTCGGCCCGGTGCAGAGCAATGGCGTCTACGTATCGGACCTGCCGTTCTTCGGCGGCCAGTTCATCTGGAAGGCCAATCCGGCGATCGTCGAGAAGCTCGCCGAAGTCGGCGCACTGCTCAAGCACGAGTCGATCCAGCACAGCTACATGCACTGCTGGCGGCACAAGACCCCGCTGATCTACCGCGCTACTGCGCAGTGGTTCGTCGGCATGGACAAGGTCGCCCACGACGGCAGCTCGCTGCGCCGCCGTGCGCTGGATGCCATCGAGCAGACCGAATTCGTCCCCGCGTGGGGCCAGGCGCGCCTGCACGGCATGATCGCCGGACGTCCTGACTGGTGCATCTCGCGTCAGCGCACCTGGGGTGTACCGATACCGTTCTTCTTGCACAAGGAAAGCGGCGAACTGCACCCGCGCACCGTTGAACTGATGGAGGCGGTAGCGCTGCGCGTCGAACAGGGCGGCATCGAGGCCTGGTCGAAGCTGGATGCAGCCGAACTGCTTGGTGAAGAAGCCGCACAGTACGAAAAGATTACCGACACCCTGGATGTGTGGTTCGACTCCGGAACCACCCACTGGCATGTGATGCGTGGTTCGCACCCGATGGGTCACGAAAGTGGCCCTCGGGCCGATCTTTACCTGGAAGGCTCCGACCAGCATCGCGGCTGGTTCCATTCATCGCTGCTGACCGGTGCGGCCATCGACGGCCATGCGCCTTACAAGGGCTTGCTTACCCATGGTTTCACCGTGGACGAGAACGGCCGGAAGATGTCCAAGTCGCTCGGCAACGTCATTGCCCCGCAGGAGATCACCGACAGCATGGGCGCCGACATCTTGCGCCTGTGGGTATCGGCCACCGACTATTCCGGCGAGATGGCTGTATCCAAGCAGATTCTGCAGCGCAGTGCCGATGCCTACCGGCGTATCCGCAACACCGCACGCTTCTTGCTCTCGAACCTCGACGGCTTCGATCCAACGCAGCACATGGTGCCCAATGATCAGCTGATCGCGCTGGACCGCTGGGCGATTGATCGCGCTTTGCTGCTGCAGCAGGAGATCGAGGAGGCGTACACCACCTATCGCTTCTGGAATGTCTATCAGAAGGTGCATAACTTCTGCGTGCAGGAATTGGGCGGCTTCTACCTCGATATCATCAAAGATCGTCAGTACACCACCGGCGCCGATAGCCTGCCGCGACGCTCCTGCCAGACCGCGCTGTATCACATCGCCGAAGCGCTGGTGCGCTGGATCGCGCCGATCCTGGCATTCACCGCCGAGGAGATCTGGCAGTACCTGCCGGGCGAGCGTAACGAGTCGGTGATGCTCAACACCTGGTACACGGGCTTGACCGAGCTGCCACAGGACGCCGAGCTGGATCGCGCTTTCTGGGAGAAGGTCATGGCAGTCAAGACCGCGGTGAACAAGGAGTTGGAAAATCAGCGTGCGGCCAAGACCATTGGCGGCAACCTGCAGGCGGAAGTCACGCTGTATGCCGAGGATGCGCTGGTCGCGGAACTGGCCAAGCTGGGCAACGAGCTGCGCTTCGTGCTGATTACCTCTGCCGTCGATATCGCACCGTTGGCCCAGGCGCCTGCCGAGGCCGTGGAGAGCGAACTGGCGGGTCTGAAGCTGGTGGTCAAAAAGACCGGGCACAGCAAGTGCGGCCGCTGCTGGCACCACCTGCCGGATGTTGGAACTCATGCCGAGCATCCAGAGATTTGCGGCCGCTGCATTGAGAACATCGAAGGCGCTGGTGAGGTTCGCCACTATGCGTGACTCTGTGGTTGCTGCCGTAAGGTGGGCTTTAGCCCGCCATTACGATGTGGCCTTTCGTTTCGGTAGGGAAAAGACCACCTTGCCGCGCGGTGTTCTAGCGGAGGCAGCGGCATGAGTGCGCGTTTCGGCAGGCTTGCTTGGCTATGGCTCAGCGTGCTGGTGCTGGTCCTCGATCAGGCCACCAAGCATTACTTCGAGGCCAACTTCAGTCTGTACCAGAAGGTCGACGTGATTCCGGGCTATTTCGCCTGGACGCTCGCCTATAACACCGGTGCGGCGTTCAGCTTCCTCGCCGATCATGGTGGCTGGCAGCGCTGGCTGTTTGCGGTGATCGCGATTGGCGTAAGTGCTGTGCTGGTGGTGTGGCTCAAGCGTCTGAAGCCGAGCGAAACCTGGCTGGCAGTCGCGCTCGCTCTGGTTCTGGGCGGCGCGATTGGCAATCTTTATGACCGCGTGGTGCTTGGCCATGTGGTCGATTTCATTCTGGTGCATTGGCAGAACCGCTGGTACTTCCCAGCGTTCAATATTGCCGATAGCGCCATCACTGTGGGCGCCGTGATGCTGGCGCTGGACATGTTCAAGGGCAATAAGACCGGAGAATCCGCATGACTGAACAGCGCATTGGGCCGGACAAGGAAGTCACCCTGCATTTCGCGCTTGGCCTGGAAACGGGCGAGCTGGTCGACAGCACGTTCGACAAAAAGCCCGCCACCTTCAATGTTGGCGATGGCAACTTGCTGCCGGGCTTCGAGCAGCAACTCTACGGGCTCAAGGCAGGAGACAAGCGCACCCTGCAGATTGCTCCGGAGCTAGGCTTCGGTCAGGTCAACCCGCAGAACGTCCAGGTGATGCCGCGCAGTCAGTTCGCCGGTATGGAGCTTTCCGAAGGGCTGATGGTCAGTTTTCAGGACGCTGCGCGTACTGAGTTGCCTGGCGTAGTGAAGGCTTTCGACGACAATCAGGTCACGGTCGATTTCAATCACCCGCTGGCCGGTAAGACCCTGACGTTCGAAGTTGAGATCATCGACGTCAAGCCAGTCTAGTTATGAGGTAGGTCAGCCGACTGCGCTGGCCTACCTCTTCCGCCCTCAGGGCTGGATCGCGTTACACTCCCTCGTCTTCAAGCTTCCGCGTGCCGAGACCTCATCTATGCAAATCAAACTCGCCAATCCTCGCGGCTTCTGCGCGGGTGTAGATCGCGCCATCGAAATCGTCAACCGCGCCCTGGAAGTTTTCGGTCCGCCGATCTATGTGCGGCATGAAGTGGTGCACAACAAGTTCGTGGTGGAAGACCTGCGGGCGCGCGGTGCGATCTTTGTCGAGGAACTGGATCAGGTGCCGGACGATGTTATCGTCATTTTCAGTGCCCACGGCGTTTCCCAGGCAGTTCGGCATGAGGCAGAGAAGCGCGGCTTGAAAGTCTTCGATGCCACCTGTCCGCTTGTGACCAAGGTGCATCTAGAAGTCGCCAAGTACAGCCGTGACGGACGGGAGTGCATCCTCATTGGCCACCACGGGCACCCCGAGGTCGAGGGCACCATGGGGCAGTACGATTCGCGTAACGGCGGTTCGATCTACCTAGTCGAGGACGAGGAAGACGTCGCCCAGTTGCAGGTGCGCAATCCCGAGGCGCTAGCCTTCGTCACCCAGACCACGCTGTCGATGGATGACACTAGCCGCGTCATCGACGCGCTGCGCAGCAAGTTTCCAAGCATCGGTGGTCCGCGAAAGGATGACATCTGCTACGCCACACAGAATCGGCAGGATGCGGTCAAGCAGCTCGCTGACGAGTGCGACGTGGTGCTCGTTGTCGGCAGCCCCAACAGTTCCAACTCCAACCGCCTGCGCGAACTCGCGGAGCGGATGAGCACGCCTGCTTATCTGATAGACGGTGCCGAAGACCTCAAGCAGGAGTGGTTCGCTGAACACGCCCGCGTCGGTATCACCGCGGGCGCTTCAGCCCCTGAAGTGCTGGTGCGCGGCGTGATTGAGCAACTGCGGGAATGGGGTGCTACGGGGTTGGACGAATTGGAAGGGCGGCCGGAGAACGTAACGTTCTCCATGCCGAAGGAGTTAAGGGTGAGGCAGGTATAAGTGAATAAGCAGAAACCAGCCACGTACCCGGTTTCTGCTTGTGCAGTCTTATTTCCAGCATTGCTCCACTGATTTGGCATCCGAACCGGTGGCGCTGCGGCCCTTGATACCAATTGCGTTCAGCGTAAGGTTGCCGCAAGCCGGATCGCTGAAGGGCAGGACCGGTGTTGCGGTCAGAGAATAGCCGCCGTCATTGGCTACGCTGGAGACCGCTACGTGGTAATAGCTTTGTTCCGAGCGGATGCGAGCAGTTGCTCCCGAGCCTGTGATCTTCGATGAATCGCTAACCAACTGTCCGATGTTGTTGTTGGTTGTCACGTAAGCGCTGTTCTGCGCATAGAAACGCTCCTGCCGCGCAGCCATTTCCTGCAGCAGCGCCATGCCTTCGGCGCGCTTGCTGCGATTCAGATATTCCGTGTAGTTCGGGTATGCGATGGCGGCCAAGATGCCCAAGATTGCCACCACGATCATCAACTCGATCAGGGTGAACCCGCGCTGTTCAAACTTGTTCATTGATATTTCTCCGGAACGATATGCCAGCTCTGGCGACCGCTGCTGTTGGGGTCGTCGCCAACGGTTGCGGGATCGGCTGCACCGTCACTGCCAAAGACCTGATTGCCGGGAGCCAGAGTAAAGCCACCAAGGGCAGGGAAGCGCATGCCGGACACGACGTCTTCACCAAACTTGTCGAGATTGTCCACGATGCGGTCTGCGTTCAGGTCGAGTACGTTGAAGCGGGTGCGTCCGCCACTGAAGGCGTCGATCGCGTATAGCCAGGTGTCGGCGCCTGCCTGGCAGGGGTCCTGGTTAGGAGTCAGGCTACTGAAAAACAGGATGGAGCCGCTGGCGGTCATATTATTGATGATCATCTCGCCCTCCAGTTTATTCGCGACCGCCATATCCAGCGCCCAGCCCCATTGATTGACATTCTCATCATTTCTGGTATCCAAAGGCGGCTGGCCATCAGCAGGAGCCTTGTACCACTGAGGCAGTCCGGCGCTGAGCAGGCGGACATCGCGAGTAGCTGTAATGGCTTTTGCTGCGTCCTTGAACGCTGCGCTCTTCTCCTCCTTGCTGAACGATTGCAGAAATAAGTTACTCCGCTTCTCTGCGCGTCGCGTCGCGGTAGAGGTAGTCTGCCGTTTGGTATGGCGATCCCAGATGCCATAGAGCGTCATAGCGCGGCTGGTATTGACGTTGGCGTCGCTATGTTCGAAGTACTTTCCCGTACCTACCAAAACCAGATACCCCAGGCCGCCTGGGTGGCGAACCAGCGATGGCTGAATGGTAATGGGCTGTCGCTTGCCATCTGTATCGCTGGCAACGAATAGAGGCTTTTCACCATAGGCCAGTTTGAAGTCGTTCTTGGTGGTGCTGGCAACTTGGTCATTGGTGCGGGCAAAGGGGTCGCCGGTTGTTGGCGTATCTGAACTGCCAGATGCCTTTACCAGATCAAACCGCCAGAGGTTGCCTTGCAGGTCGCCGGCATAGGCGTAGTCCACTAGGCCGTCGCCATTGTTGTCAGCGCCCCGTACGCTGGAAAGTCCGTTGGGGAGCGTGATGTCGTTTTCAGTCACCTCGGGTACGGTGATCTTTTTGATCAATTTCCCCGTCTTTATGTTGATGATTAGAAGTGCTGCTCTGTCCTGTGTGCTGTCATAACCATTAGCCTGCAACACTGCCCACTCGCCGGTATGCAAACGCACGATTTCCGGCTGTGCGAATGTGTAGCCAAGGTCCTCATCGGTAGTCGAATCAAACTCCCAGAGGAGTTTTATATTTTCCGGATCGGTAACGTCGAGCGCGAACAAAGCCTTGCCGCCTGCGCGCAGGGTACCTATCAGAACGGTGCGCCAGCCCTCATCGTCGCCCAAATAGACGTCGCGGACGATCGGCGTGCCATCGACAAAATAATGATGCTCGCCGCCGCTGTAGTTCTTGCCGGTGAGGCGATAGAGGTTTTTGATCACTTCGGTGGGAATAAAGGCGAACTCTTCCACTCCGGTAGCGGCATTGAAGCCGTGCAGCATGCCGTCGTTGCTACCCACATAGATCATTTCTTTGCGTTTTCCGGAAACTACCGCGTTCGTCTCTGAGTCGGTAACAAGCTTCCGGTTATCCTCGCGGAACTCCGTATAATTTTTGTAGCTTTCTCCTCTGTCTGGCTTTTCGATGGCATCAGCTAGGTACGCCATGTAAGCGGGCGTGCCCACCACCACCGGACTGGAGTTGATAATATCGCCGATTACTGTGCTGCTATTGCGTCGGCGGAAGCTTGTTTCGTTGTCCCCTTCGATGCTGCGATTGCCGCGGATGTAGTCCACTCGTTCCGAGCCGCGGTTATCCTTGGCGCCTACCAGGCTTTCGGGGTTGATATTGAGCAGTCCTTGCAGATCACCGAGATTGCTCCAGTTGAAAGCTTTTAGTTTACTGCTTGTTGTTTCGGCGCCAGCCATCATAATTTTACGGTTGTTGGGGCTACTGGTTGTGCTGGTCCAGAGCTTTTTCGTCTGGCCGGCAGCCAGCGTGGTCTTGCTTAGCTCCCCGCTCCAGTCTTCGCTGGAGAACTGAGTCGCATAGACGTTGCTTTGCAATGAACCGCTGGCATTATCGGTAACGAAGGACGCCGATACAGCGGGGCGGGCGGCAGTTGTAGTGCGCTCGGCAATGCGGTTGAGGATATCCTTGAATGCCTTGACCATGTCATCTGGACTGTCGACGCTGAAGAACTCTCCGCGGGAGTTGATCGCGGCATGCCAGAGGTCGTAAACATTATTGGCATTGCTTGCGGACGCAGCTGGCCACTTTGCTGTGCCGGCTGCGAGGCTGGTATAGCCTGAGCCGCCAAAGGTATCGCCCGTCCAAGGGATGCCCGCCGCATTCAATGAATTGCTCAAGCCCAAGCCCATGGTGTAGTTGACCATGTGCTGCCAGGTGGCAGGATTGTTGCGGGGGTCCCAGAACTGTTTCTCTAGGTCAGTATTTTTGGTGTGGATATAGGGTTTCAGGTCGTTCGCCAGCGAGCTGCGCAGATCGGTAGCCCAGTAGTGCATGGCGATGTCGGCCAGCGTCCCTGTCGTGGTTTTCGCATCGTTGCCGAACGGTGCTTTCTTGCCATCGTAATTGTACTGCGTGTCTCCGGTCGCTCCCGGTGTAAAGGTGGCGCCGTCATGCCTGGTGATGCCGCTGGGAAACGAGCTGTCGTTCCACATGCCATCTGTCATCAGTACATGGAAGCTTGGGCGGCAAGCATGTTGCGGATTGGTAACAGTTGTCCCCCGACCTCCGTTACTGGTCATTGGGTTAGGGGTATGCGCCCAAGGGGTAGCCTCGGTGTAGAACTCGCCGGCCCGCTTTGTTGCGGCCAGAAGGGGAGTGCTACTGTTGAACTTCACGCCTGCCAGCCAGTTGAGGAAATTGGCTTTGTGGCGAGGGCTGAACTCCCTGAAAAAGTTCGTACCGCAACCGCTGGAGTTCAGGTTGTTACATACATCCAGTGTTTGCCAGGTAAGCCGGGCAGAAGAGGCTAGTTCATTGAACGCCAGGTTGGCAGCGCTGACGGTGGCCAGGGCGCGAGTTCGATAAAATGAATACCAGATGGCGAAGTTCTCTCGCTCGTCAGCTCCTCCTGGACCGGAGTTGGCTGATACGAAGACCGGGCGATGACACGCGTCGTTGTTTTTGTCGGCGTTGCAGCCGGCAAGAGATGGATCGTAAGTATAATAGTAGGCAGGTACGGCAGTCTGAGTTCGGTTTCTGGTTATTCTGTAAGAGTTGCCGCTGTTGCGTGTGCAAGTAATGCCCGATGTGCTTGGGGTAATCGTGCAGTTGTTGTTGCTGTTTCTGGTGAAGGTGTGAGTTGTGCCTAGTATCTCTCGCGTGACTGGGGTTCCGACTGTTAGGTCTAAATTCTCAAAGCCGCCAAAATCATTGATAGGGTTTTCCGAAAGATTGTAAATCGTCCCCGTTGGAGCCGCATAGCTGATTGATGAAGTGTAGTCATAGGTTACCGCTCCGTCGGTACTGAAATTCCAAGATACGCGATAACTGTTGCTCAGGTTGATAGAGCCATAAGACGTCTGAAAACCGTTGTGATAGGCCGTTGTAAAGCTGGTGCTGTAACCAGTGGAAGGCGTTGAGCCGTCGCTGTTCAGTTTGATGGGCAGGCGATACTTGACGTTGGGGTTGTAGTACATCGGATTGGTGCTGGCCGACATGCCTCTGCGTTTGTTACGCAGGTTGCTAGTGCTGCCTTCTCGACCTGAATCATCAGGCGCAAAAGCCCAGCGCATACTACCGGAATCATCCAGCGTAAAAACAAGATTGGGCGCCACCGTCTCGCTCAGTATCAGAGGCTTCTGGCTAATATTCAATGCTGCTGCACTGGCGCTCAGGGTTCCAGAGAAGTAGAGAAAGAAGCCCAGCGTGCTCAACAGGCTTTTTGTTAAAAAAAGGGGCGAAGCGTTCATGATTGTTCCCTATATAACTTGGCGAGCGAAGTTATTCTTCGTGCTCTATCCTTCCCTTGGAATTCAGGGCGACGGTTGAGCGAACTGCACTGTTCAGATTGTTGTTATTGGCGATGCCGTTGATTTCATAGCGAAACACGCCTATGCCGAGCAGCATATTTCCATACTCGGGGTTTTCCGATTGACCTAGCAGTTCACCGCCAGGAGCGGTTTGCGCATACCAAGTAGCGTTACCGGGAAGCTCGGTATCATCGTCGGGTGAATAGACTTGAGTGTTATCCGTATTTATTGCGTACTTGGCTTCTCCATGAAGCAGGCATAGCTTTCCGGGGTCGATGCCCTGGCAGTCGCTTGTTGGCTCATGGGGGCCATGCAAAAGGGTGCGACGCTCCCCATCCCTGACGCTGGCCTCGGCCACGTTGAGCAGTTGCTTTTGCTCAATCAGGTTGCCGGTGATGCGTGATTCAAGGCTGACCTCGCGCATGTTGGCGATGGCCAGAACCGTGATGATCAGTAGAAAGATCAGCGCTATCAGCAGGCTGACGCCGCGTTGTTGGTGTTGATTGAGTCGGTGGTTTTTGCGGCTCATGGCATCAGATTCCTCATGCTGGTGCTGCTGGAAAGCATGGTGTAGAGGCGTTTGTCCTCGGGATCGTCACCGAACCAAAATTTGTAGGCCGCACTGCCGGGGGTCTTGGCAACTTCGGTTGGGCTTGCCGTCAGAATGGAGAACTGCACGGCGCGGATAATGTCGTCAGCGCCCGGCTCGGGGTCGTATTTGCTGATGCGCTTCTCTTCATTGTTATTTACGCCATAAACGAAGCTCAGCTCTTCGATGTCGCTGGCAATGGGCTGACCGTTGCAGGTGAGATTCCCGTCGGCGAGGTCGAATATTTCCGTCACCGGCTCAGAGGAAACATAAGGGGCGGGAATATTGTCGATATTGTCGCCGGCACAATCACGAGCATCCGGGAAAGCTGGTTGATAGCGGATGCAGAACGATGTGGCGCTCAGCCGCTTGACCACCTGTCCGGCGCCCATCTGTCCGCATGCGCCGATACTGTCGTCGGGAAAGGCTGTCTCCATGGCTTCATCAGGTGCGCGACGGTAGCCTGTCTTGGCGAGCGTCTGCTCCAGCAAAAGGATGGAGAAGCGAGCGTTGTCGATATTTTGTCCCTGACTTTGCTGAAACAGCGTGTTCTCGCGGTTGTCGAGGTAGACCTGCGTTATGCCGAGAATTAGGAAGCTGCTTATAAGCAAAGCGACCATCAGCTCAATGATCGAAAGGCCATGTTGCTTGTGCATGGTCAGAGTTCTCCGCGCAGGCGCAGGGTGCAGATGAAGGGGTCGGTGCCATTGCCGCAACGCTCGCCGTTGGAGCGCCAGGCGATTTGGACCTCGATGGTCGAGCCGTCGTCAGCTACGCAGGCTCCGGCTTGCACTGATCGGCATGCGTAGAAGTTGTTGCGTACGGCTATCGGCTCAGTTCCGTCGCCATTGGCGCCAGGCATGAGCATCCGCGCCTTTTCGCTCCAGCACGCAAGCTGTTCGGCAACGTCGGATACTTCCACTGCTTCTCCTGAACACTCTCCGTCGGTTTGGAGTTTTTCGATCAGGTAGTCATCACGCCCGCCTGGATTGGCACGCATTGTTTCCAGCAGTTCGGTGGCAAGCATGATGGCGTTGTTGCGGGCTACCGAATCCGAAGTGAATTGAATGCCTCGGCCCTGCATGGCAACCAGGGCGAGCATGCCGATGGTTAGAAGCACCAACGTGACCAGTACTTCGATCAGGCTGAACCCTCGGTTGTTGATACGCTTGTTCATGGTTCACAGTCCTGCAGGTCATTACCGTTTTCATCCTTGCCACGACGTATCAGGCGGGTATTGCCGCTGGGTTGTACGGTAATCAGGTGGGCGAAGGCCGGGTTGTCGTCACGGCAGACAACGAAGCGAGCAGCTTCGGCTGAGCCGTTGGCGTTGAAGGTGAGAGTGATAGGTGATGACAGGCTACTGGCAACACTGGCGTGATCTGGATTGAGAGCCTCCTGGCGCAGCACCGTGTCGTCCAACGCGTTGGCCACGATCCAGTCATTGGCACTGTTGCTCAGGCTAATAGAGGTGCGACGTACCACGGCCTGTGAGCGAGCGAACTGAAGCAGGCTGTTTAGCGTCTGCGCTTGTGCTTCGATCTGATTGTTTGCGACCAAACGGGAGAGATTTGGTATTGCAATACCGACTGCGATGGCCAGAAGCGCAAGTACGATCATTAGCTCGATGAGTGTGAATCCATGCATGTCTCTGCGGCGTGACATGTTGCGCTCCGTTTGTATTCTTGAGCGGATAATGATTCGGCTTGGGTGTTTTGTCCGTTATGCCGGGATGGCCGGTGCGTTTGTCGAGATGACCGGCTGTCGGCGCGATTATCAGGCTTGCGAGAGGGCTTCGGCGTGATCGGGGCCATGCTTTGACGTCTTGCCGCTGTTTGTTAGGGCTTGCACAGCGAGGCCTTACTCGCGTCGTCTGCCGCGGTGCCCTGTCTCAGTCGGCCCTGGCGGCTAAGAATCAATTGCCAGGCGATGCGCTGTTTGTAGCACTGGTAGAAGCGGCCATTGCTCCATGGGCTGGTTCCGTTTTCGTAGAACCGTATTCGCTGATCGCCGAAGCCAATCCAGCGGAGTTCGTCGGCGGCGGGCAACTGAGTAACAGCGAGTATCCGTCCTGTCGGTTCAGTCCGGGTCAACCAGCCGTTGCGCCAGTCACTAGTACAGTTAGTCTTATCACTGGTGCCACAAACAACAACCATCTGCCGGTCAAGGACTGCTTTGGTGCGGGCCTTCTGGATCGCATCCTGCACTTGATTGAGTAAGGCTTGTTGCTTGCTGCGAGCAATAAGGTCGGCCATCGCCGGCACGGCTATGGAGAAGATAAGGGTGAGGATCGACAATGTGACGATCAACTCTACAAGCGTGAAGCCTTGATTTCGGTTCGCCATAGTGCGGTTCCTTTGCACGTATGATGCTCAGCCGTCCTGGCTGCTGTTTGTGTACTGGCGTTTGCGAGATACACAGACGCTCTTTTAAAGCAGCCTGCCCGTCAGTCCAAGCGAGGACGGGCAGAAATGTGAACCAGATGGTTGGAGAGGCGTGTGAATCAAGAAGTGATCGTTGTCGGCGGCGGGGTCATCGGGCTGCTGTCGGCCTATCGTCTGGCAGCAGCCGGCAAGTCGGTGTTATTGCTCGAATCCGGCAGCACTGGCAGCGAGGCCTCTTGGGCGGGTGGCGGGATCGTGTCGCCGTTGTATCCGTGGCGCTATAGCCCAGCCGTCACCGCGCTGGCGCACTGGTCGCAGGATTTCTATCCGCAGTTCGGTGAGCGGTTGCTGGAGGAAACGGGCGTTGACCCGGAGGTTCATGTAACTGGCCTTTATTGGCTGGATTTGCACGACGAGGCAGAGGCGTTGAGTTGGGCTGAGCGCTATGGCCGGCCACTGACGTCGGTATCGATGGGCGCGGTGCGCCAGGCCGTGCCTTCGTTGGGTGATGGCTACGAGCGTGCCGTTTACATGGAAGGTGTCGCCAACATCCGTAATCCCCGTCTGCTCCGAGCCCTGCGCGAAGCGCTGCGGCAGCTGCCTAACGTAACTGTTATCGAGCAGTGCCCAGTCGAAGGCTTCCTGCGTGATGGAGCGCGTGTAGTGGGCGTGCGGACGGGGCAGGGCGAGATGCGGGCGGATCAGGTGGTTGTGGCTGCAGGCGCCTGGAGCGCGAAGCTGCTGGCGACGCTGGGGCTGGAGATTCCGGTCAAGCCGATGAAGGGGCAGATGATCCTCTTCAAGTGCGCCGAGGATTTCCTGCCGAGTATGGTGCTGGCCAAGCGGCGTTATGCGATTCCGCGGCGCGACGGCCATATCCTGGTCGGCAGCACCCTGGAAGATGTCGGCTTCGACAAGACGCCCACGGAGGATGCGCTGGAAAGCCTCAGGGCGACGGCGATCGAATTGCTACCGGCGCTGGCTGACGCGCAAGTGGTCAAGCACTGGGCCGGATTGCGTCCGGGCTCGCCGGATGGTGTGCCTTATATAGGACAAGTCAACGGCTTCGACGGGCTTTGGTTGAACTGTGGACACTTCCGTAACGGGTTGGTGCTCGCGCCGGCGTCCTGCCAGCTGTTGGTCGACCTGATGCTTGGGCAGGAGCCGATCGTAGATCCGACGCCCTATGCACCGACTGGGCGGATAAGTGGTCAGACGGGCTGATCGCCATTCGCCGCCCCGATTTCGCGGGTGGGCCCGGGTTTCGTTAGCCGTTAGCGGACTCAGCTCTGCTAGCCGACTCGCATTGCTGGTAAATTAGCCGGCACTTCGGCTCTGCCAGGCAGAGCCCGATTCGCGAGTGAGGTTTGCGTGGCGAAAAAAACCACTTCTCTAGCCGGCCTGAGCGGGTTGGTCTATTCCACCGATGCCGGTCGGCATTGCCCTGAATGCGGTCAGCCGCAGGATAGTTGCGTCTGCAAGCAGAACCTTTTGCCTGAAGGCGATGGCATTGCGCGCGTACGCCGCGAGAGCAAGGGTAGGGGCGGCAAGACGGTGACGACCGTGAGCGGTGTGCCACTGGCCGAGAACGAGCTCAAGGAGCTGGCCAGTGCGTTGAAACGTCGCTGCGGCACGGGTGGTGCGCTGAAGGAAGGCGTCATCGAGATCCAGGGTGATCACGTCCAGCTACTGATCGACGAGCTGACCAAGCGTGGCTTCAAGGCCAAGAAGTCTGGCGGCTGAGCGCTGCTGTGATACCTCTCATCAATTTTCACCATTTTCTGCATATCGGCTGTCGAAGCCGCATAGCCTTCGCCGGGAGCCTCTGCTCGCTGCGAAACAGTCAATTTCTTCCGGGAGGCCTCGATGCCTGTACGACGTACACGTAAAGACGACGGTAGCCAGTGGACCGCTGCCGATAGCCGCAGCATTTACGGCATTCGCCACTGGGGCGCAGGGTATTTCGCGATCAGCGACGAGGGCAATGTCGAGGTCCGCCCGCAAGGGCCGAGCGGCGAGCCGATCGAGTTCAACGGACTGATCGAGCAATTGCGCGAGGCGGGGCTTTCGCTGCCGCTGCTGGTGCGCTTCCCAGGGATTCTGCAGGACCGCGTGCGGCGCCTGACGGGCGCCTTCGATGCCAACATCGAGCGCATGGAGTACGCCGGTAAGTACACCGCGCTGTACCCGATCAAAGTCAATCAGCAGGAAGCGGTGGTGGAAAACATCATCGCCACGCAGAACGTTTCCATCGGCCTGGAAGCAGGGTCCAAGCCCGAACTGATGGCCGTGCTGGCGCTCGCCCCTAAGGGCGGCACCATCGTCTGTAACGGCTACAAGGATCGCGAGTTCATCCGCCTGGCGTTGATGGGGCAGAAGCTCGGGCACAAGGTGTTCATCGTCATCGAGAAGGAGTCCGAGGTCGGGCTGGTGATCGAGGAGGCCAACGAGCTCAAGCTGACGCCGCAGGTAGGGCTGCGCGTTCGCCTGTCGTCCCTGGCGTCCTCCAAATGGGCCGATACCGGCGGTGAGCGTTCGAAGTTCGGTTTGTCCGCGGCGCAGTTGCTTTCGGTGATCGAGCGCTTTCGTGCGGCCGAAATGGATCAAGGCATCCGCCTGCTGCACTTTCACATGGGCTCGCAGATTGCCAATCTGGCCGACTACCGTCAGGGCTTCCGTGAGGCGATCCGTTACTACGCCGAGCTGCGCGCGTTGAACCTGCCGGTGGATTACATCGACGTTGGCGGCGGTCTGGGCGTGGATTACGACGGTACCCACTCGCGTAACGCCAGCTCGATCAATTACGACATCGACGAGTACGCCGGTACCGTGGTCGGCATGCTCAAGGAGTTCTGCGAGGCGCAGGGATTGCCTCATCCGAACATCTTCTCCGAGAGCGGCCGGGCGATGACCGCGCATCACGCAGTGCTGGTCATGCAGGTCACCGACGTTGAGCGACACAACGACGAGCTGCCAGTGATCGACAACTACGACGAGCTTCCAGAGATCGTTCAGTCGCTGGCCGATCTGCTCGGGCCGACAGACCCGGAAATGGTCACCGAGACTTACTGGCGCGCTACCCACTATATGAGCGAGTCCAGTGCGCAGTATGCGTCCGGCAAGCTGACGCTGGCGCAGAAAGCGCTGGCCGAGCAGAGCTACTACGCGATCTGCCGTCGCCTGTACAACCAGCTCAAGGCCCGCCAGCGCTCACATCGTGCGGTGCTCGACGAGCTCAATGACAAGCTGGCGGACAAGTACATCTGCAATTTCTCGGTTTTCCAGAGCCTGCCGGACACCTGGGCGATCGACCAGATCCTGCCGATCGTGCCGCTGCAGCGGCTAAGCGAAGAGCCGGTGCGGCGCGCTGTGCTGCAGGACCTGACCTGCGACTCGGATGGCAAGATCAAGCACTACGTCGACGAGCAGAGCATCGAGAGCAGCATGCCGGTGCATGAGGTCGCGCCTGGCGAAGAGTATTTCCTCGGCGTGTTCCTGGTGGGCGCCTATCAGGAGATTCTCGGCGACATGCACAACCTGTTCGGCGATACCGACTCGGTGAACGTCTATCAGCGCGAGGATGGCAGCTATTACCACGCCGGCATCGAGACCCACGACACCATCGAGGACATGCTGCGCTACGTGCACCTTTCGCCCGAGGAGCTAATGACCTATTACCGCGACAAGGTCGCCAGCGCCAAGCTGAGTGCCAAGGAACGCACCCAGTACATCGATGCCTTGCGTCTGGGGCTGACGCGTTCTTCCTACCTCACGCCTTGATGAAGCTGGTCACGGTATCAGCCGGTTATGACGCCGATACCGCGTGCCATCAGCGCCGCTAGCAACGGGATCATCAGGAGCAGTAACAGCTCCAGGCGGATGGTCAGCCTGACCCATCGCGCAGTGCTGCTCGATACGTCAGGCGTCTGTCCTGCAGACAATGCCGGGCGCCAGCGCAGGAAGGTCAGGGTGGGGTAGATCGATAGGATCGCGACCACCACGAATAGCCCGACCTTGGCGTGGAACAGGCTGTTCTGCAGGTAATAGTCCAGCCCTTTGCCATAGAAGATTGCCCGCGCGGCGCCGCTGACCAGTACAGCCGCCGCAGTGATGCCGAAGGCGATGTCGATGCGAAACAGGCTGCGCGCGCGCTCCAGCGTCATCGGCTGACGGAACAGCTGGTGTTCCAGCAGTAACAAGGCAAAGAGCAGGAATATCGCCAGAAAATGCAGATAGGCAGCGATGGCATAGGCCATGTTCAGCGTCCTTCGATGGGGTGTGCGGTGGTCTGCCCGTCCATGGTAAACCAGGCTCCGCGGTGCTGCAGGCGCTGAGCGAGCACGCCCAGGCAGATACCGCGCATCAGCATGAAGCTCAGAAAGGCCAGCCACAAGCCGTGATTGCCAAGGCCCTGCAGCAGCCAGCCCAACGGCAACGTCAGGCCTACGGCCAACAGCATGCTGTTGCGCATTTCCCGCGCACGGGTGGCGCCAATGAACAGCCCGTCGAGCAGATAACTCCATACCGCAATCAGCGGCAGCGCCGCCAGATAGGGCAGGTAGATCAGAGCGGTCTGGCGTACCTCGGGAATGTCTGTTTGCAGTTGGATGAATAGATGGCCGGCAAGCAGGAAGAACAGGCCAAAGACAACGCTGGCCAGCAGTGACCAACCGCCCGCCACGACCATCACGCGCTGCAGCGTCTTGCGATCGCCTGCACCTATGGCATGCCCACTTAGCGCCTCTACCGCGTGTGCAAGCCCATCGAGCGCATGAGCGGTCAGCAGCAGGCCATTGAGTAGAAGAGCATTGGCAGCAACGGTTGCATCGCCCAGTCGCGCGCCCTGCACCGTAACCATAAAGAACACCAGTTGCAGCGCCAGTGAGCGCAGGAAGATGTCGCGGTTGACGGCCATCAGTGGCCGCCAGCTTATCCAGCGGCGCAGCGCTGCAACATCGAGACGACCAGGGTAGCGGAGCAGCGCCTTGCGGGTGAGGGCCAGGCCAAGCAGTGCGCCGCTCCATTCGGCGATCACCGAGGCGCGGGCTGCACCAGCCACCCCCCAGTCGAGGCCGAGCACGAACCACAAGTCGAGCGCCACATTGATCAGATTGGTCGTCAGTAGAATGGCCAACGGTGCGCGCGCATTCTGCGTGCCGAGAAACCAGCCGATCAGTGCGTAGCTGGCCAGTGCGGCTGGTAGGCCGAACAGACGCGTATGGAAATAGTCGCGGGTCAGCTCATCCAGTTCCGCCGAGGGCTGCATGAATTGGAGGGCGATGCCCTTCAGTGGGACGCCTATTACCCCTAGCAATAGCGCGAAGCCCAGTGCCAGCAGCAGCCCCTGCAGAAGGATCTGGCGCAGCGCGCCGCCGTCATTGCGGCCGGCCGCCTGGGCGGCGAAGCCCGTCGTGCCCATGCGTAGAAAGCCCATCACCCAGACCAGCAACGTATACAGGCTGCCTCCAACTGCCACGGCGCCTAATTGATGCGCGTGTGGCAGATGGCCGATCACGCTGCTGTCCACCAATGCGACCAGTGGAACGGATAGATTGGAGAGGATCATCGGCGCCGCCAGCGCCCACACTTTGTTGTGGGTGGGGATATGGCGCCAGGCGACAAGCAAGCTGGGCATTACGGGCCTCCGGGACGGCCCGGCACTATACGTGGCGATCAGTGAAAGAGGAAAAGCCCGGGCTTGGGCGCGCGGGGCCGTATGTAAACACGTGCAGTAACGTCCAGAGCAAGTCAGTGAATCAGCCAGCTCAGCAGCCACAGCCCGAGGAACAGCCAGATCAGCCCACCGATGATCGAGCCGCGGAAGAACGAGCGGACCGCAGCAACCAGCAGCAACAGGCCAATAGCCAGTGCCACCAGGCTGATCAGCGAGCGGTCCATTCCCAGGGTGCGCGACAGCCCTTCGAGGAAGTTATGTCCGGCTCGGGCAAACAGGCCGAAGAAATCGCCCAGCGCCTCGACGATGAAGCGTATGACCGAGCCCAGCGCCTGTCCCAGCCATTCGAAGAATCCTTCTACCCGCATGTATCACTCTCCTGACATTCGATTGCGGCGCGCGAACGCAGCCTTGGGCATTGGGCTATCGAGCAGGCCCGAGAGTTCCAAACGGTAGCTGCACCGCTGGAACCAGCGGTGCAGGGGGCGGTCGGATTGTCGCTGCGTCCCCATCGACAGCAATGTGTCTCGCGTCATTCAACTGCAACAAGCCCCGGGCAGCCTGCCTGACATTCGCCTAACGAGAAACCAAAGATGCTAGCCCTTGCCAGATCGCACCTGGGACGAATAGCGGCGCTGCGCCCCGCCTGGGTGTATGCCAGTCTTTTTTTCGGCTTGCTCTATGTCGCTACAGCCTTTCATCTCGATGAGCGTCTTTTCTACACATTGAAA
The DNA here is from genome assembly GCF_038561965.1 of Stutzerimonas stutzeri. Lineage (NCBI taxonomy): Bacteria > Pseudomonadati > Pseudomonadota > Gammaproteobacteria > Pseudomonadales > Pseudomonadaceae > Stutzerimonas > Stutzerimonas stutzeri. The sequence goes on along the minus strand of NZ_CP139348.1, from coordinate 3,771,060 downwards.
ACCACCTGGCATGAAAGCACCTGGGAGCGGCGTAGCCTGTGGCTGCCGGAGTACCGGGTGAAAATTGATGCATTGCCGGTAACGTCGGTTAAGGACAACCTTTCCGGGCTGACCTACGACGAGCGCCGCGACCATCTATGGGCCGTGGTCAACAATCCGGAAGAGTTGCTGGCGTTGGGGCGTGATGGGAGCTTCATTGCACGCTATCCGCTGCAGGGCTTCGAAGATGTCGAGGGTGTGACATACCTGGGCGAGGACCTGCTGGTGCTGACCGAAGAGCGCAAGCAATCGCTGGTGGTCGTGCAGGTTCCCCGCGTCGCCGGGCCGCTGCGGCGCGCGGAGGCGCGGTCGATCACCCTGGCGTTGGCCGATGCGGAAAATGCCGGTTTCGAGGGCGTCGGTTATGACCGGGCCGGTGACCGCTTATTCGTGGTCAAGGAGCATTCACCGCGCAAGCTCTATGAGATTCAGGGCATCAGGCGCAGCCTTGCGGGTGATATGGACATCAAGATCATCGATCGTGAGGCCTGGATCGAGAAGCTGGACATGGCCAGCGATCTGTCATCGGTGCATTTCGATGAGCAGACCGGCCATCTGATGCTGCTCAGCGACGAAGCGAAGATGATGCTCGAGCTTGATGCCAAGGGTGAACTGGTCAGCTTTCGCTCGCTATGGAGCGGTTTTGCCGGGCTCGAGCGCAGCGTGCCGCAGCCTGAAGGGATGACTTTCGATGCGCAGGGCAATCTCTACCTGGTCAGCGAGCCCAATCTGTTCTACGCCTTCGAGCAAGAGTGACTGCGCTGGAGATTGCCTGTTAGCCGCGCTGGATAAGCCAGACACCAGCGAAGACCAGTAGCAGGCCGGAAACCTTGCCGAGGCTGATGCTCGACTGGCGGAAGCCAGCCCAGCCGAAGTGGTCTAGAAGTAACGCGACGAACAGTTGGCCGGCGAGCAATAGCGCCATGAACAGCAGCGCCCCCGTGCGCGGCGCAGCGAAGGCGGCGGTGGCGATGAAGAAGGCACCGAGTAAACCGCCGGACCAATGCCACCAGCTCAAGCTTTTCAGCGTTTGCAGCGCTGGCACATCACGCTGAACCAGCACGATGAGCAACAACGCCAGTGTCCCCACGGCGAACGAGAGCAACGCCGCGCCCATTACATTGCCCAGGTGACGTGCTACCTGACCGTTAATTCCGGCTTGCAGCGGCAGCAGCGCGCCGGCAATGAAGGGCAGGGTAAGTAACCACCAGGCAACGGCAGGCATGTCGAGTCTCCAGGGTCAGGGGCGCGACATTATGGTGCGCAAGGGGGAGCCCCGCCAGCATTGTGGGTTGCCCCGGCAGCGAATCGCTCAGCGCGGCGGGTACTGCGACAGCACCCGCGTTACCAGCTCACGGATGCTGCCGGCGCGTTCGTCGGGCGTTCCCGGGCGGCTGCGCAGCACCTGCTCGGCACTGCCGCGCCAGACCAGCTTGCCGTCGCCTGCGTCGTACAGGTCGATCTGCAACGTACCGACTTGATAGTCGATGGTACGAGTGTCGGTGAACATCGGCCCGCCCCAGTAGCCGTACCATGGGTTGCCCCAGGCGCCAGAGGTGGTGGTGTACTGCTGGGTACGCTGGTCGATGATGTACCAGGCCTGAACCTGAACGTCGCTTGCTGCACCCGTCGCGGCCGGGCGCAGGCCGCGCTGGTCGAGTTCTCCGGATACCGCCTCGCGGACGCGCTGCTCGGTCAGATCGCTCTTGATGCGCGGATCGTCCGGGCGGTACTGCAGGGCCGGCTCTTTCCAGCTCCAGGCGCGATAGACGGAAAAGTCCCGCGCAGGATCGAAATCGCGCTGCACGTGTGGGCCTTGGCAGGCTGCCAGAGCGAGGAGAAGGGGAATCAGCAACAAGCGGCGGAACATGATTGTTCTCCCGGAATGGAATCTGCTCAGTTTAGGCCCGGCGTGTTCGTTTGGCCCGTATCCGCTTGCCGCATTCAGCGCGGTGGATAATCGGCCAAGGCGCGCTCGACAGCCTCGCGCACGGCATCTTGCTGCTTGGCCCGGCTGCCGCTGACGCGCGCTTCGGCGCGATTGCTCCAGACGGCCTGGCCAGAGGCGCCATCGAACATCTCGATGCGCACCGAGACCACCTCTTCCTCGTAACTGCGCACGATAGGCACACTGGTGCCGACGCCATAACCGGAGCCGTAGCCGCCGCCATAACGGCCCACGCCCACCTGTGGGCCATAGTTGTCATAGGTTTGCCGTACCCGCGTTTCCTTGCTGGCGCCGGCTGAAATCAACACGTCTGCCTTTCTGTTACCTGATCCTCCCGGTGCTGGTCGCAAGCCGCGCTGATCGAGCGCGCCGGCGACCATCTCCTGCAGTTCTTCACCACTGACCGAAGCGGTGCCGGCGGGTGGCGTGCGCCAGCCCCAGCTCTGGTAGCTGGAGAAGTCACGTGGGGCGGCCGGGTAGATCGGCGATTGAATTTGCTCAATCGGCGGTGCCGGTGGGATCGGCGCCGAATCCTCGGTGTACGGATTCTTGCTCTGGCAAGCCACCAGACTCAGGCAGAGCAGGGGCAGAAAAGCGCGGATCAACATGGATTCCTCCCGGCCGGCATTAGCAGGGCCGACACAACCAGTGCAGGTAACGCCCGAGGCCGGCGAATGCGGGATGGCGGCGGTAGGCCAGTTCCATCTCGATCAGGTCGGCAGGCTCGGTACGGGCCTGGAAATCGGCAGGCATGTAGTCATGGAATACACGCACGCCACTGGTTGCTTCGACCCGCCAGTGCGGCGCGAGTTGCGCGGCCAGCTCACGCGGGTCGAGCGGCTGCTGCGGTGTCAGGCTCTGACGCTCGCCGGCGTAGCTCTGGCTGCGCAGTTTCTTGAAATGACCCTTGAGCAGGTTGCGGTAGATCAGCGCGTCGCGGTTGTAGAACGCCAGCGACAGCCAGCCATCGTTCGCAACCAGGCGATGCAGCACCGGCAGGATTGCCTGGGGCTCGGCCAGCCATTCCAGTACGGCATGGCAGATAACCAGGTCGAAACGGCCTTCCATCTGGTTTTCAACGTCCTGCCAGGGGGCCCGGATAAAGGTGGCGCTCTGGCCGGCGTCAGCGAATCGCTGTCTGGCACCTTCAAGCATGGGTTCGGCGGGTTCAGCCAGGGTTACCTCATGACCTTGCTGCGCCAGCCAGAGGCTCATATGGCCGAGACCAGCGCCGATATCCAGTACCCGCAGCGGGCGTTGCGGCAGAACCTCGGCGAGATCGGCCTGCAGTACCGCGAGGCGGATCGCGCCTTTTGCTCCGCCGTAGATCTTCTCGGCGAAGCGTGTCGCCAGCTCATCGAAATGGCGATCGCTCATCGGGCAAACCGCCGCTCGTTGTCGGCCAGCTTGGCCAGCAGCGCCTGTTCCATGTCGATGCCAAGCTCGCTGCACAGCAGCAGCAGGTACATGAGGATGTCGCCGACTTCCTGGCCGGCATGCTCAAGCTTGTCGGCCGATAGTTGACGCGACTCGTCTTCCGTCTGCCACTGGAAAATTTCCACCAGCTCGGCCATTTCCACGCTGGCGGCCATGGCGAGGTTCTTCGGGCTGTGAAAGCGCTGCCAGTCGTTCTGGTCGCGGATCGCATGCAGGCGTTGGGTGATCTGTTCGATGTTCATCTAAGGGCGGGACGGGCTCGTTGGGGCGACAAGCTTCCGCCAGCGCGCCAGCGCCCGCAAGAGGCGGATCAGAGACGCCGCACTTTCAGCTCACGTTCGATGGCGATCACGCCGGGACGGTAATCGCCCTGCTCGATGGCGCGGATGGCCTGCTCCAGGGTTCGCTCGGCAATTTGCTCATGCTGCTGGGAGATCGCATTGACCCGTATCGGCAGAAAATCCAGCAGCTGCGCGTCACCAAAAGTAGCCAGCCGCAGCTGCGCTGGCCAGAGCAGATCGCGTTCGCGCAGCGCATCGAAAACGCCTTCGAGCAACACGTAGGCGGTGGTAATCAGCGCATCGGGCAGCGGACCGCGGTCGAGCAGGGCGAGCATCTGTTCCCGGCCACAGGCACGGCTGAACTGTTCGGCCTGCAGCACGCTGACCTGCCCCCGATGCTGCGCGAGGGCCTGACGGAAACCCTCTTCGCGTTGCTGGCTGATGCGCAAGGCCGGCCGCGCACTGATCAGGGCGATGCTCGCTTCGGCGGGTGCGTCCAGTGAGCGGGTCAGTTGCGCCGCCGCTTCGCGGTCATCGCTGACCACCGAACAGAAGTGCTCGGCGTCCAGCGCCCGGTCGAGGGCGATTACCGGCGTGCCTGCCGCCTGCACCTTGCGATAGCTCTGGTCGTCAGCTGGTAGGCAGCTGGCGACGATCAGCGCATCGCAGCGGCGCGAGCGCAGCACCTGAATGACCTGACGCTCGGTGTCCGGCTCGTCGTCGGTCCCGGCGATCAGCAATTGATAGCCGCGCAAACGGGCGCGCTGTTCCAGCAGTTTGGCCAGACGGGCGTAGCTGGGGTTTTCCAAGTCCGGGACGATGAAGCCAAGGGTGCGCGACTGCCCGCGGCGTAGGCCCGCGGCTTGCTGATCGAGCTGGAAACCCTGCTGTTCGGCAACCGCCATCACCCGCTCGACGGTGGCCTGGCTGATGCGCCGTTGCGCAGCCTTGCCGTTGAGCACGTAGCTGGCAGTGGTTACCGAAACGTTGGCGAGGCGGGCGATGTCGGTCAGTTTCAACTAAAGATCCTTGGTCTGTTCCGGTCTGCTGTGACTACGGAGCCTGTTTTTTCGAAGGGACAAACGGATGCCTGAGACGGGTGGTTTGAACTCGGGCTTCTAGAATTACCCAATATTGCGTAATGTGCCAATCCTTGGTGAAACGTTTCAGCAGCCTGCCGGTCATAAGCGCCAGCCCAGGATTCGGGCAACGCCGGTGTGCTGCCGCGTATACGCACCCGGCATAAAAACAATCGTGAGCCCCGCGAGGAGTTACCCATGCTTGAGTTGAATGCACAGCACATCCACATGCAGCAGACCGCGCCGGACAAGCCTGCCGCGTTGGCTCTGCTAAGCGAGGTGCTGGTAGCCGACGGGCTGGTAGCGCCCGGTTACCTCGACGGGTTGCGCGCGCGTGAGGCGCAGGGCTCCACATTTCTCGGGCAGGGCATCGCCATCCCGCATGGCACGCCGGAAACGCGCGATCAGGTGTTCACCACCGGCGTGCGCTTGTTGCATTTCCCCGCTGGGGTGGACTGGGGCAACGGCCAGCTGGTCTACCTTGCTATCGGCATCGCGGCGCGCTCAGACGAGCATTTACGATTGCTGCAACTGCTGACCCGCGCACTGGGCGAGGGCGATCTGAGCGAGGCGCTGCAGAAGGCCGAAACCCCTGAAGCAATCATCGACCTGCTGCAGGGCGCGCCACAGGCGCTGGCGCTGGATGGCGAACTGGTGTCGCTGGGCGTCGCTGCCGATGATTTCGACGAGCTGGCCTGGCAGGGCGTGAAATTGCTCAAGCGCGCCCAGTGCGTGGAGCCCGGCTTCAACGCCAGCCTGCCGCTCGGCCAGGCGCTGCCGCTGGGCGATGGGCTTTGGTGGCTCAGCAGCGAGCAGTCGGTGCAGCGTCCCGGATTGGCGTTCGTCACACCCGCGTCGAATCTTGAACACCAGGGCCAGCCCCTCAATGGTCTTTTCGTGCTCGCCAGCCTGGGCGAAGCGCATCGGGCGATGCTTGAGCGCTTGTGCAATCTACTCATAGAGGGGCGCGGGCAGGAGCTCAGCCAGGCGACCTCCAGCCGCACGGTGCTCGAAGCGCTGGGCGGGGAAGTGCCTGCCGACTGGCCAAGCGCACAGGTGCCGCTGGCGAACGCCCATGGGTTGCATGCGCGCCCGGCCAAGACCCTCACCGAGATCGCTCAGGCCTTCGATGGCGACATTCGCGTGCGTCTGGCCGGCAGCGAGAGCGCCGGTGTATCGGCTAAAAGTCTCAGCAAGCTGCTGGCCATGGGCGCGCATCGTGGGCAGATATTGGAATTCATGGCCGAGCCGTCGATTGCCGAGGACGCGCTGCCAGCGTTGGTGCGCGCGGTAGAAGAAGGGCTGGGTGAAGAAGTTGAGCCGCTACCTGCAGCGGGCGAGGTGAGCGAGCCGTCGATTTCTGCGGCCGGGCCTGCTGAATCGGCAATCGAGCAGGCCGCCTTGCGCGCCGGAGAGCGGCTCAACGGGATCGCCGCGTCCCCCGGTATCGCCATCGGCCCGGTGCTGGTACGCAAGCCGCAGGTGATCGACTATCCCAAGCGCGGCGAGTCGCCTGCGGCAGAGCTGCAACGGCTGGACGCCGCGCTGGACAAAGTGCATGGCGAAATCGGCGTGCTGATCGGCGAAAGCCAGGTCGCCAGTATCCGCGACATTTTCACTACCCATCAGGCCATGCTGCGCGACCCGGCGCTGCGTGAGGAAGTGCAGGTGCGGTTGCAGAAAGGCCTCAGCGGCGAGGCCGCTTGGGTCGAGGAAATTGAACACGCGGCGCAGCAGCAGGAGGCCCTGCATGACAAGTTGCTGGCCGAACGAGCCGCCGACCTGCGTGACGTCGGTCGCCACGTGCTGGCCTGCCTGACCGGTGTCGAAGCCGAACAGGCGCCGGATGAGCCCTACATTCTGGTGATGGACGAAGTGGCGCCTTCGGATGTCGCCACACTCAACGCCCAGCGCGTCGCAGGCATTCTGACCGCCGGCGGCGGTGCCACTTCGCACAGCGCCATCATCGCCCGCGCGCTGGGTATTCCGGCCATCGTTGGCGCCGGTCCCGGCGTGCTCGGGTTGGCTCGCAACACCTTGCTGCTGCTCGATGGCGAGCGCGGCGAACTGCTGGTCTCGCCGACCGATGCGCAACTGGAGCAGGCCCGCGACGAGCGCACGACCCGCGAGGAGCGCAAGCGTCTGGCGGATGAGCGCCGCCTGGAACCGGCGATTACTCGCGACGGACATCCGGTGGAAATTGCCGCCAACATCGGCGCCGCGGGCGAAACGCCGGAAGCAGTGGCGATGGGCGCCGAGGGCATCGGCCTGCTGCGTACCGAACTGGTGTTCATGAACCATTCCCAGGCGCCGGACCAGGCGACTCAGGAAGCTGAATACCGCCGTGTGCTGGAAGCCCTCGAAGGCCGACCGCTGGTGGTGCGCACGCTGGATGTCGGCGGGGACAAGCCCCTGCCGTACTGGCCAATGCCAGCCGAGGAAAACCCGTTTCTTGGCGTGCGCGGCATACGCCTGAGTTTGCAACGTCCGGACATCCTCGAAACCCAGCTGCGCGCCTTGCTCGCCTCGTCGGACGGCCGCCCGCTGCGAATCATGTTCCCCATGGTCGGCAATATCGACGAGTGGCGCACCGCCAAGGCCATGGTCGACGGCTTGCGCGTGGAGCTGCCGGTGGCTGATCTGCAGGTCGGCATCATGATCGAGATCCCGTCCGCCGCCCTGATCGCGCCAGTGCTGGCGCAGGAGGTCGACTTCTTCAGCATCGGCACCAATGACCTGACGCAATACACCCTGGCCATCGACCGCGGCCACCCGACGCTTTCTGGCCAGGCCGACGGGCTGCATCCAGCGGTGCTGCGCTTGATCGGCATGACGGTCGAAGCCGCACACGCGCATGGAAAATGGGTGGGCGTCTGCGGCGAGCTGGCTGCCGATACGCTGGCGGTGCCGATGCTGGTGGGTCTGGGTGTGGACGAACTGAGCGTTTCGGCGCGCAGCATCGCGCTGGTGAAGGCGCGCGTCCGCGAGCTGGACTTCGCCGCTTGCCAACAACTGGCTCAGCAAGCCTTGATGCTGCCCGGCGCCCATGAAGTCCGCGCCTTCGTCGGGGAGCACTGCTGATGGCCCGCGTTCTGACCGTCACGCTCAACCCGGCCCTGGACCTGACCGTGCAGCTGCCCGCGCTGCGCCTGGGCGAAGTCAATCGCAGCGAAAGTCTGCAGGTGCATGCCGCCGGAAAGGGGCTCAACGTCGCGCAGGTGCTGGCCGATCTCGGCCATCAGCTGACCGTCAGCGGCTTTCTTGGTGAGGGTAATCCGCAAGCTTTTGAGCGACTGTTCGCCGCGCGTGGGTTGGCCGACCAATTCGTCCGTGTGCCGGGCGATACCCGCAGCAACATCAAGCTCGCCGAAGCGGACGGGCAAGTCACCGACATCAATGGCCTGGGGCTGATGGTGAGCGAGGCGCACTGCAAGGAGCTGCTGACGCGGCTGGAGCATCTGGCTCCGGCCCATGATCTCGTAGTGGTCGCCGGCAGTTTGCCGCGTGGTATCGACAGCCAGTGGTTCGTGCAGCTCTTGCAGATGCTCAAGAGGCTCGGCGTGCGGGTGGCGCTGGATACCAGCGGCGGCGCATTGCGTGACGGGCTGGCGACCAAGCCCTGGCTGATCAAGCCCAACGAGGAAGAGCTGGGGGAAGCGCGCGGCACCGATCTTTCCCAGTCCTCAGCGCTGACAGCCGAGGCACGACGACTACAAGCCGAAGGCATCGAACACGTGGTGGTTTCGCAGGGCGCCAATGGCGTCAGCTGGTTCTCGCCGAGCGCGGCGCTGCACGCCAATCCACCCAAGGTTCAGGTCGTCAGCACTGTTGGTGCTGGCGACTCATTGCTGGCCGGCATGCTCCACGGTCTGCTGGAAGGCTGGCCGGCCGAGCGCACGCTCACACACGCCACCGCAATCGCCGCGCAGGCGGTTGGGCAGGTCGGCTTTGGCATCACCGACACGGATGGACTTGCAGTGCTGGAGGCCGCAGTCAGCCTTCAGCCGCTGAGCCAATAACTCGAATAAGAGGTGAAGGAATGAATCTTCTCATCGTCACGGCCTGCCCAAACGGAATGGTCACTAGCGTCCTCACGTCGCGCTTGCTCGAAGCGGCTGCTCATCGGTTGGGCTGGTCGACCGCCGTGGAAGTCCACGATCCGAAGGCCATCGGCTCGCCGTTGACGCCGGCGCAGATCGCCAATGCCGATCTGGTTGTCGTGGTGAAAACCGGGCCGCTGTCATTGCAGCGTTTCATCGGCAAGCGCGTCGCGCAGTCAACGCCCTCCGAGGCGCTGCTCGACCCGGAAGCCTTCCTGCGTAGCTCGGCCGACACGGCGAACGAGCTGCAGCAGGACGACGAAGTGGACGCGGCGCATAGCGGTGGCAAGCCCAAGCTGGTCGCCATCACCGCCTGCCCGACCGGCGTGGCGCACACCTTCATGGCGGCCGAAGCCCTACAGCAGGCAGCGATCCGCAAGGGGTACGACCTGCAGGTGGAAACCCGCGGTTCGGTGGGCGCGCGCAACGTGCTGGAAGCGGAGGCGATCGCGGCGGCCGATGTGGTGCTGCTTGCGGCCGACATCGAGGTGGATGTCGCCCGCTTTGCCGGCAAACGCGTGTTTCGCTGCGGCACGGGCGTGGCCCTCAAACAACCCGACGCGACCCTTGATCGAGCCCTGGAAGAAGGCGCGGTGATCAGCGGAGGCGCCGCGGCCAGCACTGGCGGCGGCGAGCAGAAGGGCGAGAAGACCGGTGTCTACAAACATCTGCTGACCGGCGTTTCCTACATGCTGCCGATGGTGGTGGCCGGCGGTTTGCTGATTGCGTTGTCGTTTGTCTTTGGCATCGAGGCGTTCAAGGAGGAGGGCACGCTGGCCGCCGCGCTGATGAAAATCGGCGGCGAAACGGCCTTTCAGCTGATGGTGCCGCTGCTGGCCGGTTACATCGCCTATTCCATTGCGGATCGCCCGGGGCTTGCGCCTGGCATGATCGGTGGTCTGCTGGCCGGCACGCTCGGCGCTGGCTTTATCGGCGGGATCATCGCCGGTTTTGTCGCCGGTTATGCGGCCAAGGCGGTCAGTCGCTGGATTCCCTTGCCGGCGAGCATCGAATCGCTCAAGCCGATCCTGATCATTCCGCTGTTGGCGAGCCTGGTTACCGGTCTGGTGATGATCTACGTGGTCGGCACGCCGGTGGCGAAGATGCTCGCGGGGCTCACCGAATTCCTCGACACCATGGGGACGTCCAATGCCATTCTGCTCGGGTTGCTGCTCGGCACCATGATGTGCGTCGACCTTGGCGGGCCGGTGAACAAGGCCGCTTATGCCTTCTCCGTCGGCCTGCTCGCGTCGCAGAGCTACGCGCCGATGGCCGCAACCATGGCGGCCGGCATGGTGCCGCCAATCGGCATGGGCATCGCCACATTGATCGCCCGGCGCAAATTTGCCCAGACCGAGCGCGAAGCCGGCAAGGCCGCGCTGGTGCTGGGCTGCTGCTTCATCTCCGAGGGTGCGATTCCCTTCGCCGCGAAAGATCCGCTGCGGGTGATCCCGGCCAGCATCGCTGGTGGTGCGCTGACCGGCGCGCTGTCCATGGCCTTCGGTGCGAAATTGCTGGCGCCCCACGGCGGGCTGTTCGTGTTGCTGATCCCCAACGCGATCAATCACGCGCTGTTGTATCTGCTGGCGATCCTCGCCGGCAGCCTGGTGACGGGGGTGATCTACGCAGTGATCAAGCGGCCCGAGACACAGCCACTCAGTGTTGGGGCGACGGCGTAACCGGTGAGCCGAAACGGCTGAACTAAAGCCCTATCCATCGTATCCACTGAAAGCTGGCGAGACTTGTATCAGGAAGTTTCGCCGGCTTTTTTCAGTTTTTGTACGAACCGGCTGGAGAGTGTTGCATGAGTATTGATTACGGGCCGCGGCCCATGCGAATTACCCTGACGGCCACGGTGGTGCTGCTGCTGGGGGCGCTGATGGCGATCGGCGGTGGCTACCTCGCGACATTGGGTGGTTCCTGGTATTACCTGCTGGCTGGCGTTGGCCTGCTGGTCGTGGCCGGGCTGCTGTTCGCTCGGCACCGCGCTGCGATCTGGCTCTATGCGGTGCTGCTGCTGGCAACGTTGGTTTGGACGCTGTACGAAGTCAGCTTCGACTGGTGGCAGCTGGCGCCGCGTATCGATCTCTGGTGCATCCTCGGGCTCTGGCTGATCCTGCCTTTCGTCAATCGCTACGTTGGTGATCGGCTGGTCTGGCGTGATGGCGCCAGTGGGCTACTCGGGCTTGGGCTGCTGGCGGGTGCCGTTATCGCGGGCTATTCGCTGACCCAGGATTACCACTCGATCAAGGGTGAATTCAGCGATGCGCAGATGCAGGGAATCAATCCTGAAGGGCAGGCCGGCCGGGTTGCCAGCGAATGGAGAGCCTATGGCGGCTCCGACCGCGGTGATCGCTACTCGACGGCTGATCTGATCACGCCGGAAAACGTAGGCAAGCTGAAGAAAGCCTGGGAATTCCACACGGGCGACCTCTCCGGTGAGGGCGATCCCGGCGAGATAACCTATCAGGTGACTCCTCTCAAGATCGGCGACAACCTGTTCATCTGCACCCCGCACAGCATCGCCATTGCGCTGGATGCCGATACCGGTGAAGAGCGCTGGCGCTTCGATCCGAGCATCAACCGCGATGCCGAGTATTACCAGCATATGACCTGCCGCGGCTTGGCGTTCCATGACGCCACGGCCTATGGTCCCGCAGCGACGGCGCCATCCGAGCAGCCCGTTGCGCGCTGCGAGCGTCGGCTGTTTCTGCCGACCAATGACGGCACCCTGGTCGCGCTGGATGTCGAGGACGGCAAGCCCTGCGAGGAGTTCGGTGATGCCGGCGTGGTGGATCTCAAGGCCGGTTTGGGCGAGGGCGCTCTAGGTGTCTACTTGCCGACATCACCGCCCGTGGTTACCCAGAAGCTGGTCATCGTAGGCGGTTCGATCACCGATAACGGCGCGGTGGATTCACCCGGCGGCGTAATCCGCGCCTACGACGTGCGCAACGGCGAGCTGGTGTGGAATTTCGATCCAGGCAATCCGGACGCAACTGAGCCGTTATCGCCCGGCGACACCTACGTGCGCAGCACGCCGAACTCCTGGACCATCGCCACGGCGGATGAATCGCTTGGCCTGGTTTACATCCCCACGGGCAACCAGACGCCGGATCAGTGGGCGCAGCCGCGCACGCCTGAGTCGGAACGCTTCACCGATACCCTGTTGGCGCTTGATCTGGCCACCGGCAAGGTGCGCTGGGAATTTCAGACCGTGCACCACGATCTCTGGGACCGTGACCTGCCCTCGCAACCGACGCTGGTCGATATCGACGGGCCGCAGGGCAAGGTGCCGGCGATCATCCAGCCCACAAAGCGCGGCGACCTCTATGTGCTCGACCGCCGTACCGGCGAGCCGATCGTGCCGGTGCAAGAGGTGCCTGTGCCGCAAGGCACGGATTACGGCGAATTCACGGCGCCCACCCAGCCCGTATCCGCAGTCAGCTATGCACCGGAAGAGCCGCTGCGTGAGCGGGACATGTGGGGTGGCACACCGCTGGATCAGATGATGTGCCGCATCCACTTCCGCAAACTGCGCTATGACGGTGACTTCACACCACCGTCCGAAGGCGGTTCGCTGATCTATCCGGGCAATGTCGGCACGTTCAACTGGCCGTCGGTGGCGGTCGATCCGAGCCGTCAGCTGTTGTTCGGTGCGCCGAACTACCTGGCGTTTGTCTCGACCATGGTCAACCGCGACGATGTCGATCCGGATGAACGCTCCGGTGGCGGCGAGACCGGCTTGCAGCCGAATCTCGGGGCGCCATATATGGTGCGGCTGGAACCGTTCATGTCTGTTCTCGGCCTGCCGTGCCAGACGCCGCCATGGGGCTTCGTCACCGCGCTGGACCTGCGCACCATGAAGAAGGTCTGGATGCACAAGAACGGGACCAGCCGTGACAGCGCGCCGCTTGGCCTCCCATTCCCGGTGGGCACGCCAGCGCTGGGTGGTCCAATCGTCACCGCTGGCGGCGTCGCCTTCATGAGCGGCACCCTGGACTACTACTTGCGTGCTTATGACCTGCAAAGCGGCAAGGAGCTATGGAAAGGTCGCTTGCCTGCGGGTGGCCAGGCCACGCCGATGACCTACGTGTCGGAAAAAACCGGCAAACAGTACGTGGTGCAGATGGCCGGCGGGCATGGATCGTTCGGCACCAAGCTGGGTGACTCGGTAATGGCGTGGACGCTGGAGGACGAGGCGAAATAAATCGATCGTGCGTCGATCCTGATCATTCAGCCCTTCTCCTTTGGCAAGGGAGGGGCTGGATAGGCTCCGCTTACTAGTTACCCACATTTGTACTGCTGCTACCTGAGGCTTGCAGCCACTCAGCAGGCTCGCCCGTTGTAGTTGCGATTCTCGCTAGGCTCCACGCATTGCTGTTCCGTGCGCTGTTCGAGACGTGGAGATTTGTCCCGCAGGCTAGATGTCAAGCTGTTTAAAAATTTCACGGCCTGTGCCTGGTCGTCGAAGCGCCGCGCACCATTCAACGAGCCGGTATAGCTACCGTTGCTGGCGGCATAACATTCTTGATTGTTGGGGCAGCTCAGGCCAACCACCCAGTAAGGGCTGTTGATCAGCACGCCTGCCTGAGCAGAGGAAGTGGTAAGTGCAAAGACGAGCAAAAAGCGTTTCATGGTGTAACTCCGAGCCTTGATATCGCAAACATAACCTATCGACGAAGCGCTGGGTGTGGGCAGTATCTCGATCATTGATCACGCCTGCTCTTAGCGATGCCTCGCGTTCGCCGGATGCAATCGCAGGCGGCAATGATGGTCGTCCAGTCCGGGGCTATGTGTCGTCATCTTGGGCGTCTTGGCTGTACGGAACGTGGGGGATCGCCAGCATTACAACCAAACCGCATCCCTCGACGGATAATCGCCAATCCGCTCAACCAACCCGGCCCGCAGCGGGTTGGCAACGATGTACCGCGCTGCCTCGATCATGTCTTCATCCTGGCGCAGTGCACGATCATGAAAGCCTCGCTGCCAGACCCGCGCACCCGATTCGCCTGTAATGCGGTTGATGGCTATCCCACTGCGGGACTTGAGGCGCTGGATTACCCTTCGGCAATGGCAGTGCGCAATTCGATAAGCCAGTGCACATGGTCTGGCATGACGACCCAGGCCAATGATTTCGACGTGTTGCTCGCCATGAAGGTGGCGCATTTCCCTCATTAGCACACGGGCCAGTAGCGGGTCGGTGAAGACGGGTTTGCGTCGCTCCATAACCGCAGTCAACAGGTAACCTGACCCGGTTCGGAATGCCGCCCACGACGCAACGCATGGTCGCGGTGATGAATTGGCCCCGCACCTCCACCTCCCTGTGGATCAGTTAGAACGTTGAGGTAGCTCAGATCGCTCTTGCCTGCACATGCATGCACAGGCAAATGGCTAAGGCTTGCCGGCCCTTAATGATGCTCGCGCGTTGCCCTGAATTTCACATCCGGCCAGCGCTCTTCCATCAGGCTCAGGTTCACCCGTGTCGGCGCCAAGTAGGTCAGATGGCCGCCGCCGTCGATGGCGAGGTTTTCGTAGGCCTTGTTCTTGAAGTCTTCGAGCTTCTTCTTGTCATCGCACTCGATCCAGCGCGCCGACCAGACGTTGATCGCCTCGTAGGCGCACTCAACCTTGTATTCCTCTTTCAGGCGACTGGCGACGACGTCGAACTGCAGCACGCCGACGGCGCCGAGAATGATGTCGTTGTTGCGCTCGGGGAAGAACACTTGGGTCGCGCCTTCCTCGGCCAGTTCCTGCAGACCCTGGCGCAGCTGCTTGGACTTCAGCGGGTCCTTCAGGCGCACGCGGCGGAACAGTTCCGGCGCGAAGTGCGGGATACCGGTGAAGCCGAGGTTCTCGCCCTCGGTGAACGTATCGCCGATCTGGATGGTGCCGTGGTTGTGCAGACCGATGATGTCGCCGGCGTAAGCTTCCTCAAGCATCTCGCGCTCGCTGGAGAAGAAGGTCAGGGCGTCGGCGATGCGGACATCCTTGCCGATACGCGCATGGCGCAGCTTCATGCCTTTCTCATATTTGCCCGAGCAGATGCGCATGAAGGCGATGCGGTCGCGGTGCTTGGGGTCCATGTTCGCCTGGATCTTGAACACGAAGCCGGTGAATTTTTCCTCGACCGGCTCGACCACCCGCTCGTTGGCTGCGCGTGCCAGCGGACGCGGAGCCCAGTCGACGACGGCGTCGAGCACATGATCCACACCGAAGTTGCCCAGTGCGGTACCAAAGAACACGGGGGTCAGCTGCCCGTTGAGGAATTCGTCCTGGTCGAACTCATGGCAGGCGCCCTGGACCAGTTCCAGCTGCTCGACGAAGCGCTCGTACTCATCGCCGATGTGCTGGCGTGCTTCGTCGGAATCCAGATTCTGGATGATCTTGACGTCGGTGCGCTCGTGTCCGTGGCCCGGCGTGTAGACGATGATGTAATCGTCGGCCAGGTGGTACACGCCTTTGAAGTCGCGATAACAGCCGATCGGCCAGGTGATAGGCGCGGCCTTGATCTTCAGCACCGCCTCGATTTCGTCGAGCAGTTCGATAGGGTCGCGAATGTCTCGGTCGAGCTTGTTGATAAAGCTGACGATGGGCGTGTCGCGCAAGCGGCAGACGTCCATCAGAGCGATGGTGCGTGGTTCGACGCCCTTACCGCCGTCGAGCACCATCAGCGCCGAATCCACCGCGGTCAGGGTGCGGTAGGTGTCTTCCGAGAAGTCTTCGTGGCCGGGGGTGTCGAGCAGGTTGATCATGTGCTCGCGGTAGGGGAACTGCATTACCGAGGTGGTAATGGAAATGCCGCGCTGCTTCTCCATCTCCATCCAGTCGGAGGTGGCGTGGCGGTCGGATTTGCGTGATTTCACCGTGCCGGCAACGGCAATCGCCTTGCCCATCAGCAGCAGCTTTTCAGTGATAGTGGTCTTACCCGCATCGGGGTGCGAGATGATGGCGAAGGTACGGCGCTTCGCGACTTCGGCGGCCTGAGTGGTCATCGGAATTAAGGAACCCGTCGACGAGTAGTCGGTCTGTCAAAAAAGGCGGCGATTATAGCGGCAAATAGATTTCGCTGCGGCCCGCACGGCAGCGCAAAGGCCGATTTGTGCAGTTTCCATGACGTTCTGTTTTGAATCGCCAACAACTCGAAACGGATGCCGCTTCGGGACGTTTTTTTGATTGATCTATGCCCCCCTTGGTCCTAAAGTTCGCGCCCGAACGTCCATGCTGGCAACGATCCATCCGGCTCAAGTACTGACGACGAGAGATCCACCGTGATACTCGGCGACATGCCTTGGGAAGTAGGCGAACCAAAGTGGGGAAACTGATCAGGCGTTCTTGTTAGGTCTGTCCGCTTCGTAGTGAAGCCGGGCAGACACTTGTCCCCAATCCGACTTTACGTTTCCCGATTTGGAGCCATGCATGTCGATCAAGATCGAAGATTACTATTCCCGTTCCACCTTCCAGAAGATGAAGGCCTTCGCTGACCAGCAGGAAACCCCGTTCGTGGTCATCGATACTCAGACCATCGACAAGGCTTACGACGATTTGCGCGCCGGTTTCGAATTCGCCAAGGTCTACTACGCGGTGAAGGCCAACCCGGCGGTCGAGATCATCGATCTGCTGCGCGACAAGGGCTCGAGCTTCGACATTGCTTCGATCTATGAGCTGGACAAGGTCATGTCCCGCGGTGTCGGCCCGGAGCGCATCAGCTACGGCAACACCATCAAGAAAGCCAAGGACATCCGCTACTTCTACGAGAAGGGCGTGCGCATGTTCGCCACTGACTCGGAAGCCGACCTGCGCAACATCGCCAAGGCCGCGCCGGGTTCGAAAGTCTACGTGCGCATCCTGACCGAAGGTTCGACCACCGCCGATTGGCCTTTGTCGCGCAAGTTCGGCTGCCAGACCGACATGGCCATGGATCTGCTGATCCTTGCCCGTCAGTTGAAACTCGAGCCCTACGGCATCTCCTTCCATGTTGGTTCGCAGCAGCGCGACATTTCCGTATGGGACGCCGCGATTGCCAAGGTCAAGGTGATCTTCGAGCGCCTGAAAGAAGAAGACGGCATCGAGCTGAAGATGATCAACATGGGTGGCGGCTTCCCGGCCAACTACATCACCCGCACCAACAGCCTCGAAACCTATGCTGAAGAAATCATCCGGTTCCTCAAGGAAGACTTCGGTGATGAGCTGCCGGAAATCATTCTCGAGCCGGGCCGTTCGCTGATTGCCAACGCCGGCATTCTCGTCAGTGAAGTGGTGCTGGTTGCACGTAAGTCGCGTACCGCCGTCGAGCGCTGGGTCTACACCGATGTGGGCATGTTCTCCGGCCTGATCGAAACCATGGGCGAGGCGATCAAGTTCCCGATCTGGACCGAGAAGAAAGGCGAGATGGAAGAAGTGGTCATCGCCGGGCCGACCTGCGACAGCGCCGACATCATGTATGAGAACTACAAGTACGGCCTGCCGCTGAACCTGGCCATTGGTGATCGTATGTACTGGCTCTCCACTGGTGCTTACACCACCAGCTATAGCGCGGTTGAGTTCAACGGCTTCCCGCCGCTGAAAGCCTTCTACATCTAAGCCGTAGACGCCGATCGAACGCCCCGCCAGTCGGGGCGTTTTCGTTTCTGGCTTTCGGCGATCAGGCTTGCGCGCTGCGCAGTTCCTCACGCCGTCGATCATAGGCGTCGACGATGTCGGCGATCTCGGGTAGCCCGGCGGCCCGCAGGCTGACGAAGGCTGTATCGAGGAACTTGAGATGTCCGAGCTCCAGGGCATGACTCAGCCAGAGCCGCGCGGCATCCCATTGCTGCTGAGCGAGTAGAACGGCGGCATGGCTGAATTGGCCGCGAAAGTCACCGGCCTCGGCGGAGCGTTGATACCAGTGGTGCGCCTTTGCGACATCGCGCGGTACACCGCGGCCTTCCTCCAGGCAGCGTCCGGTCAGGTTCATCGATTTTGCATGGCCGAGTTCGGCTGCCTGGTGATAAAGGTTGTAGGCCGCCGTTTCGTCCTGCGCGACGCCGCGGCTAGTCGCCAGCAGATTGGCCAGGTTGTACATGCCCCAGTCCAGGCCCATTTCTGTTGCGCGTTGGTAGAACCAACAGGCGCGTGCGGAATTCGCCGGGGTCCCCCAGCCGTGTTCGTGACAGCGCCCCGCCATGTTGCAGGCCATGGCGTGGCCACGCTTGGCGGCGATGCTGAACCAGATCAGGGCCAGCGCGGGATCTGCCGCTATACCGCGGCCGTCGAGCAGTATCTGTCCGAGCATCGCTTGCGCTTCGACTTCACCGGCCGCGGCTGCGGTCAGAACCAGTCGTGCGGCGCGGTGTGGCTCTGCGGCGAGGTCGCTGAGCCGTCCGCTATCCAGCGTTTCTTCGCGACGCAGAAAATGCACCATCAGACCTCGACCCAGCGACGCAGCAGGTTGTGATAAGTGCCGGTCAGTTGCACCAGAGATGGATGCTCCGGCACATCGGCTGTCAGCTGCTGGATGGCTTGGTCCATCTCGTAAAGCAGGGTGCGCTGGGCGTCCTCGCGCACCAGGCTTTGAATCCAGAAGAACGACGCCAGCCGCGCGCCGCGTGTAACCGGCTCGACCTTGTGCAGGCTGGTGCTGGGATAGAGCACCATGTCCCCGGCGGCGAACTTCACCCGCTGCGTGCCGTAGGTGTCGTGGATGATCAGCTCACCGCCGTCGTATTCGTCCGGATCGCTGAAGAACAGCGTCGCGGACAAATCGGTACGCACACGCTCGGCGCTGTTGCGTACCTGCCGCACGGCATTGTCGATGTGATAACCAAACTCGCCGCCTGCCGTGTAGCAGTTGAACAGAGGTGGAAAGACCTTGCTCGGCAGCGCCGCCGACATGAATTGTGGGTGCTGCCAGAGACGCTGCAGCATGGCTTCGGCTATTTCGCGAGCCAGAGAGTCATCCTCGGCCAGCTGCAGGTTGTGTTTGGCCTTGGCCGACTGATAGCCGGCAGTGACGCGGCCGTCCTGCCAATCGGCCTGTTCCATCGCGGTGCGGATACGGTCGGTTTCTTCTCGGGAAAACACATTGGCAATGCGTAGGAGCATGGATCACCAGCAGAGGGAGGAGTTGGCAATGATATTAGTTTGCATTTAGGTGTTTCAGAATGCGACAGAATGTATCAGAATGCGGCGCGCTAATAATAGCAATTCGCAGTTGCATCTACTCCCAAGGATCTGCATTTCATGTCGCGTCAGTCTCTAGAACTGGCCCAGCCACCTCGCGTGTTGGCTTCGGCTATCGGTGTTGCCCTTACCGCTTTTTCCGCTCCATCCATGGCCCAGGTCGTCCCCGCCCCGTCATCGCCCATCGAAGCGCCGGTAGCACTCGATGAAGTGACGGTGATCGGCGAGCAGGAGCAGACCTACAAGGCCGATACATCTGCCTCGAAGAAATACACGGCACCGCTGCGCGAGACACCGAAGTCGGTCACGGTTATCACCGATCAGGTGATCCGCGACACCGGTTCGCTCACGCTGGTCGATGCGTTGCGCACCACCTCCGGCATCACCTTCGGCGCGGGCGAGGGCGGCAACCCGGCGGGTGATCGGCCGATCATTCGCGGCTTCAACGCCGAGAGCGACACGTTCATCGATGGCTTGCGCGACGTGGGCTCGCAGACCCGCGAGATCTTCAACGTCGAAAGCATCGAGGTGAGCAAGGGGCCGGGCTCCGCTTATACCGGTGCTGGCTCCACCGGCGGCAGCCTCAATCTGATCAGCAAGACCGCCAAGCAGCGCGATTTCGGTGACGCTAGCGTGACCCTCGGCTCGGACCAGACACGCCGCTACACCCTGGACGTCAACCGCATGCTGGGTGACAACGTCGCCGGCCGCCTGAACCTGATGAAACACGAGGCCAACGTTGCCGGCCGCGATGGCGTGGACGTCAGCCGCTGGGGTGTGGCGCCGACGATCACCTTCGGCTTCGATACGCCGACCCGGGCGACGCTGTCCTACTACCACCTGGAAACGGACGACATGCCCGATTACGGCATTCCGCTGACGGTGGCCACGCCGGCCAATCCACGTCGCGAGCCGGTCAAGGTTGATCGCGACAACTTCTACGGTCTGAAGAGTCGCGATTTCCGTGAAAGCACCACGGATGCCGGCACCATTCGGCTCGAGCATGACCTGAACGAAAACCTGACCCTTTCCAACACCGCGCGTATCGCCCGCACCACACTGGATTACATCGTCACCAATCCGGACGACTCGCGTGGCAACGTGCCCAACGGCCTGGTTTCGCGTTCTGCCAAGAGCCGCAACTCCGATACCCAAAGCTGGGTCAACCAGACCGATCTGACGGCGCGATTCGACACCGGCGGCATCGAGCACACACTGGTGACGGGTGTGGAGATTAGCGATGTTGCCGTGCACAACCGGCCCTACGTGGTCACGCCTGGCGCGGGCGGCAACAGCTGCGGCGCTGCGCAGCTGGCTTCCGGCGACTGCACCAGTCTGTACAACCCGAGCCCCAAGGACGCCTGGACAGGTAGCATCGCGCGCAGCACCGCGACGACCGATACCGACACCGAAACACGAGCGGCGTATGTCTTCGATACGCTGAAGTTCAACGAGCAGTGGTCGCTGAACATGGGCCTGCGCTATGACGACTACGAAACGGTGCAGAAGGCCGTCTCCACCGCCGGTGTGGTGACCCGCCCGGAGAACAAGAGCCACTTCTGGAACTATCAGTTGGGCCTGGTCTTCAATCCGCTGCCCAACGGCAGTATCTACGCGGCCTGGTCGACCTCCAGCAACCCGTCCGGTGAGACCGGTGGCGAAGGTATCGACGCGCTCAGCGTGGGCAATCAGGTTCTCGATCCGGAGCGCAACCGTAACTACGAGATCGGCACCAAGTGGGACTTTCTGGACGAGCGTCTCGGCCTGACCGCTGCACTGTTCCGCACCGAGAAAACCAATGCGCGTGTGACCAACGCTAGCGGTTTCCAGGAGAGCATCGGCGAAACCCAAGTGGATGGTCTGGAGCTGGGTGCGACCGGTCAGATCACCCGTAACTGGCAGGTGTTCGCCAGCTATACGTACTTGGACGCCGAGCTGGTCAAGTCCGGTGCTGCCAATATCGGCACCCGCAACGCGCCAATCTATGTGGAAGGGTTGTATGACGGTAACGAGGTGCCCAGCACGCCGAAGCACAGCTTCAGCTTCTGGAATACCTACAACCTCACCCAGGACCTGACCATTGGCGGCGGTGCGACCTACGTCGACTCTCGCTTCGGTGACACTGCGAACAACATCGAGGTACCGGAGTACTGGCGCTACGATGCGATGGCTGCGTACCGAGTCAGCAAGAACCTAGACCTGCAACTGAACGTGCAGAACCTGACCGACAAGCGCTATTTCGATCAGGTTTACGGCAGCCACTATGCCCACGTCGCGGCAGGCCGTACCGCCTTGCTGAGTACCAACTTCCACTTCTGATCCCGCTGCGAAAAAGACAAAGGCCGCTCTTCGAAGCGGCCTTTGTCGTTATGGCGGATATCAGTACAGGTCGCGGCGATAGCGCCCCTGTTCGCTCAGTTGCTCCAGTCGCGCTTGGCCGAGCAGACCAAGCAGAATCTGCTGCACGTCCTGGCCCATTCCCTCGAGGCTGCCACATACGTAGATCGCCGCGCCCTGCTCGAGCCAGTGCCGCAGTTCGTCGGCAGCATCCCTTAAGGCATGCTGCACGTAGCGTTTTGCGGGTTGATCGCGCGAGAAGGCCAGGTCCAGCCGTTGCAGATGCCCGCTGTTGAGCCATTGGTTCAGTTCATCGCCGAAGAAACAATCGTGTGCCTCGTTGCGCTCCCCGAACAGCAGCCAGTTCCGCGAGCCCTGATCTCTGGCACGTTCGCGCAGGTGTGCGCGCAGTCCGCCGATGCCCGTGCCGTTACCGATCAGGATGAGCGGCGTTTCGGCAGCCGGGCCGTGGAAGCCGGAGTTGCTACGGATACGCATGTCAATCTCATCGCCAATGGCAGCATGGCGGCACAGCCAGCCTGAACCGAGTCCTAGCGCGCCGTCTGGATGGCGAGCTTCGCGCACTACCAGCTGCAGCGAACCATCGGCAAGTACCGAGGCAATGGAGTATTCGCGGTGGGGAAGCAAGGGCAGAGCCAGCAACGCCGTGGCGTCCAGGCCGTTCAGTTCTGCGACCTCGGGAATCCGTCGCCTGGACATCTGTACCGCCAGGCTCTGACCTTCGATCAGGGTTTGTGGATCGAGGCCAAGGCCTGCCAGCAGCGCTTCCGTGCGGGCCAGGTCGTGCCGCGGACCGACTTCCACGGTATCGCCGGCGCGCCAGCTCTGCGGACCATCCATAGGCACGAGCGTCAGCAGCTGCACCGGCGCGCCGGCACTGCCAGGGTTGAGGCAGCGGCGCCCGGTGAGTTGCCAGCGTTGATAGGGTGCCGGCAGCCAGTCGCTGAAGTCGCCGTTGCCGCTCAGATGAGCCAGCTGGTGTTGCCAGTGGCGCAGCACGCCGTGGTCGGCTCGGTCTGCTTCCAGGCGATCGAACAGCGCAATGGCGCCGAATTGGCGCAGGCGCTCATCGAGACGCTGGCCAAATGCACAGAAATGGCGGTACTGGCGGTCACCGAAAGCCAGCACGGCGTACTCCAGATCGTGTAATGCGGGGCTTATCGCGGCCAATCGCCGTTCGAAGCGTGCGCCATTGTCCGGCGCTTCACCTTCGCCGTAGGTGCTAACGACGAACAGCAGGCGTTGGGCGGGCAGTCGGTCCGGCTCCAGCGCATTCAGCGGCAGTAACTGTACGGTCAGCCCCCCTTCGCGAAGCTGCTCGGCGCTGCGCTCGGCATAGAGTTGGGCTTGCCCGCCCTGACTGGCATAGGTCACCACCAGGGCGGAGGCCGCGTGGGCAGGGGTCACTTTGCGGCGCAGCTGCTTACGGCAGCAGTACAGCGACATGGCTATGTAGACCATGACGACCACGGCCGCGCTGAGCTCCCGCGGCGGTTGCCACCACAGCAGCAGCGCAGCGATCACGATGCAGCCGATCAGCGGCGTTACGCGCCGAATGGATTGAAAAGGCGAGGGCAAGGCGCGGACTCGGTGGCGGCAAATGAGGTATTTGGCGCTGCCTGAGCGTCAGTGACGACCCAGGCAGCGTGCGGGCCTCAGGGTGCCAGCACTTCCAGGGTGGCGCTGTAGCTGGCGCGGCGCTCGGTGGCCGGCTTGCTTACGCCCTTGTCGGTTTTTAGCTCGGCCTCGAGCCAGTACATGCCAGCGTTCGGCCAGGTGATGCTGACCTTGCCCTGGGCATCGGTTTTGGCGTTGATTTCACCCAGTTCGTCGCGATAGCGGTTGCCGCCCGGGATTATGCTGATCTCGATATCCGCAGCCGGCTTGCCGTCGAGCAGGAACATGAACTCGGCTGCTTCGCCAGCAAACAGGTCGTTGGGGTGAGTGACAGGCTTGAGCTCCAGACCTACGCCGGTCGGCGCGAGGACTTCGGTGGTGGGCGCGCCGGAAGTCACGAACACTTCCATGCGGCTGTTGTTCTGGCTGACCTTGAGGCCTTCCGCCTTGGCCGGGACGTCCTTGGCAAAGCTCTCGGCCGAGCCCATCCAGCGGCGCGTTTCGCCCTTTTCCTTCCAGCTGGCAAACAGCCCGCTGCTGGCAACTGTCAATTTGTACGTTCCCTTCTGGCTCAGCTGCACGTCGAAGGTGCTGCGGTAGCGGCCGACAGCGCCGTTCTGCGCGGATACCTTCGAGCCGTCCGGCGCGATGATCTGCAACTCCGGTGTCGGGCGGCGCATCCCCGGCGGGCCACCCGCAGATGCCTGAGCCTCTTCGCCGATGCCTTTGAGGCGCATCGGAAAGTGCTCGAAGTAGAACAGGTCGTTGGAGACGGCGGCGTCGACGGTAACCCAAGGCTCTTCGCCGGAGAGCACCGTGGCAGAAGGCAGCATCCAGGCGCGGTGGGCCTGAGCCGATAGGGGCAGGCAGACGGCGAGGGCCAGGGCGGTCCATTTGATGACGGGTTTCATGGCGTGCTTCCTGTTCATGGGGTCAGGGTGAGGGTGATTGCGCCCAGTTCACTCTGGCCCTGGGCTTTATGATTGGCGCTCTGCTGGGGTGGCCAGCTGAACGGAACGCGCAGCAACTCGCGGCCACCGACTTCGCGGGCCGCTTCGACCACCAGGCGGTATTCGCCAGCTTCCAGTGCCTTCAGGGGTGCCTGCTGATCCGAGAACTTCAGCGAGTGGCTGCCTACAGCGCGGGTGGCGCCGCTGACGCCATCGACCGGCATTTCGAGGCTGCGGCCGCTACGGCGCCACCACTGGCGCAGGTCCTTGAGCCATTTCTCACCTTCTTTGTCCTTGAGCTTGGTGTCGTACCACACCGCCAGGTTGGCAACATGGCTCTGATCCGGGCGCTCCAGCCAGATGGCGACGTAGGGGCGGTGGTACTCGGCGACATCCAGGCGGGGAATCTCCACGTCCAGCTGCAGGTCCGCCGCGTATAGCGGGGCGCTCAGTAGGGCGAGGGGCAACAACAGGCGTTTACGCATGAGCAGTCCTTAATGAATGAAAAGCAGCGCCAGCAACAGCGGGATCACCAGCCCCAGGCCCACCAGCGGCCAGGTAGTGGGACGATTGCTGGCGTGACGATGCAGAAGCAGCAGACCGGTGAGGCTGAACACCACACAGGCAACGGCAAAGAAGTCGATGAACCAGCTCCAGGCTTCGCCGGTATGGCGGCCTTTATGCAGGTCGTTGAAATAGGCGATCCAGCCGCGATCGGTCGACTCGTATTCCAGCTCGCCGCTTTCCAGGCTCAGGCTCAGCCAGGCGTCGCCGCCCGGGCGGGGCAGGGCGACATAGAGTTCGCCATCGCTCCACTCGGCGTCACGACCGGTCAGGCGTAGGTCCAGGGCCTGTTCCAGCCACACCTGCAGCTCAGCGGGCAAGCCGTCCTCTGGGGCATCGGCCTGCAAGCGGCTGAGCAACGACTCGGGCAACTGTTCGCCGCGGGTTTCGACCAGCGGTTTGCTTTCGATCTGCCCAGCATGGTTGAGCGTGATGCCGGTTACCGAGAACAACAGCATGCCGACCAGGCACAGGGCAGAGCTGATCCAGTGCCATTGGCGCAGAGTGCCGAGCCAGAAATGCATGGTGGTCCTTGTGGTGCCGTGGGGTGGGCGAATTCTAGGGCGACTGGCTGCGTTGATGCTAAACATTTACAAACAGCATACATTCGCGTTTTGGCTGCCGGGGCTGTGCCTGAAACAACGAAGCCGGGTTAGACCCGGCTCGTCGACCTTCTGGGCGGTCAGAAGGTGAAGTTGGCGGATAGCCACAGACGACGGCCTTCTTCCATTACCCCGGTAGTGCCGGCAGTTGAGTGGGAGAAGTCGGTGCCATAGGCTGTGCCGTTCGCCACGCCGCCACCGACGCCACTTGGGTTGGGGGAGGAGTAGGTCGTGTAAGCCTTGCCGTCGACGAAATCCTTGTCCAGCAAGTTGTAGATAGCCGCGTTGAAGGTCAGGTTTTCCGAAGCCCGGAAGGACCCGCCTAGATGGAACAGCGTGTACGCCTTGGTGTTCTTGCCCAACGTGTCGTAGATGGACTGGTTGGTGGAGTAGGTACCGTTGGCGTTGGCAAGATTCTCGTACGAGGAAGTGAAGCGTGAGCGCTCGCCGCGGTATTCGCTCTTCAACCAGAGATTCAGACGGTCGGTGGTCTGCCAGTTCAGCTTGGCATTGGCGAGGTGCTCCGGCGTGTTTGTCAGGCGTTCGCCTTTGTTGTCACCACTCTTCTGCTCGCTGTCCGTATAGGTGTAGTTGGCGCTCAACGTCCAGGCTGGGGCGAACGTCCAGCTTGCGGCTAGTTCCAGGCCTTGGGTGATGGCCTCGTCGATGTTTATCTGTTGCGCATAACTGCCGTTGGGAATTCCCGGGCGTCCGGTGATCTGGATGGGGTCGCCGCTGGCGATTTTGTCCTTGAACTTGTTGTGGAACAGCGTGGCATTGGCGTTGAAACCAGCCAGGTTGTCGAAGTACACGCCGAACTCGGTGCTCGTCGTGGTTTCCGGCTCGAGATCAGAGTTGCCGATGGTGATGACCTGCCCCTGACGTGTGGCGCCATTCACGCCGGAGTGAAGGTCGTTCAGGTCCGGCGTGCGGTAGCCACGGCTCACGCCGCCCTTCATGGTCCAGGTGTCGGACGTGTTCCAGACGAGGTAAGCGCGTGGGCTGACGTGACCGCCAAAGGCTTCGTGATCGTCATAGCGGGCACCCAGTGTCAGCGCCAGATCTTCACGCAGGCGCCACTCGTCTTCGGCGAAGACTGCCCATGTTTTCTGCTCGAACGTGGCCTGAGCGATGCCGTCATCCATCTCGGCTTTCCACCACTGGCCACCAACCGTGGCGATGTGCGACTCACCCACAGGGGCGACCAGTTTGGTGTCCAGCACCAGATTGGTCGTCTCCAATTCGCGGGGCGCACCGCCAATGGCACCTGGCACCGCGGTCGCGCTGCCGATGGTGCCGGGAATGGTGCGGCCAATGGTTTCGGTCGTGTTGTGCATCAGGCTGGATTCCAGCGTGCCAAAACCCAGGCGGCCGGTATGGGTGAGTGCGATCTGCTCACGTTCGAAACGAAGCTCGTCGTCGTAACCATTTGCCCGGGTGGCCGCACTGGCGGTGCACTCCTGATTCTGGCCATCCAGGCTGCCGAGCTGACATTCGTCGTTGTTGTAGATCTGGCGACCACGTTCCACGTCCAGCCCGAAATCGTGATCCTCGTGCGGTGTCAGCGTCAGGCGTGCACCCATGTTGTGCGTGCGGCCCTCGACGGGGGATGGACCGCGCTTGCTCACTTCGATGCCGTTGCCATAGGTCAGATCCGACTCCTGGCGGTCAAATAGGCTGCCGCGCAGCTGCAGGCCCAGCAAGCCATCGACCAGCGGGCCACTAGCGTAGATGCTGGTGTTGCGGGTATCGCCGAAGTCGCGATCTTCCTGATAGGTGTAATCCTGCGTCAGCGATCCGGACCATTCCTTGGCCACCTTGCGGGTAATGATGTTGACCACGCCGCCCATGGCGTCGGAGCCATAAAGCGTCGACATCGGGCCGCGGATGACTTCGATGCGCTCGATGGCGGACAGCGGCGGCATGAAGCTGGTGGACGTTTCGTTGAAGCCGTTGGGCGTGACGTTGCCGGCCGCGTTCTGGCGGCGACCGTCGATCAGGATCAGGGTGTACTGGCTCGGCATGCCCCGGATGCTAATATTCAATCCACCGGTCTTGCCTGTGCCCTGGCCGATGTCGATACCTTCCACGTCCCCCAGAGCCTGGGCCAGATTGTTGTAACGCTTCTGCTGCAGCTCTTCACGGCTGATAACGCTGATGCTCGCTGGCGCCTCGGTTATCTTCTGTTCGAAACCTGAAGCGCTCACTACCGTGTCACTGAGCGTGACAGGTGAATTCTGAGCGAAGGCCGCAAAACTGCAGCCAATCATGGCGCAGGACAGGGCGGTACGTGCGAAGGGAATAGACATGCGGGCTCCTTGTGGCCGTCTCGTTGGCGCCCGCATGATAATCATTCGTAAACGAGAATTTACGATTTACTGCACTGCGTTCTCATATGGCCCGCCAGATCGGGCGGCAGCCCTTGTATGGCGCGGGCTGACCATTTGTAAGAAGATATTTACAAGCAGTCCAAATGGTCCGTTTCGTTCACGGCATCTGCACTTCGATGACGCCATCAGCGCTGATCGTGACCTGGCGAGTGCCGGCCTCAATCTCGGGGATGGGTGCCGATTCCATCATGTCCATCTTCATCGCACTGCTACGCATGACCGGCTGGAATCCCCCGCCGTTGAGGTTGAGACTCACCAGTTTGTATCCATTGCCACCGAGCGCTTCTGTTGCCAGCTGGGCGCGCGCCTGGAACGCGGCGACGGCATCCTTGAGCAGCGCGTCCTCGTTCTGCTTGCGGATCGGGTCGGAGACGCTGAAGTGCATGCCGCCCATCTTCAGGCTCTTCATCAGTTCGGCAGTCAGCTTGGACAGGCTGGCAAAATCGCCACTTTCCAGACGCACCTCGGCGCGCTCTCGCCAGCCGGTAATCTGCTGGCCCTTGTCGTCGTAGATCGGATAGCTGTTGCGGCTGCCCTGGCTGACGATCACTTCCTTGCTCTGGCGGGCTGTCTGCAGGGCCTGATTCAACGTGCGGGTGGTCTGTGCTGCAAGCTCGGCCGGATCGCTGTGCTGTGCCTCGCTGTAGAGCGTGACATGCATCCGGTCATGGGCCACTTCGCTGCTGACCTCGGCGCGCAGGGCGACCTGGTTGTAACGAGAATCCTCGGCAAGAGCGGGCAGCGTGGCGAAGCTCGCAACGGCTGCCAGCAGGGCAGCGCTGCGGAAGAAGGTTTGATGCATGATGGATCCTTAGCAATGGCACCGGGACGGTGCAATAGCACAAGACTCTACCTCCGCTGGGGAATGTATGCAGCTGCCAGTGCGTCGAGTTGCCGCATTTCAGCGTGTCGGCAGATGGCTTGGTTATACTCCGCCGACTTGTTGGAGACCCCATGTACGCATCCGTCCCGCTGCTGTCGGCCAGCCGGCAGAATCTTCGGCTTCTGACTCTTATACGCATTGTGGTGCTGGCTGCGCAGTCCGGCGCCGTAGGTGTGGCCTACGCGACCCAGATGCTGACGCTGCCATGGCTTGCGCTGGGCATCACCCTGGCCGTCTCGGCGGTGCTCTGTCTGGGCACGGCGCTACGTTTGCGCGGTCCCTGGCCGGTCACCGAGCTTGAGTACGCCGTGCATCTGGGCTGCGACCTGATGGTCCATAGCGCGCTGCTGTACTACTCCGGCGGCTCGACCAACCCCTTCGTGTCCTACTATCTGGTGCCGCTGACCATCGCTGCGGCAACCCTGCCTTGGCTGTATTCCATCGTGCTGTCCGGCCTGGCGCTGCTGGGCTATACGCTGATGCTGGTGTGGTACGACCCGCTCACCCTTCCACCTTTCGAGCGAGCCACCCTGCAGGTGTATGGCATGTGGCTGAGTTTTGCGCTGGCGGCCGCGCTGATCACCTTCTTTGTCGCGCGCATGGCCGAGCAGTTGCGCCGCCAGGAGCAGCAGCAGGCCCAGCGTCGCGAAGAAAGCATGCGCGATCAGCAATTGCTGGCGGTTGCGACCCAGGCAGCCGGTGCGGCCCATGAGCTTGGCACGCCGCTGGCTACGATGAGCGTGTTGCTCAAGGAATTGCGCCAGGAATACAAGGATCCGCAACTGAGTGAGGATCTCGGCCTGCTGCAGTCGCAGGTTCAGCTCTGCAAGGAGAGCCTGCGACAGCTGGTCCGGGCGGCCGAGGCTGACCGCCGCCAGGCAGTGGTCGAGCAGACGGCTCGCGAATGGGCTGACTCGGTCTTGCAGCGCTGGCACCTGATGCGTCCGGAGGCGACCTATCGTTTCCACTGCGTGGGGCTAGGCAGCGCGCCGCGTCTGATGCCGCCAGCCGACCTCAGTCAGTCGCTGCTTAATCTGCTGAACAACGCGACTGACGCCAGCCCCGAGGATCTGGAAATACGCCTGGACTGGGATGCGCAGTGGATCAGGCTGACCATCCGCGACCACGGCGCTGGCGTGCCGCTGGCCATTGCCGAGCAGATCGGCAGACCGTTCATCACGACCAAGGGCAAGGGGTTTGGCCTTGGTCTGTTTCTCAGCCAGGCCAGCGTCACCCGCGCTGGCGGCACAGTGAAGCTCTACAATCACGAAGAAGGTGGCACACTGACCGAACTGCGTCTGCCGCATGGCTCGGTACGCGCGTGACCCTGATCGTGACCAATGCGAGGAATGCACAGATGACCGACGAGTTGCAGCAAGAGGGTGAAGAACAACCTCACCTGCTGTTGGTGGATGACGATCCGACGTTCACCCGGGTGATGGCTCGCGCCATGAGCCGCCGTGGCCTGCAGGTCAGCATCGCTGGCTCGGCCGAAGAGGGGCTGGCCCTGGCCAAGCAGGATATTCCCGACTATGCGGTGCTGGACCTGAAAATGGAGGGCGATTCGGGGCTGGTGCTGTTACCCAAGCTGCTCGAGCTGGACCCGGAAATGCGGGTGCTGATCCTGACCGGCTATTCCAGCATCGCGACAGCGGTGGAGGCGATCAAGCGCGGTGCGTGCAACTACCTGTGCAAGCCTGCCGACGCCGATGATGTGTTGGCAGCACTGCTATCCCAGCACGCCGACCTCGACAGCCTGGTGCCGGAAAACCCCATGTCGGTCGACCGCCTGCAGTGGGAGCATATCCAGCGGGTCCTCGGCGAGCATGATGGCAACATCTCCGCCACGGCTAGAGCGCTGGGCATGCACCGTCGGACATTGCAGCGCAAGCTGCAGAAACGTCCGGTTCGACGCTAACCCGCAGGCAGCTTCGCGAGGGCCGGACGTCGCCAGCGACACGGCCGTTGAGCCCTCGGGTAGCTCATGCTTTATGCTTGCACCTCTCGTAGTTGCAGGCTTTCTCCATGCTTCCCCTCGTACTCCAGACCCTGAGCGTCACTGCTCCGGTGTTTGCCATGCTATTTCTCGGCGTCGCGCTCATGCGCCTGCGCTGGATCGACTCGGCGTTCGTCCATACTGCCTCGTCGCTGGTGTTCAAGGGCACCATGCCGACGCTACTGTTCATCTCGATCATCAAGGCCGATCTGAGTGCCGCGCTGCAGCCTGCACTGCTGCTCTATTTCGTTCTCGCCACGATAGCCACCTTTGCTTTGGCATGGGTCTGGGCTCTATGGCGCTGCCCGGCGCCCGACCGCGGTGTGTACGTTCAGGGTGCATTTCGTGGCAACAACGGAATCGTCGGTTTGGCGCTGGCCAGCAGTCTTTATGGCGATTACGGCCTTTCGCTCGGTGGCGTGCTCGCGGGCGTGGTGATCCTGGTCTACAACAGCCTGTCCGCAGTGGTCCTGGCTATCTATAGCCCCGACGGGCGCGTCGGTCCGAAGGACATTCTGCTGAGCATTCTGCGCAACCCCTTGATTATCGGTGTGGTGGCGGCTGTGCCGTTCGCCTATTGGCAAGTCGCCTTGCCCGGCTGGCTGATGACGTCGGGTCAGTACTTCGCGCAGATGACCTTGCCGCTGGCGCTCATATGTATAGGCGCCACGCTTTCTCTGGATGCATTGCGCAAGAGCAGTGGCAGCGCGCTCAGTTCGAGCCTGATGAAAATGGTCTGGTTGCCCGCGTTCGCAACGCTGGGTGCCTGGATCTGCGGCTTTCGCGATGCGGAGCTGGGCATCCTGTTTCTTTATTTCGCCAGCCCGACGGCGGCAGCGAGCTTCGTCATGGCGCGCGCCGTGAACTCCAACCACCAACTGGCCGCGACCATCATCGTTATCACGACGCTGATGGCGGCAGTGAGCATAAATGCCGGGCTGTTCCTGTTGGGCTGGCTGGAGTGGATCTAGTCAGCAAGCGTCAACGATCTCGAAGCCGTTCGTCGCCAACGCGCTTATTCGGTTTAAGAATCGCAGCGCGATGGTCGTAATCGGTCATCAGGCCTCAGAAAAAAAAGTGCGTTTCCGTCAAATTGCCCTGGACGTTCAACGGCTTGCCTATCGAGGCGGCCGCTCTATGTTCTAGGGAATCATTCATGGCATTTTTCACACCTACGAACCGATCGCTGACGCGTGGCGATATCCGTGTGGTGAACCCGCGCCGACTCGCGCTGACCGCTCTGGCGGTGGTGCTGACAGTGAGCCTGGGTAGCTTCGCTGGCGGAATCTGGGTCGCCAGTGATCGGCTTGTTCAGGCTGAGATCACCTTGCAGGACGAGGCTGGCGAAGATGAAGGCCGCTTCGCCATTGCTCGTGTAGGCGAGGTGGTTGGGCGCTTGAAGTCCCTCGAATCCGATCTGCTCGCGCTGCAGCAGATGCTGGATCAGCAACAGGTTCTGCACGGTCAGTTGTCCGCTCTGGATCCAGCGCTGCTGCCAGTGCTCGCGCCTGATCGTCCTGCGCGTGCAGGGCAGGGCGGTGCGCTATTGCCGCCTCGAAGCTGCTCTGGCGAGCTGTCGGCAGATAGCGATCATGCGACGCTTGCTGATCTGCGGCGCAGCGATACCTCGGCGCGCTGCATGCGCGTGATGCTCGATAGCCTGATGCAGCGAGTGGCCGAGCGTAATGCAGCGCTCATGGCCATCCCATCGAAACGGCCGGTAGGCGACGCTCGTCTGGGCTCCTCGTTTGGCAATCGTATCGATCCGTTCCGTAAGACCTTGGCGTTCCATTCGGGAATTGATTTCGCCTTGAAGACCGGTTCCGATGTCATGGCCGCGGCGGGTGGTCGGGTGCGTTTCGCGGGATACCGCGGCGCCTACGGCAAGCTGGTGGAAATCGATCATGGCAATCGCCTGATTACGCGCTACGCGCACCTGTCGCGACTGGATGTGCGTCAAGGCGACGTGGTCACGCCAGCGCAGCGCATCGGCGCTGTCGGTTCCACCGGGCGCTCTACCGGCCCCCATCTGCATTTCGAAGTGCTGCACAAAGGTCGCTTCGTCGACCCGCAGCGTTTCCTGGCACTTGGCGATCTGGAGCGCGTCAGCGATGGCCTGGCTGAGGACTAAACGCCCCACTACCCGCGAACTGCTGCGCGCGGAACACCGTCCGCATGCTGCTCGAAGCTTACGCACGGGACGCTGGATCATTTTCGGTCTGCTCTGCGTGATCGGCGCGTTGCTTTATCTGCGCGGCCAGGAGCAGGCCGTACATACGCAGCGGATCGCGGCACTGGATCGGGAGACTCAGGCGTTGAGGGTTCAGTTGGAGCAGAGCCGACTGCAGCGTCAGGAGACTCAGGCCACCGAAGAGCAGTTGCTCAGACGTATCGCCACGCTATCGGCGCAGGTCGAGCGCTTGCAGACCGATCTGGCTTTCTTTCGTCAGCAGAAGAAAGCCCGTTAACTTTCTGGAGTAGATGATGTTCAAGAAGAAGTCCGAATCCCGCGTCACCATTGACCAGTTTTCCAGCCTGATTTCCGGAAACCTGGCATTGGTCGGGGATGTGGCGTTCGAAGAAGGGCTGAAGGTCAGCGGCGAGGTGCGCGGCAATGTCCGCCACAAGCCCGGTACGCACAGCCTGCTGGCGCTCAGTGCAGAGGGCAGGATCGAAGGAAACGTCAGTAGCTACGATGCGCTGATCGACGGCACCATCGTCGGCGACCTGGTGGTCGAACACCTGCTCGAGCTGCACTCCAATGCACGTGTGCGCGGCAATATCCGTTATCGCCAGCTGAGCATGGAAAACGGCGCGGTGGTCGATGGCATGCTCAGCCGCATGGGTGACGAAGAAGAGAGCGCGCAGGTGCTCGAACTGCCGCGCCCGCAGGCTCGCGAAGGTTGAGTCGAGGGCGGGCTCGTCAGGCAGTCCCGCCCGGAGGTATCAGTGGCGCTGGGCTTTCCAGGCGCGGGCGGTGATGACCAGCAAGGTAACCACTGTCAGCGGCAGCGCGTAGCCGAGCATGGCGTCGCCGAAGGTTTCAGCGAGCGGACGGCCCGTGCTGGCCAGGATCAGATATAGGGTGTATGCCGCGTAATAGGCGACGAACAGCGCGCCTTCCCAACGGTTGATGCTGTAACCGGTGAAGAAGATCGGCAGACAGGCGACCGCGACCGCAATCATCACTGGGAAGTCGAAGGCCAGTGCGTTGGGCGATACGCTGATTGCTTGCGGCGACACCAGCGAGGCCAGGCCGAGTACGCAAAGCAGGTTGAACAGGTTGCTGCCGACGATGTTGCCGACTGCGATATCGCGCTCACCGCGGAAGGCTGCGAGGATCGAGGTGGCCAGCTCCGGCAGCGAGGTGCCGATGGCGATCACTGTCAAGCCGATAACCAGCTCCGACAGGCCGAGCGCGCGGGCCAGGGCGACGGCGCCCTCGACGAGGAAGTTTGAGCCCACGACTAGCAGCACCAGGCCTGCGATCACCAACCCGGCATTGATCAGCCCTGCGTTGGGCTTGGCCTGCTCGTTCAGGCCGAACTCCTTGGCAAACTCGTCATCCGCGTCGGCTGCTTTTTTCTCACGCCGACTGCTGATGACCAAGAACAGGGTGTAGACCACTACCGCAGTGAACAGCAGGGCGCCATCGAGACGGCTGAGTTCGCCATCCCAGGCCAGGCCGAAGGTGACCAGGCTGGCGCCGATCATGATCGGTACGTCGAGGCGAATCAGCTGACGCGATACCACCAGCGGTGCGACCAGCGCGGTCATGCCAAGAATCAGCAGGACGTTGGCGATGTTACTGCCCAGCACGTTACCGATGGCGATGTCGCCGCTGCCGTTGAATGCTGCCTGGACGCTGACCGCGGTTTCCGGGGCGCTGGTGCCGAAGGCGACCACGGTAAGGCCGATGACCAAAGGCGAGATGCCGAACTGGGCGGCAAGCTTCGCTGCGCCGCGCACCAGCACCTCCGCACCGGCAACGAGCAGCACCAGGCCGGCAATAAGGTAGACGAAAGTCATCAGGGTCACGATGTGGAGCTCCGCAAAAAAGATCTGAAAGGGTGGGGAATCAGCGCTGGCGCTGCCAGGCGCGCAGGAAGATCACCAAAAGCGTGACGGCCGTCAAGGGGAAGGCGAACCAGAGCATCGCATCGCGCAGCAACTCGATGGCGCCAAGGCCCGTGGCGAACATCACCAGGTAGAGCGTGTAGGCCAGGTAGTAGGCGAAGAACAGCAGCCCTTCCCAGCGGCGAATGCAGTAGCCGGAAAAGAAAATTGGCAGGCAAGCGACGAATACGGCCAGCATCACCGGAAAGTCGAACGACTGCGCGTTGGGTGAAATGGATAGGCCATCTGCGGAGACTGCGGCACCTGCGCCCAGCACTAGCAGCAGATTGAAGATGCAGCTGCCCACCACATTGCCGACGGCGATGTCGCGCTCGCCTTTGATAACAGCCAGTACAGACGTCGCCAGCTCCGGCATCGAGGTGCCGATCGCCACCACCGTCAGGCCGATGACCAGCTCCGATAAACCCAGTGTGCGAGCCAGACCCACGGCCCCTTCGATCAGCAGGTTAGAGCCGCCGACCAGCAGGCCAAGGCCAAGCACGATCAATAGCAGCTGAAGCACCCAGGCATACGGCTTTTCGGCATCGGTAGGGCCGAATTCCGCGGCGAACTCATCGACCGCTGTGACCGGCTTTTCTCGTCTGCTGGCGACCACCAGAAACAGTGTGTAACCGACCAGAGCTACGAGCAGAAGCGTACCGTCCAAGCGGCTGATGCTCCCATTCCACGCCAGGCCATAGCAGAGCAGACCGGCGCCTATCATCACCGGGACGTCCAGGCGAATTAGTTGCCGGGACACGACCAGCGGGGCGATCAGCGCGGAGAGGCCGAGAATCAACAGGATATTGGCGATGTTGCTGCCAATGACGTTGCCCACGGCGATATCCCCGCTTCCGCTCAGCGAGGCCTGCACACTGACCGCCGTTTCCGGTGCGCTGGTGCCAAAGGCGACCACTGTCAGGCCGATGATCAGCGGCGGAATACCGAAGCGGCTGGCCAGCTTGGCTGCCCCGCGGACCAGCGACTCGGCACCCACCACGAGCAGCACCAGCCCGCCGAGCAGATAGCCGAAGGTCACCATAGACATGCGAGCGCTCCTTTCAAAACAGGTTCAGCGCTGCCAGCTGGCGTCGGGATCAAGGGTTTTTCATTCATGAACGGTTTCGATACGTACGCGGGCCACGCCACTTTGCAACATATCCAGTTGCGTTGCGGCTGCGCGGGAGAGGTCGATGATGCGGCCACGGCGGAACGGCCCGCGGTCATTGATGCGTACCACCACTTGCTTACCGTTCTGTTCGTTGGTGACACGTACTCTGGTGCCGAACGGAAGGCTACGATGCGCCGCTACCAGGGCGTTCTGATCGTGGGTTTCGCCATTAGCGGTGAGCTGGCCGTGATGCATCCGCGCGTAATACGAGGCCTTGCCGCTCTGGCTGAAGCGATCCTCAGTGGCTGGCGGCGCCTTGGTTGGTTGCGTTGATTGGCGATCGGCGCAACCGCCGGCCAGCAGGGCCAGAAGCAGCATGGCAGTGAGGCGTGTCAGTCGCATGGCGCAATCCTTCCGTTGGGTCGATCGCTGAGTCGGCGATGGCCCGCGGCAGGTGTAGCGACGTTCGTGCAGTGCCGGGAGCATGGGGTGGTGATGTCCGCGATTGCAGCGAGTGCAATCGCGGGACGGCTATCGCTCAGCTTAGCCTTCGAGCTTTTCCTTCAGCAGTTGGTTCACCTGGCCCGGGTTCGCCTTGCCTTTGGATGCTTTCATTGCCTGGCCGACGAAGAAGCCGAACATCTTGCCGCGCTTGGCCTCGTCGCTGGCACGGTACTGTTCGACCTGCTCGGCGTTGGCCGCTAGCACCTCGTCCAGCATTGCCTCGATAGCACCAGAGTCGGTGACTTGCTTGAGGCCCTTCTTCTCGATGATTTCATCGGCCGAACCTTCGCCTGCCGCCATGGCTTCGAAGACCATTTTGGCGATCTTGCCGCTGATCGTATTGTCCTTGATGCGCTGAATCATGCCGCCGAGCTGCTCGGCCGAGACCGGCGACTGCTCGATTTCCAGGTTGTCCTTGTTGAGCAAGCTTGAAAGCTCGCCCATGACCCAGTTGGCTGACAGCTTGGCGTCGCCACAGACGGAGTTGACCGCCTCGAAGTAGTCGGCCAGTTCGCGGCTGGCAGCCAATACGTCGGCATCATAGGTCGACAGGCCGAACTCGCGTTCGAAGCGCGCACGCTTCTCTACAGGCAGCTCCGGCAGGTTGGCGCGGATGTCGTCGAGGAAACTTTGCTCGATCACTACCGGCAGCAGGTCGGGGCAGGGGAAGTAGCGATAGTCGTTGGCTTCTTCCTTGCTGCGCATTGAGCGCGTTTCGTCCTTGCTCGGGTCGTACAGGCGGGTTTCCTGGACTACCTTGCCGCCGTCTTCGATCAGCTCGATCTGCCGCTGCACTTCGTGATTGATCGCCTTCTCGATGAAGCGGAAGGAGTTGACGTTCTTGATCTCGGCGCGGGTGCCGAACTCGGTCTGGCCCTTGGGCCGCACCGAAACGTTGCAGTCGCAGCGCAACGAGCCTTCGGCCATGTTGCCGTCGCAAATATCGAGGTAGCGCACCAGTGCGTGAATGGCCTTCACATAGGCAACGGCTTCCTTGGCCGAGCGGATATCCGGCTCGGAGACGATCTCCAGTAGCGGCGTGCCGGCGCGGTTCAGGTCAATGCCGCTCATGCCGTGGAAGTCTTCGTGCAGGCTCTTGCCGGCGTCCTCTTCCAGGTGTGCGCGGGTAATGCCGATACGCCGGGTGCTGCCGTCTTCCAAGGTGATATCGAGGAAGCCCTTGCCGACGATGGGATGATCCATTTGGCTGGTCTGGTAGCCCTTCGGAAGGTCCGGGTAGAAGTAATTCTTGCGCGCAAAGACGTTCTTTTCGGCGATCTCCGCATCAATCGCCAGGCCGAACTTGCAGGCCATCCGCACGGCTTCGGCGTTGAGCACCGGCAGGGTGCCTGGCATGCCGAGGTCGACCAGGCTGGCCTGGGTGTTGGGTTCGGCGCCGAACGTGGTGGCGCTGCCGGAAAAGATCTTCGACTGGGTTGCGAGCTGTGCGTGAATCTCCAGCCCGATCACGGTTTCCCATTGCATCTTCAATCTCCTCAGAATCCGGCCGGGGCGCGCATGTGCCAATCGGTGACTTGTTGATACTGGTGCGCCACGTTGAGCAGGCGCGCTTCCTGGAAGTACGGGGCGAGCAGCTGCACACCCACCGGCAAGCCATCGATGAAGCCGGCCGGCATCGACAGGCCCGGGATACCAGCCAGGTTGGCGGTGATGGTGTAGATGTCTTCGAGGTAGGCGGACACCGGATCGGCGTTCTTCTCGCTCAACTTCCAGGCCAGGTTCGGCGTGGTCGGGCCGAGAATCACGTCGACTTGCTCGAAGGCATCGACGAAGTCCTGCTTGATCAGCCGACGGATCTTCTGCGCCTTGAGGTAGTAGGCATCGTAGTAACCGGCCGACAGCGCGTAGGTGCCGACCATGATGCGTCGTTTGACCTCGTCGCCGAAGCCTTCGGCGCGCGAGCGCTTGTAGAGGTCGGTGAGGTCGGCCGGGTTTTCGCAGCGATAGCCGAAGCGCACGCCATCGAAGCGCGAGAGGTTGGAAGAGGCCTCGGCCGGCGCGATTACATAATAGGAAGGAATCGCATGCTGCATGTTCGGCAGGCTGATTTCCTTGACCGTGGCGCCGAGCTTCTTCAGTTCCTCGACGGATGCCATGACGGCGTCAGCGATCTTCGGATCTAGGCCAGCGCCGAAATACTCCTTCGGCAGACCGATGCGCAGCCCGGCGAGCGGCTGGCTCAATGCAGCGAGGTAGTCGTCCAGCGGCTGATCGACGCTGGTGGAGTCCTTGGCATCGAAGCCGGCCATGGCCGACAGCAGCAGCGCGCAGTCTTCGGCTGTGCGTGCCATGGGCCCGCCTTGGTCGAGGCTCGATGCGTAGGCCACCATGCCCCAGCGCGACACGCGGCCGTAGGTGGGTTTGAGGCCGGTGAGATTGGTCAACGCGGCTGGCTGACGGATCGAGCCGCCGGTGTCGGTGCCGGTTGCGGCTGGCAGCAGGCGGGCTGCAATGGCCGCGGCGGAACCGCCCGAGGAGCCGCCCGGGACACGGGTCAGATCCCAAGGGTTCTTCACTGGGCCGTAATAGCTCGATTCGTTGGCTGAGCCCATGGCGAATTCGTCCATGTTCAGCTTGCCGAGCGTGACCGTGCCGGCGGCTGCGAGCCTTTCCACAACGGTGGCGTCGTACGGGGCTTTGAAGTTGTCGAGAATCTTTGAGCCGCAGCTGGTGCGGATGCCGCGGGTGCAGAACAAATCCTTGTGACCGATCGGCGCACCGAGCAGTGCACCGTTTTCACCGGCGGCGCGGCGCGCATCGGCAGCCTTGGCTTGTTCGATGGCGAGCGCGTCGGTAACACTGATGAAGGCGTTGAGCTGCGGGTCGAGCTGCTCGATGCGAGCCAGCATCGTGCGGGTCAGTTCCTCGGCCGAGAAGCGCTTCTCGGCAAGGTTGCGGGCGATCTCGGCAAGCGTCAGGTTGTGCATATCGGTGTCCTTCATCACTCGATCACTCGCGGAACCAGATAGAGACCATCTTCCACGGCGGGCGCGATGGCCTGATAGGCGTCGCGCTGATTGGTTTCGGTAACCGCATCGGTACGCAGCCGCTGGGTCGTTTCCAGCGGGTGGGCCAACGGTTCGATACCGGTGGTGTCGACCGCCTGCATGCGATCGATCAGGCCAAGAATGTTGTTGAGGGTCTCGGTGGTGCGGGGCAGGTCGGCGTCAGACAGGCCCAGACGGGCCAGGTGAGCGATCTTTTCTACCTCGGTGCGTTCAAGCGCCATCGGGTATCTCCAGCGGAAAGCGAATCGGGGGCTGCACCTTCCGTCGACTGGACGGGGCGCATGGCGGCACGGGACGAGCCGCCGCAATGGGCTTTCGGGCCCGGAAAAGCCGCCAATCTTACATGCCCGGAGCGGTTATCGGTAGCGTGGGCGCGGCACCTGGCCTTAGGATGAGGCTCGGCCACCAACTTGCGATCTAGCGCGCAATGGCTCACGTCTGGCGCTATGCGGGCGGACTCTCACCTTGCCCTAACTTCCCACCATTGTTAGAGTTTGCGGCACTTTTTTCCCCACGCGTTTGCCCCAGGGCCCTTTTCCCATGTTCAAGAAACTGCGTGGCATGTTTTCCAGTGATCTGTCGATCGACCTGGGCACTGCCAATACCCTTATTTATGTGCGCGATCGCGGCATCGTTCTCGATGAGCCTTCCGTGGTCGCCATCCGTACCCACGGCAACCAGAAAAGCGTTGTCGCCGTAGGCACCGAAGCCAAGCGCATGCTGGGCCGCACCCCAGGCAACATCAACGCGATTCGTCCGATGAAGGACGGCGTAATCGCCGACTTCAGCGTCTGCGAAAAGATGCTGCAGTACTTCATCAACAAGGTGCATGAGAACAGCTTCCTGCAGCCGAGCCCGCGCGTTCTGATCTGCGTGCCTTGCAAATCGACCCAGGTCGAGCGCCGTGCCATCCGTGAATCGGCACTGGGTGCCGGTGCCCGCGAAGTGTTCCTGATCGAGGAGCCAATGGCTGCGGCGATCGGTGCCGGCCTGCCGGTCGACGAAGCGCGTGGCTCGATGGTCGTGGACATCGGTGGCGGCACCACCGAGATCGCGCTGATCTCCCTCAATGGGGTGGTTTACGCTGAATCCGTGCGGGTCGGCGGTGATCGTTTCGACGAGTCCATCGTGACCTACGTGCGCCGCAACTATGGCAGTCTGATCGGCGAATCCACCGCGGAGCGCATCAAGCAAGAAATCGGCACTGCATTCCCAGGTGGCGAAGTCCGCGAAGTGGACGTTCGTGGTCGCAACCTTGCCGAAGGCGTGCCGCGCGCGTTCACCTTGAACTCCAACGAAGTGCTCGAAGCCCTGCAGGAGTCGCTGGCAACCATCGTTCAGGCAGTCAAGAGTGCGCTGGAGCAATCTCCGCCAGAACTCGCTTCCGACATCGCTGAGCGCGGTCTGGTGCTCACTGGTGGTGGCGCTCTGCTGCGTGATCTCGACAAGCTGCTGGCGCAGGAAACCGGTCTGCCGGTAATCGTCGCCGAAGAGCCGCTGACCTGTGTGGCCCGTGGTGGCGGTCGTGCCCTGGAGATGATGGACCGTCACGCTATGGATCTGCTGTCCACTGAGTGAGCCTGCGCTGCTGTGCTCATGACAAGCCGAAAGATCCGGTCGCGCCGGCTTTCGGCTTGTCGCGTTTAGTCTCAAGCTTTTACTCGTGAGGTAGTTGCAATCAAGCCGCTATTTGCCAAAGGACCTTTGCTCGGTGTGCGCCTGCTGGTGTTCGTCGTGCTTTGTGTCGTGCTGATGGTGGTGGATGCGCGCTTCGAGGCGTTGAAGACGGTGCGCAGTCAGATGGGACTGGTGCTGACGCCGTTCTACTGGGTCGCCGACATGCCGGTGCGAATCTGGCGAGGCACGACCGAGCAGATCGCCAGCAGCAATAGCCTGATGGCGGAGAACGAGAAGCTCAAAGCCGAGGCATTGCTGATGCAGCGACGCCTGCAGAAACTGGCGATGCTCACCGAGCAGAACGTACGGCTGCGTGAGTTGCTCAATTCGGCGGCGCTGGTGGACGACAAGGTCATCGTTGCCGAACTGATCGGTCTCGACCCGAACCCGTTCACCCATCGCATTCTGATCGACAAGGGCGAGAAGGATGGGGTGTTCATGGGGCAGCCGGTACTCGATGCCAGCGGCCTGATGGGGCAGGTGGTCGAGGTGCTGCCTTACGCTGCACGCGTGCTGCTGTTGACCGATGTCACTCACAGCATTCCGGTTCAGGTCAATCGCAATGGCCTGCGCGCCATCGCGGTAGGGACCGGCAACCCAGACTATCTGGAGTTGCGCCATGTAGCCGAAACCGCAGACGTCAAAGCTGGGGATCTGCTAGTCAGTTCCGGGCTTGGTCAGCGCTTCCCAAGCGGT
Organism: Stutzerimonas stutzeri; assembly: GCF_038561965.1. Lineage (NCBI taxonomy): Bacteria > Pseudomonadati > Pseudomonadota > Gammaproteobacteria > Pseudomonadales > Pseudomonadaceae > Stutzerimonas > Stutzerimonas stutzeri. The sequence goes on along the minus strand of NZ_CP139348.1, from coordinate 3,729,525 downwards.
TATCCGGTGGCGCAGGTGACCGAGGTGGTGCATGGGTCCGGTCAACCGTTCGCCATCGTGCGGGCGGTGCCGACCGCGATGCTCAATCGCAGTCGCTATTTGATGCTCGTCTTCAGCGACTCGCGGACACCCGAAGAGCGTGCGGCGGCGGCGGCAGAAGCGCAGGCTGATGCCGACCAGAAAGCGGCTGCCGAAGGCGAAGAGGCGTCAGCTGCGCCGGTTGACGCTGGATCTGGCGGCGCCCAGCCAGCTGCCGAACCCCTGGCGGCGCCCGCAGCGGAGGTGAGTCAATGATCAGCGGGCGTCCAAACAATGGGTGGGTCATCTGGTTCAGCCTGACGGTTGCCCTGCTGCTCAGTGTCGCGCCGATGCCGGGCAGTGCAGAGCTTGCCCGGCCGTTGTGGCTGGGCTTGGTCATTGCGTTCTGGTCGCTGGCGCTTCCCCATCGAGGAGGCTTGGGCGCTGCGTTTTGCTTCGGGCTGGCTCAGGATGTGCTTGCCGGCACGCTGTTCGGTCAGAGCGCCTTGCCGCTGATTCTGATTGCCTTTCTGGTGTTGAGTCTTCAACAGCGCCTGCGCATGTTCCCGCTCTGGCAGCAGAGTATGGTGTTGCTGGTAGTACTCGGTCTGGCTCAGCTGGTTCAGCTGTGGCTCAACACACTGACCGGCAATCGCCCGCCGACTTTGCTGTTCCTGGTGCCGGTGCCCATTAGTGCGCTGCTGTGGCCCTGGATATTCGTGGCATTGCAGGGTATGCGTCAGCGGTTCGCTGTCTACTGACGACCCGCCTGCATCGGCGCTTGCGTCCGATGTATCGAACCAGAAAGTATGATTTTTAGTGTGGGTTTGTGTCGCCCGGCACGGCTTTCGCCTTGATGCACCACGGCAATTCTGAAATCATGTCGCCAGCATGGCCTTCAGCCATTAGCGGTTTCTGCTTCATAAAAACGATAAGCACAACAGCACGGGCGATGAGTATGGAATCTGGCGTTTCGATTTTTTCCAGGCCGCAAGGTTCTCGTGGTGCTCGTGTCGTGCTTGCGGCTAGTGCGGTAGGGGCACTGCTGCTGACTTCGGTCCTGAGTAGTGGCTATTCCCAAGCCGATAGCGCGCCGCAGTCGCCGCAATTAGCCAAGCTGTCGGTTCCCGACACGCATACCGCAACAGCTCCCGCGCCCGCCGAAGCCCTCGCTGGTTCTCCCCGTGCCGAGCAACTGGCGGTCAAGATAGCCGAGCTCGATGCCATCCTTCTCGAACGACAGAAGCTGGAAGATGCGCTGCGCACCGAAAAAAGCGAGCTGGCGGCCGTGCAATTGCAGCTGGCAAACACCAAAAAGCTGATCCGTATGGAAGTCGACGACTTTCTCGGGCAGAGCGCAGAACGCAAGCGGCTCGACGACCTGCTGGATGACCACAAGCGCAGCGCCGATGGGGCGGCAGCGATCAGCGAGCGCGTCGATGCGCTGGAGAAGGAGCTGGGCAGCCAGCACCTGAAATTCTCGCTCGCGGCGCGTGACGTCGAGCGTCTCAAATCTCAACTGGCGGCCGAGATTCGCGAGCGCAACAGCAAGAATATCCAGGCGATTGCGCGCAAGCTGGACAAGACGATTCGTTTCGAGCAGTCGGTATCGTTCCGCTGCTCGGCGAGCAAGAGCTTGGCGGCCTGCCTGGCCGAGCACCGTAACGACGGTCAAATCGCGCAATCGGTACTGGATAACTACCAGCGCGTCCTAGCTGAGGACGTTCGCGAGCAGGTGAGTGATCTTGCGCTGGATACCGATTGGTACCGCTACCGCACCCGCACGGAATTCGCACAGGCGAGCATGAGCCTGGACGGCACCGTCAACGCGCAATTGAATGTCGAAGCAACGATCACGGCGAAGAAGATGATGCCATGCGCAATTCTCGACCTGCCTTACGAGCAATGCGATAGCAAGACCTACTCGTTGATCGTACGCAGCAACAAGTACGACGATCAGGTTCGCATCAACGACCAGGTGCACGGTGCGACACCGGTTTCGCTGGTACTCGACAGTGGCGTCTACGACATTCAGATCACCTCCGGCGGCATTACCCAGAAGCGAACCCTGTCGCTCAAAGGCGATCAGGTAGTCAACTTCAAGTTCTGATCCTCTCACCGGCGTATCCCTTACGCCGGGTTCGCGCCTTCCTCGACGTGGCCGGATATGCGACGCTGTCGCTTATTTATCGTTGAGGATCTGCCATGGGCGCTCTGTATCTTGCCTCGGCATCACCCCGCCGCCGCGAACTGCTCGCACAAATAGGTGTTCCGTTTTGCCTGATCAGCGTTTCGGTGGATGAAACACCGTCGCCGACCGAATCCCCCGAGGCTTATGTCGAGCGTGTTGCTCGAGATAAAGCGCTTGCCGGGTTGGCCAGTCTGGGTGATCAGGACGGGTGCGTGCTGGGCGCCGATACCAGTGTGGTGCTCGATCAACACATTCTCGGCAAGCCTGCCGACCGCACCGATGGTCTCTCCATGCTGGCGGCGCTGTCCGGACGTACGCATCGAGTCATGACGGCGGTGGCGTTGGCCAGTCACACAACATGCGAAGTTCGCGTGGTCACCAGCGAGGTGACCTTTCGCACCATTGAGCAAGCGGAGGCCGAGCGTTACTGGGCCAGTGGCGAGCCAGTGGACAAGGCGGGTGGCTACGCCATCCAGGGCTGGGGCGCGGTCTTCGTTAGCCAAGTGCACGGCAGCTATTCCGCGGTGGTCGGCCTGCCGCTGTGTGAAACGGCCCAGCTTATCGACGCGTTCGGCCTCCCACGTTGGACCAAAGGCTCAAGCTAGAGCCTGTGGCTTCGGCACGCATGCCGGTTAGAATCGACCCCAGGCATCAGCTAGCGCTGCACATCAAGCCACCGCCGAGAACAAGAATGAGCGAAGAGATCCTGATGAACATCACCCCCATGGAGTCGCGGGTGGCGGTGGTGGAAAACGGCGTCCTGCAGGAGGTGCACGTCGAGCGCACTCAGCGCCGGGGCATCGTTGGCAATATCTACAAGGGCAAGGTGGTACGCGTGCTGCCGGGCATGCAGGCGGCGTTCGTCGACATCGGCCTGGACCGTGCCGCGTTCATCCACGCCTCGGAAATTTCCGCCCGTGAAGGCAACGCTGTCGAGCCGATCAACGCGCTGGTGCACGAAGGGCAAGGTCTTGTGGTGCAGGTCACCAAGGATCCCATTGGTACCAAGGGCGCACGCCTGACCACCCAGTTATCGATTCCATCGCGCTACCTTGTGTACATGCCTCGCACCAGCCATGTCGGCATTTCCCTGCGCATCGAGGACGAAGCCGAGCGCGAGCGGCTCAAGCAGGTGGTTGCCGAGTGCGTGGCGGCCGAGGGAATTCAGGAGGCCGGTGGCTTCATCCTCCGTACCGCCGCCGAGGGCGCAGGCAGCGACGAAATCCTCATGGATATCCGTTATCTGCGTCGTTTATGGGAGCAGATCGCCAGTCAGATAAAGACCGTCGGAGCGCCCACGGTGATCTATGAAGACCTTTCGTTGGCCATGCGCACCTTGCGCGATCTGGTCAATCCTCGGATCGAGAAGATCCGTATCGATTCGCGGGAGAACTTCCAGAAGGTCACTCAGTTCGTCGGCGAGCTGATGCCGGAGCTGGGCGACCGTCTCGAACACTACCCGGGCGAGCGGCCCATCTTCGATCTATACGGTGTCGAGGACGAGATCCAGAAGGCACTTGAACGCAAGGTCATGCTCAAATCCGGCGGCTATCTGATCATCGATCCAGCCGAGGCGATGACCACCATCGACGTCAACACGGGTGCCTTCGTCGGCCATCGCACGCTGGAAGAAACCATCTTCAAGACCAATCTTGAGTCGGCCACGGCGATCGCCCGCCAGCTCAGGCTGCGCAATCTGGGCGGCATCATCATCATCGACTTCATCGACATGGAGGACGAAGAGCACCGCCGGCAGGTCCTGCGCACGCTGGAGAAGCAGCTCGAGCGCGACCACGCCAAGACCAATATCATCGGCATTACCGAACTCGGCCTGGTGCAGATGACGCGCAAGCGCACGCGCGAAAGCCTCGAGCAGGTGCTCTGCGAACCGTGCATGTGCTGCCAGGGGCGCGGCAAGTTGAAGACCCCTGAAACCGTCTGTTACGAGATTTTCCGGGAAATCCTGCGCGAGGCTCGGGCCTACCAGGCAGAAGGGTATCGGGTACTGGCTAACCAGAAGGTGATCGATCGTCTGCTGGACGAAGAGTCAGGCAGCGTGGCCGATCTCGAGTCGTTCATCGGCCGCTCGATCAAGTTTCAGGTCGAAAGCATGTACTCCCAGGAACAGTACGACGTGGTGTTGCTCTGAACAGAGGTAGACCAGGCCGTCCGGGCCGGGATGGTCGGAGCGCATCCGTATGAGCCGCCTCGCCGTTTTTCTCGTGACCCTGTCGCGCCAGCTGTGCTGGATAGCCGCGTTCGGGCTCATTCTGGTTGCGCTGTACGTCAGCCTCGGCCGGCAGCTGGTTCCCCTGGTTGCCGAGTACCGCAGCGAGGTGCAGGAAAAGGCGCAGGCGGCGCTGAACATGCCGGTAGCCTTGGGCAGGCTGGAAGGCCGTTGGGAGGGCTTCGCGCCCAAGCTGGTTGCACATGATGTACTGGTTGGCGAGGGCGACGGTGCCATGCGCCTGGACCGTGTCGCTATCGTCCCGGACCTCGCTGCCAGCCTTTGGGCGCGAGCATTTCGCCTCGGAACGCTGGAATTCGGCGGTGTGCATCTGTCCGTAGCCGAAGATGCCGAGGGCAAGTGGCGAGTGGATGGTTTGCCGGAGCGCCCTGAGCAGCCGCCCCCCGATCCGCAGAGGATTATCGAGGCTTTGCAGCAAGTGCGACGGCTCGCGGTTCTCGACAGCCAGATCACCCTCGAGCCCTTCGGTGAGTCGCCTCTGACCCTGAGCTATACCGATTTGGGCCTGCACGTTGACGGCGAGCGGCTGAGGCTCGATGCCCGCAGCGTTCTGCCGGACGGCCAGCCCCTGGCCTTGCGTGTGCAGGCGCGTGTACAGGCGCAGCGGTGGCAACAGGCCGAAGCGCAGCTCTATCTGAGCCTGCCGCAAAGCGATTGGGCCGCGTGGCTGCCTCGGCGCCTGACCGCGGACTGGCATCTGCAGTCGGCGCACGTGGGCGGCGAGCTTTGGGCGCGCTGGAGCAAGCAACAGCTGGACCGTGCCGTGCTGCGCTTGAATGCGCCGCAGCTGAGCGCGTCGTTTGTCGATCGCCCATCTGTGCAGCTTGAGGACCTGGCCGTCGAGGCTTACGTCGATCACACCGAAAAGGGCTATCGGTTGCTGCTCGACCGACTGGCCTTCGATCTTCAAGGCGAGCGTTGGGGCGACGCGCGGATTCTTCTGCAGCAGAACCAGGGCGAGCAGCACTGGCGGCTGCAAGCCGACCGGCTGGGCATTGCGCCGATCGCCGCGCTTGTCGGCGCTCTGGCACCGCTACCACCGGCCGCCACCGAGACGCTCGCGACGCTGCAGCCCAGCGGAACGCTGCGCAATCTTCGCCTCGACTACCGCCCTGACACGGATTCACCACAGCGACTGCGATTCGCCGCCAATCTGGATCGGGTCAACTTCGCGGCGCAGAACTGGATTCCGGCGGTTGGCAACGCAAGCGGTAGCATCCAGGGCGATCTGGCCAGTGGTGAGCTGCGCCTGGACAGCGATGACTTCAGCCTTCATCTCGCGCCCTTGTATCCCGAGCCTTGGCACTATCGGCACGGTGCCGGTCGCCTGACCTGGACGCTGGACGAACAGGCCTTCACCTTGGCCGCACCCTATCTGCGCGTCGACGGCGAAGAAGGCAAGATCGCCGGGGACTTTCTCATTCGTCTGATGCGCGACCCGGCGGCCGAAGACTATATGGATCTGCGCGTCGGGCTCAGCGAGGGCGATGCCCGCTATACCGAAAAGTATCTGCCGACCCGCTCACCGGCCTTGAGCCCTGCGCTGGTTGGCTGGCTCAAGGACGCCATACGTAGCGGTACCGTCGAGCAGGGGTATTTCCAGTATCAGGGGGCGTTGAGCAAGAACGCTTCCGACAGTGCGCGCAGTCTGAGCCTGTATTTCAAGGTGCGTGACGCAGAGCTGGCCTTCCAGCCTGGCTGGCCCGTGTTGCAGCAGGGGCGTGGTGAGGTGCTGATCGAGGATAGCGGCGTGCGGGTGCGGCTCGCCGAAGGCCGAATTCTCGACAGCCGCGTGTATGACGCGACCGCCGATATCCCCCACGCCGGCAGTGGAAAAGTGCCGCGGTTAACGGTCAAGGGAAAGGTGGCCAGCAGTCTGCACGATGCGTTGAAGCTGCTGCAGGAGGCGCCAATCGGCACCGGAGAAATCTTCGCGGGTTGGCAGGGACAAGGGCAGCTCGACGGCGCCCTCGATTTGCAGATTCCGTTGGGAAAGGGCACGCCTCGGGTCATCGTCGATTTTTCCAGCCGCGACGCAGCGTTGCAGATCGCCGAGCCGGCGCTCGGTTTCGAGCAACTTCGCGGCGACTTCCGTTACGACACTGCGCGGGGACTTAGCGCAGAGGATATTCAGGCTCGCTTGTTCGGCCGTCCGGTAAAGGGCAAGGCCGTGGCGACAGGGTCAGCGGGCAAACCTGCTTCGCGTGTCGAGGCGCGTGGCGACGTGGGCCTCAAGCGCCTGCTCGAATGGCTCAACGTCGAGCAGCCATTGCCAGCCAGCGGCGAGCTCCCTTATCAGCTGCGGCTGGATCTGGCAGGCGAGAGCAGTCAGCTGCAGATTGATTCTTCTCTGCAGGGACTTCGTATCGAACTGCCGGCGCCGTTCGGCAAAACTGCCAGCGAACGGCGTGATACCTCGCTGCGCATGTCTCTCCAGGGCGCGGAGCGGCGCTATGGTGTGCAGTACGGCACGCTCGCCGCAGTCGCGTTCGCTGCACCGCCCGGTGCCTGGGCGCAGGGGCGTGGAGAGCTGCGGTTGGGGGGCGGTGCGGCCAATCTGCCGGTGCGCGCCGGGCTGTATGTGAAAGGCCGTCTGGCTGAGCTCGATTTGAAAGCCTGGCAGGCCGTGCTCGAACAGCATGGCAAGGGCGATCCTCAGGAGACGACTGGCTCACTGCTGCGTCAGGTGCAGGTCGATATTGATCGTTTCGACGGGTTCGGCACCCGTATCGACAACCTCGGCATTGACCTGCAGCGCTTGAGCAATGCCTGGGCGCTGGGCTTACGCAGTTCGATGATCAGTGGTTCGATCCGCCTTCCGGACGCTGAGAGCGGTGTCATCGTCGCCAATCTGCAACACCTGCGCCTGCCGGCCGCGACGGCGACCGGCGAAGCGGCTGGAGCACGTCCCGATCCACTGGCTGACGTGAATCCGCAAAGCCTGCCTGCAATGGATATTTCCATTGAGCGGGTTGCCATAGGCGACGACGCCCTCGGCGCCTGGGCGCTGAAGCTGCGCCCGGTCAGCGGTGGGGTCGAGTTTCGTGATATCGCCCTTGACCTGAAGGGGCTGAAGGTCGGCGGCACCGGCGGCTGGAATGGTACGCAGACCTGGTACAAAGGCCGTCTCGAAGGCCGCAACCTGGCTGATGTGCTGCTGGCCTGGGGCTTTGCGCCATCGGTCACCAGTGACAGTTTTCGCCTGGACGCGGACGGGCAATGGCCGGGCTCGCCGGCCGGGTTCGCCATGGCGCGCTATTCCGGCAGCATGCAGCCGCGGCTGCGCAAGGGCCAGTTCGTCGAGATCGATGGCAGCGCGCAGGCGCTGCGAGTGTTCGGCGTGCTGAATTTCAACTCGATAGGACGCCGTCTGCGCCTGGACTTCTCCGATCTGTTCAGCAAAGGCCTCAGCTATGACCGTTTGGACGGCAACCTGCAGGCCAGCGCCGGTGTGTTCACCACGCGCGAGCCGATCACCGTCAGTGGCCCGTCGAGCAACCTGGAGCTGGACGGCAAGTTGGACATGGCCCGCGACGAGATCGACGCCAAGTTGTTGGTTACCTTGCCGATCAGCAATAACCTGCCTCTGGCTGCGCTGATTGTCGGTGCGCCGGCGATTGGTGGCGCATTGTTCGTGGCGGACAAGCTATTGGGTGACCGCGTTGCGCGTTTCGCCAGCGTGCAGTACGACGTCAAGGGGCCGTGGCAGTCGCCCAAGATCAGCTTCGACAAACCATTCGAGAAGCCCAACTGATCCATAGTCCTGGGCTTCGTCTTTCAGCATCGGGGTAGTCATGTCCTTAGCCGTGATCCAGATGGCCAGCCAGGCTGACATCGCGCTCAATCTGACCCTTGCTCGCCAGTTGCTGGAACAGGCAGCAAATGCCGGCGCCCGCCTGGCGGTATTGCCGGAGAACTTCGCGGCGATGGGCCACAAAGCCCCTGCGCAACTCGGGCTTGCTGAAGCGATGGGCGATGGACCGATCCTGCCCTGGTTGAAACAAGCTGCCCGTGACCTCAGATTGTGGATAGTCGCCGGGACGTTGCCGTTGCCCCCCGATGATTGCCCGCACGCCAAGCCCAACGCCTGCTCGCTGTTGTTCGATGACAACGGGCATCGGGTGGCTCGTTACGACAAGCTGCATTTGTTCGATGCGGAGGTGGCCGACAGCCGCGGCCACTATCGTGAGTCCGATGACTACGCGCCCGGTGAGCGTTTGGTTGTGGTCGATACGCCGGTTGGCCGACTAGGCATGAGCGTGTGTTATGACTTGCGTTTCGCCGAGCTGTTTACGGCGTTGCGTGCGGCCGGCGCCGAGCTGATCAGCGTGCCGTCGGCATTTACCACGGTGACAGGCGAGGCGCACTGGGCGAGTCTGATTCGCGCCCGCGCCATCGAGACTCAATGCTATATCCTGGCCGCGGCACAGGGTGGCGAGCACCCTGGCGGTCGCTTCACCCATGGTCATTCGTCTATCGTTGACCCATGGGGCCGACTGTTGCGCGAACAGGCGACTGGTCCGGTTGCCCTCGTGAGCGAGCGAGACGCGGGCGAACAGGCCGCTATTCGCCAGCGCATGCCGGTGCAGCGCCACCGCCGATTTTCCGTACCGTGCCTGGTCACGGACCGTTTGGAGTGAATATGAGTGAACTGCTGTTACCCGTCACAGAGCGCCTGCTGACCCCTGGCGGCCTGGGTATCGATGATCTGCCCGGCCTGCTCGGCGAGCTTGCCGGTCCCGGCGTGGATGCCGCGGACCTGTATTTTCAGGACCAGGTCTCCGAGTCCTGGGTACTTGAGGATGGCATCGTCAAGGAGGGCGGCTTCCACCTGGAACAGGGCGTCGGTGTGCGCGCGGTGTCTGGCGAGAAGACCGGCTTCGCCTACAGCAATGCCATCACGGCCGATGCGTTGCGTCAGGCAGCCCAGGCGGCGCGCTCGATCGCCCGTAGCGGGCAACAGGGCCAGGTCAAGGTCCTGTCCAAGGCTGTGTTCGCTCCGCTGTACAGCCAGGACAACCCGCTCGACGGGCTGAGCCGTGCCGAGAAGGTCGAGTTGCTCAAGCGCATCGACGTCGCGACTCGTGCCCTTGATCCGCGCATCAAGCAGGTCACCGTGAGCCTGGCGGGCGTCTGGGAGCACATTCTGGTGGCGGGCATGGACGGCGGCATGGCGACCGATATCCGGCCGCTGGTGCGTTTCAATGTCAGCGTGATCGTCGAGCAGAACGGCCGTCGTGAGCGTGGCGGGCAGGGCGGCGGTGGTCGCACCGGCTATCAGTACTTCCTGACCGAGGACCGCGCCATGGGCTATGCCCGCGAGGCGTTGCGCCAGGCATTGGTCAATCTCGAGGCGGTGCCGGCGCCAGCGGGCTCGTTGCCGGTGGTGCTCGGCCCAGGCTGGTCTGGCGTACTGCTGCATGAGGCAGTGGGTCACGGTCTGGAAGGTGATTTCAACCGCAAGGGCAGTTCGGCCTATAGCGGCCGGATCGGTGAGCAGGTCGCCTCCAGTCTCTGCACCATCGTCGACGACGGCACCCTGGCCGACCGTCGTGGATCGCTCAGCGTGGATGACGAAGGCACGCCGACCCAGTGCACCACGCTGATCGAGAACGGCATCCTCAAGGGCTACATCCAGGACAAGCTCAACGCGCGCCTGATGGGCGTAGCGCCAACCGGCAACGGCCGCCGCGAATCCTATGCGCACCTGCCGATGCCGCGCATGACCAATACCTACATGCTGGCCGGTGAGAGTGATCCGCAGGAAATCATCCGCTCGGTGAAGAAGGGCATTTATTGCGCCAGCCTCGGCGGGGGCCAAGTCGATATCACCAGCGGCAAGTTCGTCTTCTCCACCAGCGAGGCGTATCTGATCGAGGACGGCAAGATCACCGCGCCGGTGAAGGGTGCGACCCTGATCGGCAACGGTCCGGAGGTGATGAACCGGGTGTCGATGGTCGGTAACGACCTGGCTCTGGACAGCGGCGTTGGCACCTGCGGCAAGGATGGACAGTCGGTGCCGGTGGGCGTCGGCCAGCCGACGCTGAAGATCGACGAGATCACGGTAGGTGGAACGGGCGCTTGAGGTTACCGCCGCCGGCGAGCTGCAAACACGTGTCCGTTACGGTCCCGGCTTGCAGCCTGCCCCTCTCTACCGTTAGCGCAGGCCGCGCTTGGTTTCGTCCAGGTCGCGGATGTACTTGAAGATTTTCCGACTGGCCGCCGGCGGCTTGTTGCGTGCCGCTTCGTGCTGGGCATGACGGATCAGCCCACGCAAATGCTGGCGATCGGTTTCGGGATATTCGGCAACGAAGGCTTCCAGGGTGGCGTCGTCGCCGCCAATCATACGGTCGCGCCAGCGCTCCAGCGCATGGAAACGTTCGTTGTACTGGCGAGTCGAGGCGTCGAGTTGATCGACCAGCGCCAGGATGGCATCGACATCCTGATCACGCATCAGCTTGCCGATGTACTGGATGTGCCGTTTGCGAGCGATGTGCGCCGTGTGTTTTGGTGCGTCGGCCAGCGCCTTCTGCAGAGCGTCGCTCAACGGCAGTCGGGCAATCAGGTCTGGCTTGAGGGTGGTCAGGCGCTCGCCGAGCTCCTGCAGGGCAAGCAGTTCGCGTTTGACCTGGGATTTGCTTTTCTCGTCGAAATCTTCGGCGTCAGAGTGTTCAGACATGGGGATGGTCCACTAGGAAATGCCGCCATGATAACAGCAGCCCTGGCAGCAGGCTTCAGAGGAGCGGCGCCAGGTTGCAACTTGATTCGATTGCGGTCGTTTGGGAGTGCTTATGAGTGAAGTAGAAGGCATCGGCCCGCACGTGCTGCCCGAGTTGCGCGAGAAGGTTGAGCGCATCATCGAGGAAGCGCGTCGGCAAGGCGCCAGCGCCAGCGAGGTTTCGGTCTCGATGGAGCAGGGGTTGTCCACCACTGTGCGTCAGGGCGAGGTTGAGACCGTCGAGTTCAATCGCGACCAGGGCTTCGGCATCACGCTTTATGTCGGGCAGAGCAAGGGTTCTGCCAGCACCACCGGCAGTGGCGATGCGGCTATTCGGGAAACTGTGGCTGCCGCATTGGCCATTGCCAAGCATGCCTCCGAAGACGAGTTTGCGGGTCTGGCCGACGCGACGCTGATGGCGCGCGAGTTGCCCGACCTGGATCTCTATCATCCCTGGAGCATCACTCCTGAACAGGCCATTGAGCAGGCCTTGAAATGTGAAAGCTCAGCATTTGCGGCCGACCAGCGTATTCGCAATGCAGATGGCACCAGCCTCAATACCCATCAGGGCTGCCGTGCGTATGGCAACAGCAACGGTTTCATCGGGGGCTATTGCAGCAGCCGTCATAGCTTGAGTTGCGTGATGATTGCCGAAAGCGAAGGGCAGATGCAGCGCGACTACTTCTACGACGTCAATCGCATCGGCGAGGCGCTGCTGGACCCGCAAACGATCGGTCGGCGCGCCGCCGAGCGCGCCGTGCGGCGCCTGGGTGCGCGGCCGGTACCGACCTGCGAAGTGCCGGTGCTGTTCGCTCCGGAGCTGGCGACTGGTCTGTTCGGTCATTTCATTGCGGCAATATCCGGAGGCAACCTGTATCGCAAGGCCTCCTATCTCGAAGATGCGCTGGGGCAGACGCTGTTTCCCGAATGGTTGAGCCTCGATGAGCGTCCGCACATTCCGCGCGCGCTCGGCAGCGCCAGTTACGATGGCGATGGCTTGGCAACCTATGCCAAGCCGTTCGTAGAGAACGGCCGCCTGCTGTCCTATGTGCTATCGACTTACTCTGGGCGCAAGCTGGGCATGCCGAGTACGGCCAACGCCGGAGGCGTGCATAACCTGTTCGTCAGTCACGGTGATGAGGATCAGGCGGCGCTCATTCGTCGCATGGGGCGTGGCCTATTGGTGACCGAGCTGATGGGACAGGGCCTGAACCTGGTCACCGGGGACTATTCGCGTGGTGCCGGTGGCTACTGGGTTGAAAACGGCGAAATCCAGTTCCCGGTACAGGAGGTCACCATTGCCGGCAACCTGCGCGACATGTTCCGTCAGATCGTTGCGGTGGGTTGTGATGTGGAAACGCGCAGCAATGTACGCACAGGCTCGGTGCTGATCGAACGGATGATGGTCGCCGGTAAGTGAGGCGAGTGCGCTGGCGCGGCCGGAAACGGTTCGCGCTGCCTCGCACAACGTTTCACTCGCCCTCTTCGAAATAGTCGTCGATCAGTGCGGCCAGCGCAATCAGGGCTTCGTCTTCCTGCTCACCTTCGGTATGCAGGTGCACGGAGGTGCCTTTGCTTGCCGCAAGCATCATGACGGCCATGATGCTTTTTCCGTCCACCAGCGTGTCGGGACACCGGCCAACGCGGATCCTGCAGGGGAAGCGGTTGGCTACGGCTACGAACTTGGCTGCAGCGCGAGCATGCAGACCGAGCTTATTGATGATGGTTACTTCGCGGGCGGGCATGAGTACAGGTATTCCTAAGCGAGGTCCCGATGACGGACCTGCAGGTTTTTCAGCGGCTCTCTGAGGGCCTTGCCCAGCCGTTCGGCCAGATAGACCGAACGGTGATGCCCGCCGGTGCAGCCAATGGCGATGGTGACGTATGCCCGGTTGCTGGCGGCAAACCGCGGCAGCCATTTGCTCAGATAGGCGTGGATGTCCTGGAACATTTCCTCCACATCGGCTTGAGCGGCGAGATAGTCGACTACAGGTTGGTCGAGGCCTGAAAAGTCCCGTAGCTCTGCTTTCCAGTACGGATTGGGCAGGCAGCGCACGTCGAATACCAGGTCGGCATCGACGGGCATGCCTCGCTTGAATCCAAATGACTCGATCAGAAACGCCGTGCCTGGCTCCGGTTTGTTGAGCAGGCGCAGCTTGAGCACGTCACGCAGCTGGTAGAGATTCAGATGCGTGGTATCAATCTTCAGATCGGCATGATCGATGATCGCTGCCAGCAGCAACTCTTCGTCGTGGATCGCCTCGGCCAACGAGCGGGTTTCGTTGGTCAGTGGGTGACGCCGGCGGGTTTCCGAGAAGCGCTTGAGCAGGGTTTCATCATCGGCGTCGAGATAGAGCACATCGCACAGGATGTGCCGGGCGCGGACTTCTTCGAGCAGTTCCGGAAAGCGCTTGAGCTGGCTGGGCAGGTTGCGCGCATCGATCGATACGGCGACCTGCGGGTGCAGCAGCTCGGTATGCAGCAGAGCGCGCTCGGCGAGTTCTGGCAGCAGCCCGGCAGGCAGATTGTCGATGCAGTAGAAGCCGTTGTCCTCAAGCACGTTCAGCGCGGTGCTTTTGCCCGAGCCTGAGCGCCCACTTACGATGATCAGCCGCATCGATTGCCCACTTCGTCAGGCCCCGCTCTGCACGTCGACTACGACCTGATAGAGGCTTTGGTTGGTTGGCGCCTCGCGCAGCCTTTGGCGTACATCTTCTCGGTCGAGCATGCTGGCGATCTGGCGCAACAGTTCAAGGTGCTCGTCCGTAGCGGCTTGAGGAACTAGCAGAACGAACAGCAAATCCACCGGTGCGCCGTCAATGGCGTCGAAGTCCACAGGTGTTTCCAGGCGCAGCACGGCACTCAGCGGAGCGCTGCAACCGACCATGCGGCAATGTGGAATGGCGATTCCATTGCCAAAGCCGGTGGAGCCGAGCTTTTCCCGGGCAATCAGGCTTTCGAACACGGTCTGGGAGTCGAGATCGATGAGGTCTTGGGCGATCACCTTGGCGATCTGTTCCAGGACGCGTTTTTTGCTACCGCCCGGGACGTCCACAAGGGAACGTCCGGGGGTGAGGATGTTTTCGAGTCGGATCATATTGGAGTCAGCGGGTGACAGCGCCCTGTGTGTGGTCTAGCTGCTTCTCCTTGTGCTTGATCAACTGGCGATCAAGCTTGTCGACCAGAAGGTCGACCGCAGCGTACATGTCTTCATGATCGGCAATGGCCACCACTTCGCGGCCGGCGACGTGCAGAGTTGCTTCGGCTTTCTGCTTGAGCTTCTCGACCTGCAGAATCACCTGAACACTGATGATGCGGTCGAAGTGGCGAGCAAGCCGGTCGAACTTCTCCTCGATGTAGTCACGCAGGGCGTCTGTTACTTCCAGATGAACACCGCTGATGTTGACTTGCATACTGCTATCTCCTTTGCCTTGTGCGAAGAGCAGGTTGGTAGGCCTGCCGCCGGGGCAGTTCGACCAGGGGCCGATCACAGCAAACGCTTGCGCTCGCTGGACGGTGCGATACCGAGTGACTCGCGGTACTTCGCAACTGTGCGGCGGGCCACCTGGATGCCCTGCGCCTCCAGTAAACCAGCGATCTTGCTGTCGCTCAACGGCTTTTTCTGGTTTTCCGCGGCGACCAGCTTCTTGATGATCGCGCGGATCGCGGTGGACGAACATTCGCCGCCTTCAGCCGTACTGACGTGGCTGGAGAAGAAATATTTGAGTTCGTAGATGCCCCGCGGCGTGTGCATGTATTTCTGCGTGGTTACGCGAGAAATTGTCGATTCGTGCATCCCCACCGCTTCGGCAATATCGTGCAGGACCAGCGGCTTCATTGCCTCGTCACCATGTTCCAGGAAAGCGCGCTGATGCTCGACGATCTGGGTGGCGACCTTCATCAGGGTTTCGTTGCGGCTGAGCAGACTTTTGATGAACCAGCGCGCCTCCTGCAACTGATTGCGCATGAAGGTGTTGTCTGCGCTGGAGTCGGCGCGTTTAACGAAACCGGCGTACTGCGCATTGACCCGCAGGCGCGGCATGGCTTCCTGGTTCAGTTCGACCAGCCAGCGATCGTTGTGCTTGCGCACGATCACGTCGGGGACCACGTATTCTGGTTCGCTCGCCTCGATCTGCGAGCCCGGGCGAGGATTCAGACTCTGGATCAGCTCGATGACCTGGCGCAGCTCGTCTTCCTTGAGCTTCATGCGGCGCATCAGCAGGTTGTAGTCGCGGCCGCCAAGGATATCCAGGTATTCGCCGACCAAGCGCTGGGCCTCGCACAGCCATGGCGTTCGGTCGGGTAACTGGCGCAGTTGCAGGAGCAGGCATTCACGCAGGTCGCGGGCACCGATGCCGGCCGGCTCGAACTGCTGGATGCGCCGCAAGACGACCTCAACCTCGTCGAGTTCGACTTCCAGCTCCGGGTCGAACGAGTCGACGATCTCCTGCAGGGTCTCCTCGAGATAGCCCTGGTCGTTGATGCAGTCGATCAGCGTGGTAGCGATCAATCGATCGGTGTCGCTCATTGGCGCAAGGTTGAGTTGCCACAGGAGGTGGCTCTGCAGGCTGATGCCGCTCGATGTACGGCTGGTGAAGTCCCACTCGTCGTCATCGTTGCTGGGCAGGCTGCTGGCGCTGGTCTGGTAGATGTCTTCCCAGGCCGTGTCGACCGGAAGCTCGCTAGGAATGCGCTCACCCCAGTCGCCGTCTTCCGCGCTCTCACCGCTGTGCGAGGGCTCCTCGTAGGTGCTTTCCTGGCTGCTGCTCTTCTCGATGCCGGTTTCGCCCGGCCGGTCAACGGCCTCGGCCATGGGATCGGAGCTGTCGAAGTCGTCGCCGTCTTCTTCACGCTCAAGCATGGGATTGGAATCCAGCGCCTCCTGGATCTCCTGCTGCAGATCGAGGGTGGATAACTGGAGGAGCCGTATGGCCTGTTGCAGCTGCGGTGTCATCGTCAGCTGCTGGCCCATCTTCAGGACTAGCGATGGTTTCATGGCAGAGGACTTCGAACCTTGTATGCCGGCGCAACCGCGCCCATTCCGACATGCCGCGCCCAGGGCGCCAGCGAAAGCAAATTATATGCCTGCCGACGAAGCCTTTGCCTAGAGCCGATTTGCCGAGCTGAGCAAAAAAACCGCCTCAGAGGCGGAATTCGTGGCCCAGATAGACTTCCTTGACCAGCTGGTTGCTGAGGATCGTCTGTGCATCGCCTTCGGCGATCAGTTGTCCGTCATTGACGATATAGGCGGTTTCGCAAATATCCAGCGTTTCACGGACATTGTGATCAGTGATCAGCACGCCGATGCCCTTGGCCTTGAGATGGTGAATGATCTGTTTGATATCGCCGACCGAGATCGGGTCAACCCCGGCGAAGGGTTCATCGAGCAGGATGAACTTCGGCGCTGTGGCCAGCGCGCGGGCGATTTCCACTCGGCGACGCTCACCACCGGACAGGCTCATGCCGAGGCTGTCGCGGATATGGTTGATGTGAAATTCCTGCAGCAGGCCTTCCAGCGCCTGTTGGCGGCCGCTGCGATCCAAGTCCTTGCGTGTCTCGAGAATGGCCATGATGTTGTCGGCAACCGAGAGTTTGCGAAAGATCGACGCTTCCTGCGGCAGGTAACCGATGCCGGCGCGCGCGCGGCCGTGCATCGGCAGGTGGGTGACGTCGTTCTGATCGATCAGCACGCGTCCCTGATCGGCGTTTACCAGCCCGACGATCATGTAGAAGCAGGTGGTCTTGCCGGCACCGTTCGGGCCGAGCAGGCCGACGATCTGCCCGCTCTCGATGGACAGGCTGACATCGCGCACGACCTGACGGCTTTTGTAGCTCTTGGCCAGATGCTGGGCTTTGAGGACGGCCATTACTGCGGCTGCTCCGCGGCCTGGTCGCGTTTGCGCGGCTGGATGACCATGTCGACGCGTGGTCGCGGCGTGGTGACGTCTGCGTTGCTGGCGCGGCCGGCATTTACGATCTGGCGGCGGGTGTCATAGACAATCTTCTCGCCTTCGAAGGTGTTGCCCTCCTGAACGACCTTGGCCTGGTCGATCAGCACGATTCGCTCGTTGGCAGCGAAGTACTGGATGGTCAGGCCATAAGCCTTGACGATTTCCTTGTCTGCCGCTGGTTTCTGCTCGTAATAGGCAGGCTTGCCGATAGAGGTGAAGACCTCGACGTCGCCGTTGTTATTCTGAGTGATGGTTACCGTGTCGCCGGTAATCTTCATCGTGCCCTGGGTTATGACCACGTCGCCGCGATATACCGCAACGCCCTGTCGATCATCGAGTTCGGCGGAGTCGGCCTGTACGCGGATTGGCTGTTCACGATCCTCGGGAAGCGCCCAAGCGCTGGCGCCGAGCCAGAATGCGCTCAAACCGAGCAGGAGGGGGAGAGTCTTAACGCAGCTCATGCTGGCCTCTTACGTTGGACAGCAGGAGCATCCTGCCGTCATCCATGTACGCTTTCATGCCGGTTGCGGTGGTCACACCATTGGCGGCCACGATTCTAACGGCTTGGTTGGTCTCGGCATAATCCTTATCCGGCCATACCGTCAGGCGGCTGGTGGTAAGAATTGTCGGCCGGCCCTTGGTGTCCGTGCGCTCGACCCGGACCTTGTCGATCAGCAGGACCTCGTCGCCCTCGGCCGATACTTCGCCGCGCTCGCTGCGCACGTGCCAAGGCAACTCGGTACCGCGATAAGACATCAGGTCGGGCTTGGTCAGCAGGCTGATATCGCTGGCCTTGATGTGCTCGAGCTTGTCGGCCGTCAGTTCGTAGTTGCGCTTACCGTCCGGCTGGTACTGCACCGTGCGTGAGTTGATCACGTAGAAATCGACATCAGGCGTCTCGGCAGCGGCAGCGGGAGGCTGCTGCATGAAACTTTCCGGGCGAATATTCCAGTAGCCGATAGCCACCAGCAGGGCGGCGATCAGGGTCAGCAGGGCAGCAAGGCGCAGTTTGCGGAGCATCCGGACCTCTACAAGTAGGCGTTTTGCGCAGCGGCCAGGGTGCCCTGGGCGCGCATGATCAGTTCGCAGAACTCGCGTGCCGCACCTTCGCCGCCGCGCGCCTGCGTTACGCCGTGTGAATGTTCACGGACGAACGAGTCGGCACTGGCGACCGCCATGCCGAGGCCGACACGGCGTATCACCGGCAGATCCGGCAGGTCGTCGCCGAGATAAGCCACCTCAGAGTAGCTCAGGCCAAGCTCGGCCAGCAGTTCGTCGAGCACGACCAGCTTGTCCTCGCGGCCCTGGTACAGGTGCTGGATACCCAGGTTCTGCGCGCGACGCTCCACTACCGGCGTCTTGCGTCCGCTGATAATCGCAGTGCGCACGCCGGAGTTGATCAGCATCTTGATGCCGTGACCGTCCAGCGTGTTGAAGGTTTTGAACTCGCTACCGTCGGTAAGGAAGTACAGGCGACCGTCGGTCAGGACGCCATCCACATCGAAGATTGCCAGGCGGATGTCGCGGGCGCGTTGCAGTAGATGCTCGTGCATTACATCACCCCCGCGCGCAGCAGGTCGTGCATGTTCAGGGCGCCGACCGGTAGCTCGCTTTCGTCGATAACGACCAGGGAGCTGATCTTGTGGTCTTCCATGATCTTCAGCGCCTCGGCCGCAAGCATTTCCGCATTGGCGGTCTTGCCGTGAACGGTCATCACCTCGTCGATGCTGGTTTGGCGCACATCCACGCCTTTATCTAGGGCGCGGCGCAGGTCGCCGTCGGTGAAGATTCCGGCCAGTCGTCCGTCCGTTTCGACGATCACGGTCATGCCCAGGCCTTTCTGGGTCATTTCCAGCAAGGCGTCGCGCAGCGAGGTGCCACGAAGCACTCGGGGCAGGCGTTCGCCTGTGTGCATCACGTGCTCGACCTTGAGCAGCAGGCGCCGGCCCAGTGCTCCACCCGGATGGGAGAAAGCAAAATCTTCGGCGGTGAACCCGCGCGCTTCCAGCAGCGCGATGGCCAGCGCATCACCCAGTACCAGGCTGGCGGTGGTGGAGGAGGTCGGCGCGAGATTCAGCGGGCAGGCTTCGATGCTGACGCTGGCATCCAGGTTTACCGCGGCAGCTTGGGCCAGGACCGAGTCGCGATTGCCGGTCATGCTGATCAGCGTGATGCCGAGTCGCTTGATCAGCGGCAGCAGGGTAACGATCTCGCTGGTGGTGCCGGAGTTGGATAGCGCCAGCACGACGTCGTCTTGGGTAATCATGCCCATGTCGCCATGGCTGGCCTCGGCTGGATGCACGAAAAACGCAGCGGTTCCGGTGCTGGCCAGGGTCGCGGCGATCTTGCGACTGATATGGCCGGACTTGCCCATGCCGACGACGACGACCCGGCCTTTGCAGGCAAGAATGAGCTCGCAGGCCTTTACGAAAGAGGCATCGATACGTGCATTCAGCTGCTCAACCGCCTCAATCTCGAGACGAATGGTGCGTTGTGCGGTTTCGATCAATTGGCTGCTCTGGCTCATAACTGGCAAGGTCGTCCGATTAAAAGGCGGGGATTATAGCGAGAAAGCGGGTTGTGCTGATGGAAATCTCGGTGGCCCGTGGCAGGTAGCCGATTTGGTCAGTATTAGCTGAACCGAGCCTGAACGGCATGTCGCTAGTCATCTGCTGAAACGCTCATCTGTTGGGCGGCTTTAGGCGCGGTGCTATAGTGCGCCGCCGAAAACGGTCAGGACAGAAAGTATCCCGGCGTCATCGGGAATCGTCTGTTTCGCAGACTGATGCAAGGAGACCAGATGAGCGCCAACAACGGCTTCGCCGTCGAGCTGAAGGGAGTGTCCTTCATGCGGGGCGAGCGCAGTATTTTCGATAATGTCGATATCGCCATCCCGCGAGGGAAAGTCACGGCCATCATGGGGCCGTCCGGGTGTGGCAAGACGACACTGCTCCGGCTGATTGCCGCCCAGCTGATGCCTTCGCGAGGCGAGGTCTGGGTGGCCGGCAACAATTTGCCGAGCCTGTCGCGCAGCGAATTGTTCGATATGCGCAAGCAGATGGGCGTGCTGTTTCAAAGCGGTGCGCTGTTCACCGACCTGGACGTATTCGAAAACGTAGCGTTTCCGCTGCGGGTGCATACCAAGCTGCCCGACGAAATGGTTCGCGACATCGTGCTGATGAAGCTCGAGGCGGTGGGCCTGCGCGGCGCGATAGAGTTGATGCCCGACGAGCTCTCTGGTGGCATGAAGCGGCGCGTCGCGCTGGCGCGGGCGATTGCCCTGGATCCGCAGATTCTGATGTATGACGAGCCCTTCGCCGGGCAGGACCCGATTGCCATGGGCGTGCTGGTGCGGCTGATCCGCTTGCTCAACGATGCCTTGGGTATTACCAGTATCGTGGTCTCCCATGACTTGGCCGAGACCGCCTCCATTGCTGACTACATCTATGTAGTGGGCGACGCTGAGGTGCTTGGTCAAGGTACGCCTGCGGAACTGATGGAATCGACCAATCCACGCATTCGTCAGTTCATGAAAGGTTCTGCGGACGGGCCGGTGCCGTTCCACTTTCCTGCGCCGACCTACGCTGATGACCTACTGGGAGGCCCCGATGCGTAAGCGTTCCTTATTGGATCGGATCGCCCTGCTGGGGCGGGCCGGCCTGGATGTGCTCGCGGCGCTTGGGCGCTCGACGATTTTCCTGGTGCATGTCCTGTTTGGCCGAAGTGGCCTGCGCAACGGCTTTTCGTTGCTGGTCAAGCAGCTGTATTCGGTTGGCGTGCTCTCGCTGGCGATCGTCGTGGTGTCCGGTATCTTCATCGGGATGGTTCTGGCGCTGCAGGGCTACAGCATTCTCAGCAGTTACGGCTCGGAGCAGGCCGTCGGGCAGATGGTTGCCTTGACCCTGTTGCGTGAACTCGGGCCGGTGGTCACCGCATTGCTGTTCGCTGGTCGTGCCGGCTCGGCGTTGGCAGCCGAGATCGGCAACATGAAGTCCACCGAGCAGCTCTCGAGTCTGGAGATGATTGGCGTCGATCCGCTCAAGTACATCATCGCGCCGCGCCTGTGGGCCGGCTTCATTTCGCTGCCGCTGTTGACGTTGATCTTCAATGTTGTCGGTATCTGGGGTGGCGCGATGGTCGCAGTGGACTGGCTTGGGGTCTACGAAGGTTCGTTCTGGGCCAACATGCAGAACAGCGTCAACTTCCACTCTGATGTGCTCAATGGCGTCATCAAGAGTCTAGTGTTCGCGTTAGTGGTCACCTGGATTGCGGTTTTCCAAGGGTATGACTGTGAGCCGACCTCTGAAGGTATCAGCCGTGCCACCACCCGTACCGTGGTGTACGCCTCGCTGGCCGTGCTCGGCCTCGATTTCATTTTGACCGCGTTGATGTTTGGAGATTTCTGATGCGTATCCGCACACTGGAGATTGGTGTCGGCTTGTTCCTGCTTGCCGGCCTGTTGGCCTTGTTGCTGCTGTCGCTGCGCGTTAGCGGGCTGAGCGTAGGCAACACCGATACTTACAAGCTGTATGCCTATTTCGACAATATTGCCGGTTTGACTGTCCGATCCAAGGTGACCATGGCTGGCGTAACCATCGGTAAGGTCACTGCGATCGATCTGGATCGCGACAGCTATACCGGTCGAGTGACGCTGGAGATCCAGGAGGATGTGAAGATTCTGCCAGCTGACTCCACTGCCTCGATTCTGACTGCTGGCCTGCTCGGGGAGAAATACATCGGCGTCAGCGTAGGTGGTGACGACGAGCTGTTGAAGGATGGTGACACCATTCAGGATACCCAGTCCTCACTGGTGCTCGAGGATCTGATCGGCAAGTTCCTGCTCAACTCGGTAAACAGAGACTGAAGGAGATGTTCATGATGACTGCCCTGCGTCGCGGCTTGCTGATTTTGCTGGTCGCGTTCCCGCTGTTTTCCCACGCTGCGCCAACCGCGCATCAGGTGATCCAGCAGACCACTGACGAGTTGCTGGCCGACCTGAAGGCCAACAAAGAGCGATACCGCAACGATCCGGCCGCTTTCTATGAGTCGCTCAATGGAATTCTCGGGCCTGTGGTAGATGCCGAAGGCATTTCGCGCAGCATCATGACGGTGAAGTACTCACGCAACGCCACGCCTGAGCAAGTGACGCGCTTTCAGGAAAACTTCAAGCGCAGTCTGATGCAGTTCTATGGCAACGCTCTGCTGGAATACAACAATCAGCAGATTCGCGTGCTGCCGCCGAGCGGCAAGCAGGATGCCAAACGCACAAGCGTCGGCATGGAAGTGGTAGGGCGCCAAGGCGAGATCTATCCGGTGTCCTACACCATGGTCAACGAAGGCGAGTGGCGCGTGCGCAACGTGATCATTAATGGCATCAACATCGGCAAGCTGTTCCGCGATCAGTTCGCCGACTCCATGCAGCGCAACGGCGGCGATCTGGACAAGACCATCGACGGTTGGGCTGAAGTGGTGGCGCGTGCCAAGGACACTGATGCCGGGCAGCAGGCTGTCGGCGATGAGTGAGGCGCGAATCGAGCGCGCTGGCGAAGGCCAGCTGCGCCTGTTCGGAGTGCTCGACTACCAGAGTGGGCCGGCTGTGCGTGAGGCTGGCCGAGCGCTGATTGCTTCCAGTGGCACGCCGGTCACGCTCGATTGCTCCGCGGTCGAGCGCTCCAGTAGCGTTGGGCTTTCACTGCTTCTGGGGTTCATGCGTGACGCCAAGGCTGCCGGCGTTGATCTGCGAATCAATGCTTTGCCGGACGACATGGAAAAGATTGCCAGGGTGTCCGGTTTGCTGGATATCCTGCCACTGGAAGCAACTCGGGACTCAAAGGGATAGGTGTATGAAGCTGCGCTGGGCGGAAGGACTGCGCGATAGCGTGCATGAGCTGGCCGAATCGCTGGGGAATCTGCTGGTTGAGAGTTTCCATTACCTGGCGCTGTTCGCCATAGGCGCGGTGACGGCCTGGGCAGCGGTCATCGCGTTTCTCGGTATGGTCGAGAAGGGTCATATCACGGTTGATGACATCTTGTTGCTGTTCATCTACCTCGAGCTGGGGGCGATGGTTGGGATCTATTTCAAGACCAATCACATGCCGGTGCGCTTCCTGATCTACGTAGCCATCACCGCGTTGACGCGCCTGCTGATTTCCGACGTATCCCATCATCATCGGCCAGATATGGGTGTGGTCTATATTTCAGGTGCGATCTTGCTTCTGGCGTTAGCGATTCTGGTAGTGCGCTTTGCATCGTCCCGTTTCCCCGCAGTGCAAAGCGAAAGTGGCCGGTCGCGCCACCCGCACAGTCGTGATCAAGGCGCCGAGACGCTTGATTGAGACATCTCCGTCGGTTCGGCGAGGTTCGGGGTTCGCAGCCTCCGGGCTTTTTTGTATGATGGCCGGCCCGTGCGCGTCTTGCGCCGATCGAGGTTGAACATGCAGGCCCTAGAAGTGAAGAATTTTCTGGAACAACGAATTCCAGGAGCCCAGGTAGAAGTGGAAGGCGAAGGCTGCAACTTTCAGCTCAACGTAATCAGCGATGAGCTGGCCGCTCTGAGCCCGGTCAAGCGTCAGCAGCAGATCTATGCGCATCTGAATCCCTGGATCGCCGACGGCAGTATCCATGCCGTTACCATGAAGTTCTTCAGTCGCACCGACTGGGCCGGGCGCGCCTGATCGCGCCCTTCAGCGCAACCAATCATTTCAGGCAGAGCGCGTCCCATTGACTGCGCCGCCTTCTTCGACAGTGCTTCCAGCCTGCGGCTTACGGGATTATCCATGGACAAACTGATCATTACCGGCGGCATTCGCCTCGATGGCGAAATTCGCATTTCCGGTGCGAAGAACTCCGCTCTGCCGATCCTGGCTGCCACGTTGCTGGCCGATACCCCCGTCACGGTGTGCAACCTGCCGCACCTGCACGACATCACCACGATGATCGAGCTGTTCGGCCGCATGGGTGTACAGCCGATCATCGATGAGAAGCTCAGCGTTGAGGTCGACGCCAGCAGCATCAAGACGTTGGTCGCGCCATATGAGCTGGTAAAGACCATGCGCGCTTCGATCCTGGTGCTCGGGCCGATGGTGGCGCGTTTCGGTGAAGCCGAAGTTGCCCTGCCCGGCGGCTGCGCGATTGGTTCGCGTCCGGTCGATCTGCACATTCGTGGCCTCGAAGCCATGGGTGCACAGATTGACGTCGAAGGCGGCTACATCAAGGCCAAGGCGCCCGCTGGCGGTCTGCGTGGCGCGCACTTCTTCTTCGATACCATCAGCGTGACCGGTACCGAAAACATCATGATGGCCGCCGCGCTGGCCAATGGTCGCAGTGTGCTGGAAAACGCCGCCCGCGAACCTGAGGTGGTCGATCTGGCCAACTTCCTCAACTCCATGGGCGCCAAGGTTTCCGGTGCCGGCACCGACACCATCGTCATCGACGGGGTCAAGCGCCTCGGTGGTGGTCGCTACAACGTCATGCCTGATCGTATCGAAACCGGCACTTATCTCGTCGCGGCCGCAGCCACCGGTGGCCGTGTCCGCTTGAAGGACACCGACGCGACGCTGCTCGAGGCCGTGCTGCACAAGCTGGTCGAGGCTGGCGCGCATATCGATACCGGCAGCGACTGGATAGAGCTGGACATGAAAGGCAAGCGGCCCAAGGCCGTCAATGTGCGCACTGCGCCGTACCCTGCATTTCCGACGGACATGCAGGCGCAGTTCATTGCCCTCAACGCCATTGCAGAAGGCACTGGCACGGTGATCGAGACCGTCTTCGAAAACCGTTTCATGCACGTCTACGAAATGAACCGCATGGGTTCGCAGATCCTGGTCGAAGGCAATACGGCGGTCGTCACCGGCGTTGAGCGCCTCAAAGGTGCGCCCGTCATGGCAACTGATCTGCGCGCATCAGCGAGCCTGGTCATTGCCGGCCTGGTCGCCGAGGGCGATACGCTGATCGACCGCATCTACCACATCGATCGTGGCTACGAGTGCATCGAAGAAAAGCTGCAGCTGCTCGGCGCCAAGATTCGCCGCGTCCCGGGCTAGGTTCGCAGATGGATGACTAGCGGACCCACGGTTGACGTGGGTTCACTCCAGGTTCAAAGGAAACGTGCTCCATGCTCACCATTGCCCTGTCCAAAGGACGCATCCTCGATGACACACTGCCGTTACTTGCCGCGGCCGGTATCGTGCCCACCGAGAACCCGGACAAGAGTCGCAAGCTGATCATCCCGACCACCCAGGATGACGTGCGTCTGCTGATCGTCCGCGCTACAGACGTGCCTACCTATGTCGAGCACGGGGCGGCCGATCTCGGCGTCGCCGGCAAGGACGTGTTGATGGAGTACGGTGGGCAGGGGCTCTACGAGCCGCTGGATCTGCGTATCGCCAACTGCAAGCTGATGACCGCCGGCAAGATCGGTGCGCCAGAGCCCAAGGGCCGTCTGCGCGTGGCGACCAAGTTCGTCAACGTCGCCAAGCGCTACTACGCCGAACAGGGGCGTCAGGTCGATATCATCAAGCTGTATGGCTCCATGGAGCTGGCGCCACTGGTGGGTCTGGCGGACAAGATCATCGACGTGGTCGACACCGGCAACACGCTGCGCGCCAATGGCCTGGAACCTCAGGAGCTGATCGCACACATCAGTTCGCGCCTGGTAGTGAACAAGGCGTCGATGAAGATGCAGCACGCGCGTATCCAGGCGCTGATCGACACCCTCCACGCAGCAGTCCAGCAACATCAGCATTGATGTATCTCGCGGTCCCCACCGCGCCTGCCTATTCGTGCCATAGCTGAAATTCTCAGGTGCCTGCACGGTGGGCTTGATATTCTTGCGGCGCCTGAGAACGTGTCCAAAGTCTGCTGCTCGTCGGCCCTGCTGCGTTAAAGCAGGCTCGGAATGCTCATTTACAGCTCGCGAGCTGCGCTTCCGGCCTGTTTCTCCGTGCATTGCTTTAGCTCGCGAGACTTTGTGCTCCTGATTTTTCGTAGTGCAGTTCCGATGCCTAGCCAACCATGAGGCCCGCTATGACCGCTCCCTCCGCCATTCGCCGACTCAACGCTGCCGATGCCGACTTCGCTCGCCATCTGGATCATCTGTTGAGCTGGGAAAGCGTTTCCGACGATGGCGTGAATGAGCGGGTGCTGGAGATCATCAAGGCGGTGCGCGAGCGTGGTGATGCCGCGCTGGTCGAGTTCACACAGCGCTTCGACGGGCTGCAGGTTGCGTCGATGGCCGATTTGATCCTGCCACGCGCTCGCCTTGAGCAGGCGCTCGAACGCATCACTGCCGAGCAGCGCGAGGCGCTGGAAATCGCGGCCGAGCGGGTGCGCAGTTACCACGAGCGGCAGAAGCAGGACTCCTGGACCTATACCGAGGCCGACGGCACCGTGCTTGGCCAGAAAGTCACCCCGCTGGATCGCGCCGGTCTCTATGTGCCAGGCGGCAAAGCGTCGTATCCCTCTTCAGTGCTGATGAACGCTATTCCGGCCAAGGTCGCCGGTGTGCCTGAAGTCGTCATGGTCGTGCCCACCCCACGGGGGGAGCTCAACGAGCTGGTCCTTGCTGCGGCCTGCATCGCTGGCGTCGACCGGGTATTTACCATCGGCGGAGCGCAGGCCGTTGCTGCTCTGGCGTATGGCACCGAGAGCGTTCCGCCAGTGGACAAGATCGTTGGTCCAGGGAACATCTACGTGGCGACGGCCAAGCGTCACGTATTCGGCAAAGTCGGCATCGATATGATTGCCGGACCATCGGAAATCCTGGTGGTCTGCGACGGTCAGACTGACCCCGACTGGATTGCGATGGACCTGTTTTCCCAGGCCGAGCATGACGAGGACGCCCAGTCGATTCTGGTCAGCCCGGACGCAGAATTTCTCGATCGCGTCGCCGAGAGCATCGCCCGCTTGCTGCCGACCCTCGAGCGCGCCGACATTGCTCGCACCTCCATCGAGGGGCGTGGCGCGCTGATCCAGGTTGCCGATATGCAGCAGGCCATTGACGTGGCCAACCGCATCGCGCCTGAGCACCTGGAGTTGTCGGTCGCCGAGCCGGAGCATTGGTTGCCGCAGATTCGCCACGCTGGCGCCATCTTCATGGGGCGCTACACCGCCGAGGCGCTGGGTGATTACTGCGCGGGCCCGAATCATGTTCTGCCGACTTCGGGAACTGCGCGCTTCTCCTCGCCGCTGGGCGTATACGACTTTCAGAAACGTTCGTCGATCATCAACTGTTCGGCTGAGGGTGCTTCGACGCTGGGCAAGGTGGCCTCGGTGCTGGCGCGCGGCGAATCGCTGACCGCCCACGCCCGTAGCGCCGAGTACCGCATCAAGAGTTAACGATGGGCACTCAGGATTGGACATGTGTAGTGTTGTCCGCCTTCGCCAACCGCTAAGGCGTCCTAATCCATCGCCTCACGACAAACCGATCACTTTTCGAGGAGAGAAGGGCAGATGAGCAAATTCTGGAGCCCTTTCGTCAAGGACCTGGTGCCTTACGTACCGGGTGAGCAACCGAAGCTGAGCAAGCTGGTCAAGCTCAATACCAACGAGAACCCCTACGGCCCATCGCCACGTGCAATCGCCGCGATGAAGGCAGAGCTCAACGACAATCTGCGACTGTATCCCGACCCTAACGGCGAGCGGCTAAAGCAGGCGGCAGCTGA
Organism: Stutzerimonas stutzeri; assembly: GCF_038561965.1. Taxonomy (NCBI): domain Bacteria; kingdom Pseudomonadati; phylum Pseudomonadota; class Gammaproteobacteria; order Pseudomonadales; family Pseudomonadaceae; genus Stutzerimonas; species Stutzerimonas stutzeri. The sequence continues at coordinate 3,701,738 of NZ_CP139348.1, read as the reverse complement.
TTACTATGGTGTGCAGCCCGCTCAGGTGTTCGTCGGCAACGGCTCGGATGAAGTGCTCGCTCACGCCTTTCATGGCTTGTTCCAGCATGGCGGCCCGCTGCTGTTTCCGGATATCAGCTACAGCTTTTACCCGGTGTACTGCGGGTTGTACGGCATCGCCTACGAAACCGTCGCGCTGAATGAACAGTTCCAGATCGATGTGGCCGACTACGCGCGGCCCAATGGCGGCATCATCTTCCCCAACCCGAACGCACCGACCGGCTGCCTGCTTGCGCTTGAGGCGATCGAGCGGCTGCTCGAGGCGAACACGGAATCGGTGGTGTTGGTCGACGAGGCCTATGTGGATTTCGGTGGCGAGTCCGCCATCGCGCTGGTCGATCGTTATCCGAATCTGCTGGTGACGCAGACGCTGTCCAAGTCGCGTTCGCTGGCCGGGCTTCGCGTAGGGCTGGCGGTCGGTCATCCAGATCTGATCGAGGCTCTGGAGCGGATCAAGAACAGCTTCAACTCCTTCCCGCTGGATCGCATTGCCATTGCCGGTGCCGCCGCGGCGTTCGAGGATCGCGCGTATTTCCAGCAGACCTGTCAGAAGGTCATCGACAGTCGCGAGGCTTTAGCGGCCGCAATGCAAGGGCTGGGTTTCGAGGTGCTGCCGTCTGCGGCCAACTTCATTTTCACCCGTCACCCGCAGCGTGATGCAGCGACTATCGCAGCTAGCTTGCGCGAGCAGGGCGTGATCGTCCGCCATTTCAAACTGCCGCGTATCGAGCAGTTTCTGCGTATCACCATCGGTACACCGGAACAAAATCAGGCGCTGTTGGACGCGCTCGGCTAACGCCGGGTCTGGCGGTCGCCGGCAGGTTCAGGTCTGCCGGCGCGGGCATACTCCTGGCCTGGGATTGATACTGATACGCGCGCTATTTCGGCGCGGCGCTCACCGGCGGCCGCATGCCGACTTCGGCGGTCAGTGTAAGCGGCTTGCCGTTGCGCAGGATATCAATGTCAATCTTCTCGCCCGGGCGGGCGCGCGCGACCTGGTTCATGGAGCTGCGCCCATCGGCCGACTGCACCCCGTCAATGCTCAGGATCAGGTCGCCAGGCTGAAGGCCGGCACGGGCGGCGGGACCGTCGCGATACACGCCAGCCACGACAATCCCAGGGCGGCCTTCCTGGCCGAAGGATTCGGCCAATTCCTGGGTCAGCGATTGCACTTCGACACCCAGCCAGCCACGGATTACCTGGCCATGCTCGATGATTGATTTCATTACCTCGAGTGCGAGCTTCACCGGGATCGCGAAACCGATGCCCTGCGAACCGCCGGACTCGGAAATGATGGCCGTGTTGATGCCGATCAGATTGCCGCCGGCGTCCACGAGCGCCCCTCCCGAATTGCCGCGGTTGATTGCTGCATCGGTCTGGATGAAGTCTTCATAGGTATTCAGGCCCAGCTGGTTACGGCCGGTGGCACTGATGATCCCCATCGTGACCGTCTGCCCGACGCCGAATGGGTTGCCGATAGCCAGCGTGACGTCGCCGACGCGTATGCGATCGGAATGGCCGAGGGTAATGGCCGGCAGGTCGGCGAGGTCGATCTTCAGCACAGCAAGGTCGGTTTCAGGGTCGCTGCCGATCACCCGCGCCAGCGTTTCCCGCCCATCCTTTAGCGCTACCACGATCTGTTCGGCATTCGCGGTTACGTGGTTGTTGGTCAGCAGGTAGCCTTCAGAACTCATGATGACCGCCGAGCCGAGGCTCGACTCCATCCGTCGCTGCCTCGGCAGGTTATCGCTGAAGAAGCGCTGAAATAGCGGGTCTTTGGACAGCGGCGCCTGCTGCTCAGCCTTCTCGATGACCTTGGTGGTATAGAGGTTGGCAACTGCCGGCGCTGCCCCGGATACCGCGTTGGCGTAGGAGTACGGACCTTGTTGCGGTGCGCCGGTAACCAGCGGCGCCTGTTGCAGGCCAATGTCCTGCTCCTTTATGCCAACCATCTGCGGGTATCGCTGGATGATCAGCAGTGCTACGAGCAAACCGACCAGCAATGGCCAGCCGAGAAAACGCAGGGCATTGAACATCGCACAGGAGTCCGGACAGAGTTGCGGGCGCGGGAAGCGACCCTTAAGGTGGCGGCATTATACGAAGCTGCAACCGAAATGCAGCTTCATGCGTGCATGATTTGCCGCGGCGCTTCGACGAGGGTCAATCGAGCCGTTGCACCACAGGAGGATTCCCATGACCGTTGCGCTCGCCACTCTGGTTCAGGAGGCAGACCGCTATCTGGATGCCGCCAGGTTTGCCGACTACTGCCCTAACGGCTTGCAGGTCGAAGGCCGTTCACAGGTAGCGCGGATCGTCAGCGGCGTAACGGCCAGCCAGGCGTTGCTGGACGCGGCGGTCGAGGCCAAGGCCGACGTGGTACTGGTGCACCATGGTTATTTCTGGAAAAACGAAGACGCGCGCGTCGTCGGCATGAAACAGCGGCGCCTGAAAACACTGTTGATCAACGAGATCAGCCTACTGGCCTATCATCTTCCGCTCGATACGCATCCCGAGGTGGGTAATAACGTGCGCTTGGGTGCGCTGCTCGGTCTGCGCGCGGAGGGGCCTTTGGAGCCCAATAATCCCCGGTCGGTGGGTTTGGTAGGTTCCCTGGAGAAATCCCTGAGCCCGGCCGAATTCATGCAGCGCATACATGATGTGCTTGGACGCGAGCCGCTGATGGTTGAGGGGCATGGGCCTATTCGGCGCGTGGCCTGGTGCACCGGTGGCGCTCAAGGTTATATCGACCAGGCTGTAGCGGCGGGCGTAGACGCCTACATCACAGGGGAAATCTCCGAGCCGACGGCACACATCGCACGCGAGAATGGCCTGAGCTTCTTCGCCGCAGGTCATCATGCCACCGAGCGCTACGGCGTCCAGGCGCTGGGTGAATACCTTGCTAGCCAGTTCGGCATCGAGCACCAGTTCATCGATTGCCCCAACCCGGCCTGAGCGTCTTTCTTGAGGCCTTGCGCGCCGCCGATCGCCAGGCTAGGCGCCATTTAGGGGTTCCTGCTGCTCGATATAAATCTATAGCTTTTAGGTCTAACCGGCGGCCTGATTAGAATGGAAGGCCGTGTTAGAGTTGCGCCCATTCAACGGCCCGCTGGCCGTCCACCTGCCAAATCGTGAGTAGCCATGGTCGACAAACTGACGCATCTGAAACAGCTGGAGGCGGAAAGCATCCACATCATCCGTGAGGTCGCTGCTGAGTTCGGCAATCCTGTGATGCTTTATTCCATCGGCAAAGATTCGGCCGTAATGCTGCACCTGGCGCGCAAGGCCTTCTTCCCCGGCAAGCTGCCGTTCCCGGTGTTGCACGTCGACACCCGCTGGAAGTTTCAGGAGATGTACAGCTTCCGAACCAAGATGGTCGAGGAGATGGGCCTTGAGCTGATCACCCACATCAACCCCGATGGCGTGGCGCAGGACATGAATCCCTTCACCTACGGTAGTGCCAAGCACACCGACGTGATGAAAACTGAAGGGCTCAAGCAGGCACTCGACAAGTACGGCTTCGATGCAGCCTTCGGTGGTGCCCGCCGTGACGAGGAGAAGTCCCGCGCCAAGGAGCGTGTCTACTCCTTCCGTGACAGCAAGCATCGCTGGGACCCGAAGAATCAGCGCCCCGAGCTCTGGAACCTCTACAACGGCAAGGTCAAGAAGGGCGAGTCGATCCGGGTCTTCCCCCTGTCGAACTGGACCGAACTGGATATCTGGCAGTACATCTACCTTGAGCAGATTCCGATCGTACCGCTGTATTTCGCTGCCGAGCGGGAAGTCATCGAGAAGAACGGCACGCTGATCATGATCGACGATGAGCGAATCCTCGAGCACCTTTCCGACGAGGAAAAGTCTCGCATCGAGAAACGCATGGTCCGCTTCCGTACCCTCGGCTGCTACCCGCTGACCGGTGCCGTCGAATCAACGGCGACCAGCCTGCCGGAGATCATTCAGGAGATGCTCCTGACCCGCACTTCCGAGCGTCAGGGACGCGTCATCGACCATGACGCCACCGGCTCGATGGAAGAAAAGAAACGCCAGGGTTACTTCTAAGGAAACGCATCATGAGTCACCAATCCGAACTGATCAGCGAGGATATCCTCGCCTACCTGGCGCAACACGAGCGCAAGGAACTCCTGCGTTTCCTTACCTGCGGCAACGTCGATGACGGCAAGAGCACGCTGATCGGCCGTCTGCTGCACGATTCGAAGATGATCTACGAGGATCATCTCGAGGCGATCACTCGCGACTCCAAGAAAGTCGGCACCACAGGTGAGGATGTCGACCTCGCACTGCTGGTCGATGGCTTGCAGGCCGAACGCGAGCAGGGCATCACCATCGATGTGGCCTACCGCTATTTCTCGACGGCCAAGCGCAAGTTCATCATTGCTGATACGCCTGGCCATGAGCAGTACACGCGCAATATGGCGACCGGCGCATCGACCTGCGACTTGGCGATCATCCTGGTCGATGCCCGTTACGGCGTGCAGACCCAGACCAAGCGCCACAGCTTCATCACCTCGCTGCTGGGCATAAAACACATCGTCGTCGCCATCAACAAGATGGACCTGATGGGCTTCGATCAGGAAGTCTTCGAGCGCATCCGCGCCGACTACCTCGCGTTCGCTGATCGCATCGAGCTGAAACCGTCGTCACTGCATTTCGTACCGATGTCCGCCCTCAAGGGTGACAACGTGGTCAATCGCTGCGAGCGCGCGCCCTGGTATGAAGGGCAATCGCTGATGGAGATCCTCGAGAGCGTCGAGATCGCTGGCGACCGCAACTTCGACGACCTGCGCTTCCCGGTACAGTACGTCAACCGCCCGAACCTCAACTTCCGTGGCTTCGCCGGCACCCTAGCCAGCGGCATCGTACGCAAGGGCGACGAGATAGCCGTATTGCCGTCCGGGAAAATCAGCCGCGTGAAGTCCATCGTCACATACGATGGCGAGCTGGAGCAGGCGACCCCTGGCGAAGCTGTCACCCTGACGCTGGAAGACGAGATCGACGTATCGCGCGGCGACATGCTGGTGCACGCCGACAGCCGTCCGCGTATTGCTGACAGCTTCGATGCGATGCTCGTCTGGATGGGCGAAGAGCCGATGCTGCCGGGCAAAAAGTACGATATCAAGCGCGCTACCAGCTACGTGCCGGGTTCCATTGCCAGCATCGCCCATAAAATTGATGTGAACACGCTGGAAGAAGGGGCTGCGAGCAGTCTGCAGCTCAATGAGATCGGCAAGGTGAAGGTCAGCCTGGACGCGCCAATCGCGCTTGATGGCTATGCGCAGAACCGCACCACGGGCGCGTTCATCGTCATTGATCGCCTAACCAATGGCACTGTTGGTGCGGGCATGATCATCGCCGAGCCGGTTCCCCAGGGTTCGGGTGGTCATCACGGCCCACTGGCGCATGTGTCTACAGAAGAGCGCGCGACGCGCTTCGGCCAGCAACCTGCCACCGTGCTGTTCACCGGACTTTCCGGAGCCGGCAAGAGCACCTTGGCCTATGCGGTGGAGCGCAAGTTGTTCGACATGGGCCGCGCAGTTTACGTGCTCGATGGTCAGAACCTGCGCCACGACCTCAACAAAGGCCTACCGCAGGACCGCGCCGGCCGTACCGAAAACTGGCGCCGCGCCGCTCATGTGGCACGGCAGTTCAACGAAGCGGGCCTGATCACCTTGGCCGCGTTTGTGGCCCCGGATGCTGAAGGCCGCGAGCAGGCCAAGGCGTTGATCGGCAATGATCGCTTGCTCACCGTCTACGTCCAGGCATCCCCGCAGGCCTGCCGTCAGCGCGATCCGCAGGGGCTGTATGCGGCCGGTGAGGATAATATTCCCGGTGAGTCCTTCCCTTACGATGTGCCGCTGAGTGCTGATCTGATGGTCGATAGCGAAACGTCGTCGCTGGACGATGGCGTGAAGATGGTTATGGAGCTGCTGCGTGAGCGTGGCCTGATATAAGTCGACGTGGCCAAAGAAAAAGCCCCGCGGATGCGGGGCTTTTTCGTTACTGGTTGACCGGTTGAGCGGGCGTTCTCGGCGTGCTCATTTCACTTCTTCTAGAATCCGGAAGAATACGGTTTCCAGCGAGACGGCAGGCTGCACGGCGAGCAGGTGTCCGCCCGTGCTGCTCAGCTGGGCGATGGCTTCTGGCAGTTTGGATTGTTCCATCTCACATTCAAACTCTCCAGGACGCAGCGCCGAGCAGGATGGCGAGAGGGGCTGGTCGGCCTGATATCTAATGATGAAATGGCTGGCACGCTCTGCGGCCAGCTCTCGAGGGGAGCGAACTGTCAGTAGCTGACCCTTGTTGATAAAGCCGAAACGGTCGGCGATACGCTCGACGTCGTGCAGAACGTGCGATGTAAAGAAAATGGCCCCGCCTTGCTTCTTGTATTCGTTGAGAATGTCCACCACATCCTTGCGACCCACCGGGTCGAGGCCCGAGAGTGGTTCGTCCAGAATCAGCAGTTTCGGCTCGACAGCCATTGCCTGGGCTAACGCAACCCGTTGCGCGTTGCCCTTGGACAGTTCACGCATGCGGCGCTTGCCGTTGCCGTCCACGGAAAAACGCTCAAGCCACCGCAGGCACCAGGCGTCCGCGTCGCTGCGCTTGATGCCATACATCGACAGGCCCATGCGCAGGATTTCCAGGGGCGTGAACTGGTCATACAGCGCAGGCGCTTCGGGCACGTAAGCCAGGTCTTGGCGCGCTTCGGCGCGATGCGCGTCCGTGCCGTAAATGGTCACACGACCCTGATAGTCGTTGATGATGTCCAACATGATCTTAATCGTGGTGGACTTGCCTGCCCCATTGGGGCCGACGAAGCCGAACACCTCGCCCTCGCTCAGGCTGAAGCTCACATCGCGTACAGCCTGGACCTCTTTGCCTTTAGCCTTGAAGGTGTGGCTCACACCCTGAAACTCAACGGCAGCGCTCAAGGTTGTTCCTCCAATCCGGCAATCTTCAATTTCTTCAGTTCGATGCGCCCATTGCGTAGCTCATACCCGAGGCGCATCGGGTCGGAGGGCAGCTCGGCGATGATGCCCTGACCGATCAGTTGCTGCAGGTCAGCCAGCGGGCCTTGATCGGCCTCATAGCGACGCTGGGCCTCGCGTAGAGAGATCAAGCCCTGCAAGCGGATGACTCGCTTGTCCAGCATGTCGCGCAATTTCGGATCGATAGCGCTGTCGCGCTGCTGGGTCAGGTAGTTGAGCGCCAGGCGCTCGTCGGCGAACTGTTCGGCGCGCAGCATTACCGCCAGTTTCTGCATGGCGGCGGCATTGTGGGTCGAGCGATGTGCGCCAATCTCTAGGACCCGCGCAGCTTCCTCGTTGTCGCGCTGGAAAAACGACAGGTTGATGCCATAGAAGAAGGGCGGAAACTCGTCCCAGAAGCGGCAATCAACGGCGGCGCGCAGTACCTCGTTGCCTTGCTCCACCGCACCGCCCCAGGTCAGCAGGCCGTTGGCGAGATAATAATTGTCTTCATGGCATGGGTTGAGACGGGCAACTTCACGCTGGGCGCGGACCAGGTAGCCCGTATCCACACCGCGATCATCCATTCCAGTGGCGGACAGCCGCATGGTTTCAAGATCGGCGGCCAAGAAGCGGTCGCCACCGTGCAGCACAACCAGCAGTGGTGCGGGTATTACTACCCGATCGGCGGACAACTGTGGTGTTAGCAGCACCGGCTGCTGGGCGCGCCAGGCAGCGATGACAGCGAACAGGGCGAACGCCACAATGCCAAGAAGTAGCGAAGTACGTTCGCGCATATCAGGCGAAACGCTTGCGGTTGAGCGCCCACACCGCCAAGGCCAGCAGGCCGACCATATAGGTCAGGCTGGACAACACCAGCCAGGGCCAGTCGGCGGGCAACAACTCCAACTTGCCGTAGAGGGCGACCATGCGCACATCCAGCGCACCCAAGTCAGGCAGTAGATAGCTCAGCAAACTGACGCCGGAGCGATAACTCTCGGCATCGCCCACCACAGCTGTATTGCGGGTCAGCAGTTCGACGATGGCGCCGAAGGATCGTGCCACCAGCATAAAGCCGAAGGTGCCGATCAGGACGAAACTGGGTGTGGAAGCGACCACCGCGAGCAGGGTGGCGACGGCAGTGAGTACCAGCAGATCGAGGCCGATAAAACCGATGGTAACGAGGTAATGGTGACCCAGCGCAACGGGGGTGGCTTGCGCGTAGCCCTGGCTAATCAACCAGACCAGCAGCGCTAGCGCGCCGGCAAGCAATAGCAACAGCCCGAGCGTCAGGGTCGAAATGGCGGCAAAGCGCCCGAGCAACAGGCCATGCCGTGGGTGCGGGTAGGAAAGGGTATTGAGAAAATAACGCCGGTCGAACTCACGTGACAGCAGCTCCTGGGTCATTAATACCAGTACCAGCGGCAGCAATAGGCGAATCACCGACAGACCGATATCCAGTGCCACGGTGGCGGATTGGCGACCGCTGAATTGGGCGGAGAGTAGTGCGGCGATGGTCAGTACCAGCAAAGAGCTGACAACCAGCCAGCCAAATCGAGCGCGGAAGGCAAGTCGGAAGCCGGTTGATATATTTGATAAAGACAGCATGGAAGGTTATCTAGCTATAGCGGTTAAACGTGAGTGTTGGAATTGTAATACGTAGAGAAGTGCGTGTACCACAAGATGCGCAATGTGCGACAGGGTTATAGGGCGACAGACGTTGTTATGCGATTTCACCGTAGCCACAACCAAAGGCGCGCCGGATCTAGGTCAGGTGCATATGTCGATCACGGTTTGCCTCTACACCATTGTCGACGCCAAAAAAACTCTGAAAATAAAAAAACCGCAATAATGGCAGAGTTTTGTGTAGTCAGCTGGGTGATATGTAACCGCGCGGGTTTCACTCGCCCTAAAGGCTGCAGAGCTAGCGATGGATAATTAAACTGATCGCGCGACTTTTGCTGTATTGCATGGCTGAAAAAGTGGGCGGTTTTTCAGATTTTAGCTAACGTAGCATATGTACTGTAAGGGCTGCGATCGCATTGCGAGCATCAGCTGCTGCTGTAGCATCTGAGCTTTGAGCGCGATATTCATTAAATTGCGGTAATGCAACTGCAGTTAAAATCGCCACAATTGCCACTGTTATCATTAATTCGATTAGCGTGAAGCCGTAATCGCTTTTCATGGCATTAATAAGGTTTTGGGCTGTAGAGCCACTGCGAAGTCTCGTGAGAGAATTCGCAGTGGTATCGAGGTTACTGCGGAAGAGCTGCGGTAACAGATGTATCTTCGCAGAATGCGGTTAGGCTCGTGGCGCCGATGCTTCCACCTGTAGTAGAGCCCACAAATGCTTTACCTTTATTATCGACGTTAAAGGTGTTATCTGGCCCGGTGCCTTGGCAGCTAGCATCGTTATAGATTGGGTCGCCGTCATCATTGGAGCCTGTTACAACGCAGCGCTCTGGTCCGACCTTGCGACTACCAGCAAAATGGCAAGTGGCTACGGTAATCGAGTTGTTGTTCTTGGTGCAGTTGTAAGCGCCGTGAACGTTATTTGACAGGGTAAGTACTACATTTTCCGCCAGAAGCTCACACTGAGCGTTACCAATGGCTCCGCCAGACGTAACTACGGTCGGGGCGGCAAATGCATTGCCAGCAAAAAGACCGGAGGCAATAACAAAACCAGCAAAAATCTTCTTCATTTCGTTATTCCTTATCAGAGCTGTGCGGCAGACATAACGGTAAGGGTGTTTTTCGCGTCCGCGTTGGCTACGGTATCGTTCGACTTAGAGCGGTACTCATTGAACTGCGGAATCGCGATGGCAGCCAGAATGCCAATGATCGCAACCACGATCATCAGCTCAATCAGGGTAAAACCTTTTTGCTTCTTGATGGACTTCATTGAAAAGCTCCTTGTTGGTGAGGTCGTTGGACCTGGCATGGTATGAGCACCTTCTATGCCAGTCTGAGATTGGCTTGCGCTCGTACTGCCGGGGCTGTGAGCTGGCTCACCTTTCTCTCGTTCCGCTGTAGCTCTCTTAAAAATGCGCAAGCCGCATGGTGCTTGGGTTGCGTGAGGTTTTAAATTGAGTGCGCCAATGCAGCTGTTTATTTCGACAGAGCCATCAATCTGTCATGGCATCACATAAGGCCAGATAGCCCGTTGCGTCCTCAAGTGACAAAAAATGCCACCTGCTGTGTGCGAGTTTGGCACGTCAATGGAACTGAGATATAAGGCAGCGGTCTTTCACGCCTCCACAGGCTCCCCCAATGAACGAAAACGCACCCCTCGGCGGCTTGGCCCGCCAACTGGTTCTGGCAGGTCAGCTCGACGAAAAGATTGCTCAGCAGGCTCAGCAACAGGCACTACGAAACCAGGTGCCGTTGGTTACATGGCTGGTTCAGAACAAATTGGTCAAGGGGAGGGTGCTGGGTGATCTCGCCGCTGAGCAGTTCGGCGTTCCGTTCTTCGATCTGGCGGCGCTGGATAAGGAGACGCAGCCGAAAGATCTGGTGAGTGAAAAGCTGGTGCGTCAGCACCGCGCATTGCCGTTACAGAGGCGTGGCAACAAGCTCTATGTGGCGGTTTCTGACCCTACCAATCACCAAGCGATAAGCGACATCCAATTCAATACTGGACTGTCGGTTGAGGCCGTGCTGGTCGAGGACGACAAGCTTGGCGAAGCCATCGAGAAGTTTTTCGAGTCGGCGACTACTGCACTAGACGGGCTGGGTGATTCCGACCTGGATGGTCTGGATATCGAGATCACCGGGGAGACGAGGGACGACGATACGCCGCACAACGAGGCTGACGATGCGCCGGTCGTGCGCTTCGTCAATAAGATGTTGCTTGATGCCATCAAGGGCGGTTCGTCCGACCTGCACTTCGAACCCTATGAAAAGACCTATCGGGTGCGTTTTCGTACCGATGGCATGTTGCACGAGGTTGCGCGCCCGCCGGTGCAGTTGGTCAGTCGGATATCCGCGCGTTTGAAGGTCATGGCCAGCCTCGATATCGCTGAGCGGCGCAAGCCGCAGGACGGCCGGATCAAGATGAAGGTGTCCAAGACAAAATCGATCGATTTCCGCGTTAACACCCTGCCTACGCTATGGGGTGAAAAGATCGTCATGCGTATTCTGGATTCTGCCAGCGCCAAAATGGGTATTGACGCCTTGGGCTATGAGGAAGAGCAGAAAGAACTCTATCTGACGGCCCTCAAGCAGCCACAGGGCATGATTCTTGTTACCGGGCCGACGGGTTCCGGCAAGACTGTATCGCTGTATACCGGCCTCAATATTCTCAATACGGTCGATGTAAACATCTCAACGGCCGAAGATCCGGTTGAGATCAATTTGGAAGGCATCAACCAAGTCAACGTAAACCCAAAGCAGGGCATGGACTTCGCCCAAGCTCTGCGCGCTTTCCTGCGGCAGGACCCTGACATCATCATGGTTGGGGAAATTCGGGACTTGGAAACCGCTGAAATCGCCATCAAGGCCGCCCAGACTGGTCATATGGTGATGTCCACGCTGCATACCAATAGTGCGGCGGAGACGTTGACCCGCCTTCGTAATATGGGTGTGCCGGCGTTCAATATCGCAACCTCAGTGAACCTAATTATCGCTCAGCGGCTGGCTCGAAAATTATGTCCATCCTGCAAGACAGAGGTGGAGGTGCCACGGGACGTGTTGCTAAAAGAGGGATTTCCCGAGAAAAGAATCGGTACCTTCAAGATTTTTGGTCCGGTGGGGTGTGATAGCTGCAAGGGTGGTTACAAGGGCCGTGTCGGTATTTATGAAGTGGTTAAAATCACGCCGGCGCTGCAGCGGCTTATCATGGAGGAAGGCAATTCCATCGACATCGCCGTGCAGGCGCGCAGAGATGGGTTCAATGACCTGCGCACTTCGGGTCTGGTTAAAGCCATGAATGGTGTTACCAGCCTGGAAGAAGTCAACCGCGTGACCAAGGATTAACCATGGCGGAAAAAGCGTTGAAAACCAGTGTGTTCGCCTGGGAAGGCACCGATCGGAAAGGTGGCAAGGTCAAGGGGGAGCTGACAGGTCAGAGCCCGGCACTGATCAAGGCACAGCTTCGCAAGCAAGGTATAAATCCGCTCAAGGTTCGTAAGAAAGCCGTTTCGATATTCGGTGCGGGCAAGAAGATCAAGCCGATGGACATTGCCCTGTTCACCCGTCAGATGGCGACGATGATGAAGGCAGGCGTGCCGCTGCTGCAGTCGTTCGACATCATCGGTGAGGGCTTTGACAATCCCAACATGCGCAAGCTCGTTGATGAGATCAAACAGGAAGTCGCGGCTGGTAACAGCTTTGCGGGCTCGCTGCGCAAGAAGCCTCAGTACTTCGATGATCTGTACTGCAATTTGGTCGAGTCAGGTGAGCAATCTGGTGCCCTCGAAACGCTGTTGGATCGAGTGGCCACTTATAAGGAAAAGACCGAGGCGCTCAAGGCGAAAATTAAAAAAGCTATGACTTACCCTATCGCGGTCATTGTGGTGGCGATCATTGTTTCTGCGATTCTGCTGATAAAGGTCGTTCCTCAATTTGAAAGCGTGTTTCAAGGGTTTGGTGCTGAGTTGCCAGCGTTCACCAAGATGGTTGTCGGGCTGTCTCGGTGGTTGCAAGAGTGGTGGTATTTAGTGGCTGCAGCGCTCTTCGCAGCTGCATTTGTTTTCAAACACAGCTACAAGCGGTCGGAGAAGTTTCGTGATGCGCTTGACCGTATCCTGCTTAAAACGCCCATTGTGGGCGATATTCTTTATAAGTCTGTAGTTGCGCGTTACGCGCGTACATTGTCTACGACATTTGCTGCAGGTGTTCCGCTGGTGGATGCGCTGGATTCCGTCGCAGGAGCGACTGGCAATGTGGTGTTTCGCAATGCAGTGGCGAAAATCCGCAACGACGTATCCTCCGGTGTGCAGTTGAACTTCTCCATGCGTACGACCGGAATTTTCCCGTCTATGGCTATCCAGATGACAGCCATTGGTGAGGAGTCCGGCGCTTTGGATGAAATGCTGGACAAGCTAGCAAGCTTCTACGAGGCTGAGGTCGATAATATGGTAGACAACCTCACCACGTTGATGGAGCCGCTCATTATGGCTGTGCTAGGTGTGTTGGTTGGTGGCTTGATCATCGCTATGTACCTGCCGATCTTCCAGTTGGGTAGTGTGGTTGGATAATTGATGATCCTCGAACTTTTGGCCAGCCATGTGCTGGCCTTTGTTTTGTCTGCTGCTCTACTGGGCTTATTGGTCGGCAGCTTTCTCAATGTCGTGATTTACCGTCTGCCGATCATGATGCAGCGCGATTGGCGCATGCAGGCGCGGGAGTATTTGGAGTATCCGCCGGAGCCCGTCGGTGACAAGTTTAATTTGCTATTGCCAAATTCACGCTGTCCGCACTGCAGTCATGAGATTCGTTCTTGGGAAAATATCCCGCTAGTCAGTTGGTTGGCCCTGCGTGGAAAGTGCTCTGCCTGCCGGGCACCGATTAGCTGTCGTTATCCACTCGTGGAGTTGGCTTGCGGGGTGTTGTCCGGCTATGTTGCCTGGCATTTCGGCTTCTCCTGGCAGGCCGGTGCAATGCTGTTGCTCACGTGGGGCCTGTTGGCGATGAGCATGATTGATGTCGATCACCAGCTGTTGCCTGACGCGCTGGTGCTGCCACTACTGTGGCTCGGTCTTATCCTCAATAATTTCGGTTTATTCGTGCCGCTGGAAAGTGCGCTCTGGGGCGCTGTCGCGGGGTACCTGAGTCTCTGGTCGGTTTACTGGCTGTTCAAGTTGGTCACCGGCAAGGAGGGCATGGGCTATGGCGACTTCAAGCTGCTGGCAATGCTCGGGGCGTGGGGTGGGTGGCAGGTGCTGCCGCTGACCATCCTTCTATCATCGGTAGTCGGTGCAGTGCTTGGTAGCATCCTCCTGCGGATGCAGAGAGCAGAAAGCAATACGCCGATTCCATTTGGCCCTTATCTGGCTATCGCGGGCTGGATTGCATTGTTGTGGGGTGACTGGATTACCGAGAGCTATCTGCAACTGGCGCGCTTCTAATTGGTCACGACTGGTTAAGTTTCTCCGCGACCGGCTCGTGAAGGGCTTTGCAAGACCACCGTTATTCCTCGTGTGTTCCGTAGGCTTGCGCTTCGCTCGCTGAGTGGTTACTACTGCGCGTCCTATTTCTTACCTGGAGTGTGGCTGACGGATGAAGCCCTGGATTCTTGGTTTGACGGGCGGTATTGGTAGCGGCAAGACCGCTGTGGCGGATCAATTCGCCAGCTTGGGCGTGCATGTGGTCGATGCCGATCAGGCGGCGCGCTGGGTAGTCGAGCCCGGACGGCCGGCATTGAAGCAGATCGTTGCGCGCTTTGGTGAGGGTGTCCTGCTGCAGAGCGGTGAGCTGGACCGCGCGGGGCTTCGTCAGCGGGTATTCGCCGATCCGGCCGAGCGGCGGTGGCTCGAGGGGCTCCTGCATCCCCTGATTCGCGCCGAGGTCGCTCGGCATCTCGCGCTAGCTGAATCGCCTTACGCCATCATGGTGTCGCCGCTGCTTATCGAGTCCGGGCAGTATCGCCAGGTCGGTCGGGTGTTGGTCGTGGACGTGCCAGAGCTGCTCCAAGTCGCACGTACGACGGCTCGTGATCAGGCCAGCGAGGAGCAGGTACGTGCCATTATCGAGGCTCAGGTTCGGCGCGAAGAACGCTTGAAGCATGCCGATGATGTACTTGTGAACGATCGTGATCGGGCTTGGCTCGGGTCTGAGGTCGAGCGCCTGCACCGTTTTTATCTGACATTGCGAGGAGGCCAGGAATGACCGCAACAGTTGAATGTCCTACCTGCGGGGCGCCAGTAGAGTGGGGGGCGCAAAGTCCGAATCGGCCATTTTGTTCCGAGCGCTGCAAGCTGATTGATCTTGGGGCATGGGCTGCAGAGGCGCACGCCATCCCAGGTAACGAGCTGGAGGATGACTTGTTTTCGGGTGACATGCCTCCGCGCGAGCACTAGAGCATTTTCGGGTCGGAGCACCTGCTTTTCCGCGCTTCCAGCGTTACCTCTCACTTCTCTTCCTTCCATGGCGCTTGCAAGTAGCGGCTCTGGTTGAAACTCTCCATCCAGTCCGGATAGAAGACCACCAGTGCCGTAACCGCCGTGCCGTTGATAAAGGCTTCGGGGAACATCACCAGCCAGATGTAACCAGCGAAGTCGTCCAGCCACGGTGGCATTGGGAAGCGGCCATCGAACAGCAGAACGCCTAGCGATGCCAGAATGCATGCGAGTGCTGCGAGCGCCGCCGGGAAGAATCCGGCAAAGAAGATGAACACGAATAGGTTGCGTGGTTGGGCGCGTTCCACCAGTCGGGCACAAATGACCGTAACCATGACAGGGATCAGCACCAGCAGAACGCCGTTCATGCCGAGAGCGGCGAGCTGTTGATGGCCGGTCAGCGTCAAGCCGAGCTGTGCGACAAGGGCAGCGATGACCGCCAGCGGCCAGTCCAGCAGCAGCGTAACCGCAGTCAGCCCGATAAAGTGAAAGGAGAGGCCGGAGTCGAAGTCTCGACGTACAAGCCAGAGCAGAAAGATGGACAGCATTGCGCCGAAGAGTAGGTGCTGCCGGCGCGTATCACTGAACAGTTCGACCCACGGTGCTCGCCATGCAGCCCAGAGCAGGGCGGCTGCGTAGATAACCCAGCCAGTAAGGAGCGTAGCGGGGGCAAGCAGATGTGCGGCGATCATCCTGACGGATCCTTTGCGTTTATGTTTGTGTGTCGTTCTTTGCTGGCTCTGATCGGCGCGCTAGTCAGGGAGCCGGGTTTGGGTGTTCCGTGTGAATCGCCTCGATCTCCGCCATAATTTCGTTCGATAGCTTTAGTTCGGCGCTGTCAATGTTGGACTCAAGCTGCTCCAGTGTCGTGGCGCCGATGACATTGCTTGTGACGAAGGGTTGCGCTGTTACATAGGCGAGCGCCATTTGTGCCGGATTCAGGCCATGATCGCGAGCGAGTGTGACGTACCGAGAGCAGGCTGCTTTCGCCTGAGGATTGTTATAGCGCGCGAAGCGTTGAAAAAGCGTGAGGCGGGCGTTGGCTGGGCGAGCGCCGCCCTCGTACTTGCCGCTGAGCATGCCGAACGCCAGTGGCGAGTATGCGAGCAGGCCGCATTGTTCGCGGATACTGATTTCGCCCAGGCCCACCTCGAAGCTGCGATTAAGCAGGTTGTAGGGGTTCTGAATTGATACGGCGCGCGGCCAGCCGCGAGTCTCGGCCAGCTGCAGGTATTTCATCAGGCCCCAGGGCGTTTCATTGGATAGGCCGATGTGGCGAATCCTGCCGGCTCTGACTTCGTCGTCGAGCGCTGCCAGCGTTTCTTCAAGAGGGGTGAAGTCGTCCTCTTGGTATCTGTAGCCCAATTGCCCGAAGAAGTTCGTGCTGCGCTCAGGCCAATGCAATTGGTAAAGGTCGATCCAGTCGGTTTGCAGTCGGCGGAGACTGTCATCCAGTGCGGCGCGGATCTGTACGCGGTTGAATTTGGGGTGTCCGTCGCGGATGTGAGTGATTCCGTTGCCAGGCCCGGCAATCTTCGTAGCAAGTATCCAGTCAGCTCGACTGCCACGCGTCTTGAAATAGTTGCCGATATATTGCTCGGTGGTTGCGTAGGTTTCAGGGCGCGGCGGTACTGGATACATCTCGGCCGTATCGATGAAGTTGATGCCTGCGGCTTTCGCTCGGTCAATCTGCGCAAAGGCTTCTGCTTGGTCGTTCTGTTCGCCCCAGGTCATTGTGCCCAGGCAAAGCGAACTCACTTTCAGATTGGTGCGGCCTAGCGGACGAAGCTCCATCAGATACCTCATGCAGAAAAAATGGGATGTAGAAAAAGCTTAACGAAGAGAACAAGGTTCTGCTCATGAGAGTGGCTGGGCCCATTGAAGTGCCCGGGCGCGCCAGTCCGAGGACCTGCTTCCCGTTTCCTCGCTGCGGACTACCCATTCGAGCCGTTGAAGCGAACGGCTGGCTGCTTGAGTATGGTAACTAGTAAATGTTGGTTGCTATTTTTCTGCCAATCAGGATAATTCCGCAGCCTGTCGCCAGGGATGCCTAGCCTGTCGACGCAAGTCAAAGGTAGGGGATGCCAAGCCTGCCGAATCATTGCCGTAGCGGACGCGCTGACCCGAGCCCCCGATAGCGTCTGTTTCCGGCTGCCCTGGCCTTGCCAGGGCGAGCACCATTCAGTAAGATTCGCCGTCTTATTTTCAGGGCGGCCCCTGAGGCTATAACGAATGAAGACATTTACTGCTAAACCGGAAACCGTCAAGCGCGACTGGTTCGTCGTCGACGCTGCCGGCCAGACCCTGGGTCGTCTGGCAACCGAAATCGCTAGCCGCCTGCGTGGCAAGCACAAGCCGGAATACACCCCTCACGTAGATACCGGCGATTACATCGTTGTGATCAATGCTGAGCAAGTGCGTGTTACCGGTGCCAAGACCACTGACAAGATGTATTACTCTCACTCCGGTTTCCCGGGTGGCATCAAGTCGATCAACTTCGAAAAGTTGATTGCCAAGGCGCCCGAGCGTGTGATCGAGACCGCGGTCAAAGGCATGCTGCCGAAGAACCCGCTGGGTCGCGACATGTATCGTAAGCTGAAGGTTTATAAGGGTGCCAGCCATCCTCATACCGCTCAGCAGCCCCAAGAACTGAAGATTTAACGGAATAGTTCATTATGTCGGCGACTCAAAATTACGGCACTGGCCGTCGCAAGACTGCAACCGCGCGCGTTTTCCTGCGCCCGGGCACTGGCAAGATTTCCATCAACAACCGTGAGCTGGATAACTTCTTCGGTCGCGAAACCGCTCGTATGGTTGTTCGTCAGCCGCTCGAGTTGACCGAAACTGTCGAGAAGTTCGACATCTACGTTACCGTTTTGGGTGGTGGTGTCAGCGGTCAGGCTGGTGCGATCCGTCACGGTATCACTCGCGCTCTGATTTCGTATGACGAGACCCTGCGCAGCCCGCTGCGCAAGGCTGGCTTCGTCACTCGCGATGCTCGTGAAGTTGAACGTAAGAAGGTCGGTCTGCGCAAAGCGCGCAAGCGTCCGCAGTACTCCAAGCGCTAATTCGCGCTTCCAAAGAAAACGCCCAGTTTCGTTCGGAGCTGGGCGTTTTTTTTATGCTGTGATTTGCTCTGGTGCGACAGTGTGTCGCGTGCTGCAGGGCCTGGTCTGGCTAGGCGTTAGCTGGTTTGTGACAGGCTATTACCTTGTCAGAAGAAGGTCTTTTCTTTACCATTTGGCGAATTTTTCGCGGCCCAATTTTACGTAGTACATGCCTGCTTTAGGGCAGGCCATAAGAAGCTGATGGGAGACGACTGAATGAGCAATGACGGCGTGAATGCAGGCCGGCGTCGCTTCCTTGTGGCCGCCACTTCGGTGGTGGGCGCTGCAGGAGCGGTGGGTGCCGCGGTCCCGTTCGTGGGATCGTGGTTCCCTAGTGCCAAGGCCAAGGCTGCCGGTGCGCCGGTAAGGGTAAATATCAGCAAGATCGAACCGGGGCAGCAGATGGTCGCCGAATGGCGCGGTCAGCCGGTATTTATCGTGCGTCGGACTGAGGAGATTCTCGGTAATCTGGAAAAGACTGCCGGGCAGGTAGCTGATCCGGAATCCAAAGACTCAGAACAGCCTGCTTATGTCGATCCGAGGAACCGGGCTATCAAAGCGGAGCTTCTGGTTGTGGTTGGTTTGTGTACCCATTTGGGTTGCGCGCCATCGTTCCGTCCTGAGGTGGCTGCGGCCGATCTTGGCGCTGATTGGCTCGGTGGTTATTTCTGTCCTTGCCATGGCTCAAAATACGATATGGCCGGTCGCGTCTATAAATCGCAGCCAGCTCCCTTGAACCTGCCGGTGCCCCCGCACTCGTACGAGACCGATAATGTAATCATCATCGGTGTGGACCAGGAGAACGCCTGATGAGCAAGTTCATGGAATGGGTTGACGCCCGCTTCCCCGCCACCAAGATGTGGGAAGACCATCTCTCGAAGTACTACGCCCCCAAGAACTTCAACGTCTTGTATTTCTTCGGCTCGCTGGCGCTGCTGGTTCTGGTTAACCAGATCCTGACCGGTGTATGGCTGACCATGAGCTACGAGCCGTCCGCAGAAGGTGCATTCGCCTCCGTCGAATACATCATGCGTGACGTCGAATATGGCTGGATTTTGCGCTACCTGCACTCCACTGGTGCCTCGGCATTCTTCGTGGTGGTCTATCTGCACATGTTCCGCGGCATCCTCTACGGTTCCTACCAAAAGCCGCGTGAGCTGGTGTGGATCTTCGGCATGATGATCTACCTGGCGCTGATGGCCGAAGCCTTCATGGGCTACCTGCTGCCATGGGGCCAGATGTCGTACTGGGGCGCACAGGTGATCATTTCGCTGTTCGGTGCCATCCCGGTTATCGGTGCTGACCTGACCCAGTGGATCCGTGGTGACTACCTGATCTCCGGCATCACCCTGAACCGCTTCTTCGCCCTGCATGTCGTTGCCCTGCCGATAGTCATCCTCGGTCTGGTCGTGCTGCACATCCTTGCGCTGCACGAGGTTGGCTCGAACAACCCGCTGGGCGTGGACATCAAGAAGTCCAAGGACGAAAACGGCGTGCCGCTGGACGGTATCCCGTTCCATCCGTACTACACCGTGAAGGACATCGTCGGTGTCGTGGTATTCCTGTTCGTCTTCTGCGCCGTGGTGTTTTTCTTCCCGGAGATGGGCGGCTACTTCCTCGAAAAGCCGAACTTCGAAGTGGCGAATGCGTTTAAGACGCCTGAGCATATTGCGCCGGTCTGGTACTTCACGCCGTTCTACGCGATTCTGCGCGCAGTGCCCGACAAGCTGCTCGGCGTGATCGCCATGGGTGCTGCCATCGCCGTGCTGTTCGTACTGCCCTGGCTGGACCGTAGCCCGGTCAAGTCCATGAAGTACAAAGGTTGGATGAGCAAGCTTGCGCTGCTGCTGTTCTGCATCTCGTTCGTCATCCTGGGCGTCCTGGGCGTGCTGGCTCCGACTCCGGGACGCACTCTGCTGTCGCAGGTCTGTACGGCAATCTACTTTGGATACTTCATCCTGATGCCGTTCTACACCAAGCTCGAGAAGACCAAAGTGGTACCGGAAAGGGTGGGTGGCTGATGAAAAAGCAATTTGCTGCATTGATTCTTGCAATTCTGCCGGTCTTCACCTTCGCGGCCGGTCCGGCGGTTCACTTGGACAAGGTTGATATCGACCTCACCGACAAGGCCGCCATGCAGGATGGTCTGAAGACGTTTGCCAACTATTGCATGGGCTGCCATAGCGCGCAGTATCAGCGCTATGAGCGAGTAGCTACCGATCTGGGTATTTCCGAAGAAGTGATGATGGATAACGTCGTCTTCGCCGATGCCAAGTTTGGTGACCACATGAAGATCGGTATGAAGGCTGATGATGCCAAGGTTTGGTTCGGTGCTGCTCCGCCGGATCTGACGCTGGTTGCGCGCGTGCGCGGCAATGATTGGCTGTATTCATACATGCGTAGCTTCTACGTTGACCCGGCTCGCCCGTATGGCTTCAACAACACCGTTTTCCCTAACGTCGGTATGCCACATGTGTTGGCTCCGCTTCAGGGGCGTCTGGTCGTTGGTTGCAAGCAGGTTCAGGTGGTTGAGAACGGTCGCAAGCAGTTCGATCCTCTGACAGGCACTCCGATCACTCAGGAAGCTTGTGATCAGATGGTTGTTGAGCCTGGTACCGGTTCGCTCTCCGAGTCTGAATATGATGAGAAGATCAAGAATCTCGTGACCTTCCTGGCCTACTCAGCCAATCCGGTCAAGCTTGAGAGCCAGCGCATCGGTACCTATGTGCTGCTGTTCCTCGCTGTGTTCTTTGTGTTCGCCTACCTGCTCAAGCGTGAGTACTGGAAAGACGTTCACTAAGTACTTCGTACGATATGGCTGTACCCTGCGCGCGCCCAATGGGCGCGCGTATTTTTTCTGCATCAGATAAAAGAGTGAGGAAGGACCTATGGCTGCAACCAATCGGTTGGGCTGCTACTCCGATCCCGCCGACCACTACTCCCACCGTGTTCGTCTCGTGCTCGCAGAGAAAGGCGTTAGCGTTGACATCCTCGATGTCGAGGGAGGGCAGTGTCCGGTCAAGTTGGCCGAAGTTAACCCGTATGGCAGTGTGCCGACGCTTGTCGATCGCGATTTGGCGCTCTACGAGCCGGGGGTGATTCTCGAGTATCTGGAAGAGCGTTATCCGCATCCTCCGTTGTTGCCGGTATATCCGGTTGCACGGGCGAATACACGTCTGTTGATTCATCGCATTCAGCGCGATTGGTGCTCGCTGGTGGACCGTATTCTCGATCAGCGTACTGCTGAGGCTCAGCGTGTGCAGGCGCGTAAGGAGCTTCGTGAAAGCCTCACCGGCGTGTCGCCGATATTCACCGAGAAGTCGTACTTCATGAGCGACGAGATCAGTCTCGTCGACTGTTGCCTGTTGCCTATCCTCTGGCGTTTGCCCAGACTTGGGATCGAGTTGCCTCGAGCGGCCAAGCCGCTGCTCGAATACATGGAGCGCAATTTCGCTCGCGAGGCCTTCCAGGCCAGTCTTTCCGCCGTCGAGCGCAACATGCGCTGAGAGAGGATGTCTTCATGAATTCAAGTCGCCCGTATCTGGTTAGAGCGCTCTACGAGTGGATTGTGGATAACGATTGCACGCCGCATCTGCTGGTCAACGTCGATTATCCTGGGGTACAGGTTCCAGTCGGCGTCGCCAGTGACGGCCAGATAGTGTTGAACGTTGCGCCTAGTGCGGTTCGCCATCTGCACATGGATAACGAAGCGATCAGCTTCGAGGGCCGTTTTGGCGGAATTTCGCACTCGCTGAACGTGCCGTCTGCGGCAGTGATGGCGATTTATGCCAGAGAAAATGGCCAGGGCATGGTGTTCGAGATCGAGCCGACCCCGCCGGCGGACGAGTCGCCGACCAATAACGGTGGTTCCGACGATGAGGGGCCGCGACCGGGCGGCCGTCCTAGCCTGAAGGTAGTGAAGTAGGCGGTGACGCCCGGGCATTGGTTGCTGCCCGGACGCCGGCAGGCCTTCAGTCGATGTACTCGAACAGCTTGACGATCCTTTGCACGCCGCCAACACCCTGAACCAGGTTGGTCGCGCGGTTGCCTTCCTGGCGAGTAACCAGCCCCAGCAGGTAGACAATCCCGTTTTCCGTGATCACCTTGATTCGCGAGCCGGGCACGCTGTTATCAGCAAGCATCTGGCTCTTGATCTTGGTGGTCAGCCAGGAGTCGTTGCTGCGTGCCAGTGCAGACGAAGGTGGCAGAATCTGCAATTCGTTGTGAACGCGCTTGACCCGCTGTACGCCGCTCGCAGCGCGCTCTGCCGTTTCCTTCAGTTCCGTGCGCGGCGTCTGTCCGGCCAGGAGCACTACCCCGTTATAGCTGGCGACGACCACGTGCGAGCCCTGGTCGAGGTCGGGATGCGCCTTGGCGATATTGACTGCCGCCTTGGTCTCGATCAGTGAGTCATCAATCTTGCTGCCAATGGTGCGCGTGCCGCGATTGTCGGCAATGGGGTCGTCACGGGTTGCGGTCAGCACGGAACTGCAGCCGCTGACGGCGATGCACAGCCCTAGGGTGAAAGCCAGGCGGAACGCGTTCATTCCTCACTCCCGAAAAGTTGGTTGTCGATCAGGTCGCACAAGCAGTGAATAGACAGCAGGTGGACTTCCTGGATGCGGGCGGTGACTTTGGCAGGCACTCGGATCTCGACATCTTCTGGCAGTAGCAGAGAAGCCATTCCGCCACCGTCCCGGCCGGTTAGCGCGACTACTACCATCTCGCGATCATGAGCTGCCTGGATGGCCTGGATTACGTTGGCGGAGTTGCCGCTGGTAGAGATTGCCAGTAGCACGTCACCGGGTTGGCCGAGGGCGCGAATCTGTTTGGAAAATACTTCGTTGTAGCTGTAGTCGTTGGCGATCGAGGTGATCGTCGAGCTATCAGTCGTCAATGCAATGGCGGGCAGGCTCGGGCGCTCGCGCTCGAAGCGATTGAGTAGCTCGGAGGAAAAGTGCTGCGCATCGCCAGCGGAGCCGCCGTTGCCGCAGGTGAGGATCTTGCCTTCACTCAGTAGTGCGTTGACCATCACCTGGCCGGCCTGCTCGATACTTGGCGCTAGCACTTCCATGGCATGTTGCTTGGTTTCAATGCTGGCCTGGAACAGCTGGCGGATTCGGGTTTGCATGTCCATCGGTGATTGACCTTCAAGGTGGCAGGCGCGTCCGATGCTGATCGGACGATGCGCTTACGGTTCGCTAGGGCTGAGTCGCATGGTGCAGCATTCGCTGCCGCATGATCATTCAGCTGTCAAATGCATTGCGGATCCAGTTCAGGTCCTCGTTTTTTCCGGCTGCGGCGATTGCGACGACGTCGAAGCGACAAGGGCTGCGTGCCCAACGGCTTTCCTTCTGCAGAAAGAGTTGGGCGGTCTTGATCAGCTTGTGCTGCTTGCGCATGTCGACGCTTTCGAGGGCGCCGCCCCAGGCGGCGTGGCGCCTGTAGCGGACCTCGACGAATACTACTGTATCGCCATCGAGCATGACCAGATCAAGCTCGCCGCTGCGACAGGACCAGTTGCGCTCGAGCAGACGAAGCCCGTTGCTGCTGAGGTGTCGCAACGCGAGGTCTTCGGCAGAGCGTCCGCTGCTCTGGCTATCGCTCATTACCGCATGTCTTCCAGGCGTTCGATCGCACCATCACGAAACTGGGCCCATGGAAGCTGGCGTTCGATGCGCTGCTGGGGGTTCAGGCTAAGAGTCCCGGAAAGCCCATCCAGCTGAGTGTTTGGAAGTGCCAACAGTTGATTTAGGCGCGGAGCCAAGAGATAGGCGTCAGCTCCCATTGCATACAGGCGGCCAAGGCTCCCGCCGGCTTGTGGCCATTTCTGTTCGACTTCCTGGCGCAGGGGTATCTGATCGTCCAGCAGCCAGGGTGTCTCTGCGAAGCGTATGCCTTCGAGGTCCAGATATTGGGTGCGGTCGTGGCTGGCTGAGTGCAGGTGGGAGGTGCCATACACCGGAAGATCCCCTGCGTATTGGAAGATCAGGGTAGGTCTGACCTGCTGGGCCTGTTGAGGGGTTGCGGCGAGGAAGAGGAAATCGACGTCCTGGCGGCGAGTCGGTTGGCTGGCGGCGGAGGCGTCGGTAATGCTGCTGACCCGACCGGAACGCCTTTCGCTGCTGCGGAGTTGCAGTAAGTCGGCGATCTGATTAGCCAGTTGCACGGGCTCGGCCAGCGGCTCTGCTGCCACCAGCGTTCCGCCGGCCTCCTGCCAGCTCTGGCGGAAGGCGTCGAGAATCCTGCCTCCCCAGTCGCCCTGAGGCGCTAGCGCGATTGCGCGGCGATGGCCGTCCGCCCAGGCGCGACGGGCGACTTCACGGGCTTCGTCTTCTGCGGCGAGACCGAACTGAAAAAGCTGTGGCGGTGTGTGTTGTCCGGCGTCGCTGTAGTTAAGTGCCAGCGTGGTGATGGGTAGCTGGTCGCGCTCGGCAAGCTGGCGAACCAGCTCCTTTTCCAGTGGGCCGACCACCAGTTGTACGCCGGCCGCCTGGGCTTGGCGGTAAAAATCGTCGATGGAGCTCATGCGGCTGCTGTCATAAAGCTCGATCCGCAGTGCTTGACCGGTTTGCTGAGCATGCAGATGGGCGGCCAGAAAGCCATCACGCAGAGCGCGTGCGACGCCCGCCAATTGGCCTTCCATGGGGAGTAGGAGGGCAACATGATTAAGTGGTTGATCGGCCAGCTCACGAAGCTTTTGCAGTGGCTCAGGTAGTTGTCGTGCAGCAGGGTGCTGGGGATTCTGCGCTATCCAGTCGTCGATCGCTCGCTGCTGCTGAGCGACCGTGCCAGCGCGCTTCAGTGACAGTGCAAGCGCTTGCCAGCCGGCAAGGTCTGCGTCCGCTGGGCTCTGCAGCTGTTTTTCAGGTAGGGCAGAGATTAGCTTCCAGATACTCTCATGGTTTTCTCGCGCTTGCTCGCCGCTCAGTAAGGGCGCCGTAAACACCCGTTCGCGTGCAGCAGCGAGCAGTTTGCTGGTCGCTTCCAGTGCTTCAGCGCGGGCCAGTTGGCTGCGGATCTGCTGCTCCACGGGTAGCTCGCCCAGGCGCTCGAACGCTGGGTGCTGGAGTGCTTGCACGGCTCGTTCGGGCTCGCCGTCAGCAAGCGCAATTTCGGCCTGTAATGTCAGTGCGAAGATCTGCTGCGCAGGTTTCAGTGCATCTATCTGGACCTGCTCAAGAATGCTGCGGGCTTGCGCGTGATTGCCCTGTTGGACGCTTTGGCCCGCTGCGGCCAGGCGCAATTGCGTGGCCTGTTCGGGGTCGCTCTGGTCGGCCTTCTGCAGCAGTTGCTGGGTAGAGGCTTGCGGAGTACGAGGCAGTTCACCAAGCGAAGACGAGGGCGAGCTGGCGCAAGCCGTGAGCATGGCGGCGATGCAGAGGAGAAGGAGGGGGCGTAAGCAGGCCATTGATTAATCGTTCCTGAAAGCACTGGCGAGTGTTGGCGGGATTGTACCCAAGCGCTGAACTGGCCGCGATGTTACGGCGGCGAATCGGGCTACAATGCGCATTTCCGTGACAGAGGTAAGCCCTTGTGACTGCCAGCAATGGTGCGAATTCCGGAGTAGGTACGCTTTATGTTGTCGCTACGCCAATCGGCAATCTTGAGGACATCAGCGCCCGAGCGCTGCGCGTACTCAAAGAGGTGTCGCTGATTGCTGCGGAGGACACCCGGCATTCGTCCCGTTTGCTTGCGCACTTCGGCATTCAGACGCCTCTGGCGGCCTGTCATGAGCACAACGAGCGTGAAGAGGGAGGGCGGTTTCTCGGTCGGTTGCAGGCGGGCGAGAGTGTTGCGCTGATTTCCGATGCCGGTACGCCCTTGATCTCTGATCCGGGCTATCACCTTGTGCGTCAGGCGCGTGCTGCGGGTATTGCCGTTGTGCCGGTACCGGGGGCTTGTGCGCTGATCGCTGCGTTATCGGCGGCTGGCCTGCCGTCGGACCGGTTCATTTTCGAAGGCTTCCTGCCTGCAAAAGCAGCTGCTCGTCGCGCGCGTCTCGAGATACTGAAAGAAGAGCCGCGTACGCTGATCTTCTACGAGGCCCCGCATCGCATACTCGAATCGCTCGGCGATCTCGAGGATGTGTTGGGCAGCGGCCGGATCGCAGTGCTGGGGCGCGAGCTGACCAAGGCATTCGAAACGCTAAAAGGACTGCCTTTGGGTGAACTGCGTTCGTGGGTTGAGGCTGACAGCAATCAGCAGCGGGGCGAGTGCGTAGTGCTAGTCGAGGGCTGGCATGCGCCGCAGGATGAAAGCGCGGTGAACACGGAATCGCTTCGGGTGCTCGATCTTTTGCTTGCCGAAATGCCGCTCAAGCGAGCGGCGGCCTTAGCGGCGGAGATCACCGGTGTACGCAAGAATCTGCTCTATCAGGCGGCGCTGGAGCGGAAATAGGCGTCGGCAGGGCCTGCATCTGCAGGCGGCGCGCTTGCAGCCGGCGCCTCGCGACGATACTCTGGCGCCTGGAGAGTCGATCGGACAGTCGCTGTCTCTTTTTGTTCCGGCAAGAAGGGAGGGAGGAAAGTCCGGGCTCCATAGGGCGAAGTGCCAGGTAACGCCTGGGAGGCGCGAGCCTACGGAAAGTGCCACAGAAAATAACCGCCTAAGCGCTTCGGCGCCGGTAAGGGTGAAAAGGTGCGGTAAGAGCGCACCGCACGGCTGGCAACAGTCCGTGGCTAGGTAAACCCCACTTGGAGCAAGACCAAATAGGGATCCATTGGCGTGGCCCGCGCTGGATCCGGGTAGGTTGCTAGAGGCAGTCAGTGATGGCTGTCGTAGAGGAATGGCTGTCCTCGACAGAACCCGGCTTACAGATCGACTCTCCTTCTTTTACTTCCTCCGTAACTCGCGTTTTTAATTCCGAAAGATTCTTGCTCTTAACAAAGTACTTTAACTTTGTTGAGTAAGTGCGCGTTCGTATTGAGAAGCGCTGTCCCTACCCTCCGCTGTTCTGCTCCGATCTTCCCTCAGCACCGCTAAATTACCGCTCCGTAAGGCTTTTTCCCCTCCGGCTCGCCTTGACGGTGGGGCGGCTGCGTTTCTATAGTGCGCACAAGTGGTAGGAAGTGGCACAAAGTGGGTAAATATGGGCATGGATAGCTAATTTAGGGGAAGCGCAGCCGTGTTTCGCGGAGCTAACGCCATCAGTCTCGACGCCAAAGGCCGGCTAGCCATGCCCAGCCGGTATCGCGACGAGCTGAATTCCCGTGGCGATGGCCAGCTGATCATCACAATCGATGCCGTGGACCGCTGTCTGTGCATTTACCCCTTGCCCGAATGGGAGCTGATTGAGACGAAGCTTCGCGAGCTGCCCTCTCTTCGTGAAGAGGCCCGCCGCCTGCAGCGTCTATTGATCGGTAATGCGGTTGATCTGGAGATGGATGGCAGCGGCCGTGTTGTTGTGCCGCCGCGTCTTCGTGAATACGCCCGACTAGACAAGCGCGCGATGCTTGTGGGGCAACTGAACAAGTTTCAACTGTGGAACGAGGACGACTGGAACGCGATTTCTGACGCGGACCTGGCGGCCATCAAGCAACCCGGCGGCCTGCCGGACGAACTACGTGACCTAATCCTGTGAACCAGATCAGCAGCCTGCGACATATTACCGTGTTGCTCGACGAAGCCGTCGCGGCGCTAGCAGTGCGCGCCGACGGTCGCTACCTGGATGGGACCTTTGGTCGAGGCGGTCACAGCCGGCTGCTATTGCAGCAGCTCGGCCCTGATGGTCAGTTGCTAGGCTTTGACAAGGACCCGTTAGCCATCGCTACGGGGCAAGCACTGGCGGCCGAGGACGGCCGCTTTGTCGTTGTGCAGAGAAGTTTTGCCGAGCTGGGTGAAGAAGTTGCGCAACGCGGCTGGACCGGTACCGTCAGCGGTGTATTGCTGGATCTGGGTGTTTCCTCGCCGCAGCTTGATGATCCCGAGCGTGGGTTCAGTTTTCTCAATGATGGCCCGCTGGACATGCGCATGGACCCCAGTCGAGGCGTCAGCGCTGCCGAGTGGATTGCCCGTGCTGAAGCGGACGAAATTGCGCGCGTATTCAAGGATTACGGCGAAGAACGTTTTGCCAAGCGCATGGCGCGAGCCGTGGTACAGCGGCGCGCTGATGCCCCGTTCGAGCGAACGGCTGATCTGGCCAAAGTGCTGACCGAGGCGAATCCTGCCTGGGAGAAGGGCAAGAACCCGGCGACTCGCGCGTTTCAGGGGCTGCGCATCTATATCAACAACGAGCTTGGCGATCTTGAGTCCGGTCTCGATGCCGCGTTGGAGGCTCTGGAAGTGGGTGGCCGGCTGGTCGTAATCAGCTTCCATTCGCTGGAAGATCGTATCGTCAAACAATTCATGCGTCGCCATGCCAAGGGCGAGGCGGACAAACTGCCGCGCGACCTGCCGATTATTCCGAAGGCTTTCGAGCCGCGGCTGAAGCTGCTTGGCAAACCACAATACGCTTCCGATGCCGAGGTCAAGGCCAATCCGCGCTCGCGCAGCGCCGTGATGCGCGTGGCGGAGAAGCTACGGTGAGCCGCATGCTGCGATCCATGCCCAGCGGCAGCCTGCTGATGCTCGTGCTGTTCGTTGGCGTTCTGCTGTCGGCGATTGCGGTCGCTTACTGCGCGCACTGGAATCGGCAACTGCTCAACGAGCTCTACGGAGAGCTCAGTGTTCGTGACAAAGCTCAGGCTGAATGGGGCCGCCTGATCCTCGAGCAGAGCACCTGGACGGCGCACAGTCGTATCGAGACGCTGGCGACCGACCAGCTGCGCATGCACATCCCCGCGGCGGCAGACGTCAGGCTGGTGAAGCCATGATGAATCTGCAGGGCGCTCTTTACCCTTGGCGTTTTCGTATCGTACTGGCGCTGCTGGCGTTGCTCGTCGGCGCCATCGCCTGGCGCATCGTCGATCTCCAAGTGATGGATCAGGGCTTCCTCAAGGGGCAGGGCGATGCTCGCAGCGTTCGTCATATCCCAATTCCGGCGCACCGAGGACTGATTACCGATCGCAACGGTGAACCGCTCGCTGTAAGCACCCCGGTCACCACCCTCTGGGGGAACCCGAAGGAGTTGCAGGCTGCGCGTGCGCGTTGGCCGGAGCTGGCCAAGGCGCTGAGCCAAGATGCCGCTACCTTGAGCGAACGCCTGCAGTCACAGGCGGCCCGGGAGTTCATCTATCTGGTACGCGGCCTCACTCCAGAGCAGGGGCAGGATGTCCTTGATCTGAAGATTCCAGGGGTCTATGCCCAGGAAGAATTCCGTCGCTTCTATCCGGCGGGTGAAGTGGCTGCCCACGTGGTGGGCTTCACCGACATTGATGATCGTGGCCGTGAAGGTATGGAACTCGCCTATGACGAGTGGCTTGCCGGTGTGCCGGGCAAACGCCAGGTGCTCAAGGACCGCCGTGGACGTCTGATCAAGGACGTACAGGTGACGAAGAACGCCAAAGCCGGCAAGGCCATGGCGTTGTCGATTGATCTTCGACTGCAGTACCTCGCCCACAGTGAGCTGCGCAACGTGGTGCACGAGTACGGCGCCAAGGCTGCCAGCCTGGTGATGGTCGACGTCAAGACCGGCGAGATTCTCGCCATGGCCAATCAGCCCACCTACAACCCGAACAATCGCCGCAATCTGCAACCGGCTGCGATGCGCAATCGCGCCATGATCGATGTCTTCGAGCCTGGCTCGACGGTCAAACCATTCAGCATTGCCGCAGCGTTAGGCACTGGCAAGTACAAGCCTGATTCGGTCGTCAACACGCTGCCAGGATGGATGCGCATCGGTCGCTACACCATCCGTGACGTCTCGCGTGGCGGCATGCTCTCGTTGACCGGCATTCTGATGAAGTCGAGCAACGTGGGGATCAGCAAGATTGCCCTGGATATCGGCGCCGAGCCGGTTTATGCCGTGATGCAGCAGGCCGGCTTCGGCCAGGACACTGGGCTCGGCTTCCCGGGCGAGCGAGTCGGCAACCTGCCCAATCATCGTAAGTGGCGGGATGCGGAGACCGCATCGCTGGCCTACGGCTATGGCTTGTCGGTAACAGCCGTTCAGCTGGCTCATGCCTATGCAGTGCTGGGCAATCAGGGCTCGAACGTTCCGCTTTCCCTGCTGCGCCTGGATCGGCCACAAGATGGTGTGCAGGTCATCGACAAGCAAATTTCGGGCATCGTCCTGCAGATGTTGCGTGCGGTCGTCGAAGAGGAAGGCGGTGGTGGTGCCAGGGCCAAGGTGCCGGGCTATCACGTCGGCGGCAAGAGCGGTACCGCGAAGAAGATCTCCGGTACTGGCGGCTATACCAAGGACGCCTATCGCTCGTTCTTTGCCGGCGTTGCACCGCTTTCCAACCCGCGAATCGCTGCAGTGATCGTCGTGGATGAGCCAAGCAAGGGCCAGTACTACGGTGGTCTGGTCGCCGCGCCGGTCTTCGGCAAGGTGATGGCGCGGGCGCTGCGCCTGATGAACGTCGCCCCGGACAATCTGCCTCCGCCTGCCGACCTGCAGACTGCCGAAGCGGCGAAAGGCAAGGGAGGGCGCATCTAATGCCTATGCCGTTGAGTCACCTGCTGCCCCAAGCTGGCCGCGATGTGTTGATTCGCGAGCTGACGCTCGACAGCCGCAAGGTCCGCGGCGGCGACCTGTTCCTCGCGGTGCCGGGTTTGCAATTCGACGGTCGAGATCACGTTCAGGATGCGATTGCGCGTGGTGCTGCTGCGGTTGCATTTGAAGCGGAAGGGCTAGACCAGCCGTTGACCGGCAACGCAGTCATGGTGCCGGTACATCATCTGGCCAGTCAGCTGTCGACAATCGCTGGGCGTTTTTATGGCGAGCCGAGTCGCAATCTTCGCCTGGCTGGCGTCACCGGAACCAACGGCAAGACCAGCGTCAGTCAATTGATCGCTCAGGCACTCGATCGGCTCGGTGAGCCCTGCGGCATCATCGGTACGCTGGGCACCGGCTTTCATGGTCAGCTTAAGCTGGGTCGGCATACAACGCCGGACGCCATCGGAGTACAGGCGACGCTGGCCAACCTGAAACAGGAAGGCGCCCGCGCGGTCGCGATGGAAGTTTCCTCGCATGGGCTGGATCAGGGGCGCGTCGCGGCGCTGGATTTCGATGTCGCTGTTTTCACCAACCTGTCGCGCGACCATCTCGATTATCACGGCACCATGGAGGCCTACGGCGCCGCCAAGGCGCGCCTGTTCGACGTGCCCGGCTTGAGCTGCCGCGTCATCAATCTTGACGATGGCTTCGGTCGCGCGCTGGCCGGCGAAGATCGCGAGTCACGGCTGATCACCTACAGCCTGGAAGACCCGTCGGCCTACCTCTACTGTGCCGAGGCGCGGCTCGATGACGATGGCATTCATGCACGCCTGATCACGCCGCAGGGCGAGCGCTCTATGCGCAGCCCGTTGCTGGGGCGCTTTAATGTGAGCAACGTTCTGGCTGCAGTTGGCGCTCTGCTCGGCATGGATTATCCGTTGGATGAAGTCCTCGCAGTGCTGCCAGAGCTCGAGGGCCCTGCCGGTCGTATGCAGCGTCTGGGTGGCGGAGATCTTCCGCTGGTTGTCGTGGACTATGCCCACACGCCCGATGCTCTGGAAAAAGTACTTACCGCGCTGCGCCCCCACGCGACCGGCAGACTGCTCTGCCTGTTCGGTTGCGGCGGCGACCGTGATACCGGCAAGCGCCCCTTGATGGCCGCGGTTGCAGAGCGTCTGGCCGACGGAATAGTGGTTACCGACGACAATCCGCGTAACGAAGCGCCAGAGCGCATTGTTGCGGATATCCGTTCAGGTTTCGCCAATCCTGCGGCGGTGACCTTCACCCACGGTCGAGCCCGGGCGATTGCCAGCCTGATCGCGGCTGCGCGCATCGAAGACGTGGTGGTTCTCGCGGGTAAAGGTCACGAGGACTATCAGGAAATTCGCGGCGAGCGCCTGCCGTTCTCTGATATCGAGGAAGCCGTTACCGCACTGTCCATCTGGGAGAAGCCCAATGCTTGAAGCAACGCGCCTGAGCGAGCTGCAACAACCATTGTCCGGTCGTTTGGTCGGGGCGGATGCCAGCTTTGCAGCGGTCAGTACCGATAGCCGCGCTATCGAACCGGGTCAGCTATTCATCGCGCTGACCGGGCCTCGCTTCGACGGGCACGCCTATCTGGCGGACGTTGCCGCGAAAGGTGCTGTCGCGGCGCTCGTCGAGCGCGAGGTCGAGTCTTCACCGCTGCCTCAACTGGTGGTTGCCGATACCCGCGCGGCACTGGGACGCATGGGCGCGAGCAATCGCGACGCCTTTACCGGGCCGGTTGCCGCCATCACCGGCTCCAGCGGAAAGACCAGCGTGAAGGAAATGCTCGCCAGCATTTTGCGTAGTGCATACGGGCAGAACGCCGTGCTGGCGACTCGCGGTAATCTCAATAACGACCTGGGCGCACCACTGACGCTGCTCGAGTTGAGCACTGAGCACCGCGCCGCGGTCATCGAACTCGGCGCCTCGCGGCCAGGCGACATTGCCTACACCGTGAAGCTGGTACGCCCGGATGTCAGTCTGATCACCAACGCAGGGACCGCCCATGTCGGCGAGTTCGGCGGCCCGCACAAGATCGTCGAAGCCAAAGGCGAGATTCTCGACGGTTTGACTGAAAGCGGTATCGCCGTGCTGAACCGCGATGACAAGGCCTATCCAATCTGGGCCGAGCGTGTCGCCGGCAAACGCATCGTCTCCTTCGGGCTGGCCAATCCGCTTGCCGATTTCTCAGCCGGCTCGATCGCCTACGATCAGCGCGGTTGCCCGAGCTTCGTACTGACTGGCCCGTTGGGCAACCTCCGTGTCCAGCTCAATCTGCTGGGCCGCCATAACGTAGCCAATGCTCTGGCAGCCGCCGCGGCGGCCTATGCGCTGGGTGTCGACGCCAATGCCGTTGTCGCCGGGCTGCAGCAACTGCAACCGGTCAAGGGTCGCGCCGTGGCGCAAATGCTGGCCAATGGCGTGCGCCTGATCGACGACAGCTACAACGCCAATCCGGCGTCGATCTGCGCCGCGATCGACGTACTGGCAAGCTTCGCCGGTCGCACCATCCTTGCATTGGGTGACATGGGCGAGCTGGGCGAATGGGCCGAGCAGGGCCATCGCGAGGTTGGCGCATACGCGGCTGGCAAGGTCGACACCCTCTATGCGGTAGGCCCGCTGATGGCCCATGCGGTACAGGCGTTTGGTCCGGGGGCGCGGCATTTTGCCGACCAGGCCAGCCTCATCGATAGCCTGCGTGCCGAACAGGGCAGCGGCACCACCATTCTGATCAAGGGCTCACGTAGCGCGGCGATGGACAAAGTCGTCGATGCGCTCGCTGGGCCATCCATGGAGAAACACTGATGCTGCTGCTGCTCGCCGAGTATCTGCAACAGTTCCACAAGGGCTTCGCGGTCTTTCAGTACCTGTCGCTGCGTGGAATTCTCGGCGTCCTCACCGCCCTCGTGCTGTCGCTGTGGATGGGCCCTTGGCTGATCCGCACGTTGCAGCTACGCCAGATCGGGCAATCGGTACGTACCGATGGCCCGCAGTCGCATTTGTCGAAATCCGGCACTCCGACCATGGGGGGGGCGCTGATCCTCAGCGCCATCGGTATCAGCACCTTGCTCTGGGCAGACCTGGCCAACCGTTATGTCTGGGTTGTGCTGGCGGTGACGCTGCTGTTCGGCGCGGTTGGCTGGGTCGATGACTACCGCAAGGTGATCGAGAAAAACTCCCGGGGCCTGCCGAGCCGCTGGAAGTACTTCTGGCAGTCCGTCTTTGGTCTTGGCGCAGCAATCTTCCTTTATATGACTGCGCAAACGCCGGTCGAAACTACGCTGATTCTACCGCTGCTGAAGAACATCGAGATCCCGCTGGGGATCGGCTTCGTGGTGCTGACCTATTTCGTCATCGTCGGATCGAGCAATGCGGTCAACCTCACCGACGGGCTCGATGGTCTGGCGATCATGCCGACCGTGATGGTCGGTGGCGGCCTGGGCATCTTCTGCTACCTGTCCGGCAACGTTAACTTCGCCGAATACCTGTTGATCCCTTATATCCCCGGTGCGGGTGAACTGATCGTCTTCTGTGGTGCACTGATCGGCGCGGGTCTCGGTTTTCTCTGGTTCAACACCTATCCAGCCCAAGTGTTCATGGGCGATGTCGGCGCGCTGGCGCTGGGCGCCGCGCTGGGCACCATTGCCGTGATCGTTCGCCAGGAAGTGGTGCTGTTCATCATGGGCGGTGTGTTCGTGATGGAAACCCTGTCGGTGATGATCCAGGTCGCCAGCTTCAAGCTGACCGGCAAGCGCGTGTTCCGCATGGCGCCGATCCATCACCATTTCGAACTCAAAGGCTGGCCCGAACCTCGGGTAATCGTGCGCTTCTGGATCATTACCGTGATTCTGGTGCTCGTTGGCCTTGCCACCCTGAAATTGAGGTAATCGAGAGTGCTCATCGCTTCCGACCAGTTCCGCATCGTTGTCGGCCTCGGCAAGAGCGGCATGTCCCTGGTACGCCACCTGGCGCGCCGAGGGCTGCCGTTTGCCGTTGCCGATACCCGTGCGAACCCGCCGGAACTGGCCACGCTCAAGACCGAGTATCCGAACGTGCAGGTACGTTGCGGAGAACTGGACATCGAGTTTCTCTGCACTGCTAGTGAACTGCTGGTGAGCCCGGGGCTGGCGGTCAGTACTCCCGCCCTGCAGCAAGCCGCCGCCCGCGGAGTCAAGCTATCAGGCGATATCGAACTGTTCGCCCGCGAAGCCAAGGCGCCGATCATCGCGATCACCGGTTCCAATGCCAAGAGCACCGTAACCACGCTGGTTGGCGAGATGGCCGCGGCGGCTGGGCGCAAGGTGGCGGTCGGCGGCAACCTGGGTACACCGGCGCTCGATCTGCTCGCCGACGATGTCGAGCTTTATGTGTTGGAGCTTTCCAGCTTTCAGCTGGAAATCACCGAACAGCTCAACGCCGAGGTGGCGACCTGCCTGAACATCAGTGAAGACCACATGGACCGCTACAGCGGGCTGCCGGCCTATCACCAGGCCAAGCATCGGATCTTCCGCGGTGCGCGACAGGTCGTGATCAATTGCGACGACCGCCTCAGCCGGCCATTGGTGGGTGACGACGTACCGACCTGGACCTTTGGCCTGGGCAAGCCGGACTTCAAGGGTTTCGGCCTGTTCGAAGAGAAGGGCGATAAATACCTGGCCTTCCAATTCGACGCGCTGATGCCGGTTCGGGAGCTGAAGATGCGCGGCGCGCACAACCACTCCAACGCGCTGGCGGCGCTGGCGCTGGGACATGCGGTCGGCCTGCCGTTCGAGCGAATGCTCGAGACACTGCGCCAATTCGCCGGTTTGCCGCATCGCTGCCAATGGGTCGGGCAACGCGGTGATGTCGCCTACTACGATGATTCCAAGGCGACCAATGTCGGCGCTGCGCTGGCCGCGATCGAAGGTCTGGGCGCCGATATCGAAGGCAAACTGGTGCTGATTGCCGGTGGCGACGGCAAGGGTGCTGACTTCTCCGGACTGCGCGCGCCAATCGCGCGTTACTGCCGAGCCGTTGTGCTGCTCGGTCGTGATGCGCAGCGTCTGGCCGAAGCCCTGGCCGGGGCAACCATATTGGTGCATGTCGCCAGCCTGGAGGAGGCCGTTCAGCGCGCCGCCGAATGCGCTGAGGCAGGCGATGCGGTGTTGCTCTCGCCAGCCTGTGCCAGTCTGGACATGTTCAAGAATTTCGAAGAGCGCGGCCGCCTGTTTGCCGCTGCGGTGGAGGCGCTCGACTGATGCTCGCCTTCCTGCGCAATGCACCTTCACCCCTGTTCGGCCGCCGCGGTCTGGATCTGGACTTCCCCATGCTCGCCGGCTGCCTGGCATTGCTCGGCCTCGGCCTGGTGATGATTACTTCGGCGTCCTCGGAAGTGGCTGCGGTCAACGCAGGCAACCCGCTGTACCACATGAGCCGCCACCTCATATACGTGTTGCTGGGCCTCGGCGCCGGTGCCGCGATGCTGCTGGTACCGTTGTCCGCCTGGCAGCGCCTGGACTGGATGCTGCTGCTGGCGGCATTCGGGCTACTGATTCTGGTATTGCTGCCAGGGATCGGTCGTGAGGTGAACGGCTCGATGCGCTGGATTGGTTTCGGTGCGTTCAACGTTCAACCATCCGAGCTGGCCAAGGTATTCGTGGTGATCTACCTGGCCGGCTATCTGGTGCGCCGCCAGGAAGAAGTCCGCGAGAGCATGTGGGGCTTTGCCAAACCGTTCCTGGTGTTGCTGCCTATGGCTTTCCTCCTGCTGCTGGAGCCGGACTTCGGTGCCACGGTAGTCATGATGGGCGCCGCGGTTGCGATGCTGTTTCTCGGCGGCGTCGGGATGATCCGCTTCAGTCTGCTGGTAATTGCGGCGGTCGGTGCCGTGGTGGTGCTGGTACAGACTCAGGAATATCGTCTGCAGCGCCTGATCACCTTCACAGACCCCTGGGCAGACCAGTACGGCGCCGGCTATCAGCTGACCCAGGCTCTGATTGCCTTTGGGCGTGGCGAGTGGCTCGGTGTCGGCCTGGGCAACAGCGTACAGAAGCAGTTCTATCTGCCCGAAGCGCATACGGACTTCGTTTTTTCGGTGCTGGCAGAAGAGCTGGGCATGGTCGGCGCGCTGGCGACCATCGCGCTGTTCGCTTTCGTTGGCATTCGTGCTCTGTATATCGGTCTCTGGGCAGAAAAGGCCCGGCAGTTCTTCGCCGCTTACGTTGCCTGGGGCTTGGCAGCCCTCTGGCTGGGTCAGTTCCTGATCAACGTCGGGGTTAATGTCGGTCTACTGCCGACCAAGGGCCTGACGCTGCCTTTCCTGAGTTATGGCGGCAGTTCGCTGGTCGTGACCTGCGCGAGCATGGCTCTGCTGCTGCGCATCGAGTGGGAAAGCCGCACTGTGCTGGGAAGCGAGGACACCGATTTCGTCGAGGCCGACTTCGCCGAGCCACCGGCCAAGGAGGCTGCTCATGGCCGGTAACGTTCTGATCATGGCGGGCGGCACCGGTGGTCACGTCTTCCCCGCGCTGGCCTGCGCTCGTGAGTTCCAAGCACGCGGCTACGCCGTGCATTGGCTCGGCACGCCGCGTGGCATCGAGAACGAGTTGGTGCCGGCGGCGGGTCTGCCGCTGCACCTGATTCAGATCAGCGGGTTGCGCGGCAAGAACCTCGCATCGCTGATCAAGGCGCCGCTGCAGTTGATTCGCTCGCTGTTCCAGGCGCGCCGCATCGTCCGCGAGCTGCGGCCGGTCTGTGTGTTGGGTATGGGTGGTTATGT
Organism: Stutzerimonas stutzeri; assembly: GCF_038561965.1. NCBI lineage: Bacteria > Pseudomonadati > Pseudomonadota > Gammaproteobacteria > Pseudomonadales > Pseudomonadaceae > Stutzerimonas > Stutzerimonas stutzeri. The sequence continues at coordinate 3,664,227 of NZ_CP139348.1, read as the reverse complement.
CACCGGGCCTGGCGGGCTGGCTGCCAAGCTGGCAGGTGTGCCGTTGGTGATTCACGAGCAGAATGCTGTGGCCGGCACTGCCAACCGCAGCCTGGTGCCGCTTTCAAGCCGTGTCTGCGAGGCTTTCCCGGATACCTTCAAGGCCAGCGCCAAGCGTCGCACCACGGGCAACCCGGTGCGTGAAGAGCTGTTTCTGGAAACCCCTCGCGACAGCCTGATCGGCCGCCGGCCGCGACTGTTGGTGCTGGGTGGCAGCCTGGGCGCCGAACCGTTGAACAAGCTGTTGCCTGCTGCCTTGGCGCAGCTACCGCTGGAACTGCGTCCGGAAGTGTTCCATCAGGCTGGCAAGCAGCACGCAGAACTGACTACGGGGCGCTACGCAGAAGTTGCAGTCGAGGCCGAGGTCGCACCTTTCATCAAGGATATGGCACGTGCCTACGCCTGGGCCGATCTGGTCATCTGCCGCGCCGGCGCGCTCACTGTGTGCGAGCTGGCCGCTGCAGGCCTGCCGTCGTTCCTGGTGCCGCTGCCTCATGCGATCGACGATCACCAGACACGCAATGCCGAATATCTGGCGAAGGAGGGCGCTGCCGTCCTTCTGCCGCAAGCCAAGACTGATGCGGCCGCGCTTGCCGCTCAGCTGACCGAGGTAATGATGCAGCCGGAAAAACTCAAGGCCATGGGCGCCACCGCGCGCCGCCTGGCTCGGCCCGACGCCACCCGCAGTGTGGTCGAAATCTGCCTGGAGGTGGCCCATGGCTAAGTCTCCCGCCGCGGTGAAAGCGGAAGTACGCCGCATGCGCCGCATTCGTCGCATCCACTTCGTCGGTATCGGCGGGGTTGGCATGTGCGGCATTGCCGAGGTGCTGCTCAACTTGGGTTACGAGGTTTCGGGATCGGATCTCAAAGAGTCCGCCAGTACCGACCGCCTGCAGAGTTTCGGCGCGCAGATTTTCATCGGCCATCAGGCCGGTAACGTTGCGGGCGCCGATGTGCTGGTAGTCTCCAGCGCTGTGAATTCGGCCAACCCGGAAGTCGCCCTGGCGCTCGAGCAGCGTATCCCGGTTGTGCCGCGTGCGGAGATGCTCGCCGAGCTGATGCGCTATCGCCACGGCATTGCCGTCGCCGGCACTCACGGCAAGACCACCACCACCAGCCTGCTGGCGTCGGTGTTTGCCGCCGGAGGGCTCGATCCCACCTTCGTCATCGGTGGTCGCCTGACTGCGGCGGGCACCAACGCCCAGCTGGGCAGCAGCCGCTATCTGATCGCCGAGGCGGACGAGAGCGATGCCAGCTTCCTCCACCTGCAGCCGATGGTGGCGGTGGTGACCAATATCGACGCCGATCATATGAGCACCTATGGCGGCGATTTCGGCAAGCTGAAGAAAACCTTCGTCGAGTTCCTGCATAACCTGCCGTTCTATGGCCTGGCTGTGCTCTGCGTCGACGATCCGTTCGTGCGCGAGATCATTCCGCAGATTGGCCGGCCGACCACCACCTACGGTTTCAGCGAAGACGCTGACGTGCGCGCCATCAACATCCGCCAGGAAGGCATGCGCACCTATTTCACAGTACTGCGCGATGGCTGCGAACCGCTGGACGTGTCGGTGAACATGCCTGGCAACCACAATGTGCTCAACGCCTTGGCCACCATCGCGATCGCGACCGATGAAGGCATCGACGACGAGGCCATCGTTCGCGGGCTCGCCGAATTCGCTGGCGTCGGTCGTCGCTTCCAGGTGTACGGCGATCTGCCGGTCGAGAATGGCAGCGTGATGTTGGTCGATGACTATGGCCACCATCCGCGTGAAGTTGCCGCCGTGATCAAGGCAGTGCGTGGCGGTTGGCCGGAGCGGCGCCTGGTGATGGTCTATCAGCCGCACCGCTACAGCCGCACCCGCGACCTCTACGACGATTTCGTGCAGGTTCTGGGCGAATCCAATGTCCTGCTGCTGATGGAAGTCTACCCGGCAGGTGAGGAGCCCATTCCCGGCGCGGATAGCCGCCAGCTGTGTCATAGCATCCGCCAACGCGGGCAGTTGGACCCGATCTATGTCGAGCGTGGCGTCGACCTGGCGCCGTTGGTCAAGCCGTTGCTGCGCGCTGGTGACATTCTGCTTTGCCAGGGGGCCGGCGATATCGGCGGGCTGGCACCTCAACTGTTGAGAAGCCCGCTGTTCGGCGGCGATGGTTCCACGAGGAAATCGCAATGACTGCCCTGCATTCGACGCGCGACCCGAAGACGTTCGGTCGGGTTGCCGTGCTCTTCGGCGGCAAGAGTGCCGAACGCGAAGTGTCCCTGAAGTCCGGCGCCGCAGTGCTCGCTGCTTTGCAGGAAGGGGGCGTCGATGCCTTCGGCATTGATGCCGCCGATGACCTGTTGCAGCGCCTGAGCAGCGAGCGGATCGATCGTGCCTTTATCGTCCTGCACGGTCGTGGCGGCGAAGACGGCAGCATGCAGGGCCTGCTGGAATGCGCCGGCATTCCCTACACCGGCAGTGGCATCCTGGCCTCGGCCCTGGCCATGGACAAGCTGCGTACCAAGCAGGTGTGGCAGAGCCTTGGCCTGCCGACGCCGCAACATGCGGTGCTGGCTAGCGAGGACGATTGCAAAGCCGCGGCCGATACGTTGGGTTTTCCGCTGATCGTCAAGCCGGCGCATGAGGGTTCGAGCATCGGCATGGCCAAGGTCGCGGATCTCGCCGCGCTGATCGACGCTTGGCGCGCAGCGAGCGCCTACGATTCGCAAGTGCTGGTCGAGCAGTGGATCCAGGGCCCTGAATTCACTGTGGCCGTATTGCATGGGCAGGTGTTGCCGCCGATCGGCCTGGGCACACCGCACAGCTTCTACGACTACGACGCCAAGTACCTGGCCTCCGATACCCAGTACCGAATCCCCTGTGGTCTCGATGCTGGTCGGGAGGAGGAACTCAAGGTGCTGTCGGCTCGCGCCTGCGAAGCGGTTGGCATTCGTGGTTGGGCTCGGGTCGACGTGATGCAGGATGCCGGTGGCGATTTCTGGCTGCTGGAAGTGAACACCGTGCCCGGCATGACCGATCACAGCCTGGTACCGATGGCGGCGCGCGCTACCGGTCTGGATTTCCAGCAGTTGGTCCTGAGCATTCTCGATGACAGCCTCGAGGCGGGGAACTAACCATGATTGCGACGCTGCGCCACTCGCAACCCGGTAGCGGCCGTGCTTCGCGCAAGCCCGCGCAGCGGGGCGCGAGCCGCCTGGTGCAACCGCAGCCGCTGTCACAGCGCCTGCCGAAGCCGAATTTCGCCGGGCTGAAGCGTTTCGTCTGGCCGGTACTGCTGGTCGGGCTGGTGGTCGGGCTCTACGAGCTGGGTGAGCGGCTGTTGCCTTACGCCGACCGGCCGATCGCGAAGGTCAGCGTGCAGGGCGAACTGGGCTATGTAAGCCGCGAGGCGGTCCAGCAGCGTATCGCGCCTTTCGTCGAGCAGAGTTTCTTCAAGGTTGATCTGAACGCGATGCGTCACCAACTCGAACAGATGCCCTGGATCGCACATGTCGAAGTTCGTCGCGTCTGGCCGGACCAGGTAATGGTGCGTCTGGATGAGCAATTGCCGATTGCCCGTTGGGGGGGCGAAGCATTGCTTAACAATAAAGGACAGGCTTTCTCGCCGGATGACCTGAGCCGATATGAACACTTGCCACATTTATATGGTCCGAAGCGGGCCCAACAGCGTGTCATGCAGCAATACCAGATGCTCAGCCAGATGCTGCGCCCGCTGGGATTCTCCATTTCCCGTCTCGAACTGCGTGAACGTGGGAGCTGGTTCCTGACCACCAATCAGGGCATCGAGTTACTGCTGGGGCGGGACCAGGTTGTAGAAAAAATGCGTCGCTTCACTGCCATCTATCAAAAGGCGCTGGAGCAGGAAAGCGAAAAGATCGCACGGATCGATCTGCGCTATGCGAACGGCCTGGCCGTTGCCTGGCATGAGCCGATCCCGACTGCGACGGATACGACCGTCGCTGCGAAGAATTGAGGAATGAAACACATGTCGAGCGTGCAAAGCGGCAAGATGATCGTCGGCCTGGACATTGGCACCTCCAAGGTGGTGGCGCTGGTCGGTGAAGTGACCGCCGACGGCGAACTGGAAATCGTGGGAATCGGTACCCATCCTTCCCGCGGTTTGAAGAAGGGCGTGGTGGTCAATATCGAATCCACCGTGCAGTCGATCCAGCGCGCGATCGAAGAAGCCCAGCTGATGGCTGGCTGCCGCATCCATTCGGCCTTCGTTGGTCTGGCCGGTAACCATATTCGCAGCCTGAATTCCCATGGCATCGTCGCGATTCGCGACCGCGAGGTCAGTACCGCCGATCTGGAGCGCGTCCTCGATGCAGCCCAGGCCGTGGCGATCCCGGCTGATCAGCGCGTACTGCACACGCTGCCGCAGGATTATGTGATCGACAACCAGGAAGGCGTGCGTGAGCCCCTGGGCATGTCCGGTGTGCGCCTGGAGGCCAAGGTCCATGTGGTCACCTGTGCGGTGAATGCTGCGCAGAACGTCGAGAAGTGCGTGCGTCGCTGCGGTCTCGAGGTGGACGACATTATCCTCGAGCAACTGGCTTCGGCGCATGCCGTGCTGACTGATGATGAGAAAGAACTGGGTGTCTGCCTTGTAGACATCGGCGGTGGCACCACTGATATCTGCATCTTCACCGAAGGCGCGATTCGTCATACGGCGGTCATTCCGATCGCGGGCGACCAGGTCACCAATGACATTGCCATGGCACTGCGCACGCCGACTCAGTATGCCGAAGAGATCAAGATTCGCTATGCTTGCGCGTTGGCCAAGCTGGCAGGCGCAGGCGAGACCATCAAGGTCCCTAGTGTCGGCGATCGTCCGCCGCGCGAGCTCTCTCGCCAGGCTTTGGCAGAGGTTGTCGAGCCGCGTTACGACGAGCTGTTCACCCTGATCCAGGCCGAACTGCGGCGCAGCGGTTACGAGGATCTGGTCCCGGCCGGGATCGTTCTCACTGGCGGTACAGCGAAGATGGAAGGAGCCATCGACCTGGCCGAGGAAATCTTTCACATGCCGGTGCGCCTTGGCGTGCCGCACAGCGTCAAGGGACTGAGCGACGTAGTACGCAACCCAATCTATTCGACGGGCGTGGGCCTGCTGCTGTACGGACTGCACAAGCAGACCGACGGCCTTCCCGTGCCTGGTATCGGCAATTTCGCCGAGGAATCAAAGACGTCTGTTCTGGACCGGCTCAAGGGCTGGATTCAGGGCAATTTTTAAGCAGTGCGCTGTAAAACCAAAACTAGAAAGCTGGAAGGAGAGAGGGAAATGTTCGAACTCGTAGATCATACCCCGCAAAGTGCAGTCATCAAGGTCATCGGTGTCGGTGGCGGTGGCGGCAATGCCGTGAACCATATGGTTCGCAACAACGTCGAAGGCGTCGAATTCATTTGCGCCAATACCGACGCCCAGGCGCTCAAGAAGGTTGAAGCGCGCACCGTGCTGCAGCTCGGCTCCGCCATCACCAAGGGTCTGGGCGCTGGTACCAACCCGGACATCGGCCGTCAGGCCGCGATGGAAGACCGTGAGCGCATTGCCGAAGTGCTGGAAGGCGCAGACATGGTGTTCATCACCACCGGCATGGGTGGTGGCACCGGTACCGGCGCTGCGCCGATCATTGCTTCGGTAGCCAAGGAAATGGGCATCCTTACCGTCGCTGTGGTCACCCGTCCGTTCCCCTTCGAGGGCCGTCGCCGCATGCAGGTAGCCGATGAAGGCATCCGCGCGCTTTCCGATTGCGTCGATTCCTTGATCACTATACCCAACGAGAAACTGCTGACCATTCTCGGCAAAGACGCCAGCCTGCTGGCCGCCTTCGCCAAGGCCGATGACGTGCTGGCCGGAGCCGTTCGCGGTATCTCCGACATCATGCAGCGTCCGGGCCTGATGAACGTCGACTTCGCCGACGTCAAGACCGTCATGGGCGAGATGGGTATGGCGATGATGGGTACTGGCTGCGCAACTGGCCCGAACCGGGCTCGCGAGGCTACTGAAGCGGCCATTCGCAACCCGCTGCTGGAAGACGTCAACCTGCAGGGCGCCCGCGGCATCCTGGTGAACATCACTGCCGGTCTGGACCTGTCGCTGGGCGAGTACGCCGCAGTAGGCGAGATCATCGAAGCCTTCGCGTCCGATGAGGCCACCGTAAAGGTTGGTGCAGTCATCGATCCGGATATGACCGACGAGCTGCACGTTACCGTCGTCGCGACCGGTCTCGGTCCGCGCAACGAGAAACCGGTCAAGGTCGTCGACAACACCGTGCATGCCACTGTTGCCGCTTCTGCTGCTCCGGCCCCGCGCCAGCATGAGCACGCCGCAGTCAACTACCGTGACCTGGAGCGCCCGACCGTGATGCGTAATCAGGCGCATGCAGCTGCCACTGCAGCCAAGCTGAACCCGCAGGAGGATCTGGATTATCTGGATATCCCTGCGTTCCTGCGTCGTCAGGCCGATTGATTGAATTTATCAGGAGTATTGTTGTGATTGGTGTTCAGCAAACTGGGCTTCTGCTATTATCGCCCTCACTTGTTGAAAACAATTCGCAACTAGCGCTATAGCGAAGCAAAAGGCCATGATCAGACAACGCACACTAAAGAACATCATTCGCGCCACTGGCGTCGGCTTGCATTCGGGAGAGAAGGTTTATCTCACCCTGAAACCGGCACCGGTGGATACTGGAATCGTGTTCTGTCGTACCGACCTCAATCCGCCTGTGGAGATCCCAGCGCGGGCTGAGAACGTTGGCGAAACCACCATGTCCACGACGCTGGTCAATGGTGACGTCAAGGTCGACACAGTGGAACATTTGCTATCGGCAATGGCCGGCTTGGGGATCGACAATGCCTACGTCGAGCTCTCTGCGTCGGAAGTGCCGATCATGGACGGTAGCGCTGGGCCTTTCGTATTCCTGATTCAATCCGCCGGCCTGCAGGAGCAGGACGCCCACAAGAAGTTCATCCGCATCAAGCGTGAAGTGTCTGTCGAGGAGGGTGACAAGCGCGCTACCTTCCTGCCATTCGACGGCTTCAAGGTGAGTTTCGAGATCGATTTCGACCATCCGGTTTTCAAGGGCCGCACCCAGACTGCCAGTGTGGATTTCTCGAGCACTTCTTTCGTCAAAGAAGTCAGCCGTGCACGCACCTTCGGGTTCATGCGCGACATCGAGTTCCTCCGCTCGCACAATCTGGCGCTCGGCGGCAGTGTTGAAAACGCCATTGTGGTGGACGAAACCAGCGTGCTCAACGAAGACGGTCTGCGTTACGAGGACGAATTCGTGAAGCACAAGATTCTCGATGCCATTGGTGATCTTTACTTGTTGGGAACCAGCCTGATCGGCGAATTCCGCGGCTATAAATCCGGCCACGCGTTGAACAACCGCTTGCTACGCACCCTGATGGAACAGAAGGATGCGTGGGAACTGGTGACCTTCGATGACCCGCAGACCGCACCGATCTCCTACATGCGTCCGGTGGCAGCCGGCTAAGCTGTACCTCTCTTCCTAAATTTAAGGCCACCTTCGGGTGGCCTTTTTTTATTTGCTTTTCAACCAAGTCGACGCGCCGACATGTGGCCGTCAAGCCCCACGCTGGCGCGCAGACTGGGCTGCCTAGTTCATGCCGTCCAGCAAGCCTGCCAGATCGTCGGCGTGCTCTTCTTCCTGGGCTAGGATGTCCTCGAAGATGCGCCGCGTAGTGGGGTCCTTGTCGCCAATGTACTGGACGATCTCCCGGTAGCTGTCGATCGCGATGCGCTCGGCGACCAGATTCTCAAAGACCATGTCACGCAGGCCATTCCCTTCGGCGTACTGCGCGTGAGCGCGTTCAGTGAGGTTGTCAGGGTTGAAATCGGGTGCGCCACCGAGCTGCACGATGCGTTCGGCGAGCCGATCGGCGTGCTCCTGTTCTTCGTTGGCGTGCTCAAGGAACTCGTCGGCGGCAGCGCTCGACTTCAATCCTGTGGCCATGTAGTAGTGGCGCTTGTAGCGCAGATAACAAACCAGTTCGGTTGCCAGCGCTTCGTTCAACAGATTGATCACGACTTCTCGATCAGCCGAATAGCTCTCGGTGACGGCGCCGTTCTCGACATGTTGGCGAGCCCGCTCGCGCAGACTTTGCTTATCACTCAGTTGTACGTAACTCATCGCCATCTCCTGGTCTAGGTTCACCGCAGTTGCGGTGCTTCACGGTTCGCCAATTGAGATCGGGATGCTGGCGAAAAGTTTAGCCGGCCACCTCGGTCGGTGGTGGGCGCTCGGGTTCGGACTGGCCGGGGCCGGGCTCGTCAATGGGCACGGGCTCGGCTGGATCTTCGCGTTTGGGATTGCCTTCGGGGGGAGGGGGTTGCTGGTTCGTCATCGGTATCAAACCTCAGCTCAGAGCCCGTAGCAGTTCGTCTTTGCGCATCTTCGAGCGGCCGCGAATGTCTCGTTCGCGGGCCTTGTCCATCAGCTCATCGCGGGTCATGTCGGCTAGGGCTGTGCTGGAGGACTTCGAACTGCTTGCCGATCCGCTGTTCGGCGATTTGCCCTTGCGGGCATCGGCGGCGCGGTGGGCTGAATCCTTGCGTTCGGCGCGCTTGGTGGTTTCGCTCTTGTTCTTGCCTGATCCACCCTTACGCTCGCCACCACCGGATTGCTTGTTGACGGTGGCCCAGGCGCGGGCTTCGGCCTCCTTCTCGGATACGCCACGCTCCTCGTAGCTTTCCTCGATGTGCTCGGCCTTGCGTTGCTGCTTGTCGGTGTACTTGCTCTTGTCTCCACGAGGCATGGCGGTCTCCTTGTAGCGGGCGCGGGGCTTGAAAGCCGGCCGTGCTTGTGTGCTTGTCTTCAGCGGCGCAGATTGCGCTGGTTCTCTTCGAGCTGCTTGCAGGTCAGGAAACCTTGCCCGTCCACTCGTCCGGCTCCATCGAAGCTGACGTAGTACGGCTGCTGCTTGCCGTCATGATTGAGGATGTAATCGTGGCAAAGCCCCGGCACTACGGCACGTGCGCTGGTCCTGGAGGGCTCGCCGCCGATGGCCAGCACCCTTGCCTGGGGCATGCCGTTCTCTACGTCGCGAACCAAAGGCTCGTCACGGAACGTGAACCGGTCCACCGGGTTCTGCACGTTTCCGGAACAGCCAACCAGCAATAACGCGGGAACCAGGGCGTAGACGGTGCGATTGAGCATCAGAAGTCCCTCCTAACAGGTAGACATACCTTTATGGCCACACGGTGGTCGGCAAGGTTCAATCCAGACGAGGCGGCCAGTTCAACGGTCTATCGGGCTGATGCGCCAGATGATATTGCCAACGTCGTCTGCGACCAGGAGCGCGCCGGTCTGGTCCGCCGCCACGCCGACAGGCCTACCCATTGCCTCGCCCGCGTCGTTGACGAAGCCGGTCAGTACATCTTCCGGCTGGCCGTCCGGCATACCCTCGCGGAACGGGATGAAAACCACCTTGTAACCACTGCGAGGTCTCCGGTTCCAAGACCCATGCTGACCGACGAACGCGCCGTTGTTGTAGCGCGGCGGCAACAGCTTGCCTTCATAAAAAGCGAGGCCGAGCGAGGCGGTGTGCGCGCCTAGGGCGTAGTCCGGCACGATGGCTCGCTTGACGAGGTCAGGGCGCTGAGGTTTAACGCGCTTATCGACGTGCTGGCCGAAGTAACTGTAGGGCCAGCCATAGAACCCGCCGTCCCTGACCGAGGTCATGTAGTCGGGCACCAGATCACTGCCGATCTCATCGCGTTCGTTCACCGTGGTCCACAGCGCACCGCTTTTCGGCTGCCAGGCAAGGCCGTTGGGGTTGCGCAAGCCTGATGCGAACAGGCGTATGGTTTTACGCTGCGGGTCGACTTCGAGGATGGCTGCACGATGCTCTTCGGCCTGCATGCCATTCTCGGCCACATTGCTGTTTGAGCCACTGGTGACGTACAGCAGCGAGCCGTCCCGGCTGGCGATAACGTTCTTGGTCCAGTGATGGTTGATCGGCCCGGCAGGCAAATCCACCACCTTCTCGCCAGTCGCAATAATGCGGGTGTCGCCTTGCTCGTACGGGAAGCGAAGGAGCGCATCGGTATTGGCTACGTAGAAGTCATTGCCAACCAGCGCCATGCCGAACGGTGAGTTGAGGTTTTCCAGAAAGACGCTCCGCTGCTCCGGCACACCATCGCCGTTAGCATCACGCAGCAAGGTGATGCGGTTGGCGCTAGGGCCGCCGGAGCCGGCACGGGCCATGATCTTCTTGGCGATCCAGCCGCGCAGGCCCTGGCTCTGCTCCTTTGCCGGCGCATCGCTTTCGGCTACCAGCACGTCCCCGTTGGGCAATACATGAATCCAGCGTGGGTGGTCCAGGCCACTGGCGAATGCATCCACGCGCAGGCCAGGCGCTGCCTGCGGTTTGCCACCTGGCGGCCAGCCCTTGGCCGGGGCGATGTGCACTGTTGGCAGGAGCGTCTTGTTCGGCTCCGGCAGCGCCGGCGCTGGACCGTAGCCTGATCCCACCGGGAGCTTCGCAGTTTCGCTGCAGCCTGCAATAACAAGCAGGCCGAAACCGAAGCAGAGGGCGACTCGAGCGTTGCGCATGTATTTATCCCCTGGTTGATTAGCCGCCTGCTACGTAGAGCGACCCGTTTGGCGGCGCTTACGAGCGGCGCGCAGAGCCGTATGGCGCTCCAGGCGCGGCATTAGCACGAAAATAGCCAGTGCTAGCAGGGTGCTCAGCACCGCGGTGGCTTCATGGCCGAGGCCGACGGCCACACCGATTGCCGCGGTAAGCCAGATGCCGGCTGCGGTGGTAAGGCCTTTGACGTCTTCCGCGGAGTTGCCCTTGAGGATAGTGCCTGCGCCAAGAAAGCCGATGCCGGTTACCAGGCCTTGTATCACCCGAGAAATTTCCTCGGCGCTCATCCCTGCCTGTACCGGCACCAGTACGAACAATGCGGCCCCAAGAGCCACCAGCATATGGGTGCGCAACCCTGCGGCCTTGCGTTTTCGTTCGCGCTCGTAACCGAGCAAACCGCCCAGAACTGATGCGATCAGCAACCGGCTGCTGACCCGTGTCGCATCCTCCAGATCAGTGATGTCGGAAAACTCAGAGGCGACAGTGCTGGAAATGATCGCCCACCATTCCATGTTCTTCTCCAGGCTGGTTCGGTTCTGATATGGAGTCGTGGGGGCGGCCCGGGTTCGCTAGTCGGTAACGCGGAAACGCAGCATGCCGATCATCTGTCCCGCCTCGGTGACGACGCGTACGCGCCAGCGCCCAGCAGGGTCTTGCGGAAAGTTGCGCTTGTGAGTCCAAGCACGGTAGCCGGCTTCGCGGCCACCGCTGATGTCGAGGGCGATGCGATCAACGCGCCGGCCGTTATGCGTCCACTCGTGGTAAATGCGTTCCTTCAGCCCGCGTGGTGCGTTGATCGCGGTATAGGCGTACAGACCGTTGGCCTGTAGCTCGGCGCTGCTTATCTCACGCAGCCCCTTGCCGGGTTTACGTTGTCGGTCATCAAGGCTCATGGTCACGGCGACATCGGTGAGCCAGAGGGTCGCAGGCGGCACCCAGGTTCGTCCCAGCCAGCCTGCCGCCCCGAGGGCGACAGCCAGAAGCACGATGCCAGGCACGGTGCGCCAGCTCCAGCGAGGGAATAATCCGCTGAGGCTCGGCAGCGCGAGCACCACCGCCACCACCAAGGCCAACTGGTAGCTCTGCGGGGTGGAGAGGTGAAAGATGATCGGCAGCGCAGTCAGCAGCACGGCGAACAGCGTCAGCGCGTGAAAACCCAGGTACACCCAGCGTCGCGGCGCCAGCCATCGGTAGTACAGCGGATCGATCAGCGACACGAGCGCCGCCATGCCGAGCAGCCCGGTGAATGCGGCCTGGCCGCTATTCCAAGTGGTGGTAATGGCGAAGAACGGAATGATGAAGAACAGGCTTTCCTGGTGCACCATCTGCGTCGCATAGCGCAGCAGCGGCGGCGGAACCTGCCAGCCGAACCAGCGCTGCAGATTGCGCCGCAGACTGGATTCGAGCACCAGCCAGAGCCAGCTGATCAGCATCACCAGGGCGACCACCTTGGCCAGGCCGGCATGGCGTTCCACCAGAACGAAGCTAGCCACCCCGGAAACGAACCCGAACAGCGCAACCGTGCCGGGATAGCGGCGGATCAGGCGGCTAGCCAGATCGATCAGGCGCGACAACAGGATTTTGAGAGGCATGCAGGTTCAGGTCCGAGTACTTCGTCATGCCGCGAGTATCGAGCATGCTCAGGCGGGTGCAAGTGAGCGCGAGGGGTGCAAGAACATGCGCGGCGGATTCACGCTTCAAACTGACCTATAGCATACGGCGGTTCGACCAAGCTGCTTAGTGCGCCTGAGGAACCTGCTGCGCCACCTCGGTTTGTTGTGGCATAGCCGAGGAGTGATGACTGGTAATCAACCACTGCTTGGCCTCATCAATCCATTTGTAGGTGAAGGTATAGCGCGCCGGTACGGTCGCTCCGTCAGCGAAGTGGAAACTGTAAAGTCCCGTATCGAGTGCACTGTTGCAGTCGATCATGATCATTCGCGAGACGATTTCACCTTTCGGTTTCAACGCCAGAAAGTGTTCGAAATAGTCCAGCTTGGCTTCCGGCGTTTGCCTGGGCGTATTGGACACCGTCGGCAGCAGGATCGAAACAGGCGCATAGTTTTCCACGACCCTTTGCGGTTCGCCCGATTGCACATCGGCATTCCAGCGATCGAACAGAGCAGCGACTTGCCCATCATCTATGGCCTGGCAGGCTTGGTTTTGTGCAAATGCCGCGAACGGGGCGAGGGAAAGTAGCAGGGGGAGGGCGTATTTCATGCTGTCACTCATAGCCGGTGGTCGTTTTGCGGACGGGCTCCGCAGCGGTGCTGCACATCGTGAATACGGCATGCCCGCTTGTGACCGTCCGGTCCCGCGGTCATTCCCGCCAACGGTCGATCAAGCGCGAAGAGCGGATTCGATCGCTTCGCGAACATCTGCATAAGAACGGGCCGTCTCCGGTGCCAGGCGAACGTGCGGCAGTCCAATCGTTTCGCACAGGCGATCCATGAATTCCTGCTCGGTATCTGGATCATCCAGATTGATGACGCAAACGGGGGTCAGATCTTCCCTCGCACATAGAACGAAATCAAACCGTGCCGCAGCGATACGGTTGTGCGCTTGGTACCAGTATGCCCGTCTGGGAACGGCAGTGATTTCCACCACCTCGGCGACGCTTACCTTCGGCAAGATTACGTATTGTTCCCCGGCCGTGCGTTGCAGCATCTCCAGCAGTTCGCGCTCTGCGGGCGAGAACAACGGGGCCTTGAGGCTGTACGGATACTGCAGTGCCGGATGGTTGAGCTGACGGTTCTTGACGAAAAAAACCAGTACGAAACAAACGAATGCCACCAGCGTGAGGGCGAGCCAGCTCATGAGCAGCTACCCCGGCGCAATGGCACTTCGCGAAGCCTTTCCATTTGACGCATGCGCGAACTCCCGGAATAAACCTATTCGTGTGAGTTCATGGCGGTTGATTGGTTCGCGCGCTTATCCACCAAAACTGTGCGCCGATCTGTGGATAACCTTGTATCGGTGGCTGCGAGCGCCGTAGCACTAATGCTGTGGGCTTCTGGTTAAAATTTGTCCGTTTCGCTTGGGAGTCGAAAATGTCCGGACTTTTGCACTGAGCGGGGCTTCATAGGAGAAGCGGCAATAGTTATCCACGATGGCTGTGGATTCTCATGTAGATAACGTGGGGGCGCAAGGCTGCAGGCTGGATGGCGCGTCGCCTGCAGCGACCCGGGTGGTTTTTGATCAGTGTCGGCCAGGGCCTGTTGGGCCTTATTGCGGTGCCGCTTTATCCCAGCGGCTGTGGGCGGGCGGCTGCCAAGCATCGAGTAACTGAATGAGCGCCTGTGGCTGGTCGCTTCGCTGCAGCATCTGGCGATGCTGGGGCCGCACGAAACCTTCCTCGACCAAGTGATCGAGGAAATGGCTGAGCTTGCTGTAGAAGTGATTGATATCCAGCAGCCCTAACGGCTTGGGGTGATAGCCGAGCTGACCCCAGGTCCAGATCTCGAACAGCTCCTCAAGCGTACCCAGCCCGCCGGGCAGGGCGATGAACGCGTCGGCCAGCTCTGCCATCCGCGCTTTGCGCGCATGCATTCCATCGACCACCTCAAGGCGAGTGAGGCCCGTATGGCCGACTTCGGCATCCTTAAGGCTCTGAGGAATGATGCCAATGACTTCGCCGCCGGCTGCAAGGGTGGCGTCTGCCACGACGCCCATCAGGCCGACGGCTCCGCCGCCGTAGACAAGCCGAACACCATTCTCAGCCAGCGTCCGGCCCAACGTGACAGCCGCTTGTGTGTATATCGGGTTGTTACCGGCGCTGGCGCCGCAAAAGACGCATATCGAGCTGAGGGGCATCGTCCACTCCATCTGTAAATGGGATGGCAGCGTAGCGCCGCGGTGGCGTATGACCAAGCGTCATCTGAGTTCGTCGGGGCTACTACCGCTTGAACCCAATGCGTAGTTAGCAAACAGAACCTTAAACATCTCCAGGTTGTGCATGGTTGCGCTCCTTTAGGCCGGTGCTCATCAAGTTAGCGGTCTGCGTGCCCGTTCGCCCGTAGCTTTTTTGCATCCCGTCGATAGCGTTCTATGTGGCTTGCCTTTATCCCCGTTTGCTGTGCACGTTCCTGTGGATAACCTCTTCATGCCTCGCTACGCGCGCCGGCAGTTCTAGCTGTGCGCGCTTTGTATGAAAAATGATCAACGACTCTTCCGCATCCTAATCTGTTGTTTTTAGGGTTTTTAATCCGCGGCAAAGCGTCCCACTTTCGTTATAGGTACGCGATAAATGTTGTCCACTTTAGCTGTGGAGCGTCTTGTGGATAACGTGGGGAAGCGAGGCGCTAGACGTAGTGCGGTGTGGCTTGCAGCGTTCCGGTTGAAAAATGATCAGCATGCTCAGCTTCGATCATGGGAAGGCATGAGCCCGGTATTTCGTTCGCCCAACCGCCACTGCAGGAATACGTTTGAGGGGATAAGCGACGCTGTGTCTCGTATGAGGCTCAGCGTGGCGAAGCGACATTCAGTCCTCAGGGCTGACCAGGCCCGTGCGCAGGGCATAGAGCACCAGCGATGGCACGTCGCGCAATTTGAGTCGGTCCATGATCTGCGCCCGGTGCGTGTCGACTGTTTTGACGCTCAAGCTCAGGCCGTTGGCTATGTCGCGGGTCGAGCAGCCCCGTGCGATCAGCCGCAGGATCTCTATCTGGCGCGGCGTCAGGCTGGGTGCGCTCGGCTGTTCGCGCTGGCCACCGTCGATAACTGCAGATTGAATCACCGTCTGGGCGATACCTGGGCTCAGGTAGGACTCGTTGCGTGACAGCGCCCCGAGTGCAAGCTCAAGCTCCTGTGCCGCCGCATCTTTGAGCAAGTAGCCACTCGCCCCCAGGCGCAACGCTTGCAGGACATAGTCTGCGGTTGTATGCATCGACAGGATCAGGATTTGCACCTTGGGAAATTCTGCGCGCCACTGGCGAAGGGCATCCAGGCCACTCATCTGTTTCATGCTGATATCCAGTAGCAGGATGTCTGGCTGCACCTGCGTGAGGATCTCGTGGACCTCGCTACCATCCGCGCCTTCGGCGACCACCTGATAACCGGGTTGGTCCTGTACCAGTGCGCGTAGGCCGGCTCTGACCAGCCCGTGATCGTCGATCAGTGCGACCCGTTTCATGTTGATTCTCCGTTGGGTGGGGCCTCGTCCGATATTGGCAGGCTTGCCGTCACTTGTGTGCCGACGCCGCTGAGGCTCGCTATGTTCAATTCTCCGCCGAGCGCTGCGGCACGCTCCTGCATGCTTGTCAGGCCCAGGCTTTGCGCGCGCGCGCATGCTGTCTTGATGTCGAAACCCTTGCCATCGTCGATTACCTCGACGCGCAATGCTTCCGGCGTTCGGCAGATCAGTACCCGCACGCTGCAATCGCCGGCATGTCGCGCAACGTTGTTTACCGCCTCCTGAACGATACGGAAGGCAACCAGGCTGACATTGGCAGGAAGAGCGACCGTTTCGCCATCGACCTTTAGCGTCCAGCGGGTTTGCGCGGCCTCGAGAAAGCGCGACAGATGCCAATGCACGGCGGCTGCCAGCCCCAGTGTCTCGAGTTGCAGCGGATGCAGGGCCAGGGACAGGCTGCGCACTTTGGTCAGTGTTTCGTCCGCCGCCTCAGTCAGTTGGTCGATCAGCCTGGCCAATGCCGGCTCATGCTCTAGTTTGCCAGCCACGCGCTGCAGATGAAGCTTCATACCGGTGAGCTGTTGCCCGATGTCGTCATGCAGGTCACGCGCGAGCTGACGGCGCTGGTTTTCCTGAACCGCCATCAAGCGCTGCGACAGGTGCTGCAGTCGCTGGTTGGCCTGTTCCAGCTCCAAGCGCATCCGCTCAGGTTCGCTGATGTCGCGTATCAGCAGAAGCACGTCCTGGTGACCGTCATTTTCCAGCGGAATTTCCGTCACCTCGGCTTGGAAAGAGGTCCCATCCAGGCGCACTAACCGGATATGGCGAAAACGGGCGGCTTCGATCAGGCCGCGCTGCAACTTGCTCAGTCGGTCGGCTTCGCGGGCGCGCTGGGCCGGATCAATGCAATGTTCCAGCTGCAACTCCCCTGATTGCGCTGCACCGGCAGGGTTGAACAACCCACAGGCTGCGGCATTGCTGTAATGCACGCGCCCGTCACGAACGATAACCAGCCCTTCCGGCAGGCTGGCGACCATGCTTTGGTAGACCTTTTGCTGGCGCTCG
This sequence comes from Stutzerimonas stutzeri, assembly GCF_038561965.1. NCBI lineage: Bacteria > Pseudomonadati > Pseudomonadota > Gammaproteobacteria > Pseudomonadales > Pseudomonadaceae > Stutzerimonas > Stutzerimonas stutzeri. The sequence continues at coordinate 3,647,376 of NZ_CP139348.1, read as the reverse complement.
TGCGCTTCGTCGAGCACCGAGGCTGGAGGGAGAGGTTGGTCGAATGGCCTGGCCTTAACTGTTACCGCTTCTGCATTCGCAGGGTCTCGCTCGCTCAGGCGCCGAAGAAAGGCACCCGCCACCAGCCACAGAATGCCTGTCGAGAGCGCCAGTAAAATCGTCAGCTGCCAACCAGGGGCGTCCGCTAACAACTCGCGGGCTGCCCACCAGCTGACTACAACACTCAACAAGTGAAGCGCGGCGAGTCCCCAAGGCAGCCACCGCAGCAGGCGGCGGGAAATACGCTGGCGTTGTACTCGATCGGTAACACGCACTGTCATCAAAAACACGTTTCCTGATGGCTGTCTTTGGGCTCCTGCTGCTGGCCGCGGCCTGTTATCTCTTCACACAAGGGCCCTATTCAGCCTAGTCCGTGCAGTCGCAGCGGCAACGTAGAAATTGGTCCGCGGGTCGGGGCCGGCAGCCGCGAGGAAACCTTTAGCCTTAGGACACCCTAGAGCGGCCTAAGGTTTTGCCTGATATCGCAGGTTGAGCGGTGACCCTATCGTGCGGTCACTCGACTCTCCTCCGTGAGGCACCCACTGTGTTCGCCTACCCTGTACTTTGGATTGGAATCGCCACCGGGCTCGCGGGTCTGGCGCTGGGCTCGCCCTGGATCGCCGGCGCGGGCAGCGCCGCCTGCATTGCGGCCGCCGTGTTCCTGAAGCCACAAGCATTGCGTGGGCAGGCCAACCTGGCACCTGTGGTTGAACAACCTGTCGCCGCCCCGGCCGTGGAGCCGTTGCTCAACGCCGTGCTGCCTACCTGGGAAAAGAACCTGGGGCAGGTGCGCAACATCCAGCAAAACAGCGTGCGTCAGTTATTCGAACACTTCGCCGGTCTGTCGGCTCGACTCGGCCAGACGCTGAGCCAGTCCGACAGCGTGATCGGTGGTGATGGCATGGCGAGCAGCTTGCGCCAGGCCCAGAGCCGCCTCAACGAAGTGACCTCGGCGTTCCATGCCGCCAGCGGCCGCAAGGCCGAGCTGCTGGGCACCATCTCGGACCTCAATAGCTTCGCCAGTGAACTCCAGGCGATGGCCAAGCATGTGCAGGACATCGCCAGCCAGACCAACCTGCTCGCCCTCAACGCGGCCATCGAGGCTGCTCGTGCAGGCGACTACGGTCGTGGTTTCTCGGTGGTCGCCGACGAGGTGCGCAAGCTGTCGACGCTATCGGCCGAGACCGGCCAGCGGATGGGTAGCAAGGTCAGTGAGATCAACCAGGCGATCCGTGCCACCGTCACCGCCGCCGACGAACTGACCGCGAGCGAGCGCGACAACCTCAGCTACCTCGACAGTGTCGCTGGCGACGTCATGCAGGGGCTGGGGCAGAGCCTCAACGAACTGTCGGCCACCTCGCTACAGCTGCAGCAGGAAACCCGCGCCACCCAGGCGACCGTCGAGGAGATCGTCGTCAGCCTGCAGTTCCAGGATCGCACCGACCAGATGATCGACCACCTGCAGCACGACATGCAGCGCCTGGATCAGGCGGTGCGTGCCGGTGACGACCGCATGAGCGACCCGCAGCGCTGGCTGCGTGAACTGCACCAACACTTCACCACCGACGAGGAGCGCCACGGCAAAACCCGTAGCAAGAGCTCCGGCGACGACGTGACCTTTTTCTGATTCAACCAGGAGCTTCACATGGCCAAGACCATTCTCATCGTCGACGACTCGCTCTCCATGCGTCAGCTGGTGAAGATGACCCTCACCGGCGCGGGCCATCAGGTCATCGAGGCCGTCGATGGCAAGGACGCCCTGAGCAAACTCAACGGGCAGAAGATCAACCTGATCATCAGCGACGTGAACATGCCGAACCTGGACGGCATCGGCCTGGTCAAGGCGGTCAAGGCCAACGCGGCCTACCGCTTCACCCCGATCGTCATGCTCACCACTGAAAGCGAGCAGGGCAAGAAGGCCGAGGGCCAGGCCGCCGGCGCCAAGGCCTGGATCGTCAAGCCGTTCCAGCCGCAGCAGCTGCTCACCGCCGTCGACAAGCTGGTCGGCTGACATGCTCGAACTCACCTACGACCGCAGCGTCGAGCCGGCCCGGCTTCGCCTGACTGGCAGCCTGACCATCTACGAGGTCGGCGAGGCGCATGCGACCTTGTTGGCCATGCTGGCGAAGCTGGAAGCGCGCCCCTGTCTGCTCGATCTCGAAGCGCTGGAAGAACTCGACACCGCCGGCGCACAGCTGTTGCTCGCGACCCAGCGTCATTTCGAGGCGGCCGGTGGCAGCCTGAAGGTGCATGGGCCTGCCGCGTCGGTGGTCGAGGTGATCGAGCTGTTGCGCCTGGAAACGCTGTACCCCGACGTCCTACTGGCCCATCGCTGAAAGGAAACCGTGATGCTTGATGGCGAACAATGGAGCCAGCTATTGCTGAGCTTTGTCGAGGAGGCTCGCGATCTGGCCAAGCAGGCCGAAGAGTACCTGCTGCTGCTTGATCAGAACCCCACCGACGAAGAGGCGATCAATGGGCTGTTCCGGGCGATGCATACGCTCAAGGGCTCGGCCGGGCTGTTTTCGCTCGACCCTCTGGTGAGTTTTACCCATCACCTGGAAAGCCTGCTGATGGCAGTGCGTGACGGTGAGCAGAGCCTGTCTCCGGTATTGATTTCGCTGATGCTGCGCTGCCTGGATGAAATCAGCGCGATGATCGAGCTGATTGATACCGACAAGGGCGAGCTCGTCGTGGATGGCAGTCGTCAGCAGCCGCTGCTGGCCGAGCTCGCCGCGTGCACCGACGCTTCGCCCCAGGCACCGCAGATCCCGGTCGTCATGCTGGCCGAAGAGGGCTGTAGCAGCCGCGGCCGACTGGAGCGCTGCGCCACCTGCGACGCCGACGGCGCTTGGCACATTTCGCTGCGATTTCATAATGATCTGCTGCGAAACGGCTTCGAACCCAGTTCGTTCGTTCGCTATCTAAGCCGCCTGGGCGACATCCTGAATTTGCAAACGGTCAGCGAGTCGCTGCCGTCCCTGGCCGACCTGCAACCGGAAACCTGCTACCTGGGCTTGGAGATCGCGCTGTGCACGCCGGCTGGCAAGGCCGAGATCGAAGAGGTCTTCGAATTCATCGAGGATTTCTGCACGCTGCGCATCCTGCCGCCTGCCAGCGCCCTCGAAGACTACCTGCAACTGATCCGCGAACTGCCGGAAACCGACGCGCAGATCGGTCGAATCCTGGTTGCCAGTGGCCTGCTGACCGAGCGTGAGCTCGAAGAAGGCCTGACCTTGCAGGCTGCCGAGACGGCCATGGTCAAGCCACCGCTGGGTGCGGTGCTGGTGAACGAAGGCCTGGTTGCGCCACAGGTGGTCAACGCCGCGTTGGCCAAGCAACAGGTCGCTCGCGAAAAACGCAGCCAGGAGAACAGCCAGATTCGCGTGGCCGCCAACAAACTGGACGAACTGATCAATCTGGTCGGTGAACTCGTCATCAGTGCGGCAGGTGCGCAACTGCGCGCCCGTGCGCATGGAGATGCCAGCTGCGTTGAGAGCACGCAAACGGTCAACCAGCACGTCGAGCTGATCCGCGAGGCCGCGCTGAAACTGCGCATGATCGAGATCGGTGACACCTTCAACCGCTTCCAGCGTGTGGTTCGCGATGTCAGCCAGCAGCTGAGCAAGGAAATCCGTCTGGAGATCCGTGGCGCTGACACCGAACTGGATAAGGCGGTGATCGACAAACTGGCCGACCCCCTGACCCACCTGGTGCGCAACGCGATCGACCATGGCATCGAATCGGCCGAGGGCCGGATCGCCGCTGGCAAATCCGTCGAGGGTCATCTGCGCCTGGACGCTTATCACGAGTCGGGGATGATCGTGATCGAAGTCGCCGATGACGGCCGCGGCCTCAACACCGCGCGCATCCGCGAAAAGGCAATTACCCGCGGCCTGATAGACGCGCAGGCGAATCTGCCCGATCAGGATATCCAGGCGCTGATCTTCGCCGCCGGATTTTCCACCGCTGAAAGCGTATCGGACTTGTCCGGCCGTGGCGTGGGCCTGGACGTGGTGCGCAGTGCTATCGATGCGCTGCGCGGCACCATCGAGATCGATTCCCGCGAGGGGCTGGGCTGCACCTTCCGTATCCGCCTGCCGCTGACCCTGGCGATCATTGACGGCTTCCTCGTCAGCCTCGGCGATGACTATTTCGTGATTCCGCTGGACATGGTTACCGAATGCCTGGAAATGGACGACGAGCAGCTGAGCGCAGGTGCCTATGGCTACCTCAACCTGCGCGGCAAGCCACTGCCCTGTCTGTCGCTGGCGGCCCATTTCAACCTGCCGGCCAGCCAGGGCAAGCGCCGCAACATCATCGTCGTCAGTCAGGGGCGGCAACAGGCCGGCCTGATCGTTGATCACCTGCACGGCGAACTGCAAACCGTTATCAAGCCACTCGGCCCTCTGTTCCAGCACCTGCAGGGCGTCGGCGGCTCCACCATCCTAGGGACCGGGCAAGTTGCCCTGATCCTGGATATTCCCAGCCTGTTCCGTTACCTGCAAAACCACGTCGACGCGAATCCTGCTGCCCAGCGCATCAGCCAATCCCGCCAGGACCTCGCAGGCCAGTAAGGAGAAACAACCATGACACTGTTCGGTAATTTCAAGATAGGGGTCCGCCTGCTCGCCGGCTTCCTGGTGGTAGTCGCGCTCACGGTCACCGTAGGCCTGCTGGGCATTCGCAACCTCGCGCACGTCAACGAACTGTCCGAGCAGATGTATTCGCGCGACATGACTGCGCTCAATAACATCCAGTCCGCCAACGTCCAGCTTATCTATGTAGGTCGTGGACTCCGCTCGAGTCTACTGGCGACGAGTCTGGAAGAGCGGGATACGGCCATCAGGCTGACCCGTGACGCAATCAAGAAAATGTACGAGTACATCGAGCTGACCCGCCCCAGTTTCGTGACGCCCGAAGGCAAGGCGCACTTCGCGTCGCTCAGCGAGCCGATGACGGCCTATGTCCAGATGGTCGACCAAGTGCTGAAGCTGCGCGAGGCCTCGAATGAGGTGCGGCCTTCCGACGAGCTGACAGTGATGCTGCCCCAGCTGCGCGAAACCGGTAACAAGGCGGACGATTTGCTGACCGCGCTGGTCGAGCGCAAGGTCGTGCAGGCTAAAGCAGCCAATGACGAGATCACCGGGATCTATCTCGGCTCGCGGACGCAGATGATCGTATTGGTCATCATCGCGGCGGTTTTCGGCTTCGGTATTGGCATCCTGGTCACCCGCAGCATCACCCGGCCGCTCAACCGCGCCGTGTCGGTGGCCGATGCGCTCGCCGCTGGCGACCTGGGCATTCAGGTTGAGGTGAACAGCAAAGACGAAACCGGTCAGCTGCTCAATGCCATGAAGAACATGACCGAGCGTCTGCGCAGCGTGATGGGTGATGTGCGCAGCGCAGCCGATTCGCTGTCCTCGGCCTCCGAGGAAGTCAGCGCGACTTCGCAGTCACTGAGTCAGGCCGCCAGTGAACAGGCGGCGGGCGTCGAGCAGACGACTGCCTCGGTGGAACAGATGTCCGCATCCATCGCGCAGAACACCGAAAGCGCCAAGATCACCGACAGCATTGCCGGCAAGGCAGCTAGCGACGCCGTTTCCGGTGGTCGTGCGGTGCGTGACGTGGTCGTGGCCATGAAGCAGATCGCCGACAAGATAGGCATCATCGACGACATCGCTTACCAGACCAACTTGCTGGCGCTCAATGCGGCCATCGAGGCGGCGCGCGCAGGCGACCATGGCAAAGGCTTCGCGGTTGTCGCCGCAGAGGTGCGCAAGCTGGCCGAGCGCAGCCAGGTGGCCGCACAGGAAATCGGTGGCGTGGCCGGTAGTAGCGTGCAACTGGCCGAACAGGCCGGTCGCCTGCTGGACGAGATCGTGCCGAACATCCAGAAGACCTCGGACCTGGTGCAGGAAATCACCGCGGCCTCGCTGGAGCAAAGCACCGGTGCCGGCCAGATCAACATTGCCATGGGCCAGATGAACCAGATCACCCAGCAGAACGCGTCGGCATCCGAAGAGCTGGCGGCGACCTCCGAGGAAATGAACGCACAGGCCTCGCAACTGCTTGAGCTGATCAGCTTCTTCCGTCTCGATGCTCGTGATGGCGCCGCGCAGGGCTTCAACCGTCAGCCGCTGGCGCCCAGTGCCAAGCCGAACGGCAACCGCTCGGTACGCAGCGCGCGCAAGCCGACCGCCATGGCTGACGACGGTCAGTTCGTCAGCTTCACCTAAGGGGATCGAAGATGAACCTTCCACAGGTAAGCGGTGCCGGCACCGCGCCGGCTGACATCCAGCACCTGTCGTTCCGGGTTCGCCAGGCACGCTATGCGCTGCCGATCGAGCTGGTGCGGGAGATCATCGAGTACGGGCAGATCACCGGCGTGCCGATGATGCCGGCGTGCATCCACGGGGTAATCAACCTGCGCGGCAATGTGGTACCGGTGCTCGACCTGGCCGCACGCTTCGGCATGGAGCGCACGGTGCCGAGCAAGCGGACCTGCATCGTGATCATCGAGCTTGACCTGAACGAGGTGCTGCAACGCATCGGCCTGGTGGTCGATGCGGTCGATGCCGTGCTGGACATCCAGGCCGCCGACGTCGAGCCTGCGCCAGCATTCGGCGCAGGAATCCGCACGGAATTCATCGCCGGAATGGCGCGCGACGAGCGCGGCTTCACCATCATCCTGGATGTGCGCAAGGTGTTGTCGTTGGACGACATCCTGCAGATCAGTCAGGCGATGGCGCAGGCGAGCTGACGATGTCCGCGTCGAGCCTGCCGGTGCTGGGCGATCAGGAGTTCCGCTTCGTGCAGCAACTGATGGCCGATGCATCCGGCATCCATCTGAGCGACAGCAAGCGGCCGCTGGTCGCCGGTCGCCTGATGCGCCGGTTGCGGACCCTGAACCTGAGCAGCTACCGCGATTATCTGTTGCTGCTCAAGGACCCGCTGAACAAGGCCGAGCAGCGCATGGTCATCGATCTGCTGACCACCAACGAAACCTATTTCTTCCGCGAGCCGCAGCATTTCCAGTTTCTGGCCCGCCGGCTCGATGGCCGGCGTGAGCCGCTGCGCATCTGGAGCGCCGCGTGCTCCTCGGGCGAGGAGCCCTACACCCTCGCTATGGTGCTCGCCGAACACGGTCCGGCCGACTGGTCGATCCTGGGCAGCGATCTCAGTCGAATAGTCTTGGAAAAGGCCGAGGCTGCAATCTATCCGCTGGACGAATCGAGCAATTTCCCGCCCGGCTGGCTCAAGCGCCACTGTCTGCGTGGTATCGGCGATCACGAGGGCTCCTTTCGCCTGAGCCAGAGCTTGCGTCAGCGGGTGCGCTTTCGCGAACTCAACCTGATGCGGCCGTTGCCCGAGGACACCGGCAGCTTCGACATGATCTTCCTGCGCAATGTGCTGATCTACTTCAATGCCGAGGACAAGCGCGCCATCGTCGCGCGCCTGCTCGAGCGCCTGCGCGCCGGCGGCCTGCTGTTCATCGGCCATGCGGAAAGCCTGCATGGTTTCGGGCTGCCGCTGCGCAGCGTGGCTTCTTCAGTGTTCGAGCGCCTATGACTGCGCAGCGTTTTCTCATGCCCGGCGAGTACCTGTTCGACCAGCATCCGGGGCCGGTGGCCACGCTGCTTGGCTCGTGCGTGGCCGTCACGCTGTGGCATCCACGGCGGCGTCTGCTCGCCGTGAGCCATTTCGTCGTGCCCGGCACTACCTTCGACCAGGACGACACGCGCACCGGTGAAGGCGTATTCGAGCGGCTGCAGCAGGATATGCTCCGACACCGCACGGCGCCCGAGGAATACCGCAAGGGACTCTACGGCGGCGGAACCTGCCTGCAACCGGGCCGGCCCAACAGCCTGCAGATCGGGCTGAAGAACATCGCCTTCGCCCGCGAGCAGTTCGCTCGGCTCGGTTGGCGCGTCGATGACCAACAACTCGGCGGCATGGGCTATCGACGTCTGACCCTCGACGGCCGCGATGGGCGCCTGGCCTGCCAATTATTTACAGCAGGCGATCTGCTCGAGGGCATCGCATGATCAAAGTATTTATCGTCGATGACTCGGCGCTGGTGCGTCAGGTGCTCTCGGCATGCCTGGAAAGCCATCCGAATATCGAGGTGATCGGGCAGGCCGCCGATCCGCTGTTCGCGCTGGAAAAGATGCAGCGCAACTGGCCCGATGTGCTGGTGCTCGACGTCGAGATGCCGCGCATGGACGGCATTACCTTTCTGCGCAAACTGATGGCCGAGCGGCCGACACCGACGATCATCTGCTCGACGCTGACCGAGGCGGGCGCTGCCATCACGCTCGAAGCGTTCGCGGCCGGCGCCGTGGGCGTTTTCACCAAGGCACGGCTCGGCCTGAAGGACAGCCTGCTGCAGCTCTCCAGCGACTTGATCAAGCAGATTCAGCAGGCGGCCGCGGCCCGCCCGCGTGCCGCCGGGCCGCGCGCCGCGACGGTCTCGGCGCCGCAACGCCAGGCAGAGCCGGCCAGCAACGCGCTGACTACCACCGACCGGGTTGTGGCCCTGGGCACGTCGACCGGCGGTACCCAGGCGCTGGAACTGGTGCTCAAACAGCTGCGCGTCGACTCGCCGGGTATCGTCATCGTCCAGCACATGCCGGAAAAATTCACCGCCGCCTTCGCTCAGCGTCTCGATAGCCTGTGTCAGATCGAAGTGCGCGAAGCGCGTCATCTCGATCGCGTACGCTCCGGGCTGGCGCTGGTAGCGCCGGGCGGCAAGCACATGCAGCTCAAGCGCAGTGGCGCGCAATATTTCGTCGAGGTACTCGACGGCCCGCCGGTCAACCGACACAAGCCGTCAGTGGACGTGCTGTTCCGCTCCGTCGCCCGCCACGCCGGGCACAACGCTCTGGGCGTGATCATGACCGGGATGGGCGACGACGGCGCGCGCGGCCTGCTGGCGATGCGCGAGGCCGGCGCCCGCACGGTCGCCCAGGACGAAGCCAGCTGCGTGGTGTTCGGCATGCCCAAGGAAGCCCTGCAGATGGGCGCGGCGCAGTGCACCGAGTCGCTGGAGAACCTGCCGCGGCTGATCACCGACTACGCCCGCGCGGCGCTGGGCTGAGCAGGCAGCGAAATACGAAGGAAGCTCGTCGTCTCACCTCAGCTGATAGCGGTTTTGCTGGAAGTCGGGTCATTAGCCTAAGCTCGGGCCCACTCTGCGCAGACTGGGGCCGCCAAGGTGAAAATCGTTCTGAAGATACTGCTTGCCGCCATCGTTTTGCTGGTGATTGCCGTCGCGGTGGGGATGACGCTGAGCTGGGCCCCGCCGCGGCCGGTCGAGAGTCTTACCGAACGATGGGCACCGGAGCCGTCCCGGTTCATCGAGATTGCCGGGATGCGGGTGCATATACGCGACGAAGGTCGGCGTGATGATCCGGCTCCACTGGTACTGCTGCACGGCACCTCGGCGAGCCTGCACACCTGGGAGGGCGTGGTCGATCAGCTGAAGCCGCAGCGCCGGGTGATCAGCCTGGATCTGCCAGGGTTCGGCCTGACCGGTCCTTTTCCGGACGGCAACTACCGTATGGATCACTATGTCGAGTTCCTGTCGACACTGCTCGACCGGCTAGAGGTCGAGCGAGCGGTGCTGCTCGGAAACAGCTTTGGCGGTCAGCTCGCCTGGGAAATGGCGTTGGATCAGCCTCAGCGCGTGGCGCAACTGGTGCTGATCGACGCGGCGGGCTACCCGCGCCAGTCAACCTCGGTACCTATTGGTTTCAAGCTTGCCGGCATTCCTGGCTTGGCGCCAATCATGGCCAACATACTCCCGCGCCGGCTGGTCGAGTCCAGCACCCGCAGCGTTTATGGTGATCCAGGCAAGGTGACGCCGGAGCTGGTCGATCGCTACTACGAACTGACCTTGCGCGAAGGCAACCGTGAGGCGCTGCGCGAACGGTTCAAACAGGTGCCGGCAGTTGACAACAGCAAGCGGATCGCTTCGGTTAAAACGCCGACATTGATCATCTGGGGCGGGCGTGACGGCTTGATTCCGCCGCTCAATGCGCGCCGTTTCAAAGACGATATTGCCGGCAGCCAATTGGTGATCTTCGACGACCTCGGCCATGTGCCGCAGGAGGAGGACCCGCTGCAAGTCGCCGAGGCCGTCCGGGACTTCCTGGCGCAGCCATGATGCTGCTACATCATCCTGCAGCCTTATGCCCGGGCATTCATTCGCGGCCGTTTGATTGTGGGCGGCTGGGGCCTCGCCGACACTCGCCACAGACTATGCGACGCATCCAACAATAATCCGCTGGAGGAATTTCCATGAGTGAAGCCATCCGCTTCGAAGACAAGGTAGTGATCGTGACCGGGGCCGGCGGTGGTCTCGGTCGGGCCCATGCCCTGTTGTTCGCCCGTCATGGTGCGAAACTCGTAGTCAACGATCTGGGCGGCACAACGCAAGGCGAGGGCGCCAACAGTTCGGCAGCCGATCGGGTGGTCGAAGAGATCCGTCAGGCAGGCGGCACGGCCATCGCCAGTCATGATTCGGTTACCTACGGCGACCGGATCGTGCAGCAGGCGCTGGACACCTATGGTCGTGTCGATGTGGTGGTCAACAATGCCGGCATCCTGCGCGACAAGACTTTCCACAAGATGGACGACGCCGACTGGGATCTGGTCTATCGCGTTCACGTCGAGGGCGCGTACAAGGTCACCCGTGCCGCCTGGCCGCACATGCGTGAGCAGAACTATGGGCGAGTGATCTTCACCGCTTCGACTTCCGGCATCTATGGCAATTTCGGCCAGTCCAATTACGGCATGGCCAAGCTGGGCCTGTACGGCCTGACCCGCACGCTGGCGCTGGAGGGCCGGAAGAACAACATCCTGGTCAACGCCATCGCACCGACCGGCGGCACGCGGATGACCGAAGGGCTTATTCCGCCGCAGGTGTTCGAGCAGCTCAAGCCTGAGCTGGTCAGCCCGCTGGTGGTGTTTCTCGCCAGCGAGCAGTGCCAGGAAACCTCCGGGCTGTTCGAAGTCGGCGGCGGCTGGATGGGCAAAGTGCGCTGGGAGCGCAGCCTGGGTGCGGGTTTCGACCCAAAGGCCGGATTCGACGCGGAAGATGTCGCGGCCAGCTGGCAGCAGATCTGCAATTTCGAAAACGCAGCGCACCCGGCCGACAACATGGAAGCGCTGAAGGAAATGATGGCCAACCTGCAAAAGCACGCCGGCTGATCGCTAAACGCCCGGGTGGCGCTACCGTACCGCCCGGTAGCGCGCTCAGGCAGGTGCCGGGTCTGGCGCCGTGCGCAACAGGCGCAGTGCTTTTTCACGGGCCTGCTCCAGATTCCGCACGTACAGAAGATGGCCCTGCAGTCGATGGATGCCCGCGCGGCGCAGCTTCAGGCGGACCTGAGCGTTGCTGCCGCTGAGAATCAGTGTGACGCCCAGCCGGCGGTAATCCACCAGCACGTTTTCCAGCGACGCCAGCGCGGTCATATCCAGCATCGGCACCGCGCTGATATCGACGATCACCACCTTGACCTCCGGATTGAAGCGCCGTAGTGCGCCCAGCGCCTTTTCCGCCGCACCGAAGAACAGCGGCCCGCGGATCGCATAAGTCGCGACGTGTTCAGGCATGTCCTGCAAGATTTTCCGCTGCGCTCGAGACAACGGCGTGGTATCGGTCAGCTCGCTCATGCGCTTGATGAACAGCCCTGCCGCCAGTAATAGCCCGACGCCCACCGCCAGGACCATGTCGAACAGCACGGTGAGAATCAGGCAGGTCAGCAGTACCAACACATCGCTCCGCGGTGCGATGCGCAGCACATGCATCACGTGTGGGGCCTCGCTCATGTTCCAGGCCACCATGACCAGCAGCGCGGCGAGCGCCGCCATTGGCAGATAGCTGAACAGCGGCGCCAACCAGAGAATCGCCACTAGCACCACGCCCGCGTGAATGATGGAGGCTAGCGGCGAGAAGGCACCAGCCCGGACATTGGTCGCGCTACGGGCGATCGCCGCGGTCGCGGTGATGCCACCAAACAGCGGCGCGACCAGGTTGCCCAGGCCCTGGCCGATCAGCTCTGCATTCGGTTCGTGATTACTGCCGGTCATCCCGTCGGCAACGACTGCGCACAGCAGCGACTCGATGGCGCCGAGCATGGCAATGGCAAACGCCGGCGCGAGTAGCTGGCGGAACAGCTCGTAGCTCAATTGCAATGGCTGGCCGTCCGGACCAGGCAGCAACCATGGCCAGGCGAAGTCCGGAAGGAACGGCGGGATACCCGGATGGGTGACGCCATCCACTGTGTAACTGAAGCGCTCGCCGAGCGTCGCCACGGACAATCCAGACGATTCGAGCAGCAAACCGGCCAGTGCACCGACAGTCAGTGCCACCAGGTGCCCCGGTACCTTCGGTACCCAGCGCGGCCAGATGATCAGTACCGCCAGGCAGATCGCCGCCACCGCGGCGTCGCCAAGGTGTGCGCCCGGTAAGGAGCGCAGCAGGAGGCCGACCTGCTCGACATAGTGCTGCGGCTGTTCGGCCAGGGTCAGGCCGAACAGGTCCTTGATCTGCAGGGTAGCAATGACGATGCCTATGCCTGCGGTAAAACCGAGGGTGACGGGATAAGGAATAAAGGCGATCAGGCGCCCGGCGCGAAGCAGGCCGAGCGTTATCAGAATGAGGCCGGCGAGCATGGTGCACAGCAATAAGCCGCCAAGGCCGAACTGCTGAGTAATCGGCAGCAGGATCACCACGAACGCCGCCGTTGGCCCTGAGACGTTGAAGCGCGAACCTCCCGTCAGCGCGATCAGAGGTGCGGCCACCAGTACAGTGTAAAGGCCGTGTTGCGGCGCCACGCCGACGGCGATCGCCAGGGCCATGGCCAGCGGGATGGCGATGATGCCGACCGTCAATCCTGCACTGATGTCGCCACGCAGCGCGCGGACCCCATATCCCAGGCGCAGGGCCTGGTGCCATGCGGCAAACAGAGGGGGAAACTTCATGCCCGGAACGCTCCTTGTACGCGAAGGCGCCATTATAGGCGCGCAGCACATCTTGTTATTTATGCCGAACAATCGCCCGGTATGCCGGCCTGGCGATGTACGACCTTGGTCGCAAGCCGCCCTGGCGCGTTGAGTGAGCCGCCTGCGAGGAGTAAACTGCCGCCCCCGTGATACCCCGTGGACCGGAGGCGGCAATGCGTAAAGACAAGAAGCAGGTGATTGGCGACGAGATCGCAGATGAGTCGATCAAGCTGTTTCTTCAGCCTGAGCCGGCTGACGATACCCCACCTTCGCTGCACAAGCTGATCAAGGCTTACCGCGGCCTTCGTATCGATGATTTCGAGCGGTTTCTCGGCTTTTTCGTGGCTGCCGGCTACGACATCGATGCCCGAGACAGCCAGGGGCTGAGCTTTATCGACCTGGTTGCCGACCAGCGCCAGGCTCAGCCGTACATCGAGCTGATCGAGGCCATGCGCGGCTGAACCGAGGGTTGCCGTTTCGTATCGAATACAGCGGGCACCTCGCCGTCGCGCCAGACTGCGCGGTGGCGGTTGGTTCTGAAACATGATTCGCAAACGTTTTCCTCGCAGCATCTACCGTCGAGCACTGGGCCAGGCCCGCTCCGGATGGATCGCGGCGAGAGGAAGGAGGCCAAAAGCCGATCTTCCGACAGCTGGCAGGCCGCCCCTGGCGGACTGTTCTCGGGCACATGCTCCCGAGCAGCGGTACAGGCACATGCTCCGTTCCTGATCGTCTGGCTGGTGGGTTTTACGGGGCCGCGTACTGCGGTCACGACAGTTTAATGCTGTGATTCTGGAGAACGCGTTGATGACGCAACACGATAGCGAAGCAGTGGATATGGTGCTGGTGGGAGCCGGCATCATGAGTGCGACCCTCGCGGTACTGCTCAAAGAGCTCGATCCCGATATCAAGCTGGAAATCGTCGAGCTGCAGGAATCCGGGGCCATCGAAAGTTCCAATCCATGGAACAACGCGGGTACCGGTCACGCGGGTCTTTGCGAGCTGAACTACACCCCGGACAGCAAAGACGGCGCGATCGATATCAAGAAGGCCGTGCTGATCAATACCCAGTACGAGGTTTCCAAGCAGTTCTGGGCCTATCTTGCCGATCGCGAAGGCTTCGGTTCTCCCCGTGATTTCATCAATGCCGTACCGCACCTGAGCTTCGTGCGCGGCAGCAAGAACATCGATTACCTCAAGCGCCGCTTCGACGCGCTGAAAACTCATCACGCCTTCGCCGATATGGAATACAGCGAGGATCGTGCGACGCTGACCGAGTGGATGCCATTGATGATGCCGGGGCGTGCGGCCGACGAGCCGATCGCCGCGACCCGCGCCATGAACGGCACCGACGTCAACTTCGGCGCGGTGACCAGCCAGCTGCTCGGCTATCTGGCCCGTAGCGGCGGCGTCAAGGTGTCCTACAACCAGAAGGTCACCGGTCTTGATCGTACTGCCAGCGGTTGGACTGTCGATATCAAGAACACCCGTAACGGCGATTCGCGCCAGGTGCAGGCCGGTTTTGTCTTCCTCGGCGCTGGTGGCGCGGCGCTGCCGCTGCTGCAAATGTCCGGCGTCGAAGAAGGCAAGGGCTTCGGCGGTTTCCCGGTAAGCGGCCAGTGGCTGCGCTGCGACAACCAGGAAGTCGTCAAGCAACATCAGGCCAAGGTTTACAGCCTGGCGGCGGTCGGCGCGCCACCAATGTCGGTGCCGCACCTGGATACACGTGTCGTCGATGGCAAGAAATCCCTGCTGTTCGGGCCATACGCCGGCTTCACCACCAAGTTCCTCAAGCGCGGTTCGTTCATGGACCTGCCGTTGTCGATTCGTCCTGGCAACATCGGCCCGATGCTGGCAGTCGCACGCGACAACATGGATCTGACCCGCTACCTGATCAAGGAAGTGCGGCAGTCCATGGAAGATCGCCTGGAGACGCTGCGCGGCTTCTATCCCGAGGCCAAGGCCGAGGACTGGCGTCTGGAGATTGCTGGCCAGCGTGTACAGATCATCAAGAAGGACCCGAAGAAGGGCGGCATTCTGCAGTTCGGCACCGAGCTGGTTGCAGCGAAGGACGGCACTATTGCGGCGCTGCTCGGCGCTTCACCGGGCGCCTCGGTAACGGTCTCGATCATGCTTGACCTGCTCGAGCGCTGCTTTCCAGAGAAGTACCGTTCCCAGGCCTGGTCGAGCAAGTTGGAGGAGATATTCCCGGCGCGCGAATCCACGCTGCAGAGCGATGCGGCGGCCTACCGCGAGATCAGCGAAATGGCCGACAAGCGCCTGGGTCTAGAGTACTGAGCCAAACGGTCAGTCTCAGGTTGAACGAGAAAGCCCCGTCCGAATGGATGGGGCTTTTTTGTGCGCGCACGGTTGCGGCTCGTTGCGCTCAGGCTGCGCGCAAACAGTCAGCCGGTAGTTCACGGCCGATCCAGCCCAGGCGAGCCTCATGTATTTCGACCCACTCTGCGCCGGTGGGCCTGTGGACGCTGCTTAGCAGCATCCGGCAGCGGCCCTGCTCGTCGAGCAGCGCGAAATGGCGGGGCGTGCGGCGGCGCAGCAGTGAAAGGATCTGGCGCATGGTTCTCACTCATGGCGAAGGGGCTCGACCTTTATCGCAGATGCTTGTGACAGGCCTATGAACTGAACGGGGCGCCATTGCCGCCGGTCAGAAGCTCATCACTGTCGGCGCTTCGTGCCGCTGGGTATACTGCGCGGCACTCGTCGTCCCTAACCTGGAGAAAAACAGCATGCTGCAACGCCTGTTGTTCGGTCTTGTCACCGTTCTTGGAATGAGTCTCGTAGGCTGTGCCCATAGCCCTCAGCAGCTCGATCCGAATCCCAAACTCAACGGCACCATCAATCCTGTCGGTCAGGGCCAGCCCGTGGTCGTGCGTGTGGTCGATGCGCGCCCCTCGCCAACCCTGGGCACCCGCGGTGGCCTGTATCCGGAAACCAGCGCGGTGATCGTACCGAGTGCCAAGGTCATACCCAAACTGCAAGCTCAGGCGGAAGCCGCCGTGCGCCTGCTCGGCTTTACCCCGTCGCCCAATGCGTACAACGCCCCACAGCTGACGCTCACTCTGGCGGAGCTGAAATATCAGTCGCCAAAAGAGGGGCTTTATGTGACCGAGGCCAATATCGGCGCGACGCTGAAGATCGAAGTACAGAACGCCGGCAAGCGCTACGACGGCCGCTACGGTGCGTCGCTTAATCAGCGTTTTGGTATGGCGCCGAACGAGCAGACCAACACCAAGCTGGTCACCGATGTTCTGAGTGACGCGCTGACCCGCGTTTTCCGCGACGACAACATCGGTCGTTTGCTGGCGCAGTAACGCGCAAGCCGCACCGGGATTGCCGTTCCGAAAACCCTGCCAAGGCTCAGCCTGGCAGGGTTTTTTCATTTTTCATGGCGCGGAAATGAAGACGCCCCGCGTTTAGCGGGGCGTCGATGCAGCCAGTCGAATATCAGCGAACGCCGGAGTTGCGCAGTGCTGCCGGGGTGTACTGGTTGGAGTTGGCCTTGTAGTTGTAGGTGTAGGGGTTTTTCTCTTCGTTCTTCATACCCATGACCAGATAGCGGCCGGAGATGAGGTCATAGAGGGTTTCCATCGAGTACAGCGGAACCTGTTCGTTATAGAAGTGCAGGGCGTGCGCTTCGGCTACGCGCCACAGCTGATTGCGACCGTCGTAGTGATCGATGACTGCCGCCTGCCAGGTGTCTTCGTCGATGAAGAAGTGGCGCTTGGCGTAGATGTGGCGCTCGCCCGGCTTCAGGGTCGCTTCCACTTCCCATACGCGGTGCAGTTCGTAGCGGGTCAGGTCCTGGTTGATGTGTCCGGCCTTGACGATATCGGCGTACTTAAGCTCCGGCGAATCCAGGCGGTAGGAGTTGTAGGGGATGTACAGCTCCTTCTTGCCGATCAGCTTCCAGTCATAGCGGTCTGGCGCGCCGTTGAACATGTCCAGGTTGTCGGCGGTGCGCAGACCGTCGGCAGCAGTGCCGGGGCCGTCATAGGCCACCTGCGGCGCGCGGCGAACGCGGCGCTGGCCAGCGTTGTAGATCCACGCCATGCGCGGCTCCTTCACCTGGTCCAGCGTCTCGTGTACCAACAGCACGTTGCCGGCCAGGCGGGACGGTTCGGTCACCTGTTGCTTGAAGTAGAACAGGACGTTGCCGTGCTTCTCGGGTTTGTAATCGGTCAGGCTGTCGGTATAGACCACCTCGTCGACGAACTTGACCAGGCTGAAGCTGCCGTTCACCTGTGGCGTGGCCTGGGCGATCACGCGGCGCGCTGAACCGCCCCGATAACGGGTGATGTGGTTCCAGACGACCTCCATGCCGTCCTTCGGAATCGGGAAGGCGATGGCTTTATCGAAGTTCTCCAGGCCGTTGCCGCCGCGAACCATGTTGGTCTGTGTGGCGTTGCGCGCTGCGGCGTCATACACATGCTGCGGCATGGCCGCGCTGCGCCGTGTCTCGTAGACAGGCAGGCGGTAGCTGTCCGGATAACGCTTGAACATGGCGATCTGGCCAGGCGTCAGGTTGCCTTTGTACTGCTCGAAGTTCTGCGCGGTGATGGTGAACTTCGGCTTGTCGCTGGGATAGGGATCGCCGACGAACCCGTCGGGAGAGACCGCGGCGGCGTCCTGCGCCAGCCCGCCGGTCCAGGCGGAAATAGTGCCTGCTGCGTTGCCGGCTTTCTCCGCGCCGACCGGCGTTAGCTCGTTGCCCAGACGCGCTGCTTCCGATTCGGGAACCGCCGCCATGATATTGCTGGCTAGCAGTGAAAGCGTGAGCGCTCCGGTTGTGAACATTGTTATTTTCATTATCTCGTCCTGTCGTTCTGAATAGCTGATTCCCCGTGGCGCCCGATAACAACTGACACCGAGTGATACGGCATAGCGAGATGTGCCGGCAGTGCCTCTTACGAAGGCATTTATCGCTGGCCAAGAGTTTTGGCTGCAGCAGTGCCAAGGTGTTTGGCTGCCGTCCCCGCACACGCTCTAGTACGCCGTTTCGAGGTATGTCGAGGGTGCGGGTGAGCCTGGCCATAGTCAAGGCCGAGCGGTGAACACTGCGTCATAAGTTGGGCTGATTATGGTGCTCAAAGCGCTGGCGCTTTATCGGGACGCCCGGACTTTGCGTGTACATAGGGATAAACTGCGCGGCTGCTCAGCGGCTCGCAAAGGTGGAGAGTGGGATGGTGTTACATGCGCAGTTGGGGATCGTGATTGCCCCTGCATATTTGCTTAACGGGCTGGCACTTATCTGCGCGCTTTGCGGCGGTTGGTTGCTGGTGGCTACCCAGTGGCGGGAGACGCGTTCTGTGCGGCAGGCAGTGATCGCTCAAGCCGCTGGTGCTTCGCGTGATACAGCCGCGGGCGATGGCGCGACGCAGCGCGTCAATCGGGTGTTCTATCGATTCGGCTGGGCAGGTGTTCTGCTTGGCCTGAGCCTGTCGGTGGCTTCGCGCCTGATTTGAGCCGATCCCTGAATGGATAGGGGCAGGGCCCGCTGCACGACGTGCTGTGGGCCTTCACCTTCAGGGTTCGAGCCCTGCGTTCAGGCGGTACTGGTTACGTACCGGAGTGGCGTACTGCTGAATCAGATAGGGCTGCTGCACGCTCGGACAGGCGGCCAGGCGCTTGCTCCACTCCGCTTCAGCGCGCTCCACTTCCTCACGGCTGAATAGCTCGGCGGCGCTGGGCACCTGGATTTCCGGGTCCCGGTCATCCCACAAGCGATAGGCGAGGTAGTGCACCGGAAACAGCCGGTAGCTGCCGAGAATCTGGCTGTCCACCGTCACTGCCATCTGCTTCGCATCCTCGGGGACGCTCTCCATCGGCGTGCAGAAGGCGATATGCACACGCCCCTTGTAGCCGGTGATGCCCAACGCAATGCTGGCGTCGTCCTCACCCGGGGCCTTGCTGTAGGTCCCGGTGGTGGCGCGAATGTACAGCTCGCGCGCCTTGGCCTGATCGCATGGATCGTATTCGTAGCTGATCGCGACCGGCACTGGTCGCAACGCCGCGAGCGTTTCGGCGAAGGCCTCGTCCTTGCGGCTCATGTGCAGCATCTTGAGGATCGCCGAATCGGTGCGGTCGTCACCGTCCTTGGCGCGGCCCTCGGCCTGCGCAATCCATACCGACTCGCCATCGTTGCGGATCGAGTGGTTGATGTAGGCCGACAGCACTTGATAAGCAGCCAGCTTCTCGCGCCGCCCGGTGACGGAGCGGCGCACGATAAAGCTTTTGTTCAGGCGCATCAGATCGCTGACGAATGGGCGCTGCAGCAGGTTATCGCCGATGGCGATGCGCGGAGTCCGAATGCCGGCTTGGTACACCGCGTAGTTGACGAATGCCGGGTCCATGACGATGTCGCGGTGATTGGCCAGAAACAGGTAGGCCCGGCCCTGTTGCAGGCGCTCCAGTCCGGAAAACGTCACGCCGTCGGTGGCGCGCTCGATGGTGCGGTCGACGTACGCCTCGATCTTGTGTTGCAGCGCGTCAACCGTGTGGATACTGGCGAACTGGCGACGCAGCCGGCGCGAGATGACGGGTTTGATCAGCCAGCCCAGGCTGTCGGCCAGGCGCGGGAAGCGGAAGTGCGCCAGAATGTCGAGAAACTCGCGATCAGCGAACAGGCGCGCCATGACCGTCGGTACTTCGGCGTCGGCGTAAGGTCGGATGGCTTCGAATTCGTCCATCATGCTCTCTGTAAAGGAAACGAAGAACGGGCCGGAGCGTGAGCTGCACGACAATTTCGCGGAACGGACCGGAGCCGGCTGGCTCATACTCATCGAGTAAACGGTTGATTCGGCTGATCGCCTGTGAAGCCTGCATGCGGCCCAGGATGCCCGGTTACAGGCACGCCGAGTCGGTGTTTTTGATAAAGGTCTGAAACAACGACCTTTAAAGACGGCGATTATAGCGGCAAGTCACGTGGAGGTTTGATGCTCGAAACACAGGTCTTCAATTGCCCTTACTGCGGCGAGCCGGTTGAGGCTGTGCTCGATCTCAGCGCAGGGGATCAGCAGTACATCGAGGACTGCACGGTGTGTTGCCGGCCGGTGGTATTCGACCTGCGCACGGACGGGGAGCAGTGGCAGCTGGACACCCTCAGGGAGGATGAATGATGCGGCGTATATACGAACCGCGCGACCTGCTTGAGGCCGAGATGCTCAACGGCATGTTGATCGCCGAGGGCATAGAGGCATTCCTCGCCGGTAGCCACCTGATTGGCGCAATGGGTGAGCTGCCGGCGGCGGGGTTGCTCGGGCTCATGGTGCCGGACGAGGATGCAGAGCGGGCGCGTCAGCTGATCGCTGCGTACAATGGCGCCGAGCCGCTGCCGGGCGATGAACCGGAGAGTTACCCCGGCGAACTGATCTGTTGACGAGTCTTTTTTATGTGCGGTCGCTACGCCCTTTTTCGTTGGAGCCAGGACTTCGCGGCCTTGCCCGGTTTTCCCTCTGACCAGCAGCCGCACTGGAGCCTCGCCCCTGGCACGTCGGTGCTGTTGTTGCGCCAGCTCGATGCGCAGTTGCAGCTCGATCGGGTGCGCTGGGGGCTGACGCCGGCCTGGATGACCGATCTGACTCGGACGCCGGCCCAGGCACGTGCCGAAACCATTACCGAGCAGCCCATGTTTCGCGACGCTTTTCGTCTGCGTCGTGGCCTGCTTCCGGCCAACGGCTTTTATGAATGGCGCGGCACGGCGCGTAAGCGCCCGTACTGGATGACCAGCGAAGGCTCGCTGATGTACCTGGCCGCGCTCTGGGAAGCCTATCCGGTGCAGGGCCATACATACCTGAGCGCTGCGGTGGTAACGCTTTCGGCTGCCGCGCTGCGTCGGCCGTTGATGCTCGATGAGGCCGGCCAGGCCGCCTGGCTCGACCCCGAGACGCCACTCGAAACACTGCAGGCGCTGATGGCTCAGCCCCAGCCAGCGTTGCGCGAACGTCCATTGGCGACGCTGGTGAACGATCCGCGTCTCGACGGGCCGGAGTGCCTGACTCCGGCCTGATCGAGCAAATCGACAGAGCGCCCTGGGCCATTAAACCCTGAACTGGTTGATCAGCCGGCGCTGCTGTTCCGCCAGGCGCGTCAGTCCGGCACTGGCCTGGCTGGCTTCGTCGGCACCGCTGGCGACCTGTTGGGCGACCTGGCCGATATTGGTGACGTTGCGGTTGATGTCTTCGGCGACCGCGCTCTGCTCCTCCGCGGCACTGGCGATCTGATTGTTCATATCGGTGATCAGCGAGACGGCCTGGGTGATCGCCTGCAGAGCTTCGGCGGCAGCATCGGCCTGTTCGACACTGCGTCGCGTACGGTTCTGGCTTTGTTCCATCACCTGTACGACGTCACGCGTGCCGCCTTGCAATTGCTGGATCATCTGCTGGATCTCGCCGGTTGCCTGCTGTGTCTTCTGCGCCAGATTGCGTACTTCGTCGGCCACTACTGCGAAACCGCGGCCTTGCTCGCCGGCCCGGGCCGCCTCGATTGCGGCATTCAGGGCGAGCAGGTTGGTTTGCTCGGCGATGCTGCGGATGGTGACCAGAATGGCGCCGATATTTTCGCTGTCCCGCGCGAGCGTCTGCACCACTTCCACGGCCCGGCCGATCTCTCCGGCCAGTTCGGTGATGGTCGAGCCAGTGTCCTGGACGATATGCCGGCCTTGATCGGCCGCGCGATCGGCATTGTTGGCAGCTTCGGCCGCCTGGGTCGCGTTGCGCGCTACGTCCTGGGCTGTTGCGGTCATCTCATGCACGGCAGTGGCGACCAGTTCGATCTCCGCCAGCTGCGTCTGCACACCCTTGTCGGTCCGGATGGCAATGTCGGCGGTGTGTTCGGATGCGTCGCTGACTTTCTGCACCGAGCTGACCACCTCGCTGATCATGCCCTGCAGGCGTGCCAGGAAGGCGTTGAAACCAGCAGCGATCTGGCCAAGCTCGTTGCGGCTGTCGATATTCAGCCGCTGGGTGAGATCGCCTTCGCCCTGACTGATGTTGTCCAGCATGACCACCATGTCGCGTAGCGGCCGGGTGATGCGGCGGCTGATCAGCCAGATAGCGAGCAGGCCGGCGAAGGCAATGAGCATGCCGATGAAGAGCATGGTGGCGATGTTGCTGCGGCTTTCGTCGGTGAGCGCAACCATCAACTGGTCCAGCTCCTTCATCACCTCTGCGGTTGGCAATTCGAGCATCAACACCCAGCGCGCGTCGGTGCCCGGGAATGAAAATGGCAGGAACAGCGCAACGCGCCCGCGAGCATGATCGATTCGGTAGTGGCTCTGGCCGGCCGGCAGCTGCTTGATCAGTGCTTGTTCTTCGGCGTCGAGAAGCTGTGCTGCAGGTTTGCCGAGCAGGTTCCGGTCGCGACTGTAGGCAGCAAGGCGGCCGTTGTTGGAGATCAGCGCGATCTGCCCGACGCCGCCGTAAAGCTGGCTATTGGCGGAGGTCAGCAATTGCTGCATGAAGTCGACGCTGATGTCTGCACCGACGATGCCGTGAAACTTGCCATCAATGATGATCGGCGCGTTGAACGAGGACAGCAGCTGGCTCTGGCCATTCATCTCGTACGGCGCGGGATCGCCGACGCAGGGCTTGAGCTGCTCGCGCGGGCACAGGTAGTACTCGCCGGCACGCACTCCGGTTTCCAGCAGAGTGGTGTCCTCAATGTCGGTGAGCTTTTCGACTAGCAATTTGCCGTCAGCGTCGCGGTATATCCAGCTGGCGAAGCGGCCATTGACCATGCCCGGCTCGTCGCCTCGATACATGAGGTCGTTGGCATCCACGCCGTTGGGTTCCCAGGCGATGTAAGTGCTGGTTAGATTGGGGTTCTCGACCAGCGTTTGGCGCGCCAGATTGATCAGTTCTTCGCGCCGCAGGTTAGCCATCGGCATACCCTCGTCGTCGGTCAGACCGGTGAGGGTATGCACCCGGGCGAGCCCTGTGGCGATCTGCAAAGGTGCCTGCAATTGTGCCTGGATACGGCTGACCTGAGCCTGAGCCAGCGCAGTCACGCGTTGTTCGACCATGCCGTCGATCAGCGTGCGGGTGCGCTCCTCGACCAGCTCCTGGCTGCGCATGCCGGATACCATCGCGTACAGCAGAAGCGCCGCGATCACGGCTAACGTGCAGGCACCGGCCAATGCCGCGAAGGCGGTCTGAATGGATCGGAACATGGGCAGTACTCCAGTTGCGTAGCGGATAAGTAGGCTATCGGCCGAATTTGCGACAACTGCAGCGGAGCCGCTGGTTGCCTGCCAGGTGGGGCCGCTCTAGGATACGGCGCAGGTTTTCTGGAGAGACTCGATGTTCAAGCCGCATAGATTGTCCATGTTGATCGCTGCCGCCGTGCTGGCGGGCTGTCAGGCTGTCAATACCACCAGCGGCGGTGCCGTGGGTGTCGAACGCAAGCAGTACATGTTCAGCATGCTGTCGACCGACCAGGTCAACCAGATGTATGCGCAGTCCTATCAGGAAACGCTCAGCAAGGCTGCGAGCCAGGGCGTGCTGAAGAAAGACACCGCGACCGCCAAGCGGATCAACGGCATAGCCCAGCGGCTGATCGCCAAGGTGCCGGTGTTCCGTCCGGATGCGGCGCAATGGGCCTGGGAAGTTAACGTCATCGACAGCCCCGAGCTCAACGCCAACTGCGGCCCGGGCGGCAAGATCATTTTCTACACCGGGCTGATCGAGAAGCTGAAGCTGACCGACGACGAAATCGCGGCGGTGATGGGCCATGAGATTGCGCACGCGCTACGCGAGCACGGGCGCGAGGCGATGTCCAAGGCTTATGGCGTGCAGATGGCCACACAGCTGGGTTCGGCCATGGGCGTAGGCACAGGCGGCCTGCAAATGGCGAATATGGGCGTCGAATATCTGATGACCCTGCCCAACAGCCGTGGCAATGAGAACGAGGCGGATCTGATCGGCCTGGAACTGGCGGCACGCGCCGGTTACAACCCGAATGCTGCAATTACGCTGTGGGAAAAGATGGGCGGCGCAGGTGGCTCGGCGCCGCCAGAGTTCATGAGCACGCACCCGTCGTCCACGACCCGCACTGCGGCGCTCAAGGCGAATATTCCGAAAGTGATGCCGCTGTACGAGCAGGCCCGAAGCGGCCGCTGAGCAATGCCGTGTCGCCGTCCGCTCAGGCCGGCGACAGCAGCGTTGAAAGAGGTGTTTCGATACCCAGTTGCTGATGCACGCCCTCGAGGTCGATGAGCGTATGGATTTCCTCGATGTCCCCGGCGGGGCTGAGGGTCCAGACACTCACCACGGCAATCGCGAGAATCTTGTCGGTAATCGAGTAGCCGAATAACGGTGTGGCCAGCGTGCCCATCACGGTGCTTGAGGTGACTACTTTGTGTCCCTCGCAGATGCACTCATCCACCACCACTTCCAGATCCGGCATGGCCGCACGCACGTTACGCACGAGTTCGGCGAAGCCTGCGCTGTTCAGCGGCTGGCCAATGAGTGAGCCTTTGTAGGCGAAGTATTTGCTCTGCATCTGTTCGGAGAGGGCCAGCCGGCCCTTGTTCCAGCTCAGATCGATATGGTTGCAGACTCGTTTCTTGCGTCCATCCGCTGACATGCAGCCTATTCTCCTCGGGGCGCTGATGGTGCGCTGCGGTAGCGCACTCTATCAGCTCCCCGAATACGCAGATTTGCGCTGCGTATCAGCCTGAGACAATAGTGCTCATGGTCAGCGCCTGATAACCGGCGTAAAGCGCCAGGATCGCGAAGCCGGCTGCTGCGACACGCCGGATCAGCGTCAACGGCAGCCGATCGGCCGCGAAATGGCTGGCCAGGACGACCGGTACGTTGGCGAGCAGCATGCCGACCGTGGTGCCGAGGATGACCAGCACGAAGTCCGGATACTGCGCAGCGAGCATCACAGTGGCGACCTGGGTCTTGTCACCCATTTCGGCAATGAAGAAGGCGACGGTGGTGGCAACGAAGGGTCCATACCCGCGACCCAGCTTGGCATCGTCGTCATCCAGTTTGTCCGGCACCAGTGTCCACAGCGCGACCGCGGCGAAACTCGCGGCCAGCACCCAGCTCAGTACCACCGGCGAGACCATGCTCGAGACCCAGCTGCCAAGCGCGCCGGCAGCGGCATGGTTGGCCAGGGTTGCGACGACGATACCCCAGATGATCGGCCACGGCCGGCGATAGCGCGCCGCCAGCAGCAGTGCGAGCAGCTGCGTCTTATCGCCAATTTCCGCGAGAGCAACGATCAGGGTAGGGACGAAAAACGATTCCAAGCGGCATTCCTTTAGGGCGGGTCGACAGATTCACCATGACATGCGCAGCCTGCCCGCCCGGGTCAGGTGTACATGTCATGGGTCTTGTCAAACCTGGCCTGGCGTATCGTTACGCGCTGGCCGGTCGCATGCGCCATGGTCTGCGGACCAAGTATGTTGACGCATGCCGGACGAGCAGGGCGCTCGTCGGAGACTACTCCCCCAAGGACGGCGGCGAGTTTGCCGCAACCGGCCGGCTGGTGCAACCGCCGGTCGCACGCCTCAAGGACGCACGGCGCGGTAGATACGAAATCCGTTGCGCTCGACGATGCTCTGGCAGGCGCCGAGGTGTTGCTCGATCAGAGGCGGATAGCGGAGAAACGCGTTGGCTACCAAACGTAGCTCGCCACCGCTCAGCAGGTGTTCGGCGGCTCGCTCGATTAGCGTCTCGCTTGCCTGGTAGTGGGTGTGCACGCCTTGGTGGAATGGTGGGTTGCTGACAATTGCCGCCAACTGGCGTGGTGCGGCGTCGATGCCATCGCCAGCAATCACTTCGCCTTCGAGCCCATTGGCGGCAAGCGTCCGGCGACTGCTTTCGACGGCAAAGGCGTCGACGTCCAGCAGCACCAGCTCGCTTTGCGGGTAACGGCGCTTGAGCGTGGCACCGAGAATGCCAGCGCCGCAGCCGAAATCGAGTACGCGGCCACCGGGTAGATTATCGAGGTGCTCGAGTAGCAGCGAGCTGCCGACGTCCAGTCGACCATGGCTGAATACGCCTGGCAGGCTGATCACCTGCAGCGGTCCGTCTTCCAGCTCCAGCGTGAAATGGTGAGCCAGTGCATCGAGCTCCGGCGCGGCCGGCGCCTTTTCAATCTCGACCTGCCACAGCTGGCAGTGGCGGGCGCTGTCGAGTTTGCGGGCTCGGCCGAGGCTGCTCAGTTGTTTCGCGGCACGCTCGACGCCTGCACGTTTTTCCCCGACCAGATACAGCGGGCGGCCTTCGAGACGCGCAGCCAGCGCCTGCAGTAGGTAGTCGGTCAGTTCGCGGGATTTCGGCAGGAACAGCACGGCGGCGTCGAAATCGCCGCGCGGCGGGGCGACGCCGAAGCTGCAGCGCCCGCTGAAGCGCTTATCCAGCAGTTGTTGATCGCCGGCATGCCAGCTCCAGCCGACGGCGCCCTGTAGCTGGCCCAGCAGGTCGTCAGCAGGCAGCCCGGCCAGCAGCAGCCGGCCTTGAAACAGCTCGGCGTGACGCAGCAGTACTTCGCTTCGAGGGTCCATGAGCGTCTCCCTGAAAAAGTCGGCGAGCTTAGGGCCCTGGACCTCTGCTCGCAAGCTCAGGGCAGCGGCATGGCTGCCCTGAGTCGCTTCGCTCAGTTGACCTGGCGCAGCGGGGCGCCGGCAAAGAAGGCCGTGGCATTCTCGGCCAGCTGGACAACGATGCGCTGACGCGCTTCGCGGCTGCCCCAGGCGCTGTGCGGGGTGATGATCAGCCGCGGCAGATCAGGCGCCAGCAGGGGGTTATCGTCCCGTGGCGGCTCGCTGGTCAGCACGTCAGTGGCAGCACCACCCAGGTGACCGCGGCGCAGGGCATCGGCCAATGCCTGTTCGTCGACCAGACCGCCCCGCGCGGCGTTGATCAGAAAGGCGGTTGGTTTCATCAGCTGCAGCTCGCGCTCGCCAATGAGGTTGCGCGTCTGCTCCGTCAGTGGGCAATGCAGCGTGAGCGCGTCCACCTGTGGCAGCAGGTCGTCCAGGTCCAGACGCTCCGGGCGCTTCGGCCGGCCCGGCAGATTGCCGACCAGCACGCGCATGCCGAATGCTTCCGCCAGCCTGGCTACGGCGCTGCCGAGTTCGCCGTGGCCGAGCAGGCCGAGGGTCTTGCCCTCCAGCTCGACGATGGGAAAGTCCAGCAGGCAGAACTGTCCGCTTTCCTGCCAGCGCCCACGGGCGACGGCGGCCTGGTAATCGGGTAATCGCGTAGCCAGCGCCAGCAGCAGCATCAATGTGTGCTGGGCGACGGTGGGTGTGCCGTAGGCCTGGCAGTTGCTGACCACGATGCCTCGCTCGCGAGCGGCCTGCAGGTCGATGTTGTTGACACCGGTGGCCGAGACCAGGATGAGCTTCAGCTCGGGGCAGGCGGCCAGGGTTTCGGCCGTGAGGGAGACCTTGTTGACGATTGCGACCTTGGCGCCCTGCAAGCGCTCGACGATCTGGTCGGTTGTGCTTTGCTCATGGCAGACGAGTTCGCTGAAAGCGTTCCGCAATGGGTCGAGGTCGAGATCGCCTTGTTCGAGGGGAGAGAGGTCGAGAAAAACGGC
Organism: Stutzerimonas stutzeri; assembly: GCF_038561965.1. Taxonomy (NCBI): domain Bacteria; kingdom Pseudomonadati; phylum Pseudomonadota; class Gammaproteobacteria; order Pseudomonadales; family Pseudomonadaceae; genus Stutzerimonas; species Stutzerimonas stutzeri. The sequence continues at coordinate 3,619,752 of NZ_CP139348.1, read as the reverse complement.
GCGATTGGGCATCAACTGTACCTTTTCGAAGAAGCTGGAGCTGGCCGACAATGTGGCCCGGCGTAATGAGGAGAGCGGATTGTGTATTGGATGGAATTTATGACCGTGGCGCTGGTGCATCTACTCGCAGTGGCGAGCCCCGGACCGGATTTTGCGGTGGTGGTGCGCGAAAGCGTGACCCAAGGCCGACGTGTCGGAAGCTGGACTGCCTTGGGTGTCGGCTGCGGGATATTCGTCCATGTCGCCTATTCCCTGCTCGGCATTGGCCTGATCGTCTCGCAGTCGATTGTGCTGTTCAACCTATTCAAGTGGCTGGCGGCCGGCTATCTGCTCTATCTCGGCTGGCGGGCGCTGCGAGCGCGGCCCATGAGCCTAGATGTGACGGGTGAGGAGAATGCGCGTGCGCAACGTTCGGCGTGGCAGGCGTTTGTTGTCGGTTTCGTCACCAATGGCCTGAATCCCAAGGCCACGCTGTTCTTCCTTTCGCTATTCACCGTCGTGATCAGCCCCGATACACCGCTGCTGGTGCAGGCCGGCTACGGCGTCTATCTCGCCGGCGCCACCGCGCTGTGGTTCCTGCTGGTGGCTTGGTTGTTCAGCCGAGGCCGCGTGCGCGCTGGCTTTGCGCGGATGGGCCATTGGTTTGATCGGTTGACCGGCGCGGTGCTGATCGGCCTCGGTGTGCGTCTGGCGGTGAGCGAGATCGGTTAAAGCCTGTAACGAGCCACGGGGGAAAATAATCCTTTGGACTGATTTTGCATGGAGTCGGACGCTCTAGAGTGCAGCTTACAACTCCAACAAGAACAGGATGGCCCCATGCTGCAGACCCGTGTGATCAAGCCCGCGGCAAACGCCTATCAGTATCCTCTGCTGATCAAGCGCCTGCTGTTGTCCGGTGTGCGCTACGAGCGCAATCGCGAAATCGTCTACCGCGACCAGCTGCGTTACGACTACCGCACCCTCAACCAGCGTGTGGCCCGGTTGGCCAACGTGCTGATCGATGCTGGCGTCAAGGCGGGCGATACCGTGGCGGTGATGGATTGGGACAGCCATCGCTATCTCGAATGCATGTTCGCCATTCCGATGATTGGCGCTGTGGTGCACACCATTAACGTGCGGCTCTCGCCGGATCAGATCCTCTACACGATGAACCACGCCGACGACCGCTTTGTGCTGGTCAATAGCGAGTTCGTGCCGCTGTACCAGGCGATCGCCGGCCAGCTGACCACTGTGCAGAAGACGCTGCTGCTCACCGATGGCGCCGAACACGATGTCGGCCTGCCAGATTGCATTGGGGAATACGAAAGCCTGCTGGCCGCGGCCGCCCCGAGCTATGACTTTCCCGATTTCGACGAGGACTCGGTCGCCACGACGTTCTACACCACCGGTACGACCGGCAACCCCAAGGGCGTGTACTTCACCCATCGCCAGCTGGTGCTGCACACCCTGGCGGCGGCCGTCACCGTCGGTTGCCGGGAAAATCCGCAGCTGATGGGCTCGGGCGACGTCTATATGCCGATTACGCCAATGTTCCATGTGCACGCCTGGGGCCTGCCTTACGTCGCCACCATGCTCGGGCTCAAGCAGGTTTATCCAGGGCGTTACGATCCTGAGTACCTGATCGATCTGTGGCGGCGTGAGCAGGTGACGTTTTCCCATTGCGTGCCGACCATCGTGCAGATGCTGCTCAACGCCAAGGCGGCGCAAGGTACGGATTTCAATGGCTGGAAGATCACCATCGGCGGCAGTGCTCTGACCCGCGGACTGTACGATCAGGCCAAGGCCTCCGGCATGAACCTGATCGCCGCTTATGGCATGTCTGAGACTTGCCCGCTGATCTCCGGTGCCCACATCAACGACGAGTTGCTGGAGGCCGACGAGGACACCCGCAGCACATTCCATCTCAAGGCCGGCGTCCCGGTGGTACTGGTAGATGCGGCCATCCAGGCCGCTGATGGCAGCTTTCTCCCGGCAGACGGTACGTCACAGGGCGAACTGGTATTGCGTGCGCCCTGGCTGACCCAGGGCTATTACAACGAGCCGGAGAAAAGCGAAGAGCTGTGGGCCGGCGGTTGGCTGCACACAGGCGACGTCGCGGTGATCGACGAGATGGCCAATATCGAGATCCGCGACCGCATCAAAGACGTTATCAAGACCGGTGGTGAATGGTTGTCGTCGTTGACCCTCGAAGGATTGATCAGCCGTCACGAGGCGGTGCGCGACGTAGCGGTTGTCGGTGTGCCGGACGAGCGCTGGGGCGAGCGGCCGTTAGCCCTGGTGGTGCTGGCCGAGGGTTGCGAGCTGAACGCCGACCAGCTACGGACCTTCCTCGAGCCGGCGGTGGCGGAAGGGCATCTCAACAAATGGGCGATCCCGCAGCAGATCGCCGTGGTTTCGGAAATCCCCAAGACCAGCGTTGGCAAGCTGGACAAGAAGCGCATCCGTAGCGAGATCGCCCGTTGGCAGGACGAAGGCGATACCCAGCAGACCTCGACCAGCTGAGCGGCTCTCACTGCTCCAGCGCTCGGCGGGCCGTAGGTGGCTCCGCCGGGTGTCCAGTGTTTGCCGCTGGCCCGAGCAGTTCCAGCTCGCGCTGGGCGTAAATCCGGACCACATCGGATCAGCCATAGGTCATCAGCCAATGTCACAATCGGCAACCGCTGCGCGTTGGCGCAGCAAGACACTGCCGAAACAGAGGACCTCATGGCCGTCATTCCCTCGCTGCTGATCCGCGAAACCTTTCCCGTCGGGCCTTTGCAGTGCAACTGTACGATCATTGGCGACCCCGTGAGCAAGAAGGCCATCGTGGTCGATCCGGGCGGTGATCCTGAACTGATCATGGCGCGACTGGATGCCAAAGGCCTGAAAGTGGTCAGCATCATCCATACCCATGCGCATCTGGATCACTTCTTGGCCTCTGGGGCGATGAAGGAGAAGACTGGCGCCACGCTCCATCTGCACAAGGCCGATCAGTTCCTCTGGGACAACCTTGAAATGCAGTGCCGCATGTTTGGCGTGCCTTACGCGCCGGTCCCCGCCCCGGATCAATGGCTCGCCGATGATGAAGAGCTCGCTTGTGGCTGCGGTGTGGCGTTGCACACACCGGGGCATACTCCCGGCTCGATGAGCTTCTGGTTCGCCGATGCCAAACTGCTGATCGCCGGCGATACCTTGTTCCGTCGCGGAATCGGGCGCACGGATCTGTGGGGCGGCGACTACGCCAGCATCGAGCGTTCCATCAAGCAGCGGCTCTATTCACTCGACGAAGATGCCACCGTGGTCACTGGCCATGGCCCGGACACCCGGCTGGGTGACGAAATGCGTGATAATCCGTTCGTGCGCGCCTGATTTGCCGCGCCGTTGGACGGGATCTGTTGCACCGTTCCTACCCTGCGTGGTGGTCGATGGTAATCTTGCGCCGCATTCAGGGCTGCGCTCGCAAGGGCTAGGGTCTGCCCTGGTAACTGACGAGAAAAGGAAGTAACTATGAAAATGCTGAACATGACCGCTCTGGCTGCGGGCGTCGCCCTGCTGGTCGGTTGCACCACCAATCCGTATACCGGCGAGCAGCAGGCTGGTAAAGCGGGTGTTTATGGCGGTATTGGTGCCGTCAGTGGGGCGGTCATCGGCGCTGCAACGTCGAGCAAGAAGGATCGCACCAAGGGCGCGTTGATCGGTGCTGCGGTTGGCGGTGCTGCTGGCGGCGGCTATGGCTATTACGTCGACACTCAGGAAGCCAAGCTGCGCCAGACCCTGCAAGGCACTGGCGTTCAGGTGCAGCGCAACGGTGACAACCTGACGCTGATCATGCCCGGCAATATCACCTTTGCCAGCAACTCGGCAGATATCTCCAGCAGCTTCTACCCGACGCTGAATTCCCTGGTGCAGGTGTTCAAGGAGTTCAACAAGAACGGCGTGGATATCGTTGGCCATACCGATAGCACCGGATCGCTGCAGCTGAACCAGGATCTGTCCAACCGTCGCGCGCAGAGCGTGGCCTCTTACCTGGCTTCCAACGGCGTAGCTCCTGCCCGGATTTCCTCGTACGGCGCGGGCCCTAGCCAACCGATCGCCAGCAACGACACCACGTCTGGCCGCGCGCAAAACCGTCGCGTCGAGATCAATCTGCGTCCGTTGTAATCGCGAAAATAGGTTGCAGGGCTGCAATGGCCCTGCAACTGTCGAAATACCGACGTCATTAATTCGTTTCTGCTGCCTCCCATGGAACCTCTCTGCACTATTCGAATCTGAATTCGATAGCACGCCAGTAGTGGCACAGAGGAGGTCGAATGGATGATCGTCCCGCTCTCCATTCCCGCAGGTCCTGGTTGCCATTATTGGTCGCGCTGGCCCTTATGGCGGGGCTTGGTGGATGGATTGGCTGGCAATGGCACGTCCAGGAGCAGCGCAGTAAGGTCGAGCAGGAGCAGCGCTTTACCTTCGCCGTCGATGATATCGAACACACCCTTCGAGAGCGGATGCGTGCCTATGAAATGGTGCTGCGTGGGCTTGCCGGCGTCGTCGCGGGTAGCGACGAGGTCAAGGTAGACGATTGGGCGCGAGCCGCTGACCAGTTGCAGCTGCAAGACTTCTATCCAGGCATCCAGGCCGTTGCGCTAGCACGCCATGCGACTCCCGAAACCCTGACCGGCATGATCAACCAGATTCGCAGTGCGGGGCGCGAACGCTTTCGCATGTACCCGCTGGGGGAGCGGGAAGAGTACGTTGTGACCGACTACATACACCCGACTGATTGGCGAAATCGGCGGGTGCTCGGTTTTGACCTGTTCAGCGAGGAAACCCGCCGTGAGGCAATCATCAGTGCGCGTGACAGCGGTAATCCAGTGCTCACCGGTCCACTGCGACTCAAGCAGGAGACCGAGCAAAACGTTCAGGTCGGCGTACTGCTGTTCTTTCCTTTCTATGCTGCGGCAGCCCCGGTAACCACCGAGGAAGAGCGCCAGCGCGCCTTCGTCGGAACGCTGCACGGTGCCTTTCGCCTGACCGACCTGATGGAAGGCATCCTCGGTTCTCGAAGTCGGATGCTACAGCTGCAGCTCTTCGACGCTGCCAGTCCGGACTCGCCGTTGTTGGCTGGGCGTGCGCCGGTCAGCGTCGACGCCAAGTTTCAGCGCATACGCAATATCTACATGTACGGTCGCAGCTGGCAGCTCCAGGTCGCGAGCACGCCGGAATACGAGGCCGTTCTGCGTGACAATAACCGAGCATTCAGCCTCGCGGCTGCGCTTACCGCTGCGGCTTTATTCTCCCTGTTGATAGGCGGCTATCTCTACCTGCGTGAGCGCGCACTACGTAATAGCCAGGCACTCAGCCTGCAGCTACAGGAGCGAGAGGCGCGCTTTCGCCAGTTGATCGAGCAGCTGCCTGTGGCGACCGTGCTATGCAATTCCGGCGGGCGCATCGAGCTGGCCAACCAGAGTGCCGGACAGCTGTTGGGCAGCAGCCCGGATATGCTGGCCGGAGAACGGGTGAGCCGCTACGTGCCGGGGGTGCTCGGTGAACAAGTCCTCAGGCAGCTGCGCGAGACCAGCCAGCTCGAATTGCAGGCTCAGCGAGAGGACGGCCGGCCGACACCGGTGGCGGTCAGCCTGACCAGTTTCAGCCACGACGATACGCTGTACTACGTGCTGAACCTGCTCGACTTGCAGGCGCGCAAGCGCGACGAGGAACGCTTTCGAAATGTCGTCGAGGCGTCGCCCAACGCATTCGTTCTGGTGGATTTCAACGGTGACATCGTGATCGTCAACCGCCAGACCGAGCTGCTGTTCGGCTACAGCCGACAGGAGCTGCTCGGACAACCGGTTGAGATATTGCTGCCCGAGGCGCTGCGTGAAGCCCATCGCGGCCTGCGTCAGGGTTACGCCGAGCATCCCGAGCCGCGACGTATGGGCAGCAATCGAGAACTGTTTGGCCGGCACCGCGATGGCAGCGCGCTGCCGGTGGAGATCGGCCTGTCGCCCTTGCGTAGTGGCGACGAGCACCTGGTGCAGGCAGTGATCATTGATATCAGCCATCGCAAGGCCGCGGAGCGGCGTTTGCGCGAGCAGGCCGATCAGCTCGCCGTCGCCAATCGCTACAAGTCGGAATTTCTCGCCAACATGTCTCATGAGCTACGCACCCCGCTCAACAGCATTCTGATTCTCAGTGATCAGCTGCGGCAGAACGGAGCGGGCAACCTCAACGACAAGCAGGTTCGGCACGCCGACATCATTCATCGCGCAGGCCATGAATTGCTGGAGCTGATCAACGACGTGCTGGATCTGGCCAAGATCGAGTCTGGCCGTATGCAGCTCAAGCTGGAACCGTTGAATCTGCGCGAGCTTCTGACAGAGCTGGATGCCTCGCTCAGGCCGATGGCCGAGAAGAATGGGTTGGCGTTGACGATCAATGTCGAGGTGAACGTGCCGCTGGTGCTCAGCTCGGATCGGGCGCGTCTGCAACAGATTCTCAGCAACTTACTCACCAATGCGCTGAAGTTCACTGAGAAAGGACAGGTTGAGCTGATCGTGAGTTATCCGCCCGTCGAGGAAGGGGCCGGCCAGACGCTGCAGCTGCAGGTGCGCGACAGCGGTATTGGCATCGCCAAGGATCAGCACGAACGGATATTCCAGGCCTTCCAGCAGATCGATGGTTCTATCAGTCGGCACTACGGTGGGACTGGGCTGGGGCTGGCGATCACCCGTCAATTGGTGGAGGTGCTGGGCGGTCAGGTGAGCGTGGATAGCGAATTGGGGCAGGGTGCGACGTTTACCGTTGTGTTGCCGGTTGCAACGGTATCGGGCGAGCCAGCGCAGTCGCTGCTGCCGCCGCAGCCGCATCGAAGAGGTCGCGGGCCGGGCCTGCTGATCATCGAGGACGATGCGGACTTCGCCTCGGTGGTGGCCGAGGTCGGAGAGAGTCATGGCTTCACCAGCCTGATCTGCAGTACCGGCGAGCAGGGGCTCGAGGCGTTGCGGCGTGAGCATTTTGCCGCCGTGATCCTGGATATTCTGCTGCCGGATATCAGCGGCTGGCAGCTGCATCGTGAGTTGCGTGGCGACGAACGCCACCAGGGTATGCCGGTGCTGATCATTTCTTGTGTGCCACAACCGCATGACTGGCACGACGACGGTTCGCGTTATCTGGTCAAGCCGGTGGCGCAGGCCGAGTTGGAGCGCATCTTCATCGAGCTGGCACGCCATGACCACAACCCGCTGCGTCTACTGCTGGTGGAAACGGATCCGCGGCGACGCGTGCTGATCCGAGATTACTTCGAGCGGCTCGGCTATAGCGTCACGCTTGCCGCGACGGGCGAGGCCGCCAGCCTGGCCTATGCGGAGCAGCCGTTTCCGGTACTGGTGATCGACCACGAACTGCAGGATGGCAGCGGGCTCGATTTGCTCGATGCCCTTGAACGATTGCGATCGCTACGCGGCGTTACGGTGCTGCTGAACAGCCGAGAGCCGCTGACCGAGGCCGAACTGCAACGGCTACGCCGGTATTCGGCTGTGGCCCTTTCCAAGGAGGAAGATGTGGAACGCATGGGAACCTTGCTGCGGCCCGGACCTGCCGGGACGTCGCCGAGTCCGGCTGCTTCGTTGCAGCTGGCCAAGCCTGGCCAGCGAGTGCTGCTGGTCGATGAGGACGTACGGCTGATCTACACGCTTACCGCCCAACTCGACGAGTTGGGCCTGCAGGTCGTTCCGACCACCAATGCCGACGAGGCCATCGAGCGTTTCGAGGAGGATGCCTTCGATCTGGTACTGCTGGACATGAACCAGCTGGGGGCGGATGGTCCTGATTTGGCTCAGCGGCTTAAGCAGGGGCATGACTGCCAGGTGCCAATCATTGCGTTAGTGGTTGCGGCCGATGGCGAGGTGCGGGAACGCTGCGTCGCTGCAGGCGCGGACGATGTATTGGCCAAACCGGTGGAAGCGGCGGCGTTGCTGGCGCTGTTAAAGCACTGGCTGGGCCTCGGCACGGGTGCGGCTGATGCGCAAGAGGAGTGAGTGGCTAGTGCGTGGTGAACATTGCGGTGATGAAGTAATGATCAATCGGTTCGCGTGGTGTGTGCCTGCACCGGGAGGCGCCGATTGCCGGCAGCTGGGCAATGATTGGCTTGGAGATCGGCGATGACGCAAACGCAGCTCAAGGCCAAGCCGCGTAGCCGTACGCTGCTGGTGGTGGATGATCGCGAAGCCAATCTGGTGGCGATGGAGGCGTTGCTGGGTGACGGCGACTGGCAGGTGCATACGGTCAACTCAGGCGAAGCCGCGCTCAAGGCGCTGCTGGAGCTGGACGTGGAACTCGTGCTGCTGGACGTTCAGATGCCCGGCATGGATGGTTTCGAGGTTGCACGGTTGATGCGCGGCAGCCCGCATACGCGCTATACGCCGATTATCTTCGTTTCGGCGATCGCCCATACCCGCGATTCGGTGCTGCGAGGCTACGCCACTGGGGCGGTGGACTTTATCCTCAAGCCGTTCGACCCTCAGGTGCTTAAGCACAAGATCAATACTTTGCTCGCCCATGAGCACAATCGCCGCGACCTGCAATTGCTCACCCAGCAATTGGACAGCGCTCGTGCGTTCAACGCCTCGGTGCTAAGCAATGCGGCCGAGGGCATTCTGGTGGTCGCCGAGGATGGCTACATCAGCTTCGCCAATCCGGCGATCGCCGGCATGTTGCATACCCGGGTCGAGGACCTGCAGGGCACGCCGCTGCTGTCGCATCTCGCCGCGCCGGACATGCCGGCCAATTGGCACGAGTCGGACTTCTATCGCTACTGGCGCAGCGGCTCGACCTATCGCCTGCACGAGGCGCAGCTGCATACCGCCACCGGCACGCCGTTGCCGGTGGCATTGTCCAGTTCGCCGTTGCCTCGCCAGCAGCGCTCCATGGTGGTGATCGCTCTGGACATGTCGGTGGTGCGCAACCTGCACGTGCAACTGGAGACACAGGCGGTCACCGACTCGCTGACCGGCCTGCTGAACCGCCGTGGTTTCCATCAGGCGCTGGAATCGTCGCTGGCGCGTGTCGATCGCAACGGCAAGCGCATGGCGATCCTCTATATCGACCTGGACGGTTTCAAACGCATCAACGATTCCCTCGGGCACGATGCGGGTGATGAGATTCTGTGTAAGGTCGCGCGCCTGCTGGAAACCTGCATGCGCCCCTACGACATCATTGCGCGCATGGGCGGTGACGAATTCACGGCACTGCTCGATTCTCTGGACCACCCCGAAGACGCGGCGCGGGTGGCGGAGAAGCTGATCGAGCTGATATCGGTACGGCACAAGATCGACGGTACCGAAGTGACACTCGGTGCGAGTATCGGC